>NZ_JBEPSJ010000002.1:0-769427 GCF_040548875.1 Conyzicola nivalis
AGCTCTGCGGCTTTCCGCACCTTTGGGGTGACGAGTGATTACTCTACGTGCGCCACACCCACCCCGCAAAGCAACCCACATCCCGGGCGTGTCGCGCCACGGCCACACCCTCGCAACCCGGCGTTCATCACCGTCGCTCGCCACACCGACCGCACCGACCGGCCCCGCGCCATCCATACCCGCACCGCTACCCGCGCTGAAAACGAAGGAGATTCCGGCCCGAAACACACCGATCACCCGGCCCGCACGCCACACGGCCGCGAACTCCTGCGTTTTCGGAGCAGCTGGTCGTGCGGGGGGCCGGCGGCGGAGGGGCGCGGCGGTGGGCGCGGTGGGCGCGGCTATCCGCAGTAGGTGGTCACCCAGGCGGGCAGACCCGAGGCGGCCGTCACGGTGGACATCGTGCTCAGGTTGCCCTGCCTGTCGATGGCCTGGGTCGTCTCGACCGCGGTGACGAGGATCCCGGCCTGCTCGGCGATCGCCGAGAGGTTCGCCTTGGCGGCCTCGGGAGCGAGCGCAACGAGCTCCGCCCAGCGTGCCTGGTACGCCCGCATCGCGTCGAGCGTCTGCGGCAGCGGGGCCACCTCCGTCGGCCAGCCGTAGGCCGGGGTGTCGAGGATGCCGGGAGTCGTGGCGAGTGCGTCACAGAGCGGCTGGGCCGACGCGAACACCCGGTCCTCCGCCGCCCGCTCCTCAGCCAGCACCGAGAAGACGACGGCGCCGGCGGCGAGCACGAGGGTGAGGACGATCGAGATGACGGTCGCGGCCTTGGCCACGGTCGTCGTCCAGTGGTGCCGGTAGCGGGTGATGATCCGCGCGACGATGGTGACGATCAGACCGAGCGGCGGAGCGAGCACGGCCAACACGAGGCCGATCCACTCGAGCACGGAGGTCTTCGGCCTGACACGCGGCGGCCGGTCGGAGAAATCGAGCGCACGCCGCGCCGCCTCCGCGCGGTCTATCGGCGCGGGAGCGAGGGCGAAGTCGAATGCGCCGCGTTCCCGTTGCGCCTGCTGCGTGTCGCCCAGTTCCATTCGCTGCTCCCTCGATTCGGGGCCAGCGTAGCGAACTTAAGCGACAGTCATGTTTCGAAACGCCGTCTACGAGATGACGACGGCAGCCAGCGTCTTCTTGCCTCGGCGCAGCACCGCGTGCCCGCTCGCGAGCGCTGCGCCGACGAAGTCGGCCTGCTCGTCGGTGACCGTGGTGTTGTTGAGGTAGACGCCGCCCTGGCTGATCGCGCGACGCGACTCCCCCAGTCCCTTGGTCAGCCCGGTGTCGACGAGCGCCTGGGCGATCGTCGTCTGCGGCGTCACGTCGGCCCGCGGCAGCTCGGCGGTCGCGGCGGTCAGCGTCGCCGCGTCGAGCGACTCGAGTTGACCCTGGCCGAACAGCGCCGCGGATGCCGCGATCGCAGCCTCCGTCGCCGCGAGTCCGTGCACGAATGCGGTCACCTCGAAGGCGAGGGTGCGCTGCGCCTCTCGACGGAACGGCTCCGTCGCCACGAGCTCGGCGAGGGCCTCGATGCGCGCGCGGTCGAGGAACGTGAACACCTTAAGCCGGCCGACCACGTCGGCGTCGTCGGTGTTGAGCCAGAACTGGTACATCGCGTACGGGCTCGTGAGCTCGGGGTCGAGCCAGACGGCGTTGCCCTCGCTCTTACCGAACTTGGTGCCGTCGGAGTTGGTGATGAGCGGGGTGCCGATCGCGTGCACCGACACGGACTCGGAGCGACGGATGAGGTCGGTCCCTCCGATGAGGTTGCCCCACTGGTCGCTGCCGCCGGTCTGCAGCACGCAGTCGTACTGCCGGTACAGCTCGCGGAAGTCGAGGGCCTGCAGGATCTGGTAGCTGAACTCCGTGTAGCTGATTCCCGCATCGGAGTTGAGGCGCGCGCTCACCGCGTCCTTCTTGAGCATGGTTCCGACTCGGAAGTGCTTGCCGATGTCGCGCAGGAAGTCGATCGCCGACAGCGGCGCGGTCCAGTCGAGGTTGTTCACCAGTCGCGCCGCGTTGTCGCCCTCGAAGCTGAGGAATCGCGATACCTGCCCCTGCAGGTATCCGACCCACTCGTTCACGACGTCGGGGGTGTTCAGCGTACGCTCCGCGTTCGGCTTGGGATCGCCGATCAGGCCCGTGGACCCGCCGACGAGGCCGAGCGGCCGGTGGCCCGCGAGCTGGAGCCGTCGCATCAGCAGCAGCTGCACGAGATTGCCGAGGTGCAGGCTCGGCGCGGTCGGGTCGAAACCGCAGTAGTAGGTGATCGGGTCCCCCGCGAGCAGCTGCTTGAGCTCGACCTCGTTCGTCGAGACGTGCACGAGGCCGCGCCAGACGATCTCGTCCCAGACATCCTCGAACGAGTCGTCATTGCGCTGGACTGCGGGAACCGGGGATGCTGGAGAAGACACGGATACAGGCTAGCGGAGGTCGCGAGCCCTGACGGGTCGGGTGCGGCTCGATCAGCCCTCTAGGAGTGATGAGCGTGTTCACAGCCCTGTAGGGTTGATAAACTGGATATCAGCCTCACAAGCCTGATTGGAGTATAGATGATCGTCATCACGGCGGATCAGGTCGACAGCCGCTCGACTGCCGACCTCGCGACCGACACTCTCGCCATGCTGAACACGGACTTCGCGCGAGGGCTGCTGCTGTCGGCCGATCGCACGGCAGGCGACGAGATCCAGCTGCTGGTGCGCGACGGCCGCACGGCGGTCGACGTCGTCCTCGCCCTCACCCGCGCGGGGCGTTGGAGCGTCGGACTCGGGGTCGGTTCGGTTCGCGAACCGCTCGGTTCGAGCATCCGCGAATCGACGGGCGACGCCTTCGTGGCCGCTCGGTCCGCGGTCGACCGGGCCAAGAAGAAGGCCACCCGCTTCGCCGCGGCCGCGGAGCCGCGCCGCACAGAAGCGCACGACCTCGAGGCCCTCGTCGACCTGCTGCTCATCCTCCGCGCCAGACGCAGCGAACAGGGATGGGAGATCCACGACCTGGTCACCCGCGGCCTCACCCAGGCCGACGCAGCCAGCGCCATCGGCATCACCCCGCAGTCGGCGAGCAAGCGGGCGCGGGCGGCCGAGCTGCGCGCCGAGGACGCGGCGATCGAGCCGCTCTCCCGCCTCGTCGACACCCTCGACTCCGCCTACCCGGCGCTGCAAGAGGACGCACGATGAACGCCGCCGCGATCGCGTTCTCCGTCATCGGGCTCGTCGCCCTGTACGGGTCGGTCGAGCTGGCCTGGTTCGCGTCTCGGGACAGGCGGTACTGGCTCGTGGCGCCCGGAGTCGTGCCCATCCTCGGCGCGATCGTGTTCGCCCTCGCCGACGTGCCCGTGGTGCATCCGTCGCTCGGCATCCTGGCCGGAATCGGCTTCGTGCTGCTCGGCACGATCGGAGGCAGCCCGTTCGTGTCGTATCTGCTCACCCTCGCGACCCGCGGCAGCGTGACCCCGGGCAGCCACGGCGGGATACTCGTGATGTCGCCCGCGCCCGTTCGCGAGATCCTGCGCGGCGGGGCGACCATCGGCTACCTCGAACGCGTCGCCCTGATCGGCTCGGTGCTCGCCGGGCAGCCCGCGGCGGTCGCGGTGATCGTGGCGATCAAGGGCCTCGGCCGCTACTCCGAGCTCGAGAACTCGGCCGCCCGCGAGCGCTTCATCATCGGCACGCTGGCGAGCCTGGTCTGGGCGAGCGCCTGCACGGCCGCGATCGTGCTCAACTGGTAGCGCTCAGCCCCTCGGCCACCGGATCCGGCTCGCGCGGCGGGTACACCCAGGCCACGAGCACGACAGAGATCATCATGAGCAGGAACCAGGAGCCGAGCTTCGCCACGGACACCGGATGCCACCCGTCGACCTGATCGGGATAGGCCCACGCGTTCGACCAGGTGGCGATGTTCTCGGCCAGCCAGATGAAGACGGCCACGAGCAGGAAGGCGACGAGCAGCGGCATCCGGAATCTCGACCGGAATACCGTGAACTGCATCATCGTCGGCGCGAAGACCAGGACGACCGCAGCGAGCAGCACCCAGCGCGCGTCTGCCACGTAGTGGTGCGTGAAGAAGTTGGCGTAGATGAGCGCAGCGACGACCGCGGTGATCCAGCGGCGCGGGTAGCGCTCGAACCGCAGGTCGAACATGCGGTAGACGCGCACCATGTACGAGCCGACGGCCGCGTACATGAACCCGCTGTAGAGCGGCACCCCGGCGATGCGCAGCAGGCCGTCGCCCTCGTAGACCCACGATCCGACGTCGGTCTTGAAGATCTCCATGCCCGTGCCGACGACGTGGAAGATGACGATGACGCGCAGCTCGCGCAGCGTCTCGAGCCTGGCGACGACCATGATCACCTGGATGGCGACGGCCGCCAGCACGAGGAAGTCGTTGCGGGCGAGGGCCGCGTCGTCGGGGTACCAGAGCCGCGTGCCGACGAGCACGGCGAGCATCGCGGCCCCGAAGATGCACGCCCAGCCCTGCTTGAGCCCGAAGACGACGAACTCGGTCAGGCGGGCGCGCGTGCCGCTGAGCGGCGCCCGGTCGAGGAAGCGGTGGGCGTAGCCGTCGATCGCCTGTTCGACCGAGGTGAACCGTCCCATCACGAGCGCTTCTTCGGGGTGTGCGCCCTGTACGGCGAGACGGTCGGGTCGCCCGGGATACAGAACCGCCACGGGTAGGCCTCGCCGCCGCCGTCGCCCGAGACACCCGTGCGTGCGCTTGTGGAGTGGGCGGATGCCTCGGCGGGCAGTTCGAGGCGGAGCGGGCCGGCCGCGAGGTCGGCTCCCCCGTCGGCGAGCGTGATCCCGAGGGCGACGGCCAGCCGCGCTGGCCCCCGCGCCAGGTCGACGTCCGATTTCGAGGTGAGGCGACGCGCCCTGGCGACGTCGACCCCCTCGACGATCTCGCCTGCCCGTAGCAGCACGGCCGAGGCGGAGCCGGCGGGTGAGCACACGACGTTCGCGCAGACGTGCATGCCGTAGGTGAAGTAGGTATAGAGGTGGCCGGGTTCGCCGAACATCACCTCGTTGCGCCGGGTCTTGCCGCGGAACGAGTGCGAGCCGGGGTCTTCTCCGACACCCAGGTAGGCCTCGACCTCGGTGATGCGCAGCGTCACGTCGCCCGAGACGAGATGTGCGCCGAGCAGCAGGGGCGCGACCTCTACCGCGGATCGGGCGAGCAGGGTGCGGTCGAACACCGGTCTAGAAGAAGGGGATTCCGAGGACGAGCGCCGTGATGATCGCCCCGGCGACGATCGCGCCCGCCACGACGATCACGATCGTCTTGGTGCGCGACCCCATGGGGTCGTACCAGCCCGAGCGCTGCTTGTCGTCGTCGTCGTCCGCCATGCCTAGACCCCCGCGCTGAGAGCGCGAACGCGCGCGGTGAGGGCAGCGAGCTGCTCGGACACACGCACCGGCGCCGTGCCTCCGGCACCGTCGCGGCTCGCGATCGACCCGTCGACGGTGAGCACGGCGCGCACGCCTGACATGAGGTGCGGCGAGACCGACAGATACTGCTCGTCGGTGGGCTCGTGCAGTTCGAGGTCGTGGTCCTCGCAGAAGCGGACGAGCGAACCGCTCACCTCGTGGGCCTCACGGAACGGTATGTGCTGGCGGACGAGCCAGTCGGCCACGTCGGTGGCTAGGGAGAACCCCTGGGGCGCGAGCACACGCATCCGCTCGGTGTTGAAGCGCAACGTTGCGACCATTCCGGTGAAGGCCGGCAGCAGGATCTCGAGGGTCTCGACCGAGTCGAAGACAGGCTCCTTGTCTTCCTGCAGGTCACGGTTGTAGGCCAGCGGCAGACCCTTGAGAGTCGCGAGCAGCCCGGTGAGGTTGCCGATCAGGCGGCCGGCCTTTCCGCGGGCCAGCTCGGCGATGTCGGGGTTCTTCTTCTGGGGCATGATCGACGACCCGGTCGAGAACGCGTCGTCGAGCTTCACGAAGTCGAATTCGCGCGTGTTCCAGAGGATGATCTCCTCGGCCAGTCGCGAGATGTCGACGCCGATCTGCGCGGTGATGAACGCGAACTCGGCCACGGCGTCGCGGCTCGCGGTGGCGTCGATCGAGTTCTCGGTCGGGCCGCTGAGCCCGAGCTCCCGCGCGACGAGCACGGGGTCGAGTCCGAGCGAGCTGCCCGCGAGGGCGCCGGAGCCGTACGGGCTGGTCGAGGCGCGCACGCGCCAGTCACGCAGGCGTTCGAGGTCGCGGACCAGCGGCCAGGCGTGGGCGAGCAGGTGGTGCGCGAGCAGCACCGGCTGCGCGTGCTGCAGGTGGGTGCGGCCGGGCATCACGGCGTCGATGTGGGCGTCGGCCTGACTGGCGATCGCGTCGATGAGCTGCACGACGAGGTGCCCGATGGCGACCGAGTGGTCGAGCAGGTACAACCGGATGAGAGTGGCGATCTGGTCGTTGCGGCTGCGGCCCGCGCGAAGCTTGCCGCCGAGCTCGGTGCCGGTCAGCTCGATGAGCCCGCGCTCGAGGGCGGCGTGAACGTCTTCCTCGTCGTCACGGGCCTCGAACGAGCCGTCGACGACGGCGAGGCCGAGCTGGCCGATGGCGGCGAGCATCCGCTCCAGTTCATCGTCGCTCAGGTATCCCGCCGAGGCGAGCGCCTTCGCGTGCGCGCTCGACCCGGCGAGGTCGTATCCCGCGAGCTGCCAGTCGAAATGGATCGACCGGCTGAGCCGCGCGAGCTCGGGCGACGGACCGCTGGCGAACCTGGCCCCCCAGAGGGAGCCGTCGCCGGTCACGCCAGCGGTGCCGTCATCCTGATCGGTCGTCATCTCGTGAGGCTCAACGACCGTCGGCGGCCGCGTCGCGGCGGGCGGCGATCTTGCTCGGCAGCGACCAGAGCTCGATGAAGCCCTTCGACAGTGACTGGTCGAAAGTGTCGCCGGTGTCGTAGGTCGCGAGGCTGAAGTCGTACAGGCTCGTCGCGCTCTTCTGGCCGGTGACGACGGCGCGGCCGCCCTGCAGCTTGAGGCGGATGTCGCCGGACACGTACTTCTGCGTGTCGTCGATGAACGCGTCGAGGCTGCGCTTCAGGCCGGAGAACCAGAGTCCGTCGTAGACCAGGTTCGACCATTCGGCCTCGACCGAGCGCTTGTAGCGGTTGACGTCGCGCTCGAGGGTCAGGCTCTCGAGGGCCTCGTGGGCGGCGATGAGCGCGACGGCGCCGGGCGCCTCGTAGACCTCGCGGCTCTTGATACCGACCAGGCGGTCCTCGACGACGTCGATGCGGCCCACTCCGTGCTTGCCCGCGACGGTGTTGAGCTGCTCGATGATCGCGAGCGGCGACAGCTGCACGCCGTCGATGGCGACCGGGATTCCGGCCTCGAAGGTGATGACGACCTCGTCGGCCTCCTTGAACACCGACGGGTCTTGCGTGTACTCGTAGAGGTCTTCGATCGGAGCGTTCCACGGGTCCTCGAGGAACCCGGTCTCGACCGCGCGGCCCCAGACGTTCTTGTCGATGGAGTACGGGTTCTTGGCGCTCTGGCGGATCGGGAGGTTGTGCTCCTCGGCGTAGATGATCGCCTTGTCGCGGGTGAGGGCGAGGTCGCGAACCGGGGCGATGCTCGTCAGGTCGGGCGCGAGGGCGGCGACGGCCGCCTCGAAGCGCACCTGGTCGTTGCCCTTGCCGGTGCAGCCGTGCGCGACGCTGTCGGCGCCGAGGCGCTTCGCCGTGATGGCGAGGTGCTTGGCGATGACCGGGCGGCTCAGCGCCGAGACGAGCGGGTAGGTCTTCTGGTACATGGCATTGGCCTTGAGGGCCGGCATCAGGAAGTCGGCCGCGAACTCGTCTTTCGCGTCGACGACGATCGATTCGACGGCGCCGCAGTCGAGGGCGCGCTGACGGATGTCGTCCATGTCCTCGCCGCCCTGGCCGACGTCGACCGCGAGCGCGACGACCTCTTTGCCCGTGGCGTCTTTCAGCCAGCCGATACCTACCGAAGTGTCCAGTCCGCCTGAGTAGGCCAGAACGACGCGATCCGCCATGTTGCTCCCTGCTTTGTAATCGAATTCAAGTGTAGACGGCGAGCGTGCGCCCGCCGTCGTCGTTCTCCGGGCCGCCGACGCTCAGCGGACCGTTCGCCGGCGAGCCGGATTGGCCGCGAACCGCGACACGAGGGTGAGCACTCGCTCGAGCGGCCCGCGCCCGAGAAGACGTGCCCAGATGCTGCAGGCGACGAGCGCCCCCAGCACGAACCAGAGGTACAGGCCGTTGTCGGGCTGCATGAACGCGCTGTCGCCGATGAGATAGACGATCACGACGTGCGCGGTGTAGGCCGTGAGCGCCATCGAGCCGACCGCCGCGACCGGGTAGAGCGGGATGCGCAGCGGCCCGGATGCGATCAGGCACAGCGCGATCACGGCGATCGCGAAGCCGGCGGAGCCGATCACCTCGAACGGGCTGCCGCTGTGCGCCTCCACCGTGGCGAGCAGCTGGATGTCGTACGCCACGGGCCGCGTGCTCGCCGCAACCGCCTGGTTCGCCGCGACACCGGCGCCGTAGCCGAGGACGGCGAGCCCCGCGCCCACCGCGAGCAGTCGCAGACGAATGGATGGCTGCCGCAGATCGAGCCTGCCTATCCCGAGCCCCGCCAGGACGAACGCGATCCAGATCAGCGCAGGGTAGTGACCGGTGACGAGGAGGTCGACGAGCAGCCCGCCGTTCTGCAGGCCGGGAGAGATGGCGACCACGACGACCGGTGCCACGACGCTGACCGCTCCGGCGGCGATGAACAGCGAGCGCGGCCGCCAGCTCAGCACGGGCAGAGCCGCGACGAACAGCACCGCGTACATCGGCAGGATGATCGCGATGCGGGTGTCGAGGGCCACGAGCAGCATGCCGATGGCGAAGATGAGTACCGCGCGAACGAGGATGCGGATGCGCGCCGTGCGCAGGTCGGCGCCCGCCGCCGGCGTCGTGCCTCCCGAGATGATCGCGATCGAGACACCGGCGAGCACCGCGAACAGGATGGACGAGCGTCCGTTGACGACATCGAGCCACGAGCCGGGCTGGGCCCAGTCGAACGGCTCGGTGACTCCGACGTGGGCGCCGTACATTCCGAGCACGGCGAGGCCGCGCGCGATGTCGATGCCGACGATGCGCGTGGTGCTCGTTGCAGTTTCGATGCGCGGCCTCCTTCGTCGGGCGCTACCGGGCCGGTGGGTCAGGCGCGCTCCAGCAGCCAGACCATGAGCGCCTTCTGGGCGTGCAGGCGGTTCTCCGCCTCGTCCCAGATGACGCTCTGCTCGCCGTCGATGACCTCGGCCGCCACCTCGTAGCCGCGGTCGGCCGGGAGGCAGTGCAGGAAGAGAGCGTCGTCCTTGGCGTGTGCCATGAGCGCGGTGTCGACGGTGTAGGCGCCGAAGGTCGCGATGCGCTCGGCCTTCTCGTCTTCCTTGCCCATCGACACCCAGGTGTCGGTGACCACGACGTCGACACCGGAGACCGCGTCGACCGGATCGGTGAAGAGGGCGACCGATCCGCCGTTCGCGGCGGCGACGGCGGTGGCGTCGGCGACGACCTCCGGAGCCGGCGCGTAGGCGATCGGGCTCGCGATCCGCACGTTCATGCCCGCGACGGCGCCCGCGAGCAGGTACGACTGGGCCATGTTGCTCGCACCGTCGCCGAGGAAGGTGACGGTGAGCCCCTTCAGCGTTCCGCGGTGCTCGCGGATGGTGAGGAGGTCGGCGAGCAGTTGGCAGGGGTGGAAGTCGTCGCTCAGGGCGTTGACCACCGGGACGGTGGTGCCGAGGGCCATCTGCTCGAGGCCGCTCTGCGCGTAGGTGCGCCAGACGATCGCCGAGACCATGCGCTCGAGTACGCGCGCGGTGTCTCCGGGTGTCTCCTTGCCGCCGAGCTGGCTGTTGGCGGTGGAGATGATGAGCGGGCTTCCGCCGAGGTCGGCGATTCCCACGGCGAAGGACACCCGGGTGCGGGTCGACGACTTGTCGAAGATAACGGCGACGGTCTGCGGGCCGGCGAGCGGCTTGACCGCGTAGCGGTCTTTCTTGAGCTCGACCGCGAGGTCGAGGATCTCGAGCTGTTCGGCCTGCGTCAGGTCGTCGTCGCGGAGAAAGTGCCGGGTCATGATGTCGCCTCCAGGGCCTGGGTGAAGAGTGTGAGGAATTCTGCGATCTCCGCGTCGCCGACGATGAGCGGCGGCGCGAGACGGATGCTGGTGTCGTTGGGCGCGTTGATGATGAGCCCGAGCTCCAGCGCCCGCGCCGAGATCGCGGGGGCGGACGGTTCGCCGAGGCCGATGCCGATGAGGAGCCCCGCGCCCCTGACCTCGGTCACGAGCGGGGAGCCGATGGCGAGGATCGCGGCGCGCAGCTCGTCGCCGCGGCGGGCCGCGTTCTCGACGAGTCCGGCGTTCTCGATCTCGCCGAGCACGGCGTTGGCCGCGGCGGTGGCGAGCGGGTTTCCGCCGAAGGTGCTGCCGTGCTGGCCGACGGTGAACAGGTCGGACGCCCGGCCGAAGGTGACGAGCGCGCCGATCGGCACTCCCCCGGCGATGCCCTTGGCGAGTGCGACCGCGTCGGGCACGATCCCGTGCTGCTGGAAGGCGAACCAGCTGCCGGTGCGGCCGGCGCCGGTCTGGATCTCGTCGAGGATGAGCAGCGCCCCGTGCTTCTCGGTGAGCTCCCGTGCCCGCTCGAGGTAGCCCTCCGGCAGCTCGACCACGCCGGCCTCGCCCTTGATCGGCTCGACGACGAGCGCCGAGACGTCGTCGCCGATCGTCGCCTCGAGGGCCTCGATCGTGGAGTCGATGTGCTCGATGCCGGGAAGCGCGGGATCGAACGGCTCGCGCAGCGCCGGTTTTCCGGTGAGCGACACCGATCCCATCGTGCGCCCGTGGAACGAGTTGTGGAGCGCGAGGATCTTCTTGTGCTGCCCGTTGCGGCGCGCGAGTTTGATGGCGGCCTCGATGGCCTCGGCGCCCGAATTGCCGAAGTAGACGCGTCCCGCGTCGCCCGCGCCGGTCAGGCGGCGGAGGCGCTCTGCGAGCTCGACCTGCGGAGCGGTGGCGAAGTAGTTGGAGACATGCGCGAGGGTCGCGATCTGCCGGCTGACGGCATCCACCAGCACCGGGTGGGCGTGACCGAGCGAGTTGACCGCGATTCCGGCGAGGAAGTCGAGGTACCTCTTGCCGTCGACGTCCCAGACGTAGCAGCCCTCCCCGCGGTCGAGCATGGTGAGCGGCGCCGGCGAAGAGCCCATCATCGCGGTCGCGAAGCGGTCGCGCCATCCTCCGACGGGCTCAGGGACCGTGTGTGTTTCGCTCATGCGGGTACTACCTCCGTGCCGATGCCGCTGTGGGTGAAGATCTCGACGAGGATCGAGTGCGGCGTGCGGCCGTCGATGATCGCCGCCTTCGCCACTCCCCCGACGACGGCCTCGAGGCACGCCGTCATCTTCGGGATCATGCCCGACTCGAGTGCCGGAAGCAGCTCGGTGAGCTCCTCCGTGTCGATGATGGAGACGAGCGACTCGCGGTCGGGCCAGTCGCGGTAGAGACCGGCGACGTCGGTGAGGATCACGAGCTTCTCGGCGCCGAGCGCCACGGCGAGTGCGGATGCCGCCGAGTCGGCGTTGATGTTGAGCGACTGGCCGGGCTGGTCGAGATCGGGGGCGATCGATGCGATCACCGGGATGCGACCGGCGTTCACCGCCTCCAACACCGCCGTCGGGTCGACGGTGACGACGTCGCCGACGAGACCGAGGTCGACCGTCTCGCCGTCGACGACAGCACCACGGCGGCGTCCGCCGAACAGGTTCGCGTCTTCACCCGAGATGGTGATGGCGAGGCCGTCCTGGTGCTTGTCGATCATTCCGGCGAGCTCGCGGCTGATCTGCCCGGAGAGCACGTCGCGGACGACCTCGATCGACTCGCTTGTAGTCACGCGGTAGCCGCCGCGGAATTCGCTCTGGATGCCGAGCTCGGCGAGACGCGCCGAGATCTGCGGTCCTCCGCCGTGCACGACGACCGGCCGGATGCCTGCGAACCGGAGGTAGGCCATGTCTTCGGCGAACGCGCGCTGGAGAGACTCGTCGACCATGGCGTTGCCGCCGAACTTGACGACCATGATCTTCTCGTTGAACTGCTTGAGCCAGGCGAGCGACTCGATGAGCACCGCGGTCTTCGTGGTGACCTCGAGCTCCGCTGCCTTCCTGAACGCGCCCATCAGCTGGAGTACGCGCTGTTCTCGTGCACGTAGTCGTGCGTGAGGTCGTTGGTCAGGATGGTCGCCGTCGCCGTGCCGACCTTGAGGTCGATGAGCACGTGCGTCGCGCGCGGTGTGAGGTCGACGGCATCGGACGGCTGGTCGGGTTCGCCGGAACGGCAGACGCGCACACCGTTCATGGTCACGTCGACGTCGTAGGGGTCGAACTGGGCGGTCGTGGTTCCGATCGCGGCGAGCACACGTCCCCAGTTGGGGTCGTTGCCGAAGACCGCGGCCTTGAACAGGTTGTTGCGGGCAACCGAACGGCCCACCTCGACCGCGTCGTCTTCGCTGGCGGCGTTGATGGTCTCGATCGAGATGTTGTGGCTCGCGCCCTCGGCGTCGGCCTGCAGCTGGGCGGCGAGGTCGGCGCACAGGGCGGTGACGGCGGCGGTGAACACGTCGAGGCCGGGGGTGATCCCGGATGCCCCGCTCGCCAGCAGGGAGACCTGGTCGTTGGTCGACATGCAGCCGTCGGAGTCGAGGCGGTCGAAGGTGACGCGCGTCGCCGCGCGCAGTGCGCTGTCGAGGTCTGCCGAGCTCAGCCGGGCGTCGGTCGTCAGCACGACGAGCATCGTGGCGAGACCGGGGGCGAGCATGCCGGCACCCTTCGCCATGCCGCCGACGGACCAGCCGGCGCCCTGCACCACTGCCTCCTTCGGCTTCGAGTCGGTGGTCATGATCGCGAGTGCCGCGTCGTGGCCGCCGTCGGCCGACAGCGCGGGGATCGCGGCGGCGACTCCCCCGATGACCTTGTCGCGGAAGTCCTGCCCGCCGACGCCGATGAGGCCCGTGGAGCAGACGAGCACGTCGCCCGCCGAGACGCCGAGGCCTTCGGCGACGGCCTCCGCGGTGGCGTGCGTTGTCTGGAATCCGAAGGCGCCCGTGTAGCAGTTGGCGCCGCCCGAGTTGAGCACGATGGCCTCGACGACGCCGTCGCCGATCACCTGCTGCGACCAGATGATCGGGTTCGCCTTGGCGCGGTTGCTCGTGAAGACGACCGCGGCCGTCTTGTCCGGCCCGAGGTTTTGCACGAGGGCGACGTCGTTCTTGCCGGTGGACTTGAGCCCGGCGGCTACTCCGGACGCGGCGAATCCGGCCGCTGTGGTGACGCTCACGGTGCTACTCCATCGATGCTGAGCCCCGTGGTCTCGGCGAAACCGAGGGCGATGTTGGCGGACTGGATGGCGGCACCGGCCGTGCCCTTGACGAGGTTGTCGATGGCGGTGACCGTGACGACCCTGCGCGTCGACTCGTCGACGGCGAGGCCGATCAGCGCGGTGTTGGCGCCGACGGTGTCGGCGGTGCGCGGGAACTCGCCCGCGGGCAGCAGGTGCACGAACGGCTCGTCGGCGTAGGCGGCCTCGAACGCGGCCCGCACCTCTGCCGCTGTGACGCCGGCCTTCAGCTTCGCTGTGGAGGTCGCGAGGATACCGCGGCTCATCGGCACGAGCACGGGGGTGAACGAGATGCTCACGTCGACCCCGCCCGCGAGAGCGAGGTTCTGTGTGATCTCCGGGGTATGACGGTGGGTCCCGCCCACGCCGTAGGCAGACGCCGAGCCGAGGATCTCGCTGGCGAGCAGGTTGGTCTTCAGGGCCCTGCCCGCGCCGGAGGGACCGACGGCCAGAACGGCGACGAGGTCGTCGGCGCCGAGGAGGCCCGACTGGATGCCCGGCGCGAGTCCGAGAGAGATCGCCGTGACGTTGCATCCGGGTACCGCTATGTGCGTGGCCTGTTTGATCTCTTCACGGTGCTTGCTGCCGTCGGCGTGCAGCAGTTCGGGCAGGCCGTACGTCCAGGCGCCGAAGTACTCGCCGCCGTAGAAGGTCGCCCAGTCGGCTTCGTCGGTGAGCCGATGGTCGGCGCCGCAGTCGATGACGAGGGTGTCGTCGCCGAGGGCGGCGGTGATCTCACCGGACTTGCCGTGGGGCAGGGCGAGGAAGACCACGTCGTGGCCCGCGAGGTTCTCGGGGGTGGTCGCGACGAGGGTCAGGTGGGAGAGGGAGCGGAGGTGGGGCTGCAGCGCGATGAGCGGCTGCCCGGCGTTCTGGAACGCGGTGACGGTGGTGACGGTGAACTCCGGATGCGCGGCGAGCAACCGCAGGAGCTCACCCCCGGCGTAGCCGCTAGCGCCGGCGACGGCAACGGAAAGTGACATGACTCAACCTTATTCAGAGGGGGACGAGGAATGAGGCGGCGGCGAGGTGGACGGGGACCGGAAACGGGTCGACCCTGTCGGCTTCTCGACGCCTAGAGTCGCTCGGAGGTGGCGCGACGTCGCAGCCCGAAAGACAGCACGGTGCTGATCGAGACTGCGTTGCGAAGAATGGCCACCCGCCGAGCGTACCGTGTGCGGTGCCGCTTGGCCGAATCGGCGGCGGCTCGCCGGTCGAGCAGGGCCTGCTCAACCGGCGATGCGGTCACTCGCGCAGCGCAGCCCCGAAGCGCTCGGCGGCCAGCGCGACCGCGGCAGTCTTCGCCTCGGTCGCCTCCGCCGCGGTGAGGGTGCGGTCGGGGGCGCGGAAGCGCAGGGCGAAGGTCAGCGACTTGCTGCCCTCCGCGACTCCGGCGCCGCGGTAGTCGTCGACGAGGTTCGCGTGCTCGAGCAGCGCTCCGGCGCCCTCGACGACCGTGGCGAGCACGTCGCCGGCGGGCGTCGCGGCCGTCACGACCAGGGAGAGGTCTTGCGTGGCCGCGGGGAACGACACGATCGGCGTCGGTGTGACCTCGATCGGGGCGCTCGCGATGAGCGCGTCGAGGTCGACCTCGAGCAGGGCGACGACGCGGGGAAGGTCCCTGTCGTCGGCGATCGCCGGCAGCAGTTCGCCGGCGTAGCCGACGAGTGTGCCGCCCGACCACAGCTCCGCGGTGCGACCGGGGTGCATGGCCTGGTGGCTGCCCTGACGGACGGTGATCGACGCGCCGACGGCGAGGGCCAGCTGGTGGGCCGCGCCGATGGCGTCGGCGAGCCCCGAGGGCGTCGCCGGCTGACCGGGCTGCTTCACGACGGCGTCGCCGAGGTAGAGCGCTCCGACGTGCCACGGCTGCGGCGGGATTCCCGCGTTGAGCTCGAGCAGGGCGTCCATCGACGGACGCTCGTTGCCGACCGGGAGGGCGCCGCTGCCGTAGGCCTCGCCGGCCACGGGGGCGAAGACGAGCCCGATCTCGTAGAGCGCGAGGTCGGTCAGACCCCGGGAGAGGTTGCGACGGGCTGCGTCGATGAGGCCGGGCAGGACGGAGGTCCGCATCCACCCGTATTCGGAGTCGAGCGGGTTCGCGAGCTTGATCGCGGCCACCGGCTCGCCCGTGGCGGAGCCGAAGAGCGTGTTGCTCGCGCTCGTGACGAACGGGTAGGACAGCACCTCGGTGAGTCCTCCGCCCGCGAGGGCCTGCGACGCGGAACGACGCAGCGACTGCGAGCGCGTGAGCCCGCGTCCGGGGGGCGCGACGGGCAGCACAGACGGGATGCGGTCGTAGCCGACGATGCGCGCGACCTCCTCTACGAGGGTGGCCTTGTCGGTGAGGTCGGGACGCCAGGTCGGCGCGGTGACGCTGTAGGCGCCGTCCGCGGGCTCGACCACGGCCCCGATGACGGTGAGCGCGCCCTCGATCTCCTCGGGCGTGTACTCGACACCGATGATGCTCGCGGCGTAGTCGGCGGGGAGCTCGATCGGGGCGGGCGCCTCGAAGCTGCTGTACGACGAGCCGAGGGTGTCTGCGGTCCCGCCGGCGAGGTCGACGAGCAGTTGCACGACTCGCGCGACCGCGGGGGCGGCGACCAGCGGGTCGACCCCGCGCTCGTAGCGCTTCGCCGCCTCGCTCGGCAGCTTGTGCCTGCGGGCCGTGCGCGCGA
The DNA here is from genome assembly GCF_040548875.1 of Conyzicola nivalis. Classification (GTDB taxonomy): domain Bacteria; phylum Actinomycetota; class Actinomycetes; order Actinomycetales; family Microbacteriaceae; genus Conyzicola; species Conyzicola nivalis_A. The sequence goes on from NZ_JBEPSJ010000002.1 coordinate 16,087, forward strand.
TAGACACGGACTCCCAGTTGCCCGCCTCGATGAGCACGTCGGTCGTCGACGACGACATCTCGGTCTTGGCTCCGCCCATGACGCCGGCGAGGCCGATCGGCCCGGACTCGTCGGTCACGAGCAGGTCTTCGACGTCGAGTGCGCGCACCTTGCCGTCGAGGGTCTCGAACGTCTCGCCGGCGGTGGCACGGCGGATCGTGATGCCCCCGGTGAGGGTGTCGAGGTCGTAGCCGTGGATCGGCTGGCCGAGCTCGAACATGACGTAGTTCGTGATGTCTACGGGCAGCGAGATCGAGCGCACGCCGGCGAGGGCGAGGCGGGCGACCATCCACGGCGGGGTCGGACGGGTGGCGTCGATGCCGCGCACCACGCGCGACTCGAACACCGAGACACCCGCGCGGCCGCGGATCGGCGCGGTGTCGTCGATGGTGACGGAGAACGCTTCGACGGGCTCAGCGACCGTGGCAACCGCAGCGGGGTCGCGGAACGCGGCCCCGGTCGAGTGCGAGTACTCGCGGGCGACTCCGCGCACCGAGAGCGCGTAGCCGCGGTCGGGGGTGACGTTGATCTCGACCGCGAAGTCGTTCAACCCCAGCAGCTCGATGGCGTCGACGCCGACCTCCGGGTCGAGTCCGAGCGACGAGAGCACCAGGATGCCGTCGTGCTCCTCGCCGAGCCCGAGCTCGCGCGCCGAGGCGATCATGCCGTCGGACACGTGGCCGTAGGTCTTGCGCGCGGCGATCGGGAACGGGCCGGGCAGCACGGCACCGGGCAGCGACACGACGACCTTGTCGCCGACGACGAAGTTGTGGGCGCCGCAGACGATGCCTCTCGGCTCGGCCTCCCCTACATCGACCTGGCACCAGTTGATGGTCTTGCCGTTCGACTGCGCCTCGGGGGTGAATTCGAGCACCTGGCCGACCACGACGGGTCCGCTCAGGTCGAAGGCGTGGAAGCCCTCCTCCTCGAAGCCCACGCGCACGAGCGCGGCGTGCAGGTGCTCGACGGAGACGTCTTCGGGCAGGTCGACGTATTCGCCGAGCCAGCTGACTGGGATGCGCATCAGACCACCATTCCGAACTGCTGGCTGAAGCGGATATCGCCCTCGACCATGTCTCTCATGTCGTTCATGTCATTGCGGAACTGCAGTGTGCGGTCGATCCCGAGGCCGAAGGCGAAACCCTGGTACTCGTCGGGGTCGATGCCGGCCGCTCGAAGCACGTTGCGGTTGACCATCCCGCATCCGCCCCACTCCACCCAGCGCGCGCCGCCCTTGGCGTTCGGCTGCCAGACGTCCATCTCGGCGCTCGGCTCGGTGAAGGGGAAGAAGTTGGGGCGCAGGCGGATCTGCGCGCCCTCGCCGAATGTGGCGCGGGCGAGGTGCTCGAGGGTGCCGCGCAGGTGCGCCATGGTGAGGCCCCTGTCGATCGCGATGCCCTCGATCTGGTGGAACACCGGGGTGTGCGTGGCGTCGAGCTCGTCGGTGCGGTACACGCGTCCGGGCGCGACGACGTAGACGGGCAGTTCGCGGCCGAGCAGCGAGCGGATCTGCACCGGCGAGGTGTGGGTGCGCAGCACGAGGTGCGAGTCGACGGGGTCGACGAAGAAGGTGTCCTGCATGGCGCGCGCGGGGTGGTCCTCGTCGAAGTTGAGCGCGTCGAAGTTGAACCACTCGTTCTCGAGTTCCGGCCCCTCCGCGACCTCCCAGCCCATGCCGACGAAGATGTCGCTCATCTTCTCCATCAGGAGGGAGATCGGATGCCTCGCGCCGGCGTTCCAGCGCACTGGCACGGCGGTCACGTCCACGGCCTCGGCGGCGAGCTTCGCGGTCTCCTCGGCGACGGCCAGCTCGGCCTCTCGCGCGGCCACGGCCTGGTTCACGGTGCCGCGGGCCTGCCCGACGAGCTTTCCGGCTGCGGCCTTCTGGTCGCCAGGCACGCTCCGCATGAGCGCGTTGAGCTTAGCCAGCGTCGAGGTCTCCCCCGTGTGCGCTGCACGGGCGAGCTTGAGCTCGCTCACGGTGCTGGTGGCGGCGACCGCCGCGAGCGCGGCGTCGACCGCCGCGGTTACGGCCTCTTCGGTGATCTCGGTGGGTTCTGACACAAGCACCGAGTTTAGCGGGAACCGCTACAGCACTCGTCCGGCGCCCACGCCGCCCGCTCCGCCATCGGGCTGAAGCAGCACCGGCTCGCCGACGGTCGTGCGCGGGCCCTTCGGAGTTCGGCCCCCGGCCGTGCGCCGCGCGACGATGCGTGCGATCCACGACAGGGTCATGTTGAGGGTGACGTAGACCACGAGCACGACGAAGAAGAGCGAGAACTGGTAGCTCGCGCCGTAGTAGTTCTTGAGGAACGTCATGACGTAGCGCAGCAGCTCGGGGTAGCTGATGATGTACGCCAACGACGTGTCTTTCAGCAGCACGACGAGCTGGGCGATGATGATCGGCAGCATCTGCCGGAACGCCTGGGGGAACTCGATCCTGAGGCGCGTCTGCACCGGGGTGAGGCCGATGGCGAGGCCCGATTCGCGCTGACCGCGCGGCAGGGAGTTGATGCCGGCCCGCAGCGCCTCGCCGATTATCGCGCCGTTGTAGACCGCGAGGCCGACGATTCCGGCGATGTAGTTGCCGGTGCCGAACACGAGGAGGGTGAACAGCATCAGGAGCAGAACCGGGATGCCACGGAAGAACTCGAGCAGCACCGAGGTGGGCACGCGGATCCACGCGGTGGCCGAGGTGCGCCCGAAGCAGAACAGCACGCCGAGGATCAGGGCGCTCGCGGCGGCCGGGATCGCCATGGCGAGCGTGCCCTGCAGGCCGCGCAGGATGCCGAGCCAGAGCTGCACGTCGCTGAAGATGTCCCAGCGGCTGGGGTCGAGCAGGCTCGGGGTGACGTTGCCGTTGACCGCGACGCGCGGGGCGGCGAGAGCCGAGTACAGCAGGGCGAGCAGGCCGAGGATGAGGACGACGCCGATGATCGAGAGGATCAGCGAGCGACGGCGGGCCTTGGGCCCGGGGACGTCGTACAGGACGGAGTTGCTCATCGCAGGATCGCCACTCTCTTCTCGACCCGGGCGGCGACGAAGCCGAGCGGGATGGTGATGAGCAGGTAGAAGAACGCGACCGCGAGGAGGATCGCGATGACCTCGTCGCCGCGATCGTTGATGACGACGCTCGCGGAGGCGAACAGCTCGATGACGAAGAATCCGCCGGCGACCGACGTGTTCTTGGTGAGGGCTATGAAGACGTTGATGATCGGCGGCACGACCATGCGCAGGGCCTGCGGCATGACGACGTGACGCAGGGTCTGGCCGAACCCGAGGCCGAGACTGCGCGCGGCCTCCGCCTGTCCGATCGGCACGCCGTTGATGCCGGAACGGATCGCCTCGGCGAAGAACGGCGAGGTGTAGATGGTGAGCCCCAGCACGGCGAGGGCGAAGTAGTTGGGTGGGAAACCCAGCGACGGGAGCAGCACGCCGCAGAAGAAGAGCACGAGGGTGAGCGGGGTGTTGCGCACCAGCTCGGTGTAGACGGTGGCAAAGCCACGGAGCGAACCGACGGGCGAGATGCGCATGGCGGCGACGACGGTTCCCAGGATGAGGGCGAGCAGGCCGGAGAGCGCGAGAAGGCCCAGGGTCTTGCCGAATCCCTCGAGGAATACCGGAAGGTTCTCGATAATGGCATCCATGTGCCCACCTCCCTTTCTTGCCGGTTCTAGTGGCGTAGTTGTTGCGAGCGATGGAACGGCCCGCACGAGTTACCTCGTGCGGGCCATTCTCGGGTAGTGCTTAGCGCGTGTAGTTGTCCACTGCCGGCGGGTCGGGGGTCTCGAGGACCTTGCCCGCGGTTGCCTCCCAGGCGTCGGCCCATGAGCCGTCTTCGTACGCCTCGGTGAGGGTGTCGTTGATCCAGGCGCGGAAGACGTCGTCTTCGAGCGCGAGGCCGATGCCGTAGGGCTCCTCGGTGAACGGGTTGCCCACGACCTCGAACTCTCCCTCGTTCTGGTCGGCGAGACCCGCGAGGATCACGTTGTCGGTCGAGACCGCGACGACCGCGCCGGAGCGCAGCGGCTCGAGGCAGTCGGCGTATCCGGCGGCGGGGAGAACGGTGACGCCGGCGGCGATCAGGTTCTTCTCCGACGTCGAGCCGGTCACGCTGCAGACGGTCTGGCCCGCGAGGTCTTCGACGCTCTCGATGCCGTCGGGGTTGCCCTCGAGCACGAGGATGTCCTGGCCTGCGACGTAGTACGGCCCGGCGAACGAGACGACCTCTTTGCGAACGTCGTTGATCGTGTAGGTGGCGACGACGATGTCGACGTCACCGCTCTGGATGAACGGCTCGCGGTTCTTGGACACCGTCTCGGTCCACTTGATGCCGTCGGCGGGGATGCCGAGCTTCGCGGCGATCAGCTTGCCGATTTCGACGTCGAAACCGACCGGCGTTCCGTCGGGGCCGGCCAAGCCGAACAGCGGCTGGTCGAACTTGGTGCCGATGGTGATCGAGCCGGCCTCGTTGAGCTCCGCCATGGTGGTGCCCGCCTCGAACGAGACCTCCGCCTCAGGGGTCACCTCCGCTTCGGGTGCTGCCGAGTTGGTGCAGGCGCTGAGCGCGAGCACGCCGGTGAGGGCGATGGCTGAGATCAGAAGACTTTTTTTGAGTCTCATGGTTTCCTCCTGGTTGCTGTGATGCTGTGTTGCTCGCCCACCGGTTAGTGGGTAAGTACCTTCGAGAGAAAGTCTTTCGCTCTCGTGCTCTGGGGGTCGGTGAAGAACTTCTCGGGCGTGGCCTCTTCGACGATCGAGCCGTCGGCCATGAACAGCACCCGCTGCGCGGCCTTGCGCGCGAAGCCCATCTCATGGGTGACGACGACCATGGTCATGCCGTCTTTCGCGAGGCCGACCATGACGTCGAGGACCTCGGTGATCATCTCGGGGTCGAGGGCGGAGGTCGGCTCGTCGAACAGCATGACCTTGGGGTCCATGGCGAGCGCACGCGCGATGGCCACGCGCTGCTGCTGGCCGCCGGAGAGCTGCGAGGGCATCTTGTTGGCCTGGTTGGCCACGCCGACCCGGTCGAGGATCTCCATGGCGCGCTTGTCGGCGTCGGCCTTGGAGCGCTTGCGCACGTTGGTCTGACCCAGCGTGACGTTCTGCAGGATCGTCTTGTGCGAGAAGAGGTTGAAGCTCTGGAACACCATGCCGACGTCGGCGCGGAGGCGGGCGAGCTCTGCCCCCTCGGCGGGGAGCGGCTTGCCGTCGATCGTGATGGTGCCGCTGTCGATGGTCTCGAGACGGTTGATCGCCCGGCACAGCGTGGACTTGCCCGAGCCGCTGGGGCCGATGACGACTACCACTTCACCGCGGTGGATCGTGGTGGTGATGTCTTTCAGAACGTGCAGTTCGCCGTAGTGCTTATTGACGTGGTCTACGACGACTAGTGGTTCCATGCCCCCACCCAACCACACGGGCCGGGTGGGGGCCAAACCTTGAAGCCATTCTTAACTCATTTGAAACACTTAGGCCTGACGCCGTGGAGACTAGGCCAGTCGCTGCGCGAACGCGCTTTCATACAGGCAGACGGATGCCGCGGTCGCGAGGTTCATCGATTCGGCGTGTCCGTAGATCGGAACGGTGATCGCGCTGTCGGCGAGAGCGAAGTGCTCGTCGTTCAACCCGCGGGCCTCGTTGCCGAACAGCCACGCGGTGGGCTTGTCGAGACGCCCGGTGGTGCGCGCCTCGAGCAGGTCTTCGCCCTTGATATCGGCGGCGAGGATCTGCAGGCCGTAGCCCTTGACCTTCTCGATGACGGTCTCCAGGTCGGCCGCGACGGCGACCGGGATGTGGAAGATCGAGCCGGTGGTCGCGCGGACCACCTTCGGGTTGTAGAGGTCGACGCTCCGGCCGGTCAGGATGATCGCGTCGGCCCCGGCGGCATCCGCGGCCCGGATGATGGTTCCCGCGTTGCCCGGGTCGCGCACCTCTTCGAGGATGGCGATGAGCTTGGGCTCGGCGGCGAGGATGTCCTTCAGCGACGTGGGGAACTGCTTGCAGACGGCGATGATGCCCTGCGGCGTGACCGTGTCGGCCATGGAGTCGAGCACGTCCTCCGTGACGAATTCGACCTCGAGGCCGATCTCGTCGGCGATTCTCGCGATCTCGGGGTACTTGTCGAGTGCTGTCGGGGTCGCGAAGAGCTCTACGAGAAGCTCCGAACGGTAGGTAAGGGCTTCGGTGACGGCTTGGGGGCCTTCCAAAAGAAAGAGCCCGGTCTGGGACCGGGCGTCTCTCTTGGCTAGCTTTGCCACGCCGCGTACTCGAGGGGAGCGCGGGTTGTCGATCATGGCATTCAGCTTAGGCGGGACACCCCCGTTTAACGGGGCAACGCGCTGGTGCTCACGAGGAGCACCAGCGCGTCGACCGGATAAAGCGGTGTTGCTACGCCTTGACCTTCGGTGCCGAGGTGTCGGCGGGAAGCGCGGCCTTGGCCGTCGCGACGATGGCAGCGAACGTGGCGGGCTCGGTGACCGCGAGGTCGGCGAGGATACGACGGTCGACCTGCACGCCGGCGAGGTTGAGGCCCTGGATGAGGCGGTTGTACGTGAGGCCGTTGGCGCGCGATGCGGCGTTGATGCGCTGGATCCACAGGCGACGGAAGTCACCCTTGCGGGCGCGGCGGTCGCGGTACGCGTAGACGAGGGAGTGGGTGACCTGCTCCTTGGCCTTGCGGTACAGGCGCGAACGCTGTCCGCGGTAGCCCTTCGCGCGCTCGAGGATGACGCGACGCTTCTTGTGGGCGTTTACCGCTCTTTTTACTCTTGCCATTGTTCTAGTCCTAAGTTCTTGGGTTCGCCGGCGTTACTTGCCGAGAAGCTTCTTGATCATCTTCGCGTCGGCGGGTGCGACGAGTCGGTCCTGGTTCAAGCTGCGCTTGACCTTGCTCGACTTGACTTCCAAGTTGTGTCGCATGCCGGCACCCTGCTTCTTGACCTTGCCGGTACCGGTGAGCTTGAAGCGCTTCTTGGCGCCCGAGTGCGTCTTCTGCTTAGGCATCTTTATCCTCTTTCGTTGATACATCTACGGCTGAATCGTCAGCCGACACAGTCTCTGCGGGTACAGCTTCTGTAGGTTCTGGGGAGACCTCGTCGGTCTCGGTGTTGTCGTCCGTGGCATCCGCGGTGGATCCCTTGGCCGGCTTGTTCGCGACGCGACGTGCCTCGGCCTCGGCCTTGGCGGTCGCCTTCGTCTTGAGCGGGCCGATGACCATGACCATGTTGCGGCCGTCGATCGTGGGGCTCGACTCGATCGTGCCGAACTCCGACACGTCTTCGGCGAAACGCTTGAGCAGACGCACGCCCTGGTCAGGACGCGACTGCTCGCGGCCACGGAACAGGATCATTGCCTTGACCTTGTCGCCCGCGGCGAGGAAGCCCTCGGCACGCTTGCGCTTGGTCTCGTAGTCGTGCACGTCGATCTTCAGACGGAAACGGACCTCTTTGAGGATCGTGTTCGCCTGGTTGCGGCGAGCTTCCTTGGCCTTCTGCGCCTCTTCGTACTTGAACTTGCCGTAGTCCATGATCTTTGCGACGGGGGGCTTGGAGTTGGGAGCAACCTCAACCAAATCCAGGTCGGCCTCCTGGGCAAGTCGAAGTGCCACGTCAATGGCAACGACACCGATCTGCTCTCCGGCGGGTCCGACGAGTCGGACCTCCGGTACACGGATTCGGTCGTTAGTACGGGGATCGCTGATGCGGAGCTCCTCTTGTAAATCTGGTGGCCACTCTGGCCGACGGGTGCCGGGCAGGGACGGAAGAGAAGAATCACGCGTTGCTTTTCACTGCTACGCCAACACCCTGTTTGTCTACCGGAGCGGCGCTCTGCAGCACATCAACGGCGGGGTGTAACTACCCGGTAACCTTGAGAAGCGGTTGACGGGTGGGAGAATCTCCACTTTCGTATCGGGGCAAGCCCCGAAGCCTGCACAAGAATAGCAGACACTGCGCGAAAAGACTAAGGAAGCATTCGATGAGCGAGCCCTACTCCCACGACCACGCCTCGAGCTCGACTCTGCACGGCGGTGACGGGCACGATCACTCCGCTTCGGCGCTGGATCCCGACGTCGAGATCCGCGACATCGGGGAGGTGCCGGCGATCGAGGTCATCAACACCGTGGCAATCCATCTGCTGAGCGCCACCGCCGTGAAGCTGGGCCTCGCCGACGACCCCGACGCGCAGTCGCAGATCGACCTCGACGAGGCACGCAAGCTGATCAACGCCCTCGCCGGCCTGGTGACGGCGAGCGCGCCCGAGCTCGGCGACCACCACGCACTCGCCCTGCGCGACGGGCTGCGCACCGTGCAGCTCGCCTTCCGCGAGGCCTCGTCGATCCCCGACGCCGTGGGCAAGGGCCCCGGCGAGAAGTGGACGGGCCCGGTCAACTAACGCATCCGGGACGGGTCGCGCGGCGCCGGTCACCCGCACCCGGCTACTCGCTGATCTGGTCGAGCGACGTGCCGCGCTCCACGGCCAGCAGCGCCAGATCGAGCACGATCAGCGCGGCGACCCGGTCGTCCTTCTCGGCCTCGTAGTCGGGGCCCGGCAAGTAGTGCTCGTCGGTCGAGGCCGACGGGCCCACGGCACGCTGGCCCAGCGTGGTCGCGACGTCGTCGAGAGCCGCGTGCCTCGAGGCGTCGATAATGGCGCCGAGCGCCTCCCGGTCTTCAGTCACCGCCATGAGCGCGCGGGCGAGCTCGCTGCGGATCAGCGCGCGGCGTTCGTACTCGATGCGGTCTGCGTCGTCGAACGGGAGCGCGGCGAGGTCGATGCGTCGGCGCAGCTGCGTGGCGGCGCTCTCCTCGTGGTCGGCGACCTCGACGATGCGGTCGGTCGCGAAGGCCGCGTAGTCGGCGTGGTCGTAGTCGAGCCCGTCGCGGAGCGCGGCCACGATCATGCGGTTCTTCACGGCGAGGCGCACGCCCGAGAGCGCGACGAGCAACCCCTCGTCGACGACGCGCTGCACCGGCACGGCGGGCTCGGCCGCGGGCGCCGTGTAGTGGCCGAGGTCGAGTTGCCCGCGGGGGCGGCGTCGGAAGAATGTCATCGCCTCCATTCTGGACCCCGATCGGTCACCCCGCCCAGGCTCCGTCTCGCGCGGCCTCCGCGGCGAATGTCCCGAGCGACCGCGGCTCGTGGCCGGCGAGGTCGGCGACCACCGAGTTGGGCTCGGAGTCGGGCGACAGCCTCAGGGCCTCGAAGGCATCCGCGTCGGCGCGGGCCTGCTCCTCGGGCACGCCGAGCCCGGTCATCGCCTCGACGTAGTCGTGCGCCTCGCCCCGGTAGACGACGGGGCGGCCGGATGCCTCGGCGATGATCCGCGTCGCCGCTGCGAAGCCCATCGCCCGGGGGCCTGTCGCCGAGAGGGTCTGCCCGGATGCCTGGTGCGTGGTGAGGCATGCCGCGACGACCTCGGCCAGGTCGTCGCAGTGGGTGAAGGCGAACCGGTGGTCGCCGACGGGGATCGCGACGGAGCCGCCGAGCACCGCGGGCCGGAGGAAGCCCTCCGAGAAATTCTGGTCGAACCAGTCGGAGCGCACGATCGTGTAGTCGGCGCCGCTCTGTGCGACGACGCGCTCGGCCGCGAGCAGTCGCTCGTCGCGCATCTCCTCGATGCCGAGGCTCGAGAGCAGCACGATGCGGCGCACGCCCGCGGCGACGGCGACGGCGACGAACTCCTCGTCGACGGCGACCCCGTCGGGCGCCATCAGGAACATGCCCGTCGCGCCGTCGACGACCGGCGGCCAGGTCGCCGGCTCGGCCCAGTCGAACGGCGGGGACCCGCTGCGGGAGGCCGCGGTCACGTCATGACCTCCCGCCCGAAGCGTCGATGCGACGCGCCGCCCGACAGTGCCGGTGGCGCCGAGAACCAGGAACCGGGTTGCAGCGGCCATACTCGAGGCAACCACGCGCCACCGACACTCGGCGTGCACCGACACTCGGCGCGTGAGGCGACGCCCGGCCGGGTGCCGCGGTCATGTCGGCGCACGGTGCGACACTGGCAGCATGGATCCCATCGTGGCGCTGCTCATCGGCCTTGTACTCGGCGTCGTGCTCGGCGGCGTGATCGGGCTGCTCGTCGCCCGCGGTCGATCGGGCGCGCGCGACGACGGGGAAGGAACGGCAGAGCTGATCGGCGAGCTCAAGGCCGAGGCCGCGGCATCCGACGCCACCGCCGTCGCCCTCCGTGAGCAGGTGGAGCAGCTGCTCGCCCAGCAGCGGGCCGCGCAGCAGAGCCGCGACGCCGACAACCGGGTGCTGCAGGCGCTGTCTCCCGTGCAGGAGACCCTGCGCACGATGCAGCAGACGGTCGCGGAGCTGGAGGCGCAACGGTCGTTGCAGCACGGGCAGCTCAGCGAGCAGCTCAAGAACGCGACCGAGTCCGAAGAGCGGCTGCGTGGCACCGCCGAGTCCCTCGCCTCGGCGCTTCGCAACAACGGAACCCGCGGTGTCTGGGGCGAGACCCAGTTGCGCAACGTCGTGCAGGCGGCGGGGCTTATCGAGCGCGTCGACTTCGACGTGCAGGCATCCATCGTCTCCGACGCGGGCGCCGGCCGGCCCGACATGGTGATCCATCTGCCCGGCGGCAAGAACATCGCCGTCGACGCGAAGGTGCCGTTCACCGCCTACCTCGAGGCGTCGCAGATCGCGGCCACCGCGACGGGCGAGGAGGGCGCCCGGCGCGACGCGCTGATGAAACAGCACGTGCGGGTCGTCCGCGGGCATATCGACACCCTCGCGAGCAAGGCGTACTGGGCGGGGCTCGACGCCTCCCCTGAGCTCGTGATCGCGTTCATCCCGAGCGAGTCGCTGGTGGCATCGGCGATGGAGGCAGACCCGAGCATCATGGACTACGCCTTCAGCAAGCGGGTGGCACTCGCCTCCCCCGTGACCCTGTGGTCGCTGCTGAAGACGGTGGCGTTCAGCTGGCAGCAAGACGTGCTCACCGAAGACGCGAAGAACCTCTTCGACCTGGGCAAGGAGCTCTACCAGCGGCTCTCGACGCTGTCGGAACACGCCGACAAGCTGCGTCGATCGATCGACTCGACCGTCGCGAGCTACAACCAGTTCGCCAACTCGCTCGAGTCACGGGTGCTCGTCACGGCCCGCAAGCTCAGCGTGTTCGACGAGTCGCGGGTGATCGGGGCCTCGGCCACGATCGAGTCGGTGGCACGCCCGCTCACCGCCGTCGAGCTCGAACTGGCCGAGGAGCGCAGCGCGTGATGCCGATGCTCCCGGTCGCCGAACTGCACATGCACATCGAGGGCTCGCTGGAGGCCGAGCTCGTCGTGGCTCTCGCCCGTCGCAACGGCATCGACCTGCCCACGTACGACGCGACCGAGCTCAAGAACCGCTACCGCTTCACCGACCTGCAGTCGTTTCTCGACATCTACTACGCGAATCTGGCGGTGATGAAGACCGAGCAGGACTTCTACGATCTGGGCACCGCCTATCTGACCCGCGCCGCGGCATCCGGGGTCCGTCACGCCGAGATGTTCTTCGACCTGCAGACGCACACCCAGAACGGCGTCGCGCAGGAGGCCGTGTTCGGCGGCCTGACGGCGGCCATCGACGAGGCGCGTGCGAGCAGCGGCATAACGGCCGAGCTGATCCTGTGTTTCCTGCGCCACCTCGGCGGCGAAGCAGCGACCGAGACGATGCGCGACGCGCTGCCGTTCCGCGACCGCTTCATCGGCGTGGGGCTCGACTCGTCAGAGCTCGGGTATCCCCCGTCCCTGTTCGCCGAGGCGTTCGGCATCGCCGGCTCCGAGGGGCTGCACCGCGTCGCCCACGCCGGCGAGGAGGCAGGGCCCGAGTACGTCTGGGAGGCACTCGACCTGCTCGGCGTCGAGCGCATCGACCACGGCAACCGCGCCACGGAGGACCCCGCGCTGGTGGCTCGCCTGCGCGACGAGCAGATCCCCCTCACCGTCTGCCCGCTGTCGAACATCGCGTTGAAGACCGCACCGCCCGAGCTCGCCGACCACCTGCTTCCGGCGATGCTCGCCGAGGGCCTGCTCGTGTCGATCAACAGCGACGACCCGGCCTACTTCGGCGGCTACGTCGACGACAACTTCGCGGCGATCACCGCGGGCCTCGACCTCTCGCCGGCGCAGGTCGGGGTGCTGGCCGAGAACTCGTTCACCTCGTCGTTCCTGCCGGAGCGCCAGAAGGAGTCGCTGCGGCGCGAGGTCAGAGCGGCGCTTGCCGCCGACGGACGCTGAGCAGGCCGACGGGCGCTGAGCAGGCCGACGGGAGCTGGACCGGTCGGCGTGGCCGGCCGTTACTCGACCGGCCCCGGCGTCGTCGGCACGGTCGCCAGCGCGAGGAAGAGATCGACACGGTCGCGCATGCGCGAGAGGTCGCGCTGGGTGAGCTCCTCGATGCGGCCGATGCGGTAGCGCAGCGTGTTGACGTGCACGTGCAACGCGGTCGCGGCCTGCTGCCACGCGCCGCTCGCCTCGAGGAACACGCGCAGGGTCAGCACCAGATCGGAGCCGTGTCTGACGTCGTAGTCGACGATCGGGGAGAGCAGGCTGCGACCGAAGGCCGCCGTGATGCGCTCGGGCAGCAGATCGAGCAGGGCCGCGTACGACTGCGGGGTCGAGCGGGTCGACCAGACGATCGTCTCGTCGCCGACGGCGGAGCGCATTCGTGCCCGCGCCGATGCCACCGCGGCGGCCAGCTGGCCGACTCCGGTGGCGCGCTCACTCACGCCCACGCGCAGGCGGCGTGTGCCGAGCAGACGCAGCAGCGGGTGGCCCGGGCGCTCCGCGAGGCCCACGAGCTCGGGTGTCGTGTGGGCACCGCCGAGCAGCGCGACGGCCTCGTCGCCGAAATCGCAGCCGACCACGACCCGGCCGTCGGCCTCGAGCAGTGCGACGAGCGTGTCGAGCACCGCCCGGGAGGGGTAGTCGGAGTCGTCGACCTGCGCGGCGACGGCGGTGATCGGCTGCAGTGGGTCGAGGCCGAGCATGCGCAGTCGCGCCGAGGCGTCTCCCGGCGACAGGCTGTCCGCGATGAGATGCTGCACCAGGTCGATGACCGGCGCCTGCTCGGTGTCGCGTCGGCCGTTCTGGAGTTCGAGCTCGACCCGCACGACGAGCAGCAGCGTGCGCACGACCCGCTGGAGGTCGGCGGGCCACGCGCGGTGGTCGCCGCCGCAGACCAGGTAGCCGATAGTGCGCACGTTGTCGGCGACGACGGGCCATACGGATGCGGACCGGCCGTCTTCGTCGAGCACGACCGATTCCCCGTCGGGCGCGCCGAGCATCCGGTTCCACACCGCCTCCACGCCATCGACCGTCGGCTTCCGCCCCGCGACGGCCGACACCGACCCGCCAGACTCGAGCACCCAGCAGCGCGTGGCGTAGCGGGCGTGGAACGCGCGCAGCGCGCCCCGCGCGCCGCCCCCCGAGCCGATCCCGTCGAGCAGCGTTCGCGTGAAGACGCCGCCTCGGGTTGTCGTCGCGCTGTCTGCGGAGCCGGCCGACGTCACGATGTGGGCGAGCTCGTCGAGCGAGGTTCCCGGCCCGACTGCGAGCAGCACGACGCCGTGCTCGCGGCACGCGTCGACGACGTGCTCGGAGATGTCGCCGGCGACGGTGGCGCCGACGGCGAGCGCAGCCACGCCGTAGGCCGCGAGCTCGGAGACCGAGTCGTCGGTGCTCTCGGCATCGGCAGGCCAGACACCGTGGACGAGCACCAGCGACCCGGGTGCGATGTCACCACCGTGACGTGCGGGCTCGACCGACGTGGAGCCTCTGATGTCGCGCTCGAGCATGGCCGGTTCGGCCCACACGACCGACAGATCGAGTTCGCCGCGGCCGAGCAGATCGAGAACTCGCATTCCCCTACCTCCCGCCTGTCGCAAGCTTAGGGGCCGGTGCCCGGTCTGACCCCATACTCGGCGGGCGAACCCGTTGTCCTCGCGCACGCGACGGGTCTACCCTCGGCAGCATGGTCACCGACGACCCCGCCATCACCAATGCAGACCTCTACTCGGTCCTGTGGGAGAACGAGTTCGTGCGCGTGCTCGAGTACCGCGACACCCCGGGCACATCCTCGACTCCGCACGACCATCCGAACAGCGTGATGATCACCCTGTCCGACTTTCGACGGCGGCTCTCGACCGGCGACCGACAACTCGAGGTGGCCCTGCCCTCGGGGCAGGCGGTGTGGCTGCCGGCGCAACGGCACCACGGCGAGAACATCGGCGACACCGCGACGCACGTGATCTTCGTCGAACTGAAGGGGGCGTCGGCCGGCGATGCAGGCCTCGGGGTACTCGGTCCCGAATAGCCGCGGTCCCGACCATCAGCGGTCGCGGCGGCGCACGGTGGTCCCCCTCCTCCCGGCACCGTCTTCGATGCACACCCGCACGGTGTGCGAGAGTGAGGGAATGCCGTCTCTCCAGTCGTTGAGCGAAGCAGACAGACGTCTCGTCGCGGCGTGGGCTGCGGACTGTGCGGAGAGGGTGCTGCCGATCTTCGAGAGCGAGGCGCCCGCCGACGACCGGCCGAGGGACGCGATCGCCCGCGCACGTGCTTTCGCGCGTGGCGAGCTCGACGCCGCCGGCGAGATACGACGACGATTCGTCGCCGGCCGTGCGGCACACGCGGTGTCGACACCGGCCGCCGTCGCGGCCGCCCGCGCGGCCGGACAGGCGTCCGGAGTCGCCCACATGGGAGCGCACGCGCTCGGCGCCGCCGCCTACGCCGCGAAGGCCGCCGGGCTCGCCGCACCCGATCGTCCGACGGCGACGGCGGACGAGGTCCGTTGGCAGATCCAGCACATGAGCGCCGCAGTGAGGGAGGCTCTTCGCCCTCTTCCACCGCTCGGCGCGGACCCCGCCGGCCCGCTCGGGTCGGGGCTCCTCGCCACGGGCGTGCTCGGGGCGAGCATCCGCGAGATCCAGGCCGCGCTGGGTGACCCGCCGGTCTAGGCGCAGACGATCAGACCCATTTCTCGGCGAGGTGCTCGGCCACGACCCGGCGCACGGTGCCGGAGCGCCCGCGCAAGATGATGCTCTCGGTGCGGATCATGTTGCCGTGCTTGCGCACCCCGTCGACGAGCTGGCCGTCGGTGACGCCCGTCGCCACGAAGTACGTGTTGTCGCTCGTGACGAGGTCGCCCACCTCGAGCACACGGTCGAGGTCGTGGCCGGCGTCGATCGCGCGCTGGCGCTCCTCGTCGTCGCGCGGAAGCAGGCGGCCCTGGATGAACCCGCCGAGCGCCTTGAGCGCGCACGCGGTGATGATCCCCTCCGGGGTACCGCCGGTTCCGACGCACATGTCGATACGCGTGCCGTGCATCGCCGCGTTGATCCCGCCGGCGACGTCGCCGTCGAGCAGCATGCGGGTTCCGGCTCCGGCCTCGCGGATCTCCTCGACGAGCGTCGCGTGGCGCGGACGGTCGAGCACGGCGATGACCATGTCGGAGACGTCTTTGCCCTTTGCCCTGGCCAGCGCCCGGATGTTCTCGCCGATCGGCTGGCGCAGGTCGACGACGCCGTGACCCTCGTGGCCGGTGACGATCTTCTCCATGTAGAACACCGCGCTGGGGTCGTACATGCTTCCGCGGTCGGCGACGGCGATCATGCTGAGGGCGTTCTGCCGGCCGGCCGCCGTGAGCGACGTGCCGTCGATCGGGTCGACCGCGATGTCGCAGGCCTGGCCCTCCCCGCTGCCCACGTGCTCGCCGTTGTAGAGCATCGGCGCGTGGTCCTTCTCGCCCTCGCCGATGACCACGAGGCCGTCGAAGGCGACGGTGCCGAGGAACTTGCGCATGGCGTCGACGGCGGCGCCGTCGGCCGCGTTCTTGTCGCCACGGCCGATGAACGGCACGGCGCGGATGGCCGCCGCCTCGGTCGCTCGGACGAGCTCCATGCCGAGGTTGCGGTCGGGATGAAGGTCAACAATGCCAGTGGGAATGCTCACGTTTGGGTCGTCCTCAGTGTCGATGCCATGGCGCTGTGGTGGGATTCGAGGGGCGAATCAACGTCGCTCCCACTGTACAACGAGCCCGCATGGCCGCGGCTGGCTAGACTTTCCCCGACCAAATAGTTCGAAGAATTCAGCTCTGGAGGCCACAGCAATGCCCATCGCAACCCCCGATCAGTACGCGGAGATGCTCGACAAGGCGAAGACCAAGGGATTCGCCTACCCGGCCGTCAACGCGTCGTCGTCGTCGACGATCAACGGCATCCTGCAGGGCCTCACCGAAGCCGGCTCCGACGGAATCATCCAGGTGACCACGGGAGGCGCCGACTTCTTCGCCGGCCACACCGTCAAGGCGCGCGCATCCGGAGCCCTCGCCTTCGCGGCGTTCGTGACCGAGGCGGCCAAGAACTATCCCGTAACCGTCGCACTGCACACCGACCACTGCCCGCAGAACGCCCTCGACGGATTTCTGCTCCCCCTCATCGCGGCCTCCGAGGCCGAGGTGAAGGCCGGTCGCAACCCGATCTTCCAGAGCCACATGTGGGACGGCTCCGCGGTGCCGCTCGACGAGAATCTCCGCATCGCGCAGGAGATCCTGCCGCGCATGAAAGCCATCAACTCCGTTCTCGAGGTGGAGATCGGCGTCGTCGGCGGCGAGGAAGACGGCGTCAGCCACGACATCAACGAGCACCTGTACACGACGCTCGACGACGCGATCGCGACGGTCGAGGCCCTCGGTCTGGGCGAACAGGGCCGCTACATCGCCGCCCTCACCTTCGGCAACGTGCACGGCGTGTACAAGCCCGGCAACGTGAAGCTCAAGCCGGAGCTGCTCGGAGAGATCCAGGCCGGCATACAGGCCAAGTACGGCACCGGCCCGAAGCCGCTCGACCTCGTGTTCCACGGCGGCTCGGGATCGACCGACGAGGAGATCGCCCTCGCCGTGGCGAACGGCGTCGTGAAGATGAACATCGACACCGACACCCAGTACGCCTACAGCCGTTCGGTCGCCGACACCGTGCTGCGCAACTACGACGGCTTCCTCAAGGTCGACGGAGAGGTCGGCAACAAGAAGGTCTACGACCCGCGCTCGTGGGGGAAGCTCGCCGAGAGCGCCCTCGCCGCCCGCGTCGTCGAGGCGACGAAGCAGCTCGGCTCGGCCGGTCACTCCGGCAAGTAGGTCACTCCTCGGGCTCCCCTTGCGCCGGCAGCTGGAATCTCAGCAGGTCGCGTGAGGGGTCCCAGGAGAGCGACTGCACCGTCGTCTGCAGCGTGAGGTAGTACGGGGCGAGCATCATCGCCCGCCGCCCCTCGGGCAGCGAGAAGTCGAGGCTCAGCGCCACGGCCGTCGAGCCGTCGTTCTCTCCGCGCAGTTCTATGAACAGGGTGCCGACTGTCGCCGCCGGGTTGTCCATCACGGCGAGCAGCAGGGCGCGCAGTGCCGTGCGCTGCGCGGCGTTCATGCGGTCGGCACGCGAGTCGGGGTCGACGACATAGATGCGCCCGAACAGGGCGATCGAGTCGAGCCACGTGCGGTTGGCCTGGCTCACCAGGTCGGATCGCAGCTGCCGCGCCAGCTGGCCGGCGAGCGCGCGGTCGGTCGGCGTCACCTCGCCCGCGTCGGCGATCCCCTCGAGGAACGGCGCGACCCGGTTGCCGAGCCGGGCGAGCGTGCGTCGCTCGACCCGTCGCGCCGCCTCCTCGCTCGCGGCGTGCGACGCGGGAGGCACGGTGCCGGCTCCGGCGAGCAGCGCCTGAGTGCTCGCCACGACGACGAAGCAGAAGGTGGCGGTGGCCACGGTGCCGATGACGACGGCGCTGGCCGCGATGAACGCGACGCTCACCGTCGACCACACGTGCGCGGGCGCGACGAAGGCGATGCAGCCGCAGACGGCCGTGGCCACGCTGAGCAGCGACCCGTAGGCGATGATCTGCCGCACGGTCGAGAACGGCCCCAGCGTCGCGACCACGAAGCCGACGCCGATCGGCGCCCACCAGTGCTGCACGAGCAGCTCGGAGTCCATGCAGCTGATCGTCGACAGCACGAGCCCGGCGAGCGCGAGCGTCAGCGGCACGACCGCGTCGCGCACCGAGAAGGCCGGCCGAAGCGGCCTGGTCGCGAACTGCACGACGACGCAGGCGGCGACGATGGCGGCGACGCCCGCCGCGTCGAGCCAGACCAGCGGCCCGAGGTCTCCGGTGATCGCAATGGTGCCCGCGCCGACGACGAGGGCGAGCATCGCGAAGGCCACGGGCACGAGCGGACGGGTGAACCAGCTCAGCGGGTCGATCTGCTGCGGCGTCACCCGCCACGCGTCACCCCGCATGGCCGGGCGCCGTCTCGGTCGGGGCGCCTGCCCCCGGCACGCTGATCAGCACGGAGGTGCCGCTGCCGGGGGTGGACCACACGCGCACCGAGCCGCCGTGCGAACGGATGCGCGTGACCACGCTCGAGCGCAGCCCGAGTCGGTCGTCGGCGACGCTTCCCGGGTCGAAGCCCTTCCCGTGGTCGATCACCATGACCGTGACGGCGTCGGCGGTCGTCGCGACGACGAGCTCGGCCGACGCCGTGCCCGCATGGTCGAGCACGTTGTCGAGGCAGGCGCGGACGGCGGAGACGAGGGATGACGCCGCCTCCGGAGAGATCCGGATGGCCGCGCTGGAGTCCCCCGTGACATCCACCGTCAGTCCCCGCCATTGGAAATCGGAGACGAGCGTCTCGAGGGAGTTGCGCAGCACGGCGTCGAGGGGCGCGACGGTGGATGCGTCCGCCGACTCTCGCAGCCATGCGGCGTCGCTCAGGGTCGCGACATCCGCCCTGAACCTCTCGCGGGCGCGCGGGTGCAGCGGCCCGGCGGAGTTCATCACCACGGTGAGGTCGCTGAGCACCGTGTCGTGCACGATCGCGGCGGCGCGCTGCTCGAACTGGTTCTCGATCGACATGCGCCGAGTGTCGTCTTCGAGGCGTGCCAGGTCGGGGATCTGCCGCTCCTGGCTGGCCCGGATGGCGGCGAGCGCGAGGAACGCGCCGGCGTACACGAGCAGGGCGAGCGTCGGACCCCAGCCCGGAGCGAAGTGCACCCCGACCAGAAACGACGACACGACGGCTGTCGCCATCGCCATGGTGTAGCCGGCGAGGCTCCAGAGCAGACCGACGAGCGGGCGAACGATCGACACCCCGCCGAGCACCAGCACCAGCGCCGGCCGGTTGAGCACGAAGGCGGCCTCGTCGTTGAGACTCGGGTCGGCGAGCAGCAACGCGACCGTGTACACCGTGGCGAGCGCCCCTCCCCCGAACACGTACAGCAGCCTGGTCGCCGTGCCGGGCCGCCGTCCGCTGATGCCGAGCAAGGCGAGCATGCCTGCGAGGCACAGCAGCGGCACCAGCAGCAGATCGTCGAACCCGCGGTCGACCGCCACATCGACCACGACGGGCACCGTGAGCACGATCACCGCGATCGCCACACCCCACGCGCCTCGCGACACCGCCGACGTGATGACGCGCGACGCGACACCCCGGGGCAGGATGGCGACCCTCGCGGCCTCCGTCGACACGGGTCAGCTCTGGCTGGTGACCCAGGCCGCGAGCGCCGGGTCGGAGGTCATTGCCACCAATACCAGTATGAAGATCACGACGCCGCTGACGACGGCCCCGATCACGGGGATGAAGAAGGCGAGCTTCCTGGCACGCAGACGGGCGACGGCGATCGCGACCGTCACGACGTAGATCAGCGACTGGCTGACGAGCGCGCCGATGCCGAGACCGTTGGCGAGCGCGGTGCTCGTGTACTCGCCGTACCCGCTGGCGACGTACAGGTCGTTCAGGGTGCTCGCGAAGGAGAGGAAGCCGGGGATAGAGCTGATGGTCGAGTAGCCGCCGAGCACGAGGAGGGTGACGGTGAGCGGCATATCCCACGCGCGGGTCCTGGGCGGAGAGCCGGGAACCCGGGTCGAGGCGACGGGAGGAGCCAGCGGGCCGGGGGCGGCTACCGGCACGGAGTCGGGCTCCACGACGTGCCCGCCGGCGGCGATCTGCTCGTCGACGCTGGCGTACTCGCCGTACTGCGGGCGCTCGCGCTGCTCAGTCATCGATTCCTCTGCCAGTCCAGCTGACGAACCCGGCCGCCGAGCCCGCGCTCGTCGGCGTTGCCGTCGGCGTCTTTGCGCAGCTCCTTGGGGAGCGAGAACATGAGGTCTTCCTCGGCGGTGACGACCTGGCTGACATCGCCGTACCCGGCGTCGGCGAGGTCGTCGAGCACCTCCTGCACGAGAACCTCGGGCACCGAGGCGCCGCTGGTGACTCCGACAGTGGCCACGCCGTCGAGCCACTCCTGCTGGATCTCGCTCGCGTAGTCGACCCGGTAGGCGGCCTTCGCGCCGTACTCGAGCGCGACGTCGACGAGACGCACGGTGTTGGAGCTGTTCGCCGATCCGACCACGATGACCAGCTCCGCCTCGGCTGCGACCTTCTTGATGGCGACCTGGCGGTTGGTGGTGGCGTAGCAGATGTCGTCGCTGGGCGGGTCCTGCAGGTTCGGGAAGCGGTCGCGCAGCAGCCGCACAGTCTCCATCGTCTCGTCGACGCTCAGCGTCGTCTGCGACAGCCACACGACGTGGTCGGGGTTGTTCACGACGATGTTCGGAACGTCGGCCGGGCTGTTGACGAGGGTGGTGCGCTCGGGCGCGTGGCCCATGGTGCCCTCGACCTCCTCGTGCCCGTGGTGGCCGATGAGGAGGATCTCGAAGTCCTGCTTCGCGAAACGCACGGCCTCGCGGTGCACCTTGGTCACGAGCGGGCACGTGGCGTCGATCGCGTCGAGCTGGCGGTCGGCGGCGCCCTGCACCACGGCGGGAGAGACACCGTGGGCGCTGAAGACGATGTGCGAGCCCTCGGGGACCTCGTCGACGTCGTCGACGAAGATGGCGCCCTTCTTCTCGAGGGTGGAGACGACGTGGATGTTGTGTACGATCTGCTTGCGCACGTAGACCGGGGCGCCGAAGCGCTCGAGGGCCTTCTCGACGGCGATGACCGCCCTGTCCACCCCAGCGCAGTAGCCGCGCGGGGCTGCGAGCAGCACCCGCTTCGTGCCGGTGACGGGGGTATCCTTTAGCCTGTTCCGCAGCGCGGGAACGCGCGGCATCTCGAGATGCACAGCGACGTTTCCATTAGTGATATTGCTCACGGATCAATTCTATGCGGCGATCGCCGCACTTCTCTGGGAGGGGTCGCCTTGGTCGAGTTCACGCCTGACGCACCGCCCACCGTCGACACGCCGTGGCCGGTCGGGGTGCTGTCGGCGAAGATCAAGGGCTGGATCGACCGGCTGGGCTCCGTCTGGGTCGAGGGCGAGATCACGCAGTGGGGTGTCTCCGGCGGTAACGTCTACGGCAAGCTCAAAGACATCGACGCAGACGTGACCGTCGGCTTCACCGTCTGGTCGTCGGTCAAGGCCCGGCTGCCCGCCGACCTGAAGCAGGGCGACCGCGTCGTCGCGCTCGTCAAACCGAACTACTGGGTCAAGGGCGGCACCCTGACGATGCAGGTGTTCGAGATGCGCCACGTCGGTCTCGGCGACCTGCTCGAACGGCTCGAGCGCCTGCGCCAGCAGCTCGCGGCAGAGGGCCTGTTCGCCGCGTCGCACAGAAAGCCCCTCCCCTTCCTGCCGAACATGATCGGCCTGGTGACGGGCAAAGACAGCGATGCCGAGAAAGACGTTCTGCGCAACGCCCAGCTGCGGTGGCCATCGGTCAAATTCCGGGTGGCGCACGCCGCCGTGCAGGGCGACCGCGCCGTCGCGGAGGTGACCGCGGGCATCCGTCTGCTCGACGCCGACCCGGAGGTCGACGTCATCATCGTCGCCCGCGGTGGCGGTGACTTCCAGAACCTCCTGGTGTTCAGCGACGAGTCGCTCGTGCGCGCCGCAGCGGCCTGCGTCACACCGCTGATCAGCGCCATAGGCCACGAGGCAGACCGACCGCTGCTCGACGACGTCGCCGACCTGCGCGCGTCGACGCCGACGGACGCCGCGAAACGCGTGGTCCCGGATGTCGCGGAGGAGCTCGCCCGCGTCGCCCAGGCCCGCTCCCGCATCGGCACCCGCATGACCTCGCTCCTCACGCACGAGATCGACCGGCTCGAGCAGCTGCGCACCCGCCCCGTGCTCGCGAACCCCGTCTCGCTCATCGACTCGCGGGCGGAAGAGCTCACCCGCTGGGTCGCCCGCAGTCACGAGCTCGTCGACCGGGTCGTCGAGCGCTCGCTCACCCGGGTCGGCGAACTGGCCGGTCAGCTGCGCGCCCTCTCGCCGCAGGGCACGCTCGACCGCGGCTACGCCATCGCGCAGCTGCCGTCGGGGCTCGCGCTGCGCGACGCCGCCGACGCGCCCCCGGGCACCCCCCTCCTCCTCACCCTGGCGACCGGCCGGGTGCGGTCCACAGTCGACGAGCCCCACAGCGAGAAAAGGTAGAATCCCTCCGTGGCAACAGCACAGAACGCCGATGTGAGCTCCCTCAGCTACGAGCAGGCACGAGACGAGCTCATCCGGGTGGTATCCGAGCTCGAACAGGGCTCGTCGACCCTCGAGGAGTCGCTCTCCCTCTGGGAGCGCGGCGAGGCCGCCGCCAAGCGATGCGAGGAGTGGCTGCTCGGAGCGAAGGCCAGACTCGACGCCGCCCGATCGAGCGCCGAATAGTCACCGTGGCCGCCAAGACACCCCGCGAGAAGCCGGCACCCACCCGCGTGCCCCAGGCGAAGCCGCCGCGCGTCGTCGCCGAGCTCGGTCGTCCGGAGACCCCGGAGGAGACCGCGGCACGCAAGGCCGAGAATTCCCGCAAACACCGAGCGAACCAGACCCTGCGCAACCTGCTCTGGTCGCTCGTTGCATCCGTCGGTCTTATGCTCCTCATCGTCATCGTCGTCGTGCGCCCCGCCCAGCCGCCGCGCGAGGCGGTCGACTTCGTCACCATCGCCGAGCAGGCGCAGCCCACTATCGACGAGCCGCTCGCGACCCCCGTGCTCCCGCCGCAGTGGGACGCCAACAACGCAGAGCTGAGCCGGGCCGCAGACGGCGTGTCGAGCTGGTACATCGGCATGGTCACCCCGTCGGACGAGTTCATCGCGCTGAACCAGGGCATCGACGCCAACCCGACCTGGCTGTCGAACCTGCTGGAGCAGCGGGCCGCGACCGGCACCGAGACTATCGACGGCCGCGAGTGGACGATCTACGACCACCGCGACGCCGAAGACCCCGGCAACTTCGCCTATTCCATGGTCACGACAGAGGGAGCGAGCATGTACGTACTCCACGGCACAGCCGACAGCAACGAGTTCCGCACCTTCGCGGCGTCTCTCGAATCGGAGATGGCGGCCGGCGAGTGACCGGCGACACGGCGGCCGTGAAAGAGCCGAAGTCGCCCGCCAAGGCGTGGGAGGAGATGGCGCGCGGCAACGAGCGGTTCGTCTCCGGTGCCCCGCTGCATCCCCGTCAAGACGTCGAGCGGCGCGAGTCTCTGGCCAAGGTCCAGCGGCCCGACGCCGCCCTGTTCGGGTGCAGCGACTCCCGGCTCGCGGCCGAGATCATCTTCGACAAGGGCATCGGCGACCTGTTCGTGGTGCGCAATGCCGGGCAGATCATCTCTGATTCCGTCGTCGGATCGCTCGAATACGCCGTCGCGGTGCTCAAGGTGCCGCTCATCGTCGTGCTCGGTCACGACGAGTGCGGCGCCGTGCGCGCGGCGATCGACTCGCAGAGCGACGACGCCGAGGCGCTCCCCCCGCACATCGCGCACCTGATCGAGAAGATCGTGCCCGCGGTGCGCCGCGTCGCCGGGCCGATCGCGGCCGACGGCGCCCCGATTCCCGCGGGCAGCGTCGACGCGCACGAGGTCGGGCACGAGCACCTGCGCGACACCATCGCCGAGCTGATAGAGGTGTCGGAGCTCATCAGCGACGGCATCGCCGCGGGTACGCTTGCAGTCGTGGGCGCCAACTACCGGCTGCTCGAGGGCCGCGCGGTTCCAGACATCCGCATCGGCAATCTCTAGTCCACCCCACAACACCCCAACGGAAGGCCCAACGTCGTGACCATCTCCCCCGCATCATCCTCTGCCGAATCGAGCGCATTCCGCGTCGAACACGACACGATGGGTGAAGTGCTCGTTCCGGTGAACGCCCTCTACGGCGCCCAGACCCAGCGTGCGGTCGAGAACTTCCCGATCTCGGGCGCCGGCCTCGAGCCCGCCCAGATCGTCGCGCTTGCCCGCATCAAACGCGCCGCGGCGATGGTGAACGGATCGCTCGGCATCATCGACTCGAAGATCGCGGATGCCGTCGCGGCAGCCGCAGACAAACTCATCGCCGGCGAACACCATGACCAGTTCCCGGTCGACACGTACCAGACCGGCAGTGGCACGTCGTCGAACATGAACATCAACGAGGTGCTCGCGACGCTGGCCACCCAGGGACTCGGCTCGCCCGTTCACCCCAACGACCACGTCAACGCCTCGCAGTCGTCGAACGACGTCTTCCCGACCTCCGTGCACGTGGCCGTGACCGGTGCGCTGCTCGGCGACCTCATCCCCGCGCTGGAGCACCTGGCCGCCGCGCTCGACGTGAAGGCGAAGCTGTGGGCGACCGCGGTCAAGTCGGGGCGCACGCACCTCATGGACGCGACCCCCGTAACCCTCGGCCAGGAGTTCGCCGGCTACGCGCGGCAGATCCGGCTCGGCATCGATCGCGTCAACGCCACCATCGTGCGCGTCGCCGAGGTTCCGCTCGGCGGGACCGCCGTCGGCACCGGCATCAACACCCCGGCCGGCTTCCCGCAGAAGGTCATCGCGCAGCTCGCCGCCGACAGCGGACTCCCCATCACCGAGGCCGTCGACCACTTCGAGGCGCAGGGCGCGCGAGACGCCCTCGTCGAGGCATCGGGAGCACTCCGTGTGATCGCCGTGTCGCTCACCAAGATCTGCAACGACCTGCGCTGGATGGGATCCGGCCCGAACACCGGTCTCGGCGAGCTGAGCATCCCCGACCTGCAGCCGGGGTCGTCGATCATGCCCGGCAAGGTCAACCCGGTCATCCCCGAGGCCGTCATCATGGTCGGCGCCCGGGTCGTCGGCAACGACGCGACGATCGCCTGGGCGGGAGCCACCGGCAACTTCGAGCTGAACGTGGCGATCCCGGTGATGGGCACGGCGCTGCTCGAGTCGATCCGGCTGCTCGCCAACTCGAGCGTGCTCCTCGCCGACAAGACCGTCGACGGCCTGCAGGCGAACCTCGAGCACGCCCGCGCGCTGGCCGAGTCGTCGCCGTCGATCGTGACGCCGCTCAACAAGTTCATCGGCTACGAGTCCGCCGCGAAGATCGCCAAGCACGCCGTGGCGTCGTCGCTGACGATCCGCGAGGCGGTCATCGACCTCGGCTTCGTCGAGCGCGGCGAGATCTCGCTCGAACAGCTCGACAAGTCGCTCGACGTGCTGTCGATGACGCACCCCGGCTAGACCTGCTCTGCACGTGCCGCCCGTCCCGGATGCCGGGGCGGGCGGTTCTGCGTTGCCGGTGCTGGTATCTCGCGAGCAGAAGGGCAAGCTTTCGACCTTCAAGCTCGCGCTGAGCGTCGAAACCTTGCCCCGCAGTTCTCGTGGGCGGGCAGAGGGGCAAGCTTTCGACCTCTAACCCCGCCGGGAAGGTCGAAACTTTGCCCCTCTGGTCTGGCCTGCCCTTCTGGTCTGGCCTGTCTGGGGTGGGGCGGGGGCGGAAGCGGGCGGGGCTAGGCGAGCTCGTTCGACTCGAGCATCTCGGTGACCAGCGCGGCGATGGCACTGCGCTCCGAGCGCATCAGGGTGATGTGCCCGAAGAGCGGGTGGCCCTTGAGCGACTCGATGACGGATGCAACGCCGTCGTGACGTCCGACGCGCAGGTTGTCGCGCTGCGCGACATCGTGCGTGAGCACCACGCGCGAGTTCTGGCCGATGCGGCTGAGCACGGTGAGCAGCACGTTGCGCTCGAGCGACTGCGCCTCGTCGACGATCACGAAAGCGTCGTGGAGGGAACGACCGCGGATGTGCGTGAGTGGCAGCACCTCGAGGATGCCGCGCTCGAGCACCTCGTCGAGCACGTTCTGAGACACCACCGAGCCGAGGGTGTCGAAGACCGCCTGCGCCCACGGGTTCATCTTCTCGGCCGCGTCGCCGGGCAGGAAGCCGAGTTCCTGACCGCCGACCGCGTAGAGCGGACGGAACACCATGATCTTGCGGTACTGCTGCTTCTCGAGCACCGCCTCGAGCCCGGCGCACAGGGCGAGGGCCGACTTGCCGGTTCCCGCGCGTCCGCCGAGGGACACGATGCCGATCTCCTGGTCGAGCAGCATGTCGATCGCGAGCCGCTGTTCGGCGCTGCGGCCGTGCAGTCCGAAGATGTCGCGGTCGCCGCGCACGAGCCGCATCTTGCCGCGCGCGGTCACCCGGCCGAGTGCCGAGCCACGCTCGGAGTGGATGACGAGCCCGGTATTGACCGGCATGTCCTGCACGACGCGGGAGTCGAGCTGGTCGTTGTCGTAGAGCTGGTTCATCTGCTCGCCGCTCAGCGTGATGTCGGCCTGCCCGGTGAAGCCGGAGTCGACGGCGAGCTCCGCGCGGTACTCCTCTGCGGCGAGACCGATCGATGCGGCCTTCACGCGCAGCGGGAGGTCCTTGGAGACGACCGTGACCGCGAGTCCGTCGTTGGCGAGGTTCAGCGCGACCGCGAGGATGCGCGAGTCGTTGTCGCCGAGCTGGAGGCCCGACGGCAGCACCGACATGTTGGAGTGGTTGAGCTCGACCCGCAGCGTCCCACCGTCGCCCACGGCGATCGGGAAGTCGAGGCGTTCGTGCTGCACACGCAGCTCGTCGAGGTTGCGCAGCGCCTGGCGGGCGAAGTAGCCGATCTCCGGGTCGTTGCGCTTGCTCTCGAGTTCGCTGATGACGATGACCGGGAGGACGACCGCGTGCTCCGCGAAGCGGAAGACCGCTTTCGGATCGGACAGCAGTACCGAAGTGTCGAGCACGTAGGTGCGCTCCGCCGTAGCGGCCTTCGGATCTGTCGACTGGGCGGTGTTCTGTCGGGGGCTAGCGTTGTGGGCCACGTGCACTCCATCCCCGAGTGACGCGCACCCGGATCCAGTCTGCGAAGACGGCCGCTTACGTTGCGAAACGAACTTACGTGGCCGTCTCGACCAGGCGCCATACCTGATGAGAACGACGCTAAGCCTGCGACCCGCGCGAGCGGAAGCGACACGCCCTGTCGCAATGTGTCCGGCAGGTTAAACTCTCCGGGCGTCAGACGTTGATCGCCGAGCCGAAACTCGTGAAGCTCGCCCGCAGCATGTCGAAGGTGTCCTCCTCGGTGCTCACGTGGGCGCTCAGCCGGATCGAGCCGGCGCGCCGGGTCGCGGTCACGCCGTGGTTGAACAGCGATGCCTCGAGGATCGTCTGCTGGTCGGGCGCGGGCGTGATCACGACGATGCCCGCCCGCTCGTTCTCGGCACGGGACGACGTGACCGGGATGCCGAACTCGTCAGCCAGGTCGATGATGCGGGTCGTCTTCTCGATGATCCGGTCGCGGATGGCGGGGACTCCCACAGTGCTGATCTCCTCGAGGGCCGCCGCGAACCGCGCCTGGGCGATGGGGTCGGGGTTGCTGATGCTGAAGGCGCGGGCGCTGCGGCTCGGAGGCAGCACCTCGTCGAGCGGCATCTCGTCTGCGTCGGTGCCGGTGAAGCCGGAGAACACCGGGGTGAGCTGCTCGACCGCGCGGTCGCTCAACGCCAGGAAGCCGGTGCCCCACCCGGAACGCACCCACTTCTGCCCGCCGGCGACGACCACGTCTGCGACCTGATAGGGCGCATCCGTCACACCGAAGCCCTGGATCGCGTCGACGATGAGCAGCCGGTCACCGATGACCTGACGGATTCCCTCGATGTCGGCGAGGTAGCCGGTGCGGAAGTCTACGAGGCTCACCGCGACGGCGGTGATGGCCGGAGTCAGCTGGTCGCGCAGATTGCCCGGGGTGACCCGTCCGTGGTCGGTCTCGAGCCACAGCGGAGACAGCACGCCGAGCGACTCCGCGGAGCGCACAGCGGCGAAGGTGACGCTCGGAAACTCGGCCGCCGACAGTGCGAGGCCGCCGGTGACGCCGAACATGGCGTGCATAAGACCCTGGCTCGTGTTCGGCTGGAACGCGACCTGGTCGGCGCGGAAGCCGGTCACCGCGGCCACGGCCTCGCGCATGCGCGGGTCCTGGTTCTCGAGCAGGCTGCCCAGCGCGCCGAAGCGGGCGTGGCTCAGCAGGTCGGTCTGGGCGAACTGCTCCTCGACCACGGCGCGGCCGACCGGACCGACGCGGGCGAAGTCGAGGTACCCCGGCTCCTCACCGAAGCGGGAGGAGAACTCGTCGATGTTCATCAGGATCCAAACCGTCGCTGTCTTTTGGCGTAGTCGCGGAGGGCGCGCAGGAAGTCGACCTCGCGCAGGTCGGGGCCGAGGGCCTCGACGAAGTAGAACTCGCTGTGGGCGCTCTGCCACAGCATGAAGTCGCTGAGCCGCTGCTCGCCCGAGGTGCGGATCACGAGGTCGGGATCCGGCTGGCCCTGCGTGTACAGGTGCTCGGCGATGAGCTCGGGGGTGAGCAGCTCGGCGAGGTCGTCGAGCTTGCCGCCCTCGGAGTTGTGCTGGTGCACGATGCTGCGCACGGCGTCGGCGATCTCGCGGCGGCCGCCGTAGCCGACGGCGAGGTTGATGTGCAGGCCGGTGTTGTCTGCTGTCTTCACCTCGGCGGCGTGCATGGCGTCGATGAGCGCCTTCGGCAGGCCGTCCTTCGTGCCCACCTGCTGCACCCGCCAGTCGCTCGTCGCGGCGAGGTCTTCGCTGAGCTCGGCGATGATCTCGAACAGCTGGTCGAGCTCTTCGCCGCCGCGGTTGACGAGGTTGTCGTTGGAGAGCAGGTAGAGGGTGACGACGGAGATGCCGAGCTCGTCGCACCAGGAGAGGAACTCGTGGATCTTGAGCGCGCCGGCGCTGTGGCCGTGCGCGGCGGTCTCGAGGCCGCGCTGCCGCGCCCAGCGCCTGTTGCCGTCGAAGATCATCGCGACGTGCTTGGGCATGGCGCTCGTAGCCAGTCGTCGACGCAGCCTGGTCTGGTACAGGCCGTAGAGAAAGCCACGGCCCAGGGGAACTTGCCTGTCTTTCACTTCGCCTACGCTAGCCCAATCCGGGGTGAGGCTCGGGGACAAACCGCTCGGATAGGCTTCTGGGATGAGCGCAGAGACCCCCACCACCCCGGCACACGGCGAGCCGGCGGCGGATCTGCCCAACATTCCGCTGCTCGAGGAGGCGATCGAGTACGACCGCGTCGACGTCAAGCCCACGTGGCGCGGTTGGATTCACGCGGGCACCTTCCCGCTCGCGATCGTGCTGGGTGTCATCCTCATCGTGGCGGCGGACGGCGCGGCGGCGAAGATCAGCTCGAGCGTCTTCGTGGCATCCTCTCTGCTGCTCTTCGGCATCTCGGCGCTGTACCACCGCATCGACTGGAGCCCCACGACCAAGGCGGTATTCAAGCGGCTCGACCACGCCAACATCTTCCTGCTGATCGCGGGGTCGTACACGCCCATCACCGTGCTCGCGCTGCCGCACGACAAGTCGGTGCTGCTGCTCTGGCTGGTCTGGGTCGGCGCCGGGATCGGCATCCTCTTCCGGGTGTTCTGGATCGGCGCACCGCGCTGGCTCTACGTGCCGCTCTACCTGCTGCTCGGCTACGCCTCGCTGATCTTCATCGTCGACTTCTTCCAGGCGAACGCCGTCATGATGACGCTGATCCTCGTCGGCGGCCTCTGCTACACGGTGGGCGCGATCGTCTACGGGCTCAAGAAACCGAACCCGTTCCCCGGCCGGTTCGGGTTCCACGAGATATTCCACACGCTGACGCTCGTGGCGTTCCTCTGCCACTGGACGGGCATCTACATCGTCGCGACGAACCCGCCGGTCTTCTAGCGGCGGAGTCCCGGCCTGCGCGTGAGTGCGGCCAGCTGCTGCCGGTTGTTGATGCCGAGCTTGGCGTAGATGCTGCGCAGCTGCGACTTGACCGTGTTGGGACTGACGAAGAGCGCGGCGGCCGCGTCTGCCACCGACTCCGACGCGAGGACGGCCGCGACCACCGCGGCCTCGCGCGGCGTGAGGCGGGCGAGCGCGTCGCCGGCCACAGAGGCTCGACCCCGCGAGAGCATCCGCTCCCTCATCTCCGAGGAGATCACGCCCGGGTCGGCGTCGAAGAGGTCGCGCAGGTCGCCGCGGCTGATCATCACGAAGGCCGAGTACACCTCGTGGGTCGTGGCGACGCCCGCCGCGAAACGGAAGTCGTCGAGCGCACGCGGCAGGTCGTCGAGGCGCAGCTCGGACATGGCGGAGACGACGAGCGCCGTCGTCACGATGCGCGGGCTGTCGGTCGCGGCAGAACGCAGCCGGTCGGCGATCCTGGACGCGGCGGTGTAGCGACCGGCGAGCAGCTCGAGGCACGCCTGGGCGGAGAGCAGCAGCTGGCCGGCCAGAGACTGCGGGACGACGGATGTCTCGGCGAGTACGCGCAGCGCGTCGGGGAGGTAGCCCGAACGCGCGAGGAGCGCGGAACGGGCGAGCGCGAGCATCGCCCCGCTCATACCAGCAGAGGTGAGCTCGGCCGGCGATCCCGCGGTCTGGGCATCGAGTGTGACGAGCAGACTCGCCGCGTCGGCAGGCTCGCGCACGACCATCGACTGCAGCAGCGCACGAGCGGCCCAGTACTCGGGGTGCTGGCCGGCCTCCACGCGCTCCGCGAGCAGGATGCGCGCGTCGTCGAACCGCAGCTCGTCGATGAGCAGGTAGGCCTGGGCGAGCCGCGCCGGCACCGAGTAGCGAGACTCCCACCAGGCGTCGTCGTGCGCCTGTGGAAGTCGGCCCAGCCACTCGGCGGCGAGGGCATTGCGCCCGGCGAGCGCATGGATCCACGCGACGCCGCCCGCGGCGTTCAGCTGCACGAGGGGATGCCGGCCGACGACGGCGTGGTCGTAGGCGTCGGTGTACTCGCGGATCGCCCCGGTGAAGTCCCCCGCGAAGTCGAGCGCCATGGCCCATTGGTAATGGAACTCGGGCAGGGCGGGCTGCACCTCGCCCAGGGCCTCGTCGACGACGTCGTCGAGGATGTCGCGGGCGCGCAGGGCGAGATCCCGCGCGTCAGAGAACCGGCCGGCGGCCCGATGGCCCGCCGCGCGGCTCGTCAGTTCGGCGAGAGAATCCATCAGGGTGTCCGGACGGTCGGGCAGGGCGGCGTGACGGTACCGGGTCGCGTCTGCCGCGTCGCCGCGGGTGATGCGGCTCACGTAGGTGCGCGCCATCGACCAGCGCGGGTTCGCGCGGAGCACCTCGTCGGGCAGCGCCTCGAGCGCCGCGAGCAGGCCCTCGGGATGGTCGGCGAGAAGCTCGGCCCAGTCCTGATTCATCGAGTGCATCACGGCGTCCCAGGACGCCGACGCGACGGCGCGGTCGAGGGCCCCTGCGGCGCTGTCGTCGATCATCTGAACTTCCCCTCACCTTCACTCTAGCGGGCGGGCGCTCGCGAGGCAGGTGTCAGACGGCGGGCAGCCGCGGCACGGCCTCGACCAGCCGGCGCGTGTACTCCTCGCGCGGCACCGAGAGGATCTGCGCCGTTGCTCCCGACTCGACGACGCGGCCGCGGTGCAGCAACACCGTCTGCTCGCACAGCGCGGCGACGGCGCTCAGGTCGTGCGACACCATGAGGATCGAGAGACCCTGCGATTCGCGCAGCTCGGCGAGAAGGTCGATCACCTGGATGCGCGTGGTCACGTCGAGCGCGCTGACCGGCTCGTCGGCGAGCAGCAGCCGCGGATGGCAGACCGTGGCCCGCGCGATAGCGATGCGCTGCCGTTGTCCGCCGGAGAACTCGTGCGGATAGCGACCCTGCATATCGGCGTCGAGACCGACGGATGCCAGGGACGCGGCGACGAGCGCGCGCGCCCGGTCTCCGCGGGCGATGCCGAGAGACCGCAGCGGCTCGGCGACGATGCTCGCGACGCGCTGGCGCGGGTCGAGCGAGGAGTACGGGTCTTGGAACACCGTCTGCACCGCGGCCCTGAACCGGCGCGGCGCGGGCAGCGGCAGCTCCCCGCCGTCGAACAGCACGGTGCCTGAGGCGGGGCGGGCGAGGCCGAGCATGAGCTTCAGGATGGTCGACTTGCCGCTGCCCGACTCCCCCACCAGGCCGACGCTCTGGCCGGCGGCGACTCCGAGCGAGACGCCGTCGACGGCGAGCGCTCCCTTGCGGTAGCGGTAGCTCACGTCGCGCAGTTCGAGGATCATCGCCGCCCCAGCCTGTCGTCGAGCGACCGGGCGCTGCGCACGAGCTCGGCGGTGTACGGGTCGGTCGGGGCGGCGAGCATCCCCGCCACGGTCCCCCGTTCGACGGCGACGCCCGCGCGCATCACGACGACGTCGCTCGTCATCGCCGAGACGACGGCGAGGTCGTGGCTGATGAACAGCAGCGCCATGCCACGCGCCTCGACGAGGTCGTCGAGCAGGCGCAGGATCTGCGCCTGCACGGTGACGTCGAGAGCGGTGGTCGGCTCGTCGGCGATGAGCAGTCGGGGCCGGCTCGCGAGCGCGATGGCGATCGCGGCGCGCTGCCGCTGGCCGCCGGAGATCTCGTGCGGGTACGCCCGAGTGATGCGTGGATCGTCGAGCGCCACCTCGGCGAGGGCGTCGGCGACAGCGCCACGGAGGTCGGCACCGCGCAGCCCGCGGTGCCGGGCGATGGGCTCGGCGACCTGCCGCCCGATGCGCATGAGCGGGTCGAGGGCGGTCAGCGGCTCCTGGAAGACGACGGATGCCACGCGCCCGCGCATCCCGACGAGCCGTCGTTCCGGGGCTCCCACGATCTGCACGCCGTCGAGCAGCACGCTGCCCTCGACCGTGAGCGCCGGCGGCAGCAGCCCGGTGACGGCGAGCGACGTGACGGACTTGCCCGAGCCGGATTCGCCGATGATGCCGAGGCGCCCGCCGGCGGCGAGGTCGAAGGCGAGGTCGTCGACGATCGCGCGGCCCTCGGCGGTGCGCACGGTGAGCGCTGAGACGGCGAGCAGGCTCATCGGCTTCTCCTTCTGGCGGGGTCGGCGATGTCGCGCAGGCCGTCGGCGACGAAGTTGACGCCGAGCACGAGGGCGATCAGCGCCAGGCCGGGCGCGATGGCGCCGACGGGCGCGGTGACGAAGGTGCCCTGGGCCTCCTGCAGCAGGCGCCCCCACGACGCGTTCGGCGGAGGGGCGCCGAGCCCCAGGTACGACAGGCTCGCCTCGGCGAGCACGGCGACGCCGAACTGCAGGGCGAGATTGACGCTGAGCGTGGGCCAGATGTTCGGCATGATGTGCCTCGCGACGATTCCCGGCCAGCGGGTGCCGGAGGTGCGGGCCGCCGTCACGTACTGCTCGCCGAGCACGCGTTTGGTGAGCACCCGGGTGAGCCGGGCGACGACCGCCGACATGGCGAGTCCGATCGCGACCATGACGGAGAGGAGCGAGGCACCCTGGGCGGCCACGATGAGCATCGCGAGCAGCAGCACCGGGAACGCGATCACCACGTCGAGCCCCGCCGAGATGGTGTCGTCGAGCCAGGGGGTGGCGAACGCGGCGAGCAGCCCGATCGTGATGCCGATGAGCGCGCCGACGAGTACGGAGCCCAGGCCGACCGTGAGGGCGATGCGCGCCCCGATCATCACCTGGGTGGCGAGGTCGCGGCCGAGCTTGTCGGTGCCGAGCAGGTGCTGCCAGCTCGGCTCCTCGAGCCGGCCGCCCGTCGTGTCGTCGGGCGGGTAGGGCAGCCAGACGAGGGAGAGCAGCGCCGTGGCTGCGACGGCGCCCACGAGGACGAGCCCGAGGATCAGCGTCCAGGAGTGCGGTCGGCGGCGGGCGGGCGCCTGCTGCCCGAGCACGATCGCCGCGGTCATCGGTTGCCCGAGATGCTCAGCCGCAGTCGCGGGTCGACGAGACGCTGCGCGATGTCGGCGAGGAAGCCGAGCACGAGCACGATGAGGGTGCTGACGAACAGCACGCCCTGGATGTTCGGGTAGTCGTGCTGCTCGATGGCGCGCAGCAGCATGCTGCCGAGGCCGGGCAGTCCGAAGACGCTCTCGACCACGACCGCGCCGAGGAAGGTGGTGGCCAGCTCGATGCCGAGGATCGCGATGATCGGCACGGCGCCGTTGCGCAGCCCGTGCCGCCAGAGCGCCTCGACGTGGGCGGATCCCTGGGCGCGCGCCGACCGTAGGTAGTCGCTGCCGAGCACGTCGAGCGTGGCCGAGCGCACGTAGCGGGTGAGAGAGGCGCTCATAACGAGCGCGACCGTGATCACCGGCAGCAACAGCGAACGGAACGCCGCGGCCGGGTCGGCCCAGTCGTCGCGCGGGAAGCCGCTCGACGGCAACCAGCGCAGCGACACGGCGAAGACGTTGACGAGGAGGATGCCCACCCAGAAGACGGGCACCGCGACGCCCAACTGCGACAGGCCGGAGATCAGGATGCCGTACCAGCGGTCGCTCTTGCTGGCGGCGACGAAACCGGCGACGAGGGAGATCGCGAGGGCCAGGGCGAACGACATCAGGGTCAGCGGCACCGTGACGGCGAGGCGGGCGACGATCTCGGGCCACACCGGCAGCGAGCTGATGAACGACTCGCCGAGGTCGAGCCGCAGGAGCTGCGCGAACCAGGTGGCGAACTGCTCGAGCACGGGCCGGTCGGCACCCACCTGCGCCTGCGCGGCGGCGATCTGCTCCGGTGTGGCCGTCACCGACAGCAGCGCGTTCGACGGGTCGCCCGGCAGCAGCCGGAGCAGCACGAAGATGGCCACCATGGCGATGACGAATGACACCAGGAGGAAGGCGCTCCGGCGAAGCAGGTAGGCAGTCATGCGAACTCAAGGCTAGCCCTCCGTGAGGAGGGCCGGCCCGGGGCTACTTCGCGACGATGTCGTAGACGAAGAACTGCGAGTTGAGCCCGTTGACCGGGTAGCCGCTCACCGAGCTCGACGCGACGACGATCTGCGGGTAGAGGTAGAGCCAGACGCTCGCCGCGTCGGCGGCGATCTGCTGGTTGACCAGCTTCAGCTTCTCGGTCTGCTCCTCGGTGGTGGTCGCCGCCTCGGCCTCCGCCACCCAGGCCGTCACCTGCGGGTTGTCGTAGCCCCAGTAGAAGTCGGGGTTGCCGTACCAGACGACGTCGCGGTCATTGACGTGCTCCTGCAGCGTGGCGGTGAAGTCCTGCGCCTTGTAGACCTTCGAGTACCACTCGTCGGAGCTGATCGAGTTGATGTTCACCGTGATGCCGACCTTGGCGAGCTCGCTCTTGACGAACTCGGCGACCGCGGGGTGCGGGTCGTAGGTGGGGGTGTCGAGCGTGAACTCGAAGCCGTCGGCGAGACCGGCGTCGGCGAGCAGCTGCTCCGACAGCGCCGGGTCGTAGGGGTTCACCTGGGTGAGGTCCTCGTACCAGGGATCCGTGGGCGGCACCATCGAGCCGATCAGGGTGCCGTAGTCGCCCCAGATCGAGTTCAGCAGCTTCTCGGTGTCGATCGCCGAGTACACGGCCTTGCGCACGTCGACGTTGTCGAAGGGGGCGACGCGGTCGTTGAAGGCGAGGATCTCCTTCGTCGTCGAGTCGCCGTCGCTGACGACGAAGTCGGCGTTGTCGGTGAACTGGGTGAGCGCGTCGGGGCTCTGCACGCTGGTGACGATGTCGACCTGGTCGGTCAGCAGCGCGTTGCTCAGCGCTGTCGCGTCGGTGAAGTAGTTGAAGACGACCTCGGGGCTGGCGGCCGCCTCGCCCCAGTAGTCGTCGAAGCGCTCGAGGCTCAGCGAGCTCCCGCGCTTCCACTCGCCGAGGGTGTACGGGCCGGTGCCGTCTTCGGTGGTCTCGCCGTCGGTCGCCTCGGCATTGACGATCCACACGTAGGACAGGTTGTAGACGAAGGAGATGGAGCGCTCGGCGAGGGTGACCACGACGGTCTTCTCGTCGGGGGTCTCGATGCCCGCGATGGCCCCGAAGCTGCTCTTGCGCGCCGACTGCGAGTCCTCGGCGAGCACCGCCTCGATGCTGGCCTTGACGTCGGTCGAGGTGAGGGCCTTGCCGGAGTGGAAGGTCACGCCGTCCTGCAGCGTGAACGTGTAGGTGAGGCCGTCGTCGCTCACGGTGTCGCTCGCGG
The DNA here is from genome assembly GCF_040548875.1 of Conyzicola nivalis. GTDB lineage: Bacteria > Actinomycetota > Actinomycetes > Actinomycetales > Microbacteriaceae > Conyzicola > Conyzicola nivalis_A. The sequence goes on from NZ_JBEPSJ010000002.1 coordinate 52,350, forward strand.
CGAGGAGCGGTTCGACGGTGCCGTCGTCGGCGAGGCGGAAGAGGCCCTCGTACACGTTGCCGGTGAAGGCCTCGGTGACGCCCTGGCCGCCGCCCGCGACGTTGCTGAGGTTCTGCGGTTCGTAGAGCGAGCCGATCTCGATGGCGGAGTCGGCGGACGACGAGTCGGCGGCGCCGGCGCAGCCGGCGAGCGAGAGCGTCGCTGCGAGGCTGAGCGCGACGAACGCGAGGGGCTTGTTCATGATTCTCCAGTGCTGTGGTGATTGGGCAGCGCCTCGACGGACGATCTGCGGATGCTGCGGGGCCGGTGTCAGAGGCTGTAGATGTCGAACCCGCCGGCGAAGACGACCTCGCGCTCGCCTGCCTCGACCGGGCCGGCGAACCGGTTCTGGGCGGGCGGCATCGGACAGTTGTACTGCACCGAGAAGCCGCACGGCGGAACGAAGGCGCGGTTGAAGTCGAGGGTCACGGGGCCGGCGTCGCCGAACCCGGCGCCGTCCGCGCGCTCCACGCGCAGGAACCGGCCCGACGAGTACGTCGACGTCTCGCCGGTGAGGCGGTTGGTGGCGTCGCCGAAGACGAGCAGCAGCGTGCCGTCGTCATCGAAGGCCCCGAGCGAGTAGTCGACACCGTCGCGGGTGAAGGTGATGTCGCCGGGGACGACGAGCTCGCGGCTTCCGCCGTTGTCGCGGATGTGCTCGAACGGGATGGTGCGGTCGCCGGCGACGGGTGTGAACGTGGCCTCGATCACCCAGTCGGGGTCGTAGTCGAAGGCCGTCACCGTGTCGAAGGCGCGGATGGCGGCCGACTCGGAATCCCAGAAACGCAGCCCGTGCTCGGGCTCGCCGGTGTCGAGGTTGCTGCGCGAGAGGCGTGTGACGGTGACGGTCGCGGGCGCCGCGGCGACGGCGCGATCGAACTCGGCCGCGGCGGACTCCTCGGTGACCGGACCGGCGCCGGGGCCCGGCTGGAGCCAGCGGGTCTCGACGAGAGCGAGGTTGCCCGTGGCGGAGGTCACGGCGCCCAGCCGCGAGGTGCGCCAGGCGGTGTGGGCTGCGGGCGCATCCGCAATCGGCGAAGCGGTGGGAGTGATTGTCATGGTCAACTCATTCTCGGGCGGCACGGTGAGCCGGTCACAATCGTGTGACCCCCTGTGTCAATCCGGGAGGTGGACCGTTTATTCCCGTTGCGCGTCACCTGTCGGGTTGGCGGTCGGGTCGGCGGCGCCGGTGCGCGTCGCATCCGGGTCGCGCACGTCGCCGGCCTTCTCGGCGGCGGCCTCGGCCTCGAGCTTCTCGCGGATCTCCGAGCGGTAGCGGGTGCGGCGCACGCGACGGGTCATGTCGAGGATGAGCAGCAGCGTCGCGAGCGCGATCGCGAAGGTCACGGCGAATCCGACCCAGGTGGGCGTGACGAGGTCTTCGTCGCCGTTGTACGAGCCGAAGGTCGGCGAGGGCGTCGGAGCGGTGCCCGTGAGCCACACTCCCGCGCGCAGGTAGGCATCGGTCAGGTGGATCATGGGGTGTCCTCATCGGTAATGCCGGCGAACAGGTCGGTCTCGGGCAGCGTCGTCTCGACGCGGGAGGCGACGAGTTCGAAGTCCTCCCACGGCCAGGCGGAGCGCTGCACGTCGTTGGGCCAGAAGAAGAAGGGGCTGTCGGGCGGCACCTGGCTGGCGTGGGCGCGCAGTGCCGCGTCGCGCACGTCGAAGAACTCGCCCGCGGGAACCTGCGTCGTGATGCTGGGTTCGGGTCGCTCGCTCATCCAGCCCTGCATCTCCTCGAGCGACTCGAGCAGCGGGTGGTCGGGCTGGCTCTCGCGCAGCGCGGTGTGCACGGCGCGGAATCGCTGGGGGCTGATGATGCGGTCGTAGTACACCTTGCTCGTGGTCCATGCGGCGCCCCACTCCGGCAAGCGGTCGGGGTCGGCGGCGGCGGCCATGGCCCATTTCGCCACCTCGTGCGCACGGATGTGGTCGGGGTGCGGGTAGCCGCCGTTCTCGTCGTAGCTGATGACGACGTGGGGGCGGAACTCGCGGATCACCTTCACCAGCGGCACACCGGAGATCTCGAGCGGGGTCATGGCGAAGCTCTGCGGCTGCAGCGCCTCCCCGTTCTCGGGGAGCCCGGAGTCGAGATAGCCGAGCCAGCGGTGCTCGATGCCCATGGCCTCTCGGGCACGGTCCATCTCGAGTCGGCGGAGTCCGCCCATGTCGCGGTCGGCCATGGCGGCCTGGTCGAGGTGCGGGTTCTGGATGTCTCCGGCTTCGCCGCCCGTGCAGCTCACGACCATGACCCGCGCACCGAGGCTGCGGTAGTAGGCGTAGGTGGCGGCGCCCTTGCTCGACTCGTCGTCGGGGTGGGCGTGTACCGCAAGCAGCCGCAGTGTCACCGAACTCCTAGCCCTGATCGAATACCCTTGAGGCTCATAGCCTTCACTCAAGAGTAACCGCAGCACCTGGAGCATTCTTGTCATCGACCCAGCAGGACACTGCGCAGGACCTCGACGCCCGCTACGGTCGCTCGCCGAGGAGCAGCCGGCGCAACAAGTGGGTCTTCGGGTCGACCGCGGCCGCGTTCGTCGCGGTGTTCGCCGCGTGGCTCGTCTGGGGCGGGCTGCTCGGCGCCCCGGCCGAGATCGCGGTCGAGGACACGGGACACACCGTCGTGAGCGATTCTCTCGTGCAGGTGCGGTACCAGCTCACCGTCGACGCGGGCAAGACGGTCGACTGCGCGGTACAGGCGCTCAACTCCACGTTCGGCATCGTGGGCTGGAAAGTCGTCAGCGTGCCCCCGTCGGAGACGCGCACCCGGTCGCTCGTGGAGGAAGTGCGAACGACCGAGTTGTCTGTAACCGGGTTGATATACCGCTGCTGGCTCACATAGTCTTGACCGATTCGCCCATAAGACCGGTCAGTGCGACCGGTCTTCATCTGTATAGGAGAGCATTGTGACTAACGACGGTTCAGTCACCTGGTTGACCCAGGAGGCGTTCGATCGCCGCAGTGCAGAACTCGAGCAGCTCTCGGGGGAGGGTCGCATCGAGATCGCCAAGAAGATCGAGATTGCGCGCGAAGAGGGAGACCTCAAGGAGAACGGCGGCTACCACGCCGCCAAGGAGGAGCAGGGCAAGATCGAGGCGCGCATCCGCGTGCTCACCGAGCTGCTGCGCCACGCGACCGTCGGCGAAGCGCCGCAGTCGAGCGGCGTCGTCGAGCCCGGCACGGTCATCACCGCCAACATCCTCGGTGACAAGAGCGTGTTCCTGCTCGGCAGCCGCGAGATCGTCGGCGACGCCGAACTCGACGTCTACAGCGAGGGCAGCCCGCTCGGCACCGCCATCATGGGCATGAAGGTCGGAGAGTCGACGAGCTACACCGCCCCGAACGGCAAGTCGATCTCGGTCGAGATCGTCGCGGTCGAGACGTACATTCCGTAGGCAGCGCCGGTCGCTGAGCCCGTCGAAACGTGGTCGCTGAGCCCGTCGAAGCGCGGCTCCGGCAGATTTGCCCTTCGACAGGCTCAGGGACCGAAGCGGCGCTCAGGGACCGAAGCGGCCTAGAAGTCGACGCGCGGCTCGTAGCCCTCGTCGCGCAGCCGCGTGAGCACCTCTTGCGCGTGCTCGGGCCCGCGGGTCTCGATGTGCAGTTCGAGCACGACCTGGCTGATCTGCATGCCGTCGCTGTGCCGCGTGTGCAGCACCTCGACGACGTTGGCGTTCGCCTCGGCGACGAGCGCCGCGGTGCGTGCCAGCTGGCCGGGACGGTCGGGCAGCGGGATGCGCAGCTTGAGATAGCGCTCCGAGGCGGCGAGGCCGTGGCTGATCACGCGCTCCATCATCATCGGGTCGATGTTGCCGCCGCTGAGCACCACGACAGTCTTGCCGGCGTCGGTGACCAGTCCGGCGAGGATCGCCGCGACGCCCACCGCGCCCGCCGGCTCCACCACGAGCTTGGCCCGTTCGAGCAGCAGCAGCAGGGCGCGCGCGATGAGGTCGTCGTCGACGGTGATGACCTCGTCGACGAACTCGCTGATCATGGCGAAGTTGAGCACCCCGGGCTTCGACACGTTGATGCCGTCGGCGATCGTCGGCAGGGTCGTGACAGCGGTGATGTAGCCGTTCTGCAGCGAGATCGGGTAGGGCGCGGCGTTCGAGGCCTGCACGCCGATGACGCGCACAGTGCGCCCCTCGAGGGCGGCGCGCTGCTTGACGACGCTCGCGACGCCGGAGATGAGCCCGCCGCCGCCGATCGGCACGATGAAGGTGTCGACGTCGGAGACCTGCTCGAGCATCTCGAGCCCCAGGGTGCCCTGGCCGGTGACGACGTCCATGTGGTCGAAAGGCGGGATGAGCACGGCGCCGGTCTTCTCCGAGAACTCGGCGGCGGCCCGCAGCGGCTCCTCCACGGTGGTTCCGCGCAACACGATGTCAGCGCCGTAGCCGCGGGTCGCCGCGAGCTTCGGCTGGGGAACGCCGACGGGCATGAAGATCGTGGCCTTGATGCCCAGCTCGCGCGCCGCGAAGGCGACGCCCTGGGCGTGGTTGCCGGCCGAGGCGGCGACGACGCCGCGCGCCTTCTCCTCGTCGCTCAGTCGCGCGAGCCGGTTGTAGGCGCCGCGGATCTTGTACGACCCGGTGCGCTGCAGGTTCTCGCACTTGAGCAGCACCGGCGAACCGAGAATATCGGACAAGAAGCGCGCGGTCTCCATCGGCGTGACCTCGGCCACCCGGGAGACGATGTTTCGCGCTCCCTCGAAATCGGCCAGCGAGGGTCCGACGAGGGAGGTTTCGGTCATTGCTTGATAGCTTCTTTCAGCCCGGGACGCGTGGTGGTGCGCCATCTTCCGCTCGCGATATAGGTCACCATGACGTTGAGCGTTGCCACTAACGGTACAGCGAACAGCGCACCGATAATCCCAGCGACGCCGGAACCGGCGGCAACCGCGAAGACGACGGCGAGCGGATGCACCTTGACGGCCGCTCCCATCACGAGGGGCTGGAGGATGTGGCCCTCGACCTGCTGCACGAGGAGCACGATTCCGAGCATGATGAGCGCCTGCCAGGGACCGAGGTAGACGAGGGCGACGAATATCGCGATCGACCCGGTCACCACCGCGCCGACGACGGGGATGAACGATCCGAGGAACACTGCGATGGTGATCGGGATCACCAGCGGGAATCCGCCGAAGGGCAGGCCGAGGATGAACGCGCCGAGGCCGATGCCGACGGCGTCGACGAAGGCGACGAAGATCTGCACCTTCACGAAGGTGGTGAGGGTGATCCAGCCGGCGTGTCCCGATCCGTCGACGGCGGCGCGCGCCTTGCGGGGGAACAGGCGCACGACCCAGTTCCAGATGCCCTTGCCGTCTATGAGGATGAAGAGCGTCGCGAAGAGCACGAGCAGCACGCCGACGAGGAAGTGCCCGGCCGTGGTGCCCACGGTCAGGGCGCCCGACCACAGCGTCGAACTGTCGGCCTGGATCGCCGTCCACGCATCCTCGAGGTATCCGTTGAACTCGGAGGAGTTGATCCCGAACGTCACGTTGAGCCAGTCCTGGAACTCCTCGTACGCGATGATCGAACGATCCTGGATGTCGCCGTAGCCCTGACGGATCTGCCAGACGATGAGGTAGATGAGCCCGGAGATCACCACGATCGCACCGAGCAGGGCGACCGCGACGGCCAGTGCCTTCGGCCAGTGGTGCCGCACGAGGAACTGCACGATGGGCACGAGCAACGCGGCGACGAGCACGGCGATCATCAACGGGATGACGATGTCGCGCAACTGGATGATGAGCAGCCCGAAGACCACGAGCACGCCGACTATGGCGAGGATGCGCCACGACCACGCTCCGGCGATCTTCATGCCTGCCGGCAGGGTGTCGGCGACGACGTCGCCGCTCGAGATCGGGACTGCGGCGGGTGCTAGCGACTCTGGGGCACGGCGGGATCGGAAGAGCATTTCCCGAGTCTATGTTTCCGAACTCGTATTGCTCTATTGCTCGCGAGGACTTGCGGCGACGGGGGCCATCCGCAATAGGAGGTGCGCGGTCTCGCCGACCTCGGGCTGGTCGTTGACGTCGTGCTGCACCGCGATGAGGGTGCCGTCGGGCAGCAGGAAGTCGGTGCGGCGGAGGGAGCCGAGGAAGCTCGACGACACGACGGTCGCGCCGATGGCGCCCGCCCTGTCGGCCGTGGCGAGGGCGACGTCCTCGGGACGGATGAGGGCGTAGACCGGCCCGTCGGGCTGCGGTTCGCCGAGGAGGGGCAGGCGGACGCCGTGCACGACGACCTCGCCGCCCACGACCTCGCCGGGGACGCGGCTCGTGAGGCCGACGAAGTCGGCGACGAAGGGGTTGGCGGGGGTCGCGTACAGCTCGCGCGGGGTGCCGATCTGCTCGATGCGGCCGGCGCGCATCACGGCGACCCGGTCGGCGACGGCGAGCGCCTCCTCCTGGTCGTGGGTCACGAACAGGGTCGTGATGCCGAGGTCGCGCGTGATGCGGCGGATCTCCTCACGCAGCTGCACGCGCACCTTCGCGTCGAGGGCGCTGAGCGGCTCGTCGAGCAGCAGCACCCGGGGCCGGGTGACGAGCGCGCGGGCGAGCGCGACCCGCTGCTGCTGTCCGCCGGAGAGCTGGTGCGCGAAGCGCGCACCGTGCGAGCCGAGGCCGACCATCTCGAGGGCCTCGGCCGCTCGCGTGGCCCGCTCCGCCTTCGCGACCCTGCGCATCCGCAGCCCGAACTCCACGTTCTCCATCACCGTCATGTGCGGGAAGAGCGAGTACGACTGGAAGACCATTCCGATGTCGCGCTTGTTGGTGGGGGTCGACGCGACGTCGACCCCGTCGATGAGGATGCTTCCCGAGTCGATCGTCTCGAGCCCGGACAGCGCGCGGAGCGCCGTCGTCTTGCCGCAGCCCGACGGGCCGAGCAGGGCGACGAACTCCCCCGGCTGCATGACCAGGTCGATGCCCGACAGCGCCTGCACGCCGCCGTAGCTCTTGACGACGTCGCGCAACTCGACGGTGGCGCCGCTTCCGGGCTCGGCGGCCATGGTGCGGGTGGGTGCGGTGAGGGTCATGATTCACTTCCGGTGCGACCGGTGCGGCCGAGTCGGCCGATGGAGAGCAGGAGCACGAACGCCAGCGCGAGCGCCAGCAGTGCGAAGATGACCGCGACGTATGGGTCGGACTGCGAGACCTGCAGCAGCGCGGTCTGCAGGTTCACCCGGTTGAGCAGGCTCGCGATGGTGAACTCGCCGAGCACGACGGCGACCGAGATGAAGCTCGCGGCCAGGACGCCGCGCTTGAGGTTGGGCAGCAGCACGAACCAGAGCACGCGGCCCCAGCCGGCGCTGAGCGTGCGCCCGGCCTCGCTCAGGGTGACGACGTCGACCGCGTCGAGGTTCGACTGGATGGCGCGGTAGGCGTACGGCAGCACGGTGATGCCGTAGGCGAAGGCGAGGGTCCAGATCGAGCCCCCGGCGACCGTGACGACCACCGAGTACACCGGCGCGAGGCCGACGACGAGCACGATGGCGGGCACGGTGATCGGGATGATGGAGATGAACTCGAGCACTCGACGCAGGCGCGGGAACTGCAGGTGCACGAGGATCATCGTGGGCAGCAGCACGACCAGCACGATGCCGACCGTGACGACGGCGAGCAGCAGCGAGTTGCCGATCGCCGTGAACAGGTTGCGGTAGGTGCGCGCGGCGTCCTCGTCGAAGAGGCCGGTCCAGTGGTCGAGCGTGTGCCCGCCGGAGAGCCCGTCGCGGAAGGTGAACTCCACCATGGCGAAGATCGGGAACGCGAACACCAGGCCGACGACGCCGAGGATGATCCAGCGCACGACGTGGTTCGGCTCGGCGCCGATGCGCACGGCGGCCAGACGCCCGGAGTCGTTCTTCACGGCGGTCATCGCTGCCACCTCGACGTGCGCGACTGCAGCACGGAGTAGCCCCACATCACGACGACCATGACGACGACCATCCCGAGCGCGAGGGCGCCGGCCATGTTCTCGCGGCCGAGCACGGTCTCGCTGACGAGCGCCGCGCGGATCTGCAGCGGCACAATCGGCGAGCCCTGGCTGACGAGGGCGGCCGCCGTGGCGTACGACGAGAACGCGTTGGCGAACAGCAGCAGGAGGCTGCCGAAGAAGGAGGGCGCGAGCACCGGGAACGCGATGCGGGTCCAGTAGGTGAGCCGGGTGCCGCCGAGGGTGGCGTTCGCCTCGGCCCACTGCCTCTTCAGCCCCTCGAGGGCGGGCAGGAAGGTGATGACCATCAGGGGAACCTGGAAGTAGGTGTAGACGACGAGTAGGCCGGCCGGCTGGTAGAGCCAGGTGCCGTTCGCGTAGATGTCGAAGCCGACGGTGTTCTTCAGCCACAGGGTCAGCAGGCTCTGCAGGCCGATGGCGGCGATGAACGCGAAGGCGAGCATCACGCCGCCGAACTGGGCGAGAACGCTGGCGACGGAGTCGATGACCGACCGCAGGGCGCCGTCGGCACGGGTGCCGAGCAGGGCGTAGCAGACGAGTGCTCCGACCACGGCTCCGACGACGGCGGTGACCGCCGACACCCAGAACGACGCGGCGAAGGTGTTCAGCACCAGCGGGTCGAGGAGGCCTGCGATGTTGGTGAGGGTGAACGCGCCGTCCTCGGTGAAGAACCCGGTGGTGACCGCGAGGATCGTCGGGATGAAGAGGAAGACGAGCACGTAGAGCGCGAAGGGGGTGAGCCCGAGGTACGTGACCAGCCCGCGGGAGGCGCGGCGCCGGGGTGAGCTGGCCGGTCCGGTGAGCGGGTGCCGCGGAGACGTGGTCTCCGCAGCACCCGCCACGAGAACTGGCGCGTTGGCGACAGTCATGGATGCGTGCTGCTAGCCGATGGCCGCAGCCCACTTTTCTGCGAGGAGAGCGGATGCCGCGGCGGCCTGCTCCTCGGTGGGCGTGACGATGTCGCCCTCGAGGTTGCCGATCTTCGCGATGGCGTCTTCGTCGGTGCTGCCCGCCTCGTTCATGGCCTCGATCGTGACCGGGTACGCCCCGCCGACGATGAAGAGGTTCTGGGCCTCGGCGCTGTAGAGGAACTCCTGCCAGAGACGGGCGGCCGCGGGGTGCGGCGCGTCCTTGCTGATGGCCTGGTTGTAGAAGCTCGTGTAGGCGGCGCCGGGGAGCGTGGTGACTTCCCAGCCGTCGACGACGGCGGCCTGCGAGAGGTTGTTGTAGCTCCAGTCGAAGACGACCTTCGTCTCACCCGAGGCGATCGTGGCGGGAGTCGCGTTGACCGGGATGAAGTTGCCGGCCGCGTTCAGCTCGCCGAAGTAGTCGATTCCGTCCTGGAAGTCGTCGAGGGTTCCGCCCTGCTGCACGGTGGCGAGGCCGACGGCGGCGAACGCCGCGCCCGCCTGGGTCGGGTCGCCGTTGAGTGCGACGGCGCCCTTGTAGTCGTCGCCGAGGAGGTCGTCGAGCGACTCCGGCTTCGGCACGTCGTTCGAGTTGTAGCCGATCGACATCGAGCCGGTGTAGTCGTTGACCCAGAGGCCGGTCGACTCCTTGTTGCCCTCGGGGATCTCGTCCCAGTTGGCCACCTGGTAGGGGGCGAAGTAGTCGGTGCTGGCGAGGGCGACCGCGGTGCCGAGGTCGAAGACGTCGGGGGCGGTGTCCTGGCCGGCGAGGTTGTCGGCGGCGGCGATCTCCTCGGCGCTGGAGATGTCGGGGTCGGCGGAGTTGACGACGATGTCGTACTTCTCCTCGAACATGGCCTTGATCTCGCCGTAGTTGGCCCAGTTGTCGGGGAGCGCGATGACGTTGAGCTCGCCTTCCTCCTGTGCGGCCGCGACGAGGGCGTCGAGTCCGCCGAAGTCGTCGGCCGAGGTCGCGGTCGCCGCGTCGACGTCGGTCGCGGCCGGCGTCTCCGCTGCGGTCGAGCAGGCGCTGAGGGTGATCGCGGCGGCGGCGAAGATCGCGATGCCCGCGAGGTGGCGCTTTCTGAACAAGGGTTCCTCCTGGTGGGCGCACCGGCCGCCCGCGCTGTGAGCGGGCAGAAGGGAACCGGGTCGACCGGTGTGAACGCTACGGAGAATGGCGTACCGGGCGGCGACGGGTCGGTGAACGGCTGGCCAACGCCGGTTGTCGGGCAGGCGCCGATGTCGGCGGCGGTGGGTAGTGTCAGTCGGTGTGATGGAGATCTCTGCGAAACAGGCCCGGCGCATAGCACTGGCGGCCCAGGGATTCGGGCGTCCGCCCGGCGGCGCGGCTGTCGGCATCCGTCAGCTCGGCTCCCTGATCGACCGCCTCGGCCTGCTGCAGCTCGACTCGGTCAACGTGTTCGAACGCAGCCACTACCTGCCGGTCTTCGCCCGGCTGGGGCACTACGACAAGGCAGACCTCGACCGTCTCACCTTCGGCCGCAAGAGCCGCTACACCGAGTACTGGGCGCACGAGGCGGCGGTCATCCCGATGACGAAGCGCCCGCTGTTCCAGTGGCGCATGGACGCCCGGCGGGCCCGGGATGAGGCCGACACCTCGGGATGGGCGCACGCCAACCGCCCGATGCTCGACTGGCTGCGCGCGGAGCTCGCGGCGAAGGGGCCGCTGCCGGCGAGCCAGATCGAGCACGACGCCAACAAGCGCAAGGGCTCGTGGTGGGAGTGGTCCGACGTGAAGCACGGGCTGGAGTACCTGTTCGGCTGGGGCGAGGTCGTCTCCGACGGACGCACGCGCTTCGAGCGCACCTACGCGCTGGCGTCGCAGCGGGTGCCGGCCGAGGTGCTCGCGACGACCGTGGCGGAGGCCGACGCCGTGCGCGCACTCGTCGCCGACGGAGCCCGCGCACACGGCATCGGCACGCTCGGCGACATCGCCGACTACTACCGCATCAAGCAGGGGCCCGCGCGGGCCGCGGTCGACGAGCTGGTGGACGCCGGCGAGCTCGTGCCCGTGTCGGTCGAGGGCTGGACACAGCAGGCGTGGCTGCACCGCGACGCCCGTCTCGCCCGGCGAATCGATGCCGCTGCGCTGCTCTCCCCGTTCGACCCCGTGGTGTGGGCGCGGCCGCGCGCGGAGCGGCTCTTCGACTTCCACTACCGCATCGAGATCTACACCCCGGTCGAGAAACGGGTGTTCGGCTACTACAGCCTGCCGGTGCTCATCGACGACCGCGTCGTCGGCCGCATCGACCTGAAGAGCGACCGCCAGAACCGGGTGCTGCGGGTGCAGTCGGCCTGGCGCGAGGCGTCGGCCCCGGCCGGCGTCGAGGAGCGCATCGCGCCGCTGCTCGAGAGCACGCGGGTCTGGCAGGGCCTGGACGCGATCGAGGTCGTCGATCGCGGCAACCTGGCGCGCGACCTCGCCGGGGCCGTGGGCCTTCCGTTGGTCTCCCCCGCCTGAGCGCGCTCCCGTTCCGAACGACGCCGGCCAGGCGCGCGCTGGTGTGCGCGCTCGGCTGTGAACGCTCGGCTGTGCACGCTCTGCTGTGCGCGCTCTGCTGTGCGCTAGAAGCCGCCGCCGATCTTGTGCAGGCGCTCGACGCGCTCCGCGATCGGGGGGTGGGTGCTGAACAGCTTGTCGATGAGGCCTGGCTTGTTCGGGTCGGCGATCCACATGTGCGCCATCGAGGAGTTCTGGCGCTTCACCGGACGACCGTAGGCGGCGAGTTTCTGCAGTGCGCTCGCGAGGGCTTCAGGATGACGCGTTGTCATCGCCCCCGTTGCATCCGCCAGGTATTCACGCTGACGCGACACGGCCGCCTGAACGACACCGGCCACGAGCGGCGAGATGACGAGTGCGGCGATTCCGAGGATGAGCAGCAGCGGGTTGCCGCCGCCGTTGTTGTTGTTGCGGTTGCCGCCGCTGAAGAAGCTGAAACGCAACAGGATGTCGGCGATGAATCCGACGGCGACGACGAGTCCGAAGACGATCGTCGAGACGCGGATGTCGTAGTTCTGCACGTGGCCGAGCTCGTGCGCCATGACACCCTCGAGCTCGTCGTCCTCCATGATCGCGAGCAGGCCCGTGGTCGCGGCGACGACGGCGTGCTTGGGGTCGCGTCCGGTGGCGAACGCGTTGGGGGCGTCGTCGTTGATGATGTACACCTTCGGCATCGGCATGCCGTTGGTGATCGAGAGGTTCTCGACGATGCGGTACAGCCGCGGGTCGTCGGACTTCTGGATCTCGTGCGCCCCGCTGATGGCGAGAGCCTGGCTGCCTGCCGCGAAGTACTGGATGAGCGTGTATACGCCGGCGCCGATCAGCGTGCCGATCGTGATGGTGAAAGGATCACCGCCGATGAAGAACGTCGCGACGTACCCGAGCACGGCGATGATGATCAGGAACAGCGCGATGATGAACACCGTGTTGCGCTTGTTCGCGGCTATGGCGCGATACATGGACTACCGCCCCGGGGGTTAGAACTGCACGCGGGGAGGTTCGGCGATCGCCGCGGCGTCGGCCACCTCGAAGAACTCGCGCTCGTGGAATCCGAGCCCGCGGACGAAGAGGGTGTTCGGGAAGACCTTGATCTTGGTGTTCAGCTCGCGCACGCCGCCGTTGTAGAAGCGACGGCTTGCCTGGATCTTGTCTTCGGTGTCGACGAGCTCGCCCTGCAGCTGCAGGTAGTTCTGGCTCGCCTGGAGCTGCGGGTACGCCTCGGCGACGGCGAAGACGCTCTTGAGCGCCGACTGGATGTGGCCTTCGGCGACGGATGCCTCACCCGGGGTCGACGCGTTGATCGACTCGGCGCGGGCCTTCGTGACCGCCTCGAAGACGCCCTTCTCGTGGGCGGCATAGCCCTTGACCGTCTCGATGAGGTTGGGGAGCAGGTCGGCCCGTCGCTTGAGCTGCACGGTGATGTCGCTCCACGCCTCGTCGACGCGCACGTTGAGGGTCACGAGGCCGTTGTAGGTCGTCCAGAGATAGATGCCAACGATGAGCACGAGCAGCACGATGACACCGATGACGATAAGGATTTCCATACCGGCCACTATAGGGGAGGCTGTCTCACATCAGAGGCTGAGGGCCGCGGCTCAGAGCGAATTCGCGGTTCACGCGGTGGGGGTCGAGCGCTACACTCTGGCCATGATGGCGCAAGTGGATGAACCGGCTCCGGCCGCGCGTCGTCCGCGCGGTCGACCGCGCAAGTCGGAGACCCGCGTCGACACCCGGGCGCTCATCGTCGCCGCCGCCGCGACGGAGTTCACGGCCAAGGGGTACGACTCCACGTCGATGCGCGCCATCGCCCGGCGCGCGGGAGTCGACCCATCGCTCGTGCACCACTACTTCGGCGACAAGGCCGACCTGTTCGCCGAGACCATCCGCGCCCCGCTGCGCCCCGACCGGCTCGTCGCGGCCGTGCTCGACGGGCCGCGCGACCGAGTCGGCGAGAACCTCGTGCGCGCCCTCGTGACCGCCGTCGACGACCCGAAGGTGAGCAAGCGGGCGGTCGGCCTGCTCCGCACCGCGCTCGGCCAGGAGTTCGCCGCGGCGCTCCTGCGCCAGTTCATCTCGCGGGAGGTTCTCGGGCGCATCGCCGCGACCCTCGGCGGCGAGCATGCCGAGCTGCGCGCCTCGTTCGCGGCGTCGCAGATGGTCGGCCTGCTGGTGGCGCGCTACGGCGTGCGCATCGAGCCCTTGGCGAGCGCGTCGGTCGAGGAAGTGGTTCGCCGCGTCGGACCGGTGATCCAGTGGCATCTCACCGGCGGCGGACCCCTTGACGGAGGCGGGACACCCGGCGAATAATTCTGCACATGGTGAATTATTCGTCGCCTGCGGTGCACATCTCCGGGCTGAGGGTGCGCCGGGGCAGCAACGTCGTCATCGACGGCCTCGACCTCGAGCTGCCACGCGGCGGAGTCACGGGGCTGCTCGGCCCCAGCGGATCCGGCAAGACCACGCTCATGCGCGCGATCGTCGGGGTGCAGATCATCGACGCGGGCACCGTCAGGGTGCTCGGCGAGGAAGCCGGCTCGGCCGGGCTCCGCCATCGAGTCGGCTACGTCACGCAGCTCTCGAGCGTCTACGACGATCTGACCGTGCGCCAGAACCTGCGCTACTTCGCCCGGGTGCTGGGCGCCCCGGCCGCCGACGTCGAGCGCGTGATCGACGAGACCGATCTGGCCGGGCAGGCCGACGCGCTGGCCGGGTCGCTCTCCGGCGGGCAGCTGAGCCGGGCGTCGCTCGCCGCCGCGCTGCTCGGCAGCCCCGAGCTGCTGGTGCTCGACGAGCCGACGGTCGGTCTCGACCCCGTGCTGAGGGTCGACCTGTGGGGGCTGTTCCGGCGACTGTCCGAGGCGGGCGTCACACTGCTCGTGTCGAGTCACGTGATGGACGAGGCGACGCGGTGCGACCGGCTGCTGCTCATGCGCGACGGCGCCGTGCTCGCCGACGACTCCCCCACCGGTCTCATGGCCGCGACCGGCACGACCGACGCGGAGTCTGCGTTTCTCGCGCTCATCCGTCACGGGGCACGCTCATGACCCCCCGCCGCACCCTCGCGACCGCCGGGCGGGTGCTCACGCAGATACGGCACGACCCGCGCACCGTCGTGCTGCTGCTCGTCGTGCCGAGCCTGCTGATCGGCCTGGTCGCCTGGCTCTTCGACGACACCCCGGTTTTCCAGCAGATCGGCCCGGCGATGCTGGCGTTGTTCCCCTTCATCATCATGTTCCTGGTGACGAGCATCGCGACGCTGCGCGAACGGCGGTCGGGAACGCTCGAGCGGCTGCTCAGCCTGCCGCTGTCGAAGCTCGACTTCATCCTCGGCTACGCGCTCGCGTTCGGGCTGCTCGCGGTACTGCAGGCCACCATCGCCGCGACCTTCGCGGTCGCGGTCTGCGGCCTCGAGATCGAGGGCTCGCTCGGGCTCCTCCTCGCCGTCGCCGTCAGCGACGCGGTGCTCGGGACGACGCTCGGCCTGCTCGCGAGCGCCTTCGCACGCACCGAGTTCCAGGTGGTGCAGTTCATGCCGGCGATCGTCTTTCCGCAGGTGCTGCTGGGCGGCGTGCTGATCCGCCGCGACGAGATGCCGCCCGTGCTCGAGGCGATCTCCGACTGGCTGCCGCTGTCGCACGCCATCGACGCGCTGAACGCGGTCGCGACCGGCAGCGAGGACGACGGCTATGTGGTCGGCCAGCTGCTCATCCTCGCGGCCTTCGCGGTGGGAGCGATCGTGCTCGGCTCGATCACCCTGCGCCGCCGCACGCAGTAGGCCGGGCACCCAGCCGCGAACTGGCAGAATCGTTGGGCGCGATCTGCGCCCAATGAACCAAAGGACGCAGCATGACGGATGGCACGGCGGCACGACTTGTCGAACAGCACACGGCGATCATCGAGGACTTCCCCAAGGCCGGGATCACGTTCCGCGACCTGACCCCGGTCTTCGCCGACGGCGCGGCGCTGCGGGCGGTCACCGACGCCCTCGTCGCCCCGTTCGCCGGCCGCATCGACGCGGTCGCGGGGGTCGAGGCACGCGGGTTCCTGCTCGCCGCGTCCGCCGCCTACGCGATGGGCCTCGGTGTGCTGGTGATCCGAAAGCCGGGCAAGCTGCCGCGCGAGGTCATCAGCGAGAGCTACGACCTCGAGTACGGCTCGACGAGCCTCGAGGTGCAGCCGAGCGACTTCCCGCCCGGCACGCGCATCCTGCTGCTCGACGACGTGCTGGCCACGGGCGGCACTCTCGCGGCCAGCTCGCGCCTGATGGAGCGGGCGGGCTGGGTGGTCGCCGGGGTCAGCGTGGTGCTCGAGCTCGAGGAGCTCGACGGGCGCGCGAATCTCGAGGGACGCGACATCCGCTCGATCTCCGTCGTCTAGCGACGGCCGCCCGGCGACAGCCGCCCGGCGACAGCCGTCTCGCGACGGCCGCCTGGCGACCGTCGTCCAGCCGCTAGTTCTTCCGGTCGGTGGCCATGCCCATGCGGGCGAGCACCAGCGTCTCGATCACCTGCACGACGAAGTAGAGCGCGAGCGAGATCGCGGTGACGACGACGACCGACGCCCACACGTCGGCGAACTTCGCCTGCGGCAGGTACTGCAGCGTGCTGAAGCCGATGCCGTCTCCGGTGGACAGCATCTCGACGAGCAGCGCGCCGGTGATCGCGCCGGGCACCGAGATGCGGATCGCGGCGAACAGCGACGGCAGAGCTCCGGGCAGCGCCACCTTGCGCACGGCGGTGAAGGTGCCGCCGCCGTAGACGGCGACCACGTCGAGCATCTCGGGTGATGCGGCCTTCAGGCCGAACACCATGGTGACGAGCGCGGGGAACAGCACGACGATGCCGCCGATGACAGCGACGGATGCCTCAGATCCGTTGCCGAAGATCAGGATGATCACCGGCGCGAGGGCGATGAGCGGCACAGAGCGCAGCAGCATCGCCACCGGCATCAGCGCGCTCTCGGCGCCCTTGGAGACGCGGAACAGGATGGCGCCGAGGATTGCGACGGTCAGCCCGACGACGAACCCGGTGAACGAGTGCCGCAGGGTCACCGCGAGGTTCGCGCCGAGCACCGCACGGTTCTCGGCCGCGTCGGCGTCGACGAAGAGGAAGTCCCAGACGTCGAGCGGGCCCTTCGCGATGTACGGCGAGATGCCGAAGAACGCCAGCACTGCCAGCCAGAGCAGGATGACGATCACGAAGGTCGAGACGCCGACCAGCACGCTTTTGCCCAGCGCCTTGCCGAGCGACTTGAGGGCGCTGGTGCGCACCTGACGTCGCAGCTCGGCGACAGAGGGCGCCCGGGTCTGCGGGGTCGCCGTCGGGTCGAGGGTCGCCTGCGTCATGTCAGGCCGCCTTTCCGGTCGACCAGGGCGCGACGACCCGGGCGACGAGTCCGAGCAGCGCGTAGCCGATGATCGCGACGAGGGCGCACAGCAGGAAGATCACCCAGACGCGCGGCGAGTTCAGGGTGACGGCTGCGCCGACGAGGATCGGGCCGACGCCCACGTCGATCTTGCCGAAGTACTCGCCGAGCACGGCGCCGAGGAAGGCGGCGGGTACGGCGATCTGCAGGGAGCTGAGGATGCCGGGCAGCGCGGCGATCACCCGCACCTTGCGCAGCTGGGTGAGCTTCGAGCCGCCGTAGACGGTGACGACGTCGAGCGACGCCTTGTCCACGGCCTTGAGCCCGAGCAGGGTGCCGACGACGGTGGTGAAGAACACCGAGAACGCCGCGAGGAAGATGGCGGTGGCGGATGGCTCGCCCGGCGCCTTCGCGCCGCCGAGCACGATGAGCACGAGCGGGCCGATGGCGACGATGGGGATGCAGTACGTGATGACGGCGATCTGGCTGAGGACTCCCTCGAGCCACGGCAGCACGAGCACGATCGCCGAGAGCAGCAGCGCGATCCCGTTGCCCCAGAGGTAGCCGATGCCGGCCTCCGTGATGGTCACCGAGAACGAGCGCCAGTAGTAGGCGAAGCCGTCGGTGAAGAACGCCTCGACGACCTGCGGCGGGGTGGGGATCGGGGCGTAGTCGCCCGACCCGCGCGGGCCGAAGACGGTGAGCGCGAGTACCCACCAGACGGCGACGAGCGCCACGAGCCCGAGAAGGCCGACTGCCCAGGACGGGAGTGCACGCCGTGTGCGGGTGACCCCTCTCACGCCGGTCATTCGTCGATCGCGACGCCGCCGGTGCCGAACAGCAGCTCGGAGGCGTGGTCGACGTAGGCGTGGAACTCGGGGGTGCGCTGCATCTCGGGCAGGCGCGGACGCGGGAGGTCGATGTCGATGATCTCTTTGATCCGGCCGGGGCGCGGGCTCATGACCGCCACCTGGTCGGAGAGGAAGATCGCCTCGGAGATGCCGTGCGTGACGAGCAGGGTGGTGGCGGGCTTGTGCGTCCAGATGCGCAGCAGCTCGAGGTTGAGCCGCTGGCGGGTCATGTCGTCGAGCGCGCCGAACGGCTCGTCGAGCAGCAGCACCGAGGGCTTCATCACGAGCGAGCGGGCGATCGAGACCCGCTGGCGCATGCCGCCGGAGAGCTGCGCCGGTCGGGCCTTCTCGAAGCCGCGCAGGCCGACGAGGTCGATGAGCTCGTCGATGTACGACTGGTCGGGCTTCTTGCCGGCGATCTCGAACGGCAGCCGGATGTTCGACATGACGCTGCGCCAGGGCAGAAGCGCGTGGTCCTGGAACGCGATGCCGAGCTCGTTGTTCTTGCGCAGCTCGGTGGGGCTCTTGCCGTCGACCCGGGTGGTGCCCGATGTGGGGTCTTCGAGCCCGGCGAGGATGCGCAGGATGGTGGACTTTCCGCAGCCCGACGGCCCGAGCAGGGCGAGGAACGTGCCCTTGTCGGTGTGCAGATTGGCGTTGTCCAGCGCCGTCACACTCTTCGTCCCCATGCGGAACTCTTTGTGCAGGTCGCTGATCTGGATGCCGGTGCCCAGGGAGATCTCCTGGGCACCGTCAACAGCCGTGGTAATGCTCACGGGTAGTCCTTCTTTACGCGGGGTTTACTGTGAGAGACGCGAATTACTTAGAGTAGGCGATCAGCTCGGGGTTCTCTTCGTAGACCTCGGCGAGGAGCGAGAGGTCGAAGAGGTCGGATGCCTCGACGGTGATGCCTGCGGCGGCGAGAGTCTCCACGGTCTGCTGCTGCAGGTCCTCGCTGATGGTGAACAGGCCGTTCTCCTCGGTGTCGTCCGAGACGATGAGCAGGTTCTGGGCGGCGGAGCCGGCCTTGGCCTTCTCGATGTCAGGCACGGCCTCGGCGCCGTTGAGCTCGAGTGCGAGCTCGGCTGCGGCGTCGGGGTCGTTGACCGCGTCGGCCCAGCCCTTGATCTCGGCGATCAGGAAGGCCTTGAGCTTCTCGCGGTCTCCGGCGATGGTCTGGTCCGTGACCGTGACCGTCTCGGCGACGAAGGGCAGGCCGTTGTCGGCGAACGGCAGGTTCGCGACCTCGTAGCCCTCGGCCGCGACGGAGATGGACTCGTTGGTGAGGTAGGCGACGAAACCGTCGACGTCGCCGTTGATGAGCACCGACGGGTCGTACTGCACGGGCACGATCTCGAGCGAGTCGGGGTCGATGTCGTTGGCGGCGAGCAGCGCCTCGAACAGCGAGGTGTTCGACGCCTGCACGCCGATCTTCTTGCCGACCATGTCTTCGGGGGTGAGGATGTTGCCGGCGTCGGCGATGGACAGGATGGTGAAGGGGTTCTTCTGGAAGGTGGCGCCGATGATCTTGAGCGGGGCCTCCTCGTTGGCGACCACGGTGCCGATCGAGACGGCGTCGCTGAGGGCGACGTCGACCGTTCCGGAGAGCAGCTCGGCGCTGCCGGTCGACGGGCCCGCGGTCATGGTGACCTCGCCGAGACCGGCGTCGGCGTAGTAGCCCTTGTCGAGGGCGAAGAACTCGCCGGCGAACTCCTCGTTCTTGATCCAGGAGAGCTGGAGGCTGAGGTCGCCCAGGCTCTCGGCGTCTCCGTCGGCTGCCGGGGTGGCGCTCGAGCAGCCGGCGAGTGCGAGCACGATGCCCGCCGCGGCGATCGTGACGGCGGCCTTGCGCCGTGGGGAGAAGCTGAAGCGTGCTGACATGGGGAATGCCTGTCTCTCGGGGTGGGGATCGGGGTGAGGATCGCAGCCGACACTACCGAGCGCGCGTTTCGCGTACTTCATGGCAATGTTTCGTGCAGATTAAAGGGGATAACGGTTAAGTATCGACGGTCGATATCGACGGTCGATCGCGACGCTCAGAGCGTGCGGCCCCCGATGAGGCGCTGCAGCCACGCGAACGAGCGCTTGGGCGTGCGTTTCTGCGTCTCGAAGTCGACGTGCACGAGCCCGAACCGCTGGGTGAAGCCGGCGGCCCACTCCCAGTTGTCGAGCAGCGACCACACGAAGTAGCCGCGCAGCGTCACGCCAGGCGCTCCCGCGAACGCGACGGCGAGGTGCTCGGCGAGGTAGAGCACACGCGCTTCGTCGTCGACCGAGCCGTCGCGCTGCACCACGTCGGGAAAGCTGGCCCCGCCCTCGGTGATCACGACGGGCGGCAGGGCCTCGCCGTAGCGTTCGGCGAGCTCTGTGAGCGTGACCGCGAGCGAGTCGGGCGCGATCGGCCAGCCGAAGCCGGTGACGGAGTACTCCCTCATCGGCACGAGCGAGAACGGGAGGCTGCGCGCGGCGGCCGACTCGCCGTCGGGCGTCGAAGCATCCGCGGGCGCACCCGCTGCGACCCGTGTGGGCATGTAGTAGTTGAGCCCGTAGAAGTCGAGCGGCGCGGCGATGGTCGCCAGGTCGCTGGGCTCGATCTCGCGCAGCGGCGCGAACAGGTGCTCGAGCTGCTCGGGGATCACGGGATAACGGCCGAGCAGCACCGGGTCGGCGTACACGCGGTTGTGCACGATGTCGAACAGCTCGGCGAAGAGCGCGTCGTCTTCCCTGTCGCCCGCGGGCTGCACCGGCGAGTGCACGTTGGTGATGCCGATGGCCCCGGTGACGGATGCGGCCCGCAGCGCCTCGACCGCGAGGCCGTGCCCGAGAAGCTGGTGGTGCGCCGCCGGCAGCGAGTCGAAAAGCAGAGTCGCTCCCGGCGCGTGCACGCCGAGCGCGTACCCGTTGAGGGTCACGGTCGCCGGCTCGTTGATCGTCACCCAGCTCTCGACGCGGTCGCCGAACGCCTCCCCCGCGAGAAACGAGTACTCGGCGAATCTGTGGGCGGTGTCGCGCTTCATCCAGCCGCCGGTGTGCTGCAGGGCCTCGGGGGTGTCCCAGTGGAAGAGGGTCGCCATGGGCGAGATGCCGCTCGCGAGCAGCCCGTCGACGAGCCTGTCGTAGAACGCCACGGCGCTGCGGTTGAGTGTGCCCCTGCCGCCCGGCTGCAGGCGCGACCAGCCGAGCGAGAACCGGTAGGAGTCGATTCCGAGCTCGCGCATGAGCTTCAGGTCTTCTTCGTAGCGGCGGTAATGGTCGGCGGCGACAGCGGCGTCGGAGCCGTCGGCGATGCGGCCGCGCTGGGCCATGAAGGTGTCCCACGTGGAGGGCTCTCGGCCGTCGTCGAGGATCGCGCCCTCGATCTGGAAGGCGCTCGTGGCGACCCCCATGGTGAAGCCGGCGGGCACGAGCGCACCGAGTCCTGCCGGGTTGTCGAGCCACTCGCGGCCCGGTCGTCTGCTGGCCGCGGTGCTCACGCGCCGAGCACGCGCTCGAGGTAGGCGTTGCCGAACAGCCGTCCGGGATCGAGCCGGTCGCGCACCGCGACGAAGTCGTCGAAGTGCGGGTACGCGCCACGTAGTGATTCCGCGTCGCGGTTGTGCATTTTGCCCCAGTGCGGGCGTCCGTCGTAGCTGATCATGATCTGCTCAATGGTACGGAAATACTCGGTGGGGTCTTCACGGTAGTAGCGGTGCAGGGCGATGTACCCGGTGGCCCGTCCGGACGCCGTCGACAGCCAGAGGTCGTCGGCCGCGGCGGCGCGCACCTCGATGGGGAAGGAGATGCGCCAGCCCTTGGCGTCGATGAGCGCCCTGATCTCGCGCAGGATCGCGGGCACGGCCTCGAGCGGGACCGCGTACTCCATCTCGCGGAAGCGGGTGCGCCGGGGCGCGACGAACACCTCGTGCGACAGGTCGGTGTAGGCGCGGTCGCCGACGATACGGGTGGCGAAGCGGTTGATCGGCGGGGTGAGCCTCGGCACGGCGACGCCGAGGTTGAGTTTTGCGGCGAGCACGGTGTTCGACATGAAGTCGTCCTCCCACCACGACGCGAACCGCGACAGCGGCCGGCGGTCGGCGGTGACGGGCAGTCGGGTGTTGTACTTGCTCAGCACCGTGTCGGTGTGCGGCCAGACGTAGAACTCGAAGTGGTCGGTGTCGGCGACGCGCTGCGCCCAGGTGTCGACGACGTCGTCGAAGCGCTCGGGCTTCTCGACGGCCCGCAGCAGGAAGGCGGGCACGCACTCGATGGTCACGTCGACGAGCACGCCGAGCGCGCCGAGACCGAGCCGCGCGGCCGGGAGCAGGTCGGCGTTCTCGGTCTCGCTGACCCGCAGGATCCCGCCATCCGCGGTCACCAGGGTGACGGCCCTGATCTGGGTGGCGAGGCCGCCGAAGGCGCCGCCGGTGCCGTGGGTTCCGGTCGAGGTCGCGCCCGCGACGGTCTGCCGGTCGATGTCGCCCATGTTGGCGAGCGCGAGTCCGAAAGGCTCGAGCAGGGCGGGGAGCTGGTGCAGGTTGGTGCCCGCGGCGAGGGTCACCCGGTTGCCGTCGACGGCGACGACGCCCTCGACAGCGGCGATGTCGAGCTGGATGCCGGTGGTGGCGGCGATCGCCGTGAAGCTGTGGCCGGCCCCGACCGGTTTGACGGCGAGACCGTTGTCGCGGGCGAATCGCACGACCTCGACGACCTCGTCGACGCTGGACGGCCGGGCCACGTGCAGGGGTGTCGCCGCCTCGCAGCGCCCCCAGTTCTGCCAGGGTTCGCCGGGGGCGAGCAGCCGGGATCCGGTGAGCGTCACAGGAACGCCCTGCCCTGGCCGCGGTATGTGGGCAGGGTAGCGACCACCGCTCCCCCGTCGACGACGGCGAACGCGTCGAGGTGCTCGCTGATCTCCCCCGCCTTGGTGTGGCGCAGCCAGACCCGGTCGCCCACGTCGAGCGCCGCCCCGCCGCTGACCGGGGTCTGCACCTCGCCGGCCATCTCGAGCGGCAGCATCTTCAGACCCTCGGGCCAGACGAGCTTCGGGGTGCGGTCGGCCGCGGTGGGGCCCGAGGCGATCCAGCCGCCGCCGAGCAGCACGGCGACGTCGGGCTGCGGCTTGCGCACGACCGAGAGCGCGAACGCCGCGGCCGGAGCGGGGTGGAAGTGGGCGTAGTTGTCGAACAGGTGCGGCCCGAACAGGCCCGAGCCCGCCGCGACCTCGGTGACCGCCGCCTCGGCGGTGGTCGACTCGATCGAGCCGGTGCCGCCGCCGTTGACGAACTCGAGGTCGGCGATCTCACGGACGGATGCCACGGCTCGACCGCGGCGATCCGCGAGCTCAGCGGCCGAGCGCCTCTGCACCCACTTGACGGCGGCACCGCGCCCCGGGTTGCCCGCCGGCTGGTTGACGAGCCCGGCGATCTGCGCCTCGTAGCCCATCATGCCGACGAGGGCGAACCCGGGCCGGGCGACGATGGTCTCGGCCAGTGTGCGCGCCTCGACGACGCTGTGCACGGGCGAGCGGCGTACGCCGAGGTGGCCGAACAGGCGGGAGTCCCATGAGGCGTCGAGCTCGAGGCACACCCGCACCGTCTCGCGCTGGGCCGGGGCGAGAACCGAATCGACGAAGTCGAGCTGGGCGACGCTGTCGACCATGATGGTGACGTGCGCGGCGAGCGCGGGCGTGGTGGCGAGCTGCAGCAGGGCGCCGCGGTCGGCGGTCGGGTAGCCGACCACGACGTCGGTGATCGCCTCGCCGTCGGCGCTCGTCGTGGCCAGCCAGTTCGCCTCGGGAAGGGTGTAGGCGAGCACACCCGCGTAGCCGGGCAGGGCGAGCACCGCGTCGAGCACGCCGCGCACCCGCACCGACTTGCTCGCGACGCGGATCGGAACGCCGGCCGCCCGGTCGAGCATGTCGAACGCGTTGTGCGCCAGCGCCTCTAGCGAGATGACGCCGTAGGGCGGGTCGAGGTCGACGGTGGCGTCCTGCAGCCCCGGCCAGTAGGTCGCCGGGTTCTGCCACGGACGTTCCGGCCGGCGGACGAGCTCCACTAGGCGACGCTCTTGATCGGGACGATGGCGAGCCCGCCGAGGGCTGCGGCGATGGCCGAGGCGACGAAGAGACCGGCGAAACCGGCGCCCGCGCCGGCGAATCCGGCATCCGCGCTCACCGCGACGCCGTTTGTGGCGAGTCCGGCGCAGACCACGACGATGAGCGCCCCGAGCAGCGGCGCGACTGCCTGCGGCACGGCGGTGGCGATGTTCATGATGCCGAGGTCCTTGCCGCGCGACTGCGCGTCGGGCAACACCTGCGTGGCGAGCGCTTGGTCGACGGCCATGAAGCTGCCGTAGCCGAGGCCGAGGAGTCCGGCGGCTGCGATCGCGATGGTGAAGTCGGGAACGAAGGCCAGGATCAGGGCCGCGAGGGCCTGCAGGTAGGCGGCGACGTAGACGAAGACCTTGCGCTTGCCGATGCGGTCGCTCAGCTTGCCGACGCCGAGGGCGGAGGCGATGAAGAAGACCATGTAGACCGCGGTGAGCAGCAGCAGGCTGTCTTCGGCGCTCTCGCCGAGGTCGAGCCCGAACATCAGGAAGTAGAGCAGCAGCGTGGTGCCGAGGGCGTTGCCGAGGTTGACGAGGATGCGGCTGAGCAGCGTCCAGCCGAAGTCGGGGAAGCGACGGGGGCTGATCCAGAACCCGCCGAGCAGCATGGCCCCGGTGAGCTTGGGGCGGGCGACGTCGGCCGGCAGCACGGCGTCCTTGGTGAACAGCAGGAACGGCAGCACCGCGACGACCTGCAGCACGGCGACGAGCACGTAGCCGACGATGGTGGCGAGGGCCAGCTCGGTGACGAGCAGCACGCCGAGGATCGTGCCGACGGCCTGCGGCGCCGAGACCCAGCCGGAGACGAAGCCGCGCTGGTTCACGGGGACCTGGTCGGAGATGGTGGCGGTGATCGCGGCGGTGAGCACGCAGAAGCCGATGAGGGCGAGCGACCAGAAGACGCCGATGCCGACCATGGTGGTCTGCAGGCCGAGCAGGATGAGCGATGCGGAGAAGATGACGGTGCCCGCGGCCATCCACGGGCGGCGGCGTCCGAAGCGCGAGACGGTGCGGTCGCTCAGCGCGCCGCTCAGCGGGAAGGCGACGAGGGCGCACACGCCGGCGATCGCGGAGATGATCCCGAACGCGACGACGTTGTCGAGCCAGGCGGCGGCGTTGAGCTGTTCTTCGATCTGCTTGGGCAGCAGCAGTTGGATGGGGGTGAGCTGCGCCATCCAGATTCCGAGCCAGGCGGTGGCGAAGAGCGCGATCCAGCCGCCGGTGACCTTCTTCGTCGGTTCGGAGAAGGCGGCTACGGTTCCTGAATTCTGGGTGGTCGTCATGGGGCGGGCTCCACTGTCTTCGAGGTCGGGTGTTGCAGAGAAAGCACGTGCGCCGTCGAGTCGACCGGTTGGGCGAGGGAGGCGATGGATGTCGCGGCGAACTCGATCACGCGGCTGGCAGCCGCGGTGTCGCGGTCGGCGAGCCAGGCGAGGGTGATGCCGTCGGTCAAGGTGACGACCATGCGGGCGACGTCGTCGAGCGGCAGCAGCCAGCGCATGCCGGTGTCGGCGGCGGCTGTCTCGAGCAGGCCGCTCACGGCGAAGCGGTACCCGGAGTACTGCTCACGCGGCAGACCGGCGAGCTCAGGGGTGCGCAGCGAGTACTGCATCAGCTCGAACATGACCTGCTCGTGCCCGGGGTCGGCGGTCACGACCTCGAGAAACGCCTGCAGCCCGTCGCGGATGGCCGTGCGCAGGTCGTTGCCGAAGCGCAGGGTGGAGAAGGCGGCGATGGTCTGGTTCTCGATCACGTGGCTGATCAGCTCGCGCATCATCTCGTCGCGGCTGGTGAACGCGTAGTGGAAGCTGGCGAGCGACATCTGCGCCTCGGCGACGATGGCCCTCGTCGTGGCCCCGCTCACTCCCTCGGCGGCGATCACCCGGAACGCGGCGTCGAGCAGCGCGGAACGGCGGTCGGCGGCCGACATGCGCGCCATGGGACCCCCTCACCGCGAAACGCTGTGGGTCAGATGACCCAGACACGTGATCAGGATGGCCGAGGGGCTTGCAGCTGTCAAGCATCCGCCCCTCCCCAGAAGGGAGGGTTGTACTAGCTGATGGCGATCTGCGAGGGGTGCGCGGCGTCGCCCTCCTCGTCGGCGACGAAGAGGCCCATCGCCGAGTTGGCGGAGGCCATCAGCTTCATCAGCCAGTCGTGGTCGATCGCCACCTTCTGCTTGCCCGTGAAGTGGAAGAACATGTTCGCGCTCGGATGCAGCCAGATGCCGCTGCGTCCGCCTGCGAGACCCTCGTCGTCTTGCCAGGTCATCAGGAACGCCTCCTGCCTGCGCAGTTTCTGCACGATGACGATCTCGAGGTGCGCGAGCAGCCGGTCGTCGAACTCGACGGTGACGCCGTCGTACTTGAGTGTGCCCATGGAGGATCCCTACCCGGTTTGGCGATGCCGCGCGGCAGAGCCCGCGCGATCGGCAGCGGGCCACGTGGTCTGGGTAGGACGCCGTCGATGCCCAGACTACGCCCGCCGCCCCCGGCCCGGTGCGGCACTCAGGCACTTGCCGGGCAGATGCCGGGGGGATGCCGCGAGCGGATGCCGTGGGCGGATGCCGCGGCCTGGTGTACCCCCGGTCGGACTCGAACCGACACTGGAACGATTTTAAGTCGCCTGTCTCTGCCATTGGACTACGGGGGCCAGCGCCTTCGAGCCTATAGAACCGGCCGGGCACTCGGGGCCTGCGGGGCGCCCGCGCACGCCGCCGCGCTGGTTAACGCCGACAGCGCGGGCCGCCTGAGCGGTCCGCGCTGTCTGGTGTTGCTCGAACAGGTGTGCGCGAGCTACTTGGCCTTCGGGCGCGAGGCGAACTCCTCGAACGCTGCGCGCGGGGTCTCCACGGCGACGATCGATGCGAGGTCGCGGCCGACGAAGAGGTTGATGACCCAGTTGCCGATGACGCGGATCTTGCGCTCCCACGTGGGCATGGCGAGTCCGTGGTATCCGCGGTGCATGACCCAGGCGGGGAAACCGGTGATGCCGATGTTGCCCTTCTGGAACACACCGACACCCAGACCGAGGCCGGCGACGGCTCCGGCGGGCTGGTGGAAGTAGTCCTTGACGTCTTCGCCGCGCAGCGTGGCGACGATGTTCTTCGACAGCAGCTTTCCCTGGCGCACGGCGTGCTGGGCGTTCGGAACGCAGAAGCCGCCGACACCCTTTCCGGTGAGGTCGGGAACGGCGCTGACGTCGCCGGCACCCCAAGCGTCGGCCACGACACCGTCGTCGTTGATGACGCGGAGGTCGGCCTGCACGCGCAGGCGTCCACGCTCTTCGACGGGGAGGTCGGTGTTGCGCAGCATCGGGGAGGCCATGACGCCGGCGGTCCACACGATGGTGTCGCTCTCGAACGTCTCGCCGGTCGACAGCTCGATGACGCCGCCCGTGGCCGACGACAGCTGCGTGTCGAGGTGGATCTGCGCGCCACGCTCGGCGAGGTTCTTGATCACCCAGAGGCTCGTCTTGTGCGATACCTCGGGCATGATGCGGCCCATCGCCTCGATGAGGTGGAAGTGCGTGTCTTCGAACTTGATCGTCTTGTAGCGCTTGACGAGGGCGCTCGCGAAGGAACGCATCTCGGCGAAGGCCTCGATGCCGGCGAAGCCGCCGCCGACGACGACGAAGGTGAGCAGGCGGTCGCGCTCGGGACCGGCGGGCAGGTGCGCGGCCTTGTCGAAGTTGGTGAGGATGCGGTCGCGCACGGCGATCGCCTCTTCGATGTTCTTCATGCCGATGGCCTCGTCGGCGACACCCGGGATCGGGAAAGTGCGCGAGACGGAACCGGCGGTGACGACGATCTGGTCGTACGCGAACTCGTAGTTCTCGCCGATGGGGGGCTCGATCGTCGCCGTCTTCGTGGCGTGGTTGATGCCGACGACCTTGGCGGTGACGATGTCGGTCGTCTTGAGGTGCGCGTGGTGGGGCACGACCGCGTGACGCGGGTCGATGGAGCCTGCCGCGATCTCGGGCAGGAAGGGCTGGTACGTCATGTACGGGCGCGGGTCGACCATGGTGACCTCGGCCTCGCCAGCGCGCAGCTGCTTTTCGAGCTTCCAGGCAGTGTAGAAACCGGCGTAACCGCCGCCGACGATAAGAATCTTGGGCACGAGTCTTGCTCTCCTCAAAGGGGGAATGGATGAAAGTCACCTACGACGGTGGAAGCCACAGGACAATCTACTCCCTTCGGCGCGCTGCCCTAAATTGCCGCACACCCGCGAGAACGAGTAAGACGAACGAGGCGCCGAAGACGGCGAACAGCAGCACGGGGATACCGACGTCGCGCCAGAGGCCGAGAGTGAAGAACGGTTCGTCGTTCGAACCGCCGCCGGATGCCCCGGGCCCGGGCGTCGCGGAGGCGCTCGGCGTCGGGGCGAGAGTCTCGGCCTCCGGGGTGACGGCCTGCGCACGGCGGTTGATGCGGATCCACTCGCCCAGGTCGCCCATCGGATTGGCCGTGACGGCCGGCACCGTCGCGGAGACGGCGGCCGCGGCATCCACCAGTCCGTAGCCGTAGATCGGGTCGGCGCCCTCGACGCCGGCCGGGGTCGCCGTGGCGATGATGCGCTGGATGACGTTGGCCGCGTCGAGCCCCGGGTGCGCGGCCCGCACGAGGGCGACGATACCGGCCATGATCGGGGTGGCGCCGCTCGTGCCGTCCCAGAGCACGTAGCCGTCGCCGGGAACCGCGCCGACGAGCTGCTCACTTGGGGCCGAGACGGCGATCGAGATCCCCTGCGACGAGGCATCCCAGCTGGCCTCGCGGTTGCGGTCGACGCCGCCGACGGTGAGCACGCCGGGCATGGTCGCCGGCGCCCCGACCTGCGAAGTGCCGCTGCCGCGGTTGCCGGCCGCGGCGACGATGACGACGTCCTTGTCCATGGCGTACTTGAAGGCGTCGTCCCAGCTCGTGGGCCACTCGAGGGTGTTGCGGGTGAGCGACATGTTGATGACGGTGGCGCCGTTGTCGACCGCCCAGCGCACGGCGTCGGCGATCTGGTCGTCGGAGCTCGGCCCGTTCGACTCGCTGAAGCCGATGGAGATCGCGAGCAGCGAGGCACCGGGGGCTGCGCCGATCACGCCGGAGGTGCCGCGGCCGCGGCCGGCAGCGAGCGAGGCGACCATGGTGCCGTGCGAGCTGTCGTCGGAACCCACCGGGGTCTGACCGTTCGCGGAGCCGACGGTGGAGAAGTCCACTCCCCCGACGACGGCGCCCGCGAGGTCCTGATGGGTGCCGTCGACGCCGGTGTCGATGATCGCGATGGTCTGGCCTGCGCCGCGGGAGACGTTCCACGCCTCGCGGATGCCGTAGTCGTCGAGCCAGTACTCCCGGTCACGGATCGAGTCGGCGTGGGCGGGGGCGGCGCCGATGAGAACGGATGCCGCGGCGAGCAGGAGCGCGACGGCGGGGGTCGCTCTACGCGGCGAGCGGCCGGTGGTCAAACGCACTCGCAGACCAGCGGGCTCCAGGCGACGCGCTCGAGCGCGAGGTCGCCGATGGGGTTCACGCCGGGCCCGGCCGAGAGCGAGTGTCCCGCGAGGGCGTGCAGGCACTTCACCCGGGTCGGCATGCCGCCGGCCGAGATGCCGTCGATCTCGGGCACGTGCCCGAGGCTCTCGCGGTCGGCGAGGTACGCCTCGTGCGCGGCGAGGTACTGCGCGGCGATGTCCTCGTCGGCGAGCAGCTCCGACAGCTCGTTCATGACCTGGGTCGCCTCGAGGGTCGAGATCGCCGCGGTCGCCGCGGGGTGGGTCAGGTAGTACAGGGTCGGGAAGGGCGTTCCGTCGTCGAGCCGCGGCTTTGTCGCCACGACCGTCGGGTTGCCGCAAACGCAGCGCGCGGCGATGCCGATGACGTTGCGGGCCGGGCGTCCCAGCTGGTGGGAGACGGCGGCGATGTCCGCCTCGGTGGGCGGCGCGAAGGGTGGGGTGCTCATGGAACGGGTACCTGGGGGGTCTCGAGGTCTGCGGCCGAGGCATCCGTCAGTCCCGCCGTGAATACGGAGGAGACCATGGTCTGGAGCCAGTCGACCTGTGTGGTTTGGATCTCGGTGCTGATCGGCACGCCGTCGGCCGCGGCCGCGACCTCGCCGTCGTTCTTCACGAGGTAGGTCAGGTCGCCGGGGAAGACGTAGACCATGCGTGCGCGCGCCTGTGCCTCGATGTACGCGGGATCACTCCAGCGCGCCGCGTCCTCGGTGAGCTGTGTCACCGATTCCTCCTTGTCTTTGACGGCGCTGGAGAGCTCCGCGAGCTGCTGCTGCTGCTCGATGACGAGCCGCAGACTCGGGGCCAGCACGACGACGGCCAGGATGACCAGGCCGAGCATCATGAACGTGAACCCCGAGAGCCGGATGTTGCGCAGCCAGTGCTCGGGAGCACTCTCCATCTGCGGCAGCGCGACGGGAACCTTCTGCGTGCGCTGCCGACGTGCCATCTTTCGACCCTAGGCGGTGAAACGTGGGAAAGCGCTGCGACCCGCGTAGACCGCTGCTTCTCCCAGTTCTTCCTCGATGCGCAGGAGCTGGTTGTACTTCGCGACGCGCTCGCTGCGGGCGGGGGCGCCGGTCTTGATCTGGCCGGTGTTGAGCGCGACGGCGAGGTCGGCGATCGTGGTGTCCTCGGTCTCGCCCGAGCGGTGCGACATGACTGCCGTGTAGCCGCTGCGCTGCGCGAGGGAGACGGCGTCGAGCGTCTCGGTGAGGGTGCCGATCTGGTTGACCTTGACGAGGATCGAGTTCGCGGTGCCGAGCGAGATGCCCTTGGCGAGGCGCTTCGGGTTGGTGACGAACAGGTCGTCGCCGACGATCTGCGTCTTGCTGCCGATGGTCGAGGTGAGCTCGGCCCAGCCCTCCCAGTCGTCTTCGTCGAGCGGGTCTTCGATGGTGACCAGCGGGTACGCGGCGACGAGCTCTGCGTAGTAGGCGCTCATCTCGGCGGCGCTCTTGCTGCCGCCCTCGAACGCGTACGAGCCGTCCTTGAAGAACTCGGATGCGGCGACGTCGAGACCCAGCGCGATGTCCTTGCCGGGCGTGAAGCCGGCGGCGGTGATGGCCTCGACGAGGAGGTCGAGGGCCGCGCGGTTGCTCGACAGGTTGGGTGCGAAGCCGCCCTCGTCGCCGAGTCCGGTGGACAGGCCCTGGCCGTGCAGGATCGACTTGAGCGCGTGGTACGTCTCGACGCCCCAGCGCAGGCCCTCGCTGAAGGTCTCGGCGCCGACGGGCAGGATCATGAATTCCTGGATGTCGACGTTGGAGTCGGCGTGCGAGCCGCCGTTGATGACGTTGAGCATGGGAACGGGCAGCACATGCGCGTTGGCGCCACCGACGTAGCGGTAGAGCGGCTGCTCGGCGGAGTCGGCGGCGGCGCGGGCGACCGCGAGGCTCACGCCGAGGATCGCGTTGGCGCCCAGCTTCTTCTTGTTGTCGGTGCCGTCGAGGTCGATGAGCTCGGCGTCGATCGCGCGCTGCTCGGCGGCGTCGAAGCCCTCGATCGCGGGACCGAGCACGTCGATGACCGCGTCGACGGCCTTCTCGACGCCCTTGCCGAGGTAACGCTTCTTGTCGCCGTCGCGAAGCTCGTAGGCCTCGAACGCTCCCGTGGATGCGCCGGACGGAACTGCGGCGCGAGCCACGGTGCCGTCTTCCAGGAGGACTTCGACCTCTACGGTCGGGTTTCCTCGGGAGTCAAGAATTTCGCGGGCGCCTACTGCTTCGATCAAAGCCACGGGTGGTTCTCCTTACAAAGATGGTGGATTGTCCGTTAGGCATCTTACTCGGGCGGGGTTTGCTCTCCCGCGCCGCCCGCCGTGTTCACCAGACCGTCGGCGAGTGTTGACCTGTCGATCCAGGCGCGCACGGTGGCGTTGAACAGGTCGACGTTCTCGATATTCCACTGGTGGTGCATGCCGGGCGCGGTGGCGGTCTTCACGCCGTCGATGCGCGCCAGCACGGCGAGGGAGTCGACGCTGATCGCCGTGGAGTCGCTGCCGCCGGCGACGGCGAGGACTGTTACTGGCGCACCCGGGTTCTGCTGGCCGAGGTTCTGATCGGCCGGGTTCTGTTGGCCAACGTTCGGCCGGCCGAGGTTCTGCCGGCCCAGGTCCTGCAGCACGCTCGGGGGCAGCCCGCGCACGGTCTCGGCGAACACCGCCAGCGCGGTCTCCCGGCGGATGCCCAGGCCGGTCTCGACGAACAGCTCGACCGAGTCGGCGGGCAGTCCGTAGCCGCGGGCGAGGAAGTGCCAGAACCAACGGCGGTTCCAGGCGGCGAGCATCAGCCGCCCGGAGAGCTTCGTGGCCGGCGACGGCGGAGTGATGCTGGCGCTGGAGACCAGCAGGCTCGTCACCAGACGCGGGTGGCGCGACACGAGGTGCAGACCGACACCGGCGCCGAGCGACAGCCCGACGACGTGGGCGGTGCCGCCTTTCGCCCGGGTCTGGATCAGGCCTGCGACGTTGTCGGCGGCATCCGCCATCGACA
The DNA here is from genome assembly GCF_040548875.1 of Conyzicola nivalis. Taxonomy (GTDB): domain Bacteria; phylum Actinomycetota; class Actinomycetes; order Actinomycetales; family Microbacteriaceae; genus Conyzicola; species Conyzicola nivalis_A. The sequence continues at coordinate 84,570 of NZ_JBEPSJ010000002.1, forward strand.
CCCACGGCTCGTCGTTGCTCGTGCCGAAGCCCGGGAGGTCGGGCACGAGCAGGTGGTGGTCGTCGAATGCGGGGATCTGCTCGCCCCACATCCAGCCGGCGACATTGCCGCCGTGCAGGAAGACGATGGTGTCGCCGGCGTCGGGGTTGAACTCGAGGTGTTTCATCGCCTGCCTCCCGCGTCAACCGCGCGTTCCGTCGACGTCGGGGTTGCGTCGGCATTGACGATCGCGAGCGCGTTGTCGATCAGCCGGTCGAGCTGGGCGGCGAGGAGCGGCTCGTCGACGCCGAAGTCGACGCCGTCTTGATGGGATTCGAGTCCGAGCCAGGCCGCTTCGACGAGCGTCGTCCCCTCGGCGGTGAGCTCGACGGTGTTGGCGCGGGAGTCGGTGGTGCTCTTGGTCACCGCGACGAGTCCGATGTTCTGCAGAACGCCGACGCGCTGCGTCACCGACGCGCGCGAGACGCCGAGGTTGCGGGCGATCGCCTGCTGCGTGGTGGGCCCGAGCACGCGGGCCATGAGCAGCACGAGAAACGGCGCGTAGTGGATGCGGTGCACCGAGAACAGATAGTCGTCGGCGATCCGGTCGAGCAGGACGGTCGCGCGGTGGAGCTTGAACGCGGTGCTGTCGGTGAAGTCGGGCTGGTCCATATTGTTAAGTATCTAACAATGTTGCGGCTCGAGCAACGCCTTCTCGCGAGGTTGTCGTGGAGATTCAGGAGTCAGAGCCACGCCCACACCGGTCGGCCGCGGGATGGTGCGGGTGCGCGGCTGGGGGCGCATCCGTGCTCCTGAATTCCCGATGGGGCGGTCGGCCGTCCCGCTCTAGCGAGTCGGTGGTCAGGCGGCGGGTCAGACGGCGGGGGTCAGGTCGCGCCACTCCAGGTCTTCGACGGTCGTCGTGTCGGGCTTGACTGTCGCGACGCGGAGGAAGCCCTGCGCGGCGAGCGAGTCGAGCAGCACGCGCGTGTTCTTCGTGCTGCGCTCGAGCCGCACGCGCTTGCCCGCGGCGACGAGCTCGGCCTTGAGCTCCATTAGGCGCGCGGGCTCGACGCTGTCGTCGTAGATCAGCGCGGCCGTCTCCGCGGCGAGGGTGTCGGGCAGGTCGGCGAGGTCGACGATGCGCTCGAATCCGAGGGAGAAGCCGGCGGCCGCGACATCCGTGCCCAGGAATCGTCCGATCATGCCGTCGTAGCGTCCGCCGCCGCCGAGCGAGTAGCCGAACTCGGGGTGCGTGACCTCGAAGATCGTGCCCGTGTAGTAGCCCATGCCGCGCACAAGGAACGGGTCGAACTCGAGCACGGCGCGGTCGACCTCGCCGAGCATCTCGCCGATGGCGGCGAGCTCGGTGATCGCGGTCTCGTCGACGCCGTCGGGCAGCGACGCGCGGATGGCGGCCTCGCCGAAGCCGAGATCCATGGATGCCTCGGGCCGGTTCAGGAACTCGGCGAGCGCCGCCACCGGCTCGGCCGGGAATGCGCGGTCCTTGAGCTCTTCGACGACACCGCCGACGCCGAGCTTGTCAAGCTTGTCGAGGGTGATGAGCACGGCGGAGTGCGACGAGGTGGGGAAGCCGAGGGCCGTGAGCATGCTGGTGAGGAGACGGCGGTCGTTGATGCGGATGCTGCAGCCGTCGATGCCGAGAGCGCGGACGGTCGCGGCCGTCGCCGAGATGAGCTCGACCTCCGCGAGCGGGCCGGACTCCCCGATGATGTCGATGTCGCACTGCACGAACTGGCGGTAGCGCCCCTTCTGCGGGCGTTCGGCGCGCCAGACGGGTGCGATCTGGATGGCGCGGAAGACCCTGGGGAGCTCGCCGCGGTGCGTTGCGTAGAACCGGGCGAGCGGAACGGTGAGGTCGAAACGCAGCCCGAGGTCGGCGAGCTCGAGCGAGTCGGTGGCCTGGTGGAGGTCGTCGGCGGTGAGTCCGCGCTTGAGCACCCCGAAGGCGAGCTTCTCGTTGTCGCCGCCGAGCCCGGCGTGCAGACGGGCGCTGTCCTCCATGACCGGTGTCTCGATCTCGTCGAAGCCGTGAGCGGAGTAGGTGTCGCGGATCACGCCGAGCACCCTCTCGCGCTGGGCCTTTTCGGCGGGCAGGAAGTCGCGCATGCCGCGAGGGGCGTTTACGGGGGAAGCCATGACTCCAGTGTGCCAGCCTCCGGGTGCCCGGGATGTCGAGGGGGGGGGTGAGGCGGGGCGCTCGAGATTCATCCGCGAGATTGACGCGCCCGATGCCGGTCGAGCCGTACGCTCGGATCATGACGACAACTCAAGGCATCGAGGTCGAGCACGTCGGTCGCTCCTTCGGCGACGTGCACGCCGTGCGGGATGCGAGCTTCATCGCCGAACCCGGCACCGTGACCGCCCTCATCGGCCCGAACGGTTCAGGCAAGACGACGCTGATGTTGATGCTGGCCTCGCTGCTGCGTCCCGACACGGGCACCATCCGCATCGGCGGCTTCGACCCGAGCGAGAACACGGCCGAGGTGCGCTCGCTGCTCGGCTGGATGCCCGACGTTCTCGGATCGTGGTCGAGCCTCAGCGTGCGCACGACGCTCGAGATCACCGGGCGGCTGTACCGGCTCGACAAGGCCGCCTCCGCCGCGCGCGCCCACGAGCTGCTCGCGCTCGTGGGACTCGAACACCTCGCCGGCCAGCCGACCCGGGTGCTCTCCCGCGGGCAGAAGCAGCGGCTCAGCCTGGCGCGGGCTCTCGTGCACGATCCGAGCATCCTGCTGCTCGACGAGCCCGCCTCGGGACTCGACCCCGCGGCCCGCGCCGACCTGCGCACGCTCGTCCGTCGCCTCGCCTCGGAGGGCAAGACGGTGCTCGTCTCGAGCCACGTTCTCGCGGAGCTCGACGAGATGGCCGACGGCGCCGTGTACATCGGAGCCGGCGTTACCGCCTCGACGGAGACAATGGCGGCGACGCGGTCGACGCTGCGCTCGTGGCGGATCAAGGCGACGGATGGCGCGGCGCTCGAGACTGCGCTCGTAGCCAGCGGCATCGCGCCCGCAGACATCGGTCGGGATCGCACTGAGTTGCTCGTGGCGCTCGAAGGCGAGACCGCGGCATCCGAACTGCTCGCGAAGCTGGTGAGCTCGGGGGTTCTCGTCAGCACGTTCGCTCCCGCGGTCGGCGATCTTGAACACACTTTTCTCGACCTCAGCAAAGGATCCAACCGATGAGCGGCTTCTTCTCCGGTGTCGGCGTCGTTCTGTCGCTCGAGCTGCGGCAGCGCGTGCGCGGCGTCGCCTGGTACGTGCTGCTGGGCGTGTTCGTTGTGCTCATCGCGATCGTGACCACGCTGCTCACGGTGGCGCTGAACGGCTTCGGCATGAGCACGACGGAGCGCGGCGTCGGCGCGGGCATCTACTCGACGATCATCTACTTCGTGCTGCTGCTCGGCACCCTCGTCGTTCCCGCGCTCAGCGGCAATGCGATCAACGGCGATCGTGACGCGGGAACGCTCGCGACGACGCAGATCACCCTCATCACGACGTGGCAGCTGGTGCTCGGCAAGTTTCTCGCCGCGTGGATCACCGCCCTCGCGTTTCTCGTCGCCGCTCTGCCGTTCATCGTCTTCTCGGCGCTCGTCGGCGGGCTCAGCCCGGTCACCGTTCTGGTCTCCGCGGCCGTGCTGGCCGTCGAGCTGGGCGTCGTCGCCGCCATCGGCGTCGGGCTCTCGGGCATTCTGACCCGCTCGCTGTTCTCGATCGTTCTCACCTATCTCGTTGTCGCGGCGCTGAGCATCGGAACGCTCATCACCTTCGCGCTCGGCGGCATCACCGTGCAGACGGAGCGAACCACCACCGTCATCAGCGGCGTGGAGTACGACTCCGACGGCCGCACCCTCGAGTGCGGCGAGCCGATGGTCACGCCGCAGACGGTTCCGCGGTTCGACCTGTTCTGGGGCGTTCTCGTCGCGAACCCGTACGTGCTTCTCGCGGACGCCGTTCCGACGACCTACAACAACGGCTACCCCGACGACCTGTTCGGCTACATCAAGTTCGCGACCCGCTCGGCGCAGATCACCCCGCAGGACTCGGTCTACAACGAGTGCGACCCGAACGCCTCGAATACCGCATCGCCGACCGCCGAGGAGACGATCGATTCGACGATTCCCGGATGGTTTGTGGGGCTCTTCATCCACCTCCTGCTCGCCGGCGGCGCCCTGTACTGGGCCTGGGCCCGCACCGACACCCCCGCCGGTCGCCTCCCGAAGGGAAGTCGCGTCGCATAGTCCCAGGACGAACGCGGGTCACGCAGCAGGAGGGAGGCGGCGGGTCGCGTAGCCCAACGGCGAGTCGGACCCGAAATGCGGATTCCGAAGGGGACCGAGCGGGACGCTCGAAAGGTAAGCCGAGCGGGCGGTGCCGAAGTTGAGCCGAGCCGGAAGCGCGAAAGGGAGCCGAGCGGGCGGCGCCGAACGTAAGCGAAGCCGGACGCGCGAAGGGGAAGCCGAGCGGGCAGTGCCGAACGTAAGCCAAGCGGGACGCGCGAAAGGGAAGCCGAGCAGGCGGCGCCGAACGTAAGCCAAGCGGGACGCTCGAAAGGGAAGCCGAGCGGGCGGCGCCGGAGGGAAGCCGAGAGCCGGGATCGGAAGTGAGCGATCGGCATCACGCGCTCTCCCGGCGGCGCAAGTCTCCATCCGCCAGAATGCCCTCCGGAGCCGATGTCACCGCTCGCGCGAGCTCCCGCTCCCGCTCCCGCAGCAGGTCGCGCATCGCCGCGCTCTTCGACGGCATGCGCCTTCGCGTTCGGCTCGCGTCGACGTCGGCGGGCGGCACGAGGAAGTACTCCGAGCCAACTCGCTCGATCTCCCAACCGTTGTTATGCAGGAGCAGGTGGTGGAACTTGCACAGCAATACCCCGTCGGCGATGTTCGTCTCACCTCCGTCTCTGGCCCAGAAGTTGATGTGGTGCGCCTCGCACATCGACGGCGCACGTTCGCAATTGCCGAACAGACAGCCGCCGTCTCTCACGGCGAGGGCTATTCGCTGTTTCTTGGTGAAGAACCGCTGTTCCCTGCCGACATCGAGCGGCTGACCGAAAGCGTCGATCGTGACCGGCGTTATGTCTGCGGTGCAGGCGATGCGAGCGACCGTGTCGATCGATATCGGGTCGGACGATCCCTCGATGCGCCCGTGGCCGCTGCCGGTCTCGAGCGCCTTCTCCGTGACTAGGACCCGGATCGCCGCGGCGCCTGTTCCGAGCAGTTGGCTCGAGTCGGCATCGGCTCCGGCCTGCAGCAGGCCCAGCATCGTGTCGGAGGCGAGCTGCTCGATCGAGCGCGGATCGTCGAGGATGCGGTCGGCGGTTTCTTTGTTCGAGCCGCTGACGAAGCGCACACCGCGCTTCGGCGAGGTGGCGCGATCGTAGAGCTCGGTGACGACCGCGTAGCTCTCGGGCTCGAGCTCCCAGACGATGCGCCCCATGCCGTTCGGCAGCCGATAGTGCCGCAGCGACCTGCGCTCGAAACGCTCGCGTTCCCGCTCGGCGATGCCGGCCTCGTCGAGTTCGTCGCGCAGTTCGCGCGCCCGGCGTTGCAGCCGGTCGACGTCGAGCGTCGCCGCCTCGGTGACCAGCAACGCCGCAGCAGCCGCAAGAGCGTCGGCATCGACGGCGGCACTCGGCGACCCGAGCCCCGTGCGAATCGCATCGGCCGCGCCGACCGGTAGAGAGCCGTCGGCCACGGCGGCGACTACCGACGCCAGCCATGGCTCGAACGATGTCTCGACGGCGGCCTCGCGCACCATGCGCCCCACGCGCACGGCCGTGCCCGCATCGCGTCCGCTCGACCCGGTGGTCGCCTTGACCATCTCCTCAGGGCTGCGATAGCCCTCCCTTTGCGCGAGACCGGAGTGACCGAGCTCACGTGTGGACCGGGCAGCGATCTCACCGGCGACGAGAGCCAGATGCGCCTCGGCCAGATGCTTCTCCTGCGCGGCAAGTCGGCTCAGCTCGACGAGAGCCGCGTCATCCGTCGCTTGGAAATCGGCGACGTTCTTCGACACCGCGGACAACGCGGCGACAGCAGCAGCGAACTGCTCTGTGAGGCCGGATGCTGGGGTCGTTTGCATGCCTCAATTTTCCCACTTCGAAGGTATGTTCGAACAGATTCGAGTGAAAAGGGTGAAGAAAAACAGCGGTCTGTGGAGAAGTGGAGGAGAGGAGGGGATTCCGGAGATGGCGGGAGCGTGCAACCGGAGGGGGCCGAGGCGGAGACGAGACGAGGCGAGACGGAGACGAGACGAGACGAGACGAGGCGAGACGGAGACGAGACGAGAGGAGGCGGAGACGAGACGAGACGAGACGAGACGAGGCGAGGCGGAGAGACGGAGGCGAGGCGAGGGGCCGAGGCGGATAGGCGGGAGGCCGAAGCGAAGCGACGCCCCGAACGAGACCGGGAAGCGAAGGAGAACGGGAGAGAAGCCCCGAACCCCTAGACCGCCGGCATCCCGATGATCCCCGCGTCGACGCCGCCGTCCTTCTCGACGTCGCGAATCTCGTCCTGCAGCTCGCGAAGCACCGTGCGCAGCGCCCGCTCGGCGTCGAGCCCGTTCGCGCGTGCCGAGGTCACGATGGCGAGCAGGACGCCGCCGAGTTCCTCTTCGCTCGAGAGGGCGAGGGCCGCGGGGGCATCCGCGTCGAGGATCCCGATCTTCTCCGCCTTGCCGAGCACCTTGTCGGCGAGCGCCAGCGCCGGCATGCTCTGCGGGATCCCGTCGAGCACGCTCGTGCGGTGCGACTTGTCGGCCTTCTTCAGCTCGTCCCACATGCCGCTGACGTCAGAGCCCGACTGGATGTTCAGCGCGTCCTTCTGAGCGGAGTCGCCGAAGACGTGCGGGTGCCGCCCGATCATCTTCGCGGTCATGTTCGCCGCGACATCCTCCAGCGTGAACTCCTCGCCGGGCGTGTGCGCCGCGATGTCCGCGTGGAACACGACCTGGTACAGCACGTCGCCGAGCTCCTCGATCATCTCGTCACGGTCTCCGCGCTCGATCGCGTCGACGAGCTCGTAGCTCTCCTCGACCAGGTATTTCACGAGCGACTCGTGCGTCTGCTCGGCATCCCACGCGCATCCGCCCGGCGCCCGCAGCTTCTCGAGTACGGCGATCAATTCTTCGAGCTTCGGATGCTGCGTGGCCTCAGTCATGCGTCCATCCTGTCACCCCCGCCGGGTGCCGCACCCGTCGGAGCCGCCGCGCAGCGAGCAGACCCGAGCCGAGCAGCACCAGCAGCGCCGCGACGGCGAACGCACGGGTGATGTCGGCGCCGGTCGCGCCGAGCACCCCGACGAAGGCGGGCCGAGAATAAGGCCCGGCATCGGACACGCCGCCGGGCACGGCCCCCACCCCCGCCACGACCGCGTCGAACCCGACCTTCACGAGCACCACGTCGCCGCCGCCCACGTTCGTCGCCCCGTCGACCTGCCCGTAGCTGAGCGCCTGGATCCACGTCGACCCGCCGCCCGAGGCGTAGATGTTGGCCTCGTCGAAGTCGTCGGCCCCGTCGCGCGCGGCGGAGCCGAACTGCGCCCGCTCGACCACGGCACCGGTCGCCTCGAGGGTCATCGTGAAGATGTCGACGCCGCCGGATGACGCGGCGATCGAGCCGCTCGTGTGACCGACGATGAGCAGCCGGCCCGAGGCATCCGCCGCGATCGCCGCACCGCGGTCGTCGCCCGACGATCCGTCTTGCGTCGTCCACTGCACGGTTCCGTCGGCGGCGAGCGCTGTCGCAAAGACGTCGGTCGATCCGGCGGATGCCTCGCCGACCACTCCCCCGGTGAACCCGGTCGCGGCCACTCCGGTTGCCGTCGCCACGAGCGACGACACCTGGTCGGTCTCGCTGCTGCCGACGGTCGTGATCCACTCGCGCGCGCCTGCCGCGTCGAAGCGCGCCACCCACCCGTCGTAGCCGCCCGCGCCGGTCGCTCCGGGCATCGCGGCGCCCGCGGTCCCGCCGACATACACGCCTCCGTTGGGGGCGGCCGCGACGGCGAACCCCTTGTCTTCGCCGCTGCTGCCGAACTGGGTCGCCCAGAGCACGGTGCCCGACGCGTCGACGTGGGCGACGACCGCGTCCTTGTCGCCCGCGCTGGTTCCGCCGGCGATCGCGCCCGAGGTGTAGCCGGTGACGAAAGCTCCGCCCGCGCCGTCCGCGGCGATGCCATACACGCGGTCGGCGGCGGCCTGGGCGCCGAAGGTGGTGCGCCACTGAACCGTTCCGTCGGCGGCCAGCTTCACCGCCAGCGCGTCGTCGTTCTGGCTGGCGCCCGCGTGGTCCTGTCGCACGTACCCTCCCACGATCGACGCACCGCCCGTTCCGTCGGCGATACCGTAGGCGCGCTCGTTCAGCGCCGTGGCGACGGGTGTGACCCACCGCTGGGCGCCCGCGGCGTCGAGGCTCTGCACGAGAATGTCGAACCCGCCGAGCGCGGGCTGGCCGAGCATCGGGCCGGCCGCGTTGACGACCTGCACGACGCTGCCGTCCGACCGGCCGAGCACGCCGCCCGCACGGTCGTCGCCCGGCGATCCGAACTGGCTGCCCTCGAACGGCGCAGGCGGCGTGGTCTGCAGGTAGCCGGCCAGGTCGCGCAGCCCCTCACGGAACCCGGCGTCCCACACACCCCAGTCGTGACCGCCGTTGTACACACGCATCTCGGCGCTGATCCCCGGCACGCGCTTGGCCTTGTTGTAGAGGGTCGCCGCCTCGTAGTCGAGATCGTGGATCGCGTCCTGCGGCAGCGGGTTCGCCCACTCATCGTCTCCGACGGCGATGAAGAGGTGCACGGGCAGCGCGGGGTCGAAGTCCGCGAACGCGGTCGGATAGCTGAGCTGCTGGTAGCGCGACTCGTCGTAGAGCGCGGCGCCGACGCCGTAGGCGCCGAACTCGCGGGTCGACGAGTCGACCGGGGTCGACGGAAAGTAGACGGCGGGGCTGAGCACGATGCCGGCCGAGAACGTGTCCTGGTGCACGGTCGCGAACCGCAGCGCGCCCGCGCCGCCCATCGAGTACCCGCCGACGGCTCGCGCCGCCCGGTCGTCGACGGTCGGGAAGCTCGCGTCGATGTGGTCGACGAGGTCGACGGTGAAGCCGGTCTCAACCGCTGCGGTGGCGGGGGCGCCGGTGTAGAGCGAGTCGACGTAGTAGTTGCCGCGGTCGCTCCACGGCGCGTCGGGCATCACGACGATCATCGGCGGGATCTCCCCCGCCGCGATCAGCTCGTCGAGCGCCCCGGCCTCCTGCTGCCACGCGGCCTGCGAGTCGCCGCGCCCGTGCAGCAGGTACAGCGTCGGGTACCTGGTGGCCCCGCTCGCGTCGTAGCCGTTCGGCAGGTAGACGGTGTAGTCGATCGCCCCGCCGATCGCGGCGCTCTGCACCGAGCCGGGCACGAGCTGGCTCGGTGCCGCCTGGGCCGGTGCGACTCCGGCGAGAACGGATGCCGCGGCGAGCACGAGCGTTGTCGAGATGCCGAACTGCGTCTTCCACTTCATTGTGGTTCCTTACGTCGGTGTGCGGGTTGTCTATCGGGGCAGTGCTGCGGCGAGCGCCAGAATCGACCGCGCGCGGCCGACCATCGCGCCGTCGACCATGTCGCCGTTGGCGAGCGTCGAGACGCCGCCCGAGCCGGTGGCCGCGAGAACGGACTCCGCCCACGCGAGCTGCGCGGCGTCGGGGCGGAACACGTCGGCGATGACCGACAGCTGAGAAGGGTGGATGGCTGTGCGCCCGACCCACCCGAGGTCGCGTCCGCGCTCGGTGTCGGCGCGCAGGCCGTCGAGGTCGCGGATGCCCGGGTACGCCGACAGCATGGGCGCCGGCAGCCCGGCCGCGCGCGCCGCGAACAGCACCCGCATGCGCGCGTAGTCCATCGCCGCGGGCGCACGGGTGCCGAGGTCGCTCGCGAGGTCGCTCTCGCCGAGCGCGAGCCGCGTCACCGCGGAGTGCGCGGCGAGCGCGAGGGCCCCCTCCACCCCGAGGGCGGTCTCGAACAGGGCGGTGAGCGGATGACCCGGAACGGCCCGAGCCACCACGTCGAGGTCGCTCAGGCTCTCGACCTTCGGAACCCGGAGCTCGAACTCGGCGTCGACGGCGGCGAGCGCGGCGAGGTCGAGCGGCTCCCCCGCGTTGATGCGCACCTGGACCACGGTGCAGCCGGGAGCCCGTGCTCGCAGCCACGACGCGACGGCCTCCCTCGCGGAGGCCTTGTGCGCGTCGGCGACCGCGTCTTCGAGGTCGAGGATGACCAGCTGCGCGCCGGTCGCGACGGCCTTGTCGAAGCGCTCGGGCCGGTCGCCCGGCACGTAGAGGCCGGTGACGATGGGCGCGTTGACGGGTGGGGCGACAGTCATACGATCCCTCGTTCTCGAAGCGCCGCGAGCTGTTCCGGCGTGACCCCGATGTCGGCGAGCACGTCGTCGGTGTCGCGGCCGTGGGCGCGTCCGGCCCAGCGGATGTCGCCCGGCGTCTCGGAGAGCCGGAACAGCACGTTCTGCATCTTCACCGGCCCGAGTTCGTCGTCGTCGACGGTGCGGATAGTGCCGATCGCCTCGTACTGCGGGTCGGCGAGCACGCCGCGCACGTCGTACACGGGGGCGACGGCGGCCTGCGCGTTCTCGAACGCCGCGAGCACCTCGGCCGTCGAGCGTTCGGCGATCCAGGACGAGACGGCAGCGTCGAGCTCGTCGGCGTGTTCGGCACGGCTGTGCCCCGAGACGAACCACGGTTCATCCGCCAGCTCGCTTCTTCCGACGAGACGGATGACCCGTTCCGCGATCGACTGCGAGCTGGTAGACACCGCGACCCACTCGCCGTCTCCGGTGCGGTAGACGTTGCGGGGTGCGTTGTTGACCGACCGGTTGCCCGTGCGCTTCTGCACCGTTCCGAGCTGGTCGAACGTGGTGATCTGCCCGCCGAGCAGCATAAGAATCGGCTCGATGATGGCCATGTCGACCACCTGGCCGACGCCGGTCGACTCGGCCGAACGCAACGCGACCATGACCGCGTAACTGGTGGCGAGGGCGGCGATGCCGTCGGCGAGGCCGAACGGCGGAAGCGTCGGCGGCCCGTCGGGCTCCCCGGTGAGCGCGGCGAACCCGCTCATCGCCTCGGCGAGCGAGCCGAAGCCGGGACGCCCGGAGTACGGCCCGACCTGCCCGAACGCGGTCACACGGGCGATCACCAGGCGCGGGTTCGCGGCCAGCAGCTCGGCGGGTCCGATGCCCCAGCGCTCGAGCGTGCCCGGCCGGAAGTTCTCGATCAGCACGTCGGCGTCGGCCACGAGCCGCAGCAGCAGGTCCGCGCCGTCGGGCGAGCCGAGGTTGATGGTGACGGTGCGCTTGTTGCGTCCGAGGGTCTTCCACCACAGGTTGACGCCGTTCTTCGCCGGTCCGTGCCCGCGGGCGGCGTCGGGCTTGGCCGGGTGCTCGACCTTGATCACGTCGGCCCCGAAGTCGCCGAGGAAGGTCGCGGCGAGGGGACCCGCGAACAGGGTCGAGATGTCGAGCACCCGAACGCCGGCGAGCGGTGCGGCACTCACTCGAGGTCCCAGGCGAGCCGGAAGCCGATGCTCGTCGACGCCTCGACACCGAGCCCGGCAAGCAGGTACTTGAGGCTGAACTCGGGCGGGCGCACTCCCCCGTCGACGTACCAGTCGCTGCCGAGCGAGACGTGGTCGCTGCCGCCCTTGAGCATCACGAACCGGGTGATGCCGTCGCTGTGCTCGCTCTCGGTCCAGTTCCAGACGCGGGGTTCGCCGCGCGTGAATCCGGGCTGGGTCGCGGCGAGCTGCCACTCGAACTCGGTGGGCAGGCGGGCGCCCACAGACGCCGCGTAGGCGCGGGCGTCGGCGAGGGTCACCGAAACCGCGGGGGCGGATGAACCGTCGCCCACCCCTCGGAACGCCGCGAACTCGGCCGCGGTCACCTCGGTCGCGGCGACGGCCACCCGGCCGACGCTCACGGTGACCAGTTCGCTGCGGTCGTCGTGCAGGCGCGGGGCGAGCGGCTTCCACTCCTCCACATACGGGGCGCCCTGGTAGACGCCGGTCTCGCGCCGGCGGTAGGTGAGCGGAAGCTCGTACTGGCCCGCCTCGACCTCGACGACGCGGGCGGCCGGCGCCCCGAGGGCAGTTCGAGGCGCGGGGCGTCGCACGTTCGTGCGCGCCGGGAACGAGGCATCCGTCGCCCGCTCGTCGGCCGCGGCCTCGGCCAGCAGCGCGTCGAGCCAGACCGGACGGGGGCCGTGCACGGCGAGGATGCCGGCGATGCCGCGCGCCGGCACGAGGGTGCGCGGCTCGGCGAGGGCTGTGCCGGATGTCACGTCGAACAGCTCTCCGCCGATCGCGTCGAACGCGGCCTCGTCGATCATCGCCCCCGCGAAGTCGGTGGTGCCGCGGTTGACGATCGTGAACAGGGTGAGGTCGTCGTTCTGCCAGCGGGAGACGTAGACGCCTGCGGCGATGGCCTCGGGAACGGCGTCGCTGAGCGGCGTCCACTCCCCCTCGACGAGCAGCTCGTTCGCGGCCCGCTGCACGCGCAGGGCACGGCGCAGGGTCGACTTGTCGCGCGGGTTCCAGCCGACCCACACGCCGAAGACCGTGTCCCAGACGAGGATGCCGGTGCCGTTCATCCACGCCGATTGCAGCTCGGCGCTGTGGTCGTGGTTCCAGCGCCGGGTCGAGTGCATCATGTGGCGGCGTTCGTACCAGTGGGCGCGCATGACTCCGGGGGCGTCGCTGTCGGCGAACCACTGCGCCCAGCTGAGGTGGTGGTCTTCGATGCGCTGGTTCGGCACACGCGACTCGCCCTCGAGCACTTGCGGCGGGGAGGCCCACTGCAGCGCGCGGATGAGCGCGGCGTCGCCCTCTTTCATCGTGTCGAGGAAGACGCCGTCGACGCCGAGCTCGCCGACGATGAGCGCGAGCTCGCCGGCGTCGTCGTTGGCGGCGCGGCGGGTGCCGGTGTCCCACGGGTTGTAGTCGATGAAGACCTTGAGGCCGCGGTCGTGCAGGGCGGCGATCAGTTCGACGATGCCGGGAACGTCGCGGTAGAAGTCGTACTGGTTGCGGTCGTCGATGCCGATGACCGGGTAGGCGTGCCAGAGCACGATGCCGTCGAATCCGCCGAGGTCGGCCGTCGCCTCGAGGAAGGCGTCGACGGTGAACCGCTGGTTCTCGTGGTCGAACAGCCGTTCGTCCCACAGCCAGGTGAGGGCGACGCTGTAGGCCGCGCGCGTCCAACGGGCGTGCGCGAACTCGTAGGCGGCGCCGCTGTACTCGAGCCGCTCGCGGGCCTCGAGCCGCCAGGCGGCGAGGTCGTCGCGCCAGGCCGGCCAGTCGGCGGGGTTCCCGGGTGCGGCGAAGATCTTGGCGATGTCCCCCACGGCGGGATCGATGACGCCGCCGGCCGGCAGGGTGGTCGGCAGGTCGATCGCACGGGGAACGAGCGGGTCGAACTCGTTCGTGTTCGCTTCGTCGGGGTCGTGGATGGTCATCGTTCTCCTTCCGTCCTTTCGGCGACCGCGCTGAGGGCGACGGTGCGCCGGGCGAGCTCGTCGAATCCGACGCCGTCGAACCCGGGGATGCTCGAGGCGAGTCGGTTCTTGAGCGGTTCGATCCAGATTCTAGGCAGGGCGGATGCCCCGGCGAGAGCCCCGCAGATCGAGCCGGCTGTGGCGCCGGTCGAGTCGGTGTCCCATCCGCCGGAGACGGCGAGGGTGACGGCCGTCGCGAAGTCGCCGCGGCTGCGCGTGAGCGCGAAGGCGAGCAGGGCCGAGTTGTTGAGCACGTGCACCCAGTGCAGGTGCCCGTAGTCGGCGTAGATCGCGTCGATGGCCTGCTCGTCGGTGAGCGTGCTGTGGCCGAGTTCGACGCCGCGGCGGATGGCGGTGGCGTAGCGGCTGAGCGGGGGCACGACCGCGAGGCCGGCGGCGATCACGTCGTCGACGGAGTCGCCGACCACCGCGGCGGCGGATGCCGCGGCGGCGAATGCCGCGCCGTAGAGGCCGTTGCGGCCGTGGCTGAGGCGGGCGTCGGTCACGGCGAGGGCGGCGGCTCGGGCGGGGTCGCCCGGCGATGCCCAGCCGTAGAGGTCGGTTCTTATCTGCGCGCCGATCCAGTCGCGGAACGGGTTGCCGTACAGGCCGGCGACCTCGGGCTCGTAGCCGTCGAGCAGGTTGCGGTAGGCGATGCGTTCGGCGGTGAACACGCGGCCTCCGGGCAGGTTCGCGAGCCACGACTGGGCGACGTCGTCGGTGGTAAAGCCCGCACCGACGCGTTCGAGCAGGTCGAGGGCGATGAGCGGAAAGTTCAGGTCGTCGTCTTCGGGCATGCCGTCGATGTTCTCGACGAGGCTGGTGGGCCGGCTGCGACGGTTCCACGGGTAGGCGGCGGCGACCTCCGGGTCGAGGCCGATCTCGGTGAAGTAGCCGGCGACGGGCCAGTTGCCGGTCGACTCGGCGATGGCGCGGATGCCCTCGCGCGGGATCTTCTCCACCGGCTTGCCGAGCAGGCAGCCGGCGGCGCGGCCGAGCCAGGCGCCGTGGATGCGGTCGTACAGCGCGGTCGCTGAGCCTGTCGAAGCGTCGGTCGCTGAGCCTGTCGAAGCGCCTGTCGCCGAGCCTGTCGAAGCCCCGGTCGCTGAGCCTGTCGAAGCGCCGGTCGAAGCGCGGGCCTCGGGCGCTTCGACAAGCTCAGCGACCGAAGCGACCGAAGCGACCGAATCCGGCTCCACGGCCAGCAGCTCTCCCGGCACCGCAACCTCGTCGACGGCCGCGAGCAGCTCGCGCGCGAGCGCACGCACCCCCTCGGGCGCCGGCTGCGGCGTGGCTCCGTTCACCGGCGCGACCTCTGCCCCGCCTGCCGCGAGCCAGCGGTCGCGGATCGCCGTCACGTCGCGCCCGTCGAGCTGCGCGGCGACGAGCGCGTGCGGCAGCAGGTCTTCGGGCTGGGTCCAGCTGAGGCGCAGCATCAGCGAACGGCCACCGCTGCGGTGAGGGCGTCCATGGCGCCGGCGCGCTGAGCTACGCGTTCGCCGTCCTTCGCCCAGATGTCGCGCGCGACCCCGGCCATGACCGGTCCCGAGGCGGTGATGTCCATGCGGCTGCCCTCGTTCACAGCAGAGATCCACTCGGCCGGAATCGACTCGACTCCCGCGAGCGCTCCGGCGATCGACCCGGCCATGACCGCGATCGAGTCGGAGTCGCGGCCGTAGTTGATGGCACCGAGCACGGCGTCGGAGTAGTCGCCCTTCGCGGCGACGAGCATGCCGAGCGCGATCGGCAGCTCCTCGATCGACTTGGTGCGGCTGGGGATGCGGGCGTCGCGAGCCGGCGCCCGGTAGTTCGGGCCGACGGTGTCGAAGGGCTCGACGGCGGCGCGCAGCACGTGCAGTCCGGTGCGCCAGTTCTCGACACCGGAGGCCGCCTCGACGACCGCCTCGATGGCATCCTTCGTCCCGTCTTTCGCCAGTCGCAGCGCGGCTTCGACGGCGCTCTGCCAGGTGGCGCCGGGGCGCATCGCCTCGGCGATCGCGGCGGCGTACACGCCGGCGGCCTCGCGGCCGTAGCTCGACTGGTGGGCGCCGGCGACGTCGATCGCCTCGGCGTACGCCGCCTCGGGGGCTCCCGCGTTGGCGATGCCGATCGGCGCCACGTACATGGTGGCTCCGCAGTTGACGACGTTGCCGACACCGGCCTCGCGCGGATCGATGTGGCCGTAGTGCAGCCGGGTCACGAGCCACTTCTCGGCGAGGAACACGCGGTGCAGCAGCAGCGCCTCCGACTCGAGCTCGGGAATCCAGCGCTTCTCGTTGATCATGAGCGGCACGAGGTAGTCGGCCACCGAGTAGGCGTCGAGGTGGTCACGCACCGTGGCGTAGACGTCCACCAGCGCGTTGGTCATCAACGTGTCATCCGTCACGTGTCCGTCGCCCTTGTGGTACGGCGCGATGGGCCGGGCGTTGCGCCAGTCGGCCATGAACGGGGGCACGATTCCGGTGATGAATCCGTCGTAGCGTTCCTGGATCGCCTCCGGGGTGTTGCCCTCGGCCGCGCCTCCCAGCGCGTCGCCGACCGCTGCGCCGGCGAGCGCTCCTGTTGCCTTGTCCTCGAGCAGGTCCATCGGTACTTCTCCTTGCCTGGTGTGAATTCTGAGCTGGTGTGGGCCCGCCGCGAAGGGCGGGCCCACGGGTGGTGCGTGTTAGCCGACCGAGGCCCAGCCGTCGGTGAGCTGCTTCTTCAGATCGTCGAGACTGATCGAGTTGGCGAAGTACTGCTGCAGCAGCGGGGTGGCGTACTGGTCTTTCCACTGCGGGTAGTTCGTCGCCTTCTGGAACGGCGCACCGGCGAGGTTCTCACCGGTCTTGAGCAGCTCGGCCCAGCCGTTGGCGCCATCGGTCTGCGCGGCGACCTCGTCGCGAGCGGCGCTCGACGTCGGGATCAGCCAGTCGCCCTGGGCGAGCTTCGCCTGGTTCGACGCGCCCATGAAGTAGTCGATGAACTTGGCCGACTGCTCGACGTGCTCGCTCTCGGCCGCAACCGACATGGTCTGCGGGTTGGCCGCCTGGATCGGTCCCTCGTCTCCGGCGAGCGGGGGCAGAACCGTCCAGTTGAAGCCTTCGGGCGCCGACTCGGTGATCTGCTGGGCGAGGAAGTTGCCGCCGATGTACATGGCGTACTGTCCGGCGAGGAAGCCGGGCAGAACATCCGAGCCGCTCTGTGTGAGCGTCACCGGGTCGAGCGACTTGTCTTCGTAGGCCATGGCGTGCACGTGCTCGGGCACGGCCACCTCGGCGTCGCCGACCTCGATGGTGGCGTCGTCTCCGGTGCCCTCGAAGAAGTCGCCGCCGTAGCCGAGGGCGGTGTTCATCATCGCAGCGGTGGGCTGCTTGAGCCCCCAGCCGACGCCGTAGCTGCCGTTTGCGGTGAGCTGCTTCGAGATGTCGGCCAGTTCGTCCCAGGTGAGCTCGTCACCGGTCGGAACCTCGACACCGGCCGCGGCGAACGCGTCGGTGTTGGCGAACACGACGTAGGTCTGCAACAGGGTGGGGGCCGCGACGATGGCGCCGTCTTCGCTGGTGACCGTCTCCCAGACCTCGTCGGCGACGGCGTCTTTCACGTCGTCGCTGAAGTACTCGCCGATGTCGGCGAGGTAGCCCTGTTCGGCGAAACCGAGAATGTCGGATGACTCGTCGTGGATCACATCGGGCGCGGTGCCGCCCTGGAACTGGGTCACCAGCTGGTCGTGAACGTTGTCCCAGCTGCCCTGCGTGAGCTTGACGGTGATGTCGGGGTTCTCCTCGTTCCACGCGTCGACGATCTCCTCGGTCGCTGCGATGGTCGAGTCCTGGTAGGCGAGGCTCTGGAACGTGATGGTGACCGGCTCGCCGCTGTCGGCGCTGTCGTTATCGCCACCGCCGCCGCCGAACGCGCATCCGCTCATCGCTCCCATCACCATGATCGCGATCGTTCCCGCCGCAAAGGCGTTGCGTTTCTTCATTTCCGTTCTCCTTCTGTGATTGCACTTCACTGTGTTTGCACTGTGGATCTATCCCTTGACCGCTCCGCTCAGCAGCCCCGAGGTCAGGCGGCGCTGGATGATGGCGAAGAACACGAGGCTGGGGATGGTGGCCAGGAGGGATGCCGCGGCGAGCTGGCCGAGCTGCACCTGGCCTTCCGCTCCGACGAATCTGGCGAGCGTCAGCGGAAGCGTCTGCAGAGCCGGATCCTGGATGAGCACCAGGGCGAAGAAGAATTCGTTCCAGCTCGAGATGAATGTGAACAGGCTCGTGGCGACGAGGCCGGGAGCCAGCAGCGGCAGGATGATCACGCGCAGGATCGTGATGCGCGAGGCGCCGTCCATGGCACCGGCCTCTTCGAGCTCGACCGGGATGCCTGCGATGTAGCCCTGCAGCATCCACAGCGCGAACGGCAGCGACCACACCGTGTAGACGAGGATCAGCCCGAGCAGGCTGTCGACGAGTCCCAGCTGCTTGAGCACCAGGAACAGCGGGATGATGATGAGAATGAACGGGAATACCTGGCTGAGCAGGATCCAGCCGGTGGCGACGCCCCGCAGCTTGGTGCGGAACCTCGCCAGGGCGTAGGCCGCGGGCAGCGAGATCAGCGTCACGATCACCGTGGTCGACACGGCCACGAGCAGGCTGTTCGCGGCGGCCTGCACGAGGTTCGCCTTGTCGATCGCCTGGATGAAGTTGTCGAGATTCAGGCTCTGCGGCAGAAACGACGGGGTCGCCGAGATCAGCTCTTGCGGCGTCTTGAACGCGGTGAGCACGAGGAACAGCAGCGGGAAGCCGAGGAAGACGACGTAGCCGAGCATCGCCAGGTACTGCAGCGGGCGCACGACGCTGCGGGTGCGTCGGCTCATGGTGTTGGCGGTGGTCATGAGAGTCGGCTCCTTGCCTGGCCACGGAGGTACACGAAGAGGAACACGGCGATCACGACGACCATCACGTTGCCCATCGCCGCCGCGTAGCCGAAGTTGCCGTAGCGGAAGGCCTCGTTGTAGGCGAAGAGCATCGGCAGCATGGTCTGCCCGCCCGGCCCGCCCGCCGTGAGCACGTAGACGAGGGCGAACGAGTTGAAGTTCCAGATGAGGTCGAGCGTGGTGATGGCGACGATGATCGGCCGCAGCGCAGGCAGGGTCACGTGCCAGAACCGCTGCCAGACGCCCGCGCCGTCGATGGCCGCGGCCTCGTGCAGCTCGGCTCCCACGTTCTGCAGGCCGGCGAGCAGGGTGATGGTGGTCTGCGGCATCCCGGCCCAGACGCCGACGACGATCACGGCGGGCAGTGCGGTCGAGAAGTCGCCGAGCCAGTTGATGTCGCCGGGGAGGCCGACCGCCCGCAGCCCCTCGTTGATCGGCCCGTAGGTCGGGTTGAGCATGAGGCGCCACATGATGGCGATGACGACGGGCGGCATGGCCCACGGCACGAGCGCGAGGGTGCGGGCGAGCCAGCGGAACTTGAGGTCGAGGTTCAGCAGCAGCGCGAGGCCGAGCGAGGCGAGAAACTGCAGAATGGTGACGCCGAAGGCCCAGATCAGGCCGATGCGGAACGAGTTCCAGAACAGCTCGTTGGTCGCGAGCTTCTGGTAGTTCTCGATGCCGTTGAAGTTCGTCTCGACGTTGAGGCCGGCCTCGGCGTCGGTGAAGCCGAGCAGGATGCCCTGTGCGAGCGGGTAGACGCTGAAGAGAACGACGGGAACCATCGCCGGCAGGATCAGCAGCCAAGCGTCGCGGTTGCTCTTCGAACGCCGCATCGGCCGACCCGACTTCAGCCGGGCTTCTTTGGTAAGACTCATTACTTCATCGCCTTTGATGTCTGTCTGGTGGATGCTTCGGGGCCGCAGCCTTCTCTAGTGCGGTATCACCGAGGACTCGCGGATCGTGAGCTTGGGGGCGATCACGACCTGCTTCACGGGGGCGTCGGGGTCGGCGAGCCGGCGGATGAGCAGCTTGGCCGCCTCGCGCGCACGCTTGACCGACCCGAGGTTCACGCTGGTGATCGACGGGGTGACGAGCTCGGCGATCTCCGTGTCATCCATACCGATCAGGGCGACGTCGCCGGGCACGGAGAGTCCGCGGCGGGCGAGCACCTTCATGGTCGCGACGGCGAGCAGGTCGTTGGCGCACACGATCGCGTCGGGCGCCGACTGGTCGAGCAGCGCCTCGGCGGCGACGAGGCCGGCCGCGAACGTGAAGTCGTCGGCGTTGACCTGCAGGTCGCCGTGCATCGGCAGGCCGCGCTTGTCCATGGCGGTCACGTAGCCGCGCAGGCGGGCGGCGCCGGGAACGGTGTCGACCGGCCCGTTGACGAAGGCGATGCGCTGGCGGCCCTGCTTGGCGAGGTGCTTGATGGCAAGTCCCATGCCCGCGACCGAGTCGGCGCGCACGCTGTCGAGCTCGACGCCCTCGGGCAGCGAGCCGATGACGACGATGGGCAGGCGGCTCGCGCGCAGTTCGGCGATCAGCGGCTCGGTGACGCGCAGCGGGCTGAGGATCATGCCGTCGGCGTAGCCGCGGTTGAGGCTCGAGAGCAGGGCGATCTGGTCTTCGGCGTCGTTTCCGGTGGAGGAGGTGACGAGCCGGTAGCCGGCGTCGGTGACGACGCGCGAGATCTCGTTCATCATCGCGACGTACACCGGGTTGCCCACGTCGGCGACGGCGAGCGCGATCTGCTCGGTGCGGCCCACCTTGAGCGAGCGGGCCGTCGCGTCGGCGACGTAGCCGAGCTCCTGGGCCGCGGCCTTGACCTTGGCGGAGATCTGCTCCGACGCGGGAAGGCCGTTGAGCACGCGCGACACGGAGGCGATGGAAACCCCGGCGCGCTCGGCGACCAGTACCAGCGTCGACTTCTTGGCCTCGGCCATGCGCTCTCCCTCGAGTGTCTTCGTAAACGTTTACAAGAACGTTTACAGAGACCCTAGCCCGGTCGCCGCATCGAACGCAAGGCCCGGTGCCTGAGCCTGTCGAAGGGCCGCCCTCCGGCCGGTTGAGTAGGGCCGTCTACGGCCCGTATCGAAACCTCACCGCCGAATAGACTTCTCCCCATGGACCCCGCCGCCAACTACCTCCGCGCCGAGCTCCTCCCCCGCCGGCTTCACGGCTGGCGCAAACTCCGCCGCTACGGCGCAATGGCCATCGAGGCCCTATCCGGCGAGTTCCCCACAAACGTCGACCTGGTCGTCTACCGTCGCGACACCGGCTCCGAGGTCATGCGAACACCGGCGGATGTCGGATCCCCCGACTTCCTCCTCGACCAGGTGAACGCCGACCTGAAGTCGAAGACAGTGACCGAGTTTCTGGCGGAGTGGCGGTTGGACGAAGACTGATAGGTCTCTGTCCCTACGACGCAACTCAGCTATATAGAGCGGCCCCGGTCCCGCCCACGGGTCTTGGCGTCGCTCGCTACCACCTCTCGGCAAGAATGCAATCAGAAATGTCGTAGTCACCTCGAAGCCTGAAACGCTCAGCTGCGAGGTGCGGAGAAGTTCCAATCGGCAGTCCGACCGACTTCATCAGTTCGGGGATACCGTAATTGCCGCCGTCGCCAGAGAATCCTGCGAGAGCCAGCGCGCGGGCGCGTCCAATATTTTCCGGGATATCTGCGCGTACGAGATCAAAAGTACGCCCTTCTCCAAACACAGCGAAACAGGTTGCACCCACCGCTAAGTCGTCGTCATCCACGAATCGTTTGATGCTCCCAAGTGAGAGCTGGGTACTGTTCCAGCCGAGTCTTTGATCTCCCATGCGGCTCACCAGAGTCGTAGGCCTCCCGAACGGAAGCCCCAACGCACCCACAAGAGCCGTCGGGAGGGTGCTACCGCTCCCACGAGCGTGCTCCTTGCTGATTTCCAACCGAAGCGCCCAGCTGTCGCCCACGCGGAATAGTCGACGCGTTTCGTACGCGGTTTTTCGAGGAACAAGACTTGTCGTGGCTGCGAATTCGACCATGCCGTCGACAGTTCTGAAAGGGAGAGACGACGCGTAGGCAACGACGCTGCTCTTCGTCACGCTGAATCGGCTGGTCAGATCCGCTTCCAACTTCGAAAGTCTGATCGAGCCTCCATTTTTGCCTACCTCGTCAGCAATGAGAAGCCGAATCGATTGATAGGCGGCTAAGCCCCAAGACGCGAGGGCCCAAGAACTCCGATCGACTCGCGTAAATCGCTCGTCAGACGACAGGACATTCTTCGTCGATCGGACACTCCGAGGCATTCCGAGACGATCCGTGATGGCTTCGGTCGTCAGCGGCGACCCCTGAGTCTCGAGGATGACTGCAGCGCGATCGGTGATTCCGAAGCCTTTGACAAGTACAAAACCCTCATGCAGCTTGAATCCGCAGTACTTGACCCACTCTTCTGACTGATCCATCCCTGTGAGTTCGATCACGTCTTCGAGCCGGATTGCGCGGCGCCCGGCTGCGGCGCGCACCACATCTGCCCGAGTCTTCCGAATCGCAGTCGCAACGTTCGGCTCACACCACCACCCGTCGCGAACCTCGAATGTCTTGTCGAGTCTTTCGATGATTCGCCACCAGGGCTGCTCCAAAGCCGCAATCTCGTCCGCAAGGCGCGGAGACTCCAGAAGAACCGCCGCGAGCGGACGAGTGTGTTTCGTATCGACTAGGCCAATAAGCATCCGAACCCGATTGACCTCATGTGCGGACCGCAATTCGTTTAGCAAGAGGACTTCGATTTGCCTAATTCGTTCGCGCGAAACCGCAAACCGTACGGCGAGTTGTTCCAACCTGTCGGGCTTCTCGGCGAAAACTCGCCGCCGTAATACCTCTATCTCCCTTGCGCCAAGATTCCGGACGACATCATCGAACGTCGTCGATGCGCTCTCGACAGGGTCCTCCATTCCGACGTGCGTCATTCTTAGTCAGTCTGTGGCGATGCGGGCAGGAACACTCTTGCCTCGAGGACCTCGCCGAGGGGAAGCCGACTTGCGAGTGCCAACGCCGCTTCGAGAGGACTCTGAAACAACCGGGCTTCGGCGCGTTCCCAAAACAGCCTTGCGTCAGCATCGGAGAGCGTCTCGACTATGCGCTTGAGGCGGTCCAGCCCTGCCTCGGTTATTCCGGCCGTCCCTTTCGAGCACAGATCGCACGCTACGAGGAGCCCGCTCGAGGACGCAGTGACTTCAAGCCGGGCGAACTCCGGGCCGGGAAGGCGCTGCTGACCCACCTGAATTCCGCAGGTTTGACAGCGAAACTCAGCTTCGGAAATTGCCGCAAGCCGCTCCTTGTTGGAAACTCGGCTGACTGTATTTGGGCGGAATCTGGCCGACCACACTTCGCTCCCAACAGTGACCAGCCGAAGTTCGTGCGGGCGCAGTTGCGCGTCTTGGCGATTCGTGTCAATTTGCCAGCCGTAGGCACGCAAGTCCCGCATACGTCTATCCGCTTGCTCAAACTGAGGCAGAGCGGAGCGTAATTGCTGCTTCGTAAATATGGTTCCTGCGCCGACCTCGTGCGCGAGCCAACGCCCGACCTGGGCCAGGCTGCTCTGAGTGTTAGTCACGCGCTTCCCCCTTGAATCGATTATGGTTCAACTATTATGTGGCCGCGGATACCAGACTTGCCGTAGGCAATGAACACGGCGCGCTAGAGATAGGGGACTCGTTGAGCCGAAATGAACCGCTCGCTGCCAGCTCGACGGAAGAGATCGTCGCTGATCGGCTCCGAGCTGTGGAAGCTGAAAATGGCGTTAAAGAAACATTGCAGATTGAGTGGCGATCGGCCCCGAAAAGTCTGTCAGTCATCACGATGCCCCTCAACCTTCTGTCATACAACCCCGACACCCATCGCATAAAGGCCCAGCGCGATTACGACTCTGGTCGCGATCAGTCGCTTTCGACGGACCCGTGGAGCGCCGAGGCTCAGCAGTACCTGGATTACCTCCTTTCTGCCTTGCCCAACGATCCGAGCAAGATCGACCCGGCCTTCGAGAAGCTGCGAGACGACCTCGAGAGCTACGGTCAAAAGGAACCCGGAATCATCACCCCGTCTGGAATCCTGATCAACGGGAACTCCCGTTGCGCAGCACTCCGAAAAGGCAATGCCACCCAAATGCGGGTGGCCGTCCTCCCTTCGGATTGGTCGTGGACCGACGTCTCTGCTGTCGAACTTGAACTTCAAATGCGCAAAGACTTTAGACGTGACTACTCATTCGTAAATACTCTTTTGGCCCTGGACGAAGCGATCTCGGAGGTCGGAGCAGAAACGGCGATGAAGTCGTTCCGTATGCAGAAGACCGCCTTCAACCGGTCGATCTGGATCCTTCAGACCCTCCGCGATCTCGCCGATCGCAGTAAGCAAGATGATGGCTCCTCGCTTAATTTGAGGGACTTCGAAAACGACCAGGGCAAGCTCGAGGAGCTTTACCGGACGTTTAGCGCCACCGCGAAGAACGACGCTGAAGCCGCTGACATACTCCGTGAGTCCCGGCTCCTCGGACTCCTCCTGGACAAATCCAAAACCGATATACGCCTCGTGACTGAAAAATTCGTACCTGATTACCTGGACAAGCTCTTGGCGGGAACGACATTCGACTCGCAGCCGGCTGCTGTCGGTCAACAGATTCCCGGACTGGGACGAGGCCTTCCGAGTGAGCCGCCCGTGCTCCAAAAGGTAAAGGGTCTCGTCGACCAGATTGCTCAGCTTCGGACAGAGCTTCTGAGCGAGAATGATGCGGTAAACGCATCCGCCCAGAGAAAATACGGCGAAATTAATGGTCTGGTCGAGTCCGCACTCGATGCAGCTGGAAAGTCCGCCCGGCTCAAGAAAACGCAGCAGGCCGCAATCGACAGGATCAACGACGCCGCGGACGCTCTTGAGAATGCCGTCTTGGAAGTGGCGGACGCGAAGAGCAAACAGGCGTTGGACGAAGTTAGCTTGGATGAGGCCGTGACGAACCTGCGACGGAGCATCTCAATCTTTGCCGGTTCCGTCTTGCGCATGACAACGATGCCGAAGGAATCCGCTGAGTGGCTGGCCGCAATGCGAGCTCTCAAAGATGACTGAGGCCCGAACGCTACGGCTAAGTCTCACGCTTCGCGGCACGGTTCTCGCCGAGACGGCAGTAGAGAATCTCTCTGCGCTTCGCCGAATTCAATTGGATTTTCCGTCTGCAGACTCTTTCGGGCGTAGTTCGTTCGAAATTGATCTGGGTAGTTTCCTCGGAAACCTAGCGGGAATCGCGAAATGGACAGCGGGTCCCGTGGACTGGTCGGCGCCACTTCATGATCTGGCAATTTCTGTTCTGGACGACGCAGATCACCTTGAAGAGCTGCGCAGGGCGCACGAGATTGAACCGACTGAGCTGTCACTAGAAGCGGATTGGCAGGGCGAGCTTACAGATTTTCAAAACCGTGACCTCGTGAAATTACTCGCCATGCGCCACGGCGCCAACTTCAGCGTGCCTGGTGCAGGCAAGACGAGGGTAGCGCTGGGATTTCTTTCACACCTCAGAGCCACCGGCCGCGCAAAGAGAGCCCTGGTAATCGCACCAAAATCAGCCTACGAGAGCTGGATCAATGAGGCCGGCGTCGCTTTCAGTGAGGGCCGACGAGTAGTGGTCTATTCCGGGGGCACCGCTCCGGACTGCGATGTCCTAATTGTCAATTACGAACGGCTCGCATCATCTCGGACTCATCTCGCGGGTTTCCTCGGCCGCGGCCGGACCCTGTTGATCCTTGACGAAGCACATCGGATGAAACGAGGAGCTAACGGCGTCTATGGCGCAGTGTGCCTAAGTCTCGGACCACTGGCGGCAGCGCGCTTGGTGCTCTCAGGGACCCCAGCTCCTAATGGACTCAGTGATCTAAAATCGATCTTTGAGTTCGTATGGCCAGGACGGGGAAGTCGACTTCTTGGCACCGGAGCAGCCGAATGGTCAGCGGTCTCGTCGGCGGTGAAGCCGCTCTTCACGAGAACGACGAAATCGGAACTCGGGCTGCCTCCACTCAGTGTCCGGATTCAGACGGTCGCCCTTCCTCCAATCCACCGAGAGATTTACGACGCGCTGCTCGGGCAACTTCGGCGCTCAGTTTCCGAGCACGAGCGAATCGATGACCTGGGGAAGGTCATCGTATATCTGCTTATGGCAGCAACAAGTCCCGCGCTCCTAGCCATCGGGTCTTCGCAGCACGAACCCCTCCAGTTCCGGGTCCCGCCCTTCACTGCTCCCCAATCGGGTCAGCTCCGATCGTTGATGGCCGAACTACCGCGATACGAAATGTCGCCAAAGTTGCTTGAAGCTGTGCGAATCGCCAGAGAGAACGCGCGACTCGGTCGGAAAACCCTGATCTGGTCCACATTCATTCGGAACTTATCGACGCTTCAAGCGTTGATGCCTGAACTCGATCCCCAGTTGGTAGTCGGCGGTACCTCGGATGAGGATAGAACAGCAAGACTTGACAGGTTTCGGAACAACGCCGGAACCTTCGTTCTTCTGTCGAACCCCGCGACGCTCGGGGAAGGAGTGAGTCTGCATCACGAATGCCACGACGCCGTCTACATCGACAGGGATTTTGCCGCAGGAAGGTTCCTACAAAGCCTGGACCGAATTCATAGACTCGGGCTGAAGCCCGGCACCGAGACAAAAGCAACGGTACTAGTGGCTGAAGGGACGATCGACGAGCTCGTACTGGCTCGGCTTGCTCGGAAACTGGATTGGATGAGCGATGCGCTCGATGACCCTTCACTTTCGGTTCTAGCCGACCTCGAAGAGGAACGAGAGTCGGCCGGTGTTTTGGACGCTAGCGACGCGGAGGCAGTCTGGGCATTCTTAGGCTCTCGTGAGTACTCCTAAGTACATACTGCTTGGCGCAGCCCGGTGGCTGGCCGAACTTAGGCTGCGCGACCTGAGTTCGGCGCGATTGTCGCTAAAGACTGCGCCTGTCTATCGCACGCTAACTCCCACACAATATGAGTCCGCTTTCGAGTGGTTGATCAGCCAAGACCTAGTTTCAGTTAATGGTGAAGTACTGGATAGCTACGGCCAACCTGCTGCTCAGGTTATGCGGAAGGCCATAGATGAGATGGAGCCGCCTTGGCTGGCCGATGCGGACTCCCTCATAAAACAGCCCAGTGATCTGCCTCTGGATGTGCTCGAAATCGGCGAGGTGCTGGAAATGGGTCAGGAGGACGTATTCGATGAAGTAAAGCGGGCGTGGAGAAAGTTCGATGACACGGCACAGCGAGAACTAGGAGCAGCGGGCGAATTAGCGATGATGGGTTGGCTCGAGGAGCATTGTGACGGAGACGTCATCCATGTGTCTTCGTACGACGACACAGCCGGCTATGACATTGCTCTTGAAGTTAACGGTGCCCGTTTGGCGCGTATCGAGGTGAAGGCAACTCGTCGGATCGACTCAGCAGTCGTCTATTTAAGTCGCAACGAATTCGAGACTATGCGGCGGAGCCCGACATGGTGCTTGCAGGTGATTTCGTTGAACGCTGGAGGAGACATTCGATCGATTGGCTGGCTCCCGTCTGCTCTATTGGAAGACTGGGCTCCTCGCGACCAACCGGGTGGTGTCTGGCAATCTATGAGGCTTTCCGTCCCCATCGGCGAATTACGCCCGGGTAGCGCGCCCCCTGTGAATTCGATGCTCTCAAGAAAGTGAACTCTGAGCGCCAAAACGCGGAGCCCGGGCCACAAATAGCCGACGCGAACCTCGAGTATGAATCCCGGCGATCCGGCCCTATCTGAACCTCTCGAGGTGGAATCAGTCGTCGCGTGTCAGTCGCTCCGCGAATACTTACCTCCAATGCTGGACAATGGAGTCAACGTCACAAATCGAGGAGCAAGAATCGTGCCTGAGCTATCCGTTCTTGAGATTTGTGCCGGAGCCGGGGGCCAGGCCGCTGGTTTGGAGAGGGCCGGTTTCAATCACGAGCTTGCCGTTGAGATTGAACCTCCGGCCGCCGCCACCCTGCGCCTCAATCGCCCATCGTGGGACGTCCATGAGGGAGACGTTCGCGAAGTTGACGGCAATAAATATCGGGGAATCGATCTCGTAGCCGGGGGCGTCCCCTGCCCGCCATTCAGCGTCGCGGGCAAGCAGCTCGGAAAAGATGACGAGCGCGATCTGTTTCCAGAGGCGCTTCGCCTGGTGCGTGAGTCACGTCCAGCCGCCGTCTTGCTCGAAAATGTTAAGGGCCTCGCCTCAGCTCGTTTCGAGCCGTATCGTCGATCGATACTCGAAGAGTTGGATACTTTGGGTTATGACGCGGACTGGAAGCTAATCGAGTCAGCCTCGTATGGGGTCCCTCAGCTGCGGCCACGATTTATTCTTGTTGCCTTGAAACGTAGGCACTTCAAGAACTTCACGTGGGGAGTTCACGACGGCCGGATAACAACTGTCGGAGAAGCTCTTCATCCCTACATGGCAGCCGAGGGATGGTCCGGTGCCGATGCATGGGCGGCGCGCGCCAACCGTGTGGCCCCCACGATAGTGGGCGGGAGCAAGAAGCACGGTGGCGCGGATCTGGGCCCCACGCGAGCGAAGGCCGCTTGGCTGGCGCTCGGCGTTGACGGCAAGGGCATCGCGGACAATGCTCCCAACGCAGAAACTCCATTCGACCACGTCCCCCGCCTCACTATGCGCATGGCAGCAACGGTTCAGGGCTTCTCCCCCGATTGGCAATTCGCGGGTTTGAAGACAGCGACGTACAGGCAAATCGGGAACGCCTTTCCTCCACCGGTCGCCGAGGCCATCGGACTTAGAATTCAGCGAGCCTTGGTCGGCGCGGGCGATATCGGGAAAAGCCCGATGCACAGGATTTCCGCGATCGGTTGATGACCGATACCTTGCTACGACGCTGTCACGCATCGGCATCGTCCCGCGTGAAACAAAAACCATTTCCCTTGTTTTGACGGCGACCCTTAGTAAAGGGTTCGTTTTCACTCGCACGGCGCAGGCTAGCGACAGCTTCGGCACCTTTCAGTTACACGCGTCAGACTAGTCATGTGCTCTCACCCCACTCCGCGCTGACTCCCTACATCTTGGGCGTTGTGCTCGCGCTGCTGCTCGCCTTCATGGTGTTCAACGCCGTGCGCAAAGATCGCCGCGAGTACCGCGACTTCAAGCGACTGCGCTCCACGAAGCGGCGGCAGAAGATGTTCCGCAAGTGGGTGCGCCAGTCGTTCCTCAACTTTGGCGGCGCGGCCGTGGTCGTGTTGCTGCTGACGTGGCAGTATGTTCCACTGTTCCTCGACGCGGTGAACGAGTGGGGCTTCGTGGCGGATGCCCGCAGGGCGTTCGCCGAGAGCGGCTGGCTGGGGCCGGCGATCGTCGCGGCTTTTGTAGTTCTTCTCGCGGGCGGCGCGGTGCTCGGCATCGTGCTCGCCCGCAGTGAGACCGAAGTTCCGGCGATCGGTGACGTCCAGGCGCTTCTCCCCCGCAACCGCGCGGAGCTGAAGTATGGAGCGGCCCTGGCGATCAACGCGGGGGTGGTCGAGGAGCTGCTGTTCCGCCTGGCGCTGCCAGTGTTGATCTTCGCGGTCACCGGAAGCACCATTGCGGCGGTCGTCGCCAGCATCCTGATCTTCGGGATGCTGCACGTGTACCAAGGGGCCGCGGGCATTATCGGCGCGGTGATCATGGGCGCCGCGTTTATGACGATCTACCTGGCGACCGGGAGCATTGTCGTGGCGATCGTGGTGCACGCGCTGTTCGACCTGCGGTCGTTGGTGCTGATTCCGGTCGTGGTGTTCAAGGTGCACAAGGAGCTGGGCAGCGGAGCGCCGCGGCGAACAGCGACGAAGGTAGATGTGCCGCCGCTGGTTGCGTAGGTTGACTGGCATGCACTTCGCAGACATCGACCCGAAAGACATCCCGCCGCCTCCGACTGTCGATGAAGTGGCAGGCCTGTTCAGCGTCCCGATGATGTCGTTCGTCGCGCAGCCCTCGCTGCAGGAGCTGGCAGTCGGCACGACCGGGTCGTCGTTGAACGGGGGCGAGACGACCCTCGATTCCGTGTCTCTCACCTACACGCTCTGGCTAAATCCACTCGATCGCAACGATCCGGTGAACCTCGCCGACCTCAGCGACTCGGAACGTGAAGCGCTCGACGCCCCTCCCGTTCGGCCACTCCCCGACTGGATGATGGAGCGGCGTGAACTGATGCGGTACCCCATGCTGTGGGAGGCCGTCTTGACCACTCGCAAGTCCGACGCCGAGTGGCAGACTCCCGAGTCGACGCTCGTCAGGCACGTCAACCATGTGTTGATGAACGCATTCCGCGAACAGCGGGTGGTCGGCGGCATCCCGGGCGAGCTCGACTCCCCCGTCACCGAACGGCACATTCAGCGCGTCACCCTGCCGGTCGATGGAGTCGATGTGCCCTCCATGCAGATCGACTCCGACCCCAACGTCTATGCCGTCGGAGCCGACCTGGGCGATCGAATACTCACCGCGGTCGTCTCGCGCGACCACCTGTCGAGCGTCACCATGGCGTTCGTGACTCGCGGCCTGGCCTGATGGCGAAAGACGAACTTAGCGCTGAAGCAGCTTCCCGCGCTTCGGAGGCTCGGATCGGCTGGTTGACCACCCTTCGGCCCGACGGGTCGCCGCACACGACCCCGGTCTGGTTCGTCTTCGACGAAGAGTCCATCTGGATCGCGACGGGCCGCCGCAACGTCAAAGCGGCCAACGTGCGTGCCGACCCGCGGGTCAGCATCGCCGTCGACGGGTCGGCCGACGCGCCGCTCGTCGCCCAGGGCAACGCCGAGTCGATGGATGTCGCGGCGACGAGCCGCGCGGTCGTTGCAGCATTCGCCGAGAAGTACGACGGATGGGACATCGGCGACGAGTCGGTCGATGGCCCGCGGGTTGTTGTGAAGGTGACGGTGTCGCGGTGGTTGCTCGCTGGGTGAGCTATGCCAGGCGCAGCGCCGTCCAGGAGACCGGGGGCAGCTCGATCGTCAGGGTTCCGTTGGTGATGTCGGCCGTGGTGATCGTTCGGAGAGAGACCCGCGAAGGATCAGACACCGTGTTCGCCGCGTGGATGTCGTCGTCGAAGATGCTCACTGCCTCGACCACAGACACGTCGCCTAGAGCGGCGATGTCGAGCGTGACGGTCGACGCGTCCGTTGTGCTGCGGTTCACGAGGAACACCGATGTGCCCTCCGAGTCGGTGGTAACCGCGGCATCCACGATCTTCACCGTCCCGTAGGCGCTGGTCTCGTAGGTGTCCGACACCAGGCGCGAGGTGAGCGCGGTGGCGCCGGCGAGACGAGAGGTCACGGCGAACGGGAAGAAGGTGGTCTGCTTCCAGACGGCGCCGCCCGGCTCGGTCATGATGGGCGCGATCACGTTCACCAGCTGGGCGAGGCTCGCCGAGCTGACGCGGTCGGCGTGGTTGAGCAGCGAGATGAGCAGGCTGCCGACCACGACCGCGTCGACGACCGTGTACGAGTCCTCGAGCAGGCGCGGGGCCTTGGGCCAGGTGCCGACGCCGGTGACCGCGTCCTGCTCCTGGTAGCGGTTGATGTCCCACACGTTCCACTCGTCGAACGAGATGTTGATGGTCTTGTCGCTCTTGCGGGCGGCCTTCACACTGTCGGCGGTGGCGACGACCTCTTCGATCATCTGGTCCATGTCGTAGCCGGCGGCGAGGAAGCTGCCGAGGTCGATGTTGTTCTCGGCCCAGTAGGCGTGGCACGAGATCAGGTCGATGTCGTCGTAGGTGTGCTCGAGCACGGTGCGCTCCCACGCGCCGAAGGTGGGCATGGTGCGGTTCGAGCTGCCGCAGACGACGAGCTCGAGGCCGTCGTCGAGCTGGCGCATGGCCTTGGCGGTCATCGAGGCGAGCTTGCCGTAGTCGTCGGCGTTGCGGTGGCCGAGCTGCCACGGGCCGTCCATCTCGTTGCCGAGGCACCACATCTTCACGGCGAGCGGCTCGACCTGGCCGTTGGCGACGCGCTGGTCGCTGAGCGTCGACCCCGAGGGGACGTTCGTGTACTCCAGCAGGTCGAGCGCCTCCTCGACGCCGCGCGTGCCGAGGTTCACGGCGAGCATCAGCTCGCTCTCGGCCTTGCGCAGCCAGCTGGCGAACTCGTGCAGCCCCACCTCGTTGGTCTCGGTCGAGTGCCAGGCCAGGTCGAGGCGCGTGGGGCGCTGCTCGCGCGGGCCGACGCTGTCTTCCCATTTGAAGCCGGAGACGAAGTTGCCTCCGGGATAGCGGATGGTGCTCACCCCGAGCTCACGCACCAGCTCGAGCACGTCGCCGCGGAACCCTTCCTCGTCGGCGGTCGGGTGCCCCGGCTCGTAGATCCCGTCGTAGACGGCCCGGCCCAGGTGCTCGACGAACGATCCGAACAGTCGGCGGTCGACGGCGCCGATTGCGAAGTTGGGGTTGATGGTCAGGCTGGCCTTGGGCATGGTTCTCTTTCGATCTGTGACGAGTGAAGCGGGAGAGTTCTGAGGGCTACTTGAGGCTGCCAATGGCGAGTCCACCCTGCCAGTACTTCTGCAGGGAGAGGAACGCGATGATCAGCGGGATGATCGAGATGAGCGACCCGACGATGATCAGCGTCCAGAGCGACGGCCCTCCGCCGCCGCCGTTGTTCTGCGAGGCGAGCCCCTGCCACAGCCCGATGCCCACCGTGATCGGGTAGAGCTGGCTGTTCGAGAGCATCGCGAGCGGCAGGAAGTAGTTGTTCCACGTGCCGACCACCGAGAGCAGCAGCACGGTCACGACCGCGGGCCGCATGAGCGGCAGCGCCACCTGGAAGAACGAGCGGAACTCCCCCGCGCCGTCCATCCGCGCCGCGTCGAGCAGCTCGTCGGGCACGGCCTCCGCCGCGTAGACGCGCATCAGGTAGACGCCGAACGGGCTGAGCAGCGAGGGCAGGATGACCGCCCAGATCGTGTCGGTGAGCCCGAGCTCGGAGAACAGCACGAACGTGGGGATGACGAGCGCGGTGAGCGGCACCATGACCGAGCCGAGCAGGATCGCGAACGACAGGTCGCGGCCGCGGAAGTTGTATTTCGCGAAGCCGTAGCCCGCGAGCACGGCGAGCACCGTCGCGCCGAGGCCGCCGAGGAACGCGTAGAGGGCGGAGTTGCCGATCCAGCGCAGGTAGATGCCGTCGTTGTAGGTGACGAGGTTCGACAGGTTCGTGAAGAGGTTGAACTCTCCCGAGAACCAGAGCGCGCTGTCTCCGCTGAACAGGCTCGGGGCGTCCTTCGTGCTGGCGACGAACAAGAACCAGAGCGGCACGAGGAAGTAGACGACGAGGATGCCGAGAAACACGTAGGTGAGGATGTTGCGGGGTTTGCGAGTGCGTCGCCCCGAGTCATCCGTAAGCCTGCCGGTGATCCGTGTTGTTGTCATTAGAGGACGCTCCCGCGCTTGCGTGTGACGAAGAGGAAGATGTAGACGCCCACGAACACGATGGCTCCGAGCGAGAACGAGATCGCCGACGCGTAGTTGAACTGCGCGTACTTGAAGGCGAGGTTGAAGGCGTAGATGTTCGGGGTGAAGTCCGGGGTTATCGTGCCGTTCGCCACCGGACCGAGCACCTGCGGTTCGGTGAAGAACTGCAGCGTGCCGATGAGCGCGAAGACCAGGATCAGCACGAGCGCCGAACGCACCATCGGGATCTTGATGCGCAACGCCACCTGCCACGCGTTGGCACCGTCGATCTTCGCCGCCTCGTAGATGGTGGGGTCGATGCCCCGCAGCGCCGCGTAGATGATGATCATGTAGTAGCCGGCCCACTGCCAGGTGACCACGTTCATGAGCCCGTAGAAGATGTTGTCGGGGCTGAGCAGGAACGGCGCATCCGCCCCGAAGAGCTGCTCGAGCGGGCCGAAGCTGGGGCTGTAGAGGAAGCCCCACATGAGGGCGCCGATCACGGCCGGCACGGCGTAGGGCAGGAAGATCATGAGTCGGGCGAAGCGCGCGAACCGGTTGGTGAGGTTGTCGAGCACGAGCGCCGCGGCGAGCGATACGAGCATCTGCACCGGGATGAGCACGATCGAGAACCGCACCACGAACCAGACGCCCTTGAGGAACGACGGGTCGGTGAACGCGCGGATGTAGTTGTTGACGCCCGCGAACGCCGTGCCGGTGGCGAGGCCCTTCGAGAACAGGCTGAGGTAGAACGCGTAGACGAGCGGCGTCACCAGGAACACCACGAACACGACGCCGAACGGTGCCACGAACAGCCAGCCGGTGCGCGAGTGCTGCCGCTCCCTCGCCGTTCTCTTGCGGGTGGCGGGCTTCGTCGCCGGCGCCGTTGCTACGTCTGCCATTTTTCGATCCTTTAGATCAGTGGATGTCGCGGCCCCGGGTCACCCCGGAGCCGCGACAGCGCTTACTCGACGGTGAAGCCCTGCTCCTGGGCGTACTTCACGATGATGTCCTGCAGGTCGGTCGCCGCCTGAGCGCCTCCGACGTCGCCGGCGCTGATCTTCACGAGCTGCGCCTGCAGCTGCGCGTAGTAGTAGACGCTGAACGGGCTGTAGGTCGTGC
Source organism: Conyzicola nivalis (assembly GCF_040548875.1). Taxonomy (GTDB): domain Bacteria; phylum Actinomycetota; class Actinomycetes; order Actinomycetales; family Microbacteriaceae; genus Conyzicola; species Conyzicola nivalis_A. The sequence goes on from NZ_JBEPSJ010000002.1 coordinate 118,589, forward strand.
CCTCGTAGGCGTCGGCCGCGGGCACGTACACGTCGCGGTTGGCCGTCTGCCCGCCGAAGAACTCGACCTCGTTGTTCACGAACTCGTCAGACGTGAGCACGTCTTTGTTGAGCGGGAAGATGGTCTGCGTCTTCCAACCGTCGGTGAGCGAGGGCTCGTCGGCGTAGAGCTCGATGGCGACCTTCGCCGCGAGCTCCTTGTCGCCGGCCTGGCTGGTCACCGCGAGCGTCGATCCGCCCCAGTTGACCGAGACGGGGTTGTCGACGTCCCACTGCGGAAGCGGTGCGACCGCGAACAGGCCCGCGTCGTCGCCCTGGCCGACGCCGGCGCCGGTGAGGTAGCCGGGCGCCCAGGCCGCCGAGACGTAGGTGGCGTACTTGCCGCCGACGACGCCGGAGATGTAGTCGGTGGTGAACTGGTCTTCGGTGCCGATGAGGCCCTTCTCGACGAGTCCGGCCCAGTAGTCCATGACCTTCTGAACCTCGGGGCTGTCGAGGTTGATCGAGATCTTCTGCGGGTCGGCGAGGTCGTACTCGAACGGCACTGCGCCGTTCTGCTGCATGAGAGCGGTGAGCGCGGCGGGCACGTTGCTGCCGAGGTTGCCGAAGAAGGGGCCGCCGGCGTCCTTCACGGTCTGGGCCGCTGCCTCGTACTCCTCCCACGTGGTGGGCGGGGTGATGCCGAACTGCTCGAAGATGTCCTTGCGGTAGATCATGGCCATCGGGCCGCCGTCGATCGGGATCGCATAGACGGCGTCGCCCTGCGACACGTCGCCCCATGCGCCCTCGGCGAAGTTGCCCTTCACGTCGTTGGCGCCGTACTCGCTGATGTCGACGAGCGCCTCCTGGATCTCGAAGCCGGTGAGCTGGTCGGTCTCGAGCATGACCACGTCGGGCGCGCCCTTGCCGGCCGAGACCGCGGTCTGCAGCTTGGCGTACTCGTCGGCGCCCTGGCCGGCGACGGTCCAGCAGACCTGCACGTCTTCGTGGGAGTTGTTGAAGTTGTCGACCACGGTCGCCATGTTCGGGTACCAGGCCCACACCGAGACGACGGGCGCGTCGGCGTTGACGATCTTGTTGGTGCAGTTGGTGGGCTTGGCGTTGGTGGTGCCGCCTTCGCCGCCGCCGCTGCAGGCGGCCAGGCTGGCGACGATGGCCACCGCGGACAGGCCCGCGATGAGTGCTTTCTTCTTCACTGTGATTCCTCTCGGTTGTGCATGGGACTTCGTTGTCATGAGGGGTGGATCAGCGTCGCGCGCGAGCGAGACGACAGGCTGCCGCGGATGCGGCCGAGGGGAGGAAGAGTCGGGATGCGGGTGCGGCGAACGGGCACGAAAGCATCGGAATCCTCCTCGATTCGACTGGCCGGTGTCATTTTCTGCCGGCGTTTACAACGTTGTATATAACGTTGTAGAAGACATCTTGCAGAGCGGATGCGGCCCGTGTCAAGCAGATCCGATCAATCGGGCCGAGATCAGGCCACTACGGCTGTCGACTCGCGCTCGACGAGCGCGAAAGCGGCCAGATGCTCGCGCGGCTCGATCACGGTGCCGGGGTTGGCGATGCGCTCGACGAGGAAGCGCACGGCCACCTCGGCGATCTCGTCTTTTCCCGGGTCGATCGTCGAGAGCGTCGGCAGGGTGTACCGGGTCTCGTCGATGTCGTCGTAGCCGATCACGGCCACGTCGTGCGGAATGCGCAGCCCGGCCTCCTGCATCACGCGCATCGCGCCGAGGGCCATCGAGTCGTTGAAGGCGACCACGCCGTCGAACTCGACGCCCGACTCGAGCAGCAGGCGCATCGCCTGCGCGCCTCCCGAGCGGAACCAGCCGCCGACCTCGGCGACGAGCCGGTCGTCGTACTCGATGCCCGCGTCGTCGAGGGCCTGCTTGTAGCCGACGAGACGCAGGCCGGCCGAGCCGATGACCTCTCCGCGGTGCGCTCCGACCACGGCGATGCGCCGTCGACCGAGCGCGATGAGGTGGGCGGTCGCCGCGCGGGCACCCTCGGTGTTGTGCATCGTGACGTGGTCGGTGGGGCCGTGGAAGATGCGCTCTCCCAGCAGCACCAGCGGGGTGTCGACGTCGTTGAGGATGTACGCGTCATCTTCGCCGAGGGCGAGCGCACTGTAGAGGATGCCGTCGACCTTCTGCTTCCGCTCGCCGCCGAGCAGCCCGATCTCGCGCTCTCGGTCGGCGCCCGACTGCTCGATGATCACCGACAGACCCTGCGCGTCGGCGGCGCGCATGACGGCGTCGGCGAGCTCGGCGAAGTAGGCGTTGCGCAGGTCGGGGATGATGAGGCTGATCACGCCGGTGCGACCGGAACGCAGTCCGCGGGCGGTGAGGTTCGGCCGGTAGCCGAGCTCTTCGATCGCCGCGGTGACCCGCTCGCGAGTCTCGGGGCGGATGTGCTGGTAGTCGTTGATGACGTTCGACACGGTCTTGATCGACACCCCGGCCAGGCGTGCCACGTCGTGCATAGTGATCGACATGTTGTCACATTACAACGTTGGAGGACTCCGCTGGTTGAGCAGGCCACTCTGGCGCGCACGTTACTCTTGTCTCTGTTGCCGCGGCCCGCACCGGGACGGCGCCCCCCGATCTATTGGAGAACTTAATGTCGGTCGGCCTGCTCGCCGTTGTGGATGACATACTCACCGTCGCAATCAAGGCGAGTGCGAAGACCGCAGGCGTCGTCATCGACGACGCGGCCGTCACGCCGCAGTATGTGCAGGGACTCTCGCCGGCGCGCGAGCTGCGCGTCGTGCTGCAGATCGCCCTCGGCAGCCTGTTCAACAAGTTCATCATCATCATCCCTCTTGCCCTGCTGCTCTCGGCGTTCGCGCCGTGGGTGCTGCCCTGGCTGCTGATCATCGGCGGAACCTACCTCTGCTTCGAGGGCGCCGAGAAGGTCACCGAGTGGTTCGGCGCGCACCACGGGCCCGCGGAGACCGAGGCGCGCGACGAACGCAAACTGGTCTTCGGCGCCATCCGCACCGACCTCATCCTCAGCACCGAGATCATGCTCATCTCGCTGGCGAGCATCGACCCCGACTTCGGCATCTGGATGACGCTCGGAGCCCTCGCGGTCATCGGCCTCGGCATGACGATCCTCGTCTACGGCGTGGTCGCCGCCCTGGTCAAGATCGACGACGTCGGACTCGCGCTGATGAAGCACTCCGTGCGCAAGGTGCGGCGTACCGGTGCCCGCATCGTGCGCGCGATGCCGGCCGTGTTCCGGGTGATCAGCATCGTCGGAACCGTCGCCATGCTCTGGGTCGGCGGGCACCTCGTGATCGCGAACCTGGCCGAGACGTTCTGGCATGGGCCGTACGACCTGCTGCACGCCGTGACGCACGCCATCGAGGGTGCGGGACCGGTCATCGTGTGGGTGACCGACACAGCCATCTCGGCGGTGGTCGGACTCGCTCTCGGGCTGGTCATCATCGGGATCATCATGGCGATCTCGCGGGTCGTCAAGAAGAAAGAGCCGGAGAGCGTTTCACACTGACGCGCGGTCGGCCGGGCGCTTCGACAGGCTCAGCGACCGCGGCGGGCGCTTCGACGGGCTCAGCGGCCGCGACGGCTAGACGTTGTCTCCGCCGGAGTCGCCGAACCCCGACGCCGACGAGGCGCCGCCCCACGACCACTGGGTGACCTCGGGGATGTCCTCGCCGTGCTCGCGCGTGTACGTGCGCGCACGCTGACGGGCGTCCTGCATCTCCTGCCGCAGCGACCCCTCGCGCACGGCGAGCTCGGGCACCCGGTCGAGCACGTCGATCACCAGCTTGTAGCGGTCGATGTCGTTGAGCATCACCATGTCGAACGGGGTGGTGGTGGTCCCCTCCTCCTTGAAACCGCGCACGTGAAGGTTCTCATGCCCGGTGCGGCGGTAGGTGAGACGGTGGATCAGCCACGGGTACCCGTGGTACGCGAAGATCACCGGCTTGTCGGTCGTGAAGATGGCGTCGTACTCGCTGTCGCTGAGCCCGTGCGGGTGCTCCCCCGCACTCTGCAGGCGCATCAGGTCGACGACGTTGACCACGCGCACTTTGAGATACGGCACCTTCTCGCGCAGGATCGACACGGCAGCCAGCATCTCGAGGGTCGGAACGTCCCCGGCCGACGCGAGCACGACATCCGGAGCCTCGCCCGCCTTCTCACTGCCGGCCCACTCGAAGAGCCCCAGCCCGCGGGTGCAGTGCGCGATCGCCTGCTCCATGGTGAGCCAGTTCGGCGCGGGCTGTTTGCCGGCGACCACGACGTTCACGTAGTCGACGCTGCGCAGGCAGTGGTCGTAGGTCGACAGCAGCGTGTTCGCGTCGAACGGCAGGTACACCCGCACGACGTCGGCCTTCTTGTTCACGACGTGGTCGATGAAACCGGGGTCCTGGTGCGAGGCGCCGTTGTGGTCCTGCCGCCAGACGTGCGACGACAGCAGGTAGTTGAGCGAGGCGACAGGTCGTCGCCACTCGATGTGCCGCGAGCTCTTCAGCCACTTGGCGTGCTGGTTGAACATCGAGTCGACGATGTGGATGAACGCCTCGTACGAGTTGATGATGCCGTGCCGCCCGGTGAGCAGATAGCCCTCGAGCCAGCCCTGGCACTGGTGCTCGCTGAGCATCTCGATCACACGTCCGGCCCGGGCGAGGTGGTTGTCGGAGTCGATCGGCAGGCTGCCGGCGTCCCACTGCTTGTCGGTCACCTCGAACACTGCCTGCAGCCGGTTCGAGGCGGTCTCGTCGGGGCCGAAGATACGAAAGTTGGTGGGATTCTTCGTGATCACGTCGCGCAGCCAGGTGCCGAGAACCGCGGTGGCTTCGCTGGTGGATGCGCCCGGGCTCTCCACGTCCACCGCGTAGTCGCGGAAGTCGGGCAGCTTCAGCGCCTGCCGCAACAGCCCGCCGTTCGCGACCGGGTTGGCGCTCATGCGCCGGTCGCCCTCCGGCGCGAGCGCAGTTGCCTCGACGGTCACGGCGCCGTCCTCGTCGAAGAGCTCCTCGGGCCGGTACGACCGCAGCCAGCTCTCGAGCAGACGGGTATGCGCCTCCGTGTCGCGCGCGTTCGCCAGCGGAACCTGGTGCGAACGCCAGTTGTCCTCGGCCGGGTGGCCGTCGATCTCCTTCGGGCAGGTCCACCCCTTGGGCGTGCGCAGGATGATCATGGGCCAGGCCGGGCGTCCGTCGAGGGTGCCGGCCGCGGCATCCGCCTTGATCTGCGCTATCTGGTTGAGAACGACGTCCATGGTCTCGGCGAGGCGGGCGTGAACGGCCATGGGGTCTTCGTCGTCGAAGCCGCCGCTGACGACGTAGGGCGTGTGGCCGTAGCCGCGCATGAGCTGCAGCAGCTCTTCCTCGGGGATGCGCGCCAGCAGGCTCGGGTTGGCGATCTTGTAGCCGTTGAGGTGCAGGATCGGCAGCACGACGCCGTCGTTCAACGGGTCGACGAACTTGTTCGAGTGCCAGCTCGTGGCGAGCGGCCCGGTCTCGGCCTCGCCGTCGCCGACGACCGTGGCGACGAGCAGGTCGGGGTTGTCGAACGCAGCGCCGTAGGCGTGGCTGAGCGAGTAGCCGAGCTCGCCGCCCTCGTGGATCGACCCGGGCGTCTCGGGGGCGACGTGGCTCGGGATGCCGCCGGGGAATGAGAACTGGCGGAACAGCCGGCGCACCCCGTCTTCGGTCTTCTCGATCGTGTTGTAGATCTCGCTGTAGGTGCCGTCGAGGTAGGCGTTCGCGACCATGCCCGGCCCGCCGTGGCCGGGGCCGGTGATGTAGATCGCGTTGAGGTCGCGCTCCTGGATCACGCGGTTCAGGTGCGCGTAGATGAAGTTAAGACCGGGGGTGGTTCCCCAGTGGCCGAGCAGGCGTGGCTTGATGTGCTCCTTGGTCAGCGGCACCCTGAGCAGCGGGTTGTCGAGCAGGTAGATCTGCCCGACCGAGAGGTAGTTGGCCGCCCGCCACCACGTGTTCAGCCGCTCGAGCGACTCCGCGTCGATCTCGCGCGGGTCGCGGTGCTGCCAGGGGGCGGAGACTGTCAGGGCGGTCATGACTACCTTTCGTCGAAGAATGGTGATGCCCTCAGGTTCGCACTAATCCGCCGCGGCTGGCTAGGGACGAACGTCCCTGTTCACGGCTTCGTCGCTCATCGCGCCGTCGCCGTCGTCGTGATCACGCTGGCGCCGTCCCAGGTGACCGAGAGATTGTCGCCCAGTCCGAGCTGGAGGCCGTACTGCAGGAAGTCGCTGCTGCTCGTGCACGAACCCCCGCTTCCGCCCTGCACGAGATCCTCGACGATCAGGCAGAAGCTCGCGTCGGAGTTCTTGGCCGCCCAGATATTCTCCGACTCGGTCGACTGCAGGAGCCGTGTTGAGGCGGCCTCGATCTGCATGCCGTCGACGAGATCGGCGGGGGCGCGGTCCCGGTCGGCCTGAGCGGAGCCGAGCAGTCGCTGGGCGGCGCCGAGATTGCCGGGAACGAGCACGGGCTGCACCGGCGTCTCGCCCTCCGCGCGCGTCGGCGCGGCGCCGTCGCCGTCGGCTGCCTTCGGCGACACGAGCGCAAGTCCGCCCGCGCCGACGAACACCCCGACGACGAGAGCCGCCAGAGACGGAACGACCCATCCGCGCGACCGCGTGACGGCGGGCGAGGGTTGGATATCGTCGGTCTGGGGCGGATGCGCCTCGCCGGCCACCGGCTCGTCGACCGGCGCGGATTCGAGGTCGCCGACGCCTTCGCGTTTCTCCAGCTCCCGTCGCGCGGCGGCGGCACGCCTCTCCTCCTCGACCGAGCCCGTGCGTCCGTAGCCGATGCGCCGCAGCTCGTCGAGGCGCGCGCTGTGATCGTCGTCGTCGGTCGTCATGCGCCGAGGTTATCGCAATCGAGGGTTTCTCGAACATGCGGGACCTTGTCCCCTGTCGCGCCTCGCGCGAGGCGGGGAGCATGGAAGTGCAGCGCGAAGCGCGTTCATCGACGAAGGAGCACCTCATGAAGGCAGCACGATTCCACGGCCCACAGGACATCCGCATCGAAGACATCGCCGAACCCGAACTGCGCGCGGGCGCCGTCGCGATCGATGTCGCGTGGTGCGGCATCTGCGGCACCGACCTGCACGAGTTTCTCGAGGGCCCGATCTTCATCCCGGCGGCCGGGCACCCGCATCCGCTCTCCCACGAGGAGGAACCCGTCACCCTCGGCCACGAGTTCTCGGGAACCGTCACCGCACTCGGCGAGGGCGTCGACGACCTGACCGTGGGCGAGAACGTCGTCGTCGAGCCGTACTTCGTCTGCAACGAGTGCGCCCCGTGCCTGGCCGGCAACTACCACCTGTGCGTGAAGATGGGCTTCATCGGGCTCGCGGGCGGTGGCGGCGGCCTCAGCGAGAAGGTCGTCGTCGACCGTCGCTGGGTGCACCCGATCGGCGACATCCCCCTCGACGAGGCAGCACTCATCGAGCCGCTCTCGGTCGGGCACCACGCCTTCGTACGCAGCGGCGCCGGAGCCGGCGACGTCGCGCTGATCGGCGGCGCGGGCCCGATCGGCCTGCTGCTGGCCGCGGTGCTCAAGGCCGAGGGCCTCACCGTGATCATGTCGGAGCTCAGCGCCGCCCGCAAAGAGAAGGCTCTCTCCACCGGCGTGGCCGACCACGTGATCGACCCGAGCACCGAGAACCTGGCCGAGCGGGTGCGAGAGCTCACCGGCGGCGTCGGCGCCGACGTGTGCTTCGAGTGCACGAGCGTGAACGTGGTGCTCGACCAGCTGTTCGACGCGGTCAAGCCGGCCGGAGTGATCGTGAACGTGTCGATCTGGAGCAAGCCGGCCGTGATCGACATGCAGAAGCTCGTGCTCAAGGAGATCGACCTGCGCGGCACCATCGCCTACGTGCGCGACCACGCGGCGACCATCAAGCTGGTGCAAGACGGCAAGGTCACGCTCGCGCCGTTCATCACCTCGCGCATCGGCCTCGACGACCTCATCGACTCGGGCTTCGACACGCTGATCAATCACAACGAGACCGCGGTGAAGATCGTCGTGCACCCCTAGGGACCCTCGGGCCCCACGGTGACGTAGACGTGCGCGCCGTCCCACGCCGCCTCGATGCTGGGGGTTCCCGCCACGCCCTGGTTGAGCGAGACCGTCGCCCCGTGCAATACGAACATGTCGGGTGGCGAGCAGGAGGCAGCGAACGAGTTCGCCGCGCCGATCGTGACGACGACGCACAGCCCGCCGTCGTCGTCGCGGGCCACCCACGTCGTTCCGGTGCCCGCCCCGCCCGCGGCGAGCCGCGTCGTCGAGGGGTCGATGTCTTCGAACTGCAGGTCGACGAGGTCGGTCTGCGTCTGCGGCTGGGCGAGCCAGCGCTCCGCCGCCTCGAGGTCTCCGGGTCGCAGCGCGCCGGCCTCGACGGGCTCGGGCGGCAGCAGGCCCTCGCCGGCGGCGAAGTCGGCGACAGGGTCGGGGGCGTCTTCGGTGAACAGCAGCGGAAGCGCGACCGCGGCGACCGCGATCCCCAGCGCGAACGCCCCGACGGGCAGCGCGAGTCGTCTCCAGAGCGAGGGCGGGCGGATGTCTCCCGCCGCGACCTCCACTCCGGGTTCCTGGCCTGAGACGGGCACGGGAGCGGCCGCGGTGGGCGCGGCCAGCACCGCGGTGACGGCGGCGGTCAGCGCGGCCTTGCGCGCATGGTGTGCCCGCTCGAGTGCGATGAGGGACGCGTGGGCCTCCGCCGCCCGCGCCTCGTCCTCGGGCGAGTTCGTGCGGTCGAAGGCCACCCGGCGCAGGTCGTCGAGCTCGCGGCGGCGGGCGGCGCGAGCCGCGGCATCCGGCAGCACCCGCCGACGCAACGCGGCCACGGCGTCGCCCTCGGCTGCGTCGCCGGCATCGACCCCGGCTGCGTAGGACTCCTCGAACACCCCGCGCGCCCGCGCATCCGACTCGACCAGTGCGAGCGCCCGTCGCGCGTCCTCGGCTGATGCTGCGCTCATCGCGACCCCCGTCTCGTCGTAGCGTTCACTCACTGTAGCGGCGCGTGCGGCTTTTCGAGCCGCGGGTTCCGCCCTATCGCTGGCTGAGCACGACGCGCACCTGGGGTCCGTTCCAGTCGGCGGTGAGCACGTTCGACGCGACCGACAACCCGCTCTGCTCGAAGTCGCCGGCGACGGCGCACGTGCCGTTGGTCACCTGCGAGAACGTGTCGGTGGTCTCGAGGCAGAGTTTTCCGTCGACCTGTTTGGCCACCCAGACCCGGGCGATCGGGCTGCTGTGCACGAGCCGCACGCTGCCGCGGTCGAACTCGGGACGCAGCTCGCCGACGCCCACGAGGTCTTCGTCGGTCTGCTCGCGCTCGAACCACACCTCGGCCGCCGACAGGTCGCCGGGCTCGGAGACGCCGTCGGGCCGGTCGCCCAAGAAGTACTCGATCGGCGACGGGCTGCGCGAGGCGGATACCGCGGCCGGCAGCTCGTCGGAGCCCTGCCAGGCCCAGACCGCGCTGGTCGCGGCGACGCCGACGACGAGCGCGACGGCGGCGGGGACGAGCCAGGGCGCCCGGCGTGGTCTCGCAGGCTCCTCCGGGTCGTCGCTCTGCACCGAGTCATCGGGATCGCTCGCGACCGGCGGATGCGCCCGCGGTTCGAGCGCGGCGTCGATCGCGCGGTCGAGGGCCGCGCGGCTCGCCCGGGTCTCCTCCTCGAGGGCCGCGAGGTCGCGGCGGGCCAGCTCGGCGGCGGCCTCCTCCTCCGCGGTGTTCGTGCGGTCGAAGGCGACCCGGCGCAGCCGCTCGACCTCGGCGTCGCGCGCGGCGTCGGCCGTGGCATCCGGCCGCACCTCCCGGCGCAGCACCGCGACCGGGTCGCCCGGCCGCCCGTAGGCGGCGGCGAAGCGGGCACGCGCCGCCGGGTCGCGGTCGACGGCCTCGAGTGCTCGGCTGGCGCGATCGGTCATGCGCGAAGCTTATTCGCGTGGGCCGCGCTCGCGCGAGAACCCGCCCCCGCCCCGGTGCGGAACCCGCACTGCCGCGCCGGCGCTGCCCGGACCGCGGGCCGGGCGCTGATCGCACGGCGCACCCCCACCGACTTGCGCCGTTTGGGGCACTTCTGTGGTCAATCTGCCCCAATTGACGCAGATCGATGGTTGGCCCGGCACTGGCGCCGCTGCACAAGCGGGCCGCGCCAGATGATCTGCGCCGAATGGGGCGTTCGACCGGCCGTACTGCCCCGATTGGCGCAGATCGCTGCGGGCGGCGGGGCGAGCCTGTTGCAGCGAGCTACTCGACGACGAGCCCGACGTAGGCGGCGAGCACGGGCGCGAGCAGGCTCAGCTGGTAGTCGTCGACGGTGACGCCGCGCAGCCCCTCGAGTCCGTTGATCGTGGAGAACTCCGAGCCGCGGATATCGACGTTGACGCTGCGCGCGCCGGTGAGGTCGAGGGTTCCGATGCGGCAGTTGCGGATCGCGACGCGGTCGCCGCGGATGCCTCCCAGATCGAGTTCGCCGAGCTGGGTGTCTTCGATCAGCACGTTCGTGAGGCGCGAGCTGCGCAGGTTGAGGTAGTCGATCTTGCCGCCGCGGATATGCACGGCGTTAAGGTCGGCGTCGAACAGCTCGGCCGAGCCCCAGCGCGGGCTCTGCACGAGCGTGTCGCGCCAGGTCGTGCGTCCCGCCGAGAGGGTTGGGGCGAAGGAGGCGGTCAGCTGGCTGTCGACGAACCGGGCTCCGCGCAGCCGGGTGCTCGTGAGGGTGACCGCGTCGAACGCGCACTGGATGAAGCTCACACCGCTGAGGTCGTAGTCGGAGAGGTCGGCGTCGGAGTAGCGCTCGCCCTCGCGCTCGTCGCTCGGCCGCAGTCCCGTCGCGTCGACGTCGACCAGGTTGCCGGGCTCGGTAAGCCCGAGAACGGGCGGCTGGGTGCCTGTGGGGCGGGGCTTGGCCATGGGGGTTTCCTTGGGTTTTCGGTCCCTGAGCCTGTCCGGCCCCTGAGCCTGTCGAAGGGACGTCACCCGCTCGGGCGCTTCGATAGGCTCAGCGACCGGGATCAGGCGGCGGGGGTCGCGTCGGCGAGCTCGGCGCCGAAGATGGCGACGAGCAGCGTGCTCGTCCAGGCGATGAGGTCGGCGTCGTCGAGCGGCTCGCCGTTGATGCGCGGCATCGGCACTGCGACGCTCGCGTTGGCCGCGAAGTACTTCGACCCCGGGTACATGCGCTGCAGGCGGATCTGGATCGAGTCGGCCAGGGCGACGCCCGCGATGCGGATGTTGCCGCCCATCGCGACGACCTCGCTGAGCCCGGCCTTGACCGCCATGCGTCGCAGCCGCGAGACGGCGATGAGGTTGGCGACCTGCTCGGGCGGCTCGCCGTAGCGGTCGGTCAGCTCTTCGAGCACCAGGTCGATCTGCTCGGGGCTCGACGCAGGCGCCGACGCGGTCGACAGCTTCTGGTACGCCTCGAGCCGCAGCCGCTCGCTCTCGACGTACTCTTCGGGAATATGCGCATCCACCGGCAGTTCGAGCCGCAGCTCGGTCTGCCCCTCGGCGACGTCTCCCCTGAAGGTCGACACGGCCTCGCCGATCATGCGCAGGTAGAGGTCGAAGCCGACGCCGGCGATGTGGCCGCTCTGCTCGCCGCCGAGCAGGTTTCCGGCACCGCGGATCTCGAGGTCGCGCAGTGCGATCTGCATGCCCGCACCGAGCTCGTTGTTCGCGGCGATCGTGGAGAGGCGCTCGTGCGCGGTCTCCGACAGCGGCTTCATCTCGTCGTAGAGGAAGTAGGCGTAGGCCCGCTCGCGGCCACGGCCGACCCGGCCACGCAGCTGGTGCAGCTGGCTGAGGCCGTACTTGTCGGCGCGGTCGATGATGAGCGTGTTGGCGTTGGCGATGTCGAGGCCGGTCTCGACGATCGTCGTCGAGACGAGCACGTCGAACTTGCGTTCCCAGAAGTCGACCATGACCTGCTCGAGCACCGACTCGGGAAGCTGCCCGTGGGCGATCGCGATGCGCGCCTCGGGAACGAGTTCGGCGAGCTGCGCCGCGACGCGGTTGATGGATGACACGCGGTTGTGAACGAAGAACACCTGGCCCTCGCGCAGAAGCTCGCGGCGGATCGCGGCCGACACCTGCTTGTCGCTGTACGGGCCGACGAAGGAGAGGATCGGGTGACGGTCTTCGGGCGGGGTGGCGAGCGTCGACATCTCGCGGATTCCGGTGACCGCCATCTCGAGCGTGCGCGGAATCGGTGTGGCCGTCATCGCGAGGATGTCGACGTTCATCTTGAGCTTCTTGAGGGCGTCTTTGTGCTCGACGCCGAACCGCTGCTCCTCGTCGATGATGACGAGTCCGAGGTCTTTAAAGGCGATACTCTGGCTGAGCAAGCGGTGCGTTCCGATGACCACGTCCACCGTGCCATCCGCCAGCCCGGCGATCGTCTCTTTCGATTCCTTGTCGGTCTGGAACCGGCTCAGCGCCCGCAGGTGAACCGGGAATCCGGCGAAGCGCTCGGCGAAGGTCTCGAGGTGCTGGCGCACGAGCAGCGTGGTCGGCACGATCATCGCAACCTGCTTGCCGTCTTGCACCGCCTTGAACGCGGCGCGCACCGCGACCTCGGTCTTGCCGTAGCCGACGTCGCCGGAGAGCAGGCGGTCCATCGGGATGGGCCGCTCCATGTCGGCCTTCACCTCGTCGATCGTGGTGAGCTGGTCGGCGGTCTCGGCGAACGGGAACGCGTCTTCGAGCTCGCGCTGCCAGGGTGTGTCCTTCGGGAAGGCGTGGCCCTTCGATGCCATGCGCGCCGAGTACAGCTTGACGAGCTCGACCGCGATGTCGCGCACGGCCTTGCGCGCCTTGTTCTTGGCATTCGACCAGTCGCTGCCGCCCATCTTGCTGAGGTTCGGCGCCTCGCCGCCGACGTAGCGGCTGAGCAGGTCGAGCTGGTCGGTGGGTACATACAGCTTGTCGCCGGGGAGTCCGCGCTTGTTGGGGGCGTACTCGATGACGAGGAACTCGCGGCTGCGCTTGACGGCGTTGCGTCCGCCGGAGCTGACCTCGCGCTGCACGAGCTCGACGAACTTACCGATTCCGTGGGTCTGGTGCACGACGAAGTCGCCGGTCTTGAGCTGCAGCGGGTCGACGACGTTCTTACGGCGGCTGGCGAGCTTCTTCACCTGGCGGGCGTCGTAGCCGACCGCACGTCCGTAGAACTCGCTCTCGTTGATCAGCGCGAACTTGATCTCGGGGATCTCGAAGCCGTGCTCGGCGGATGCCTTGAGCGCGTAGGCGACGCCGGGTTCGAGAGCGGTCCCTGAGCCTGTCGCGGTCCCTGAGCCTGTCGCGGTCCCTGAACCTGTCGAAGGGAACTCCTCCACGATCCGCCCCGACAGCTCGCGCTCGGCGAGCACGTCGACGGCTCGCTCGACGAGGCCCTGGCCGCGGGCGACGATCGTTACGGTCCACCCGTCGTGGAGCAGCTGCTCGACGTGGTCGATCGCTCCCGTGGGCTGGCCGGCGAAGCTCGGAACGCTCGTCGCGTCGATGCGCACGTAGGTGTCGTCGGCGTCGAGCGTGGCGGCGACCTGGGACTCGAGCGCGTCGGTGACGGCGCCGCTGTCGAACGAGCTCATCGTCCACCAGGCGCGCTTGCCGGCAGACTCGCGCAGCGCGTTGAGCGTGACGAAGTCTCCCGCGTTGAGGTCGATCGGTGCCTGGGCGCCGGCCGTCGCGGCGTTCCAGGCGGCGGCGAGAAACTCCTGGTTGGTCTCGACGAGACTCACGGCGCGCGTCGCGACCTTCTCGGGCGACAGCACGACGACCGCGGCCTCGGCGGGCAGGTAGTGGGTCAGCGGAACGAGCCGGTCGAGCAGCGCGGGCGCGAGCGACTCCATGCCGTCGACGGGGATGCCCTCGCTGATCTTCGCGAGCATCTGGGCGAGACCCGGAAACTCGTGCTGCATCTCGCGGGCCCTCTGGCGAACGGCGGGGCTGAGCAGCAGCTCGCGGCTCGGCGGCAGCTGCGCGTGGGTGACCGTCTCGGTGAGCGAGCGCTGGTCGGAGACGGAGAACGGTCGGATCTGCTCGAGTTCGTCGCCGAAGAACTCGAGGCGCAGCGGATGCTCGTCGGTGGGAGCGAACACGTCGAGGATGCCGCCGCGCACGGCGAACTCGCCGCGGCGGGTGACCATGTCGACGCGCGAGTAGGCGAGGTCGATGAGCTGCTGCGTGATTCCGGGCAGGCTGTACCCGCGACCGCCGGCGGCGAGGTCGACGGTGGGTGTGTCGATGAGGTTGTCGGCGAGGGGCTGCAGCGCGGCGCGCACGCTGGCGACCACGACGATGGGCGTGGTCTTGTCCCATGCGGCGAGGCGGCGCAGGGCGGCGATGCGCTTGCCCACGGTCTCGCTGCTGGGGCTGAGCCGCTCGTGCGGCAGCGTCTCCCACGCCGGGAACTCGATGATCTCGGCGGTCGGCATGACCGACGAGAGCGACTCGCGCAGGGCCTCGGACTCGCGCCCGGTCGACACGATGGCGAGCAGCGCCTGCGCGTCAGGACGGCGCGAGAGCAGCCCGGCGATGAGCGGTGCGCGGAGTCCGTCGACGAGCGAGAACTCGGCGTTGCGGGTGGCGTGCGAGAGTGCTTCCTCGAACGTGGAGGCGCGCGAAAGCGCCGAAATCAAACCTTCGAGTATCACCGCTTAAGTGTAGGCGGTGCCGCCGACACTTGGCCGGGCCGAGCGCTCAGGACCGCGGGCTTCAGGACCGGACGCCTCAGGCGGAACCGTGGGCGGCGCCGGAGGCGCGTGACGGGCCGGACTGCACAGCGCGCACCTGGGCCGCATCCGTCACTTCTGACCAGACGCCCTCACGGTAGGAGCCGTAGGCCGGCGCCCAGCCGAGCTCGGCGCGCGCGCGGGCGTTGGAGACACGCATCGACGTGGCGGTGAGCAGCTCGGCCGCGAACGGCGAGGTGCGGCGCATCACCCACGAGGGCAGGCGGGTGGGATCGGGCTGCTGGAACGCGTGGGCGCGCTCGAACTGCAGTTCGGTCCACGAGGCGGGGGTGTCGTCGACGACGTTGAAGACGGATCCGGGCTCGGCGTCGAGGGCGGACACGGTGGCGGATGCCGCGTCGTCGACGTGCACGAAGGGGAGGTCTCTGCGCCAGTCCGATGCCACGACCGCGGCGTCGCCCCGGCCGCGGTAGACGGCGCCGAAGCGCAGTGCCACTCCCCCGAAGGCGCGCGCCTGCTGCTCGTTGCTCAGGGCGCTGCGCTGGATGACGTCGATGGGTCCGCCGGGCTGTGCGCCGAACGCGGCCTCCTCGTCGAGCACCACGTCGTCGAAGTCCTCGAGGCCGTAGCCCGCGAAGTCGGACGCGGCCACAAATCGCGTGGCGCCGGTGGCGCGCGCGGCGGCGATGAGGGCGCTCGTGCCCTCGGTGCGCAGCCGGTTGATCTGGCGCATCCGCGTGTACCGGCGAGGGATGTGGGCGCGGGCGCTCGTGAGAGCGATGACGGCGTCGAACTCGGCGCCCTGCAGCGAGGCGAGCAGCGACGGCCGGTCGAGAATGTCGGCGACGACCTCGGGCGCGCCGAGGGCCGTGACGGATCCGCGGGTGCGGGTGATGCCCGTGACCGTGTGGCCAGCGCGCGTGAGGAAGGGGAGCAGAGTGCGCCCCAGAACGCCGGAGGCCCCGGCCAGTAATACGCGCATGACACCCACCATAGGTGAGCGTCGCTGGGAAAACAGTCCCCCTAAGGGATGATCTCGGGAGGCTTGACCGGCGGTGGGTGCAGGGTGCGCGAACGGGCGCAAACGATGGTTGCCAGAGGGCGGTAGCGGATGCCTCGAGCCGGACTTTGCGGCCGGAACCGAGTCATCTCGCCGAAGCCGCTCGCGAAGGTGGGCGGCCGCCCCGGCCGCGCGACTACTCGCCGCTGGGCGCCGTGTGGAAGCGCAACTGCGCCGCGGTGAGACTCTCGCGGGTGACCTGCTCGACCGCGTCCGCGGCATCCGACACCAGGTTCGCGAGCGTCTTCTTCTCCTCGCCGGAGAAGTCCTTGAGCACGAAGTCCGCGGCGGGCTGGCGTCCGGGAGGGCGGCCGATTCCGATGCGCACACGGACGAAGTCGGGGCTGCCGATCGCGGCGGCGATGTCGCGCACGCCGTTGTGTCCGCCGTGCCCTCCGCCGATCTTGAGCTTGATCGAGTCGAACGGGATGTCGAGCTCGTCATGCAGGACGATGAGGTTCGATACGTCGAGCTTGTAGAAACGCAGGAGGGCCGCGACCGGCCCGCCCGACACGTTCATGTACGTGTTGGGCTTCGCGAGGATGAGGCGAGGGCCGGGGCCGCTCAGCCTGCCTTCGGCGACCGTGGCGTTCGTCTTCTGCGACTTGAACGGCGCACCGATTCGGCGCGCCAGTTCGTCGAGGGCCATCTGGCCCACGTTGTGGCGGTTCCCGGCGTAGCCGGGCCCGGGGTTACCGAGCCCGACTACAAGCCAGGGGTACTCGTCCAGCAGTGACTGCCTGGTTACTCGGCGGCCGGGGCGGCTTCTTCGGCTGCGGGAGCCTCAGCCTCTTCGCCCAGGTCCTGCTCGGCGGCGATGGAGATCGCGACGATGAGGGTGTCCTCGTCGGTGATGAGCGACGAGCCCTTCGGGAGAACGAGGTCCTTGGCGTGGATCGAGGTGCCGTCTTCTGCGCCCTCGATCGAAACGACGACCGACTCGGGGATGTTGGTGGCCTCGGCCTCGAGCGAGATGGTGTTCGCGTCCTGGTTGACCGTGGTGCCGGGAGCGGCTTCGCCCTCGAGGTGGATCGGGACGTCGATGACGACCTTCTCGCCCTTGCGCACGACGATGAGGTCGATGTGCTCGATGATCTGGCGAACGGGGTCCTTCTGCACGTCCTTGACGAGCGCGAGCTGGATCTTGCCCTGGATGTCGAGCTCGAGGATCTGGTTCGACTTGCGCAGGATGAGGCCGACCTCGTGACCCGGGAGGGTCACGTGCTGGGGCTCGGTGCCATGGCCGTAGATGACGGCGGGGATCTTGCCGACGGCGCGGATCTTGCGAGCCGCACCCTTGCCGAAGCTCTCGCGGAGCTCCGTGACGAGGTGGTTGCTGATTTCGGCCTGAGCCATGATTTATCTCCTAAAGAAACGCGGCCAGAGGCCCACGTAGATTTTCAACTCGAACGCATATGTCAGCGTGAGGAAGACGTGAGGCCGAATGGCCGATGCCCGCTCCACCGCGTCGATCACGGAACCGCCTGGGTTCCCTCGCCGAAGTACAACTGATTACTTTACACGAGCCGCCGCAGGTCACCAGTCGTGGACGGTGCCGTCGGCGAGGCGGTTGTAGGGCAGGTACGCGGTCTCGTAGGGGTATCTGCCGGCCTCGTCGACGTCGAGGTCGACGCCGATGCCGGGCTTGTCCCCGGGGTGGAGCATGCCGTCGGTCCAGGTGAACGACTGCTGGAACACGGCGTTGGTCTTGTCGCCGTGGCGCATGTACTCCTGGATGCCGAAGTTGTGGATCGCGAGCCCTAAGTGCATGGCGGCGGCCATGCCGACGGGTGAGATGTCGGTGGGCCCGTGCATGCCCGACTTGATCTGGTACTGGGACGCGTAGTCGAGGATCTTCTTCAGATGGGTGATGCCGCCGGTGTGGGTGACGGCGCTCCTGACGTAGTCGATGAGCTGTTCGCGGATGATCTGCTGGTAGTCCCACACGGTGTTGAAGATCTCCCCGATCGCCAGCGGGGTGGTGGTGTGCTGGCGCACCAGGCGCAGCGCCTCCGGGTTCTCCGCCGGGGTGACGTCCTCGAGCCAGAACAGGTCGTACGGCTCCAGCGACTTGCCGAGCTTCGCTGCCTGGATCGGGGTCATCCGGTGGTGGCCGTCGTGCAGCAGCGGCAGCTCCGGCCCGAACTCGTTCCTGACCGCCTCGAACACCGTCGGCACATGCCTGAGGTAGCTCCGGGTGTCCCAGTCCTCCTCCGCGGGCCTCGCCCCGCGCTGGGCGGGCTCGTGGTCGTAGCGCACACCGGTGTTGGCCTCGAAGGTGGCGTTGGAGGCGATGCCGTAGATCGACTTCAGCCCCGGTACCCCGGTCTGCACCCGGATCGCCCTGTACCCCTGCTCCTGATGCTCCCGCACACTGTCGAACAGCTCCTCGTTGCTCTTGCCCGAGGCGTGCCCGTAGGCGAGCAGCCCGGTGCGCGACGCCCCGCCGAGCAGCTGGTACAGCGGCATCCCCGCCGCCTTCGCCTTGATGTCCCACAGCGCCACATCCACCGCCGCGATCGCCGCCATCGTCACCGGACCCCGCCGCCAGTACGCGCTGCGGTACAGGAACTGCCAGGTGTCCTCGATCCGGTGCGCGTCGATACCGATCAAAAGCGGCACCACATGCTCCCGCAGATACGCCACCACCGAAAGCTCCCGCCCGTTCAACGTCGCGTCCCCCAACCCGGTCAACCCGTCGTCGGTCGTCAGCTTCAAAGTCACGAAATTACGGTCCGGGCTGGTCACGATGACGTCGGCGGCGATGATCTTCACGGGGGTTCTCCTGTAGTTCGGTGTTCGTGTGTCGGATCCGCTCAGCGGATCGTGGCTCCGGCCACGTGGTCGATGAGGTCGAGCTCGTCGCGACGCGGGAGCGACTCCCAGTCGCCCGACGCGCTGACGGCGAAGGCACCGAGAACGGCACCGCGGTCGAGCCGTGCGGCGAGCGGCAGCCCGTCGAGCAGCGCGGAGAGGTAGCCGGCGGTAAACGCGTCTCCGGCGCCGATGGTGTCGACGACCCGCACCTCGCGCGCGGCGCAGGCGGCGGTCTCGTCGAGCGTCCAGGCGGATGCGCCGTCGCCGCCGCGGGTGACGACGACCTGCTGGGCGCCGGCGTCGAGCAGGGCGCGCACCGCAGCCTGCTCGTCGCCGCCTGATTCGGGCGCGACCATGTAGAGCTCGTCGTCGGAGGCGAACACCACGTCGGCGAGCGCGGCCAGCCGGCGCAGAGTGACGGCCGCGACATCCCGAGCCCACAGCGCCCCGCGGTAGTTGACGTCGAGACTCACGAGCACGCCCAGCTCGCGCGCCCGGCTCGCCGCCCAGAGCGTGGCCTCGGCGGCGGAGCGCGAGAGCGCAGGCGTGATGCCGGTGAGGTGGAGCACGCGCGTCGAGGCGTCGAACGAGCCGTCGACGTCGGAGACCGAGACGGCCGATCCGGCCGAGTTCGCACGGTAGTAGGCGACGCGGGAGATGTCGGCGACCCGGCGCTCGATGAGCAGTAGCCCCGTCGCACGGGCGGGGTCGAGGTTCACCGTCGCGGTGTCGACACCCTCGGAGCGGAGGGTACGCAGGGCGAACGCCCCCACGTCGTCTGAGCCGAGCCTGCCGCCCCAGCGCACGGAGTGCCCGAGCCTGGCCAGCCCGATGGCGACGTTGGTCTCGGCGCCGCCGAGCGACATCGACATGGCGCCGCCGTGACGCAGTAGCCCCGCGGCGCGGATCGACCCCATCGTCTCGCCGAAGGTGACGACATCGAAGCCCATGTCAGCGTCCGCGCCAGGGTGCCGCCGCGGCCTGGAACTCCCGCGCACGCTCGCGCAGTGCACCGAGGTCGCCGCCGGACGGCGCGTCGCCGAGCAGCGGGGAGCCGAGTCCCACCGCGATCGCGCCGACGGTGAAGTACTCCTCGACCGCGGCGACGTCCACGCCTCCGACAGCCACGAACGGCACGTCGGGCAACGGGTCGCGCAGCGCCTTCAGATACGACGGCCCGCCGATCGACGCGGGGAACAGCTTGATAGCGGTCGCGCCCTGCAGCATCGCGCTCACGCTCTCGGTCGGGGTCAGCGCCCCCGCGATCACCGGAAACCCGAGTCGGGCGCTCTCGGCGACGCTGGCCGCGACCGCCGGGGTGACGGCGAAGGAGGCCCCGGTGTCGCGCACCCGCCGAACGTCGTCGACGGTGAGCACCGTGCCCGCGCCGATGTGCACGTCGGCCGGCGCCTCGCGAACCACCCGCGCGATCACGTCGAGCGCGTTCTCGGTGTTGAGCGACACCTCCAGATAGCGGAATCCCTCGTCGATGAGTGTCAGGGCCGAGGCGACGGATGCTTCGGCGTTCTGCCCTCGGATGATGGCGAGCAGGCGGTCCGCCGCCAATCCGTCGAGAAAGCTCTGTGTCATGTCAGTGGTTACCATTCTGCGAAGGAGCCGTCGGAGTGACGCCACACGGGGGTACGCCAGGCGTTGCCCAGCAGGTCGGCCGCGCGAACGGCGGCCTCGTCGACCTCGATGCCGAGGCCGGGCGCCGTGAGCAGCTCGAAGTGCCCGTCGACGAACGCCAGCGGCTCGGTGTCGACGACGTAGTCGAGCACCTCGGCACCCTTGTTGTAGTGGATGCCGATGCTCTGCTCCTGGATCAGGTAGTTCGGCGTCGAGAAGCCGACCTGCAGGCAGGCGGCGAGCGCGATCGGGCCGAGCGGGCAGTGCGGTGCGAGCTGCACGTCGAAGACCTCGGCGAGCGCCGCGATGCGCTTCACCTCGGAGATGCCTCCGGCGTGCGACAGGTCGGGCTGCGCGATGGCGACGCCGGCCTGCAGCACCGGCAAGAACTCCTGCCGGCTGTACAGCCGCTCGCCCGTGGCCACCGGGATCGTGGTGGAGCGCACGAAGTCGCCGATGAGGTGCGAGTTCTCGGGCACGACCGGTTCTTCGAGGAAGAACGGGTGGAACGGCTCGAGCAGCGGCGCCACCCGGCGGGCGCTCGCGAGGGTGAACCGCCCGTGGAAGTCGACGGCGACGTCGCGGTCGGTGCCGAGCACGTCGCGGGCCGCGGCGACCCGCTGCACGACGGCGTCGATCTCCGACACGCTGCCATTGCGGGTCATCCGCCCGCTCGCGTTCATCTTCACCGCGGTGAGGCCGACGGCCATCTGCTCGGCGATGTGGTCGCGCACCTCGTTGGGGTCGTCGCCGCCCACCCAGCCGTAGGCGCGGATGCGGTCGCGCACCGCGCCGCCCAGCAGACGGTGCACGGGAACGCCGAGCGCCTTGCCCGCGATGTCCCACAGGGCCTGGTCGATGCCGGAGACGGCGCTCGCGAGCACCGCTCCCCCGCGGTAGAAGCCGCCCTTGGTGAGCACCTGCCAGTGGTCCTCGATACGCGACGGGTCTTTGCCCACCAGGTATTCGGCGAACTGCGCGATGGCGGTGCGCACGATGCCCGAGTTTCCCTCGAGCGAGCCCTCGCCCCAGCCCACGATCCCGTCGTCGGTCTCGATGCGCACGAACAGCCAGCGCGGTGCGACCGCGAACGTCTCGACCGTTCTAATGAGCATGACGCTCGGCCTTCGTGTCGAGCATCGCGACGACGGCGTCGATGATCTCGTCGGGCGACAGGGCGATGTCGACGGCGACGCCGAGCTCGTCTGCCTGCAGCGGCTCGAGCGTGTCGAACTGCGACCTCAGCAGCCCCGCGGGCATGAACTCGTGCTGTCTGGCTCCGATGCGGGCGGAGATCAGCTCGATCGAGCCCTCGGGGTAGACCACGAACAGGTCGGGGGCGTGCTCGCGCAGCAGATCCCGGTAGGAGCGCTTGAGCGCGGAGCAGGCGACGACGATGCCGGTGTCGCCGTTCTCGGCGAGCACGTGACCGACGGAGTTCAGCCACGGAACCCGTGCCTCGTCCGTCAGGGCGTTGCCCGCCGCCATCGTCGCAACGTTCTCGGGCGAATGCAGCCGGTCGCCGTCGACGAACGCGACGCCGAGCCTGCCCGCGAGCAACGTGCCGATGGTCGACTTGCCCGCGCCCTGCACGCCCATGACGACGATGGGCGGAATGGTGGTGCTCATAGCGGCTATCCCTTGGTGGCGCCGGCGGTGAGGCCGGAGACGATGTACTTCTGCGTGAACAGCGCGATCACCATGATGGGCACGGTGACGACCACGGCGGCGGCCATCAGACCGCCCCAGTCGATACTCGCGTAGGCGACGAAGTCGAAGATGGCCACCGGCAGTGTCTTCGTCTCGGCGCCGGAGAGCACGAGCGCGAACATGAAGTTGTTCCACGAGAAGATGAACGACAGGATCGCGGCGGTGGCGATGCCCGGCACCGAGAGGGGCAGGGAGATCCGTAGGAACGCGCCGATCGGTGTGAGCCCGTCGACCTGCGCCTGCTCCTCGAGCTCGAGGGGCAGCGAGTCGAAGAACGACATCATGATGTAGACCACGAGCGGCAGCGACACGAACATGTGCGAGAGGATCAGCACCTCGAAGCCGCCGACCATGCGCAGGTTCGAGAAGATGATGTACCACGGCACGAGCAGGCTGACCCCGGGGATGATGCGGGCCAGCAGCACGACCGCCGCCGACTTCTTCATCACGTAGCGGCTCATCGAGTAGGCGGCCGGTACCCCGAGGATCAGCGAGAGCCCCGTCGAGGCGAACCCGATCCAGAAGCTGTTGAGGATGTACTGGAAGTAGTTGGCGCGCCCGAAGACGGTGTCGTAGTTGTCGAGGGTCGGCGTGAAGATGAACGCCTTCGACGAGTCGTAGATGTCGACGTTGGTCTTCAGCGACGCCAGGAACATCCACACCAGCGGGGCGATGAACGTGAGCACGATGAGGGTCAGGGCGATGACGCGGAAGACGCTGTAGGGGCGCACCTTCGTCTTGCGGTGCATTGGAGCCATGGGGGCAGCCTGCTGCTCCCGCTCGAGTGTGGCGGTCACGAGTTGTCCTTCTTCCTGCGGGCGGTGAGCAGCCAGATGCAGCCGATGATCAACATGAAGAAGACGATCAGAACCGCGGATGACTCGCCGTACTTGTTGTAGTCGAAGCTGAGTCCGTAGGCGTAGACGTTGAGCGTCTCCACCTCGTGGAACGAGCCGCCGCCCTTGCCCTTGGTGGCGTAGAGGATGTCGAAGGTCTTGAGGGCGTCGATGCCGCGCAGCAGGATCGCCGTGATGAACGTCACGCGGATGAGCGGGAAGGTCACGAACCAGAAGCGCTGCCAGGCGTTCGCGCCGTCCATGCGGGCGGCTTCGTCGGGCTCGTCGCTGAGCGATGTGAGGCCGGCCAGCAGGATGAGCACGACCATGGGGGTCCACTGCCACACGTCGATGAACATCAGCGTGGTGAGCGCGGTGTCCTGGCCGGAGAGGAACGGCTGGGCGGGGATGCCGAACCATGCCAGCGCCTGGTTGGCGAAGCCGATGTTCGGCTCGAGGATGAGGCGCCACATCATGCCGACGGCGACCGGGGTCGCGACCAGCGGGAGGAGGATGGCGACGCGCACCCACTTCTCTCCGCGGAACGGACGCCAGAGCAGCAGGGCGATGATCATGCCGAGCGTGAGCTCGAGCAGCAGCGCACCCCCGGTGAAGTAGACCGTGCGGGCGACGGCCGGCCAGAACCGGTCAAAATCGGTGAGCACGTCGGCGTAGTTCTCGAGCCCGATGAAGTCGGACTCCGCCCGCACCGATCCGCGGGCGTCGGTGAGGCTGAGGTACAGCGTCCATCCCACCGGGAAGGCGATGAGGAGGGACACGAAGATCATGGATGGGGCGGCGAACACCCACTTGCGGTGCTTGTTGGCCCAGCGGGAGAACGACTCCCGGGGACCCTGCTTCTGGATGGCGACGGTGCTCATCGGCAAACCTTTCTGTGCTGCGGACGTGCCGACCCCTCGCGAGGCCGGCACACCCGATCAGCTAGTGCGAAACCGACGGACTACTTCTCGTCGTCGAGGAACGCCTGGAACTCGGCCTGGGCGTCGTCGATGGCCTGGTCGACGTCGCCGCCGGTGATGGCCACCACGATGGGCTTGCCGACGATCTCACGTGCCTCGGGAACCGAGACCACGAGCGGGCGGTCGTAGCCGACGCCGTTCTCGGCCGAGGCCTTGATCGCCTCGGCGAGGTCGGTCGGGTAGGTCTCGACTCCGGCCTCGTCGTCCCAGACCGACGCGCGGGGTCCCGGTACGCCTTCCTTCTGGATCTCGAGCACCTTCTCCTTGCTGGTGAAGTACTCGATGAACTTCCAGGCGTTGTCGCTGTTGGGCGACTCGGCCGAGATGCCGAGGGCCCACGACGGCACGTTGTACGGGCGCGCTCCGTCGTCGCCGGCGGGGAACGGCGCGAAGCCGACGGTCTCGGAGACGGTGGAGTTGGCCGGGTCGGTGGCGTTCTTGTAGAGGCTGTCGGCCTCGGTGTAGAAGGCCGATCCACCCTGCGTGAAGATCGCCATGGCCTCGGGCCAGCTCATGTCGGTCGAGACGTTCGCCGGTCCGTACTCGCGGATGAGCTTTCCGTACAGCTCGACGGCCGACTTGAACTCCTTGGTGTCGAGCGCGGCGTTGCCGTCGTCGTCGATCCACTCTCCGCCCTGGCTGTGCAGGAAGCTGGAGAACTGGGTCACGGCGGCGGCGACACCGGTGCGGGCGACGAAGCCGGCGGTGCCGGGATTCGCGTCTTTGATGGTCTTGGCCGCCGACTCGAGCTCCTCGAGCGTGGTCGGCACCTCGAGACCTGCGGCCTCGAGCAGGTCCTTGCGGTAGTAGAGCACCTCGCGCTCGGTGATGGTCGGAACGCCGACCACCTCGTCGTCGACGGTCGTGGATGCGACGGGGCCGCTCTGGAAGTCGCTCCAGTCCCACTCGTCGTTCGACTCGGTGTAGTCGGTAAGGTCGGCCAGCCAGCCGTTCTGCGCGAAGAGCTTGCCCTCCTGGAGGGGGCGGTACATCATCACGTCGATCTCGTCGCTGCCCGCGTTGAGCTTGACGTTGTACTGGTCGCTGAGCTGGTCTTCGCCGAGCTGCGTGAGGTTGACCTTGATGCCGGTCTCCTCCTCGAAGGCGGGGAGGGACGCCGTGACGATGTCCGTCCAGACGTGGTTGGCGAGCGTGACGTTGAGGGTCTTCGACCCTTCGTCTTCCTGCTCAGAGGAACTGCTGCACGAGACCAGTGTCGCGGCGAGAATCGCTGCGGTGGCGATACCGGCGACTCGCAATGTGCTGTGGCGCTGCATGTCGACTCCATTCCGGGCCGACGCGTCGTTACGAAAGGCCCAGCCAGATGCATCTTTACATCCGTCTTGTCAGAGAGATTATCTCCAAAGATCATACTTATGCAATAGCCGTGAATCCATGAGTATGATTTCTCCGTGAGCGACAGCGACGTGACCGGCCCTCCGCACCTGCACGGCTCCGTCGCGTCCCGCACTCACGACGCCCCCGGCCTACACTCGCAGGTGCTCGACGAACTCGGTCAGGCCATCTGCGAGGGGCGCATGCCCGCCGGTGCGACCTTCACGACCGAGGCCCTCGAGAACAAGTACCAGGTGTCGCGGTCGGTGATCCGCGAGAGCCTGCGCGCGCTCGAGGCGATGGGCATGGTCACGTCCAAGCGCCGGGTCGGCAACCGCGTGCTGCCGATGAGCGAGTGGAACGTCTACGACCTCAGCGTCATCCGCTGGCGCCTCGCCGGGCACGGCCGCATCGCGCAGCTGCGCTCGCTCACCCAGCTGCGCACCGCGATCGAGCCGGAGGCCGCGAAGCTCGCCGCCAGCCGGGGAGCCCTCACGCAGGCCAGCGACCTGATGGGTCTCGCCGGCCGGCTCTGGGCGGCGGGCCGCAGCGGCGACCAGGACGAATTCCTCACCCTCGACATCCAGTTCCACTCCCTGGTGATGGAGATGAGCGGCAACGAGATGTTCACGCGGCTCAACAACCTCGTCTCCGAGGTGCTGATCGGCCGCACCAACTACGGCCTTATGCCGCAGTTTCCGCACGACGAGGCCCTGCAGATGCACGTCGATGTCGCGAACGCGATTCAGAGCGGCAACGCGGATGCCGCTGGCGCATCCATGCTCGGGATCATGACCCGCACGATCCGCGAGATGGGCCAGATCTGGGACCAGAACCTGCAGCACGGCACGACCTCCACCGCCTGACGCCCCGGAGCATCGCCTGTGAGGTTTGTTACGTCGCCGGGCGGCTCCCGCGGCACGCGCACTAACCTTGGAGGGTTCCAGCCCAGATCTATCAAGGAGACATCGTGGCCAGCGAAAGCACCGCACAGGCAAATATCGGCGTAGTGGGTATGGCGGTGATGGGCTCGAACCTCGCCCGTAACCTGGCCTCCCGCGAGGGCAACACGGTGGCGATCTTCAACCGGTCGTTCGAGAAGACCCAGACGGTTCTCGACGAGCACCCCGAGGCCGAGTTCATCCCCGCGTCCTCCTACGAGGAGTTCGCCGCGTCGCTGTCGAAGCCGCGCACAGCGATCATCATGGTGCAGGCCGGCCGCGGCACCGACGCCGTGATCGACGCGCTGACCTCGGTCTTCGAGCCCGGCGACATCATCGTCGACGGCGGCAACGCGCTGTTCACCGACACCATCCGTCGCGAAAAGGCCGTGCGCGAGACCGGCATCAACTTCGTCGGCACCGGCATCTCCGGCGGCGAGGAGGGCGCACTGCTCGGCCCGTCGATCATGCCCGGCGGATCCGCCGAGGCCTACGAGACCCTCGGCCCGATCCTCTCCTCCATCGCCGCGGTCGTCGACGGCGTCCCCTGCGTGACCCACGTCGGCACCGACGGCGCCGGCCACTTCGTCAAGATGATCCACAACGGCATCGAGTACGCCGACATGCAGCTCATCGCCGAGGCCTACGACCTCATCCGCCGCGGCACCGGCTACTCCCCCGCGCAGATCGCCGACGTCTTCACCGAGTGGAACAAGGGCGAACTCGAGAGCTACCTGATCGAGATCACCGCTGAAGTGCTCAAGCAGGTGGATGCCTCGACCGGAACACCCCTCGTCGACCTGATCCTCGACCAGGCAGGCTCCAAGGGAACCGGCGTCTGGACCGTGCAGAACGCCCTCGACCTGGGCATCCCCGTCTCGGGCATCGCCGAGGCCGTGTTCGCCCGTTCCCTGTCGTCGAAGCCCGCGCAGCGCGCCGCGGCATCCGCCCTCCCCGGACCGGCCGAGCCCTGGGGCGTCGACAACAACGAGGCGTTCATCGAAGACGTGCGCCGCGCCCTCTACGCCTCGAAGATCGTGGCCTACAGCCAGGGCTTCGACGCCATCGTCGCCGGCGCCGAGCAGTACGGCTGGGACATCAAGAAGGGCGACATCGCCACTATCTGGCGCGGCGGCTGCATCATCCGCGCGCAGTTCCTCAACCGCATCACCGAGGCCTACGCCGAAGACCCGGGGCTGGTCGCCCTCATCACGGCGCCGTACTTCACCGCCGCCGTCACCGGCGCTCAGGAGTCGTGGCGCCAGGTCGTCGCGCACGCGGCCAAGGCCGGGATCCCGGCACCGGCGTTCTCGTCGTCGCTGTCGTACTACGACGGACTCCGCGCCGACCGCCTGCCGGCCGCGCTCGTGCAGGGCCAGCGCGACTTCTTCGGAGCGCACACCTACAAGCGCGTCGACAAGGAAGGCACGTTCCACACGCTGTGGAGCGGCGACCGCAGCGAGATCCAGGCGGTCGACAGCCACTGAGCGATTCGGTCTACCAGCGCGGCTCGTCGGAACCCAGTTCCGTCGGGCCGCGCTGCCAATTGAGCCGCGTGCCGCCGACAGCCAACGGAGACGGCAGCACATCGGCCGGGCCCCACGGGGTGTCGATGCGCGTCGACCCCGGTCGCCGAGCCGCTTGCGGTCGCTGAGCCTGTCGAAGCGCCCGCTCCGAGTGCGGCCCTTCGACGGGCTCAGTTTCTTCGACAGGCTCAGGCACCGCGGCCGCCAGCTCCACCGCCGTGCGCGCCAGCGACAGCCGCGCCGAGCTCGCGACGCCCTCGCGCCTCACCCGCCCCAGCGCGACGACCGCGGCCGCGGCCGCGAGATACCCGGTCGCGTGGTCGAGGGCCTGCACCGGCAACGGAGTGGGCTTCGAAGCATCCGCCCATCGCATGCCGGCCTCGGCGATGCCGCTCGACATCTGCACGAGGCTGTCGAAGCCACGGCGGCCGGCCCACGGTCCGCTCCAGCCGTAGGCGTCGAGCGACACCTCGACGAGCCCGGGGCGCAGCACACGACGGCGTGCGAGCGGCACGAGCGCCTCGAGCGCCCCCGGACGGTAGCCGTGCACGAGCAGGTCGGCGCCGGCGATCAACCGCTCGAGGGCGTCGCGCCCCACGGTGGTCGTCGCGTCGATGCGGGTCGCCCGTTTGCCGAGCGTCATGTCGGGGACGACCGCGGGCTCGTGCCAGTCGGGCGGGTCGACGCGCAGCACGTCGGCGCCGAGCCCCGCGAGGAACCGCGTCGCCACCGGGCCGGCGATCACCCGGGTCAGGTCGAGCACGCGCACGCCGTCGAGCGGTCGCCCCGGGCTCGTCCTCCAGTGCGGGCTGGGCTCGGCCGCATCCGTCGTCGTCCAGTGCACGAGCGGTTCGCTCGCCACGGCCGCGCCCTGCGGATGCCCCGCCCACTCCGCCGCGCTGCGCATGACGGCCGCGCATCCGCCCGCCGACACGACGGCGGCCTCGAGGTCTTCGCCCGACCAGCGGGCCACCTCCGCCGCCACGAGCTCGCGGTCGGCCGCGACGCCGAGCACCCCGAGCGCGGCCGCCTTGTGCCGTAGCGCGTTGGTGTGCAGCCGGATCCAGCCGTCGGCGCTCTGGTAGTCGCCCGCGACTGCGTCCCACGGCGACGGGACCTGCCAGCCCACCGGGGTGATCGCGCTCGCGAACCAGGCGTCGGCGAGGGCGCGGTCGACGGTGACCCCGGCCGTGCCGTCGGCGAGCGCCCCGACTTCGGTCGCCCCGTCCTCGGTCGCTCCCTCTTCGGCCGCCCGGCCTTCGATCGCCCCGTCGAGACCGCTGACGGCGACTCCCGCGGCGGCGATCGCGGCGGCCGCGAACTCGGAGACGGCGAACGCGGAGGTCAGCGTCGACTCGCCCGTGAACATCGCCGGAGCCGGTTCGGCGCCGAGCGCCGCGGTGAACGTCTCGAGCAGCGCGTCGTCGATCATGGGCCCACTGTAGGCAACGGCCGACCATCGGAACAGCGGCCTGCGAGAATTGCAGGATGACCGACGAACATCCCGAGCTGAACGGCTACGAGCCCGGCGACGGAAAGCCCCTGCGATCCAAGCGCACCGTCATGATGATGCGCGTCGTCGTCGTGCTGGCCCTGGTCGGCCTCGTGCTGCCCGGCATCGTGACGACCTTCAGCGTGGCCGCGTCGTCGGCGCAGTCCGCGTGCGGGGTGTGGGTCGCGTACTCGGTCGCCGGGCAGAGTGGGGCGGATGCTCGCTTCGAGGTGTTCGGACCGGGCGGCATCGGCTGGGAGTGCTACTCGGACGGCGCCTTCGGCGGCGACGAGCACATCGCCTCGCTCGGGCTGATCCCCGGACCGCCGCGGCTCCCCCTCGTGCCCGACATCGACGCGTAGGAGCGCGCGCCCGGGTCGCGCCTCCGGGTCATCCCCACGGCTCGTTTCCTCGGCTCGCGTGCAGCTATGCGCCACCCAAAACGAGTCATCTGGCCGAAAACGGCTCGCGTCGACAGGTCTCGATCGCGCGTCAGAGCGCGCAACGCGACCGGCGGGCGCGCGCCAGAGCGCGCCACTCAACCGGCGGACAGCGAAGCAGTGGCTACGCGGCGCCGTCGAACATCGAGGTGACCGAGCCGTCGTCGAAGACCTCGTAGATCGCGCGGGCCAGCAACGGAGCGATCGGCAGCACGGTCAGCGACGGGAAGCGCTTCTCGGGCGGCAGCGGCAGGGTGTCGGTGACAACTACGGAGTCGATGAACTCGCTCTGCAGCAGCTCGACCGCGGGGTCGGAGAACACGGCGTGCGTCGCGGCGACGATGACGCCGAGGGCGCCCGCCTCCTTGAGCGCCTGCGCGGCCTTGGCGATGGTGCGGCCGGTGTCGATCAGGTCGTCGACGATGAGGCAGACGCGGCCCTCGACCTCTCCGACGATCTCGTGCACCGAGACCTGGTTCGGAACCAGCGGGTCGCGGCGCTTGTGGATGATGGCGAGCGGGGCGCCGAGCTTGTCGCTCCAGATGTCGGCGACGCGCACGCGGCCCATGTCGGGAGAGACGACGGTGAGAGTGGTCGGGTCGAGTTTCTTGAAGTGCTCGAGCAGCACCGGCATCGCGAACAGGTGGTCGACGGGGCCGTCGAAGAAGCCTTGGATCTGCGCGGCGTGCAGGTCGACGCTCATGATGCGGTCGGCGCCGGCTGCCTTGTACAGGTCGGCCATCAGTCGAGCGCTGATCGGCTCGCGGCCGCGGCCCTTCTTGTCTTGGCGGCCGTACGGATAGAACGGCACGACGACGGTGATCCGCTTGACCGAGGCACGCTTGAGCGCGTCGACCATGATGAGCGACTCCATCACGTGCTCGTTGAGCGGTGCCGGCATCGACTGGATGACGAAGACGTCGGCGCCGCGCACGCTCTCGTCGTACCGCGCGTAGATCTCGCCGTTCGCGAAGGTGCGGGCGTCGGTGTGCACCACGTCCGTCTCGAGGTGGGACGCGACATCCAGAGCCAGCTGCGGGTGCGCTCGACCGGAGACGATGACGAGTCTCTTCTGTCCGGTTTGCTTGATCTCGGACACGGTTCCCGCTCTCTGTTCGGCTTGCACAGTCATGTTCGACCGGCTACTGGTTCTGCGAAGCCTGAACTACTCGTCGCGCTCTGACGCCGCCGCGGCCGCTGTGGCCGCTGCAGTACCCGCGCGATTCGCTTCGACCCAGCCCTCGATGTTGCGTTGCGGAGCCACGTTCAATCCCAGCGCACCGGCCGGGATGTCCTTGCGGACGACCGTGCCGGCACCCGAATAGGCTCCGTCGCCAATTGTAACCGGGGCGACGAACACGTTGTGCGACCCGGTGCGCACATGGGACCCAACGACGGTCTTGTGCTTGTTGACTCCGTCGTAGTTCGCGGTGATGGTTCCCGCGCCGACGTTGGACTCGACGCCCACCGTGGTGTCGCCGATGTAGCTGAGATGCGGCACCTTGCTGCCGTCGCCGATGGTGGAGTTCTTCGTCTCGACGAAGGTTCCGATCTTGCCCTTCACCCCGAGGATCGTGTTGGGGCGCAGATAGGCGAAGGGGCCGACGGATGCGCCCGCGCCGATCACGGCGAGAGTTCCGTCGGTGCGGGTGACGGTGGCGTTCTCGCCGATCTCGCAGTCGACGAGGGTGGTGTCCGGGCCGACGCGGGCGCCGGTGTCGATCTTGGTCGCGCCCTTGAGCTGGGTGCCGGGGAGGATCTCGACGTCGGGGGCGATCACGACGTCGCTGTCGATCCAGGTCGTCGCCGGGTCCTGGATGGTGACGCCGGCGCGCTGGTGGGCGGCGACGATGAGCTGGTTGAGGCGGATGCCGGCCTCGCCGAGCTGCACGCGGTCGTTGACCCCGGCGACGCGCCACGGCTCGGTCACGGCGAGGGCGCCCATGGTGGCGCCGGTGGCGCGCAGCAGGCCGACCACGTCGGTGAGGTACTTCTCGTTCTGTGCGTTGTCGGTGCCGACGAGTGCCAGCTGCTCGCGCAGGGCCGCGACACCGAAGACATAGGTGCCGGAGTTGATCTCGGTGATGGCGAGTTCGTCGGCCGAGGCATCCTTCTGCTCGGCGATGCGGTCGAGCGACCCGTTCACGTCGCGCACGACGCGCCCGTAGCCGGTGGCGTCGTCGAGGATCGCGGAGAGCAGTGTGGCGGCGGCGCGGTCGGCGCGGTGGGCGGCGAGCAGCTCGGCCAGCGTGTCGGCGTCGAGCAGCGGCACGTCGCCGCTGACGATCACGACGTCGCCGGCGAAGTCGGCGGGGAGGGCGTCGAGCGCGACCTCGACGGCGCGACCGGTGCCGGGCACGTCGTCCTGGTCGACGATCACGACGTCGGGGCTGAAGCCGGTGATCATGGCCGAGACGGCGTCGCGTTCGTGACGGACGACCGCGAGGATGTGCGCCGGCGCGAGCGCGTGCACCGTGCCGAGCACGTGCCCGATGAGCGGGCGGCCCGCGATCTCGTGCAGGATCTTCGGCCGGGAGGACTTCATGCGCGTTCCCTGACCGGCGGCGAGAACGATTACGGCGAGCTGGGCGTCAGTCATGCGTTTATTCTGCCGCATGCGGGCCGAGTGCCGGCGCTCGCCCGGCCGTCGGCGGAAGGGGTGCTTGCGCTCCAGTTCGGGACGACCGCTACAGCGCGCGCTGTAGCGGTTGTCCCGAGGTGTAGCGCAAGGCAGCGGAGATGCGCACCGAGGCGGATGGTCGGGCTGGGCTCCGCCTCCAGGATTCGAACCTAGACCGAACAGCTCCAAAGGCTGTCGTGCTGCCATTACACTAAGGCGGATCGCGCACGGCCAGACCGGCGCGCTCCCCAATTCTGCCAGATCGTGACGCCGCCAGAGACGCCCGCTGCCCGAACACCAGATAATAGGTCAATGCCCACTAGCGACGAAGTCGACCGGATCGTCGATGCGTGGACGAGGGAACGCCCGGACCTCGACTTCACCCCGCTGCAGGTGCTCAGCCGTGTCGGGCGCCTCGCCCGCCACCTCGACCGGGCCCGGCGCACGGCGTTCGCGGCATCCGATCTCGAGTCGTGGGAGTTCGACGTGCTCTCGGCGCTGCGCCGCGCGGGCGCCCCGTACCAGCTGAGCCCGAAGTCGCTGTTGCAGCAGACGCTCGTGTCGAGCGGCACCATGACGAACCGCATCGACCGGCTCGTTCAGCGCACCCTCGTCGAGCGCCGCACCGACCCCAACGACGGCCGAGGGATCCTGGTCGTGATGACCCCGCTGGGAACCGAGAGGGTGGATGCGGCGATCGCGCAACTCGTCACCGCGGAGGCCGAGCTGCTCGACGCCCTCTCGCCGCTCGACCAGGAGCGCCTCGCGATACTGCTGCGCAAGCTGAGCCTCGACTTCGACTGAGCGCGGTGGAGCTATGGAAATCGCGCCAGCGATTTCGCGACCCCAGCGCCGACTGAGCCTGCGAAGGGTAGATCACCCGCCGGCCTAGTTGAGCAGGTCCTCCAGCTCGAGCCAGCGCGTCTCGAGCGTCGCGATCTGCGACTCGAGCCCCTGGATCTCGGTCGTGATTCCGCCGAGCCCGGTGTAGTCGCTCTGGTCGTGAACCGCCATCTTCTCGTGCAGCGTCGCGATCTGGGCGTTCATCTTGGCGAGCTTGCGCTCTGCGGCGGCGAACTCCTTCTGGGCGTTGCGCAGCTCGGCGCCGCCCAGCTTGGGCGTCTTGGCCGGGGCCTTGCTGCTCGCCGCGGGGGCGGCATCCGCCTTCTGCTGCGCGAGCCTGATCTCGAGGTACTGGTCGACCCCGCGCGGGAGGTGTCGCATCCCGCCGTCGAGCACGGCGTACTGCTGGTCGGTGACGCGCTCGAGCAGGTACCGGTCGTGGCTCACGACGAGCAACGTGCCCGGGTAGGAGTCGAGCAGGTCCTCGATGGCGGCGAGCATGTCGGTGTCGAGGTCGTTGGTGGGCTCGTCGAGGATGAGCACGTTCGGCTCGTCGAGGATGATGAGCAGCAGCTGCAGGCGGCGCTTCTGACCTCCGGAGAGCTCGCGCACCCGGGTGGACAGCTGGGCGCTCGCGAAGCCGACGCGTTCGAGCAGCTGGGTCGGCGTCATCTCCTTGCCGCCGGCCACGTACGAGCTCTTCTGGCGCCCGAGGACCTCGCTGACTCGGTCTTCCCAGATGTCCTCGAGCTCGCCGAGCTGCTGCGTGAGGGTCGCGACCTTGATCGTCTTGCCGCGCTTGATCTTGCCCGCGGTGGGCTGCAGGCTTCCGGCGACGAGGCTGAGCAGCGTCGACTTTCCGGCGCCGTTGATGCCGAGGATGCCGGTGCGCTCTCCGGGGGCGATCCGCCACGTGACATCCTTCAGCACCTCTTTGGTGGTGCCGGTGGTCTTGTCGGGGTACGACACGTAGACGTTCTCGAGGTCGACGACGTCTTTGCCGAGGCGCTGCATAGCCATCGACGCGAGGGTGACCTTGTCGCGGGGCGGCGGCTCGTTGGCGATGAGCTCGTTCGCGGCGTCGATGCGGAACTTGGGCTTCGTGCTGCGGGCCGGGGCGCCGCGGCCGAGCCAGGCGAGCTCCTTGCGCATGAGGTTCTGGCGCTTCGACTCGGAGGCGGCCGCCGAGCGGTCGCGTTCGACGCGTTGCAGGATGTACGCCGCGTATCCGCCCTCGAAGGGCTCGATGATCCTGTCGTGCACCTCCCAGGTGTCGGTGCAGACCTCGTCGAGGAACCACCGGTCGTGAGTCACGACCATGAGCCCGCCGGAGTTCGTCGCCCAGCGGCGCTTGAGGTGCTCGGCGAGCCAGGCGATGCCCTCGACGTCGAGGTGGTTGGTGGGCTCGTCGAGGAAGATGATGTCCCAGTCGCCGACGAGCAGGGCCGCGAGTCCGACGCGGCGGCGCTGCCCACCGGAGAGCTCGCCCATGCGGGCCTCCCAGGGGATGCCGCCGACGAGTCCGGAGATGACGTCGCGCACGCGAGGGTCGCCCGCCCACTCGTACTCGGGACGGTCGCCGACGATGGCCTCGGCCACGGTCAGCTCGTCGGGAAGCGTGTCGGCCTGGTCGAGCATGCCGAGCGTGATGCCGCCGCGGCGCGTGACGCGGCCCTCGTCGGGTTCGATGCGGCCGGCGAGCAGGCGCAGCAGTGTGGACTTGCCGTCACCGTTGCGGCCGACGACGCCGATTCGCTGGCCCTCGTCGATTCCGATGGTTACGTCGTCGAAGATGACGCGGGTCGGATATTCGAGATGGAGGGATTCTGCTCCGAGAAGATGGGCCATTCGACCTAGTTTATCGGTAGCGCACGTAGCCTTTCTGTGTGGACGGTGGAGCTATGGAAATCGCGTCAGCGATTTCGCGACCCCAGTCCCGACCGAGCCTGCGAGGGAGGACGTTCGAGGTCTCCGTCGAGCTGCTGCTGGCCTCGCCGCTCTCGCGTTACGAGGGCCGGCCGGCCGACGGCCCGCTGCCCTCCACGGTGCCCGAGACGCACGCGCGCATCGAGATCCGCGCCGGGCTCGGCGTGGTCGGCGACCGTTACTACGCGAAGGTCGCACACCGACAGGCATCCGTCACTCTGATGGCGACGGGGTCTCTCGACCACGTGGCGTCGGTTCTCGAGCTGGGGCGGATTCCGGATGCCGCGGCCACACGTCGCAACGTCATGCTGCGCGGTTTCCCGGTCGACGAGCTGCGCGGCAGGCGGTTCAGCCTCGACAGCGGCGACGGGCCCGTGGAGTTTCAGGGCCACAGGCCGGCGAGCCCGTGCGCGTGGATGAACGTAGTTCTCGCGCCCGGCGCGCACCAGGCGCTGCGCGGACGCGGCGGTGTGCGGTGCGAGCCGCTGAGCTCGGGGTTCCTGGCGCTCGGGCCGGCGACGCTCGTCGTCGCGGAGGCCTGACCGGCGGCGACGCCGCCTCGACGCTGGGTGGCCACTTATGGCGGCAATCCCGTCCCGGAGGGGTGCCGAACTGGCCACCCACAGTGCGGCCGGCAAGCGCGTCAACCTGAGTGGCCAGTTGTGGTCTCATTCGCACAGTCGAACCCTGCTGAACTGGCCACCCAGCCAACCCAAGTCCCCGAGGGCGCCCGGCTGTTCAGCATCGTCGACTCACCCTCCCGGCGAACGCACCCTCAGATAGTGGGCAATTCGTCCCAGCAGGGTGCCGGGAGACTTCAAGTGGTTCTTTGCCACGCGCACGTACCTCCACTCTGCGTCTTCGAATCGCTCGCGACGCTCGATGTCGTCGAGGAACACGCTCTCATCGGTTCGGTGAACCTCCCCGTCGTAGTCGATCGCGATGCGCTCCTCGACGTAGGCGAGGTCGGGCACGCCGACGAAGTAGCCGTCCGCGTCCGCGATTCGATGGCCGATGACCGGCTCGGGGAGGCCGGCACGCACGATGAGCAGCCGAAGTTCCGTCTCCTTCGGCGAGTCCGTGCCAGCACGAATGTCTCGAAGGGCAAGCCGAGCCAGCTTGGTGCCATGGTTTCCCGTTGAGATCGCCACCTCCGCCACGAGTCGCTCGACCGAGGTGTCCGCCCGCTTCCGTCGCACCAGATAGTCGCCCGCGATGATGAGCTCGTCGAGCGTAAGCACACCGGCCAGCTGCAGCCAGACCTGTTCGGGCGGCAGAAGGGGAAGTCCGTGACGGACGACCGGTGGTGGCACGACCGCCAGTCGACGCCCGACGATGCCACGACGGCGGGGGCGCTGTGCACCAGCGGCGACAGCGACCTCTAGAGTCTCGATCCGGCTGATCGCCCGCGGGAGCGGGACCCCGTAGACCATGGCCGCGGTGACACCGGAGAACCGGAATCGCGTCGGTGCGACCGGGAGGTAGTCGCGGCACCGTTGGAGCAGTTCCTCCCGTTGCCGAGCGAAGAAATCTGCGCCGGATTCGTTCGACGGTGACGTGGCGCGTGCGATCGAACGGGCACCGCGAAACGAGCTGCGGAGGTCGGATGCGCGCAGCCTGCTCCGGGAGACCCCGGCCCCGCGCGCCTCGCGCACGCTGAACTCCGGGCCGAGCCCGCTGGGAAGCCGAGACCTTCGTCGCATCCGTTCATCTGAACAGAAAGCGGTCGATCGAGCGGAGATCGTCCACAGGCGGAACCTCGCTGGCCACTTGGACACGGATGCTCCGGCCTGGGGCGTGCGCAACTGGCCAGCTGGCGCGTGTGAACGGCGGCGGGTTCGCTCGGGCCGGCGACCGGTTCGCTCGGGCCGGCGACCCTGGTCGTCGCGGACGCCCGACGGCGGCGACGCCCGACCGGGCGGCTACGCTTGCCCCATGAGACTGCTCGTCACCGGTGGCGCCGGATTCATCGGTACGGCTGTCGTCGAAGCGGCTCTGGATGCCGGGCACACGGTGCGCGTGCTCGACTCCCTCCGGTCCGACGTGCACGGCGGCGAACCCGCGGTCGACGGGCGGGTCGAGTTCGTGCGCGGCGACGTGCGCGACTCCGACACGGTCACGGCCGCCCTCGACGGCATCGACGCGGTGTGCCACCAGGCCGCGAAGGTCGGACTGGGCGTCGACTTCTCCGACGCGCCCGACTACGTGAGCTCGAACGAGCTCGGCACCGCGGTTCTGTTGGCCGCGATGGCGCAGACCGGCATCCGTCGTCTGGTGCAGGCGAGCTCGATGGTCGTCTACGGCGAGGGGGCGTACCTCGGCGCGGGCGGCCCGACCCGGCCGGCGGCCCGCCTGGAGCGCGACCTCCGAGCCGGACGGTTCGACCCGCTCGACGCCCACGGCGGAATGCTCGAGCCGCTGCTCATCGACGAGGACGCCCCGCTCGACCCGCGCAACGTCTACGCGAGCTCCAAGCTGGGCCAGGAGTACCTCGCCACGACCTGGGCCCGCAGCACCGGCGGCGCCGCTGCCGCCCTGCGGTACCACAACGTCTACGGGCCGGGCATGCCGCAGAACACCCCGTACGCCGGGGTCGCGTCGCTGTTCCGTTCGGCGCTCGAACGCGGCGAGGCGCCCCGGGTGTTCGAAGACGGCCGGCAGCGCCGCGACTTCGTGCACGTACGCGACGTCGCCGCGGCCAACCTCGCGGCGATCGAGTGGACCGCCCGCGCCACGGGTTCGCGCGCGTTCAACGTCGGCAGCGGCAACGTGCACACGATCGGCGAGGTCGCCGAACAGCTCAGCGCCCACTCGGCGGGCCCGGCACCGGTGATCACGGGCGAATACCGGCTCGGCGACGTGCGGCACATCACCGCGTCATCCGAACGCCTGAAGAGCGAGCTCGGCTGGGCGCCGACCATGACGTTCGAGGCCGGGATGCGCGAGTTCGCGACGGCGCCGCTGCGCGCGGCGGTGCTGTGAACGACGGCCGCGTGAGCGGCGGCCCTGTGAACGCCGCCGCCGCGCGGGTCGACGTCGTCTTCCCCTGCCTCAACGAGGAGGGCGCCCTGCCCTGGATCCTCGGCCGCCTGCCCCGGGGCTACCGCGCGATCGTGGTCGACAACGGGTCGACCGACCGCTCGGCCGAGGTCGCCCGCGAACACGGCGCGCTGGTCGTCACCGAACCGCGCCGCGGCTTCGGATCGGCCGCACACGCCGGGCTGCTCGCGGCCACCGCGCCCATCGTGGCCTTCTGCGATGCGGATGCCTCGATGGACCCGCGTGATCTCCCCCGCGTCGTCGACCCGGTGGCCTCCGGTGCAGCCGACCTCGTGCTCGGGCGACGACGTCCGACGAGCCGCGGCGCGTGGCCGCTGCACGCCCGCGTGGCGAACCGGGCGCTCGCCTCCCTGATGCGTGGGGCGACGAAGCTGCCGCTGCACGACCTCGGCCCGATGCGCGCCGTGCGTCGCGAGGCCATGATCGCGCTCGACCTCGAGGACCGCCGCAGCGGCTACCCGCTCGAGCTGGTGCTGCGCGGGCACGAGGAAGGCTGGCGCATCCTCGAGGTCGACTCGCCGTACTCGCCGCGCATCGGGCGCTCGAAGGTGACGGGCACGATCCGCGGCACCTACATCGCCGTGCTCGACATGAGCAGGCTGCTGCGCGCGCAGCGGCGGTAGCGGAGACATCCGTTTGGGGCTCGGCTCCGAACCCTAGGTGTGACTCCTCAAACGACCATCATTCTGATTGCCAAGGAAACGATCCCCGGCAAGGTGAAGACCCGCCTGCATCCCGCGGTGAGCCTCGAGCAGGCGGCGATGCTCGCGGCCGCGTCGATCAGGGACACGCTCGCGACGATCGCGCAGCTGCCCGCCTCGCGCAGGATCCTGCTGTTCGACGGAGCCCGCGTGCCGGCCGGCGCCGAGCACTTCGAGGTCATCCCGCAGGTCGCCGGAGACCT
Organism: Conyzicola nivalis; assembly: GCF_040548875.1. Classification (GTDB taxonomy): domain Bacteria; phylum Actinomycetota; class Actinomycetes; order Actinomycetales; family Microbacteriaceae; genus Conyzicola; species Conyzicola nivalis_A. Next base: position 157,417 of record NZ_JBEPSJ010000002.1, read on the forward strand.
GGACGAGCGCCTCGCCGCGATCTTCGACGAGTGCACCGGGCCGACCGTGCTCATCGGCATGGACACCCCGCAGGTCACCGTGCGCGACCTCGCACCCGCGTTCGAGGACTGGAACTGCGACGCCTTCTTCGGCCCGGCCAACGACGGTGGATTCTGGGCGCTCGGCATGGCAGAACCGCGCGGCGACCTGATTCGCGGGGTGCCGATGTCGCGCAACGACACGGGGCGCATCCAGCTCGAACGTCTCCTCGCCGCCGGACTCGACGTGCACCTGCTGCCCGAGCTCACCGATGTCGACACGATCGACGACGCCCGCGCCGTCGCCGCGGCCGCCCCGTCGACCGAGTTCGCCTCGACCCTGTCGTTCGTCACCGCCCGCGAGCTGGTCGCCGCGTGAGCGTCACGACACTCGCCCCGACGTTCGGCGCCGGCGGGTCCGAGCCGTACGCGCACGCGCTGCGTCGCAACGACCCTGTGACCCTGCTGTTGAACGACGAGCGTCACGGATCCAGCGTGCGCTCGGTCATGGACGTCGCCCGTTGGAACGCGGGGGCGGATGACGCGGACCTGACTCTTCTGCGGTCGGTCACCGGCCCGGTGCTCGACATCGGGTGCGGACCGGGACGCATGGTGCGCGCCGCCCTCGACCTCGGCCTGGAGGTTCTCGGCGTCGACGTCTCCCCCACCGCGATCGACATCGCGACCGAGGCGGGTCTGCCCGTGCTCGAGCGCTCGGTGTTCGACCGGCTGCCCGGCGAGGGCCGCTGGCAGACGGCGCTGCTCGTCGACGGCAACATCGGCATCGGCGGCGACGTGCGGGCGATGCTCGCGCGCTGCGTGCGATTGCTCGCGCCGTCGGGCGAGATCGTGGCCGAGGTGCACGCCGATGCGTCGCGCGACAACACCTACACCGGTCGCCTCGTCGACGCCCGCGGCGGCGAGAGCGGGTTCTTCCCCTGGGCCGAGATCGGCCTGCTGCCGATGAACCGCGTCGCCGGCTCCCTCGGCCTCGCGGTCGTCCAGTCGTGGACGATCGGCGAGCGCACCTTCTGCCGCCTGGCGTAGCGCGGCGCTGGGCGCCCTCTTATCGGGAGCCGCTTTCGGACAAATGAGCCCGCCGCTATGCCGAGCGCACGGGGCGGCGCCGGCGGCGGACCACGGCGTAGACCGCGAGCGACAGCGCCGTGACCACGGCGAGCGCCGCGTAGAAGACCACGAGGTGCAGCCCGTAGTCGAGCGGGAGCAGCGTGTCGTTGCCCGTTCCGATCGACTTCTTGAGCGCGGCGGGCACGACGATGAGCGTCATGATCCCGGCGACGACGAGTGCGCCCTGCAGGATGAGCAGCGCGGGCAGCGGAATCCGCAGCCGCCCGCCTGTCTTCCGCATCGCGACGTTGGCGCCGAAGACGGTGAGCGAGATGATCCCGTCGTGGATGACGAGCGCTCCGAGCAGCCAGGCGGCGAGGCCGAGGTAGCGCTTCGGGTTGACGTCGTTGATCAGCGTCAGACCTCCGAGCAGAAGCAGCAGCACGCCGACCGCGACGAGCGCGATCTGCCAGCGACGGATCGCGGTCATCACAGCACCTCCAGAGTGCTCAGCCACTTGGTCTGCAGCACGCCGGGGCGTCCGGGCGCGATCATGCGGGCGGGGTAGCCGTGGTCGAGGTCGAGGGTCTCGCCGTTGAGCTCGAGCGCCACGAGCGTGAGGTCGTCGCGCACGTACTCCGGCCCCATGTGCATGATCGCGTACGAGCTGTTCTGCTCGAGGCTGGTCGCTCTGATGGAGGACCCGCCCCGGCCCCCGACGGAGTCGACGAGGTCGCCGAGGCGCACGCCCCGCCAGGTTGCGGTCTGGCTCCAGCCCTCCACACAGGCGATCGGAAGCTCGACTTCGCGCTGCGGCAGGGCGAGCAGTTCGGCGCGCGTGAAGGTCGCGGACGTCGCGCCGTTGGACACGGTGAGCGCCCAGGCGGGGTCGGATGCCGCGTCCCGCACCTTTGCGGCGGTCGCGGTTCTGTTCACGGGGAGGGAGTTGGGCCCGACGCCCTGCTTCCGCGCCCCGAACAGGTTGGCGCCGTCGAGCAGGCGGAACGACTGGCCCGCGGTGAGGGCGACGACCGCGGCGCTGGCGACTCCCACGATCGCGAGGAAGCCGCGCCGACTGGTGCGCAGCTCGGGTCGCGGGGTGGAGTCGATCCACGCGAACAGCCGTCCGGTGACCCCCTCGACCCGGATCACGGCGTTGCGGGTGTGCGACGAGGTGAGCGTGGGGCGCGTGGCCAGCCCGGTGATTGAGCGTGCCGAGATCCCGGGCGCTTCGACAGGCTCAGCGACCGCGCCCGCCGAACTGCGCCAGTGCTTCGCGATCACGTCGAGCTTCACCGCGATGTGGATCGCGAGCGACCCGACGATCACGAACGACAGCGCGTAGTGCGTCTGCCGGAACGGGAAGGGGAACAGCGCGTACCACTGGTAGGTGTTGAGCAGCCCGGTGACGATTTGCACGATCGAGGTCGACACGAAGACGGCGATGGATGCGCGCTCGAGAAAATGCGGGAACGACCGAACGGCGGGCGTCTGGAACAGCTCGGGGAAGACGATGTACAGCTTCGCGAACAGCAGCGGGAAGCAGAGGATCCCGGCGGTGATGTGGATGCCCTGCGTCACCTGGTAGAGGAACACCGGCCGGGTGGGGAAGACCATCCATGGCAGGGGGTCCTGCAGGAAGTGGCTGAACAGGCCGGTGCCGAAGCAGAGCAGAAACGCGATCCCGAGGAGGCGTCCGATCACGACCGCCATACGCGGGGTACGCGACGGCGCGGCCAGCGAGCGGCGCAGGCCGTTCAGCACCGTCTGCAGCGATTCCATGATCATGCCGGTGGTTCGGAGCCCTCCCCCGATACGACAGGTCGAACCGGCAGTCGATCCGACAGGCCGCACCGATGAGACAGGATGGTGCCATGCGAATCGTCGTCACCTCTGTTCTGCTCGCCCTGAGCGCGGTGGCCACGGCGCTGTCGGTCGCCGTGCTTCCCTTCTACGGCTACGAGAAGGGCAGGGTCGAGCCGCTGGTCTGGGCGACCCTCGGCCTGTGGGTACTGTTCGCGCTGTCGCTCGTGTCACTCCGCAGGGTGTCGACGAAGTCATCCGTCGTCCTCGTGTTGGTCGGCTCGCTCGCGATCGGCGCCGCCGCCATGTTCGGCCCGCCCAACACGAGCACCGACTCCGCGAGGTACGCGTGGGACGGCATCGTGCAGAACGCAGGCATCAGCCCGTACAGCTATGTGCCGAGCGATCCGGCACTGCGGGAGCTGCGCACCGACTGGCTGTTCCCCGCCCCGGTCGACGGCGAGTGCGTCGGCGAACGCATCATGAGCGTCGACGAGCCGGGCACCGGCGACCTGGTCTGCACGGCGATCAACCGGGCGACGGTGCCGACGATCTACCCGCCGACGAGCGAGATCGTGTTCGCCGGCGTGCGCCTGCTCACAGGACCTGCCCCGGAGTACTGGCCGATGCAGCTGCTCGGCCTGCTCACGAGCCTCGGGGTGACCGTGCTGCTGCTCGGGTCGCTGCGCAAGGCGGGCAAAGACCCGCGCTGGGCGGCGATCTGGGGTTGGTGCCCGCTGGTGGCGACCGAGGGCGTCACCAATTCGCACATCGACATCGTCAGCGCGCTGCTGCTGCTGGTGGCGACGCTGCTCGTCGCCTCCGGTCGGCGGTGGGCGGGGGGTGTCGCGCTCGGCGCGTCCATCGCGACCAAGCTCATCCCGGTGATCGGCGCGCCCGCACTCCTCGGCCGTCGCCCCGGCACGGTCATCGTCGCGTCGGTCGTCACCTTCTTCGCGCTCTACCTTCCCTACGTGATCGCGAACGGCCCCGAGGTGCTCGGCTACCTCCCCGGCTACCTCACGGAGGAGGGCTACGAGAGCGGCACCCGGTTCATCATGCTGTCGCTCGTCGCGCCCGGATCGGCGTCCCTCGTGCTCGCCGCACTTCTCGTCGCTGCGACCGGCGTCATCGTCTGGTGGCGCACCGACCCCGCCGACCCGTGGATCGGCCAGCTGGTGATGATCGGAGTGACCCTGCTCGTGGTGACACCGCGCTACCCCTGGTACGCGCTGCTGCTGATCCCGATGATCGCCATGACCGGGCGCTGGGAATGGCTCGCCGTGCCCCTCGCCCTCACCGAGCGGCTGCTCATCCCCTCGGTCGATCTGGCCAGGCTCACGGTGTCCGTCGCGATCGTGTTCATCATCGTGATGAGCATCAGGCGGGCCGGTTGGGTGATCATCACGCCGAGACAACCCCGGAAACACGCGGAAGTCGTACCCCGAATGTAACGGAATGGTAACGCACCAATCCGCTTTGACGAGGAGACCGAACTCTCATTACCACCGAAAGTTCACCCTCGATCAAAAGGAAACACAATGCGCAAGTTCTACAAGGCAGCCGTAGGCATCGCCACCGCAACGCTTCTCGTCGGTGGCCTCGCGGCCTGCTCGACCCCCGCCGAGACCGACTCCGGCACAACCGACGACACGTCGTCGTCCGAGCCGGCCGGCGACCCCGAGCCCCTCGCCTCGATCCCCGCCCTCGACGGTGTCGACACCCAGGTCACGCTCGACGCAGGCTTCCTCGAGGCCCTCACCACGCTCGGACTGACCCCCGGCGTCACCGGCACCGCGACGCTCGACGCCGCGACCGGCACCCTCGCCTTCCCGATCACGGGCGGCAACGTGGACTACTACGACCCCGAGGCCGACTACCGCCCGTACGTCCAGGGCGAGATCGACCACGACGGCTCCGGCATCACCCTCACGGGCGGCGACATCGTCGTCGGACTCTCCGACTTCAAGATCGACCCGGGCACCTCGCGTCTCACGGGCACCGTCACTGCCAACGGCGAAGAGGTCGGACAGGATGTCTTCATCTTCAACCTCGACGGTTCGACCCTGAACCCGCTCGAGACCGACGCCGACGGAAACGCCGTCCTCGAGGGCACGACCGTCCTGGTCAGCTCCGACGCCGCCGCTCTGCTGAACGAGACCTTCGGCACCGACGCTGTCACCGACGAGCTCGTCGTCGGCATCGCGAAGATCACCGCGAAGGCCGCTGCGTAATAACGCACCGCGATTCGAAGAGGCCCGCCCCGCTCACGCGCGGCGGGCCTCTTCACGTTCGCCCACACACGGTTCAGACTTGAAGCACCGACAGACGGAAGGGGGCGCGGCCGTGACCAGCCTCATCGACAGCGCCCGCCGCACCCGGACACCGGCCCGAGGCATCCACAGCCTGCAGCCCCTCGCCGCCCCCGGCCTCGTCGGCCTCCTCGGCCTCGCGATCTCCCTCGTCGGCATCGGCACCCCCTCCGTCTGGTACGACGAGGCCGCCACCCTGACCGCGGCGACCCGCGACTGGGACCAGCTCTGGGCGATGACCGCCAACGTCGACGCCGTGCACGCCGCCTACTACGCGGTGATGCACGTGGTCTTCGACCTCTTCGGCTACTCGCCGCTCACCCTGCGCGTACCGAGTGCGATCGCCGTCGGCGTCGCCGCCGCGCTCACCGTCGTTCTCGGCCGCACGCTCGACCGCGCGCGGCTCGGCCGCATCGCGGGCATCGTGTTCTGCCTGCTCCCCCGCACGACCTGGGCCGGCACCGAGGGTCGCTCCTACGCCCTGACGGCCGTGCTCGCCCTCACGATGACGATCCTGCTCGTGCTCGCCGCACGGTCGAGCCGTCGCATCCTCTGGGCGCTGTACGCGCTCGCCGTCGTCGTCTCCTGCCTCGTCTTCGTCTACCTCGCGCTCGTGGTGGCCGCGCACGCCGTGACCATGGCCTGGTGGTTCGCATCCAGCCGGTCGCGCGCCTGGCCGCCCGCAGCGCGCTGGGTGCGCTGGACCGCGCTCGCCACCGCGCTCGTCGTGCCGTTCGGCATCGCCGTGATCGGCCAGAGCGGGCAGGTGCACTGGCTGAAGGCGCCCGGGCTGCGCACGGTGCGGGAGGTGTTCGAGAACCAGTGGTTCTATTCGAGCACCCCCTTCGCGGTCGTCGGGTGGGCGCTTATCGTGGCCGGAGCGATCGTGCTGCTGCGCTCGGCGCGCGGCCTGTCGCCCGCCTCGGTGCTGCTGCCGGCGCTCCTGCTTCCGACCGTGGCGCTGCTCGTGCTGAGCGTCGCCGTCACCCCCGTCTACACGCCCCGCTACCTCACGATGTGCGTGCCGTTCGTGGCCCTCGTCATGGCCGCGGCGATCGAGCGGATGCGACCCACACCGCTCGCGACCGCCGCCGTGCTCGTGCTGGCCCTGCTCGCCGTGCCGCAGATCGCGGCTCAGCGTCAGCCCGAGGCGAAAGAGCGCGCGTCGTGGGCCGCGGTCGCCGACCTTATCGCCGAGCAGCGGGCGCTCGACGGGCCCCGGTCGAGCACGGCGATCGTCTACGGGGCGGTGCAGCGGCACCCGATCGCGACCTCCCGCGTGATGGCCCTCGCCTACCCTGAGGCGTTCGCGGGCACCGTAGACGTGACCCTCGGCACCCCGGCCGCCGAGACGGGGCAGCTCTGGGAGACGCGCATCCCGCTTTCGGAGGGCCTGCACCGCCTGCGCGGCGTCGACGCGGTCTACCTGGTCACGAGCGTCGCCCGCGACCAACGGCCGGCCACCACCGACACCCTCGCGGCCGCCGGCTGGCACGTCGCCGACTCGTGGAGCCTGACAGCGGTCAACGTCGTGAAGTACGAGCGCTGATTCGTCCCCCGGGTCACGAGAGTGCAGTTGTGTCCCCTTTTTTCGGCGCTACCAGGGCGATAAGTGCACTTCGGGCGTCAGCCCCGCTCGGAAAGGAGCCGCTCCAGCCGCGCGAGGAAGCTGCGGGGCACATGGAGGTGATTCTTCGTGATGGTGAGGTAGCGCCAGTCGGCGTCCTCGAAGAGTGCGCGCCGTTCCACGTCGTCGACGTAGACGCGTTCCTCGGTGAGGTGCAGCTTTCCGTCGAAGTCGAGCGCCACGCGTTCTCGCACGTACGCGAGATCGGGGGTGCCGACGAAATACCCCTCGAAGTACACCGTGTGGCGAATCGCGGGTTCGGGAAGACCGGCTCGAACAATCGTCAGGCGCATCCGCGACTCCATGGGCGAGTCGGTGCCGGGACGAATCTCGAGCAGCGCGTCACGAGCGCGCTTGATCCCGGGCACGCCGGTTGCCTCGGCGACGGCCGCCTCGAGCTTCGCCATCGAGCTGACGGGGCGCTTTCTCCGCACCAAGTGGTCGCCCGCGACGATCAGGTCGTCGAGGTCGAGCACCGACGCGAGTTGCAACCAGACCTGCTCGGCCGGGAGCACGGGCATCATCTCGCGCACCACGATCGCGTGTTGCAGCGTCGCGCGGTGACCGAGGATCCCCTTCATCCTGGGCGGATACGAGCCCGACACCGTCACATCGAGTTCGGCGCGAAGGACGTAGTGCGACGGTAGGGGAATGCCGTACAGGCGTGCCGCTGTGATGTGGCTGAAGCGAAACCCCGTCGGAGCCACGGCAAGTAGGCACGACATCGCCGCAGGAGGTCTGCGTATTGAGCCTCGAAGAAGTCGTCGGGTGGGCGTTCCTCGGCAGACGTGACCGACCGCGACCCGCGAAATTCGGAGTGCACGTCCGACCCGGCGAGGCGCTTCTGCGAGACTCCGAGGGCGCGAGCCTCTCTCACTGCGAAGACGGGACCGAGTTCGGGCGGAAGAGGCCGAGGCATCCGCCCAGTCTCCCCAATTCGTCGCTTCCCTGCCGCCGCTCATCCACACCCGTCGCCGAGAGTGCACTTGTGCCCCCTTTCCGCAACGGAAAAGGGGCACAAGTGCACTCTCGAGTGTGGGCGGCGGGGCGCTCGGGGCCGGCGGGGCCGGCGGGCGCGGGAGCGCGCCGCCCACTAAGCGCACGGCGCGCAGCGAGCGCGACTAGCCGACCCGCACCTGGATCGTGTGCCAGCCCTCTGCGCCGTTCGGAACGACGTCGACCCGCTCCTCGGTCTGAGTGAAGCCCGTGACATCCGTCGCCCGCACCTCGAGGGTGTGGTCGCCGCTCGTGGCGACCCACTCGAAGAACCACTGGCGCCAGGTGTCGGCCGAGATCGCCTCGGCGAGCGTCGCCTCCTGCCACGGATCGTTGTCGACCCGCACCTCGACCCGTTCGATGCCCACGTGCTGCGCCCAGGCGACCCCCGCGATCGCCACGGGGCCGGGCTCGAGCGAGACGCCGAACGACGGCACGTCGATGCGCGACGACGTCTTCACCGGACCCTTGGCCGACCAGCCGCGGTCGGTCCAGTAGGCAGACTCCTTCGCGAAGGTGGAGACCTTGAGCTCGACGACCCACTTGGTCGCCGACACATAGCCGTACAGCCCCGGGACGACCATGCGCACCGGGTAGCCGTGCTCGAGCGGCAGCGCCTCGCCGTTCATGCCGACCGCGAGCAGGCTGTCGCGCTCGGTGTCCTGCAGAACCTCGAGCGGAGTGGTCGCGGTGAAGCCGTCCTGGCTCGTGGAGAGCACGACGTCGGCGCCCTTCGCCGGCTTGGCGCGGGCGAGCAGGTCGCGGATCGGATAGCCCAGCCACTTCGCGTTGCCGGTGAGCGAGCCGCCCACCTCGTTCGAGACGCACATCAGCGTGACGTAGGTCTCGACGAGCGGCAGCGCGAGCAGCTCGTCGAAGCCGATCTCGATCTCGTTCTCGACCATGCCGGTGATGCGCAGCCGCCACTGGGCCGGGTCGATCACCGGCACCTGCAGCGCCGTGTCGATGCGGTAGAAGTCCTTGTTCGGGGTCACGAGCGGCGCGAGCCCGTCGATGGCGAGCGAGGCGCCCGCGGGGATCGGCGCGGCGGCGACGGCGGGCTTCGGCAGTTTCAGGGCCATGCGCACGGCGTTGACGGCGGTGGTGCCGGCGTTCATGGTGCGGGCGGCGACACCGACCACGGCGGACGCCGCGGCGGCGCCGACCAGGAGTGTGAGAAACCCGCGTCGGCTGACGGCCGCCGGGGTGCCCGTGCCCACAGGGCCGGCGGATGCCGCGTCCCGCGACCAGCGGTGCAGCGCGACCACGGCCAGCCGCAGCACGATCACGCCGCCGACCATGCCGGCGACGGTGGGCACCGCCCACACGGCGGTGGACTCGGCGCGGGTGGTGACGGCGAGGGTGGCGATGCCGCCGACGACGACGAGGCCTGCGATGCCGAACGGGGGCCGGCGGTATTCGAGGATGCCGATGCCGGCCGCGAGCGCCACGACGAGCACGGCGAGCGTGATCAGCAGCACGGCCTTGTCGTCGGTACCGAAGAGGGAGATGACGAGCGACTTGACCCACGCCGGAACGAGGTCGATCACGAGCGAGCCGACGGCGAGCAGGGGGCTGCTGGCGGGTGCCAGCAGGAGCGCGCCCAGTTCGGCGATCGCGAGGGTGACTCCCGCGGCGAGCAGGCCGACGAGCGCGGCCCACAGGTTCTCTCGGCGCCTCGTCATAGTGCCCTCCCGGTTCGTGGGCAGTTTACGCGCTGAGGATGCGCGCGCCGTGAACCGGCCCGGTGGCCCGCACGACGGTCAGCTGCGCTGCGCTGAGCGCGATCTGCAGCTCGAGTGCGCCGTCGAGGTCGGCGGCGAGGAAGGCGACGGTGGGTCCCGAGCCGGAGATGACTCCGGCGAGGGCGCCGTTGCGTTCGCCGAGCTCGAGCACGTCGGTCAGACGTGGCTGCAGGTGCAGCGCCGGGGCCTGCAGGTCGTTGTACAGGGTGTCGGCGAGCATGTGCGGGTCGCCGGCGCGCAGAGCCTGCAGCACGTTGGTGTCGACCGTCGGCGCGACAGAGGCGGGGAAGATGTCCTGGGCGTGACGGTCGCGGTGACGGTCGAGCTCCTGGTAGACGGCGGGTGTGCTCAGGCCGTAGTCGGCGAGGGCGAGCACCCACTGGAACTGGCCCTTCGCGAGGGCCGGGCTGAGCTGGTCGCCGCGGCCGGTGCCGATCGCGGTGCCGCCGGTGAGCGCGAAAGGCACGTCGGCGCCCAGCTGGCCGGCGAGTTCGAGCATGCGCTCGCGCGGGAGCTGCGTGCCCCAGAGGGTGTCGCAGGCGAGCAGGGTGGCCGCGGCGTCGGCAGACCCGCCGCCCATGCCGCCGGTGACGGGAACGTGCTTGTCGATGTGCAGGTGCACGCCTCCCCGGTAGCCGGTGGTGCGTGCGAGCAGCCTGGCGGCCTTGATCGCGATGTTCGAGGCATCCGTCGGCACTCTGGAGAGGTCGACGGTGCCGCTCAGCTCCACCGAGAAGTCGTCCGCGGCGGTGGCGCGCACGTCTTCGTACAGCGACACGGCCTGGTACGCGATGGCGACGTCGTGGTAGCCGTCGTCGAGCAGAGCGCCGACCTTGAGGAAGACGTTGATTTTTCCTGGGGCGCGCGCGTGCACCGCGGTTGGGGAGGCCGTGGTGGTCATGAGTCCAACCTAGTCGAGCGATTTGGCGACTTCTGACCGCCCTGCGAGCCGGGTATCCTGTGCGTCCGCCGTCGCCGCGGCGAGCGCTAGCCGGCGGCGGTGCGCGCGATGGCGAGGAAGTCGAGGACGGTGAGTTCCTCACCGCGGCTGGTGGGGGCGAGGCCCGCCTGCTCCAGACGGGCGGATGCCACGGTGGAATCGCCGAGCACGACCGACAGTGACTGGCGCAGCATCTTGCGGCGCTGCTGGAACGCTGCGTCGATGATGGCGAAGGTCGCGAGCCGCTCCTGCTCGGTGCCGGGAAGCTCGGCGCGGTCGAAGCCGACCAGGATCGAGTCGACGTTCGGCACCGGCCAGAACACCTGGCGGCTCACCTTGCCGTGGGTGCGCCAGGTGCCGTACCAGGCGGCCTTCGCGCTCGGGGCGCCGTAGACCTTCGAGCCGGGAGGCGCGGCGAGGCGTTCGCCGACCTCGGCCTGCACCATGACGAGGCCGCGCGAGAGTGACGGGAAGTGCTCGAGGAAGTGCAGCAGCACGGGCACGGACACGTTGTAGGGCAGGTTGGCGACGAGCACGCTGGGGGCGTCGGGCAGCGCTGTGACCTTCATCGCGTCTTCGGTGATGACGGTGAGCCTGGCGTCGGGCTGCATCTCGGCGACGGTGATCGGCAGCTGGGCGGCGAGGCGCTTGTCGATCTCGACGGCGACGACGTCGGCGCCGGTCTCGAGCAGTCCCAGGGTGAGCGAGCCGAGGCCCGGACCGATCTCGACCGCGGTCTCGCCCTTCACCACTCCGGCGACGCGTACGATGCGGCGCACCGTGTTGGCGTCGATGACGAAGTTCTGGCCGAGTTTCTTGGTGGGCTGGATGTCGAGCAGGGCCGCGAGGTCGCGGATTTCGGCTGGGCCGAGGAGTGTCGACACTAGGGAGTGCTCTCTGGGTCGTCGTCGAGGTAGGGCAGACGGATCGAGCCGGTCATCGGCGGCATCTCGAACGTCGCGTCGGTGTACGCGTCGCGGGGAGCCGTGACGGGCTCCGCGTCCCAGAGGCCGTAGACCTCCTCGGTGTTGGAGGTGATCAGCGCGGCGAGCATCGAGACGTCGGTGCCGAGGTGGGCGGCCATGGCGCGCAGGGTGTGCGGCAGCATGTACGGCGAGTTGAGGCGGCCTCGTGCGGGCTCGGGCGTCAGGTACGGGGCATCCGTCTCGACCAGCAGAAGGTGACGGGGCGCGACCTCGAGGGCTTCGCGCAGGTCGTGCGCGTTCTTGAACGTGACGGTTCCAGAGAACGAGAGGTACCAGCCGTTCTGCACCGCGATGCGGGCGAGGTCGGCGTCGCCGCTGAAGCAGTGGAAGACCGTCTTCTCGGGGGCGCCGACGCGCAGCAGCGTCTCGATCACGTCGTGGTGGGCGTCGCGGTCGTGGATCTGCAGCGCGAGGCTGTGGCGCTTGGCGATCTCGATGTGGGCCTCGAACGAGCGCTGCTGGGCGCCGCGTCCGTCTTCTCCGGTGCGGAAGTAGTCGAGCCCGGTCTCGCCGATCGCGCGCACGCGTGGGCGGCTGGCGAGTTCGTCGATGACGGCGAGGGCCTCGTCGAGGGTGCCGGCGGCCTCGAGCCGCGGCGCCTCGTTGGGGTGGATGGCGACGGATGCGAGAACGCGCGGCTCGATCGCCGCGAGCTCGGCCGACCAGATGGACGAGTCGACGTCGGTGCCGACCTGCACGACCCCGCGCACGCCTACGCTCGACCCCTTGTCGAGGTGGGCGTGATAGTCGAGGACCTCGCTGCCCGGCACCCCGGACGGGTCGAGGTGCGTGTGGTTGTCGAAGACTCCGACTACGAGTGCCTCGGGCATCGATGCGTACGTCTGGTCAGTCATCACGCGCTCCTTGTCACTATCCGGCGACCTCGCTCGGTTCGATGCGAGGGAAGAGGGCTTCGAGGGAGCCGAGTCTGCTGCCGACGGGCAGCTGGCCCCAGTGGCCAGCGTCGACGATGACCTGGTCGGTCAGGTCGCCGAGACCGGCGGATGCGCCGAGCGCGGTCCACAGTTTGGCGGTCGCGTCGGGGATGACCGGCGACAGCAGCACGGCGAGGGCGCGGAGTCCCTCGGTGGCCGTGTAGAGCACGGTGCCGAGGCGCTCGCGCGTCTCGTCCTTCTTGGCCAGCACCCAGGGCTCCTGGATGGTGATGTAGCCGTTGAGCTCGTCGACGATCGTCCAGATCGCCGCGATGGCCTCGTGGACCGCGAGCTTCTGGATCGAGGCATCCGCGGTCTCTGCCGCGCTCTTCGTGATGGCCTGCACCGCGAGGTCGTCGGCCGTGTACGCGCCGGGGGCGGGAACGACGCCGTCGTAGTAGCGGTTGACCATGGCGATGACGCGGGACGCCAGGTTGCCGAAGCCGTTCGCGAGCTCGCTCTGGTAGCGGGCGGCGAGGTCTTCCCAGCTGAATGAGCCGTCCTGGCCGAAGTGGATGGCGCTCATGAAGTAGTAGCGGAACGCGTCGACGCCGAAGGTGTCGGTGATCTGGCTCGGCGCGATTCCGGTGAGCTTGGACTTCGACATCTTCTCGCCGCCGACGAGCAGCCAGCCGTGGCCGAAGACCTGCTTGGGCGGCTGGAGTCCGGCGGCCATGAGCATCGCAGGCCAGATGACGGCATGGAAGCGGGCGATGTCCTTGCCGACGAGCTGCGTCGCGGGCCAGCGGCGCTGGAACTCCTCGTCGTCGACGCCGTAGCCGATGGCGGTGATGTAGTTGAGCAGCGCGTCGAACCACACGTAGAGAACGTGCGAGTCGTCCCACGGGATCTTGATGCCCCAGTCGAAACTCGACCGCGAGATCGACAGGTCGGACAGCCCCTGCTTCACGAACTGCAGGATCTCGTTGCGCACGCTCTCCGGCTGGATGAAGTCGGGGCGCTCCTCGTAGAGGTCGAGCAGGCGCTGCTGGAAGTCGCTCATGCGGAAGAAGTAGTTCTTCTCCTTGAGCACCTCGATGGGGCGGGAGTGGATCTTGCAGACGAGCTGGCCGGCGTAGTCGCCGGTCTCGGTCTCCATGAGGTCGTCGAGCTGCTTGTACTCCTCGCAGCCGACGCAGTAGTAGCCCTCGTACTCGCCCGAGTAGATGTAGCCGTCGTCGTAGAGCTTCTTGAGGAAGATCGTGACGGCCTCCTCGTGACGCTTGTCCGTCGTGCGGATGAAGTCGTCGTTGCGGATGTTGATCGTCTCGAGCAGGGGAAGCCAGGCTTCCTCGACGAGCTTGTCGGCCCAGGCCTGCGGGGTGGTGTCGTTGGCGACCGCGGTGCGCAGGATCTTCTGGCCGTGCTCGTCGGTGCCGGTCAGCAGCCAGGTGTCGTCGCCGCTCTGGCGGTGCCATCGAGCGAGTACGTCGGCCGCAACTTCGGTGTACGCGTGGCCGATGTGGGGCACGTCGTTGACATAGAAGATGGGCGTCGCAATGTAAAAGGAATCACCGGCGGCCATGAGTTACATCCTAGGCCGCGCGCCCGAGTGTTACGGCTCAGCGCGCGGCGAGCGCGCCCTCGTACAGGTCGCGCTTGCTGAGACCGGTCTGCTCGGCGACCTCGGAGGCCGCCTCCTTGAGCCGCGAACCCTCGGTGACGAGCTTGAGTACCTGCGCGATGCCGGTGGGCAGGTCGGATGTCGCGGGCTGGGCGCCCTCGACGACGATGCAGATCTCGCCGCGGGCTCCGGGTGCGAAATAGTCGGCCAGCTCGCGGGCGGTGCCGCGTTTGACCTCCTCGTGCAGCTTGGTGAGCTCGCGGCACACCACGACCCGGCGGTCGTCGCCGAACGCGGTGGCCAGATCGGCGAGCGAGTCGCCGAGCCGGTTGGGGCTCTCGAAGAACACCATGGTGCGCTCCTCGCGCACGAGGGCGGTGAAGTAGGCGACGCGGCTCTTGCGCGGCAGGAATCCCTCGAAGCTGAACCGGTCGGTAGGGAGCCCGGAGACCGCGAGGGCGGTGAGCACGGCGCTCGGGCCGGGCAGCGCGGTGACGGTCACCCCGGCAGCGGCCGCGGCGGCCACGAGCGGGAAGCCGGGGTCGCTGATCGCGGGCATTCCGGCGTCGGATAGCACGAGCACGTCGGTCGCGCGCGCCAGCTCGGCGATCTCGGCCGCCTTCTCGGTCTCGTTATGTTCGTGCAGCGCGATCAGGCGCGGGCGGTTCTCGATGCCGAGCGCGCGCATCAGGTGGATCGTGGTGCGCGTGTCTTCGCTGGCGATGATCTCGGCGTTGGTGAGCGCCTCGATGAGTCGCTTCGACGCGTCGCCGAGGTTGCCGATCGGGGTCGCCGCAAGAATGATCACGCACCATTCTCGCACTGGCGGGTAAGTACGATTGCGGGGTGACAACGCCAGCGCCCGACGACACACGCACGAGCGACACACGCACGAGCGATTTCGACGCGATCGTCAGCGGCACGGCGGCAGGAGCCCGCTCGACCGGGTCTCGTCTCGACGCGTGGTTCGCCCGGATGATGTCGACCCCGCTGCGGCGCCGGCTGTACCACTGGGGTGCGCCCGCAATCGTGGTGATCGTGGCATCCGTCACCCGCCTCTGGAATCTGGGGTCGCCGAACACGCTGGTTTTCGACGAGACCTTCTACGTGAAGGACTCCTGGACGCTCTGGAACCTCGGCTACTCCGCGGCCTGGCCCGCCGAGGCCGACGCGAGCTTCAACGTCGGCATCACCGACATCTTCAGCACCGACCCGTCGTTCGTCGTGCACCCGCCGCTCGGCAAGTGGATCATCGGGCTGGGCATGGCGGTCTTCGGCGCAGACTCGAGCGTCGGCTGGCGCGTCGGCACCGCCGTCGTCGGCATCCTCGCGGTCGTGCTGCTGATGCTCATCGCCAAGAAGCTGTTCGACTCGACCCTGCTGGCCGTGATCGCCGGCGGCCTGTTCGCGATCGAGGGCAACGCGATCGTGATGAGCCGGGTCGCCCTGCTCGACAACCACGTGATGTTCTTCGCCCTGCTCGGCTTCGGCGCCGTGCTGCTCGACCGGGCGTGGGCCGAGCGGCGGCTGAACGGGTGGCTGCGACGGCGGGCGGACGCCGGCCTGAGCACCGACTGGGGGCCGTCGCTGTGGTGGCGTCCCTGGCTGATGGCCGCGGGCCTGGCGTTCGGCCTCGCCTCGGCGGTCAAGTGGAGCGGCTTCTACTTTCTCGCCGCCTTCGCCGTCTACACGCTCGTCGTCGACGCCCTGGCTCGGCGGCGCGCCGGGGTGTTCTTCTGGGGGTCCGGCACGCTGATCCGGCAGGCGCCGGTGAGCTTCCTGCTGACGGTTCCGATCGCGGCGGCCGCACACCTTGCGAGCTGGGCGACCTGGTTCACGAGCGGCAACGGCTATTACCGCGACTGGGCGCAGATCGCGGGCAACGCCTGGACGGGTGCGCTGTCGTGGGTCCCGCTCTCGGTGCAGAGCTGGTGGCACTACCAGTCGACGATCTACGCGTACCACGTGGGCGAGATGCGTCCCCACAGCTACCAGGCCAACCCGCTGACCTGGCTGTTCATGGTGCGGCCGACGAGCATGTACTTCGAGTCGTCGGCCCTGGGCGAGAACGGCTGCGCCGCGACGGCGTGCGGCGCCTCGATAACCGGACTCGCCAACCCGCTCATCTGGTGGGCGGCGACCGCGGCGATCCTCTACCTCGTCTACCGCCTCGTGCGGTTGCGCGAGTGGCGCGTCGGTCTCATCCTGATGGGCATGGTCGCGGGCTACCTGCCGTGGCTGATGTACCTGAACCGCACCGTCTTCCAGTTCTACACGATCGCCTTCGAGCCATACATGCTGCTCGGCCTGACGTTCGTGATCGGGCTGATCCTGGGGTCGAGGACCGACCCGACGTGGCGACGCACTCAGGGCATCCGGGTCGTGGCGATCTTCGTCGGGGCAGCGGTGCTGCTCAGCGTCTTCTTCTGGCCGTTGTGGACGGGCATGCAGCTCGACATGCGTTGGATCGCCGCCCACTGGTGGCTGCCGACCTGGCGCTGACACCCGCACTGGGGGTGACCCAATCGGCTACAGACAGTAGCGGATGCCGCGTGCTGAGGGAGACTGGATGAGGCCTGTCGACGCGCCATCGGTCGTGATGCCGGCGCGTGCGCCCGGCGGGTAAGGGGATAGTCGTGGGTCGCATATCCGCTCGCGCTCGGACCGGCTCCGCCGCCCTCGCTCTGACGCTGGTCGTCGTCACTCTCGTGTCCCTCGGCTTCGGGGCGACAGCGGCGAGCGCGGCCCCGCTGCCGCCAGAGATCACGAGCCCGACCGAGGGTTCATACGTCACCCCGGCCGAGCTCGTCACCGTCACGGGTGTCGGCGCCACCCCGGGCTACGGGGTCGAGGTGCTCGTCGACGGCGGCTTCGGCTGCTCCACCGAGTCGCTCGACGACGGAGCCTGGTCGTGCGCGACGGAGGCCGGCCTCGCCGAAGGTGCGCACACCGTCGTCGCACGGCAGACGGTCGACGAGGAGCTCACCGGCACGCTCGTGAACTACACGATCGGCGTCGCGCCGGAACCTCCCGTCGAAGAGCCCGTCGATCCGCCCGTCGTGATCCCCGCCGAGCCGCCCGTCGAGGCGCCGGCCGAGACACCGGTCGAGGCGCCGGCCCCGCCGCCCGTGGTCGAGCCCGTCGAGACCCCGGTGGCCGTTCCCGACGCCCCCGTCGTGCCCCCGGCCCCGAGCGCCGCGCCCCTTCCCGCCCCGGCAGCGACGCCTGCTTCAGCGCCAGCCACAGCGCCCGCCGTCACGCCGCCGTCGACCCTCACCCCGATCACGATCCGCGCGCCCCTCGTCTGGATCCTCACCGTCGACGGCATCACCGGCCCGGTGCGGCCCGGCCAGTCGGTGACGCTGAGCAGCAGCGGGCTGCCGGCCGGCAGCGTCGTCACGGCAGAGCTCCACTCGACCCCGATCGCACTCGGATCGACGACGGTCGCCGCCGACGGAACCTTCCTGCTCACCGCGACCATCCCGCTCACCGTCGAGGCGGGCGATCATCACTTCGTCGTCGCGGTGACCGAGCCGGGCGAGGCCGCATCGGTCACCGAGACAGCCGTGACGATCGATGCCGTCGACGAGACCGTCGCCGCCTCGGCCGGGCCTGCGACGACGGATGCAACGCAGGCCGCGACCTCCAGGGCGCTGACCGGCGGCGGCAGCCCAGCCGTCGACCGCGACGAGCCGGGCGCGCCGAACTCGCTGACCACCTCGCTCGCCCCGGCCTGGGAGGTGCTGTCGAGTCCCGTCGCGATCGGGTCGTCCGTCATCGCCGGTTTCGCCTTCCTGCTGCTCGTGGCGTTCCCCTCCGAGCTTCTGGGCTCGGTGATCCAGCGCCGCTACCGGCTCGTGCACCGCGCGGGCCGGATCATCCCGCCCGGCGTCGGCGCGTGGTTCTCACGCCGGCCGGTGCTCTCGGGCGTGGGTCTGATCGCGGTGGCCACGGGCCTCACGGGGTTCTCGGATCCCAGGTTCGGCGCGGACGCCGCATCCGCCCGCCTGCTGATCGCCTGTTTTCTCGCGGCCCTGATCGTCAGCTACGGAACCTACGCTCTGCTCGGCTGGTTCCTGAACCGCCGCTGGTCGCTGCCGACGTCGCTCAACCTCCGGCCGTTCACCCTCCTGATCACGGTGGCCGGCATCGTGCTCTCGCGAGTGCTCGACTTCTCGCCTGGATTCCTGTTCGGGCTCATGCTCGGGCTGACCTTTCCGGCGGCGACGCCGCACGCGCTGCGGTCGCACGCGCGTCTGCTGCGCTCCTGCCTCATCGTCACGATGGCGGTGACGTCGTGGTTCGCGTACAGCGGGCTGGTCGCGGTCACCGGCGGCGCCCCCACCGATTTCGGCACCGCCCTGCTCCAGGACACCCTCGCGGCCCTCTCGACGGAGGGCCTCACCGGCATGCTCGTCGCGATGCTGCCGTTCCTCTACCTCGACGGGCGCGAGATCTGGCAGCACTCGAAGCGTTCGTGGGCGGCGACGTACGCGGCGATCGTTCTCGTGTTCTTCCTCGTCGTCGCGCCGAAGCCCGACAGCTGGGCCGACCTCGGCGACAAGTACGGCGCCTGGGCGCTCGGCCTCGGCGCATACGCGGGCGTCGCCCTCGCCGTGTACTACGCGCTGCACCGCTCGGAGCTGCGCGCCGCGGCGCGGATGGCCGCAGCCGTCGAGCTGCAGGACGCCTGAGCCGCACCGGATTGCGCCGATTGGGGCGGCTTCAGTATTCCTCAGCCCCAGACGGCGAAGATCGTCGGGCGGATGGCGCGGCCCCGGTCGGCCGTAGCGCGACCGGCGGACTACGGCAGCAGCGCGAGCAGGCTGGCCGCGTCGGTGACGGGCAGCGTGCACACGAAGTCGCGGCAGAGGTAGGCGGTCGACTCGCCGTCGCGCGTGGTTCGCCCCTCGAACAGCTCGAACCCCGCGTCGGAGAAGGCCCGAGCCTGCTCCGCGGTGACGACGGCGACGACCGCGCCCGACCGTTGCCAGGCGAGGGCGACGGATGCCACGTCGGTGCCGTCGTGCGCCGCGCCCGTCACCACGACCAGCTGGCTCGACTCGGTGCCGAGCGCGCTCATCACGCCCAGCGCCGCTCCGAAGGCGATCGGGCGTTTCACGGCCAATGGCGCGAACCCGCGCATCGCGGCGGTGGCCGCGGCCAGATAGCGCGCATCGGCGGTGAGCGCGTAGAGGCGCTGGGCGGCGCGGGCCATCGCGCTGATGCCGTTCGGGTAAGCGCCCTCGCTCGGGTCGCTCTCGAGTGCGAGGCCGTGCGCGGCGAGCACCGGGTCTGCGCCGCCGGGCACGGCGAAGACGGGCCGCGCGGGCGCTGAGCCTGTCGAAGGGTCGGTCCCTGAGCCTGTCGAAGGGTCGACAGGCTCAGCGACCGCAGGCGGCTCAGCGACCGTCGCAGCCAGCGCAGCATCCACGAGTCTCCGCGCCTCGATCGCGTATCGAACCTCGCCCGTCGCGAGCGCCAGCTCGATCAGCGCGCCGGCGAACATTCCGTAGTCTTCGAGCGTCGCTCGTGCGGCCGAGACCGTGCCGTCGATCGACGCGCGCACCAGCCGGTCGTCGAGCACGTGCTCCGCGAGCAAGAAGTCGGCCGCCCGGCGCGCGGCGGCGATCCACTCCGGGTGTCCGAGGCGCGCACCCGCGGCTGCGAGCGCCTCTATCGCGAGCCCGTTCCACCCGGTGAGGATCTTGCGGTCGAGCGCGGGCGGCGTCTGCGCCGCGCGTTCGTCGGCGTCGAGCGCGTAGTACCCGCCCTCGACACGCTCCCCGTCGACGGTGCTCTCGCTGTCCTGCGCCGACGCGAAGCCGCCGCCGTCCTGCTGCATCACCTGGATGAGGAACGACGCGATGCCCTCGGCGACGCCGTGCTGGCCGACCCTGGCGTACACCCCGAGCAGCAGCGCGTTGTCGTAGAGCATGCGCTCGTAGTGCGGGTCGCTCCAGTCGCGCATCGTCGAGTAGCGGAAGAAGCCGCCCTCGATCCTGTCGCGCAGGTCGGAGCCGGCCATGGCGGTGAGGGTGCGTTCGGCGAGCGCCTGAGCCGTGGCATCCCCGACGCTGCCCCGTTCCAGCAGCAGATCGATCACCGTGGCCACCGGGAACTTGGGAGCCCCGCCGAAGCCTCCGTACTCCGTGTCTTCGTACTCGCGCAACTCTGCGACGACGGCGGCGAACTCCGCCTCGCCCGGGAGGTCGCCCGGGGCGCGGTCGCCGAGCGCCCGCAGCGCCGTCGCGATGTGGAGCGCGTTGCCCTCGGCCTCCGCGCGGCGATCGGTCCACGCGTCGACGACGGCCTCGAGCACCTGGCGGAATGCCGGATGCGGTTGAACCGGTACCGGGGGAAAGTACGTGCCCGCGAAGAACGCCTGCCCTTCCGGGGTGACGAACACGTTGAGGGGCCAGCCGAGGTTCGAGGTGAACGCGCTGGCCGAGGCGAGGTAGGTGGCGTCGACGTCGGGGTACTCCTCACGGTCGACCTTGATCGCCACGAAGTTGTCGTTGAGGTACGCGGCGAGCACGGGATCGCTGAAACTCTCGCGCGCCATGACGTGGCACCAGTGGCAGGTGGAGTACCCGATCGACACGAGAACGGGCACCTGCCTCGCTCGCGCGGCCTCGAACGCCTCGGCTCCCCACTCGAACCAGTCGACGGGGTTGTCGGCGTGGGAACGCAGGTACGGACTCACAGCGGAAGCTAGTCGATTCGCCATACCTAAAGCGTAGGCTCGCACTGTGTCTACGACAGCCATTGCCATCACCTACGTCGGCGGACCGACGGCGATTCTCGAGTACGCGGGACTGACGATCGTGACCGATCCGACCTTCGATCCCCCCGGAGCCTACGCGGAACCGGGCTCGACCACTCTCGTGAAGACGACCGGCCCCGCGATCGCCCGGGTCGACCTGCCGTCGGTCGATCTGGTGCTGCTGTCGCACCACTCGCACCGCGACAACCTCGACTACGAGGGGCTCGAGCTGATCGCATCCGGGGTCCCCACCCTCAGCACGACGCAGGCGGCGAGCGACCTCTTCGGCGGCTCGATCGTGGGCCTCGACTCGTGGGAGGAGCACACGATCGGCGACGTGACGATCACAGCGCTGCCCGCCCTGCACGGACCAGCCGGCAGCGAGCCGCTGGTCGGGCCGGTCACCGGTTTCGCCCTGCAGGCGCCGGGCCAGCCGAACGTCTACGTGAGCGGCGACAACGCGTCGCTGCCGCTCGTGCGGCAGATCGTCGATCACTTCGGCGGGTTCGACATCGCCCTGCTCTCCGCCGGCGCGGCGCGGGTGCCGGGCATAGACGGGCAGCTGACGTTGACATCGGCGGATGCAGCGGAGGCGGCACGCATCCTCGGCGCGACCCACGTCGTCGGTCTGCACACCGAGCACTGGGATCACTTCAGCGAGACGCGCGCCCAGCTCGAGCGGGCCTTCGCCGGGAGCGCCCGACTGATCGCGACGCCGCCCGGCGAACGTGTGGTGCTGATCGCCGGTTGAGCAATACTGCCTACCGCCGCATCACCGCGCGGGCGAGACGGTTGCCGACGAGCTGCACCACCTGGATGAGCACGATGATGAGGATCACCGCCGCCCAGGTCACCGCCGGGTTGAACAGCCGGTAGCCGTACTGGATCGCGAAGTTTCCCAACCCGCCGCCGCCGATCAAGCCGGCGACCGCCGACATGTCGGTGACCGCCACGAAGATGAACGTGTAGCCGAGGATCAGCGGTCCGAGCGCCTCGGGCAACAGGATCGTCGTGATGATGCGCAGCGGTCCCGCGCCGACCGACCTCGCCGCCTCAATCACGCCGGGCTGCACGGTGAGCAGGTTCTGCTCGACGATGCGGCTGATCGCGAACGTCGCGGCGAGCGCGAGCCCGAAGGTGAGCGCGTTGTTGCCGATGCCCGTGCCGACCACGACCCGGGCGAGCGGCTGCACCGCGGCGATGAAGATGATGAACGGGATCGGCCGGAACGTGTTGACGACGAAGTTCAGCGTGCCGAACACCCACCTGTTGTCGAGGATGCTCCCCCGCCGTGTCACGTACAGTCCGAGGCCGAGCAGCAGCCCGGCGAGGCCGCCGAACAGCATGGCCAGTCCGACGATGTAGAGGGTCTCGCCCGTCGCCGCCCAGAAGTCGGGCAGCAGTTCGATCAGGCGGTCCATCACTTCACCTCCGTGACGGTCGCGACCGAGCGGATGCTGGCGAGCGCCGAGTCGATCGCGTCGTCGGTGCCGGTGAGGGCGAGGGTGAGGTGCCCGAAGGTGCGCGCCTGCACCTCGTTGATGCCGCCGTATACCAGCTCGAAGCCGACCTTCGCCTCACCGAGGGTGAGGAACACCGCCGACTGCGACGTGTTGCCGTCGGCGAACGAGAAGGTGACGATGCGGCCCGGATGCTTCGACCGCAGCACCTCGAGGGCCGCGCCCTCGGGCACCGACGTCACGATCGTCGACACGAACCGCTTCGTCGCCTCGGCCTGGGGCGCGGCGAAGATGTCGAACACGTCGCCGGTCTCGACGATGCGCCCGTTCTCCATCACGGCGACTTTATGCGCGATGGAGCGTATGACCTCCATCTCGTGGGTGATCACCACGATGGTCACGCCGAACTCCTCGTTGACCCGCTTGAGCAGCGCGAGCACCTCGCGTGTGGTCTCGGGGTCGAGGGCGCTGGTGGCCTCGTCGGCCAGCAGGATCGCGGGCGACGTCGCAAGCGCGCGGGCGATGCCGACACGCTGCTTCTGCCCGCCGGAGAGCTGGTCGGGGTAGGCGTGCGCCTGGTCGACGAGCCCGACGAAGTGCAGCAGCTCGGAGATGCGCGCCTGATGCTGCTCCTTCGGCACCCCTGCGACCTTGAGCGGGTACTCGATGTTGCCCCACACGGTGCGGGAGTTGAACAGGTTGAACTGCTGGAACACCATCCCGATGCCGAGCCGCACCTCACGCAGCTGCGACTCGCGCAGGGCGCTCACCTCGACGTCGTTCACGTGCACGCTACCGCTCGTCGGCTTCTCGAGCGCGTTAATGAGCCGCACGAGGGTGCTCTTGCCCGCGCCCGAATAGCCGATGATCCCGAAGACGTCGCCGCGTTCGATGTCGAGGCTGACACCGTCGAGGGCGGCGGATGGCGCTTCCCCTCTGCCGCGCGCGGCGAACACCTTCGTGACATCCGCGATCTGGATTATTGCCATGTTCTCTGCCTCCCTGGGCGAACAGCGAAATGCCGACGGACCGGAGTCCGTCGGCATCTCCGCGTGATGCTACTGGGCTGCGTACGCGTCCTGCACCGTTGCCAGCGACTCTTCGAGCTCGGCGATCGGGGTGGTGACGAGCACGGCGGTGCCGCCGGAGGTCTCGAGCAGGGCGTCGGTGACCGTCTTCGTGTTCTGGAAGATGTCGACGAGCTCGAGCAACGTCTTGTCGTCCTTGTCCTCGGCGCGGGCCGCGAAGATGTTGATGTACGGCTGCGCGCTCTCGTCGGCGGGGTCGTCGGTCGCGATGGCGTCGTCGAAGGTGAGGCCCGCGTCGATGACGAAGTCGTTGTTGATGATCGCGGCGGCGACGTCGGGGAGCGAGGTGGGGGTGAGGGCGGCCTCGAGCGAGATGACCTTCACCTTGGAGCTCGGGAGCACGTCGTCGAGGGTGGAGAAGGGGCTGCCTCCGTCGGCGAGCTCGATGAGCCCGGCGGACTGCAGCACGAGGAGGCCGCGGGCGAGGTTGCTCGCGTCGCTCGGAACCGCGACGGTCTCGCCCGCCGGGATGTCGTCGACCGACGTGAACTTGCTGGAGTACAGCGACAGCGGGTAGATCGCGGTGGCGCCGATCGGGGCGACGTCTTCACCGGCCGACTCGTTGTACTGCGCCAGGTAGATGATGTGCTGGAACTGGTTGAGGTCGAGGTCGCCCTCGGTGAGCGCGGGGTTCGGCTGGGCGTAGTCGGTGAAGTCGACGATCTCGATCGAGATGCCCGCCTCGGCGGCCGCCTCGGTGTAGGCGTCCCAATGCGGGTCGCTCGCGCCGACCACGCCGACGACGATCGGGTCTCCCGGCGAGCCCTTGCCCTCGGTGATGGCGTTGTCGCCTGCCGCGGTCTCCTCCGGTGCGTTGCCGGATGACACGGCGAGCGAGATCCCGACGACGAGAGCTACGACGACCACCACGGCCAGTGCGATCAGGGCGTACAGTCGACCGCGCTTCTTGGGCGGGGCGACGAGGGGTGTCTGGTCAGACATGAGTGGATCCTTTGGAAAGTGAAGAGAGCTGCTGTGTGCTCTCAACACTGTCAAGGATGCGAAATCGCCGTCGGAATGTTCCGCCGCGTTACGCTCCGTCGCCTGGCGGGCGCCGGCTCAGCTGACGACGTCGGGGTCGCTGCCGAGGCGGCCGCCGCGGTCGAGCGCGTCGATGATCCCGATCTCGGCCTGCGTCAGTTCGAAGTCGAACACGTCGAAGTTCTCGGCCATGCGCTCGCGTCGGTTCGACTTCGGGATCACGACGTTGCCGTTCTGGATGTGCCAGCGCAGGATGACCTGCGCGAGCGACTTGCCGTACGCGTCGGCGATCGCCTGCACGCCCGCCTCGTCGACGAGGGTTCCCTGTCCGAGCGGGCTCCACGCCTCGGTGACGACACCGTGCGAGCGCCCGAACTCCGAGGCCTCGCGCTGCTGGAAGTACGGGTGCAGCTCGATCTGGTTCACCGCCGGAACCACTGTCGTCTCGTCCAACAGAGTCTGCAGGTGGTGCGGCAGGAAGTTGGAGACCCCTATCGCGCGGGCACGCCCCGACTCGAAGATCTGCTCGAGGCTGCGCCACGACTCGACGAACAGGCCGCGCGCGGGGCACGGCCAGTGGATGAGATACAGGTCGACGTAGTCGAGCCCGAGCTTCGCGAGGCTCAGGTCGAAGGCGTCGAGAGCCGACTGGCCGCCCTGGTCGGAGTTGAACAGCTTCGTGGTGACGAACAGCTCCTCGCGCGGGATCGCGGATGCCGCGATCGCGGCACCGACGCCCGGCTCGTTGTCGTAGGCCTTGGCCGTGTCGATGTGCCGGTAGCCGACCTCGAGCGCGTCGCTGACGATGCGCTCGGTCTGGGCGGGGTCGACCTTGAAGACGCCGAAGCCGAGCTGCGGGATCGTCGTGCCGGAGTTCAGGGCGATGTCGGGGACGCTCACAGCACACCACCCTCGATGTGGCGCTCCTCGGGCCCGACGTACAGGCTGAGCGGGCGGATGAGGCTGTTGGCCGAGAGCTGCTCCATGATGTGCGCCGTCCATCCCGTGATGCGTGCCGCCACGAAGAGCGGCGTGAAGGTGAGTGTGTCGAACCCCATGAGGTGGTACGCGGGCCCGCTCGGGTAGTCGAGGTTCGGCTTGATGCTCTTGCGCTCCCCCATCGCCGCCTCGAGGGTGTCGTAGAGATTGCCCAGCTCTGGCCGGTCGTACTCGGCGACGAGGGTGTCGAGCGCGGCCTTCATAGTGGGCACCCGCGAGTCGCCGTTCTTGTAGACGCGGTGGCCGAAGCCCATGATCTTGCGCTTCTCGGCGAGCGCGGTGTCGAGCCACTCCTCGGCCCTGTCGGCGGTGCCGATCTCGTCGAAGACGTGCATCACGGCCTCGTTGGCGCCGCCGTGCAGGGCGCCCTTGAGTGCGCCGACCGCGCCGGTGACGGCGGAGTACAGGTCGGAGAGGGTGGACGTGATGACGCGGGCGGTGAACGTCGACGCGTTGAACGAGTGCTCGGCGTAGAGGATCATCGACACGTCGAATGCGTTGACGACCACGAGGTCGGGCACGTCGCCGAACGTCATGTGCAGGAAGTTGGCGGAGTAGCCCAGGTCGTCGCGCGGCTCCACGAGATGCTCGCCGCGGCGGCGTCGCTGGTCATAGGCGACGACGGCCGGCAGCTGGGCGAACAACGACACCGACTTACGCAGGTTCGCCTCGGTGGTCGACTCCGAGGCATCCGGGTCCCGCGCCCCGATGACGCTCACGGCGGTGCGCACGACGTCCATCGGGTGCGCGGTGGTGGGGATCTCGTCGATGACGCGTTTGACGACGGGGTCGAGCGCGCGCAGCGATCGTTCGAGCGTCTCGAACTCGGCGAGCTGCTGTGCCGTGGGGAGTTCGCCGTGCCAGAGCAGGTAGGCGACCTCTTCGAAGGTGCACTTCTCGGCGAGCTCCTGCACGGGGTATCCGCGGTAGAGCAGAGAGTTGGTCTCGGGATTGACCTTGGAGATGGTGGTCGTGTCGACGACGACCCCGGCCAGGCCCTTGTAGATCTCGGTCTCGCTCATAACGCTCCTTCGCGATTGGTGTGCATTTCTAAAGCTAGGCCACGCGGCAGACGCGTGGCGAGAACATCAGCCCCGGTTGGTGTCGAGCGAGAAGTTGAACACCGAGGTGTCGAAGCTGCCGTAGCTCTCGTAGTCGAGCAGCTCGTAGAGCCGCGCGCGGGTCTGCATCTCGGGCACGCGGCTGGTGAGCGAGCCCTCGGAGACGATCGTGTCGAGCCCGCGTTCGGCGGCCCCCATCGCGAGGCGGAGCAGGGAGACGGGGTAGATCACGATGTTGACGCCGACGTCGGCGAGCTGCCGGTTGGTGAACAGCTCGCTCTTGCCGAACTCGGTCATGTTGGCGAGGATCGGCACGTCGACGGCCGCGCGCACAGCCTCGAACTCGGAGAGGTCGACCATAGCCTCGGGGAAGATCGCGTCGGCCCCCGCGTCGACCAGCGCCTTGGCGCGGTCGATGGCCGAGTTCAGTCCGTCGAGGGCGCGGATATCGGTGCGCGCCATGATCAGCAGGTTCGGGTCGCGTCTGGCCGCCACCGCCGCGCGGATGCGCTTGACGGCGGTGTCCTCGTCGACGACCGCCTTGCCGTCGAGGTGGCCGCAGCGCTTCGGGTTGACCTGGTCTTCGATGTGCAAGCCGGCGACCCCGGCGTCTTCGAGCTGCTGCACGGTGCGGGCGACGTTCATCGGCTCGCCGAAGCCGGTGTCGGCGTCGACGATCGAGGGCAGGTCGGTCATGCGCGAGATCTGCGCGGCCCGGCCGGCAACCTCGGAGAGGGTCGTGAGCCCGATGTCGGGCAGCCCGAGGTCGGCGCTGATGACGGCGCCGGAGATGTAGACGCCCTCGAGCCCCTTGTCTTGGATCAGCCGCGCGCTGAGCGGGTTGAACGCGCCGGGGAAGCGCAGCAGCTCGCCGCTCGCGAGCGCCGTTCTGAGGGCGGCGCGCTTGTCGGCTGGGGTGACGTGGGAGTACAGCATCAGAAGAGTCCCTTCGGCCCGGCGGGCAGGGCGGTCGCGGTGACGGTGAGGCCGCCGAGCTCCTCGGCGGTGAGCTCGGGCAGTCGCTGCACGAGGTCGAGGAAACGCTCGATCTCGGCGGGCTCGAGCACGCCGTCGGCGAGCGCGCGGAACTTCGCGACGTACTGCTCGCGGGCGAAGGGGCGGGCCCCCAGCGGATGCGCGTCGGCTACGGCGATCTCGTCGACGATCACGGTGCCGTCGGTCAGCTCGATCTCGACGCGGCCGCCGAACGCCTTCTCGGCGGGATCGTTGGAATGATACCGGCGGGTCCACTCGGCGTCCTCCTGGGTGGTGACCCGGTTCCACAGCTCGACCGTGTCGGGGCGGGCGGCGCGCTCCGGCGCGTACGAGCGTTCGTGGTGCCACTCGCCGTCCTGCAGCGCGACCGTGAAGATGTACGGGATCGAGTGGTCGAGCGTCTCGCGGCTGGCGGTCGGGTCGTACTTCTGCGGATCGTTCGCGCCCGAGCCGATCACGTAGTGGGTGTGGTGGCTGGTGTGCAGAACGACCTTCTTGATCGCCGCGGGGTCCCGTCGAAGGGCCGGATGCTTCGTTCCTAGCGCCCTCGCGAGGTCGATCCATGCCTGCGCCTGGTACTCGGCGGAGTGCTCCTTCGTGTAGCTGTCGAGGATCGCGCGCTTGGCCTCCCCCGCCTCCGGCAGCGGCACCTCGTAGTGCGCGTCCTTGCCGTCGAGCAGCCAGGCGATCACGCCGTCTTCGCCCTCGTAGATCGGGGTGGGGCTGGTCTGACCGCGCATGGCACGGTCGACGGCCTCGACGGCCATCTTCCCGGCGAAGGCCGGTGCATGCGCCTTCCACGTGGAGATCTCGCCCTTGCGCGACTGGCGGGTGGCCGTCGTGGTGTGCAGCGCCTGGCCGACGGCCTGGAAGATCGTCTCGGGTGCGAGTCCGAGCAGGGTGCCGATTCCGGCGGCGGCGCTCGGGCCGAGGTGGGCGACGTGGTCGATCTTGTGGGCGTGCAGGCTGATCGCCTTGACCAGGTCGATCTGGATCTCGTAGCCGGTGGCGATGGCGCGCACCAGGTCCGCTCCGGTGGATCCGGCGTGCTGGGCGACCGCGAGGATCGGCGGGATGTTGTCGCCGGGGTGCGAGTACTCAGCCGCGAGGAAGGTGTCGTGGTAGTCGAGCTCGCGCACGGCGACGCCGTTCGCCCACGCAGCCCACTCTGGCTGGAAGCGGCCCTCGACGCCGAATACCGTCGAGCCGGTCGCTGAGCCTGTCGAAGCGCGGTCCTGCGCCTGCGCGCGCGCCGCGACGGCGGGCGCGCGGGTCAGGCTCGCGGTGGCGACCGCCGCGTTGTCGATGATGCGGTTGATCACCATGTCGACGACCTCGGGGGTCACGGCGACCGGGTCGGCCGCGATCTGGGCGATCTTCCAGGCGAGCTGCTCCTCGCGCGGCAGGTTCTCGTCGCTCGCGTACACGCGCACGGGGTGGAGTTTCATTGCGGGTTCCTTTCCATCGAACCGAGGATGTTTTTGAGGCTGCGGTACAGGTGCAGCTGGGTGGCGTGGGCGGCGAGCGACTCCGAGCCGTCGACGATCGCATCGACGATCATGAGGTGCTCGCGGGCGGCTTCGCGGAGTCGCTCCGGGTCGTCGTGCGAGAGGCGGCGGATTCGAGCGACGTGCGTGCGCACCCCGGCGAGGGTCGAGACCAGGAGGGGGTTCTGCACCGCGTCGTCGATGGCAGCGTCGAGGCGCGCGACGAGCTCGTAGTACTCGTGCCGCACGGGGTCGCCGTTGTCGAGAAGCTCGTGCGCCTGCCGCAGTTCGCGCTGGAGGCCCTCGAACACCGCGGGGTCGCGGCGTCGCGCTGCGAGGCGGGCGGCCTGCTCTTCGAGCGCGCTGCGCACCTCGAACAGCTCGGCGATGCGCGTCAACGGAACGTCGGTCACGACGAGGCCGCGCCCCGAGTGCGCTGCGACGAGCCCGTCGGCGGCGAGGCGCGAGAGGGCCTCGCGCAAGGGTGTGCGGGAGACGCCGAGCCGGCTGGACTGCTCCACCTCGGCGAGCAGCGTGCCCGGCGCTAGCTCGCCGTCGATGATCTGCTCGCGCAGAACGGAGTAGGCCCGGTCGCTAGCGCGCATCCACGTCCCTCCGTCGGTTTGTATACACAGGCTATCCCCTTTGTCTCGTTTTACCCAAGAATCGCGCTCTGTGTATGCAATGACGGCGGCTGGCGGGTGGGTTTGCCGCCCACGCGGGGGTACGCTCGGGCCATGGCCCCTGTCACGACGATGTTCCTGGGCACGTCGACCGTCCTGGTGAGCGACGGCACGACGTCGCTCCTCGTCGACGGCTATTTCACCCGGCCGCCGCTGCGCCGCCTGCTCACCAACGCGCGACCGGACGGGCGGCTGATCGACTGGGCGCTGCAGCGCGCCGGCATCGACCGGCTCGATCTCGTGCTGGTCTCGCACTCGCACATCGACCACGCCCTCGACGCGCCGGTCGTCGCCGACGTGACCGGCGCGCGCCTTGCGGGATCCCCGTCGACTCGCATGATCGCAACCGGCTACGGCCTCGGCATCGACGGCTTCGTGCCATTGGAAGCGGGCGAGGCGATCGCGGTCGGCGCGTTCACGCTCACGCCGGTGCACGCGGTGCATTCTCCCGGCGACCGCTACCCTGGCACCATCGACGCGCCCGTGACGCTGCCCGCGCGTGCCTCGCAGTTTCGCACTGGCGACTGCTACTCGTTCCACTTCGACCATCCCGAGGGGCGTGTGCTCGTGCACGCCTCGGCGAACTTCGTCCCGGGCGCGCTCGACGACTACCCGAGCGACGTGTTCTACCTCGGCGCGGCCGGCGCCGGCAGGCAGGACAACGCGTGGCGCGACCACTACTGGACAGAGACCGTCGTCGCCACCGGCGCGCAGACGGTCTTCCCCGTGCACTTCGACCGCTTCTGGCGCCCGCTGTCCAAGCCGCTCGCGCCCATGCCGAAATCGGCCGACGACCTGTCGCTGGCCCTCGCCGGCTGGACGGCCCGCGCCCACGGCGAGCGGATCGACTTTCGGATGCCCGAGCTCTGGAGACGCGAGACGGTCGAACGGGCATAGCGTTCGCGGCCGCGCATCTGACCGGCTGGCTGGCTGGCTGGCTGGCCACTTCGCGCTGTTTCACGGCGCTCCAAACCGCACAAAGTGGCCGGTCAGGTGGTGATTGCGGCCGTCGGACCGTCCGAGCGTTCGCGGCCGCCCACCTGGCCGGCTCGCTGGCTGGCTGGCTGGCTGGCTGGCCACTTCGCGCTGTTTCACGGCGCTCCAAACCGCACAAAGTGGCCGGTCAGGTGGTGATTGCGGCCGTCGGACCGTCCGAGCGTTCGCGGCCGCCCACCTGGCCGGCTCGCTGGCTGGCTGGCTGGCTGGCTGGCTGGCTGGCCACTTCGCGCTGTTTCACGGCGCTCCAAACCGCACAAAGTGGCCAGTCAGGTGGTGGGTGCGCGTCAGCCGAGCTGCGCAGTCTCCGCCATGGCGCTAGCAAGGGCGCCAGCAAGGGCGGGCGGCTGCGCCGGTGCGGCGGCGCGCTCGACGGCCAGCGCAAGCACGGCCCGCGCCACGCGGTCGTTCTCGCGGAAGGCGACGGCGTTCGTGCCCGGGCGGGCGAAGGCTCCGGCGAAGGGGGCGTTCGTGTACGGTCCGATCGCGAAGGCGCCGGGGTGCGGGTCGCCGTCGGCGCGGATCAGCCGTGAGTCCGCCGGGCGCACGAGGAGCCGCCCGGTCGACCCGGTGAAGTCGGCGTCGGAGACCAGCTCCTCGCACGCCGCTCCGGTGTCGATCAGCGACCGCAGCGCCGCGTTGTCGCTCCTGCGCACGTGCGCGTCGGGCAGGCGCGCGTCGACGAGGACACGGGCGGTGACCTCGCCCGGCGCGCTCGACGAGCTCGCCGCGAAGTGGCCGGCGCGGCCGGCCCCGTCGGCGCGGCCGACGTCGCCGACGTCGTCCTCGCCGGAGACGACGGCACGCACGGCGGTGTCCGCACCCAGAAACTCGACCACTCCGGCACGCGAGAGCGCCAGCAGCTCGTCCAGCCGGTGCGCCGGGGGCCCGCTCGCGATGAAGCTGAAGTAGTTCGGCCACCAGACGGCGAGGTCGTGCGCCCGGGATCGCGCGGTCCACTTGGGCGAGTCGATGATCGACCCCAGGTCGAACAGCGCGTAGAGCAGCGAGGTGAACAGGCCGAGCGTCGCGCTGTGCTCGGGCGCGCTGCGGGCGTGCAGGTCGAGCCCGATGTAGTAGCGCAGGGTCTCCTGCAGCTCGGCGCGCGACTCGGCCCGCACGCCGGCGAGCGGGCGGTCGAGCGCCTCAAGGTCGAGCCGGTCGACCGGGTTCGGAACCGCGGCCGCGATCGCGGCGTGCAGCTGCGGGCTGTTCCAGCGGTAGCGCTCGAGAAACGGCACGAACCTCTCCCACGGCACCCGCACCCGGTCGGGGTGGCCCACGAACAGCTCGTGGTAGTAGCCCCACTGCAGCTCGGCGGCGATGAGCGGCCAGACGTCGCGCGTGAACGACAGCGTCTCGCTCGACGCCTCGAGCGCGGCCGCGATTCGCGCGGTGAAGAACCGCGGCTCGGCCCGCGGTGCCGCGAGCGCCGAGCTGATCTTCGAGTGGTACGGAACGCCGCGGCGCGACCCGAGCAGCAGCAGGGGCTCCTCACCGCTCGGCAGATAGTCGAGCTGGCCGGGCAGCGAGGCCGATGGCACGAAGCGTCCTCCGCGCCCCTCGGTGAGCAGCACGGTGAGGTCGACCGCGGCGAGCCCCATCCCCCGCACGATGACGGGCTCTCCGGCTCGGATCGCCGAGAGGTCGGCGTCGGCGGTGAAGTCGGGAGCGACGTAGTGCAGGCCGTGGAGTTCGGCGAATTCGAGCAGCTCGACGTGCTCGGGTTCCGGAGTGGAGCCCGAGTGACCGAGGGCGTAGAGCACGATGTCGGCGGCGACGACCACGCCGTTGTCGAGCGCGACGAGCTGAGTGCCGTCCGGGGCATCCGTCACCGTCGTCGCGCTCGCGGCGTATTCCACGACGGTCGCCGGCAGCGCGGCGATCGCCCGGCGGTAGAACCACGCCAGGTACTCGCTCTGCAGCCGCCTGGTCGGAAAGGAGTCGCCGGCGAGATGCTCGAGCTCGTGGGCGACGAGCGGGTCGTCGACCTGCAGCTCGATCTGCCCCGACCGCGCCTGCACCGCCCACTCGATGAGCGACGGCCCCTCCCACACCGGGCCGTCGACCGTGGACGACACGTCGGTGAACATCGTCACGTCGCGCGCCATCGAGTTGAGTTTGAGCAGGGGCGACTGGGCGCTGCGCCAGATGCGCCCGGCGCCCGGCGGGTGCGGATCGACGAGGTGCACCACGAGGGGCAGTCCGTTCGCGATCTCCGGCAGATTCGCCGCGAGTCGCTCGAGAAAACCGACCCCGCGGGGTCCGGCGCCGATCACGGCGAGCTGGATTGACATGGCACAACAGTCACCGCGCAATCCATCGGAAGCGTCGAACATGACGCCGCGTGACGGTGTGACGAAGTGTGAACGGCGATTGTTGTGGCCTCGAGAAATCGCCGCATACCGTCGGGAAATCGCGGCGCACTCGGCACCGCAACGAACGAAGGCGGACGCAGACATGGGCATCGAATTTCTCGGCATCGCGGGTCTGAACGACGGCGGCGAGACCCAGGCGCGCTCGGGCGCCAGTTTCGACAAGGACTACACGCTGCGTTTCGCCCGAGCCCACGAAGACAACGGCTGGGACCGCATCCTGTTCGCCTACCACTCCGGCGCCCCCGACCCGTCGACCGCCGCCGCGTTCATCGCGAGCAAGCTCGACCACCTGAAGATCCTGCTCGCGCACCGCCCCAACGTCTCCTATCCGACCTACGCCGCCAAGGTGTTCGCGACTCTGGACCAGATCAGCGACGGCCGCCTCAACGTGCACTTCATCACCGGCGGGTCGACCGCCGACCAGGCGGCCGAGGGCGACTTCCTCACCAAGGACGAGCGGTACGCGCGCACCGGCGAGTACATCCGCATCGTCAAGCAGGCATGGACGAGCCGTGAGCCGTTCAGCTTCGACGGGGAGCACTACCGGTTCGAGAACTTCGTCTCCGACATCTGGCCGCACGGCGACCGCCCGGAGGTCAGCTTCGGAGGGTCGTCGCCGGCCGCGTACGCGATCGGCGGGGCCGAGGCCGACATCTACGCGGTCTGGGGAGAGCCGCTCGCCGACACCGCGGAGCAGATACAGACGATAACGGATGCGGCAGCCGCCGCCGGCCGCGAGCAGCGCCCGAAGATCCAGGTCGCGTTCCGCCCGATCCTCGGCGCGACGGAGGAACTCGCGTGGGAGAAGGCCCAGAGCATCCTGCACAGGATCGAGCAGCGCACGGCCGGAGCGGCTCCCAGCTCGTTCGTCGGCGACCTGAAGAACCCGGAGAACGCGGGCTCGCAGCGCCTGCTCTCCATCGCCGAGGCCGGCGACCGCTACGACCGCGCGCTCTGGACGAAGCCCGCGGCCGTCAGCGGCGGACGCGGCAACTCGAACGCGCTCGTCGGCACGCCCGAGACGGTCGCGGCGGCCCTGCTCGACTACGTCGACCTCGGCGTCGACATCCTCTCCGCCCGCGGCTATGACTTCGTCAACGACACCATCGACTTCGGCCGCTACGTGATCCCGATCGTCCGCGAGGAGGTCGCGCGGCGCGACGCCGCACTGGCGAAGGCCTCGGCCGAGGCATCCGACGAGCTGAAGCGGCGGGCGCACCATGACGCAGCGTGAGGCCCCGGTCGCTGAGCCTGTCGAAGCGTCTGAGCCTGTCGCCCTTCGACAAGCTCAGGGACCGGTGTCGGCTCAGGGAACGAGCGTCGCCTACCGCCACACCACGCCGCTCGACCCGCAGGCGCAACTCGTACTGCGCGACCTCGAACGCGAGTACGACGCCCGCTACGGCAACCTGTTCGGCGAGCCGGCCTCGGTCGAGATCGCGCGCTACCCGGCCGACGCGTTCTCGGCGCCGGGCGGCACGTTCCTGCTGCTCGAGATCGATGCCGCCCCGGTTTCGGCCGGCGCGTTCATGACCATCGACGCGACAACGGTCGAGTTCAAACGCATGTGGACGCACGCCGACCACCGCGGGCGAGGCCTCGCGAAGCTCGCGCTCGCCGAGCTCGAGGTCGAGGCCAGGCGCCGCGGGTTCACGCGCGTCGTGCTGAGCACGGGGCCGCGGCAGCCGGAGGCGGTGCGGCTGTACCTGTCCACCGGCTACACGCCGTTGTTCGACCGGGCGCAGGACGCCGAGCAGATCGTGATCCATCACTTCGAGAAGGAGCTGTCATGACGCAGGTAGAGAACCGGAGGGCGGCGGCGGCTGAGCCTGTCGACGGGGCGCTTCGACAGGCTCAGCGACCGGAGGCGGCTGCGCTTCGACAGGCACAGCGACCGGAGGCGGCTCAGCGACCAGGGGCGGTCGACTTCGGCGCCCTGCCCGTCGTGCGCACGAAGCACTGGATCCGCTGGATCCTCGGCGCCGTCGTGATCTTCGTCGTCGCCCAGTTGGTCTGGACCCTGTTCACCAACGCCGGCTACGGCTGGCCGACAGTGGCGAGGTACTTCTTCTCCGACGCGATCCTGCGCGGGCTCGGCATGACCCTCACCCTCACCGTCGTCGCCGGCGCGCTCGGCTTCGTGGTCGGCAGCCTGCTGGCGCTCATGCGGCTGTCGAAGTCGCCGCTGCTGAACTCGTTCGCGTGGAGCTTCATCTGGTTCTTCCGGTCGGTGCCGCTGCTCGTGCAGATCCTCGTCTGGTTCAACCTCGGCTACCTCTACCCGACGATCGGCCTCGGTGTCCCGTTCACGACCGACTACTTCGTCGAGACGCAGACCGTCACCCTCGTCAGCGCGTTCGCGGCGGCCGTGCTCGGCCTGTCGCTCAACCAGGCGGCCTACTCCGCGGAGATCATCCGCGGCGGCATCCTCTCGGTCGACGCCGGCCAACTCGAGGCGGCTGCGGCGCTCGGCATCCCGCAGCACCGGCGCATCACGCGCATCATCCTGCCGCAGGCGGCACGCTCGATCATCCCGAACGCGTTCAACGAGATCATCGGACTGCTCAAGGGCACCTCGATCATCTCGGTGATCGCGCTGGCCGAGCTGTTCTACGTGTCGCAGGTCATCTACAACCGCAACCAGCAGGTGATCCCGCTGCTGCTCGTCGCCGTGCTCTGGTACATGATCCTCACCACGGTGCTGAGCATCGCGCAGTTCTATGTGGAGCGCTACTACTCCCGAGGCTCGGCCCGGGTGCTGCCGCCCACGCCGATCCAGCGCGCGAGAGCGTGGGCCGCCGTGCAGTGGAACCGGCTCGACGACGAGCCCAAGAAGGAGGTCGCGGCATGACGACGTCGACTTTGACCACGCAGGGGCACGTCGAGATCCGCGACGTCACCAAGAGCTACAACGGCGTCGAGGTTCTGAGCGGCGTATCGCTCACCCTCGAGCCGGGCGAGGTCGTGACGATCCTCGGGCCGAGCGGCTCGGGCAAGTCGACGCTACTGCGCACCATCAACCACCTCGAGACGGTCGACTCCGGCTGGGTCGCGATCGACGGCGAGCTCATCGGCTACGAGCACCGCGGCGGCAAGCTCTACGAGCTCAAGGAACGCCACGTGCTGCGCCGCCGCACCCAGGTCGGCATGGTGTTCCAGAACTTCAACCTGTTTCCCCACCTCACCGCGCTCGAGAACATCGTCGAGGCGCCCGTCGGACTGAAGAGGCTGAACAGGGCGGATGCACGCGAGCTGGCGCTCGGACTGCTCGAGAAGGTGGGTCTCGCCGACAAGGCCGACGCCTACCCCCGCCAGCTCTCCGGCGGGCAGCAGCAGCGCGTCGCCATCGCACGCGCGCTCGCCCTGCAGCCGAAGGTGCTGCTGTTCGACGAGCCCACCTCGGCTCTCGACCCGGAGCTCGTCGGCGAGGTGCTCGACGTCATCCGCGAGCTCGCCGGTCTCGGCACGACGCTCGTCATCGTGACGCATGAGATCGGCTTCGCCCGCGAGGTCTCCGACCGTGTGATCTTCATCGACCACGGGGTGGTGCTCGAACAGGGCGGCCCCGGCGAGGTGCTCGGCGATCCGCAGCATCCGCGAACCCGCGAGTTTCTCGCGACCGTCCTCTAATCCACCCACAGCAAAGGAAACAGACCATGGCAATCAGAAAGAAGACAGCGGCCGTCATCGCCGGAGTCGCGGCCCTCGCCCTCGTCGGCGGCGGCGTCACCGCCCTCGCGCTCACCTCCGGCGGCGACGCCGAGGCCAGCGGCTCGCAGGAGAACGCAGCATCCCGGTTCAACCTCACTGCCGACCAGGACCGGGTGCGTCTCGACGCGGTCTCCGAGGCGGTCGCCTCGCTCGCGGCCGGCGGCTTCGAGCCGATCGAGGCCGGCAAGCTCACGGTCGTCACCTCCCCGTACGCCGCGCCGCTCGGGCTGTACGCCGACGACGACACGACGCTGATCGGCAACGAGGTCGACCTCGCCCAGCTGGTCGCCGACGGTCTCGACCTCGAGCTGAACATCCAGGCGGCCGCGTGGGCCGACTGGCCGCTCGGCATCCAGTCGGGAAAGTACGACCTGATCCTCTCCAACGTGACCGTCACCGACGAGCGCAAGGAGCTCTACGACTTCGCGAGCTACCGCCAAGATCTGCTCGGCTTCTACGTGAAGGCCGACTCCCCGATCGACTCGATAGAGGAGGCGGCGGATGTCGCGGGGCTCAAGATCATCGTCGGCTCAGGCACGAACCAGGAGAAGATCCTCCAGGCGTGGGACGAGGAGAACATCGCCGCCGGCCTCGACCCGGTGGAGTACCTCTACTTCGACGACACGGCGAGCGGCGCACTCGCCCTGAAGTCGGGACGCGCAGACGCCAACTTCGGCCCGAACGCCACCTCGGCGTACGCCGCGGCCGTCGACGGTGAGACCAAGCTCGTCGGAACCGTCAACGGCGGCTGGCCCCTCACGGCCGACATCGCCGCAGCGACCGCGAAGGGCAACGGGCTCATCGAGTCGGTCGGCATCGTGCTGAACGCCGCGATCGAGGGCGGCGAGTACGCCGAGGTCCTCGAGCGCTGGGGACTCACCTCCGAGTCGCTCGCCACGTCGGAGATCAACCCGCCCGGCCTGCCGAAGAGCGAGTAGCCGTCGGCGCCGCCGCCCGCGCCGCACCGGCCGGGCGGCCGCGCCGTCACACGGGTTAACAATCCGCGACGCGACCGCCGCGAGACTCCGCGGCTGCGGCCCGCACACCGCGTTCTCCACCCGGAGGGCCCACCGAACCCGGGTATTCTCGTGGGGTCGGCGCCACCCGGAGCCCGGCGCACATCGGAGGAACGAGTGATCGATCGCGGCATCGCGTTACCGGCGCTCGACGACTCCGTGGTGCTGGCCGACGGCGCCGTCTTCATCCTCGACCGCCGTGTCTTCCCGTCGAGCATCGCGTGGGTACGCGCCGACACCGCGCAGGAGGTCGCCGCGGCGATCACCGCCATGGTCACCCAGAGCTCCGGCCCGACCTTCGCGGCCTGTGCCGGCCTCGAGCTCGCCGCGCTCCAGGCGCAGCGCCTCCCGCTCGACGACGCCCGCGCCAGCCTCGCCGCGGCCGCCGAAGCCCTCGCCAATGCTCGCCCCACCAACAACCACCCGCGTGAGGCCGCCGAGAGCGTCATCGCCGCGACCGCCGGTGCGACCTCCACGTCCGAGCTCCTCGAGGCCGCGGTCGACGCCGCTCGCGCCTTCGCCCTGCGCTACCGAGCACGCAGTCGCGCCCTCGGCGAGCACACGGTCGCCCTGCTCGACGACGGCGCCCGGCTGCTCACCCACTGCTGGATGGACACCTATCTGATCGAGCTGGTGCGGGCGGCGGATGCCGCGGGCAAGACCTTCGAGTGGGTGGCGACCGAGACCCGCCCCTACCTGCAGGGCGCGCGACTGACCGCGCACACCCTGCGCGAGATGGACCAGCGCGTCACCCTCATCACAGACGGCATGGCCGCCGCGGCCCTCGCCCCCGGGTCGCGCCTCGGCGCGATCACCGCCCTCGTCACCGCCGCCGACCGGGTCAGCCTCGACGGCAGCGTCGCCAACAAGGTCGGCACGCTCGGCCTCGCCGTAGCGGCGAACGCCTTCGACGTGCCGTACTACGCGCTCGTGCAGTCGCCGGACGCATCCGTGCCCACCGGTGCCGACATCGTCATCGAAGACCGCGACCCCGCAGAGGTGCTGTCCATGCTGGGCGCCCGCACGGCATCCGCCCTCGTCACCGACGCCTGGTACCCGGCGTTCGACGTGACCCCTCCCCGCTTCGTCACGGCTGTGGTCACCGACCGCGGCGCCTTCGCCCCCGGCTCCCTCGCGGAGTACTCCACAACCAGAATCGATGCCCGGTGACCGAGACCACGAACGCTGAAACCACCGAATACGAGCTGCTCGTCGACCGCGACGACGTCGTGCGCTACTTGGACGGGGCGGGTCTGCTGCCTCGACTGGCTTCCTCCCCCGGCGAGGTCGACGTCGTCGAGGTGACCGCCGGCAACATGAACCGCGTGTTCATCGCCCGCGGCCCGCTCGGCAGCGTCGCCGTGAAGCAGGCGCCGCCGTGGGTGCAGGCCGTCGGTCCCGACTGGCCGATCGATCCGGTGCGCATCGCCTCGGAGGCGCGCGCCTACGAGATGCTCTCGGCGCTGGTGCCGGCGAGTGTTCCTACCGTGGAGCCCGTCGACCTCGACCGCTACGTGCTCGTGATGGAAGACCTCTCCGACCTCGACGTGCTGCGCGACGTGCTCGTGCGCCAGGTGGCCGACGTCGTCGCGGGCCGCGAACCCGCCTCGATCGACTTCGACTCCCTCGGCCGCGTCGTCGGCCGGTTCAGCGCGGAGCTGTCGCTCGCCACGAGCGTCATCGCCCTCGACCCGGCGGCTCACGCCGAGCTCGTCGTCACCGCCGCGAACCCCGAGCTGTGCGCCCTCACCGAGACGGCGGTGCTCGACGAGCCGTACCGCCTCAACGACCACAACCACTGGATTCCCGAGATGGATGCCGCGGTGCGTGCCCTCTACGTCGACACCGAGCTGCTCGCCGCGGTCGCGACCGTGCGCGAGGTGTTCGCGACCCGCGCCGAGGCGCTCATCCACGGCGACCTGCACTCCGGCTCGGTCATGATCGGCGAGCGCGACGGCGTGCAGGCGATCAAGATCTTCGACCCCGAGTTCAGCTTCGTGGGCCCCGTCGGAATGGACCTCGGACTGTTCTGGGCCAACCTCTCCATCGCCGCGATCGCCGCAGAGCGAGTCGGCGCAACTGAGCTCGCCGCCGCCCGCGCGTCGGCGATCGACGCGAGCTGGGACGAGTTCATCGCCGCTGTCTCGGAACGCTGGCCGGAGCGCGCCGGCACTCCTGACGGGCTCGACCTCGAGGCCTGGCTCGCCCGCATCCGCAGCGATGCCTGGCTGTTCGCCGGAGTCGAGTCGATCCGCCGCACCGCCGGCTTCTCACACGCCGCCGACTTCACCACCCTGCCGGCCGAGCAGATCCCCGCCGCCTACCGCGAGCTGCTCGCCCGCGCCCGCACCTGGGTCGTCACCGGTGCCGACGTGACCACCACCATCGAAGGAACCCCGTGACCCTGCGCATCACCGCGACCACGCTCGTGCTCGACCTCGAGGGCACCACGAGCGCCGCCGGCTTCATCCTCGGCGACCTGTACGACTACGCGCGGCCCCGTCTCGGCGCCTGGCTCGACGACCACGCCGCAGACCCAGCGATCGCCGCCGCCCGCGAGCAGGTCGTCGCCGACGCGGGCCTGTCCGAAGACGCCGCGACCGAGCAGATCGTCGCCGTGCTCGTGCGGTGGATGGCCGACGACGTGAAGGCCACACCGCTCAAGACGATCCAGGGGCAGATCTGGGCCGAGGGCTTCGCGCGCGGCGAGATCAGCTCCCATTTCTTCGACGACGTGATCCCACGCCTGCGCGCCTGGCACGCCGCCGGTGTGCGGCTGGCCGTATTCTCCTCCGGCTCGGTCGCGAGCCAGGTGCCGTGGTTCCGCCACTCCCCCGACGGCGACCTGACGCCGCTCATCGTCGACTACTTCGACACCGTCAGCGCGGGTTCCAAAAAGGACCCCGCGTCGTACACCGCCATCCGCACCGCTCTCGGCGACGACGCCGGCTCCCTCGTGTTCTTCACCGACCACCCCGACGAGGTCTCCGCGGCCGTCGACGCCGGCTGGCAGGTCGTCGCGTTCTCCCGCCCCGGCGAACCGTGGTTCGAGGCCGACTTCGGCGACGTGCCCGTCGTGGCGTCGTTCGACGACGTCGAGGTGGTCGCGGCATGAACCAGTTCTCCCCCCAGGGCATCACCGACGAGACCCTCGTCGCCGCCGGCACCGCCCTCGCCGCGGAGGCCGCCCGGTTCGCCGGCCTCGGCTGGATGCGCGGAACCTCGGGCAACCTGTCGGTGACGCTCGAACGCGACCCGCTGCTGCTCGCCGTCACCGGGTCGGGCCTCGACAAGGGCGAGCTGACCGCCGCCGACTTCGTGGTCGTCGACCGCGACGGAGAACGGGTCGAGGGCCGCGGCGGCTCCGGCCACCGCCCGTCGGCCGAGGCCGGGCTGCACGCCCGAATCGCCCGGATCACCGGCGCGGGCGCCGTCGTGCACGTGCACGCGCTGCCCGCCGTGGTCGCCGCGCACCACTGGCCCGACGGCGTCGTGCTTCGCGACCTCGAGATGCTCAAGGGGCTCGGGCATCTGGCCCACGACGAGACCGTGGTCATCCCCGTCGTGCAGAACAGCCAGGATATGACGGAGCTCGGCGACGCGTTCGAGAGCCGTTACCTTCCGGCGACCGCCGACGTCGCCGAGGTGCCCGTCGTGCTCGTCGCGAAACACGGCATGTACGCGTGGGGCGCCGACCTGAAGCAG
Organism: Conyzicola nivalis; assembly: GCF_040548875.1. Lineage (GTDB taxonomy): Bacteria > Actinomycetota > Actinomycetes > Actinomycetales > Microbacteriaceae > Conyzicola > Conyzicola nivalis_A. The sequence continues at coordinate 198,738 of NZ_JBEPSJ010000002.1, forward strand.
GCCCGCTGGCACGCGGAGCTCATCGAGTGGATGCTGCGCTTCGCCATCGAGACCCGCGAGCTCGAGACCCGCTAGTTGGTCATGCTCCCGGCCACCACGACGGTGCGCTTGCGGGAGAACGTGAAGCTGAACAGCAGGGCCACGAGAAGCACGAGGCCCTTGCCGAAGTCCTGCGCGTAATAGGGCAGACCCACCATCGTGAAGCCTGTCACCATCACCGCGATGAGCACGGCCCCGAGGGCGGTCCCCCACGCGTTGGGGCGGCCGATGCCGAGCACCGAGACGCCGACGAGCGACACGGCGACGGCGTCGAGCAGCAGCGAGTTGCCGGCGCTCACGTCGCCCTGGCCGATGCGGGCGGCGAGGAGCAGGCCGGCGACCGAGGCGAGCAGCCCGCAGCCGACGTAGGCGGCGGTGCGGTACAGCTGCACGCGGATGCCGGCCAGCCGGGCCGCCTCCGAGTTCGCACCCACGGCGTACAGGGCGCGTCCCCACCGGGTGCGTTCGAGCAAGAACCAGAGCAGCGCCGTGAGCAGCACGAAGATCACGACCGGTACGGGCACCGGGCCGATGCTGCCGCGGTCGAGCCAGAGGAAGTCGTCGGTGAACTTGCCCGGCGCCGTCGAGCCGTCGGCGAGGGTCATCCGTGACGAGATCGACTTGCCGTCGACGATGAGCAGTTTCAGCCCGACGATCACGAACATGGTGGTGAGTGTGGCGAGCAGGTCGGGGATGCGCGCGACGACGATGAGCAGCGCGTTGAGCGCCCCGATGAGGGCGCCGCAGAGCAGCACCACCCCGACGGCGACGCCGCCGACCTGGTTGCCGACGACCATGGTCCAGGCGGCGATAGAGACGGCGAAGCCGGCGGATGCCCCGACCGACAGGTCGATGCCGCCGACAGTCATCGCGATCATCACGCCGAGTCCGGCGATCGCGGTGGGGGCGATGAACTTGAGCATGCCGAAGGCGTTGTCGACCGTGCGGAAGTTCGGCTCGGTGATGGCGAAGAACGCGATCAGCAGCACGGTGACCGCGACGAAGCCCCAGCGCACGACACCGGCGGAGACCCGTTCGCCGACGCTCGCACGAACGCGGTCGATGGCGGCCTCCACGCGGGGCGGCGCAGAGAAGCCCTGGCCGGTGGGGAGCTGGCTCATGTCGTGATTCCTTCTGCTGGTGCCGGTGAGGTCTGTACTGATGCGGGCTGGGTCTCGCCCAGGAACGCCTCGACGATGCGCGCCCGGTCGAGTTCGTCGGCATAGCCGTCGAGGGCGACGACGCCGGCGACGAGAACGACGATGCGGTCGGAGACCTCGAGGATCTCGTCGACGTCGCTCGACAGCACGACCGCGGCGCCGCCGGAGCGGGCGAGGTCGGTGAGCCGGTCGCCGATGCCGCGACGGGCGGCGATGTCGACGCCGCGGAACGGCTCGTCGAGCACCGCGAGGCGCGGCGACGCCGACAGCCAGCGACCGACGACGACCTTCTGCTGGTTGCCGCCGGACAGGTCGTCGATCGGGGTGTCGACCGACTCGGTCACGACGTCGAGGTCTGCGACGACGGCGGCGGCGCGGGCCGTCTCGCGTCCGGTACGCAGGGTGCCCCACCGCGACGCCTCGGCGAGGAAGGGCACGGTGATGGTGTGGGCGACCGACCAGCCGGGAAGGATCGCCTGCCGCTGGCGGTCCTCCGGAACGAGCACGACCCCGGAGCGGATGGCGTCGCCGGGGCGACGCGGGGCGTAGGGCTCGCCGCCCAGCGTGAGGGTGCCCGCCGCGGGCCGCGCGAGACCGCCGAGGATCTCGGCGAGCTCGGTCTTACCTGCGCCGATGAGGCCGAGGATGCCGAGCACCTCGCCGCCGCGGATCGTGAGCGATACGGGAGCGGCGCCCGGCAACAGGGGAACGCTGTCGACCTCGGCGACGACGGTGGCCCCGCGGTCGGCGCTCACCCGCTGCTGCGACAACTCGGTCGCGCGGCCGAGCATGTCGTGCAGGATGCCGTTCCAGGCGAAGGGGCGGTCGCTGTGGCTCTGCACCGTGCCGTCGCGCAGCACGACGACGCTGTCGGCGAGCGCCTCGATCTCGCCGAACCGGTGCGAGACGTAGACGATGGCGAGCCCGTCGGCGCGCAGCGCCCGCAGCACCTCGAACAGGCGGTCGGCCTCGGCCGAGGTGAGCGCCGACGTGGGCTCGTCGAGGATGAGCAGGCGGGGCGTGCTGCGCAGTGCGCGAGCCAGTGTCACCAGCTGGGCATCCGAGATCCTCAGGTCTCTGGCGTCCTGGCCGAGCACACGGTCCGACCAGTGCAGTCCGAGCACGGCGAGGGCGGTCCGGGCGTTCGCGAGGTCGCGGCGCCGGTTGCGCAGCGCACCGCGGAGCCCGCCGGCGAGGTCGTCGAGCAGCACGTTCTCGGCGACGGTGAGCCCCGGAACGATGCCGTCGGCCACTTTCTGGTGCACGGCGGAGATGCCGAGGTGGCGGGCGACGGTGGGGCTCGAGAGCGCGGCCTCCTCTCCCGCGACGGAGATCAACCCGGTGTAGCGGGGGTTGGCGCCCGAGAGCGCCTTGATCAGTGTGGACTTGCCCGCGCCGTTCGCCCCGAGCAGCGCGGTGATGCTTCCCGGCGCGAAGTCGAGGTTCACGTCGCGCAGCACGACGTTCGTACCGTAGGAGAACGAGACCCCGCGGAGCGACACCACGCCGAGGGAGACGTCCGCGGGGCGGGCGTCTCCCTCGGCGGGATTCGGCGGTGCGAGTGGAACCGAGGTCACGAGGTGGCGGGCAGCCAGTCTGCGACGACGGTCGTGTCGAGGGTCAGGCTCGGCTCTGCCTCGCGCAGGGAGTCGACGTTGTCGACCTCGTTCTCGGCGAGGAAGTCTTGCGTGATGACGATGGCGGGGAACTGCACGTCGTCCTGGTCGAGCTGGCCGGCGAGGTGCAGTGCGAGCGAGCGCACGACGGCCGCGCCGACGGCCGCGGGATCGGTGGCGGATGTCGCGACCCAGGGGCTGTCGGCCTGGTTGATGACCTCGAGGTCGGCGTTGGAGATGTCGATGCCGTACACCTTGACCTTCGACTGCAGGTTGTTCTGGATGACGGCCTGCACGGCGCCCTTGGTGATCTCGTCGTAGGGGGCGAAGATGGCCTCGACGTCGGGGTTCTGCTTCAGGGCGGCGTCGACGAGGGGGATGTTGTCGCTCGCGGTGGACTCGCTCACCTTGCCGGTGGAGAAGACGACGTCGAGGTCGTGGTCGGCGACGAAGGAGTCCCAGACGACGGCGCGGCGGTCGAGCGCGGCGAAACCGGTCGCCGACACGTAGCCGACCTTGGCGCCGTCGCCGACGTCGGCGATCAGCTGGTCGAGCACGCCACTGGCCATCGACTCGTCGGACTGCGAGGTGGTGATGACGCCGGTCGCGTCGGTGAGGGCGAGGTCGTAGACGACGACGGGGATGCCCGCATCGACGGCCTTCGTGATGAGGGGCTGCAGCGTGTCGGTCTGGCCGTGGTCGACGATGATCGCGTCGGGCTCCGACGCGATGGCCTGCTCGAGGTCGCTCGCGTGCTTCGCGTTGTCGTTGCGGGCGTCGGTGATGGTGAGGTCGATGTTCGCGGCGGCGGCCTGCGACTTCGCCCCGGCCCCCCAGGCCTCGAAGTAGTCGCCGGCGCCGCTCTGGCGCACGAGCGCCACACTGACCGGGTCGCCGTCGAACGGGGCGGGCAGCGGCGCGCTCGCGGCCGTCGTGGTCTTCGTCGACCCCTCGGCGGCGTCGCCGCTGGACTGCGCGCAGCCGGTGAGCGCGATGATGGCTGTCGCCGCGAGGGCGGCGAACGTGATGCTGCGTGAGTGGGCCATGTGTCGGATCTCCGTGGGGTCGGGGTGTGGTTCGCTCATGCAACCAACTGCCGCGTGCTATCGCCCAATTCTGTGACCCCGTATTACGCCCGCTGGGGCTTCGGGGCGCGTGCCGGAGGGGTGCGGAAATAGCATGGGCACATGACTCTATTGACCGTGTGGGACGAAACCGACGAGACCACCCCCGTACTGCAGACCCGCGACGCCGCCCTCATCGGCGACACCCTCTCGCCGCTCGGCGTGCGCTTCTCCCGCTGGGAGCTCAAGGAGCTCTCGGCGACCCCGACGCAGGACGAGGTGCTTGCGGCATACCGCACCGAGATCGACGCGGTGAACGCCGCGCAGGGCTACACCCTCGTCGATGTCGTATCGATCGCGCCATCCGACGATCCGGCCTATGCCGAGCTCGCCGCCACCGCGCGCCAGAAGTTCCTCAGCGAGCACCAGCACGACGACGACGAGGACCGCTTCTTCGCCCGCGGCTCCGGCGTCTTCTACCTGCGCGTCGAGGGCAAGGTCTACGCGGTCTTCTGCGAGGCCGGCGACGTTATCTCGGTGCCCGAGAACACCACCCACTGGTTCGACATGGGAACCCGCCCCGAGTACGTGTCGGTGCGCTTCTTCCACGACGACGACGGCTGGGTCGGAAACTTCACCGGCAGCGACATCGCCACGAAGTTCGCCACCTACGACGAGCTGGCAGCGGTACCGGCCTAGCGGCTGCGCGGGTCTCGCGAGCCCCTTCCTAGCGCGGCACGGTCGCCCCGTGCGGCCGATCAGCGCGGCGCGGTCAGCGAGAAGAGAGCCGGCGCGGGCCGTCCGTCGACGAGGTCGGCGAGGATGCGGCCCACCGTCGGCGTGAACTTGAAGCCGTGCCCGGAGAAACCCGCCCCGACCGCGATCGGTCCGGCGCGGTCGATGACGAAGTTCGAGTCGGGCGTCGTCGTGTAGGTGCAGCTGATCGGCACGAGCGCGTCGGCGTCGACGCCGGGCAGCCACTCCCGGGCGTAGCGCTGCAGGGCGGCGAGTTGCACCGGTTCCGGGGTGTAGGTGCGAGCGTCGGGATCGAGCACGGGCCCGACGCCGTGCCATCCGGCCTTGACGCCCTCCCCCGGCGTGAACATGCCGTAGACGGCGGTGTACCAGTAGTCATAACGGGCATCCCCGGCCGACGGGGCGTGGTTGAACCCCGGCCACTGCAGCTCCGGGTCGCGAACGGCGAAGTGCGCCGGCTGTTCCTGGCTGACGACCAGCCGCGGGTGTGCGGTGACGCCGGCGAGCAGCTTCTCGGTCCAGGCGCCCGCGGTGACGACGACCCGGCGGGCGACGACCGTGTGCTCGGAATCAGCGGTGGTGTACGTGACGCGCACCTCGTCGTCGCCGAGAACTCGCAGCGAGGTGACGCGCGCGCCGTGGCGCACCTCCGCGCCGGACTCGGCCGCCGCCCCCTGAAGGGCTGTGACCGCGCGGTCGGCGTTCAACTGCCCGGCCTGGGCGTTGAACAGCACCCGCGAGTCGAACCGGATGCCGGGCCACCGCCGCTGGGCCTCGTCGACGGGGAGGAATTCGCTCGGTATCCCGGCCGCGGCGAGGGCGGCGTGCACGGCGTCGAAGGCCGGGTTGTCGCCGTGGTTGGCGACGCCGACAGACGAGAGCAGCCTCTGACTGCTCGACGCCTCCAGCTCGCGCCACAGCGGCAGCGCCTCGACGAGCATGCTCACGTAGGTGGGGTCGGCGTACGACTGGTTGAAGTTGCGCGTCGCGCCGTGGGAGGCGCCGTTCTTGTGCAGGGGCTGGAATCGCTCGAGCAGCAGCACGTCGCGACCGCGGGAGGCGAGCTGCCAGGCCGCGGCACTGCCCATCGCGCCGCCGCCGATCACGACGACGTCGGCCGACTCGCTCGAGGTCACGAACCGGTGGCGTCGCGCAGTGCCTCGAAGCCGCCGTCGACGTGCGAGACGGCCTTGAAGCCGTGCTCGTCGAGGTAGTCGGCGACGGGGCCGGAACCGGCTGTCGTCCCGCAGAAGATCACGACCTCGCGGTCCTTGTCGAGTGTCTCCGCGAACGCGGCGACATCCGCCTTGGCAACGACGGTCGCTCCCTCGATCGCGCCGTTGGCCTCGCGTCCGGCGTCGCTGCGCACGTCGATGAGCAGGGCACCCCGCTCGATGCGGTCGCGGGCGTCGGCGGCTGTGCTGGGGGCGATCTCGGTCATTCGGTGATCCTATCTGCGGGTCGGAGTCTAGATCTGGTGCGAGATCGCCGCGGTCTCGACGACGCTGCGTCGGATGAGCGGCAGCGCGCGGGCGATCGCGAGGTCGATGCGCTCCTGCAGTTGCAGCGACGAGACTTTGTAGTTGTCGAAGTCGGAGTTGTTGGCGTACACGCCGATCGGCAGTGTCAGCGCCTGGAAGAAGCCGAACAGCGGGCGGAACTGGTGCTCGAGGATGAGCGCGTGCCGGTCGCTTCCGCCGGTCGCGACGAGCAGCACGGGCGTGTCGACGAGGGCGTACTGGCCGACGAAGTCGAACAGGTGCTTGAACAGTCCCGTGAACGACGCGCGGTAGACGGGGCTCGCGACGATCAGCAGGTCGGCCCCCTCGATGCGCAGCAGCTCCTGCTCGACCGAGTCGGGCAGCTGGTCGCGGCGCAGCGCGCCGGCGAACTCCGGGCCGATGTCCGCCACCTCGATCACGTGCGCGTCGATCGGTACGGTCGACCCGAGCGACGCGAGGATCTCCCGCACCAGGGCGGTGGTCTTGGATGGCGCGTGGAGACTGCCTGAGACGGCGACGACTTTCAACGGCTGGGTCATGATGGTCCTTTGCGGAGATCTAAAGGGGCTGGAGTTGTACGCGGAGCCGGGTGTTGGGCACGGCGGGGAGGCCGAGGTGCTCGCGCAGCGTCGCCCCCGCGTAGTCGGTGCGGAAAAGCCCGCGGCGCTGCAGTTCGGGCACCACCAGTGTGGCGAAGGCGTCGAACGAGTCACCAGTGCCGCTCGCTGCGGCGGAGAACGCGGAGAGGATCGTGAAGCCGTCGACGGCCCGCGCCCTGAACCAGGTCTCGAAGTGGTCGGCGATGTCGGCGCCCGACCCGACGAGCACGGGCGCGGTCACCGCGTGCGCGACGAGCAGCTGACGGTAGGTGGTCGGGCGTGGCCCGCCGACGGTTCGACCCGACCGGGACCGGACGACCTCGACGAGCTGCGTGCCGAGCGAGCTGAACCGCGCGGCGATGCGCACCGGCACCGCGTCGTCGAGGCTGACGCCCGCGAGCGGCACGCCGAGCACACTCGCCAGGGTGCGCACGCTGCGGTTGGCGGGCAGGGCGAGCGGCTCGCGGGCCGGCTGCTCGTCGGGGAGGGGAACCAGGTCGACGAGTTCGTCGTAGGCGTCCCACGCCTCCTCGCGGGTCGGCGCGACGACGGGCATGATCGGCATCACGATGCGGAACTCGTGAGCCCGCCTGCCCTCACGGGCCACCTGCTGCTTCGCGACCACGTACTGCTCGACGGCCTCGTCGAAGGTGCGCGGGCTGGCGAACAGCAGGTCGGCGTCGCGCGCGGCGAGGTGCCGGGCACCCAGCGAGCCGCCGACGACGGCGATCGGCGGGTGGCCCTGCGGCGGGCGCACGGCGTTGAGCGGTCCGGTCGACGCCCGGTAGGCGCCGACGAAGTTGAGCGGATGCAGCTTGGACTGGTCGATGAGACGCCCGGTCGAGGCATCCGACACGAAGGCGTCGTCTTCCCAGCTGTCCCAGAGTCCGCGCAGGATCTCGATGAACTCGCCCGCGGCGGCGAAACGGTCGGCGTCGCTGTGCACGGTGTCCCAGCCGAAGTTGCTCGCCGATCGCGCCTCGGCGCCGGTCGCGACGCACAGGGCGACCCGTCCGCCGCTGAGCAGGTCGATCGACGCCGACGAGCGCGCAGTCGTGTACGGCTCCGAGTGCGCGGAGCTGACCGTGGCGACGAGCCCGATGCGCTCGGTCAGCGCCGCGAGGTAGGAGATCGCGGCGAACGGCTCGACACGCGCCAGAAGATACGGATCGGTGTGCTCGAACTCCGGCGCGGTCGCCAGCCAGTCGCCGAAGAAGAGGAAGTCGAGCCCGGCCGCCTCGGCCGTCTCGGCGAGGCGCCGCAGCACCGCGCGGTCTTCGCGGGGGTCGCGGTGCGCGCCGTCCCGCCGCCAGCCCGACGGCCACGCTCCGAGGGTGCGCACGGTCGCCCCGAGAACGAGGTGTCCCTCGCGTCTGGGTAGCTGCTGGCCGTTTATCGTCACGCTTCGACGCTAGGCACGCGACGGCCCGCGGTCGAGTGCGCCGGACACACGAGGTAAAGAGCTGACCCACTTCGTAACAGTCAGCGGTCAGCGGTAGCGGCGCCCCTCGTCGCGGCGGAAGAGCACGAGGGCCGCCGTGAGCGTGACCGCGGTCCAGCACAGCCAGCCGACCCACGCCCAGGTCTCGAGGTCGCCGCCCTGCACCGCCCAGACGACGATCTCGCGGGCGTGACGGGAGGGCAGGAACCGCGAGATCGACTCGAGCCAGTCGGGAAAGATCTCCGGCGGCAGGAACAGCCCGCCGCCGAATGCGAGGCCGAACATCACGACCTGCACGACGGCGATGGCCGCTTTCGCCGGCATCGAGTAGCCGATGCAGATGCCGAGAAGCATAAAGGGCAGGGCGGATGCCGCGAGCGCGACCAGTCCGAGAAGAACACGCCACCACGACGCCTCCGCCGCGGTGAACAGGGCTCCGAGCACCACGACGGGAATGATCGCGGCGATCGCGATCGCGCCGGTGGAGAAGAGATGCCCGAGCACGCGGGAGATGCCGGGCGCGGGTAGCGTGCGCAGGTAGGGGTCCCAGGGCTTCTCGCGGTTCTCCGCGATGCCGAGGCCGAAGCTGAAGAGGGAGTTCGCGAGCACCGCGAACACGCTCAGCGAGATGACGGCCTGCGTGGCCCAGAGCGGGTTCTCGGCGACGGCGCGTTGCGGCACCACGAAGAAGAGCAGCGACAGCGCCGGGAAGGCCAGGGCGCTGATGACCGCGATCGGCACTCGCGCGGTCTCGAGAAGCGAGTACTTGGCGTGGACGAAGGTCAGGTTCACGGCGCTCATCAGACGGTCTCCCGTTCGGTCAGGGTGAGGAAGGCTTCTTCGAGGGTCGCGCCGCGCACCGACAGGTTGCGGAACGGGATGCCGGAGGTCACGAGCCTGGCGACGAGGGCGTCGGAGTCTTGCGAGTAGAGGGTCGAGAGCCCGGCCGGACCGGTCTCGAGCCCGACGACGCCCGGCAGTTCGCCGATCGCCGCGGTGAAGTCAGACTCGAGGGTGAGCCGGCGCAGGCTCACGCGGCCCAGCACGTTGCCGAGGCTGTCGTCTTCGAGCACCCGTCCGCGGTCGATCACGACGACGCGCTCGGCGAGCTGCTCGATCTCCTCGAGGTAGTGGCTGGTGATGACGACGGTCGCCCCGCGGTCGTGCTGGGAGCGGATGGCGTCCCAGAGCACCCGTCGCGCGTCGACGTCGAGTCCGGTGGTCGGCTCGTCGAGCAGCACGAGCTTCGGCCGGCCGACGAAGGCGAGCGCGACGCTCAGCCGCCGCTTCTGCCCGCCGGAGAGCGCGCCGGTCTGCTTACGCGCGAGCTCGGTGAGCCCGAACTCGGCGAGCAGCTCGGCCCGCGGAACCGGCGACTCGAAGTGCGCCCCGACGAAGTCGACGACCTCACCCACCTTCAGCGTCTCGGGCAGCGCGGTGGCCTGCGGTGTGCAGCCGAGCAGCCTGCGGTTGCGGGCGTCCTGCGGCGAACCGCCGAACAGTTCGACGGTTCCGCTCGAGGCGCGGCGCAGGCCCTGCACGAGCGTGAGCAGAGTGGACTTGCCGGCGCCGTTCGGGCCGAGCATGCCCATGATCTGGCCGGGGCGGATGTCGAGGCTGACGTCGTCGAGAGCCGTCACGTCGCCGAAGCGGCGCGTCACGTGATCGAGCCGGGCGAGGAGGTCGTTCATCTCTGTTCCCCTAACACTGTGCGTAGGTTGTCCATGTAGTCCTCGAACGCGCGGCGGCCCTTCTTGCTGAGGCCGAGGTAGGTGATCGGGGTGCGGCCCTTGTGGGCCTTGGTGATGTCGACGTAGCTGGCGTCCTCCAGCTTGCGCAGGTGGGTGGATAGGTTGCCGGCGGTCATGTCGAGCAGCTCCTGCAGGCGCGGGAACGAGATGCTCTCGTCGAGTTCGAGCGTCGAGAGCGCGGCCATGATGCGCAGTCTCGCCTGAGCGTGGATGACGGGATCGAGCTCATCCACGGCGCGCGCTCCCCGACGCAGCCGCGCGCAGTCGGCGCAGTCGCACGAGCGAGAGAACGGCGAGCGCGATGAACGCGAGCCCGCCGGCGAGGGCGAGGAAGAGGTAGTGGTTCGGATATCCGAAGTAGGGCGCCGCCGCGGCGATCGCGACGAGCCAGATGCCGGCGACGAGAGACGGCACCGTGCGCCAGATGGCTCCCGCGATCATGTACATGATGCCCGCGAAGAACACGTAGGCGCTCGGGTAGTAGAAGTTCGCCATCTCGGCCGTCATGCCCGCCGAACGAAGAGCTCCGCCGAGCACTCCGAGCGCCGTAGCGCCGACTCCCCAGGTGACCCCGTACGCGGTGCCCGTGAACGCGGCCGCGGTGCTGCCTCGCAGGCCACGGCCGCTGCGGATGCCGAGCCACGCGGAGAGCGCCGATGTCACCGCGACGCAGGCGACGAAGATCCCGATCGCGACCGGCATCGCCAGCGCGAAGCCGGGCCGTGCGCCGTCGATCAGCCACAGCGCGCCGAACCCGAGAAGCCACGTCAGCCCCCACGCCATGGTGATCACCGGCACGAATCCGTTCACCTGACTCTCGATGCTGCGCTGCTGGTTCTGCATCAGCGCGTACATCGCGGCGGGATCGAGGGGCGCGTCGTCGTCGACGTTCGGCGTCCGCTCGGCGTGCGCCGCGGCATCCGAGGGTCTCTGCTTTGAATTGCTCATGAGTACTTTGTAACGCAAACCACTCTGCGGTGTCAACGATTTTGTGGATCAGGGCGGATGTCGGCGACGCCCGACCCACTGGCCGTACGATTGAGGGCCGATGTCTGACGAACCCCTTGTGATTTCCTTCCCCGCCGACCTCCCCGTGAGCCAGCGCCGGGAGGACATCGAGCGCGCCATCAGCGAGAACCAGGTCGTGATCATCGCGGGCGCGACGGGATCGGGCAAGACGACCCAGATTCCGAAGATGCTGCTGTCGATGGGCTACACGAGCATCGGGCACACGCAGCCCCGGCGCATCGCCGCCCGCACGATCTCGGAGCGGATCGCCGAGGAGCTCGGCCAGGAGGTCGGCGACCTCGTCGGCTACCAGGTGCGCTTCACCGACCGCGTGGGCGCGGACACCAAGATCAAGCTGATGACCGACGGCATCCTGCTCAATCAGATCCACCGCGACCGCGATCTCAAGAAGTACGACGCGATCATCATCGACGAGGCGCACGAGCGCAGCCTCACCGTCGACTTCCTGCTCGGCTACCTCAAGCAGCTGATGCCCAGGCGTCCCGACCTCAAGATCATCATCACGAGCGCGACGATCGACCCGGGAAGCTTCTCGCGGCACTTCGACGACGCCCCGATCATCGAGGTGTCCGGACGCACGTACCCGGTCGAGGTGCGGTTCCGGCCGCTGGTCGCCGACGCCGAACCCAGCCGGTCGAGGAGGAGCGCCAGCGACGTATCGAGACCCGAGGACGAGGGTTTCGATACGGTCGCGGAGCGACCTACTCAACCAGCGGACGCGCCCGCCGTCGACCGCGATCCCATCGAAGGCATCAACGCCGCGCTCGACGAGCTCGCCCGCGAGGGCACCGGCGACGTTCTCGTCTTCCTCTCCGGCGAGGCCGAGATCCGCGACGCCGAAGACGCCATCCGCGGGCGCAACCTGCCGAACACGGAGGTGCTGCCCCTGTACGGCCGGCTGTCGAGCGCCGACCAGCACAAGGTCTTCCAGCCGTCGACTCAGGCCGGCACCCGCCGCCGCATCGTGCTCGCCACCAACGTCGCCGAGACGAGCCTCACCGTGCCCGGTATCAAGTACGTCATCGACGCCGGCACCGCCCGCATCTCGCGCTACAGCGTGCGCTCGAAGATCCAGCGGCTGCCGATCGAGGCGATCTCGCAGGCCTCCGCCAACCAGCGCTCGGGCCGCTCCGGCCGCACGAGCGACGGCATCGCGATCCGCCTGTACAGCGAAGAGGACTTCACCAAGCGCCCGGAGTTCACCGAACCCGAGATCCTGCGCACCAACCTCGCGGCGGTCATACTCCAGATGATCTCGCTCGGCCTCGGCGACATCGCGAGCTTCCCCTTCCTGCAGCCGCCCGACTCCCGCGGCATCAAGGACGGCCTCGACCTGCTGCGCGAGCTCGGCGCCGTCGACGGCGCGGGCGAGACACCCCGCCTGACCCAGGTCGGCAAGCAGCTCTCGCAGCTGCCGATCGACCCGCGCCTGGCGCGCATGATCATCGAGTCGAAGAAGCACGGCACGACGCGCGAGGTCATGGCGATCGTCGCCGGCCTCTCGATCCAGGACCCGCGCGAGCGCCCGCTCGAGAAGCGTCCGCAGGCCGACCAGTCGCACGCGCGCTTCACCGACCCGACGAGCGACTTCCTCTCCCTGCTCAAACTCTGGGACTACCTGAAAACGAAGGAGAAAGAGCTCAGCGGCAACCAGTTCCGCCGGATGTGCCGCTCGGAGTACCTCAACTACCTTCGTATTCGCGAGTGGGAAGACGTCTACAAGCAGCTCACCCGCCTCGCCAAGCAGCTCGGCCTGCACGTCGGCGAACCGCACACCAACCCCGACGGCATCCACCGGTCGCTGCTCGCGGGTCTGCTCAGCCAGATAGGGCTGAAGGATGTCGCCAAGCGCGACTACGTCGGAGCCCGCCAGAGCCGGTTCGTGATCTTCCCCGGCTCCGCGCTCGCCAAGAAGCAGCCCCACGCGATCATGAGCGCCGAGCTCGTCGAGACGTCGCGCCTGTTCGCGCGCGTCAACGGCGCGATCGACCCGGCCTGGGCCGAACCGATCGCCGGCGACCTGGTCAAGCGCTCCTACTCGGAGCCGCACTGGGAGAAGCGGCAGGGCGCCATCGTCGCCTACGAACGGGTCACCCTGTACGGCGTGCCCATCGTGCTCAAGCGTCGCGTGCAGTTCTCCCGCATCGACCCCGGCTACGCGCGCGAGCTGTTCATCCGGCACGCGCTCGTCGAGGGCGACCTCGTCGCCGAGACGCTCAAGGGCCGCGACTGGGACTTCGACCGCGCCAATCGCGCGCTGCGCAAGGAACTCGCCGAGCTCGAGGAGCGCACGCGCCGTCGCGACATCCTGTTCGACGACGAGGCGATCTTCGAGTTCTACAACCGGCGCATCCCCGCCGACGTCGCCTCGACCAAGAGCTTCGAGGGCTGGTGGAAGAAGGAACGCGCCACCCGTCCCGACTTGCTCACCATGACCGCCGAGAACCTCGTCGACGAGCCGGAGGCGACGGTCGACGAGAACGCCTTCCCGAGCGTCTGGCACCAGGGCGACCAGCGCCTCGCGCTCACCTACCGGTTCGAGCCGGGCTCGGACGACGACGGCGTGACCGTGAACATCCCGATCGCGCTGCTCGCGTCGCTGAAGCCGGAGGGCTTCGACTGGCAGGTGCCCGGGTTCCGCGAGGAGCTGGTGACCGCGCTGATCAAGAGCCTGCCTAAGGAGATCCGCCGCAACGTGGTGCCCGCCGGCGACTGGGCCAGAAAGCTGCTGAGTTCGGTCCCTGAGCCCGCTTCGGTCCCTGAGCCTGTCGAAGGGCCCGCTGCCGGAACCTCCCTCACCCAGTTCCTTGCCGACGAGATCCGCCGCCAGACGTACACCCCCGTCGACCCGTCCGACTTCGACGTCGAACGCGTGCCCGCGCACCTTCGGGTCACCTTCGCCGCGATCGACGAGCGCGGCAAGGTCAGCGCCTCGTCGAAAGTGCTCAGCTCGCTGCAGCTGCAGCTCAAGTCGACGGTGCGGGCGAGCGTCGCGAAGGCCTCGATCACCCCGAAGAGCGATCTCGAACGCGGCGGCCTCACCACGTGGGACTTCGACGAGCTGCCGAGAGTGCTCGACACGAAACACGGCAGTGGAATCATCCGCGCCTATCCGTCCCTCGTCGACGAGGGGAAGACCGTCGCCATCCGGCTGCAGAGCACGCCCGAAGACCAGGCGCGCGCCATGAGAGCCGGGGTGCGGCGGATGATTCTGCTCGCCATTCCCGCACCGACCGCGTATGTGCAGCAGCACCTCACCGCCGCCGAGAAGCTGTCGCTCGCCACCAGCCCCTACGCCTCGACCGCGGCGCTCTTCGCCGACTGCATGGCGGCGTGCATCGACGACGTGCTCGGCGACGATGCTCTCGGCAACGGCGACATCTTCACCCGCACGCAGTTCGAGGCGGCGCGCGACCGCGTGTCGGCCACGATCGTCGACGCGATGTTCACGACGGTCGCGCAGGTGAGCGCGATCCTGCTCGCGGCCCGCGCCGCCGAGAAGCTCATCTCGAAGACCTCGAGCATGGCGCTGCTCGGCCCGCTCGCCGACGCGCGGGAGCAGCTCGGCAACCTGGTCTACCCCGGCTTCGTCGCGGCGACCGGCACCACGCAACTGCGCCGCCTGCCCGTCTACCTCTCCGCCCTCGGGCACCGCATCGAGCGTCTCGCCGAGAACCTCGGGCGCGACCGCGCGTGGCTGACCGAGGTGCAGCAGGCGACCGAGCGCTACGTCTCGGCCGGCGGCGACCTGCCGCTGCAGCCCGACGCGCCCGAGCATCTGCGTCACGCCCGCTGGATGCTCGAGGAGCTGCGCGTCTCGCTCTTCGCCCAGCACCTCCCGACGGCCGAGCCGGTGTCGCTGCAGCGCATCACGAAGGTGCTCGGCGGCGGCTGAGGCCGTCGCGCCCGATCAGGCGTCGCCCCTGCTGCCAAATGAAGGAGATCTCGCTCGTCGGGCCCCTCGATCCGCGACAACGTGTGACTCGCCCCGGGTATCTCCTTCATTTGGCAGAAAAGCCGGCACAGAGACCGGCGCAGAGCGAACCGGCGCGGCCGACGTGTGACGCCGGGTTGCACGCATCGTGCACCGCCCGCGCGACGCAGCTAGCGTCGAGGGGTGACCGGCACTCGATTCGTCTATACGCGCTCCGACGACCCACGCGCGCAGCCGCTCGTCGACGAGCTGTCGCGCGAATACGACGAGCGCTACGGGCTCAACGACGGCATCCCCTCGTCGGCCGAGCTCAGCCGCTACCCCGCCGAGCGGTTCGCGCCCGAGACGGGCGGCGCGTTCCTGCTCGTTGAGCGCGACGGGGAGGTTGTCGCCGGCGGCGCCTTCAAGCGCGAGAACGAGTCGACCGTCGAGATCAAGCGCGTCTGGACCTCGAGCGCGCACCGCCGGCAGGGCCTCGCCCGCGTCGTTATGGCCGAGCTGGAGCGCGAGGCCGCCGCCCGCGGTTACACGACCGTCGAACTCACGACGGGGGCGCGCCAGCCCGAGGCCGTCGCCCTGTACCTGAGCCTCGGATACCGTCCGCTCTACGACACCGCGGGCGACCTCGAGGCGATCGGGTACCTGCCGTTCACCAAGCGCCTGCCCGAGCTCGACGACTAGCGGGGCCCCTACACTTCTCGAAAGAGGAGGACACCCATGGAACGCACCGACAAAAACGTCGACGACTATCTCGCCGGGCTGACCGGCGAGCGGGCCGACTCGATGCGCGCCCTCGACGCCGTGATCGCCGAGGAGCTTCCGGGTCTCGAACGCGTCCTCTGGGAGGGCGTCTTCTGGGGCGGCACCGAGCAGCAGATCATCGGCTACGGCGGCACCGCGACGCCGCGCCCCCGCGGCGAGGTCGTCGAGTGGTTCTTGATCGGGCTCGCCGACCAGAAGAAGCACATCAGCCTCTATGTCAACGCGAACTCCGAGGGCAAGCACCTCGTGCAGCTCTGGAAAGACCGGCTCGGCAAGGTCAATGTCGGCACCGCGGCGGCGACCCTCACGTCGTTCGAGGGCGTCGACGTCGACGGGCTGCGAGGGATGATCCGCGAGGCCCGGCGCCTCACACCCGAGGTCACGTAGCGAGCAGGGTCTCCAGCACACGACGCACCCGGTCGTCGAGCGGCTCTGCCGCGCGCACGATCCCGCCGACGGCCGCTACGACCGGCGTCAGCAGCTGCCCCGCATCCGCATCGCCGACCTCGACCAGCTCGACGGCGCACGCGGCCTCGATCGCGAGGATCGACCCGAGAAGTTCCACGCTCCTCTCGAGCGCCTGCAACGCGAGCACGGCGTTCGACGAGTGGTCTTCGACGCCCTCCGAGAGCGACGATCCCGACAGCGTGATCGCCCCGGCGAGGTGCCGCAGCTCTGCCAGCTCGGCGGCGGCCGAGTACCAGAGCAGCCCGGGCACGACGGCGCCGCCCGAGCGCCGCAGCGAGGCGCCGAGGGTCGACAGCTGCGAGATGCGCCGCTCGCTCATCGCGGCGACGTGCGCCACGACGACGCGCAGGTTCTCGAGCGCGAGCGCCAGTTCCAGGGCGAAGAAGTTGCCGCCGGACACCATCGAATTCGACGCGACGTCGACGAGCGGGTTCTCGGTGCGCGAGTTGAGCTCGAGCTCGAGCACCTGGGCGAGCCGGGCGATCGACACCCCGAGCGAGCCGTGAACCTGAGGCACCGATCGGAACGAGATCGCGTCCTGCGTCGACACCACCCCCGAGGAGAGCGACGACGAGGCGAGCAGCGAGCGGATGCGCCCCGCCGACACCCCCTGCGGGCCGACCGCGTGAGCGGCCTGCACACGCTCGTCGAACGGCGAGAGGCTGCCGCCGGCGCCGTGCCCAGCGATCGCCACGAGCGACAGCGCCGCGGTGAGGTCGGCGGCACGGGCGAGCCCGGTCAGGTCGGCGAGCACGAGCGACCCCACGCCGATGCTGTAGCTGTTGGCGCTGAGCGCGGCGATGGCCTCGTGCGGCTGCAGGGTGATCGGCGCGAGCCCCACGGCGGCGAGCGCGGTGGTGCCGTCGACGACGGCGCCGTCGAGAAACGCGAAGCCCGTGCCGGTGGCGACGGCGGCGACCGCGGCGAGCTGGGTGAGGTCGGCGGCACCCACCGACCCGGTGCGCGGGATCAGGGGGTGGACGTCGCGGTTGAGCAGCTCGCGGTACTGGGCGGCGAGCGCGACGGTGACGCCGGCTCCTCCGCGGCTGAAGCCGGCGAGCCGCGCGAAGATCACGGCGCGCGTCTGCTCGACGCTGAGCGCCGCCCCGATGCCGCCGGCGCTGTTGCGGATGGTGCGCCGCTGGTACTCCTCGAGCGTGTCGTTCGACACGACGACGTTGCGTCCGGCCCCGAGCTCGGTATTGAGCCCGTACACCGGAAGCCCCGCCGCCAGCACGTTCTCCACGACGTCACGCGACGCCTGCAGGTCTCGTTCGAGAATCGAGGCGAAACCGACACGGGCGTTGTCGCGGGCGACGGCGACGACATCCGCGGTAGAGACGGCCTGACGGGAGAGGATCGGCACGGCTAGAAGTCCGTCAGGTTGGCGCGGAGCCCGCCGTCGCCGAGCTCGTCGCGTAGCAGGCCCCGGCGGCGCAGCGCGGGAACGAGCGGGTCGAGCGTGCGATGCACGTGCGCGGGGTGCACCTGCCCGGTGAACAGGAACCCGTCGCCACCGACCGCGTCGGAGAGCTCGCCGAGGTGGTCGGCGATCTGCTCGGCGGTGCCGATGACCGCGAGGCCGTCTTTGTTCGCCCTGGCCTGTAGGATCTCGCGCAGGGTCGATCCGGCGGGGGCCGACTTCACGAAGTTGTCGAGGGTGCCCTGGTTGCTGTTCGTGGTCAGAGGCGGCAGCGGCTCGTCGAGGTCGAACGTCTTGAAGTCGACGCCCGACAGGTACGAGACCCCCTGCAGGGCCTCGTCGATCGCGGCCTGCGTCAGCTCGGCGCGGCGGGCGCGCACGGTGGCGGTCTCCTCGTCGTTCGCGGTGACGACGGGGTTGACGACGAAGAGCACCTTCACGTCGTCGGGGTTGCGCCCCGCGGCGGCCGCCACGTCGCGGATCGCATTCCGGTAGGCCGACATCCGTTCGGGCGTCGACGCGAGCTGCAGTATGACGTCGGAGTTCTGCCCGGCGAACTGCTGGCCACGACCGGATGCCCCGGCCTGCACCATCACCGGCTCCGAGTCGAGCGGCGCCGTGTTGAGCGGGCCGCGCACCTGGAAGAACTCGCCCCTATGGTCGATCGTGTGCACCTTCTCGAAGTCGGCGAACACCCCGCGGGCGGTGTCTTCGAGAATCGCGTCGGGCTCCCAGCTGCGCCAGAGCTTCCGCACCACGTCGACCCACTCCTGGGCGCGGTCGTAGCGCAGGTCGTGCTCGATCTGCTTGTCGAGCCCGTAGTTCTGCGCGGCGATGTCGCTGCCGCTCGTCACTACGTTGAAGCCGAGCCGTCCGCCCGCGAAGTGCTGCAGGGTGGCGAGCAGGCGGGCGGCGGTGAACGGCTCGTAGAACGACGCGCTCAGCGTCGGCACGATGCCGAGGCGTTCGGTCGCAGACAGCAGGTAGGGCACGAGTGGCAGCGGGTCGTGCTTCGGCACGAACCGGGCGTCGCGCAGGTTGACCTCTGCGGTGCCGCCGTAGGTGTCGGGAACGGTGACGCCGTCCTCGATGATGAACAGGTCGAGGCCGCTCGCCTCGAACAGGCGGGCCGCGTCCTGGTAGACGGGCGGCTGCTTCCAGTCGTAGCCGATGCCGTAGGTCGGGTCGCCCCATCCCTGCACGCCGAATCCCGCGCCCAGGAACCATCCGAAGTGCTGCAGTGCCATCAGTCGCTCGATCCGTCGGCGAAACCGTCGGCGTTCACACCCGCGGTCTCGAGCCAGCTGTTGTTGAATGCCTTGCTCAGGTAGTTGCCGCCCCCGTCGGGCGCGATCACCACGATAACCGAGCCGGCCGGCGCGGTGCGCGCCACCTCGAGCGCGGCGGCGACGGCGAGCCCCGACGACGGCCCGAGCAGCAGCGACTCCTCGACGGCCAGCCGGCGCACGGTCTCGTACACGTCGGCGTCGGGGATGGTGAGGATCTCGTCGGTCACGCCCTTGTCGAAGATCGACGGCCAGTTCGACTCCGGCCAGCGGGTTCCGACGCCGTCGACGATGATCGTCGCGGCCTCCGCTCCCCCGTAGGTCGAGCCGACCGGGTTCGCGCCGACGACGGTCACGCTGCCGTCGCTGATGCTCTTGAGAAAACGGCCGGTGCCGGTGACGGTGCCGCCGGTGCCGATGCCCGCGACGAAGTGGGTGACCTGGCCCGCGGTCTGGTCCCAGATCTCCGGGCCGGTGGTGGCGAAGTGCGCCTGCGGGTTCGCCTCGTTCACGTACTGCGACGAACGCCACGCGTTGGGGATCTCGGCCGCGATGCGGTCGGCGATCGCCCGCGCGTTCTGCGGGTTCTCGGGGCCGGCCTCCCAGTCGGCCTCGACGAGCTCGGCGCCGTACGCGGTGAGCAGAGCGCGCTTCTCACTCGAGATGAACGCGCTGTGGATGATGATGACCGGATGACCCGTCAGCTGGCCGACGAGGGCGAGACCGATGCCGGTGTTGCCCGAGCTCGACTCCACGATCGTCGCGCCGGGCAGCAGCGACCCGTCGGCCTCCGCGGTGCGGATGAGGTTCAGGGCGATGCGGTCCTTCGACGAGCCGCCGGGATTGCGGCTCTCGAGCTTGACCAGCACGCGACAGTCCAGACCGGAGGTGAGGTTGTGCAACTCGACGATCGGGGTGTTTCCGATGAGGTCGGTCACGGAGGAGAGGATGCCGACGCCTGTCGCGCGTCGCACCCCCGTGGGCTCTCCGATAATGGTCATCCGATGACACTAGGTCACCGTCGCCGCCGCCGGATTACTGTTGCCCACTGTGACGGCGCGCGACATCCCGCGTCACATTCGGGCGTCGGACTCCTGCCGTTCGTAGGTCGCGACGAGCTCCCGCTTGAGCACCTTGCCGCTCGGTCCGAGCGGCAGCGACTCGACGATCTCGATGCGCCGCGGGTACTTGTAGGCGGCCAGCTTCTCCTTCGCGAACTCGAGCAGCGCGTCGGTCGCGGTGTCGGCGCCTCCGGTGAGCACGACGCACGCCATGACCTCCTGGCCGTGGGTGTCGTGGGCGACTCCGAAGACCGCCACGCTCGCGACATCCGGATGTCCGCTCAGAACCTCCTCGACCTCGCGGGGGTACACGTTGTAGCCGTTGCGCGTGATCATGTCCTTCTTGCGGTCGACGATCCACAGGTAGCCGTCGGCGTCCTTGGTGCCGAGGTCTCCGGTGCGGAACCAGCCGTCGACGACGGCCGCCGCCGTGTCCTCTGGGCGTCCGAGGTAGCCCGTCATGAGATTGTGGCCGCGGATGACGATCTCGCCGAGCTCGTCGGTGGGCAGCAGCTCGATGTGGTCGTCGACGTCGGCCTTCGCGATCTCGAGGTCAACTCCCCAGATGGCCTGGCCGATACTGCCGGCGCGGGGCTCGCGTCCGACGTGGTTGAAGCTCGCGACCGGCGACGTCTCGGTGAGGCCGTAACCCTCGTAGATCTCGACGCCGAATTCCTGCCTGAAACGCTCGATGACCGCGAGCGGCAGGGATGCGCCCCCGGAGACCGCGTACCGCAGTCTCGGGCGTTCGTCGGTGTTCTTCGCCGCTTCGAGCAGCGCTATGTACATCGTCGGAACGCCCATCATGATGGTGCACTCGCTGTCGATCAGGGCGCGCAGGGCGCTCTCGCCGCTGAACTTCGGCAGCAGCACGACTTTCGCGCCGGTACGCAGAGCGGTGTTGAGCGCGCAGGTCTGGCCGAAGGTGTGGAACAGCGGAAGGCAGCCGAGGATCGTGTCGGACGAACCGAGGTCGAAGGTGTTGAGCAGCAGCGTGTGGGTCTGCTCGACGAGCGCAAGGTGACTGCCGATCGCTCCCTTGGGCCGCCCGGTGGTGCCGCTCGTGTACAGGATCGTGGCGGGGTCGCCCGGTGCGCACGGCACGTAGCCGTCGATCGGCACGGCGTCGCGGGCGAGCACCTCGAGCTGCGGCACCCCCTCTATCGGTCCCGGCGCGAGGACCGAGAACACGGGCACCCCGGCGAGCGCCCCTCCCCACTCGCCCTCGCCGAGCAGCGGGGCGGCGCAGACCAGGATCGTCGCGCCCGAGTCGCGCAGCACGTACTCGATCTCGTCGGCCTTGAGCAGCGCGTGCACGGGCACCACGACCGCGCCGAGGCTGAGGATCGCGTAGTAGAGGCGCGGGAAGTCGGCGACGTTCGGCACGAGCATCGCCACGGCGTCGCCACGCTTCACACCGCGGCTGCGCAGCGCTCCGGCGTACTCCCGGGTCTGCCGCCACAGGTCGGCGTAGCTGATCTGCTCGTCGCCGACGACGATCGCGATCGCGTCGGGGGTTCGGTCGGCGGACTCCTTGAGAATCGCGGCGACGGAGAGCGTCTGCGTGCTGGGGTTCATCTGGATCTCCTGTCAGCGATGACCGGCTCGTGCTTTCGACTCACTCGCACCGTACGCCGCCCCACAAGCGCCGGTCAACCGACGGGGTGCGGGGTTACAGTGGATATATGACGACCGCAGTCATCGTTGACGCCATTCGTACTCCCTCCGGTCGAGGCAAGCCGGGGGGCCAGCTCGCGGGGTATCACCCCGTCGATCTGCTCGCCCACGTGCTCGAGACCCTCGTCGCCCGGTCGTCGCTCGATCCGGCCCTCGTCGACGACGTGATCGGCGGCTGCCTCTCCCAGGTGGGCACGCAGGCGGTGAACATCACCCGCAACGCGGTGCTCGCCGCCGGCTTCCCCGAGACGGTGCCCGGCACCACGATCGACCGGCAGTGCGGCTCGAGCCAGCAGGCCGCGACGTTCGCGGCGCAGGGGGTGATCGCCGGCGCCTACGACGTCGTGATCGCGTGCGGTGTCGAGCTGATGAGCAGCCACCCGATCAACGTCGCCACGCTCGGCGAAGACCCGTTCGGCCCGCGGATGCAGGCTCGCTACCCCGAGGGGCTGATCGGGCAGGGGCTGTCGGCCGAGCTCATCTCGGCCAAGTGGTCGCTGACCAGGGAGGCGCTCGACGAGTTCGCGGAGCGATCGCATCGGCTCGCGGCATCCGCCGATTTCACCCGTGAGGTGATCTTCGTCGACGGCTCGACGACCGACGAGACGGTGCGCCCCGGAACCACTCTCGAATCCCTCGCCGGGCTGAAGCCCGCCTTCAACACCGCGGATGCCGCCGCGCGCTTTCCTCAGATCGACTGGCGGATCACGGCGGGCAATTCGTCGCCGCTGACCGACGGTGCCTCAGCCGTGCTGATCATGAGCGAGGAGAAGGCGGTCGCACTCGGACTCACGCCGCGGGCGCGGTTCCACAGCTTCGCCGTCACCGGTTCCGACCCGATCGAGATGCTGATGGGCGTCGTCCCGGCCACCGCGAAGGTGCTCGACCGCGCCGGTCTCTCGATCGGCGACATCGACACGTTCGAGGTCAACGAGGCGTTCGCCTGCGTGCCGCTGGCCTGGCAGGCGGAGACCGGCGCCGACCCGGCGCGGGTCAACCCGCGGGGCGGCGCGATCGCCCTGGGTCACGCCCTCGGGTCGAGCGGGACCCGCCTGCTCACCACCATGCTCTCCACGCTCGAGCAGTCGGGCGACCGCCTCGGCCTGCAGGTCATGTGCGAGGGCGGCGGCATGGCGAACGCGACGATCATCGAGCGCTTCTAGCCGGTCCCTGAGCCTGTCGAAGGGCGGCGTCATCCGGGGTAAGCAAACGTCACACTTAACCCTCGCGACCCGGACCCGCGTAGCGTTGTCCACATCGCGGCGTGCCCAAGTGGACTAAGGGAACGGACTCATAACCCGTCATTTCGCAGGTTCGAATCCTGCCGTCGCGTCTACACCTTCAGCCACTCGGCGAGCTTCTCGACCGGCCACGTCGTCACGATGCGCTCGGCCGGCACACCGTTGGCCTCCGCCCGCGCCGCCCCGTAGGGCAGAAAGTCGAGCTGCCCCGGCGCGTGCGCGTCGGTGTCGATGCTGAACAGGCATCCGGCGTCGAGGGCGAGCTGGATCAGCCTGCTCGGCGGGTCGCGGCGCTCGGGCCGGGAGTTGATCTCCACCGCGACGCCCTCCTCGGCGCAGGCCTCGAACACCGCGCGGGCGTCGAACGTCGACTCGCCGCGGGTGCCGCGAGAGCCCTGCACGAGTCGGCCCGTCACGTGACCGAGCACGTTGGACTGCGGGTGACGGATGGCACGGATCATCCGTTCAGTCATCTGCTCGCTCTCCATCTTGAGTTTGGAATGCGCGCTCGCGACCACCACGTCGAGCCGCTCGAGCATCGCGTCGGTCTGGTCGAGCGCGCCGTCCTCGAGGATGTCGACCTCGATTCCGGCGAGCAGGGTGAAGCTGTCGGATGCCGCGTTGAGGTCGGCGACCACGTCCAGCTGCTCGGAGAGACGCTCGGCGGTGAGCCCGTTCGCCACCTTCAGGTTCGGCGAGTGGTCGGTGAGCGCCAGGTAGTGGCGGCCGAGCGAGCGTGCCGTGGCGACCATGTCGGTGATGGGCGTCGTTCCGTCGGACCACTCGCTGTGGCTGTGCAGGTCGCCGCGCAGTTGTGCGAGCAGCTCCTCGCCGCCCTCGGCCAGCGGCACCGCGCCCTTCGCGCGAAGGTCCGCGAGGTAGTCGGGCACCTGGCCGTCGATCGCCTGCCGGATGACCTCGAAGGTGCGTCCGCCGATGCCCTTGGTGTCTTTCAGCCGGCCGTCGTCGGCACGGGCCGCCAGTTCGTCCGGCGAGAGCTCGGCGATCGTCGCAGCGGCCGACCGGAAGGCACGCACCTTAAAAACGGGGGCGAGGTCGCGTTCCAGCCAGAATGCGATCTCGGTGAGGGCGGCGGTGGCATCCATGGTCACGCACTCCTGCCTCTGCCGAGGCGCTCGGCGTGCAGTCGCATCTCGATGTCGCTACGCGGGGTGTCGGAGAGGTCGGAGCCGACAAGCCAGATCAGTCCGGGCTTGCCGCCGGCGTCCGTCGAGCGCAGCGCGATCGAGAATGCTCCTGCGGCCGGCTGGTGGCGAGCCGCCCACTCCGTGGCCTCGTGGAGCGTCGCCCCGTCGATGTCGAACGCCTGCGTCGCCATTCCGGGAACCTCGTAGAGGAAGACCCGCAGCGGCAGATCGTACGACTCCCACGTCGTGTCGCGTTCGTCGACCGGTCTCGCGTCCATGGCCCAAGGCTAGGGGCCAGCCCCGTCACCGACAACAGGGCCGCCGACAGGAAACGGGGACCACCCCGTCGATCTCTCGACGGTGCGGTCCCCGTTCAGCTGCTGCCGTTTCGGCTACGCGTGCGACGGTGCCTTCGCGGTGGCGGAGGCGTTCGACTCGTACGACGTGTTGGTCGACTCGAAGAAGTTGACCAGCTGCAGGGTGTCGTTCGCGGCGGCCATCCACTTGGCGGGGTTCGAAACGTTGTAGTGCGCGTCGAATCCGAGCTCCTCGAGGCGGCGGTCGGCGAGGTACTTGACGTACTGGTTGATGTACGTCGCGTTGAGCCCGAGGATTCCGTTGGGGAGCAGGTCGCGGTTGTACTCCTCCTCCATCTCCACGGCGTCGAGGATCATCTGCTTGATCTCGGCGGCGAACTCCTCGGTGCCGACCTCGGGGTTCTCCTCGAGCACGGTGAGGATGAGGTTGATGCCGAACTTGAGGTGGAGGCTCTCGTCGCGCACGACCCAGTCCATGAGCGAACCGAAGTTACGCAGGAGGTTGCGCTGACGGAAGCTCAGGGCGACCATAAAGCCCGAGTAGAACCAGACGCCCTCGAGGATCACGTTGTACGCCACGAGGTTGCGCACGAAGTCCTGCTTGCCCTCGACGGTCGAGATGTCGAGAGTCTGCTCCGTCATGCGACGGATGTACTTCATCTCGAACTCTTCCTTGCGCGCCATCGAGGGGATGTCGACGTGCGAGTTGTACGCGGCCTCCCGGTCGATGGGGAAGGTCTCGAGCACGTACTCGAAGCTCATGCAGTGGTTGGCCTCTTCCCACATCTGCTTCGCGAGGTAGATGCTGCACTCCGCCGCCGAAACGTAGGGGTACACGCCGAAGGCCAAGGCCTTGTTGACGAGCAGCTCGTTCGGGTTGAAGTAGCTCATGAGGAACGTCACCGCGTGGCGCTCTTCGTCGCTCATCTTCTTGAAGTCGGCGATGTCCTCGCCGAGCTGGATCTCGTTCGGGAACCAGGTATTGGCGACGGCCTGGTCGTACAGGTCCATTGCCCACTGGTACTTGATCGGTTTGAGGAGGAGGCCGTCTTGCAGGCCTGTTCCGAGAATTCCCATGATTACTTCAAATCCTTACTGGCAGCTTTCGCACTGCAGTTCGTCCATCGGGTCGGTGGGTACGTAGTAGTCGTCGGGTCCCATTACTTCGCGCCTCCGAAGCCGAAGCCCTTGCGAGGTGCCGAGGGTGCCGAGGCATCCGTCGTTCCGCCGACCGCCGCCGGGGCGCCGAAGCCCTTCTTGGCACCCGACTCGATGTCCTCGCTCTTGTTCACCTTGACGGTGGACTGCTCGGCGGTGTGACGCGGCTTCATGTGCAGGTAGTACGTCGTCTTCACGCCGCGCTCCCACGCACCCATGTAGATGTCCATCATGTCGCCGATGTCGCGCGTCTCGAGGTACATGTTGCGGCTGATCGCCTGGTCGATCCACTTCTGGGCACGAGCCGCGACCTCGAGGAACGAGTACGGCGACAGCTGGAAGCTCGTCTTGTAGGTGGCCTTGACCGAGTCGGGGATCGACGCGATGTTCTGGATGTCGCCCTGGCTGCGCAGGATGGTCTCCTTGGTCGACTCCCAGAGGCCGAGGCCCTGCAGGGTGGTGACCAGGTTGCGGTTGACCTCGAGGAACTTGCCGTTCGAGGTGGCGCGGCTGAAGATCTGCGAGAACTGCGGGTCGAGGCCGGGCGTGGTGCCGGCGACGAGACCGATGGATGCGGTGGGCGCGATCGCCATGAGCGTCGCGTTGCGCATTCCACCCTTGACCTTGAGACGCAGGGCGTCCCAGTCGAGGCGCGTCTTGCGGTTGACCTTGATCTCCTGGCCCCGGTCGGCCTCGGTCAGCGCGATCGAGTCGATGGGGACGAGTCCCTGCGACCAGCGCGAGCCCTCGAAGTTCTTGTAGGCGCCGCGCTCCTTGGCGAGGTTGGCGCTCTCGTCGATCGCCGCGTAGGAGACGTGCTCCATGATCTCGTCGATCAGGTCGTAGGCCTCTTCGCTCTCGTAGCTGATGCCCATGCGCTCGATGATGTCGGTGAAGCCCATGACTCCCAGGCCGACGGCACGGTTCTGCTCGTTGGAGAAGTCGGCCTCTTTCACGCTGGAGCGCGTGATGTCGATGAGGTTGTCGAGCTGACGGACTGCGAGGCGGGCGCTCTCCTCGATCTTGGAGAAGTCGAGCTTCGAGGCGTCGTCGAGGTGACGCGACAGGTTGATCGACGCGAGGTTGCAGACGGAGACGTTGTCTTCGTCCTGCGGCAGCGTGATCTCGGTGCACAGGTTGGAGAGGTGGATCGTTCCCGTGTTGTTGTTGAGGGCACGGTTGTTGATCGTGTCCTTCCAGGTGAGCCACGGGTGAGCGGTGCTCTGCAGCGAGAGCAGGATCGACTTGAACTGCTCGCGGGCGCCCATCTTCTTGAACATGCGCATCTCGCCGGCCTCGGCCTTGGCCACGTACTCGTTGTAGCGAGTCGAGAACTCCTGACCGTAGAGCTCGTTGAGGTCTGCGACCTCGAGCGGGTCGAAGAGGTACCAGAAGTCGTCGTTCTGCACGCGCTTCATGAACTCGTCGCTGATCCAGACCGCGGTGTTGGCGGTGCGGGTGCGGCGGTACGGGTCGCCGGAGTTCTGGCGCAGGTCGAGGAACTCCGGGAAGTCGAGGTGCCAGTTCTCCATGTAGAACGCGAGGGCGCCGAACTTCTTGCCACCGCGGCTGACCGCGCGCAGGATCGAGTCGATGGTGTGCATGAACGGGATCGGGCCCGTGGAGGTCGTGTTGTTGGAGCGGATGGGCGAGCCCTGCGCGCGCAGCTTGGTCACCGAGAGGCCGATGCCGCCGGTGCCCTTGGTGAGCCACATGACGTCGCGCGTGGTCTTCGCGATGTGCTCCATGTCGTCCTGCATCTCCATGACGAAGCAGTTCGCGAGCTGGGGGTAGACGGTGCCCGCGTTGACGAGCGTGGAGCCGGCCGCGAGGTACTCGAGCTTCGACATCTTCTCGTAGAAGGCGATGGCGTGCTCGGTGGGGTTCTGCTCGTTGAGCGAGAGGCCCATCGCGATGCGCATCCAGAAGTACTGGGGAACCTCGAGGGCGTCGCCGTTGCGGCCCTTGATGCCGTAGCGGTTGTTCAGCGTGACGACGCCGATGTACTTGAGCAGCTCGTCGTGGGCGGGCTCGAGGGCGGCCGACAGGGTCGCGAAGTCGAAGAGCTCGACGAGGCGCGTGTCGAGGAGTCCCTCTTCGACACCGCGGCGCACGTTGGCTTCGAAGTGGCTGGCGTGCAGCGACTTGAGCTCGTCGGCGCCGGAGTAGTCGCCGAGCACGCGCTTGTAGATGGTCTTGAGCAGCAGGCGTGCGGCGACGACGTCGAACGCCGGGTCGTCCTTCACGTTCTGCAGTGCGACCTGGATGACAGCCTCGTCGAGCTGCTGGGTCGTGATGCCGTCGAACAGCGTGAGCTCGAGCTCCGACGCGATCTGGGTCACCCAGGTGATGTTGTCATCGAGGCCGTACGTGGCGTGCTCGATGGCGAGGTTGATCTTGTTGGCGTCGTACGGCTCTCGCTCGCCGTTGCGCTTGACTACTGTGATTCCCACGAATGCTCCTAAAAATGCCCCGAATTGGCCACAACTGACGTCGCCGGCCCGGCTCTTCCACCACTATATATCGGGGTCGAAGCGGATGCCTATCCCTAGATGTAGTGGGCGTGTCATCCACAGGTGTGGATAACTTCGCCGACTTCTCCACAGGCTAGCCGGGGCATCTGACACCCGATAAAGCAAGCCCCAAAGCGAGTCGGATGCCTTCCCGACTCCCTAGAATGGGTCGGTGAATAGCTACGCCAATCTGTTGAAAACCCCGGGGGTGGCCCGGATCATCGCGGCGCAGCTCACAGCACGATTCCCCTCGGGAATGCTCTCGCTCGCCTACCTGCTGCACATCGAGGGCATCCTCGACTCCTACGGCGCCGCCGGCCTCGTCCTCGCCGCCACCAGTCTCGGCCAGGCCGTCGCCGGACCGCTCACCAGCCGGTGGATGGGCGTCTGGAGCATGCGCAAGGTGCTCGTGCTCACCATGATCGTGTGCGCCATCTCGATCTTCTGCATGGCGTTCATTCTCATGCCGCTCTGGCTGTACATGGTCGTCGGATTGATCGGCGGGCTGTCGACGCCGCCGATCCAGCCGGCCGTGCGCACCATCTACCCCAAGATGGTCAACTCCAAGCAGCTCACGCCGCTGTTCTCGCTCGACGCCTCGGCGCAGGAGATCATCTGGGTCGCCGGCCCCGTGATCACCACGTTCGTCGCCGTGCAGATCTCGACGACCACCGCGATCGTGCTCGCCGGAGTGCTGCTCGTCGGCGGCGGGCTCTGGTTCATCCTCTCCCCCGAGGTCGGCCGGGTGCGCATCCCGCGCAGCAAGCGTCGTCTCGGCGTCGTGCTCAAGCGCCCCGCTGTGCTGCTGTCGACCATCACCGGCTTCCTGCTGATCGGCGCGTGCGCGGCGGTCGAGGCGAGCGTCGTCGCGACCTTCGGCGACCACGGCCCGGAGTCGGGCATCATCCTGGCCATCTTCGCCTTCGGCTCCCTCGCCGGCGGACTCGCGCTCGGCCACCTCCCTGTCGGACCGTGGGCGATGGCCAGGCGTATGTTCGCCGTGTTCGTGGGCATGGCCCTCGCGCTGGCATCGCTCGACTTCTGGTGGCTCGCGATCGCGCTGTTCGTCGCCGGCATCGGTATCGCTCCCGCGCTCGCGGTGATGTTCGCGATCGTCTCGGCGACGGTCAAGTTCAGCGACACCGCCGAGGCCTACGGATGGGTAGGAACCGGCCAGCTCATCGGCGCAGCCATCGGCTCGGCGGTCGCCGGGTTCCTCATCGACGAAAACGGCGCGATCGGCGGTTTCGCGGCCGCAGCGGCGCTCGCCTTCCTCGGGTTCCTCATCCCGCTCGTGCTGCGCGGCTGGCACCCCGACCTGCGCGGCCGCGAGCTGACCTCCCTGCCCGACACGGCGCCGATCCCGATCCAGCCGAGCTAGCGGCGACTTACCGCCGCGGATCGTCGCGATACCGCCACGCGGCGCAACACGGCGTCGCGCAGACCACGGCGCCCGGTACCGTGGCCGGATGCCCCACGATGCATCCGCTCCCCTCGTCCTCCCGCAGCGCCACTGGGGAGACGCCGACTCGCCTCGCCGCGCGCTGCTCGTGCACGGGCTCACCTCGAACGGCGCGACGTGGTGGCGCGTCGGCGAGGCACTCGCCGCCGACGGCTGGCACGTGACGGCCGTCGACCTGCGCGGCAACGGCGGCGCGCCCGTCGCCGAGCGCTACGACTTCGCGGCCTACGCGGGCGACCTCCCCGGCGACGACTGGGACGTCGTCGTCGGCCACTCCCTCGGCGGTGCCGTCGCCGTGGTGGCCGCGTCGCGCCCCGGCTTCACCCGGCGCCTCGTGCTGCTCGACCCCGCGCTGGCGGTCGAGGGCGACGACGTCGCGGGGCTGCTCGTCGGGGAGCTGGCCGAGCTGCGCCTCGACCAGGACGGCTTCCGGCAGCTGCGGCCGCTCTGGCATCCACACGACATCGAGCTCAAGGCTGCGGCCGTCGCCCAGGCGACCGCCCACATGGTCGAGCGCACGGTCGGCGACAACTCCCCGTGGAACGTGCTCGCCGAAACATCCGCGCTCGAGGTTCCGACGCTGCTCGTCGGCGGCGACCACGCGGTCTACAGCATGGTTCCCACCGACTCGGCGCGGTCGCTGGTCGCGTCGAACCCGAATCTCTCCTACGTCGTGGTGCCGGGTTCGGGGCACTCCCCGCACCGCGACCGCCCCGACGAGACGCTGAGCCTGCTGCGCGGCTGGCTCGCCGACAGCTGACTCCGACGGGTCACCAGCGGCCGTGCACCGCCTCGCGGAAGTAGCGGTCGTAGATGTCGGTGACGGTCGTGCCGAACGACTCGGGCAGCGGCGCCACGGATCCGGCCGACGCGTTGGCACGCGCCTGCTCGACGCTGCGCGCGCCGGGGATGACCGTGGTGACGCCGGGAAGCTGGGCGAGCCAGGCTAGGGCGGCGACCGAGGGGCTCAGACCGACGGATGCCGCGAGCGCCGAGAACTCGCCGGCTGCGGCGACTCCCTGTTCGAAGTCGACACCGGAGAAGGTCTCTCCCACGTCGAACGATTCGCCGTGGCGATTGAACGTGCGGTGGTCGTTCGCGGCGAAGGTCGTGTCGCGCGTGTACTTTCCGCTCAGCAGCCCGGACGCGAGCGGCACGCGCGTGATGATGGCCACGCCCGCGTCGGCAGCCGCGGGCAGCACACGCTCGAGCGGCTTGAGCCGGAACGCGTTGACGATGATCTGCACGCTCGCGAGCCCGGGATGAGCGATCGCGGCGAGCGCCTCCTCCTCGGTCTCGACGCTCACGCCGTAGCGGGCGATGGCGCCGTCGGCGACCAGGGTGTCTAGGGCCTCGTACACGGCGTCGGTGGAGAACACGGGGGTCGGCGGGCAGTGCAGCTGCACGAGGTCGAGGGTGTCGACGCGCAGGTTTGCGCGCGAGCGATCGGTCCACTCGCGGAACTTCGCGAGCGTGAAGTTGGCCGGGTCCTGCTCCTCGCGGCGCCCCATCTTGGTGGCGACGAAGATGTCGAGCCCGGGATTGTCGGCGAGGTAGCCGCCGATGATCTGCTCGCTGCGTCCGTCGCCGTAGACGTCGGCGGTGTCGAACACGGTGACGCCCGACTCGACGGAGGCGTCGAGCACTGCACGGGCATCCGCCTCGCTCACGTCTCCCCAGTCGGCGCCGAGCTGCCAGGTGCCGAGTCCGATGACCGAGAGGTCCTTGCCGATGCGCGCCGCGTTGCGAGTGTCCATAAGACGAGCGTAGACGTGACGAAGGGGGCCGGGCGAACCACCGACCCCCTCCGCTGAGCGCGACACTAGTCGCGCAGCTTCTCCTTGTACTCGTTCTTCGCCTCGGTCGCGTCGCGCTCCGCCTCCGCCTTGCGTACGTCGCCCTCGGCCTTCTTCACCTCGGCGTCGGCCTTGGCCTCGTCGACCTTGTCGCCGATGCGTTCCTTGGTGTCGTCGGCGAATTCGCCGATCTTCTTGCCCGTCGCCTCTGCGGCGTCCTTGGCACTGTCGAACACGCCCATGATTTCTCCCTTGATCGGTGGTCGCATTCGACGCTACGTCTGTCGGGCGCGGGGCTCCAGACCTTGACAGCGCCGGGCGGTGACGCGCGAGTCGCGAGGAACGTTGGGTAGCGGTCGGCGACGGATGCTGGGTACCGTCACACCATGAGGCGCATACTATTACCCACACTGATCGTCGCCGTCGCCGTGTCGCTCGCGGGGTGCACCGCCGGCACGAAGACGGGCGTCGACTCGGTGTCACCGGCCGACTCGCGGGCTCCGCAGTCGGAGTCGCTGCCCGCTCCGCAGTCGGGGTCGAGCGACTCCCGCTTCGCCGAGGGCGCCGAGGGATTCGAGGGCGCCCCCGTACCGGGCACCGTCGCCGAACAGGACCGGTCTGTGGTGACGACCGGCACGGTCACGGTGACCGCCGAGGAGCCGCTCGAGGCGGCCACCGACGCGGTGCGCATCGTCGAGACCGCGGGCGGCCGCATCGACGCCCGCACCGAGACCGCGCCGCAGAAGGGCGACCGGGGAAGCGCGACCCTGACGGTGCGCATCCCGACGTCGTCGCTCACCGCGACGCTCGACAAGCTGAAGGCGCTGGGCAAGACCGAGAACGTGGCGCTCACCTCGGTGGACGTGACCACCCAGGTGCAGGATCTGGACGCGCGCATCTCCGCGCTGCGGTCATCCGTCGAGCGGCTCACCGCGCTGCTCTCCACGGCGACCGACACCGACACGCTCATCAAGCTCGAGACGGCGATCAGCGAGCGTCAGGGCAACCTCGAGTCGCTCGAGGCCCAGCAGCGTGGCCTCGCCGACCAGGTGAGCCTCTCGACCATCGAGCTCTGGCTGATCTCCGAGGCGGATGCCCCGGTCGAGACCCCCGACACCTTCTGGAGCGGGCTCCTGGCCGGGTGGGCGGCCTTCACCGGCTTCCTCGGGTTCCTACTCGTCGCGGCCGGCGTGCTGCTGCCGTGGATCGTGCTCGCGGCGATCGCGGCGGGCGTCACGCTTCTTATCGTGCGGCGACGGCGACGCGCGTCTGCCGCCGTGATCGCGGCCGGCGCGACGGAGTCCGACGCGACCGAAGCCGACTGACCGCACGAGCCGGCGCAGAAACACGAAACCCCCGCCGGAGCCCGGCGGGGGTTTCGTTACAACAGGTGTGGACCCTAGGAGATTTGAACTCCTGACCTCCTCGATGCGAACGAGGCGCGCTACCAACTGCGCCAAGGGCCCGTGTTGCAGTGCAACATTATCACGCCCGTGGTGGTCTTTCGATCCGCGGGCGGGGAGGCGGATCTAGCTCGCTGCGCGACGGCGACGCAGCACGGCGTCGAGGTCGGGGGCGGCTGTCGCGCCCTGCTCGACGATGCCCATGGCGGCGAACCGGCTCGGGCGTGCGATCGGAATCGGCGGGGTCGCGGGCGCTGCAGCGGCGGCCTGGGCGGCGCGCAGCTCGCGTTCGGCCTCGGCTGCCGCCTCGCGCAGCTCGGCGGCGACCTCGTCGGCCACGATGACCACGGGCTCGGGCGCCGGGCGCGAGAGGTAGAGCGGCTTGGGGATCGGGACCGGGGTCCATTCCTTCTGGGCCACGGGAGCGGGAGCCTCGCGGCGCACCGGGACCGTGCGCTGCACCGGGGTGCGCACCACGGGGCGGGCGATGGCGGCGGCACGGGCGCGGCTCACCGAGGCGAGCCGGCCGAGCATGGCGAACGAGGTGACCGCGCCGACGCCGGCGAAGGCGAGGACCGCGGGGGCGCCGGCCGCGAGCCCGGAGGTGAACACGAAGACGAGCTGCACGACGAGAGCCGCGAGCGACCCGAAGAAGACGGCGGAGGTGACCCCGCGGGTGCGACGCAGTCGCCGCGACGCGACCGACTGGGACGCGACGACGGCGGCGAGAGCCGGCTGCGCCTCCGCGAGCTGACGTGTGGCCGTGCGGGCCAGGGCGGCATCCCGAGCCCTCGCGACGGCATCGGCAAGCTGCTGTTGCTGCAGCAGGCTGCGCTGGAATGCCGCGACGCTACGCGCCGACGTCTCGGCGTGCACCTCGACGGGCACCTCGGCGCTCTCGGCGAGGATGCGGAGCGTCTGCTGCAGCCGCACCGCGTTGCGCTCCGTCGCGAGGTATTCGCGGCGCCGGAGCCAGGTGGGCACGAGGTAGACGAGCCAGAGCCCTGCCGCGAGCGCGAGCATGGCGCCACTGCTGAGTCCGCCCGAAAGGTTCATGTGCCTAAGTTACGAGTGATAGAGGGGAAAGCCGAGGACTTCGACAGGGTGTGTTCGCGCCGCGACGCTCAGCCGATGGGGATCGGGCGTTGCGCCTTCTCCCGATCCGCGGGCGGGATTACCGCGTTCTCGGCGGGCACCCGGCCGTCGTGCCAGCGTCGCAGCACGCCGGTGGGCAGCTCTTCGACGGTCAGTGCGAAGCAGAAATGGTCGCGCCAGTCGCCGTTGATGTGGATGTACCGGCGCCGCAGTCCCTCGTAGCGGAAGCCGAGCTTCTCGACCACGCGCAGGCTCGGCTCGTTCTCGGGCCGGATGCAGATCTCGATGCGGTGCAGCCCGACGGTGAAGAAGCAGTGGTCGCTCGCGAGGGCGACCGCGGTGGGCGTGAGCCCCTTGCCCGCGAACCGCTCGGACACCCAGTAGCCGATGGTCGCCATCGACACCGAGCCGTAGCTGATCGACGACACGTTCAACTGCCCGGCGAGCTCGCCCCGGTATTCGATGATGAACGGCAGGCCGAGCCCCGCGCGGGCGTTGGACTGCAGGTGACGGATGCTGGCGCGCACGTCGAAACTCATCGGTCCGACCGGGTTGGTCGCCTCCCACTTGCGCAGCCACGTGCGGTTCTCGAGCAGTTCGCGCTCGAGCGCACGGGCGTCGCGGAGGCGCACCGGCCGGATCGTGATGTCCCCGTCGCGCAGGGTGGGGATGAGGGTCGACATGGTTAGTCCAGTATGCCCTCCCCGTCGGGCGGCTAGTCCTCCAGAGTGGCCGAGAATTCCTTCAGCCACGGGCGGAGCTCGGGACCGAGGTCTTCGCGTTCGACGGCGAGCTGCACGATCGCCTTGATGTAGTCGAGACGGTCTCCCGTGTCGTAACGGCGGCCGCGGAAGACGACGCCGTACACGCCACCGGCGATGTTGTTCTTGGCCTGGGTGCGCAGCGCGTCCGTCAGCTGGATCTCGTTGCCCTTGCCGGGCTCCGTGTTCTCGAGGATGTCGAAGATGTCGGGCTGCAGCACGTAGCGGCCGATGATCGCGTAGTTCGAGGGGGCGGTGCCCTCTGCGGGCTTCTCGACGAGGTCGAGCACCTTCACGACGTCGGGGCTTCCCGTGGCCTCGACGGTGGCGACACCGTACATGTGGGCGACCTCGGGTGCCACCTCCATGAGGGCGATGACGGTGCACTCCCGCTTGTTCTGCTCTTCGATCATGCGGGCGAGAAGCACGTCGCGGGAGTCGATGAGGTCGTCGCCGAGCAGCACCGCGAACGGCTGGTTGCCGACGTGCATGTGGGCGCGCAGCACCGCGTGGCCGAGACCGCGCGGGTCTCCCTGGCGCACGTAGTGCATGTCGGCGAGGTCGTTGGAGTACTCGACCTTGTGCAGGCGATCGGTGTCGCCCTTCGTCGTGAGGGTGGCCTCGAGCTCGGTGGCGCGGTCGAAGTGGTTCTCCAGCGCGGTCTTGTTGCGACCGGTGATGAGCAGGACATCGGTGAGTCCTGCGGCTACGGCCTCTTCGACGACGTACTGGATGGCCGGCTTGTCGACGACCGGCAGCATCTCCTTCGGCATTGCTTTCGTGGCCGGAAGGAATCGTGTTCCGAGTCCGGCGGCGGGAATGACTGCTTTTGTAATTCTGAAGGCCATAACCGAAAGGCTACCGGGCAACCTCGTAGGATTGGAGGATGTCAGACGACGTCACGTTGGAGAAACGCGCTCTACGCGCGGAGTTACGCGAGCGGCGCCGCACGATGACTACCCCCGAACGGGGCAAAGTTAACCTGGCCGTAACATCGAACCTCATTCAGTTAACCGAGAGCCTCGGCGTGTCGTCGATAGCTGCGTATCTCTCGACAAACGACGAGCCGGACACGCGAGAGTTCCTCCACTGGGCCTGCGCGCAGGGCATCCGGGTGCTGCTGCCCATCTCGAGGGAAGACGGTCTGCTCGACTGGGCGCCGTACGACGGCAAGGACGAAGACGAGGACGTCTTCGGAATGCCCACACCGACCACCGAGCTTCTCGGGCCGATCGCCATCAACGACGTCGACCTCATCATCGTGCCGGCGGCCACCGTCGACCGCACCGGGATGCGCATGGGCTGGGGCCGCGGCTACTTCGACAAGACGCTCGGCAGCATGGAGCAGTGCCCCCCGGTCTATGCTGTGATATTCGACAGCGAACTCGTCGACACCGTGCCCAGCGAGGTGCACGACCAGCGAGTCAACGGCGTAGTCACGCCCGGCGGCATCACCACCTTCTAGAGCCGTCCATCTTTTCAGGAGTTCTCCTTGCCTACCTACTCGTACAAGCACCTCGATGACGGCACCACGTTCGACGTGTACCAGTCGTTCACCGACCCCGACCTCACGGTCTCGCCGGTCGACGGCCGCCCGGTGCGCAAGGTCTTCTCCCCCATCGGCGTGAGCTTCAGCGGAAGCGGCTTCTACCGCAACGACTCGCGTAGCGAGAACAAGACGTCGGATGCCCCGGGCAAGAAGTCGACCCCCGCCGAGACGTCGTCGGCGCCGGCCGCGACATCCGCTCCGGCCGCGTCTGCGGCACCGGCCAGCACGTCGGCACCGGCCGCCTCGTCAGCACCCGCCGCCAAGCCCTCCGTCTAGGCTGGGAATGAGCGTTCTTCGCTCGTACCTACGTCAAGGAGTGTCTGCATGAAGGGTTTCAAGGAGTTCATCCTCCGCGGAAACGTGATCGACCTCGCGGTCGCCGTCGTGATCGGTGCCGCGTTCACGGCCATCGTCACCTCGATCGTGAACGGAGTCTTCAACCCTGCGATCGGCGCGCTGTTCAGGGCCGAGAGCCTCAATGACGCACTCGACGTGGTCATCCCGACGACCGGTGGCGGCGAGGCCACCATCAAATTCGGCGTGGTCGTCGCCGCGCTCATCCAGTTCCTGCTGGTGGCGGCCGTCGTCTACTTCGCCCTCATCATCCCGATCAACTACCTGAAGAAGGTCTCGTTCGCGAAGAAGAAGGAAGAGATCGCGGCCGGCGTCGAAGACCCGGCGAAGGAGCCCAGCGAGGTCGAGCTGCTCATCGAGATCAGAAACCTCCTGGCGTCGGGCTCGGCGGCTTCGTCTGCCATGTCCGATCCGAAGGGCAAGCACAGCGACGTGGTGGGGTAGCGCTGCCGCCGAACCCGCCGGTTGAGTAGGGCCGTCCACGGCCCGTATCGAAACCGCGCCGCGTCCGCACCCAGTCTCGCGCCCGCGCCCGCGCCCGCGAGTGCAGTTGTGCGCCATGCTCGGGGCGCATCCGGGGCACAACTGCACTCTTGACGACCCTGGCTGGCCATTCGTGGTCGTGATCCCGCCGGCCGAGTGTGCCGAACTGGCCAGCCGGCGTCCAACCAGCCGGATGGTCGCGGTCACGCGCCGTCGCGCTCACCACTCGCCCTCGCGCCCGCACTCGCCACTCACCCGCACCCGCGACAGTGCAGTTGTGCGCCATGCTCGGGGCGCATCCGGGGCACAACTGCACTCTCGACGACCTGACGCGGCGGGACGCGAGGTTTCGATACGGTCGCTGAGCGACCTACTCAACCAGCGAAGGGCGGGTCAGCCCCAGTGCGGCGGCTTGTCGGCCTTGAGGCGCTCGTCGTTCTCGGTGCCCGAGGTGCGGGGCTCCTCCGGCTGCGGCGTCGGGTCGCTGCCGGCCGGAGGCTCGGTCGTGACCCTGCGACGCTTCGGACGCGGCTTCGGTGTCTCGGGAGACGCCATCGCTACTGCTGGATGATCGTGATCGGCTCGGTGACCGGGCTGGTGTCGACGCCGAGGGTCTCCATGACCCGACGCGCGACGGCGTCTGGATCGCTGAACAGCTCGAACGCGTGAACTCGCAGGTAGTGCCATCCGAGGCGTCGCAGCAGTTCCGGGCGCAGCCGCAGCGACTCACGCAGCGTGGTCTGCCCCAGCATCGCGTCGGTCTCGACGGTGACGCAGACGCCGCCGTGCGAGGCGACCAGGCCGAGCTTGCCGCGGTGCCCGAGGGCGACACGGATCCCCCGGTGCTCGAGACGACGCGCCAGGTCGACGAGCATGGGGTCGCTGTCGTCGGGAAGCGGGATGTCGGCGAGGCGCGCGTCCACCTCGGCGAGGATCTCGGCGAGGGCGATGGCACCGTGGCTCATCCGGTCGCCGTCGATGTCGGCCGGCTCGAAGCAGGTCACGATCACCATCGAGCGGCGGGCGCGGGTCATCGCGACGGCGAGCAGGCGCTCTCCGCCCGGCTGGCCGAGCACGCCGAAGTTGGAGAGCACACGGCCGTGCGGGGTGCGCCCGAAGCCGATCGAGAAGATGACGCGGTCGCGGCTCTCGGCCACGGCCTGATCGATCGTCATGACCGCGAACGGCTCGGGACGGTCTCCGATGATGAAGTCGTTGAGCTCGGGGCGCGTCGTGACGGCCGTGAGCACCGCCTGCTGCACCCGCACGGCGTGCAGCGGGCTCGCGGTGATGACCATGAGCGACTCGCGCGAGCGTTCGGCGGCGTGGGCGAGCACGAGCTCGACGACGCGGTTGACCTCGGCGTCGACGCTCTCGACGGCTCCGGTGTAGCTGTCGGGCAGCCCGTGGCCGTCGGCGACGAAGTCCATGGCGAGGCTGCCGTGCCCGAGGAAGCTTCCGGCCCAGGGCAGCGACTGGATGCGACCGCCGTAGAAGCGGCGGTTCACCAGCTCGGCGAGATCCTCCCCTCCCGGGCGGTAGCTGCGCGTGAGCGAGAACGTGGGCAGGATCGAGCCGAGCCGCGACAACGACGAGTTCTCGTGCAGGTCGTCGAGCGTCTCCTCGTCGGGTGCCGGCGGCTGCTCGGTGAACTGGTCGTCGATCGCGATCGCGAAGGCGGCGGGCGTCTGGGTGACCGGGTCGCCGAACGCGACGACCTGCTTGGCGCGGCGGATGGCGCCGACCGTCTCGGCGATCGTGGTGGCGCCCGCGTCGACCAGGATCACGGCGTCGAACGGCATGCTGTCGGCGATCGTGGCGACCTCGTAGGGAGAGGCGAGCCAGACCGGAGCGACCGCGCGGGAGAGGTGGGGCGCGGTGGTCTGCAGGTCGAAGGCGTCCATCTGGCTGCGCAGCAGGAGCTTCTTCAGCAGGCGGCCCTCGTCAGGCCAGTCGACGAGTCCGATCTTCCAGTTCTCGGCGAGCTGCCACGACAGCAGCTGGGCGCTGCCGGTGGCGTGCGCGTCGTCGACGAGACGGAAGTCGGCCTCGAGACGGTCGAGCACGGGGGTGTTCGCGCCGAGGAGGGCACGGTCGGCGGCGAGCAGCGACTCGAGGGCCGACTGCCACCAGGCGAGTTCCAGCTCGGCCTCGACCTGCTCCTCGGGAACGTGGCGCTGTGCGAGGTCGGTGATGAGCGGATCGAGCTCGAGGTCGGTGAGCGTCTTCATGAGCGCGGTGCGCTCCTGCAGGTTGTGCAGCACGTCGGAGTCGGCCGCGAGCGCCCGCAGGTCGTCGATCAGCACCGCGACCGGCTGATTCGCGAGAGCGGTCTCCCTCGTGTCGAAACCGAGGGGCGCATCCAGCTTCGCCAGGTCCTGCTCGACCTGCTGGAGGGCGACGCGCACGTCGGCGATGCCGACCGGGACCTCGGGCGCGACGCCCTCGGTCACGAACCGCTGCCAGAGCACGCGCTGCTGCTGGATGCGCAGGAGCGCGGCGTTCATGTCGCTCACGTGCACGCCGGGGCGCACGTACTCGCGGGCGAGCTTCTTGAGGCGACGGC
Organism: Conyzicola nivalis; assembly: GCF_040548875.1. GTDB lineage: Bacteria > Actinomycetota > Actinomycetes > Actinomycetales > Microbacteriaceae > Conyzicola > Conyzicola nivalis_A. Next base: position 238,152 of record NZ_JBEPSJ010000002.1, read on the forward strand.
GGTTGGCGCCCGACATGTTCGGGCTGTCCTTGCGGGCGGAGGTCGCCATGACGAGCTCGCCGATCGAGCGGTCGAAGACCATCGGGAGGAACTTGTCGAGGGTGTCGCGCAGATCGGTGAGCAGGCGCAGGTAGACGCCGAGCTCGTGGATCGTGGCGAACGGGCGCATCCTGGTCGAGCTGATGACGGCGTTGGCGCGCTCGATGAGACGGGGCAGCTCTTCGTTCGAGAGCTTCTTGGCGAGCTCGTGGGCGCGCACGGCCTCGTCGCTCGTCGCGAACTGGGCGCCGTACCAGGGCGAGTCGCCCGGGCCGTACTTGAACTCGCCGAGCGCCGCGGCCTGCACCATGGTCTCGGCGGCGTGGCGGCGGTCGCTCGCCAGCTTCTCCACCGACGAACGGGAGAGCCGCGCCGTCGTGGCGGGCGGGCTCGGCAGCAGTGCGAGACGGGACAGCTCGGTGACGCACTCGAGCACCGAGATGCCGAGAACGGGGTCGGGCTTGCTGAGCGCGCCGCGGTAGTCGAGCAGCACCTTGCGCAGGCGCACGAGGGCGTCGTCGACCTCGTCGACGTTGGGCTGTGCGGAGCGCTCGTTGCGCGAGATGGAGCGGATGATGTCGCGGCGCAGAGTGCGCGGCGCGGCGGCGACGCCGGGCAGGCCGACGTCGTTGAGACGCTGGGCGATGCCGTGCAGCGAGGCACGCCGCGGGCTGACCACGAGCACGCGCTTGTTCTGGCCGACGAGGCTGCCGATCGCGTTGACGATCGTCTGGGTGCCGCCGGTTCCCGGCAGGGTCTTGACGACGAGCGAGTTGCCGGCGGCGATCTGGGCGATCACGTGCTCCTGCTCGGCGTCGGCGTCGAGCAGGAGGGTGTCGGTCTGCGGCGAGCGCTCGTCGGCGCTCTGGGCCTCGACGGCGATGAACGCGTCCTGGACGCTCGACTTCGCCGCAGGGTTTCCGGCGATGGCGTCGATGACGGGGTGGTCGAGGTCTGCGACATCCGCCACCATCGAGTTCGCGACGTCTGCGAAGGTGGAGACGACGAGGCGCGGGCTCACGTTGAACCACTCCAGGTGGCTGGTCAGTCCGCGGAGGCGGTCGATGACCGGGTTGGGCTTGAACGTGCCGTCGTCGTCGGTGAGTGCGACGAACGCTGCCGCGTCGAGCTTGAGACCGAACTGGGCCTCGAGGGCGCGGGCGAGCTCGGGGTTGAGGAAGGCCGAGCCCTTGAGCTTGACCTCGAAGTCCCGACCGTGACGGCGGATGGCGAGGGGGCGAAGCAGCACGGGCGCGCGGAACTCGGCGCCCTCGAACTGCCACTCGGCGATGCCGATGCCGAGGTGCACGGCGTCGATGCCGCGAGCGGTCGACAGCTCGAGCCCCTTCGACGCGATCTGACCGGCCGCGACCTTCGCGCTGCGCAGGGCGAGGTCGTCGCGGATGAGGCTCGACAGCAGGGTCGTCTTGCCGGTGATGAACTGGGCGAGACCGCCGGGATGTGTCGTCGAGAGCTCGATGCGGGTGCGCGGGGCGTCGACGAAGTGCAGCAACGACGAGCGTCCGCCGATCGCGGAGAGCTCGGAACGCCAGGCGCTCCATGTCGGTTCCGCCACGTTTCCCGGCGCGTAGCTCGGGTCGCCCAGACTCAGCGCGTGCGGCGCCGTCACTTGTGGGCGCACATGGGCAACACCCATGTCAGCCTCCTCAGGGAAGTCGTTGTCTGTTCTCTCGGCGCGCCACACATGGGCTACCTTAAGGGCCGATCGTCACAAAAGCGGGGAGGATACGCCGGTTTCTTCCAGTCTCGTCCCCGTAAAATGCTGGCGTGACCCTCCCGCATCGTCCGATCCCGACCGCTGCGCTCGTCGACGATGTGGCCCGCGGGGCGACGGTCGCGATCGTGACCGTCGTGGTGCTCGTCGTGGTGCTGCTCGGTGTGGGCATCCTCCTGCTCTTCCGTCGCCGTTCCGGCGCCCAGCCGTCTAGCGCGAGCGGGCTGCCCGCCCTGCGCACGCGCGCGAACATCCTGCTGGTGCGGGCCGACGAGGCGGTGACGGCGGGCGAGGACGAGCTCGGGTTCGCCGTCGCGCAGTTCGGCGAGGCGCAGACCGCCGCGTTCAGCAGGACGATGGCGGATGCCCGCGGCCGGCTCGCCGAGGCGTTCCGGCTGCAGCAGGCGCTCGACGACGCCGTGCCCGAATCGTCGCAGAAGAAGCGCGAGTGGACGCTGCAGATCATCGCCCTGTGCGAGGCGGCCATCGCCGCGGTGACGGGCCAGGATCGGGACTTCTCCTCCCTGCGATCGGCCGAGGCCGACTCCCCCGCGCGAATCGCCGATGTGCGCGCTCGCATCGACGCCGCCCGCTCCCGCCTCCGACCCGCCGCGGCCGAGCTGGAACGCCTGCGGTCGGAGTACCGCGAGCGGCTCGTCGCCGGTGGCACGAACGCCGTGGAGACGGCGACGGACGCTCTGGATGCCTCGGCCGACAGCCTGCGCGAGGCGGAGCAGCGCCTCTCGCCCTCCGGGGTGAACACGGTCGCCGCGCTGCTCGAAGACGCCGAGGTGTCGCTGCGGCGCGCGACGTCCGCCCTGGACGGTGTGGACCGGCTGGGCGCGCGGCTCGATGCCGCGGCATCCGCCCTCGACGCCCTTCTCGTGTCGTCCCTCGACGATCTCGCGGAGGCCCGCGCACAGCGCGACTCGCCACCCGATGCCGAGAGCGGTGCGGCGATCATCCGCGCGATGACCGATGTCGAGGCGGCGCGATCGGCTGTCGCCGCGGCATCCGGCCCCCGTGACCCCGTGGCCGGCCTCGACACGCTCTCGGCGGCCGTCGCCACACTCGACACCGCGCTGGCTACCGCGCGCAACCAGTCGCAACGACTCGAGCACGCCCGCGTCGCCCTCACCGGAACCCTCGTTTCGGCGCGCAGCCAGATCTCGGCGCTGCGCTCGCTCATCGGCGGGAGCGGACGGGGCGTCGGCGCGGAGGCCCGCACCCGGCTCGCCGAGGCGGAGCGCCAGCTCATGCTCGCCGAGGCCGAGGCAGACCCGGTGGAGGCGCTCGACGCCGCCCGCCGCGCGGTCACGCACGCCCGCGACGGGGACGCGCTGGCGCACTACGACGCGATGCAGCGCGGACGCTGAGGCGCTGGCGCTTGCTGCCCGGCACCGAGGCGCCTCAGTGCCCCGCGACTTGTCGCTTGTGGGGCCATTCCCGGGCGTCGTCGCCCCACTAGTGACAACTCGCGGCACGAGTGCGGTTGACTGGAGCGATGGATGACCCGGTGGTGCTCGTGCGGCAACGCGGCGACCGCGATGCCGACCGCGCGCTGCTCGCCGAGGCCGCGGCGCTCGCGCTCGGCGTAGCGAGCGGAGTAGTCGCGAGCGCAGACCTAGCGAGCACAGACCTAACGAACGCAGAAGTCGCGAACGCAGACGTAGCGGGCGTCGTCGTGACCCGCACGTGCGCCCACTGCGGCGGCACCGATCACGGGCAGCCGAGCGCCCCGGGCGTGTTCCTCAGCCTGAGCCGGGCCGGCGGGCTCGTGGCCGTCGCCGCCAGCCTGCACCGTGCGGTCGGCATCGACATCGAGCGGCTCGACCGGGTCGCCCGCGCGGGCTTCGACGACGTGGCGTTCACCGCGGAGGAGCGAGCCGAGATAGCGGGCTCGGCAGACCCACACGCCCTGCGCGCCGTGCTCTGGACCAGCAAGGAGGCGCTGCTGAAACTCTGCGGCGACGGGCTGCGCACCGACCCGAGACTGCTGCGCGTGAGCGGAGCGCGACGACTGCTCGCCTGGCCGGCATCCGCCCCTCGTCTCCACGGCGCGGGCCTGACCCGGCTCGACACACCGCCCGGTTACGTGGGAACGCTCGCTGTCAGCGGATGAGCAGGTCGGGCACGGCGACCGAGTAGATCCACCGGTCGACGATGACCGAGATGGCGCTGCTCCCGGTGTGCCGCTCGAAGAACTCGACGAACCCCTCGGTCGTCACCGATCCGTAGGCGTTCTCGGCCACCCAGTCGCGCACCGCGGCGAAGAACCTGTCATCCCCGACGACAGACCGCACCGAGTGCAGCGCGAGGGCGCCGCGCTTGTAGACGCGGTCGTCGAACATGGAGTGCGGGCCGGGGTCGCCGACGACGAGCGAGTCCTTCGGCACGGCCTTCACGATCGCGCGGTGGGCGATGGCGCTCTGCTCCGCGGTCGGTCCGCCGATCGACTCGGCCCAGAGCCACTCGGCGTAGCACGCGAATCCCTCGTGCAGCCAGATGTCGCGCCAGCGCCGCAGGGTGAGGCTGTTGCCGAACCACTGGTGGGCGAGTTCGTGGGCGATGAGCCGGTCGCTGCCGTGGGCACCGTCGACGTGGTTGCGGCCGAAGATGCCGAGACCCTGTGCCTCGAGCGGGATCTCCAGCTCGTCGGGCGTCACGACCACCGCGTACTCGTCGAACGGGTAGGGGCCGAACCGGTCGGTGAAGAGCGCGATCATGTCGTCGATGCGGGCGAAGTCGACGCTCACCTTGTGCGCGAGCTCCGCCGGGTAGAACAGCCGGGCGTCGCCCGTGGCGCGGCTCGTGTAGCGGCCGATCTGCAGCGTGGCGAGGTAGCTGGCCATCGGCTGCTCCATCGCGAAGACCCAGATCGTGCGGCCCGACCGCGTCTCCTTCTCGACCAGCCGCCCGTTGGCGACGACGGTGTACGGCGCCTCGCACGAGACGGCGATGCGGTAGGTGGCCTTGTCGCTGGGGTGGTCGTTGCAGGGATACCAGGAGGCCGCCCCCGACGGCTGGCTCGCGACGATGACCCCGTCGGCGAGCTCCTCCCATCCGACGTCGCCCCACGGGCTCTTCACGGGATGCGGGGATCCGCCGTAGCGCACGACCACCTCGAACACGTCGCCGGCCTCGATCACGGTCGCGGGCGAGATGACGATCTTGCGCGCCGCCTGGTTCAGCTTGCGCGGGCGCACCCCGGCGACGAGCACCTTCTCGACGCTGAGCCCGGCGAAGTCGAGACTGAACCGGTCGAGCCGCTCCGTCGCGGTCGCGGTGATCGTGGCGACCCCGCGCAGCTGGTTGGTCTCGACCCGGTATGTGAGGTTCAGGTCGTAGTGCCCGACGGTGTAACCCCCGTTGCCGGTCGAGGGAAGATACGGGTCTCCCGCCGAGGCGGCACCGTGGTTCGACTGCGAAGAGGGGGTCATGGGTGCCGTCAAGTATTCCACGGCGCCGATCTCCACGGAGCGATCGGATTGCCCGCCCACAACGTGCTAGAAGGCACGCGTTCCCCGCGCATCACGAGCGACCCCGGCCCGACGGTCGCACCGAGATCGATCGACGCCGCGGGCAGGATCACGCTGTTCGGCCCGAGGGTGGCGCCCGCCGCGAGCGACACCGTGTCGAGCTGCATCACCCGGTCGTGGAAGAGGTGCGTCTGCACCACGCAGCCGCGGTTGACCGTCGCGCCGTCGCCGAGGCTCACGAGGTCGGCCTCGGGCAGCCAGTACGACTCGCACCATACGCCTCGACCGACGGATGCGCCCAGCGTGCGCAGCCAGAACGCCAACGCGGGAGTGCCGGCCGCGTTCGCCGCGAACCAGGGGCGGGCCACCATCTCGACGAAGGTGTCAGCCACCTCGTTGCGCCAGATAAACGACGACCAGAGCGGATGCTCGCTGCCGTCGATCCTTCCGACGAGCAACCACTTCGCGACCGTCGACGCTCCCGCCGCGGCCGCTCCCGCCGCCAGCAGGACGAACCCCGACAGGGCGATGGCCCAGCCGAGGCCGAGCGTCGACCAGACGGCAGCGAGCGCGACGAGCACCCCGAGCGCGATCCAGGCGGTGACGATGACGGGCACGATGCGCAGCAGCTCCCAGCCGGCGCGTGCGAACTTGAGGCGCGTCGCGGGGCGGAAGGTGCGGCCCAGGTCGAAGTCGGTGACGGTGCGGCGCAGGCGCACGGGCGGGTTGCCCAGCCACGACGACCCGCGCTTTGCGCCGCGCGGCGTCGCTGAGAGCACAGCGACGAGCCCGTTGCGCGGAACGGTGCGCCCGGGACCGGTGATGCCGCTGTTGCCGAGGAACGCGCGGCGTCCGACCTTGGCCCGCCCGATGCGCACCCAGCCGCCTCCGAGCTCGTAGGTGGCGACCATGGTGTCGTCGGCGAGGAACGCCCCCTGCGCGATCGTGGTCAACGAGGGGACCAGCAACACCGTCGAGATCTCGACGTTCTTTCCGACCCTGGCCCCGAGCATCCGCAACCAGACGGGTGTGATCAGGCTCGCGTACAGCGGAAACAGCAGGGTGCGTGCGCTGTCGAGAATGCGTTCGGTCGCCCAGACCTGCCAGCCGATGCGGCTGCGCACCGGGAAGTGTCCCTCGCGCAGTCCGATGCCGAGAAGCCGCACCGCACCGACGACGAGCAGGGTGTAGGCGAGGCCCGCCGCGACGACCGCGAGCGGCACGGCGAGCGCGGCGCTGCCCACGGCGGCGGGGAAGCTCGAGCGGTCGATGCCGGCGCCGACGACGAGCGCGCCGAGGATCACTGCGGCGGCGGGCATGGCCGACATCGCGACGGATCCGAGGGCGAAGCCGACGAGCCAGTGCCGGGCGCGCGGTGGGCGCTCGATCGGCCAGGTCGGTCGGGCGGCGCCGACGCGGGCCGCGGGCGAGCCTGCCCAGCGCTCCCCCGCGGGCACTCGGCCCGAGACCGCGGAGCCGGGTTCGACGAGGGCGCCGCGCCCGATGCTGGCGCCTCCCAGCAGCGTGCTGCGGGAGCCGACGCGTGCGCCGGCTCCGACGTGCACGGCCCCGAGGCGCAGCACGTCGCCGTCGATCCAGTAGCCGGCGAGGTCGACCTCGGGCTCGATCGCGGCGCGCTCGCTGATCGTCAGCATGCCCGTGACCGGAGGCAGGGCGTGCAGGTCGACGCCGGAGCCGATCTTCGCGCCGAGCGCACGGGCGTAGTAGCTGATCCACGGGGCGCCCGCGAGCGACGCCGCGCCGACCTGCAGCGCGACCTGCTCGGCGAGCCACAGCCGCACGTGCACCGAGCCGCCGCGCGGGTAGTCACCCGGCTTCACCCCGGCGAGGAGCAGCCGTGCTGCGATCACGGAGATCAGCATCTTGCCGGGAGGCGTGATGAAGAGCAGGAAGCCTGCGGCGACCCACCACCACGAGATCTGCGGCAGGAACGGCAGGGCGAGCAGGTTGCCCGCGGCGCCGAGGTACACCAGCCACCTGCCGGCGGAGAGCACGTGCAGCGGGATGCCGAGCAGCGTGAGGGCGATCTGGCTGGCCACCGGGGTCGGCAGCACGGCGCGCTGGGCCGTCTCTTCCGCGGGCGCGCGGCCGTCGAGCTCGTCGGCGAGCGAGCCGATGCGCGGGTAGTCGTAGACGTCGGAGACGAGCGTGCGCGGGTAGCGTTCGCGGATCGCCGACACGAGCTGCGCCGCCGAGAGGGATCCGCCGCCGAGCGCGAAGAAGTCGTCGTCGGCCGACGCGACGTTCGCGCCGAGGATGCTCGACCAGATCTGGGCGAGCCACTGCGTCGTCGGTGAGAGGTCGGCCGCGGCATCCGCCCCCGACTCGGCGCCGGGCAGCGGCCACGGCAGGGCGGCGCGGTCCACCTTGCCGGAGGTGCGCGTGGGCATCGTGTCGACGACGGCGAGCATGGGCACGAGGGCGGCCGGAAGCTCCTCGCGCAGGCGCTCGAGCGCTGTGGCACGGTCGAACTCGAAGCCGTCGACGAGCGCCAGGTAGCCGACGAGCACATGGTTGCCGGCCGGTGTGGTCTGCACGACCGATGCGGCCCCTGCGACCCCGTCGAGCGACTGCAGTGCGGCGTCGATCTCGCCGAGCTCGATGCGGCGGCCGCCGAGCTTCACCTGGTCGTCGGCGCGTCCGACGAAGACGAGGCCCGCGCTCTCGAAGCGCACGAGGTCGCCGCTGCGGTATGCGCGCTGCCAGCCGAGCGACTCGAACGGCGCGTACTTCTCCGCGTCCTTGACGGGGTCGAGGTAGCGGGCGAGGCCGACGCCGCCGATGATGAGCTCGCCGATCTCGCCCTCGGCGACTCGGCTGCCGTCGGGTGCGACGACGGCGAGGTCCCAGCCGTCGAGCGGGAGTCCGATGCGCACCGGGCCGTCGCCGCCGATCGGTGCGGCGCACGCGACGACGGTCGCCTCGGTGGGTCCGTAGGTGTTCCACAGCTCGCGGCCGGGTGCGGCGATGCGCGCGGCGAGCTCGGGCGGGCAGGCCTCGCCGCCGAAGATCACGAGCCGCACCTGCTCGAGCGACTCGTCGGGCCAGAGGGCGGCGAGGGTTGGCACCGTCGACACGACGGTGATGCCGTGCGCGATGAGCCACGGCCCCAGGTCGACGCCGGATCTCACGAGGGAGCGCGGCGCCGGCACGAGGCATCCGCCGTTCCTCCACGCCAGCCACATCTCCTCGCACGACGCGTCGAAGGCGACGGAGAGTCCGGCGAGCACACGGTCGCCGGGGGCTATGGGTTCGGCGGGCAGGAAGAGCCCCGCCTCCGCGTCGACGAACGCGGCGGCCGACCGGTGGGTGACTGCGACGCCCTTGGGCACGCCCGTAGACCCGGACGTGAAGATGACCCAGGCGTCGTCGTCGGGGGTGGGGGTGGCGACGGGCTCATAGTCCTCGAGCTCGTCGAAGGGCGGCGCTTCGACAGGCGGCGCTTCGACAGGCGGCGCTTCGACAGGCTCAGCGACCGACGCCGGCACAGCGGCCGCGGCGAACACTCCCCCGTCGCCGATGACGCCGACCACGCGCGCCTCGCCGAAGACGAGCTGCGCGCGCTCCTCCGGGTCGTCAGCGTCGACGGGAACGTAGGCCGCTCCGGCGGCGAGCACCGCGAGGATCGACACGTAGAGCTCGCGGGTTCCCGACGCGATGCGGATGCCCACCTTGTCACCCCGGCGAACGCCGTCGCGGGTCAGGGCGAGGGCCTGCGCGTAGACGAGCCGTTCGAGTCGGCGGTAGCTGATGCCTCCCTGCGGATCCTCGAGCGCGAGCGCGTCCGGGTACTGCGCGACAGTGGAACGGAAGACGTCGATGAGGGTGCGTTCGAGCGGCGTGCGCGACGCCCCCTCGAGCATGCCCTGAGCTGTCGCGGTGGTCACGTGTGCTCCTCGGGCGGTGCTGGAAAGAATCACGCGAGCCTACCGAGTCGAGGTTAACGCTTGGCAAACGCCCTTACCGGTATGCCGAGTGCCGCCTACGCCGTGGTCAACACGACGGCGCCCCAAGCCAGCGCGGCGACGAGCACCCACGAGGCGAGTCCGACGAGCAGCGAGCGTCCGCTCGTGCGCACTAGCGACACGACCCGGATCGACGACCCCAGTGCGACGAGCGCCAGACCGAAGAGGATCGTCTGTGCGAAATCCGCGGCGGCGAGCGCCGCCTCGGGCACCGGCAGAAACGTGCGCACGAGCATCGCGGCCAGGAACCCGAGAACGAAGAGCGGCACGATCGGCGGTCGAGGGGCGGATGCCGCATCCGTCACCTCGATCTGCGAGAAGCGCCGGTAGACGCCGACACCCGCGACGAGCGGGGCGAGCAGCAGCACGCGGGTGAGCTTGATCGCGACGGCGAGCGCCAGTGCGGAGGCGCCCGCGGTCTGCGCCACGGCCACCACCTGGCCGACGTCGTGCACGCTCGCGCCCGCCCACGCGCCGAACTGCAGGTCGGTGAGTCCGAGCGGCGCGTGCAGAAGCGGGAGCACGACGATCGCAAGACTCCCGCAGAGGGTGACGAGTGCGGCGGGCACGGCGATCTCGCTCGGCTTGCTGCGGGTGACGGCGGCCATCGCTCCGATCGCCGAGACGCCGCAGATGGAGAATCCGGCCGCGAGCAGCAGCGGCTCGTCGCCGGGCAGGCGGGCGAGGCGTCCGAGCAGGAGCGTGCCGAAGAAGGTGAGCACCACCACGACGACGACGGCGAGGAGGGTCGGTGCTCCGAGGTCGACGATGTCGCCGAGTCCCAGTTTGAGTCCGAGCAGAACGATCCCGATGCGGAGCAGGCGGCGGGCGGCGAGGGCGAAGCCGGGCTTCCAGGCGCCGTCGAGCCGTTCGCGCAGGGCGGGGAGCTGGCCGAGGACGACGCCGATCACCACGCACAGCGTGAGCACCGGAACCACGGGTAGAGCGAGGTGCACGGCGAACGCGAGCAGCAGCCCGCCGGCCGCGACGGCGAGCCCGGGGAGAAGTCGCATACCCCGACGCTAGACGACCCGCGGCGCGGCGCCGAACCTCACCGCCACAGCGGCGACTGCCGCGGTGCCGAACCTCGCTACCCGGCGACGACGGCCGACACCGCGAACAGGGCTGCGGCCGCGAGCGCCGCGACCGTGCGTACGTGGTTGAGTCGTGTCCAGCGGGCGGAGAGCCGCGCCCACAGGTCCGCAGTCTCGGGCACAGAGGCATCCGCTCTGCCGACCGCGTCGTTGATCGGCACGTTCGCTGCGATCGTGACCACGAACGATCCGACGAGGTACAGCGCGCTCGCGACGATGAGCAGCAGAGCGCCGGGCTCGCCGAGGGTCGCGAACCCGCGTATGCCGAGCACGACGCTCAACACCGCGGCCCCGACGAACGCGAGCATAAACGGAACGCGCACCGCCGCCACGTTGATCGCCTGCATCGTCGTCACCGCCTGGGTGGTCGACAGCCGTGCGAGTCCCGGCATCACGATCGCCGAGAACGCGTAGAACGCGCCGCCGACGCACCCGGAGGCGACACTGGCGGCGACGGTGGCGATGAGAAAGGCGTCGGTCATGGAACAAGCGAAGCGGATGTCGCGTGGCCGATCAACTCCGGCCTAGCGCTTGCCCGGCTTGACGGCCTTCTTCGCGGGGCGGACCGGCTTCGCCGTGCGGGCTGGCGTTGCGGGCGGCGCCACTCCGGCGGGTCGGGGGTCGTTCCACGTCTTCGCAATCGCCCACGCGACCGCGGCGATCGGCACCGACAGCACCGCGCCGATGATCCCGCCGAGGATGGTGCCCGCGGTGAGGGCGAGCAGGATCACGAGCGGGTGCAGCTTGAGCGACTGCGCCATCACGACCGGCTGCAGGAAGTTGCCCTCGAGCTGGTTGACCGCGATGACGATGATGATCACGATGAGGGCGACGAACGGCCCGTTCGAGACGAGTGCGACGAGGGCGGCGAGGATGCCGGCGACGGTCGCTCCGATGAGCGGGATGAACGAGGCGAGGAAGACGATGACGGCGAGGGGCAACGCCAGCGGCACGCCCAGGACCGCGACACCGACGCCGATCGCCACGGCGTCGACGAGGGCGATCGTCGCCGTGCCGCGCACGTAGCCGCCGAGGGTCGTGACCGTGGTGCGGCCGACGCGCTGCCCGCGGGCGAGTGCGTGTCCGCGGAAGGGGGTGAGGAAGAATGCCCAGATGCGGTCGCCGTCTTTCATAAAGAAGAACAGGATCACGATCGTCAGCACGATGCTGGCGATGATCTCGCCGGCGACGGAGACGCCGGCGATGGCCCCGCTGCCGAACTGGCTGCTGGTGAGGAAGTCGATCACGGTCTCGCGGAAGTCGTCCAGCTGGGACTGGTCGAGTCCGAGCGGTCCGTTGACCGCGAACTCGTAGAGCTGATCGATTCCCTCGCTGGCCGACGTCGCGAGCTCGTCCCACTGGCCGCGCACCGCGAACACGATGAGGGTGACGAGTCCGCCGAAAACGATGAATCCGGCGACCAGGGTGATCCACGTCGCGAGGATCGCCGAGACGCCGCGCCTGCGCAGCCACCCGATGACGGGGCTGAACGCCGAGGCGAGGATCAGGGCGATGATCACGGGGATCACGACGAGCTTGAGCTGGATGAGCGCGAACACGGCGATGGTCGCCAGCGCTAGCACCGCGATGATCTGCACGCTGCGGAGGGCAAGCACCCCGAACTTGTCGGTCATGATCTCTCGGAGGGTGGGTCGTGCGGGGGTGTCGACGGTCATGCTTCCAGCCTAGGTCGAATCGCACCCCCCGATCGGGGCAAGAGTCGCGAGAACGCGATTGCGGGCCGCTCGCATGTCGTAGCGTGAGCTTCAGGCAGTGGCGTCCGCCCACCCGATGCCTGTGACATCAGTGATGGGGACTCTTAATGACACGCAATTCACGGGCACCGTGGCGCCTTCTGGGCGCGGCGGCTCTCACCTGCGGGGCGCTTCTCGCGTCTAGCCTCGCCGGCACCGCTGCAGTGGCAGTACCGGCAGCGGCGGGGGCCGCTGCTTCGATCTCCGGACTTCCGTCGACCGACCTGAACGGGTACCGCAACGTCGGCTACTTCGCCCAGTGGGGCGTCTACGGACTGAACTACAAGCTCAAAGACCTGCAGGCCTCCGGAGCGGCATCCAAGCTGACCGCTCTCAACTACGCCTTCGGCAACATCAACAACCAGACCCTCTCCTGTTTCATGGCCAACAAGGCGCAGGGCAGCGGGCCCAACGGGTCCGACGGTGCGGGAGACTCCTACGCCGACTACGGCATGAGCTACACCGCGGCCGACTCGGTGAGCGGTGTCGCCGACGTCTGGAACGCCCCGCTCGCGGGCTCGTTCAATCAGCTGAAGCAGCTCAAGGCGAAGAACCCCGAGCTCAAGCCGATCATCTCGCTGGGCGGGTGGACCTGGTCGAAGAACTTCTCCGCAGCCGCCAAGACGGATGCTTCGCGCAAGAAGCTCGTCGCCTCGTGCATCGACATCTACATCAAGGGCAACCTGCCCGTCGTCGACGGTCGCGGCGGTGTCGGCGCTGCCGCCGGCATCTTCGAGGGCATCGACATCGACTGGGAGTGGCCCGGACGCGACAGCGGCCTCGCCGGCAACGGCGTCGACACCGTCAACGACAAGGACAACTTCCGTCTGCTGCTCAAAGAGTTCCGCGCGCAGCTCGACGCCTACGGTGCGACGACCGGCAAGGACTACACGCTCAGCGCGTTCCTGCCCGCTAACCCGCTGGACATCAAGGCCGGCGGATGGAACAACCCCGAGCTGTTCGAGTACCTCGACTACGGGAACATCCAGGGCTACGACCTGTTCGGCGCGTGGGACGGCACCAAGACCGGTCATCAGGGCAACCTGTACGCCGACGCCACCGACACGCGCAATCCCGCGGACCGGTTCAGTGTGGATGCTTCGATCAAGGAGTACACGAAGGCCGGTGTAGCCCCGGCTCAGCTCGGCATGGGTCTCGCGATGTACGGACGCGGCTGGCAGGGTGCGGCATCCAGTGCCGCGTGGAGCCCGGCCAACGGTGCCGCTCCGGGAACCAACGGCTGGGGGATGTCGAACTACGACGACATCAAGAACCTCGGAACGGGCTACTACGACGCCGTCACCGGGGCCGCCTGGCGTCACGACGGCAACCAGTGGTGGAGCTATGACAACGCGCAGTCGATCGCGGCCAAGGCGAAGTACATCGTCGACTCCGGTCTGGGCGGCGCGATGTGGTGGGATCTCTCGGGCAACCGCGACGGTTCGCTCATCACCTCCCTCGTCGGTGGGCTGAACGGCACGACGGGTCCGGTGGTCACGCCGACGCCGACTCCCACTCCCACTCCCACACCGACTCCCACTCCGACACCGACACCGAGCCCGACTCCGACACCGGATCCGACTCCGACACCGAGCCCGACTCCGACACCCACGCCCACGCCGACCCCCACCCCGACGCCGGGCACGTGTGCTCCGGCGGCGTGGGATGCCACGAAGGCCTACACGGTCGGCCTCCAGGTCTCGTACCAGGGCAGCATCTACAAGGCGAAGTGGTGGACGAAGGGCGACAAGCCCGCCACGAGCGACCCCTGGGCGTTCGTGAGCACCTGCTCGGGTGAAGCCGCTCCGATCGGCCCATGGTCGGCGACCACCATCTACACGGCGGGCACGAAGGCGACGTACAACGGCATCACCTACACCGCCAAGTGGTGGACGAAGGGCGACGTCCCCGGCATCAAGTACGGCGTCTGGGCCGAGTAGGCACAGGCACGATCGGTGGCCCGGTTCGCGAGAGCCGGGCCATCGCTCTGTGCGCACTTCCCAATGAAGCCGGGTCGTCATTGTCTGACCGGCCGGTGTTTCTTGGTGGTGCGGAGGGTGGTGAGGATTCGGGTGCGTTGTCTTCCGAGCAATCTCCATTTCTGGTCGGGGTCGATCCAGGGTGGGGCGAGGATGTGGGGGCGTCCGCCGATCATTCTGAGGGCGTAGTCGTTCTTGTGGATCATGGTGTGGCATTCGGGGCAGAGCAGCACCCCGTTATCGATGCCGGTGGGTCCGTCGTGGGCCTGCCAGCCGAGAACGTGGTGTCCGTCGCAGCCGCCGGGCGGTGCGCCGCAGTTGACGCAGCCGCCGTCTCTGACGGCGAGGGCCTTCAGCTGGGCGGGGCTGAACAGGCGGCGGGTGCGGCCGAGCATGAGTGCCTCGTCGTTGTCGCCGAGAAGCAGCGGGGCGTAGCCGGCGGCACAGACCATCCGTTCGATGGTCGCGGTCGAGACCGGTTCGGCGACCCCGTCGATCCAGCCGACGCCGGTGCGGGCGCGGAGGTCGTCGAGGGTGATCACGGCGGTGACCTGCGCGGTGGAGCGCATCCCGCCGGGCTCGGTCCCGGTGGAGCGCACCCCGGCGGCCCAGAGACCTGTGGCCACGTCGTAGTGGCGTTGCCCGTGCGTGCGGGGGTCGGTGAGGGTGATGGTGGTCTGCCCGGCGGGGTCTGTGGTCATCACGGTGCCGGAGGCCCGGTCGGCGTCGGAGAGGAACCGGGGCAGGTTTCCGGGCTTGTCGGCCTCGGCGAACGCCGCCCTGAGCAGCGCCGCGTCGACCGGGGTGAGCATCCCGCCGAACGGGGTCAGCCCGTCGTCGCGCTCCCTGCCGAGGCGGAACACCCTCCGGCGGCGTGCCCGGTCGTCGCGGGGCTCGGCCCCGTCGGGGTCCAGCGCCTCCCGCCAGGCGCGGGCCTGCACCCCGACCTCCTCCGCCGGGGCGTGGGCGGCGGTCTCGACCAGCGCCTGCTCGGCGGCGGCGAGGTCGACCGGGTCGGGGCAACCGACCGACGCTGCCTGGTCGAGGCACCGCACCACGACCTCCGCGGCATCCACCCCGATCTCTCCGCCGGCGAGCGCCGCGCCGACCAGCGGGTGCGCCGGCGGCAGTACGGTGCCGTCGAGGGTCGTGCGAGGCCGGGCGGCCGCGCCGAGCAGGGTGCGACGGCGCGCCTCCGCGGGCGAGACCCGGGTGAGGCGCTCGACCAGCTGCCAGCCGCGGCGCAGCCCGTGGGCGAACGCGAGGCCGTCGTCGCCGCGCTCGGGCAGCGACCGGTCGTGGACCTCCCCGGCCACCACGACCCGCAGCGCGTCGACGAGGCGCCCGGCCTCCTCCACGGCGACCGTCACCGCGCACACCCGCCGGCCGTCCGCCCCGGACAACGCAGCCGCCAACCCGCCGACACCCAGAGCCGAGTCATCACCTTCACCGGGCGCGCCGAGGATCGCGGCCAGGCGGTCACGCACCTGCCGCACCGCGTCCTCGAGGAGCTCGATGTCGTTCATGCAGGCAGTGTCATCCCGGCCACCGACATCACGGATACCCCAGATCAGAACTGATATTTCCCGTGGAGAGCGATCCGGCGAGCCGCCCTGTGGAGGACAGGAGCGGAGGGAAGAGCAGGCTGGGGAGGTCTCGACAAGCTCGACCACCGAGGCCGGGTCTCGGTCGACCACCGAGGCCGGATCCAGACGAGCTCGACCACCGAAACCAGGCTCGTCCACCGCAGAATATTGCACCTCACCCCGACCGCTGCGAGACTGTGCGGGTGAACCCGGCACGGCAGCCCACCCTCGTGCTCGTCGAGGGCGCCAGCGACCGGGTCGCCGTCGAGACACTCGCCCGACAGCGCGGGCTCGACCTAGAAGACGCCGGCGCGACGATCGTCGAGCTGGGCGGTGCGACCGGCATCGCCAACGCGCTCGAGCGTCGGCCCGCCGGCGTGCGCCTCACGGGACTCGTCGACGCCGGCGAGGAGCGATTCTTCCGACACGCCCTCGAAGACATCGGCCTCGGCACCGACCTCACCCGCACCGGCCTTGAGGCTCTCGGCTTCTTCGTCTGTGTGACCGATCTGGAAGACGAGCTCATCCGCGCACTGGGCAGCGACGCGGTGATCTCGGTGATTGAGGAGCAGGGCAATCTGCGGCAATTCCGCACCTTCCAACGCCAGCCGGCTCAGCGCGAGCGAACCGTCGAGCGGCAGCTACACCGCTTCCTCGGCACCACCGCCGGACGCAAAGAGCAGTACGCCCGCGCACTCGTCGAGAGACTCGACAGAGCGCCGCGTCCGCTTGCCCAACTGGTCGACTTCGTGGCGACCTCCGCGGACGCTACGGCCCAGTAAACCGCGCCCCGCGCGATGCCGCTACCTCAAACCGCGCCCCGCGCGATGCCGCTATCTCGAAGCGCGCACCGCACGACGCAGCACCAACAACCCGCCGCCCGAGAGCAGCAGCAGCAACGCGGCGAACGCTGGCAGCTGCACGTCGGCGCCCGTCGAGGCGAGCGCCCTGGCGCCGGCCGCGACCGTCACGTTGTCCCACCCGATGAGTGTGCCGTCGGCAGCGAGCACGGCGATGCGATGGGATCCCGCCGACGCGTCGGCCGGGATGACGACCCGCACCGTCCCGGCCCCGCTCACGGTGACGGTGCCGAGCAGCACCGGCGTGGAGTGCATCCACACGTTGACGGTCGTGCCGGCGTACTCCGCGCCGACCGTGATGGTCACGGCTTGACCGGGCCGCACTTCGGAGGGCGCCGACACGGTGCCGCGAGCGGCCTCGGTGAACGACGAGGCGGCGACCGGCGTCGTCGCACCGACGTTGACCGGAGTAGGCGCCGGATTGCCGGGAGCCGGCACAGAAGGCACGCCGGGCACGCTCGGCTCACCGGGCTCCCCGGGCACGGGCGCCGCCGCACAGTTCAGCGACCCCGACCGGATCGAGTGACTTGCGGTGTTCGAGTCATCCGCCCAGAAGACGCTCCTCACCCCGGCGACGCACTGCGTCTGCGGGGCCATCGCGAAGCCCTCGTTGTTGAGGTTCGCCATTCCGGTGGGGCGTTCGTAGACGCGAGTCACGGCGAAGCGTCCGTCGGTTCCGACCTCGAGGGTCGCCGAACGGCCGTTGCAGGTGTCGTCGCACACGGCCCAGAGCGAGCCGGTCGCGGCATCGAACTCGAGATCCATCACGCCGGGGAACCCGCTCGCGATGGTGGCGACGCGGGTGTATCCGCCGGTCGTCTGGTTGAGCGCGTAGGCGTACACCGCACCGTTGGCCTCGAGTCCGACGAAGAACAGCCCGGTCCCGTGATCGGGGTACGTGGCGGGGTCGTATGCCGTCTTGGTGCTCTCGTCGCGCAGTCCCTCGCTCACGAGGAACGCGTCGGGAACCCAGGCGATGCCCTCGAGCCCGGCGTTGGCTCCGACGACCGGCAGGTCTGCGGTGAGGTTCCACTCACGGGTCGCGTTGAGGCTGGGGCCCGCGGATGCCACGTCGTAACGCAGCACGGAGAGCCGGCTTCCCCCGCCGTTGTTGTCGCGTTCGCTGGAGATGTACACCCCGCCGGCCGCTCCAGCACTGGTGAGCGCGACTCCCTCCGCGTCGACGTCGCCCGTGCCGTCGGCGTAGTGCAGCACCTTGCCGGCGCCCCACCCGTTCGCCGTGTCCGGCACCCAGTTCGTGCCGTTGTCGACGAGACGGTACAACGCTCCTGTGCCGTTCTTGGCCGCCCAGAGCACGTTGCCGTTCGCCGCCGCCTCGTAGGCGAGGCCGCTCATGTTGCCGTCGAAGGTGTTCGCGACGTCTTCGGTCACGACTGTTCCGGCGCCGGGCCAGGGAGTCGTGACCAGATCGCCGGCACACGCGTTCACCGCGCCCTTGGTCGGCGCGGCGGTGGCGGCGAAGGCTCCGGTGCCGTCGGCGCAGCGGCCGTAGGTGGTGGTGGCGTGCGTGGACCAGCCGTGGCTGTCGACGAGGGTCGTGGCGTCGGGCAGGTAGAGGCGCGACGTGTCCGCTCCCCCGAGTCCGAACGCCGCCTCGACGTCGGCGACGTAGTAGCCACCGGCCGCGACCGTCGTGTTCGCGGGAACCACGAACACGTGGCTGTCGTCGTTGTCCTTGAGGACGTAGCCCGAGACATCCGCCGCCTGGCCGCCGTTGTTCTTCAGTTCGATCCAGTCGCCGGGGGTTCCGCCGCTCGACTCGATCTCGTTGATGCGCAGGGGCGAGCCGCAGTCGTTGACGGCGCCCTTGGTGGGCGAGGTCGTCGTGGTGAAGTCGGTGCCGCAGATGCCGAACGTCGTGGTGGCGTGCGTGGTCCAGCTGCGTGAGTCGACGAGGGTGAATCCGTCGGCGGCGAAGACGCGCGCCGAGTCAGCGGCGCCGAGACCGAAGCCGAGAGCTGCCTCCTCGACGACGTAGTAACCGCCGGCCGCGATCGTGGTCGCCGCGGGGATCACCGAGACGTGGGCGTCGTCGCTGTCTTTCACGGTCCACCCGGAGATGTCCACGGCCGTGCTGCCCGCGTTGACGAGCTCGATCCAGTCGCCTGGGGTCCCGCCGCTCGACTCGACCTCGTTGACTCGGATGCTCGGCAGCTGCGGCGCGACGCGCTGGTTGGCGGTGTCCTTGGTGGCCGCCGCCGTCGTGACGAAGGCACCGGTGCCGTCGGGGTAGCGGCCGTACGTCGTGGTGGCGTGTGCCGTCCAGGCGTGGCTGTCGACGAGGGTCGTGCCGTCGGCGAGGAAGAGGCGCGCCGTGTCTGCGGAACCGAGCCCAAAGCCGCCGAGCACGTCTACGTCGATCGCGAGAAAACCGCCCGGGGCGATCGTGCTGCCGGCGGCGATGGTGACGATGCTCGCGTCCTTGTCGTCGCGGAGCACGAGCCCCGACACGTCGACCGGCACCTTCGCGATGTTGGTGAGCTCGATCCAGTCGACGGGGGTTCCGCCGCTCGACTCGATCTCGTTGATGCGCACGGAGTCGACCACCGAGACCACGCACGCATTGGCCGCGCCCTTGGTCGAGGCGACGGTCGGCCCGAACTCGCCGGTGGAGTCGGCGCAGCGGCCGAAGGTGACGGCGGCGTGGTCGGTCCACGCGTACGAGTCGACGAGCGTGACGCCGTCGGGCATAAAGAGACGGGCCGTGTCTGCGCGGCCGAGGCCGAACTTGCCCGGAACCTCGGCGTCGACATCGACCGCGAGGTACGCACCGGCGGCAAGCGTCGTGCCGGCGGCGATGGCGAGCGTGCGCGTGTCGTCGTTGTCCTTGAGCACCCAGCCCGAGACATCCACCGCTCCGGTTCCGGTGTTGACGATCTCGATCCAGTCGTTCACGTCGCCGTTCTGCTCGACCTCGTTGATGCGAACGGATGACACGGGCGCGGCGACCGCGGGCGTGACGGTCGCCGCGATCGGAATGGCGAGGGCCAGTCCGGTCACTGCGGCGAGAATGGTTCGACGCCTGATGGTGCGCATGGGGATGCCCTCTTTGCTGCTGGTGGGAGTCGGGCCCGAACGGGGGCCACTCGCTCACAGTGGAGCAGCAGGGGAAACGCGCGGTAAACGCAGGACGAACGGGTGCACCGGGCGTCCGCCGAGGCCGGTCAGCGAGCGGGCGCGCAGTCCTTCGCGAGCACGCGCTCCGTGGAGGCGGGGTTGTCCGCCAGCTTGGCGGGCGAACGGGTGGGGCGCAGCGCGAGGTCGCCGCCACAGTTCGGGCATCGACGGCCGTCGAAGCCGTCGACACAGTCGGCGCACCACGTGCACTCGAACGAGCAGATGAACGCGACGTCGTCTGAGGGCGAGAGATCGCGGTCGCAGCACTCGCAGCTCGGGCGCATCTCAAGCAACGGCGTCGCCCGTCAGCGCACGGTCGAAGAGTTCGCGCAGGACGGCGAGCGCGACCACGTCGTCCTGCGGACCGCCGCCCTCGTGTCCGTTGTACGGCCACACGGTGATCGCCTTCGCCCCGGCGTAGTTGTTGTAGGCGCCGAACACGGTGGACGGCGGGCAGGTCGAGTCCATCAGAGCGACCGAGATCGAGGCGGGGGCAACCGCCCGCTTGGCGAAGTTGACGCCGTCGAAGTAGGCCAGCGTCGCGTGCACGGCCTCCTCGCTTCCGCGGTGGACCGCGAGGAAGCGGCCGATCTCGCGGTAGGGGTCGGCGTCGGTGATGGTCGCCGCCCGCGGGAAGTCGCAGAGAAACGGCACGTAGGCGACGACTCCGGCGAGGTCGGGCACGAGCCCGGCGACGGCGAGCGCGAGGCCTCCGCCCTGGCTGCCGCCGAGCACGGCGACCCGCTCGGCGTCGACGATCGGCAGCGACCTGGCAGCCTCGACCGCGCGCACCGCGTCGGTGATGACACGACGGTAGTAGTAGGTCTCGCGGCTCTCGATGCCGCGGGTCATAAAACCGGGTCCCTGCGGGCCGGAGCCGTCGGGGTCGGGTGTCGCGCCGATGCTCCACGACGATCCCTGGCCGCGCGTGTCCATATGCAGGTGCGCGTAGCCGGCCGACGCCCAGAAC
Organism: Conyzicola nivalis; assembly: GCF_040548875.1. GTDB lineage: Bacteria > Actinomycetota > Actinomycetes > Actinomycetales > Microbacteriaceae > Conyzicola > Conyzicola nivalis_A. The sequence continues at coordinate 258,772 of NZ_JBEPSJ010000002.1, forward strand.
AGGTTCTCGGTGGGCTCGCCCCGTCCCCCGCCGTAGCCGACGTACTGCACGACCGTGGCCAGCGGCTCCGTCGTGCCCGCCGGGACGCGCAGCCAGGCGCGGACCGGCTGCCCGTCGTACCCGGCGAAGGTCACATCGAACACGTCGACCGTGACGAGACCCGTGTAGACCGGCTTTACCGAGACCGCGAGGTCGAACGCCCGGCTCTGCTCCAAGGTCGCCGCCCAGAACTCGTCGAAGTCGGCCGGGTCGACCTGTGCACTGCGGTAGTCGCGCAGCTGGGCTTCGGGGAGGTCGGTGAACATTCGGGGCGTCCTATCCTTTGAGACCGGTTTGAGCCAAGCCTTCCACGAATTGCTTCTGAGCGATGACGAACACGACGAGCACCGGGAGGGCGGTCATCGTGGCCGCCGCGAGCTGCACGTTCCATAGCTGTCCGCCGTAGGCGTCGGTGTACCGAGTGAGCGCCTGCGGCAGAGTGAAGAGCTCGGGCGACTGCAGGTAGACGGTCGGCTCGAGGTAGAGGTTCCAGATGTGCAGGAAGGTGAAGATCGCCACGGCACCGAGCGCGCTCTTCGCGAGCGGCATCGCGATCTTCCACCAGATGGCGAAGCGGCCGAGGCCGTCGAGCCGCGCCGCCTCCTCCAGCTCGATCGGCAGCGAGATGAAGAACTGCCGCATGATGAACGTCGCGAGCACGCTGGGGGCGCCGAACGTCGACACCAGCAGGATCGGCCAGTGCGTGTTGATCAGCCCCATCTCGTTGAAGATCTGGAACAGCGGCACGATCGTCACCTCGCTCGGGATGAGCAGGCCGATCAGCACGATGAGGAACAGCAGGTTCTGCCCGCGGAACCGAATGCGCGCGAACGCGTAGCCGGCGAGCGAGGAGATGAACATGGTGCCCACCGTGACGAAGAACGAGATGTACAACGAGTTGAAGTACTGCTGCACGAACGGCTGCATCTCGAACGCCTTGGTGTATCCGTCGAGCGTGGGATTGGCGGGCCACAGTGTGGGCGGGAAGGCGAAGATCTCGCTGATCGGCTTCAGCGACGAGGTGATCATCCACCAGGTCGGCAGCACGAACGGAATGGCGAGGATCGCCAGAGCGGCGTAGAAGAAGGCACGTCGCACGACGACTTTCGTCTGCGGGTTCGGCGGAGTGCGTCGGGCGAGGATCGCGGCATCAGTTTTCATAGAAGACCCACTTCTTGCGCAGCTGCCACTGCACCACGGTGAGCAGCAGCACGATGAGGAACAGCACGATCGAGAGAACCGAGCCGTAGCCGAACTCGCCGAACAGGAACGCCTGCTGGAACAGGTAGTAGACGAGTACCGTCGTCGAGATGCCCGGCCCGCCCTGCGTGAGCACGGCGATCTGCGCGAAGACCTGCAGGGAGCCCACGATCGTGATGATGAAGGTGAGCAGGATGGTCGGGGAGATCAGGGGGATCGTGATGCGCGTGAAGATGGTGCGGGATCCGGCGCCGTCGATTCGGGCCGCCTCCTGGAGCTCCTGCGGAACGCCCTGCAGGGCCGCGAGGAAGAGCACCATGTTGAGCCCGACGTTCTTGAACACCTGCACGATGACGACGCTGGCCATCGCAGTGGGTCCTTCGCGCAGCCAGTTGGGACCGTCGATGCCGATCACCTCGAGCGCGCCGTTGATGCCGCCGTTGTCCTGGAAGAGGAAGCCCCACACGATCGTCCAGGCGACCAACGAGACGACGACGGGCGAGAAGAACAGGGTGCGGAAGAAGGTGATGCCGGGCAGCGAGCGGTTGAGCATCACTGCGAGCAGCAGCGCGATGGTGATGTTGAAAAAGACGAGGAAGACCGAGAAGATCCCGGTGGCCTGCATGACGGGCGCGATCTGCGGGTCGCCGAGGAAGCGCTCGAAGTTGTCCACGCCCACGAAGGTGAACGAGTTCGCGAGCACGTTCCACTCGTGGAAGCTGAAGTACACGACGAGGGCGAGCGGGATGAGCACGAAGGCGACGATGCCCAGCACCTGGGGCGCTACGAAGATGTAGCCGGCCACGGCGTCGCGCTGCTTGTGGGTCAGCCGGCGCTTGCGCGGGCCGGTGCCGCCGGACCGGGCGACGGCCCGGTCCGGCAGCACTGTGGATTCGGTGGTCACAGGGCTCCTAGTTGCCCAGGATCGGTTCGACCGACTCGCAGACGCCGTCGAGAACGGCGGCCACGTCGGCCTCCGGAGTCCACATCGCGTCGAGCGAGGCACGCACGGTCTGGCCGATCTTGGCCGAGTCGGTGTGGCTGGGACGAACGACGCCGGTAGAGATGCCGGGCACGACCACGTCTTCGATCTGGTCGGCAGTCAGCACGGGGTTCGCGGCGGCGAGCGTCTGGGCGTTCAGCTGCGAGTCACGGGCGGGCGGGAACCACTGCGCCAGCTTCTCCGAGTTGTCGGGGTTGGTGAAGAACGCGAGGAAGTCGGTCGCGACCTGCGCGTTCTCGCCCTGCGCCATCACTCCGATGCCCGCCTGGCCGACCATGGAGTACTCGCCGGCCGGTCCCTCGGGCAGCGGCAGCAGGTTCCACGCGAAGCCGGCCTCGGCGAGCAGCGATGCCCGCGAGATCTGCGTCACCGTGAACGCCGACTCGCCGGCGAAGAAGTCTGCCGTGGCGCCCGGCCCCGGCATCGACTTCTTCTCGAACGCGGCCTCGTGCAGGAAGGTGAGAGCGTCCACCATCTCGTCGGAGGCGAACTCGCATCCGGCCCCGTCCTCGCTCCACGGCGCGGCACCCCAGCCGAGCCAGACGGTGGCCAGGTTGTCCCATGTCGTGTAGTCGAAGTCGCGGATGACGAAGCCCGCCTTGCCGGTGGCCGCGTTGACGGCCGAGCCGACCTCGGAGATGTCCTCCCAGTTCCACTTGCCTGCGGCCTGCAGCTCGGCCGCGGTCGGCTGTCCGGCGGCGGCTAGCAGGTCGTCGTTGGCGAAGACCACGAACGGCGACGTCGAGAACGGGTAGGCGATGAGCTGGTCGTCGCTCTTCCACAGCTTTGTGGCGGCGGCGTTCAGGTCGTCGAACTCGTAGCCCTCGGTCTTCTCGAGGGTACCCTGGATGGGCGCGAGCGCGCCGGAGTCGACGAAGTCGGGGGCCGCGTTCTCGAGTATCCAGGCGAGGTCGGGCGCCTTGCCGCCGGCGACCTGCGTGGTGAGGGTGGTCGTGTAGTCCTCGAAGGGCAGCGGGTCGAAGGTGACCGACTCGACCTCGGGGTGCGCGTCGATGTACTCGGCCGCGATGGCGTCGAACAGGGCGAGCTGGTCTTCGTTCGATGTCCAGACGGTCATCCGCAGTTCGACGTTCTTCGCCGTCGCCGCGGGTTCCGCCGCGCCGGAGCAGCCCGCGAGTACCAGTGATGCGGTAGCTAGCAGTCCAGCCGTGGTCAGCCACTTTGCTGATCTCATGATCGTTCTCCTCGTTTAATAGCCGGTGACGTCGGGCCAGTGCAGCTCGACACCCCGGCGGGATAGCAGGGATTGGAACTCCTCGAGCAGTCGGGGAGTGTGGCGGACCGTGCGGGGATCAGTCGCACGGTCCAGACAGAAGACCGCTAGCCAGCCTGCTGCCTCGCCGATGTTCCACTCCACCGGGTGGAGCCGGAAGGCCCCGTTGGTGATGTGGGTGGTACCGACGTTCTTTCCCGCGGGGAGCAGATTGTCCAGGCGAACCGGGATGAGTGCTCCGAGCGGAATCTCAAACGGCGCGGATGCGACGTCGATGTAGTTGTCCCCACCGGTGGAGGGGTGCAGGTCGATCCGGTACATGCCGATACCGACGCTGTCGTCGAAGGTGGCCGGGCGGCCGTGGCCGCGCAGCTCGATCGAGAGGTCGCTCTCGACGACCCGGTATTCCGACACGATGCGGCGCGACTCACGGATATAGGGCGCCTGGGCGAGGCCGTCGTCGGTGCCGGTGATGTCGCCGCGCAGGCGCAGCCCGGACCAGCCCGTGCCGCCGTCGGGGCGCGGGGCTTCGGTCTGCAGCCAGTAGAACATCGACAGCGACAGCTGCTTCGACGCCTCGAGATGCGTCGCCGCGTCGGGGTTGTCGATGAGCGAGCCGTCGAGGTAGTCGATCATCGGCCAGTTGACGAGAACCAGGTCGCTGTCGAGGTGCCCGTCGGCGAGCATCTTCTTCGAGAGGATGCGGCGGAAGATCCACAGCTCGCTGTCTCCCCCGTCGGCGCGCTGGTCGGCGAGCTGCTCGAACGGGTCGTCGTCGATCGTCGGGGTAAAGCTGCGGGTGACGATCTCGAGTGTGCGCGGGTGCGGCGCGGTCAGGCTGAGCAGCGGCGCTCCCCAGAACTCCGGCCGGTAGGCACTCCAGTACTCGTAGTCGCGGGGCTGCGCGATCACATGGTTCTCGCCCTCACGGTGGTCGATGACGAAGCACCACGAGAACGCCTGCACGTTGTGCGGCTGGGCCTCCGTCGGTGCGCTGGGCTCCCCCGTGTCGGCACGGCTCTCGGCACCCGTCACGTACTCGGCACCGGTGAGCGGCAGCAGGTCGCCTAGCTCGGTGGCGTCGAGCACGTAGGCGGCGGCGAGTTCGAGCCGGTCGCCGGTGAGGAGGTTCTCGACGACGACTGATCGCACGACCGTGTCGTCGACGACGGCGCTGACCGGAACGTAGGGCTTGAGGATGCGCAGGGCGCCGGATCCGAGGTACGGAGCGAGCAACGAGTCGATGACCGAGACGGCCACCCTCGGTTCTGCGCACAGCCGGCTGACGAGTCCCGCACCCGGGTTGAGGTAACGCTCGGCGCGGGCGGCGTCGGTGAGCGGATAGTGGGCGCGGTAGTAGTCGCGGATGCCGTCGCGCAGCTCCCGGTACGAGGCAGTGACGCCGAACTGCTCGACCCAGGTGTGCTCGTCGAGCGGCACCGCCTGGCTGGTCAGCTGTCCGCCGAGCCACTCGTACTGCTCGGTGATGATCACGGTCTTGCCGCCGCGGAGGGCTGCGATCGCGGCAGCGACCCCTCCGAGTCCGCCGCCGACGATCAATACGTCGGAATTGAGATGGTTCACGTGAGGCTCCCGGCTCTCGGGGCGCCCAGCGTGGTGCCTCGGATGATCTCGCACTCCAGCAGTCGCTGGTGCGGTAATTGTTCGGCCCCGCGGGTGCCGTTCATGATCTGGTCGAGGAGTCTCATGGCGACCACTCCCAGCTCCTGACGCGGTGCGCTCAGCCGCGTGTAGTCCGCGGCGTTGTCGGTGGGACGCGTGCGCTCGCCGAGCACGACCATCGAGAGGTCGCCGGGCATGGAGATGCCGTCGGCGGCGGCGAGGTCGTAGATCGACTGCGCGTGCGCGGGGTCTTCGACGAAGAGCACCGTCGGTGCCGCGGCACGGATCTGCGCCCACAAGCCTTCGAGGTCGCTGCCGTCGGACGACAGCGTCGTCGCCGTGACGCCGGCAACGTCGAGTGCGCGGGTCAGCCCGTTCTTGCGGTCGCGCGTGGACTCGGCAGCGAACGGCAAGTGCAGATAGAGGAAGTCGGTGTGGCCGACATCGAGCGCCATCCGCGCGAGGGTGGCCGTCGCGGTGACGTAGTCGACTCCCACGTACGGGATGCGGCCGTCGGCGGCGTCGCGGCGACCGATCGCGACGAACGGGTAGTCGCTGTCGACGAGCCGCTCCAGTTCGTCGGCGTCCATCTCGCGACCCAGCAACAGGCATCCGTCGGCCAGGCGCAGCCTGTTCTTTTCGTGGAAGACGCGACGACGCCCGTCGATGACTGGAGCGCTCGTGAACATCAGCAGGTCGACGCCGATCTGCTCTGCGGCGCTCTCGACTCCGGTGAGCAGCGGCGTGTAGAAGTCCGAGCTCTCGTTCGGGAAGGCGTGCTCGTAGGTGAAGACGCCGACCAGATTGTTGCCGACCCCCGCGAGACTGCGGGCCGCCGGGTCTGCCACGTAGGTAGTTTCCGCGATGACGTCGAGGACGCGCTGGCGCGTGCTCTCCGGGATGCGGGTGCCCGCGTCGGTCTTGCCGTTCAGCACGAGCGACACCGTGGCCTGGCTGACGCCGGCAAGCTCGGCGATCGTGCGCTGCGTGACCCGCTGCGACTTGTGTAGCGACATTGCCCACACCACTTTCTCGTCTTTGGGAGAGGTAATGCGCATTACCATACCAGAGATTCGCTGCTAATGCGCATTATCATCGAAAGCCCGAAATCGGTGCGAGCGGGCGCCCGGCGCCTATTCGATGGTCGCGATGGCGGCTAGCACGCGCTCGGCGGTCGCCGACGAGAGCGGCGCCGACCCGGCATCCGTCGCCGCAGCGGCCTGGCCTTCTTCATCGGCGACCGACTCGAAGTACTCGCGCACGAGATCGCCCGTCTCGGAGTCGGCGTACTCCTGGCAGGCGATGAGGTAGCTCACGAGCACGAGGGGATACACCCCGGAGGCGGTGCTCGTGCGGTCGATGTTCACCACGATGTCGTTGGGGTTGTCACGGGTGGCGAGCGGCGACGCGTCGATGATCGCCGCGGCGGCTTCGGCCGAGTAGACGACGAACTCGCCCCCGACCCTGAGCTCGGCGACGTCGAGTTCGCCCGCGCGCGACGCGTCGACGTAGCCGATCGCATTCGTGCCGTCGGCGACGGCGTTGACGACGCCCGCGTTGCCCTGCGCGGCCTCGCCGCTGAACGGGAAGGCGTCGGCGGGCTCCGTACCCCAGATCTCGGGCTCGTTCTGGTAGAGGTAGTCGGTGAAGTTCTTCGTCGTGCCCGAATCGTCGGAGCGGTGCACCGCTGTGATCGCGGCGTCGGGCAGCGTGACGCCCTCGTTCAGGGCCACGAGTGCAGGGTCGTTCCAGCGGGTGATCTGGTTGGAGAAGATGCCGGCGATCGTGGCGGCGTCGAGCCGGAGGGTGTCGACGCCTTCGACGGTGAAGACGAGAACGAGCGGCGAGACGTAGACGGGAAAGTTGATGCCCGCGGTGCCGGGCGCGCACGACCCGAAATCGTTCTCCAGCTCGTCGTCACTGAGCGCCGCGTCGGACCCGGCGAAGTCGACACCACCGGCGATGAACTGCTCGCGGCCGGCACCCGACCCCGAGGGCTCGTAGTTGACGGTCACGCGGGAGTTCGCCCGCTGGAAGGCGGAGATCCACACATCCTGGGCGGCGGACTGCGCCGAGGAGCCGGCCCCGTCGAGGGTTCCGACCAGGTCGCTGTCGGTCTGACCGGTCTCGTTGGCGGCGCATCCGGCGAGGAACGATCCGACCACCGCGAGCAGCAGCGCCGCCCTGACCCGCTGGCGTACGATTCTGTTCTTCACGATGACTGCCCCTTGCTCCCGCTGCGCGACATGCCAGCACCCTCGACGGTACACGGGCACGCGCGCGAGACGGAATCCGTGAGGTCAGCCCTCCGAGAGCCGCACCATGTTGCCCGACGGGTCGCGGAAGGCGGAGTCGCGCGGGCCCCACGGCTGCTCGATCGGCTCCTGGAGCACCTCGGCCCCGGACTGGCGCGCCCGTTCGAAGGCGGCGTCGAGATCGTCGGTGCGGAAGACGAGCATGGGCATCATGCCCTTCGCCACGAGCTCTTGGATCGCGTCGCCGTCGGACTGGGAGCGGCCGGCGTGAGGCTCGCTGAGCACGATCTCGACTCCCGGCTGGTCAGCGCTGCCGAGCGTCACCCAGCGGAACCCGCCGTTCGCCACGTCATTGCGCACCTCGAGCCCGAGTCCGTCGCGGTAGAAGGCCACAGCCTCGTCGACGTCGTTGACGGTGATGTTCGCGTACTGCAGTGAAATAGTCATACCGTCACCCTAGGAAGCGGCGACCCCGACCGCTTCTCGAATCCTGCTCGGCTGGGTTGGCGACGACGGGATCCGATAGAACGGCCGCGTCTGGATCTTGGCGATGCACGCGGGCATCGCCTCGACTGCGCCGTGCGCGCGAGCCCGGTACGCGCTCGGCGTCTCGCCCACGAGCTCGGTGAAACGCGTGCTGAACGAGCCGAGCGACGTCGCGCCGACCGCCATGCACGCGTCGGTCACGCTCATGCCCCCGCGCAGCATCGCCATGGCGCGTTCCACGCGACGGGTCATGAGGTAGCCGTACGGGGTCTCGCCGTACGCGGCCCTGAACTTTCGCGAGAAGTGAGCGGGCGACATCAGCGCGCGCTGCGCCATCGTGGGCACGTCGAGCGGTCGGGCGTATTCCCGGTCGATGAGGTCGCGTGCCCGGCGCAGGTGCGCCAGATTCTCGAGCTCGAGCGGGGTCATGGCACGAGGGTACACCCGCGCTCAGGCGCTATGCGGTCGGGAATTCGTAGGTCGCGCCGTTGCCGAAACGCTCGGAGATGGCGAAGTCGAAGTCGGCGTCGCTGATGTCGTAGATGCCGTGAATCGCCGCGTTGTCACGGATGGCCGAGAGCTCGCGCGAGCGTGAGTAGAACATCGGGTCGGTGGCGAGGATCGAGTAGCCGCCGACGATGAAGTCGACGTTCTTGCGGGTGACGGTAGTGGTGTTAGTCATGCTGTGGTGCTTTCGTTTGGTGCGCTGATTCGCAGCGTCATTATGAGGCGGATGCTCCGCTCACGTGGCCCGGGCGGCGTTCGAAACGCGCGTGGAGACCACGAGGATTAGCCGATGCTTCGGCGAGGGTGTCACGCTGTCCGGCTGATACCGAGACGGCGGTTCTGATTGAAATCTGAGGTGCGGCCGTGGTGTCAGATCGGCGGCGGGGGCAGACTTCTCGATGCCCAACTAGGAACAGTACACGACCGCGGCTGAAAGTTCAGGGTTGCGCGCTGATCGCCACCACCGCTACGGTGGGCAAACGCCACTACGACGAAAGGAGCCCGACGTGTTCGACAACGCAAATGCAGACGCATTCAGCATCACCGCCGGCTTCGTCGGCGTCTTCTCCGCCTGATCGGTAGCTCTTAACCCACCGGTCCAGACGGTGGTGACGCTCTCGAAGCTCGACCAGGCAGCATCCGCAGCAGTCAGTAGCCGCCTGCCCTCGGTCACCCACCCCGCACGAGACGTCTTCCGCGTCCCGTCCCGCCGCATCTCGCGGCCACCCCTCTATTCGGCGACCCCGAACGCTCTTCGGCGCGCTCGTTTTCGCCGTCGAGTATTCACGCAAGAAGGAACCAACCACCATGAAAAGCCAACTGGTGACCACAACAGGTCGCCACGAACATCCGCCCCAACCGGTCGCCAGTCACGAGCCGCACAGCGTGCGTCGCGTGGGCGTGCTCGACCGGGCCGCCCTGCACATCGGTGTAGCGCTCATCAAGTGGGGACGCCGCCCCGTCAAGATCGACACCCGGGAGCAGCTCGCGGTCTACGCCGAGGTGCAGAGAGTGCGTCTCGAGCGCGAGCGGGAACGTGACCACTACATGGCCACGCACCTGCCGCGCATCTTCTGACCGCACTCCCCCGATATCGCACAATTCGCACATCGACGTGCCCTGCGCACACCAAAGTGCGAATTGGCGGGCGGGACTATTGGGCATCCCCGGCGCGTTGGGTGGTGGGGTGGACGTCCGTTGACGTCTGCCTCACCCCCGACTCGTAGGAGCTACTCTCTTGACCAAGATCGCCATCATCATCGGCAGCACCCGTCCCGGACGCAACGGTGCCGCCGTCGCCCAGTGGGTCCTCGAGCAGTCCGCGTCGCGCTCCGACGCAGAGTACGAGCTCGTCGACCTCGCCGACTACCCGCTTCCGCACCTCGACGAGGCGATGCCGCCGGCGATGGGACAGTACGCGAACGACCACACCAAGAAGTGGGCCGCCAAGATCGCGGAGTTCGACGGCTACATCTTCGTCACACCCGAATACAACCACTCCACCACCGGCGTGCTGAAGAACGCGATCGACTACCTGAGCGCCGAGTGGACCAACAAGGCCGCGGGCTTCGTCGGCTACGGAGTCGTCGGCGGCGTGCGCGCCGTCGAGCACCTGCGCCTCGTGCTCGCCACGATGCACATGGCCACCGTCGGTTCGCAGGTCGCACTGTCGCTGTTCACCGACTTCGAGGCGATGAGTACCTTCACGCCCGGCCCGCAGCACGACGCACCCCTGACGTCGCTGTTCTCTCAGCTCGAGTCATGGTCGGCCGCACTCTCCCCCCTCAACGCGGTCGAGCCCGCCGCCGCCTGAGCACGGACGTAGGAGAAGCCGGCGCGATTCGCGCCGGCTTCTCGTCGTCTGCGGGTCACACCTTCACGATCCGGTAGCCGTCTTCGGCCAGAGCGCGCGCCATGAAGTCGGCGTACCACGTCGGCCATTCCTCGTCGTAGACGCCGCCGAGTTCCTCGGCCTCGTGCACGCCGTGCGCCGTCGCCGCCCGCACCAGGAGGTCGTGAATGAGCTCTTTCGTGGAGTCGTCCATGATCAGCGCCCCGGCAGACGCTTGACGATCTCCTGCAGAAACCAGCCGTTGCCGTCCGGGTCCTCGAACGAGACGAACGAACCGTAGTCGGCGCGGTCGGGCGCGGGACCGCTGACCCGGTTCTTTCCGCCGGCGCGATGGAAGATGCCGTCGGCGTCGTGCCACACCTCGCTCACCTCGATGCCTCGGCCTGCCAGCTCCGCCCGAGCGGCCACGATGTCGGTCACCACGAGGTGCAGGTTCTGCACAGATCCGGGTGCCGAGTCGGTGATCCCGCGTCCGAAGATGATCGACATCTCCGATCCCGGTGGAGTGAACTGCACGATGCGCAGTTCCTCGCTGATGTCGAAATCGGCGTCGAGCCGGAATCCTGCCCTCTCGTAGTAGGCCTTCGACGCGTCGACGTCGGAGACCGGCAGAACCAGCACCTCTAGTTTCATATCCATGCGACTTGCTCCTTGGTTTCGATTGAGCGGATGATTCGGCTCGAGTGGTCTCCAGTGTCCAGCTGTCGCGCGGCGCACGGAAAGGCCTGCCTGATCGGGGAGCCGAGCGGCGCGCACCCACACCGATGTGATGGACTCGACCCATGGCATCCGCATATCGCAGCTACGTCGCAGTCGGGGACAGTTTCACCGAGGGGGTCGGCGACGACACCCCGGACGGCGGCGTTCGCGGCTGGGCCGACCTCGTCGCCGTCGGGCTGGCGCTCGCATCGCCCGAGCCGGTGACCTACGCGAACCTCGCGATCCGAGGGCTCAAGATCACGCCGATCGTGGGATCGCAGCTCGACGCCGGAATCGCGCTCGGGCCCGAGCTGATCAGCATCAACGGCGGTGGCAACGACATCATGCGCCCGCGGGTGTCGGTGGCCGCGATCACCGACCAGCTGCTCGGCGCCGTGGAGCGCGCCACCGAGAGCGGGTCGCACGTGCTGCTCGTGAGCGGGGCCAACCCCACGCGGCACATCCCGCTCGGCCGGCTCGTCGAGTCGCGCGGCAACCAGTTCGCGCGCGGCATCCGCGAACGTCTGCCGATGCAGAACACGACGTTCGTCGACAACTGGGCCGACGAAGAGCTGACCGAGCTGCGCTACTGGTCGGCCGACCGACTGCACCTCGGACCGCTCGGGCACGAGCGCGTCGCCGCGAACGTTCTCGCCGCCCTCGGCGTCGAGCTGCCCGACGACTGGAGCGCCGGCGCGGCCGCGTTCGAACACTCGCAGCGCACGGCTGCCTACTGGCGGGAGTACGTTCTGCCGTGGATCGGGCGCCGCATCACCGGCCGTTCGTCCGGCGACGGCCGGCTGCCGAAGATCGCTACGCTGCAGCGCGTCGAGGTGCCGCCCGCCCGCTGACCGGTCGCGACGTTACAAAAGGAAGGAGAAGACCAGTGTCGCCGCGCAGATGAGCAGCATGCCGGTCGCGTTGAGAAAGAGGTTGCGCCCGAAGTCGCGCGCCCTGATGTGCATCGAGATCGCCACGACGAAGTAGAGCACGAGAGCGGCGGTGGTGACAGCGCCGAGGTACGGGACCCAGACGCCGGCGACGAGACCCAGCACGGCCGCGAACTTCACCGGCGCCATCAGCCGCCAGTAGCGTCTCGGCCAGTGCACGTCGTCCCAGCACTGCGCCACGAAGGCGACCGGCTTGATGCAGAGCACGCCGTCGACCAGTGTGATGAACGCCAGCACGAGCACCGGCCAGACCGGATCGGGCAGCACGGTCACGGGGTGCGCTCCGCCGTCAACAGCACCGAGTCGAGGAAACGCACCTGGTCGCCCAGCACCTTCTCGCGAACCTCCGGCTCGTAGAAGTCGAAGTGCGCCACGTCGTAGCGCAGCACCCGGCCGAGAGGTGCCTTCTCGCCCAGTTCGCTGGCGGATGCCTCGGGGGACTCCTTGTCGCGCCCGCCGACGCACACGAGCAGCGGCATCCGCACCCTGCCGGCGACCGCACCCGGCTTGTACCGCATCATCTCGAAGAGGGCCCGCGGTGCCGTGCGGTTCTGCCAGGTCTCGCTCTGCAGCCCGCGGATGGTCTGGCTCGCCTCGCTCGACGCCATGACCGCGAGCTCCCCCGCCCCGCCGACCGCCGGGATGTACAACGGCGGCCGGCCGAGCCGCGCCCGCAGCGCGTCGCGGGTCATCGCCCACAGCAGTCGGCGGTTCGCCGAGGCCGGCCGGCCCTCGACCCTGCGCGGAAACCCGTTGAACGGGATCTGGCTCACGACGGCGGCCACACGCGGTTCGTCGGCGGCGACGGTGACGACGTGGCCGCCGCCGAGCGAGGTTCCCCAGAGAGCGATCCGGTCTGCGTCGATGTCGTCGCGACCCTTGAGAAAGCGCAGGGCCGCCGTGATGTCGGCGCGCTGGCCCTCGATCGAGACGAGCTGCCGCGGTTCGCCGTCGCTGCGGCTGAACGACCGGTAGTCGAAGCTGAGCGCGGCGATCCCGGCCCGTGCGAACGCCTCGGCGGCGGCCACGATCGACGGGGTGTCCTGCGTTCCGGCGAAGCCCGTGCAGAGCACGACGGCCGGCGACGGGGTGCCCGCGTCGGGCGGCGAGTAGAGCCATCCGCGCAGTGTCACCCCCGCGGATTCGAAGTGCACATCGGTTCGTCCCACAGTCATCCGCCCGCTCCCTCCATCGAGACCATACGGTATGGTATGTCTACTTTTGCGCGCAATCAACCCATACCGTTTGGTATCGTCGCGGGATGAAGGACACCGAGGCCCGTTGGATCTCCGAGGGGCTCGCTCTGCTGGCCGAGGAGGGTGCGCAGGGGCTGCGCATCGACCGGGTGGCCGCCAGGCTGGGCTTGTCGAAGGGGTCGTTCCACCACCACTTCGCCGGGGCTCCCGGCTACAAGTCGGCGCTGCTCGAGCACTTCGAGCGCATCTCCGTGGAGTCGCTCGAGGGCGCGATCGCCCGCACCGACGGTCAGAACCTGCGCGTTCGGCTCGCCGAGCTCAGCCGGCTGGTGAGTGCGGACGACGCCGGCATCTACTCGCCCCGGCTCGACGTCGCGGTGCGCGCGTGGGCGTCGTCGGACACGGAGGTCGCGGCCATGCAGGCCCGCATCGACGACGCCCGGCTGGCGGCGCTGCAGGCGGCCTGGCGCCCCTTCGTCGCGACCGACGGGGAGGCGCACGCGGCCGCCCTGCTCCCCTTTCTCATCGGGGTGGGGGCGACGGCCGTCGTGCCGCCGGTCGCCCCAGACGATCTGCGCGCGGCGTACGAGCTGCTGCTGCCCCTCGTGCCCGAGGAGCCGGCGGCGACGTAGCCCTACACCGCGAGCGCTCCCATCCTCGAGTGGGCCACAGCGGCAGGGCGTTCGACGGTCGTGGTTAGCTGTCGAGTCTCGCCATATTCTGCCGCGGAGGTGATCGACTCCATGATGTCGAGCACGTGCATGGCCATGTCTCCCGAGGCTCGGTGACCGCGCCCCTCGTCGATGGCGACGGCCATCTCGGCCAACCCGTAGCCCCGCCCGGCGCCGAGGAAGCCCGCCGAGTCTGGAACGTTCCGCCAGGTGCGGCTCGTGTCGAGCAGTTGCACTGTGCCGTCGAAGATATTCGGGTCGGGCACCGACACCGAGCCCGCGGTACCGAAGACCTCGATGCGAGGAAGATTGCTCCCCCACACTTCGAAGCTGAGGAGGACTGTCGAGATCGCTCCTCCGGCGTGGTGCAGAATCGCGGCGACGTGCGTGTCGATGTCTACGTCAACGGCGGTGCCGGCCTGGGGGCCGGTGGCGATCAGACGGGTGCGGTCGGACCGGCTCGCGGCTGCGGAGACGGTCACGACGGGGCCCAGCAGCGTGACGAGCGAGGTCAGGTAGTACGGCCCCATGTCGAAGAGCGGCCCGCCGCCCGGCTGGTAGTAGAACTTCGGCGCGGGGTGCCACAGCTCGTGGCCCGGTGCGGTCCAGTTCGCCGTGGCGCCGATCGGCTCACCGATCTCTCCGCGGTCGATCACGTCGCGCGCGGTCTGAATACCCGTTCCGAGGACGGTGTCCGGCGCGCTGCCCACGCGCAGTCCGCGTGAGCGGGCGAGCTCGAGAACACCTCGACCTTCGGCGAGCTGCAACGCGAGCGGCTTCTCCACGTAGACGTGTTTACCCGCCAGCAGGGCCGCGATCGACACGTCGACGTGTGCGGCGGGAACCGTCAGGTTGAGCACCACATCGACATCCGCAGATGCGAGGAGGTCGTCGACAGACCGGGCTTCGACCGAAGCGGCGGACGCCACGGTCGCCGCCTTCTGCATGTCTAGGTCGGCGACCGCGACGAGCCGCAGTTGCGGGAGCCGGCTCATGCTGGCCAGATACTGGTCGCTGATGACGCCCGTTCCGATCAGGCCGACGCGGAGGGGAGATTCCAGCGCTTCGACGACCGAGGGCTCGGACGCCGTGCTCACGAACGAGCCGCCCACAGCAGCCCCCTCTCGGTGATGGCGCGAACGGACGGGTTCATGAGGACCTCGAGGCGGTGCCCCGGCGTCGAGACGAACACGCGGCCCTCGCCCCAGTACCGCTTCCAGACCGCAGGCGATCGGATCGGCTCGTGCCAGGGATCGCCGGGGCGCACCGGCTGAGTGGTGGTGGCGAGCACGTCCATGTAGCCGTCGGCGAGCACCCAGTACTGCTCGGAGTCGATCACGAAGTCGTCGAGACCCTGCATGATCGGATCGCTGCGCCCTGAGTCGGTGAGATTGATCTCGTGCGGACGGTAGTTGTCTGACTGCTCGCCGGTTCGCTCGTGCGGCGCAAGCCCGGGGTGGGCGACGAACTGCCCACCGACCAGCTGGAGGTAGTCGGCGCTGTTGCGGTAGGAGTCGACTATTCCCCCGTGCCATCCCGCGAGTCCGGTGCCCGCCGCGACAGCGTCGCGCAGTGCCTCGAGCTCGGGCTTCTCGATCGTGCTCTTCGTCACCGTCTGCACGATCAGGTCGACGGTCGCGAGGTAGCCGGGCTCGCTGTAGACGAGCGGCGAGTCCTCGACCCGCACGGTGAAGCCCTCCGACTCGAGGAACGAGCGCATGGCATCGCTCGTCTCCTCCGGCTGGTGTCCGAACCATCCTCCGCGCACCATGAGCGCACTGCGGCGGGTCACTTGCTGAACCCCGCGGTCATGCCGCTCACGAGCTGACGCCGACCGAGGATGTAGAGAGCGAGGATGGGCAGCGTCGAGAGGACCACTGCGGCCATGATGCCGGGTACGTTGACATTGAATTCTCCTTGAAAGGTCCAGAGGGACAGGGGCAGAACGCGATTTTCCGGGCTCTGGGTGAGCACGAGCGCGAACAGGAAGCCGTTCCACACGGTGAGTGCGTCGTAGACCGCGACGGTGACGATCGCGGGTCGTGCGAGGGGGAATACCAACGACCAGAGGATGCGCCACTGGCCGGAGCCGTCGACGCGCATCGACTCGAACAGCTCCTTCGGAATGTCGCGCACGAAGTTCACGAGGATCAACACGGTCACGGGTATCGCGAACCCGATGGAGGGCAGGATGATCGCCAGCAACGAGTCGTAGAGTCCGGCCTTGCTGAGCATGTAGAACAACGGCACGATCGTCGCCTGAAGCGGGATCGCCAGACCCATCAACAGGAGGGTGAACGACACCCTCGCCGTCCAGCGGGTGGAGCGCACGATCACGAACGCTGCCATCAACGAGACTGCGACGGTGACCGCGACGGTGGCGACGGTCACGATGACGCTGTTGCCGAGGTAGAGCAGGAAACCCCGCTCGAGCACCAGCGCATACGATTCCAGCGTCGGATTCGACGGCGGAAGCAGCTGGTTGTCTGTGAAGTACCCCTCCTGTCGGCGGAGGCTCGTGATGACGACGTAGTAGATCGGCACGATGATGACGGCCAGCCAGACGAATCCTCCGACCGCCCCGAGTACGTTCGGGCGACGCGACTGGACGCTCACATTCCCTCCTGCTGGCTGCGCATCTTCGCGAAGCCGCTGAAGCTGGTGATGCCGGAGGCGATCAGCAGGCCGAGAGCGACGAGGACCATCGCGAGCACGCTCGCCCCTCCCATGTCGTTGGCCGCGAAGCCGGTGAGGTACATGTCGACGGGGAGGATGCGGATGCCGAATCCCGGCACTCCGCCGGTGAGCACGAAGATCACGTCGAAGTAGGTGAGGGACCCGACCAGCATGATCGTCGACGAGGTGACGACGGTGTTGCGGATCTGGGGCCAGGTGACGTTCACGAAAGTCTGGAGCCGGTTCGCGCCATCCAGCTCGGCGGCCTCGAACAGCGATGGCGGAATCTGCCGCACCCCGGCTTGGTAGAGGAGGGAGTGGAACGGCACGAACTGCCACGCGATGATGAAGATCACTATCACGAGGATGAGGTCGGGGTCGCCGAGCCAGTCCTGCCGGAGCCACGGAATGCCCAGCGATGCGCCCAGGCCGAAGTTCGGGTCGAGGATCGACTTGAACGCCAGCGCGACGGCGGCGGACGACAGGATGAGGGGCAGGAAGAACAGGGTAGCGAGCACGGCCCGGTACCTCTGCTTGCCTGCGATGAAGACGCCGATGAACAGGCTGATCGGGGTCTGGACCAGCCACGAGATCACGACCACCTTCACACTCAGCATCAGCCCGTTGACGAAGCTGTCGGAGGCGAGGATGCGAAACCAGTTGTCGAAACCGGCCCACGTCGGGTCGGAGATCGCATCCCACCTGGTGAAGCTCAGGTAGAGCGCCACGGCGAGGGGCACCACCACGAAGAGCGCGTAGAGCACGAGCGCGGGCAGCAGAAGCAACGAGCTGGGCTCGTCCTTCTTGAGACGACCCTTGACCGCCGTCTCGTGAAGCGGGCGGGGCGAGGAGATCGTCTCCGGCGCTCTTGTCAGGACGCTCACTGCGCGGCGCTCGAGTTCATCGCCTCAGAGAACTCTGCGGGAGTGATCGAGAGCGTGAACAGTCGGTCGAGGTTCGTGAGGAGGGCCTGCGCCTGGGCCGGATCGAGCGCCTGGTCCCACGACATCTGGAAGCTCGGTGCTTCACTGATGAGCTCGTAGACGAGCCCGCCGAAGTCGGCGTCCTCGCTCTCGCCGATGGCCGTGTCGATGCCGGCGAGCGGTGGTACCTGGTTCGCGGCGATGAGACGGTCGACGAATGCCTCGTTCCAGAGGCCTTCCTTGAGATAGTCGATCGCCACGTCTTGCTGCTCTTCTGAAGCATCCGCGGAGACGGAGAAGTAGCTCGTGGGGTTGCCGACCACGTTCGCCGGGTCGCCGATGCCGCCGTCGACGGTGGGGAAGGTGGCGTATCCGAGCGAGTTCTCGGCGAACTCCGGAGCCTGCGACCGGAAGGTGCTGTTCACCCAGGTCCCCTGCAAGACCATCGCCGCTTTACCCGTGTAGACGAGTGCGGCGTCGGCGCTCGAATCGGTAGTGACCGACGCGAAGCCCTCGGCGAACCCGCCGGCCTCGACGAGCTCCTGAATGAGGGTGTTGGCCTCCACCACGGCGGGGTGCGACCACGCGTCCTCCTCCCCGGCGAGAATCGCGGCGAAGACCTCCGGGCCGCCGATGCGGTCGACGAGGTACTCCTGCCACATCAGTTCGGGCCACTTGCTGCCACCGGCGAGCGCGAAGGGGGCGACGCCCGCGTCGTTCAGGGTGGAGACGACGTCGAGCAGGTCGTCCCAGGTCTCGGGCGGCTTCACTCCGGCGGAGTCCATGACGTCTTTGTTGTAGTAGATCACCACGGGTGCGACGGCTTTCATCGGCACCGCGTACACGGCTCCGTCGAACGTCACGGGTTCGAGGGCGAAGGGCAGAAAGCGATCGGAGACGTCGGCGAGCGAATCGGTGAGGTCGAGCACCTTGCCGGCGTCGACATACGACTCGAGCACTCCCCCGCCCTTGTTGTAGATCAGGGTCGGCGCTGCTCCGGCACCGACCGCGGTGCGCACCTTCGTCTTGTAGGCCTCGCCTTCGAAGTAGCTGGCGGCGATCGGCGCATCGGAGTTGGCCGTGTTCCAGTCGGCGATGGAGGGGTCGAGGATCTCCTCCTGGTCGGAGGTTATCCCCCAGAGGGTGACGTCTGTCGAGTTCGCCGAGCTCGAGCTGCACGCGGCGATCGAGACCGTGAGCCCGGCTACGACCGCGAGGGTCGCGATTCTTCGAGACGTGGTTGAAGTATGAAGCGTCATTGCTTACTCCTAAGAGGTTCGGCCAGGGGTGTCGCACCGCTGTCCATCGGTGAGGTGACGTTATTCGAGCGCGACGGCGACCCGCAACAATTCGTGACTGATCTAGAAACTTTTCGTTCGCGCGGTGCTCTCACGAACCACGAGAGTCGTCGAGAGCTCACGCCTCAGATCGGCGAGCTCCCCATCGTGCGGACGCAACACGATATCGATCGCGTCGACCGCCATCTGCGCGATGGGCTGGCGGACGGTGGTGAGGCTGGGCGCCATCCACCCGGCCACGGCGATGTCGTCGAAGCCGACGACGGAGAGATCGTCGGGGATGCTCAGCCCCAGCCGTCGGGCCGCTTCGTACACGCCGAGTGCCTCCATGTCGTTGGAGGCGAAGATCGCAGACGGACGGTCGTCGGAGTCGAGCAGCTTAATGCCCGCGGCGACGCCGGATTCGCGGGTGAATTGTCCGAGCACGACGCGCGTGGCGGGCACGGTGAGCCCGGCCGCGGTCATCGCGTGCCGGAAACCCGACAGCCGCGCGTGCGTGCACATCATGTCGCGGGGGCCGGTGATCATGGCGATGTCGGTGTGCCCCAGAGAGAGGAGATGTTCCGTCGCAGCGACCCCTCCCGCCCAGTTGGTGGCACCGACCGACGGCACGTCGGGGTCGGGGGACCCTGCGGGGTCGATCAGCACAAACGGGATGTTGCGCGTGCGCAGACGCCGCTTGTGCTCGGCCGACAGGTTCGTCAGCACGAGGACGACGCCCACCGGCCGACGCCGCGCCACTCCCTCGATCCACGTCGAACCGGGGTCGTGCCTGGTCTCGGTCTGCGTGAGCACGATGTTCAGGCCGTGTCTGCGCACCGCGGATTCGACGCCGCGAACGATCTCGAGCGCCCACATGCTCGACAGCGCCTGCTCGACCACGACCTCCACCAGTCCGCCGGCGCCGCCGCTGTCGCCCCGTCGCAGATAACCGTGCTCGTGCAGCAGCTGCTCGACCCGCTCCCGCGTCTCCGCGGAAATCCCGCTACGGCCGTTCAACACCTTGGACACCGTGGAGAGCGACACCGACGCCTCGCGTGCGATTACCGCCATAGTCGGTCGTGTCTCGCTCGGAAAAGTTTCGTTCATGCCGCCGACACTAGTCGCGAGCGACCGGGCGATCTAGGGTGAAGGGACAAAGCTGAATCGCCTACGCTCGGCAGATGACCGACGCGCCGCTCGACTCCCTGCTCGACGGCCCGCGCGGCCGCCGGCTGTGCCTCGGACTGCTCGACACGTCGCAGCCGCTGGGCTCACTCGCGTACTACGCGGCGCGGTCCCCCGCCGAGCTGCCGGCGCTCGTCGGTGCCGTCGCCGAGGCATCCGTCCCCCTCGACGCCGCCTCGCTGCTCGACGCGCTCGAGACCGCCGTGTCGACCGCGATGTACTGGCAGCCGCCCGACGAGACCGACGTACTGCTGCAGCACCCGTCGTTGATCGCCGCCCTCGAGCCCATCGCGCGGCTGGTCGCTGGCGCCCTGGAGACGGCGTGGTGGTCGACGCCGGTCGCCGTGGACGATCAGCACCGGGTGCAGTGGACGGATGTCTCGTCCCGGCCGCTCCCCACCCCGACCAGCACGTCCGAGCGCCTCGCGAGGTGGAAGGCGCACACCCTCGCTGACGAGCGTCGCGCGGCGGAACGACCGGCCGACGTCACCGCGCTGTACGGCGGCGAATGGTGGTCGATCCCCGCGCACGCCGAGCTGATCACGACGACACGCTCGCTGCCCGGGCTCGGGGCGGCGAAGCTGCGGCTGGTCGAAGACGACTTCGGCTGGACCGGGGCGGATGTCACGCCGCTGCGCCCTCTCGCCGCGACCCGCACGTTCGAGATCACCGGCCCCGCCGACTGGGTCGAGCTCGCCGGCCGCTACCCGCTCGAGGTGACGCTCTCCCGCCGCCACGAATGGTGGCGGGTTACCGGCCGCGACGGGGGCTGGGTCGTCCCCGACTGGCAGGCCGTGGCATCCGACTTCGATGCGGTTCATCTCACCGTCGCCGGCTATCTCGTCTCGGCCGGGCGCGCTCTACCCGTGGGCGAGGCGGCCACGATGCTCGCGGGCTGGGATCCGGACGAGACCTACTGGCTGGGCGACGTGCTGGAGTCGGCCGGCGCGTCGGTGCACTGGCAGCGCGACGCCTCCGTCGACGGCCCCTGGTCGCCCCGATAGTCGCCGCCCGCCTCCGTCACAGGAACAGCGTGTGTTCTGTCCTACCTAGTACGAAGCGTTTCCCACCGCAATCTGACTAGAGAGAAGAACAAATGTCTGACACGAACCCGACCGTCGTTCTCGTTCACGGCGCCTTCGCCGAGTCGTCGAGCTGGAACGGCGTCATCCGCACACTCACGCAGTCGGGGCTCACGGTCGTCGCCGCGGCGAACCCGCTGCGCAGCCTCTCCGGCGACGCGGCCTACGTGCGCGACGTCGTCGCGTCCATCGGCGGCCCCGTCGTGCTCGTCGGCCACTCCTACGGCGGAATGGTCATCACCGAGGCGTCCGCCGACAACGCGTCCGTCGTGGGCCTCGTCTACGTCGCGGCATTCGTGCCCGGGCAGGGGCAGAGTGCCCTGGAGCTGTCGGGCAGCGAGCCGGGCAGCACCCTCGGCGACGCCCTGAGCGCCTATCCGGTGGCGACCGGAGGCAATGACCTGATGATCCGGCAGGAGCTGTTCCACCACCAGTTCGCGGCCGACGTCTCCGAGGGAGAGGCCGGGCTGATGGCGGCGACCCAGCGTCCGGTGACGGATGTCGCGTTGTCGGAGGGCCTCGCCGCCGCGACTCCGGGGTGGTCGAACATCCCCTCGTGGTTCGTCTTCGGCGACGCCGATCTGAACATCCCCGTGGCCGTCCACCGCGCGGGTGCCGAACGCGCCTCGTCGCGAGGGACCACGGAGATCGCCGGCGCCTCGCACGCGGTCGGAGTCTCTCAGCCCGACGCCGTCGCTGCAACGATCCTCGAGGCGGTCAACGCGGCATGAGCCGCGGGGTGGCGTCGCGTTGCCGCGGCGTCGCCTAGCTGAGCCGCTGCTCGAGGTGAACGGTGACGGCGTCGCCGATGTCCTTGCCGAGCCGTTTGCGCAGCTTCGCGTTGAGCGAGAGCATGTGGCTCCCCGCGCCGGTAGGCATGAACGCGGACGAGACGGGGACGCCGTCGACTGTCGCGGCCACCTTGACCGACTTGCCGGTGCCGAAGAACTCCGCCGAGCCGGGCATCTCGACGCACGCCCAGATCTCGCCCTTCACGTCGACGCCGATCGGCGCGACGAAGGTGTGGTCGAGGGCTTCGGGAAAAGAGGTCATATGAGATTCTCTTGGCAGACGCGGCCGCTGCGCTACCCGGTGTCGGCCGAAGCGACCGCGTGGGATCGTGAAGCATGGAACCCCGCATCTCGGTGATCACCCTCGGCGTGGCCGACCTCGACCGGTCGTACCGCTTCTATGCAGAAGGCCTCGGCCTTCCGACGACGCGCAAGGCGAGCGAGGGCATCGTCTTCTTCCAGACTCGTGGGGCCACGCTGGCCCTCTACCCGTACGAGTCTCTCGCCGACGACGTCGGCCCCGGCTGGAACGCGCCGCGCTCGCGGTTTCCGGGCATCACCCTGGCGCACAACGTACGAGAACGGCACGAGGTCGACGAGGTGTTGGCCGCCGCGGTCGCGGCCGGGGCGACGATCGTCAAGACCGCGGATGACACGGACTGGGGAGGCTACTCGGGCTACTTCACCGACCCCGACGGCTACCTCTGGGAGATCGCCTGGGGCGCATTCGAGTTGAACGACGACGGGGCGCTCGCGGTGAGCTGAGACTAGCGCTGCTCCATCACCGCGAACAGCGAGTGGATGTTGCCCTCGGGGTCGGCGAAGAAGCCGGTCACGTGCCCCCAGTCCTGCTCAACAGGCTCGGCGATGGCGACGGCACCGCGCTCGAGCAGTGCGGCGAAGCGAGCCCGAACCAGTTCGGGCGTGGCGCACTCGAAGTTCAGCTCGACCGCCTGCCCGGCGCGCGGCGAGCGGAACGAGGGGTGGTCGTGCGTGTGCGCCCCCATGCCCGCACGCCGGAAGATGGCGAGACGCACGCCGGTGCGACTGTCGAGCGCGACGTAGTCGGTCTCGCGTGTGACGACCGCGAACCCGAGGGCGTCTTCGTAGAACGTGGCCATCGCGGCCACGTCGTCGGCGAGCAGGGTGATGCCTTCGAGCGCGATTCCGTTCATGCGACAGACGCTATCGGCACGCGCCGACATCGTCGGGCGACCCGGGCCGCGTCGAAGAATCGCGGCAGATCGACCTAGCTCTCGCGAGCTAGGTCGATTTGCCGCAAGTTTTGGCCGAGACAGCGTGCAGGGATGCGGGGCCAGCTGCTCGAGAGCGACCGGCCCCGCGACATCCGCTACGGGACTATGACAGCACGACCGCGGATGCGGCCGGCGGCGAGGTCTTCGTAGGCCTTGGGTCCGTCATCGAGGCCGTAGGTCTCGACCTCGACCGAGATCTTGCCCGCGCGGGCGAGGTCGAGCACCTCGATGAGCTCGCTGCGGCTGCCCCAGTAGGGCATGCGCACGGCGGCGTCGAAAGCGATGCTGCCGAAGCTGAGGGCCATGGTGCCGCCGCCGATCCCGACGATGGTCACGTCGGAGTCGAGCGCCGCCACGCTCTGCGCGAGCGCCATGGTCGGGTTCGCTCCCACGAAGTCGAACACGGCGTCTGCGCCGAGCCCGCCGGTGATCTCGCGGATCTTGCCGGCAGCGGCGCCGTCGCTGATCAGCACGTGGTCGGCGCCCACGTGGGTGGCGAGCTCGAGCTTCTCGTCGTTGACGTCGAGCGCGATCACGGTCGCGCCCGAGAGCGCCTTGAGAATCTGGATGCCCACGTGTCCGAGTCCGCCGGTCCCGATGACGACGGCGAACGTGCCCGCGCCGAGCTTCGGCAGGGAGCGCTTGATCGCGTGGTAGGGCGTGAGTCCGGCGTCGGTGAGCGACACGTTCTGCACGGGGTCGAGGTCGCCGAGCGGCACGAGGTGGCGCGCGTTGTCGACGATCATGTACTCGGCCATCGACCCCTGGCTGCCGAGTCCGGGAGGACGGATGCCTTCAGCCGCGGCATTCGTGCAGTAGTTCTCCTGTCCGGTGGAGCAGTTGTGGCAGCGGCCGCAACCCCACGGGCCGTAGACCGCGACGGCGTCGCCGACCCTGAGCGTGGAGTCGACGCCCTCGCCGATCTCGTGCACGATGCCGGCGCCCTCGTGGCCGAGCGTGAGCGGCAGCGGGTAGCTCTGCTCGAAGTAGTCCTTCTCGGGCAGGCTCATGACGTAGTCGTCGGAGTGGCAGACGCCGCCCGCTGTGACTTTCAGCAGAACCTGGCCGGGACCGGGGCTGGGGATCGGGATGTCGACGACCTCGGGTGCCTGACCGATGGCGACGTAGCGGAGTGCTTTCATGATGGCGTCCTCTTCCTTGCGGACCGAGTGGTCTGCCGCGGTATGCGGTAGGCAGGAAGCAGTCGAATCCGCAGCTTCAATTATGCGCGACATGTGTTGCATTGTCTGGGGCTAGACAGCGGCCCGTCTCGACGACCACCCGCGCTCGTGCAGCCGCTCGAACCCGTCGAGCATAACGTCGAGGGCGAACTCGAACTCGAACTGGTCGTCGCAGCCGTGTCCGACGGCGGTGCCCTCGTCGTGCGCGCTCGCCATCGCCACCGCGAGGATGTTCGGATACGAATCCCCCATCTGCCGCATCATCGCGGCCTGCGCCTCGGGCGGCATCGGCGGCGCGGCTTTTCGCGCGGCCGAGTCGTCGAACAGCTCCTGCGTGAAGCCCCACATGCGGCCGCCGATGGCGTGCATCACGTGGTGGGTGAGGTCGACCGAGAGCCCGCCGTCGAGAAACATGCCGGTGAACGAGTCCATGTAGTCGAGCACGGCGGGCGTCTGCCTGGTGCGGGTCTCGAGAACGGACCGGGCCCACGGATGCCGCTGCAGAGCACGTCTCGCCGAGAGCACCCGCTCGCGCACGACGGTCTTCCACTCGGCGTCGACGACGGGCGCGTCGATCTCTCCGATGATGACCTCGACCATGCCGTCGAGCAGTTCCTCTTTGTTCTGCACGTGCTTGTACAGCGCCATCGGAACGACGCCGAGCTCCTGCGCGAGCCGGCGCATGCTGAGGGCGTCGATGCCGATCTCGTCGGCGAGGGCGACCGCGGCGCGCAGCACGCGGTCGCGATTGAGGTACACGCGCTTCTCGGGCATCCGTGGCATCCGCCTCTCGACCGGTCTTGACAGGAGTACAGCGTACACCTAGTGTCATCCGCAGGTGTACGCCGTACACCTCAAACTGATTCGAACGGAACCCGACCATGAACTCGTACCGCACAACAGCCATCGCCGTGGGCGTGCTGTTTCTCATCACACACGTGACGGCGATCGTGCCGCGCATCTTCTACGGCCCCTTTCTCATCGACGGCTCGGGCGATGCGAGCGCGGTGACGTTCGGTGCGCTGCTCGAGGTGGTCCTGGCCCTGACCGTCGTGGGCACCGCGATCGCCCTGTACCCGGTGGCCAAGCGTCAGGACGCCGGGCTCGCCGTGGGCTACGTCGCGTTGCGCACGCTCGAGGCGAGCGTCATCCTCGTCGGCGTGGTCGGGATACTCACCCTCGTGTCGCTGCGTGCCAGCGTCGCAGGACTCGCGGATGATTCATCCGTCGCCCCTCTGATCGACACACTGGTCGCGTTCGTCGACGTGTCGTTTGTCGTCGGCCCCGGTTTCATCTGCGGGACCAACACGGTGCTGATGGCCTGGATCATGTACAAGTCGGGCCTGGTGCCGCGCTTCATCGCGGTGCTCGGCCTCGTCGGCGGGCCGCTCGTCTTCGCGTTCAACGTCGTGAAGCTGTTCGGCTTCTCCGAGCAGATGATGCCGTGGGCGGGCCTCGCCGTCGTGCCGATCTTCTCGTGGGAGCTGTGCCTGGCGTTCTACCTGATCGTGAAGGGGTTCCGCCCGGAGGCGCTCGCGCGGCTCGGTCTCGTCGACGGGTCAAATCAGCGCCGGCTGGTCACCGCGTAGGCGCGCGGCGCGCGGCGCTCAGCCGAAGATGTGCAGCCCGAGGTCGTCGGCGAGCTGCTCGCAGGCGAGCACGCCCCGCACGCTGTTGCCCTCCTCGTCGAGGGGCGGACTATAGACGCCGATGCCGAGCCGGCCGGGTGCCGCGGCGACCAGTCCGCCCGCGACACCCGACTTGGCGGGCAGCCCAACCCGGCGCAACCAGCGGCCCGACCCGTCGTACATTCCGCAGGTCGCCATCACGCTCAAGGTCTCGGTCACCACCTCGGGGCTGATGGCCTGATCACCGGTGACGGGGTTGCGTCCGCCGAACGCGAGCGTCGCACCCATGATCGCGAGCACCTCGGCGTCGACGAGCACGGAGCAGGCGCGCGCGTAGACCGCGATCGCGTCGTCGACCTCGACGTGCAGCGTGCCGGCCGAACGCATGAGGTAGCCGAGGGCGCGGTTGCGGTCGCCGAGCAGACGCTCGGAGCCCGCCACATCCTGGTCGATCTCGAGGTCGCGGCCGGCGATGCGCGAGAGGCCGGAAAGGATGCGCGCCGTGCGCTCTTCGGGGTCGGAACCGTCGACCAGGCTGGCGGTGAGCAGCGCACCGGCGTTGACCATCGCGTTCGGCGGTCGCCCGGTCTCCGACTCGAAGACGATCGCGTCGAACGCCTGCCCGGTCGGCTCGGTTCCGACGGCGTCGAGCACCTCGTCGCCGCGGTCCATCAGAGCCAGTGCGTAGACGAACGGCTTCACGGCCGACTGCAGGGAGAACGGGATGCGGGAGTCGCCGGCCGAGCGGATCTGACCGTCGGCCGTGACCGTGGCGATGCCGAACAGACCGGGGTCGGCGGCCGCGAGCTCGGGGATGCTGTCGTCGACCTCGCCGCCCTCGATGTCGCGCAGGCGCCGGTCGAGGGCGTCGAGGTCGTAGCGGGCCAGTGCATCGTCGGAGATTGCCATGGCGCCAGTCAAGCAGGAGCCGCTGGGCGACTCCTGCCGGGGCGCTTGCCTGGGCGCCTGTTAGGCCGCTCGCTACGCCGCGGCGAACCGCTTGGCCGACCGGGCCTTGGCCTTCTCGGCTTCGACCTCGCGGTTCTTCGGCGGCGCGGTGGTCACCAGATCCTCGAGCAGATGTCTGGAGATGTGGGCGATCTCGTCGACGGCGCGATTGAAGGCCTCTTCGTTGGCCTTCGACGGCTTCGTCGATCCGCTGATCTTGCGCACGAATTGCAGTGCGGCGGCGTGCACCTCGTCGTCAGTGGCGGCGGGCTCGAAATTGTGGAGTGGATGAATGTTCCGACACATACATCGAGGGTAGCGACGGGGCCCGGGGAGGGGTAGATCGTCGGCCGGTCAGGTTCCCCGAATTGGGGCGCGACTATTGCTCGACTACGCCGTACGCTCAGTTGCCGCCCCGAGAGGACCCTATGACTGACCCGACACATTCCGCGAACCCTACTGAGCCCGCCCTCGCCGGACCGATAGCGGGTTGGTACGACGACGGTGCTGGGCGAAAAAGATGGTGGGACGGCTCGGCGTGGTCCGAGACCCGGACGGCGCCATTGAAGTCACGATGGTTCCGGCCGACCCTCAGCACCTGGCTGGTTGGCGCGCTCGTCGCATTGTTTCTGATCGTCGGCACCGCCACGAGCGGCTTTGCCGGATTCCTGATCATGCTCGGCCTCGCAGGGATCATCACCGCGCTTTACGCCGTCGTCACCGGCAGGCGGTCGCGGGCGTCGATACCGACCCGAAAAGTTGCCGCAATTGCGTTGGCTTCGAGTCTCGTGCTTACCTTCGCGGGCGGCGCCGTGGCAGGACCCACCGCAGAAAGACCTTCGATCAGCGAGTCGGCGCTGATCGCTGTCGAGACTGCCGAGCCCGCAGAAGAAGTCGTCGATGAACCGGCCTACGCCTTCACCGTCGAGGCGCCAATGGATCCCGACACCGCGGTCGCCGCCGAGGAACCGGCCAGCGTTGCCGCAGTCGACACCACTGCCACGACGGGAACCGCGCTTTCCCTGCTCGCCGCCCTTTCTATCAAAGGCAAAGCACCGAAGACCGGCTACGACCGCACGGCTCTCTTCGGAACCGCCTGGGTGGATGTCGACCGCAACGGCTGCGATACACGCAACGACATTCTGAGGCGCGACCTCACAGCCGCGGGCTTCTCCGGCTCCTGCAAGGTTGTGAACGGCACGTTGGTGTCTCCGTTCACCGGGGCGGAGGTCGCCTTCGTTCGAGGCAATACGACGTCGGCGCTCGTACAGATCGACCACGTCGTCTCCCTGTCGAATTCTTGGCAGACGGGCGCGCAGCAGCTTTCTCAGGCTCAGCGCATCTCCCTAGCGAACGACCCGCTCAACTTGCTCGCCGTGGACGGCAAGTCGAACGCTCAAAAGGGCGACGGCGACACGGCGACATGGTTGCCCTCAAACAAGGCCTTCCGGTGTGCTTACGTCGCGCGCCAAATCTCAGTCAAGGCGACCTATGGCCTATGGGTGACGCAGTCCGAACGCGACGCCATGAGCGGTGTTCTTGCTTCGTGCGAAGGCGAACCCACGATCAACTCCACTTTCACTCCGGCGCCGGCGCCGGCGCCGATTGCGGTGGTCCCGGTTCCAGCACCTGCTCCAGCGCCAGCACCCGCGCCAAAGCCGGCACCTGCGCCCGCTCCGGTCCCTGTGCCGGCCCCGGCACCCGCGCCGGCTCCCGCTCCCGCACCCGCGCCCGCGCCCGCCCCCTTTTACAAGAACTGCACGGCGGCACGTGAAGCCGGTGGGGCGCCGGTTTACCTCGGTGGCCCGGGATACGGCACCCACCTTGACCGTGACGGAGACGGTGTCGGCTGCGAGTAGCCACGGCGCCCGGAGAGGGGTAGACCCTCACACCCGGCGCATCACCGTCACGAGGTACTCCCACTCGAGCCGGAACGGGTCGGTCGCCACTGAGTGATCCCGCGCGAGCGCGACCAGCGCGTCGTCGAGCGCGGCCGTTCGGTCGGCGTCGTCGGCGAGCGACTTGTACACCGCGATCGTGGGCCCGTAGTTTTCGCGGAAGAAGTTGCGAAAACCCTCTGCGTGCTCGAACCGTGTCACCGGAAGCATCCGTCGCTCCTGTCGAAGTGTCTCTGCTCGTCCTTCGAACAGCTCGTCGAGGTGAGCGGGAGACCCCCAGGCCGGAGCCGGCTCGACGCCGGGCGGAGGCGCGGGCGCGAACGGCTTCATCGTCGCGAACAACTGGCCGATGAAGCCTTCGGGTGTCCAGCTCGTGACGGCGATCGTGCCGTCGGCCCGGCAGACCCGCACGAGCTCGTCGGCCGCGCGACGGTGGTGCGGGGCGAACATCACGCCGATAGTGGAGAGCACCACGTCGAACGATTCGTCGGCGAAGGGCAGGTTCTCGGCATCGGCCTCGACCCAGTCGATCGCGAGATCGCCCGCCGAGGCACGGCCGGCGTCGAGCAGTTCGGGCGTGAGGTCGGAGGCGGTGACGCGTGCTCCGAGGCGCGCGGCGGGGATGGCGGCGCTTCCCGTGCCGGCCGCGACGTCGAGCACGACGTCGTCGGGTCCGACCCCGGCGAGCTGCACGAGCTCCGGGCCGAGGGGATGGACGAGGTCGTCCACCACCTTCGGGTAGTCGCCGAACGCCCACATGGCGCGGTGCCGGCTCTTCAGTGCGCGGTCGGCGTCGTCGGTCGCGCTGGTGTCAGTAGTACTCATGCTGGGGCCCTTCCCTCATCGGGTGATCCCCGTCGGATCACCTCCGGTGGGCCCATGATCCCGCGTCTCCCCCGTGCCGGAACAGGGGGTGGCAGTTACTCCTTCGTGCGCTTGCGCGACGGCGGCGTGTACTCGTCGCTGTACTCCTGGCCGCTCATGGCGAGTACCGCGTCCATGATGCGGTCGGTCATTGTGCGCAGCATCGCGTGGTCGCGGTCCTTGCCGTAGAATTCGTTGAAGTCGAGCGGGGGGCCGAACGAGATTCCGATGCGCTGGATGCGTACGCGCCCGTCGCCCTCGGACGGCATCACCTTGTCGGTGTCGATCATGGCGACGGGCACGACGGCCGCGCCCGACTCCAGCGCCATGCGGGCGACCCCGGTGCGGAAGCGATGCAGCTTGCCGTCGCGGGTGCGCGAGCCCTCCGGGTAGATGCCGAGCACGTCGCCCTTGGTGAGAACGCTCATACCCGCTTTAAGCGAAGCTTCGGATGCCTTGCCGCCCGACCTGTCGATGGGAATCATGCCCGTCGCGCGCAGGAACCAGGCGACGAACCACTTACCCAGACCCCTGCCCTCGAAGTAGGTGCTCGCGGCGAGAAAGTAGATGCGCCGCTTGATCACGAGCGGCAGGATCACTGAGTCGATGAACGACAGGTGGTTGCTGGCCAGGATCACCGGCCCCGTGCCGGGAATGTTCTCGACGCCTTCGAGGCGCGGGCGGAAGAGGGTGCGCAACAGCGGGCCCGCAACGATCGTCTTCATGAACCAGTAGAACATCGAGACTCAGCGTAGTACCGCCTCCAGCTCCCGCTCGCTCGCGGTGGTCGCGTCAGACCGGCGCCACGGCCCGAACCAGTTCCAGCGGCCGAGCAGGGTCATCAGCGCCGGCAGCAGGAGTCCGCGCACGACGGTCACGTCGAGGAGGATCGCGATCGTCATTCCGACGCCCACCTCTTTCATGGCCAGCAGGCTGCCCGAGGCGAACCCGAGGAACACGATGGCGATCGCGATCGCGGCCGTGGTGACCACCGGGCCGGTCGCCGTGATGCCGCGCAGCACGGCCCGGTCGTTCGCGAGCCGCGGGTTGATCAACCGGTCGCGGCCATCCCACTCCTCGTGGATGCGCGCGAGGAGGAACACCTCGTAGTCCATCGACAGGCCGAAGGCGAGCAGCCCGATCATAAGCGGGGTCGTCACGTCGACGGCTCCCCACGGTTCGAACCCGAGGAGAGTCGACCCCCAGCCCCACTGGAAGATGGCGACGACACTGCCGAGCGTCGCGGCCACGGTGAGCGTGTTGAGTAGCACGGCCTTGAGCGGGATCACGACCGAACGGGTGAGGAACATCAGCAGCATAAACGTCGCCAGTAGCACGACACCGACGGCGAGGGGCAGCCGCTCGCCCAGGTGCGACCGCGTGTCGACGACCTCTGCGGCGGGTCCGGTCACCTGAACGGCGAGGTCGGTCTCGAGGGCGCGGATGTCGCGGACGAGCTGCTGCGCGTCGGCACTGGTCACGTCGCCGTCGATCGCGAAGTCGACGACCGTGACCTCTGGCGGCAGGTCGAGCACGCTGTCGGCGTCGTAGACGAGCTCGTGCGCGGCGATGCGGTCGAGCAGGTCGACCACCCGGAAGTCGGTCACCGGCGCGTCGATGAGCACGGTGGCCGCCGTCTCGGAGACGTCGCTGAACCCGGTGGTGACGAAGTCCTGGGTCTGGCGTTCCTCCGAGTCGACGGGCAGCGAGCGGATGTCGGAGCTGCCGAGAGTGAGCGTTGTCAGCGGCGCGGCGAGCAGCAGCAGGCCGGCAGTGGCCGCGACCGTGACGAGCACGGGCCGACGCTGCGCGAATCCGGCGAGGCGGGCGAGCATCCCGCGACGGGCCACCCCGTCGCCAGGCGTTGACCGCAACGGCCACAGCCGTTTGCCCTGCACGGGGATGCGCTTCGAGAACACCGCGATCAGCGCCGGCACGAGGGTGAGCCCCGCGAGGGTGGCGAGCAGCACCGCCGCGACGCCGCCCACGGCCATGCCCGACAGCAGCGAGTTGCCGAGCAGCATGAGCCCGACGAGCGCGATGAAGACGGCGAGACCGGAGACCAGCACGGCGCGGCCGGACGACGCGACGGTGCGCGCCATCACATTTTCCAGCGAAGCATCCGGAGTCCGTTGCCGCTCCTCTCTATAGCGGGCGATCACGAGCAGGCTGTAGTCGACGGCGAGTCCCAGGCTGAAGATGGTGACGATGTTGACGGCGAACTCGTTCACCGGAATGACGAGGATGAGCGCCGAGAGGGCGAGCAGCGCGACCGCGATGACGGCGATCGCGGCAACGATGGGCAGCGCGGCGACCCTGACGCCGCCGAGCACGACGGCCAGCAGCACGAAGAGAACGACGATGGCGACGCCCTCGCCGACCGCCGAGTCGACGACGGCCCGGTCGACGAACTCCTGTTCCGCGAGGAACTTGCCGCCGACGAGCACGTCCGCGGGCTCGATGGTCTCGAGCAGTGCCGAGACCTCCGCCGCCACGGCGATGGTCTGCTCCTCGCCGAGCTGCTGGTCGAGCTCGACGCTGACGAGCGAGCTGGTGCTGCTGTCGCCGATCAGCCCGCCCGATGTGTACGCGTCGCCTACCTCGACGACGCCCGGGATCTCGCGAAGCTGCTGCATCACGCCGGTGGCGCTGTCGACGAGCTCGGGAGTGTAGAAGTCGGCGCCGGTGATGACGGCGGTGACGATCTCGCCCTCGGGGTCGAGCCGGTCTAGCCGCTGCTGCGCGACGAACGACTCACTGCCGGTCGGCGAGTCCTGCACCGGCGTGGTGTGGTCGAAGATCCCGCCGCCGAGAACCACCCCGCCGAGCACGAGCACGCCCCATGCCGCGAGCACGATGCCGCGCCTGCGGGCGACCTGTCGTCCGATTGCCTCGAGCATGTACCGGTGTTCCTTCCAGAGTCCAGAAATAGAGAGGTGGATGTTTCGGGGACGGGCGAACCCGCCCCCGAAACGTCAGATCAACCGCAGTTCTTCGCGGCCCACGGTGCTTCGACGCTGGCGGTGCGTCCGTCGCCCGTCGCGGTCACGGTCGCCTTCCCGGCGGGCAGGCTCGCGAGTCGAGTCGTGAAGGTGTGGAATAGGGCTGCGCCCGGCTTCACGGCCTTCAGTGTCTTCTCGCCGAACGACGTGGCGATGGTGATGTCCGCGGCGACCGTGTCGGTGTTGGTGGCACGCACGGCGACGAGCGCCTTGCCCGCCACGCAGCGAACCTCGACCGTCGCGGTGACCGCCAGCGGCTTCGCCAGATCCTTTATGCGAATGTCACGGTAGGAGACCGCCTCGCCCGCACCATGGTTCTGGATGCCCACGAACCCCTGCGAGATGTCCCGCGCGGGGTCGGTGCTCGTGAACTCGTTGACCACGCTTCCGTTCAGCACCACCGTGATGGTCTGGCCCTCGACGATGATGTCGTACGAGTTCCAGGTGCCGACCGGCTTGAGCGACGCGGCGACCGCCTCAGGGTTCGCACCCTGGAACGTGTAGATCGCGCCGGTCGTGCGGTCCGGGGCATCCGTCGCATCGATCTGGATCTCGTACCCCTTGTTAACGGCGACGAACGGGTCGTTGCCGGGGTCGGGGAACCCGACGAAGAGACCGCCGTTGTGGTCGGCAACGAGCTTCCAGTCAAACTTCAGGCTGTACGACTCGAACTCCTTCTCGGTGTGCCAGAGCAGACCCATGCCGCCGCTGCCCCTGAGGCTGCAGTCGTCGGTGACGCGTCCGAACGAGCCGGCGCCGGCGAGCTTCCACTTCTCGAAGCTCGCGAGCGTTCCGTCGAACAGCGCGGTGTAGCCCTCTTCGACCGCTGCGGGTGCGCAGATGTCGTTGGCGCCGACCGACAGCGCATCCACGTTCACGTTGCCCGTGTCTCCGGCGTCGTACTTGATCGCGATCGTGTTCGCTCCAGCCTTGAGGTTCAGGTCACGGGTGGCCGTGGTCCACGTCTTCCAGTTGCCTGTCTTGGGCAACGACCACGGGGCGACCTCCTGGCCGTTCACGTAGACCGACACGGTCTTCGTTCCGTCGAACGGGTTGGGCCCGTTCGCGTAGCGGAGGTTCACCGGGTAGGTGCCCGCAGTCTCGACGGATGCGGCGAAGGTGACAGCCGAACCCACCTCCTGCACTCCCGCGGCGAAGCCGGAGCCGGAGTATCCGTTGTGCTCGGTGTCCACCCGGGCACCGCCGGTCAGCGAGGCCGATTCGGCCTCGTACCAGCCGCGGTCGGCCGGCGTGACATAGCCGGGGATCGAGTTGAGCGTGTACCAGGCCTCGGTGTTCCACAGCTCGCCACCCGACTCGGAGGCGAAGGGCCGCGGCGAGCGCAGGTGCACGACGAAGCCGGGCTTGAGCCCGTCGATGTCGAGAGTCACGGTCTTGCGGTCCTCCGACACTTGCGCGCTGGTCACGACGAGGGTCTCCTCGTCGACCTTCGGTCCGCCGTAGTCGGGGGTAGCGACGTAGCGCCACTGCTGCGCGCGGTAGGCGGTGGCGATGTTCGCCACCGTCTCGGCCGAGACCGGCTGGGTGTACTCGATGGCGAATCCGCCCTCGGTGACCTTCACCGACTTCATGTCGAACGCGTTGTCGCCGACCGGGGTCAGCTTCTGCAGGCCGTAGTGGAGCTTGTCGGACTCGCCCCAGTTGCCGCCCTCGCCGATACCGCCGAGGTAGATGGCGCCGTCGGGCCCGACGATCGTGCGGTTGACGCCCGCTTCGATGCCGGCGGTGTGGCGGAAGATTGCGCCCTGGTACTCGCCGTCGACCTTCTCGAGGAACGCCCTCTGCAGTCCGCCGTAGGTCACGTCGCCGATCAGCATCTGGCCGGCGAACGGGCCCTCGTCGAGGAAGACGGGGGCGCTCGGCGAGTTGCCGATCTCGTTCTGCGGAATCCAGAGCACCGGAGGGGTGACCGGGTTCTGATCGAACGGCCCGACGGGGTTCGTGTAGTGGTTGAAGAAGCGGTCCTGCTTGACGTGGAGCAGCTTCGACGCTGGCAGCCAGCCGCCCTGGTTGTCGGTCGCGAAGAGGTCGCCCTCGCCGCTCAGCGCAACGCCGTTGGGGGTTCGCAGGCCGCCCGCGATGAAGTCGACCGCGCCCGTGGCGCGGTTGATCTTGATCGCGGTGCCGCGGTTCTGCGCGGGCTGCGGGTTCGTCGAGGCGCCGCCGTTGTTGATGGCCACCGATAGGTTGACGTAGAAGTTCGCGTCGTCGTGCACGAGTCCGAAAGCGAACTCGTGGAAGTTGCCACCATCGGGCCATCCGGCCACCTTGGTGTGGATGTCGTAGAAGCCGTCGCCGTCGGGGTCGGTCAGCTTCGTCAACTGGTGTCGTTCGGAGACGAAGATCTCGTCGCCGATGACGTCGACCCCCATGGGGTTGAGCAGGTCGGTCGCGACCTTGGTCGGCACCACCTGGTCGGCGCTCGTCTCGCCGAGCACGTTGTCGAGGATGAACACCTCGCCCGGCTTGGCGTTGGGCACCCACCCGCCCGAGCTCACGGAGCCCGAGGTGATGACGACGAGCCTGTCGTCGTCGGTGAAGTCGAGGCCGGTGACCTTGGGCTCGAAGCCCGCGGGGCGCAGGTTGGTGAGCGTGTAGTTCGGGTTGACGGCGTCGAGCCGCAGTCCGTCGCCGGCGGTGTCGGTGGCCCCTTCGCAGTACTTGGTGCCCGGCGCGGTGACGCGCACGACGTTTGCCTCAGTGCTCAGCACCGAGGTCGGGACAACCTCGAAGGCGGTGGTTCCGGGCCGCTTCCACTCGAGCTTGAGCACTTGGCCGTTGGTCGCTTCGAGGAAGTCGACGCGCAGTGCGTGCGTTCCGGCGGTCAGGGTCGCCGTGCCGTCTTTGGAGGTGGTGCCGTGTAGTCCGCCGTGGTCGATGACCAGTTCGTTGTCGATGCGGAGTTCCGATCCGTCGTCGCTCGTCAACCGGAACGCGTAGGCGCCCGTCGTCGCGATGGTCAGATTGGCGGTGACGATGGAGAGGAAGTTGTCCGACAGCCCGAACTCGGCCTCGGTCGAGTAGTTGATCGTCGGCATGAGCTTGTCTGCGTTCGGCGTCGTACCCGACTTGAGCGTGCAGATGTCCTGGGTACCGGGCGGCAGCTGGAACGAACGCAGCGTCACTCCCGGCTCCTGCTCGGGGGTCGCAGCGACCGCGACGGGCGCGAATCCGGTGAACGCGAGAATTCCCACGAGCGACCCGGCCAGGGCCATCGTGGCCCCTCGCCCATGTCTGAGCTTCGTGATCGGCGGACTGATATTTATGGGCACCATTGCTCCTTTTTTTCAGCGAGATGTGAGCCGCCGGGCGGCATCTTCGCGACCGATCGGCAAGCGGGCCACAGTCTATGCAGCTTTAAGCACCCGGTCTACAACTTTTGATTGTTCCCCGACTTATGATTTTTGGCACGCGTTTGGGGGCCGTCATCGGCATATGTCGAGCACTGCACAGCTTTTGCTTGACCGCCGGCGTTGCCCCCCGTTAGGGTCAGTCCGAGCTTGGCTCAGTGCATTCTCTCTATCCGTCGGTTACCCGTCGACGGTCCCCACTTCTCCGCACCCGCGGACGACCCTTGGAGTACGACTTTGAACAGACGCGCATTCGCATTTCGCGCAACCACCGCCTTCGCGGGAGCAGTGACGCTCTCCGTCGTCGGTGGCAGCGGAATCGCCCTAGCCCTCGACGACCCGCACGGCGACAAGGATGTCGCCGTCTCCGTCGAGATCGCCGAACTCGAGGGACCGGGCGTGCTCGCCATGACCGTGGCCGGCCAGTCGGCCGCCCTGACCGAGTCGGGTTCGACCGCCACCAACCGACAGTTCACCGGCACGCTTCCCACGGTGACCGTGACCGACACCCGCACCGCCGACGAGATTCCCGCCGGCGCGTACTGGTACGTGCTCGGTTCGATCACCGACTTCTCCGGCACCGCCGGCCAGCCCGACATCGCCTCGGCCGACAGCTTCGGCTGGACGCCCAAGCTCGTGGCGGGCGACCCGGGCAGCGTAGCGGCCGGCGACGAGGTCGACCCAGGCGAGGGATTCACCGACTCGGAGATGCTCGCCATGGCCTACGACTCGGGCGAGATCGCACCCGAGGGCAGCTGGTCGGCTAACGCCGACCTCAAGCTGCTCACCGGAGCGGCCGTCGCGCCTGGGAAGTACTCGGCGACGCTCACCCTGTCGCTGTTCGAGTAGCCCGACTCGACTCGATGAAAGCACACGCTTTCGCCGCGGTGGTCGCCCTCGCGGCGGCCGCCTTCGTCGCGGTGGCCACACCGGCCGCCGCGGCGATGGCCGACGACCCCGTCGTCAGCTGGTCGCTGGCCCCTGCCGATGCGGTCGGGCCGGACGGCCGGTCGTGGGTGGAGCGGAAGGCCGCGGCCGGCGAGACCGTCACCGAGCACCTCGCGCTGCGCAACCACGGCGCGACCGCGACCACCTTCATCCTGACGGCCGCCGACGGTTACTTCACCGAGACCGGCCGCTTCAGCATGCTGCAGGCCGGCGAGACCTCCGTCGGGGCCGGCACCTGGATCTCCGTCGCATCTGACGTGCTGGTGGAGCCCGGTGCTACGGCAATAGTGCCGTTTACGGTCACCGTTCCCGTGAACGCGACGCCGGGCGACCACGCAGCGGGAATCGCGGCATCGGTGCTGAGCTCGGGCACCACGAGCGACGGAACCCTGGTCGGCCTCGAGAGCCGCGTCGGCTTCCGCGTCATGACGCAGGTCTCCGGGGACCTCGCGCCCGTGCTCGCGGTCAGCGGACTCACCGGCGAGTACTCCCCCTCGTGGAACCTCTTCACGCCCGGCGAGCTCACCATCCGCTACACGGCCGAGAACGCCGGCAACACGCAACTCGAGTTCGGCGAGACGGTGGACGGGGTGACAACGCAGCGGCGCGACCTCTTCCCCGGCGAGACGCGCGCGGTGGCCGTGGCTCCCGCGAAGGTGTGGCCGCTCGGCCTCGTGTCGATGGATGTCACGTTCGAATCATCCGTACCCACTGACGCAGGTCTCGCCGTGGCGCCGGTCACCGAGACGATCGTGTTATGGGCCGTGCCGTGGCTGCATCTCGCAGCGCTGGCGGGGGTTCTCGTAGTCGTCGCGGCGATGCTGCTCGCCCGGCGCCGCAACAAGGCGAAGATCGCGCGGCTGCTCGAGGAGGCCCGCGCCGAGGTGCGGCGCGAGCGGGAGGAGGCGGTGGGCGCGTCAGCGTGACCCTTCGATCTCGTCGATCCCCTTGGGGCCGAGCGCGTTTCTGTCTACTCTGGGGCGAATGGCGCGAGCGCTGCGTGCCGAGGCCGAGGGTCGAGGAGGTCCCCATTGTCTACAGGATCCGCACCGCAGACCGCAGCGCCGCCCCGTGAGCAATGGACCGGCCAGGTCGGCTTCATCCTCGCGGCCATCGGCTCGGCGGTCGGTCTTGGCAACATCTGGCGCTTTCCCGGCGTCGCCTATGAGAACGGCGGCGGCGCGTTCCTCATCCCCTATCTCGTCGCGCTGATCACTGCCGGCATCCCGATCCTGTTTCTCGACTACGCGATCGGCCACCGGTTTCGCGGATCCGCGCCCACCGCCTTCCGCCGTCTGGGCGGGCGCATCTCGGGTCGCTGGCTCGAGGGGCTGGGTTGGTTCCAGGTCGCTGTCGCCTTCGTAATCGGCCTGTACTACACGGTCGTCATCGCCTGGGCGCTCAGCTACTTCGTGTTCTCGTTCGACCTGCGCTGGGGCGACGACCCGGCGGCCTTCCTCACCGGCGACTACCTGCAGGTGAGCGACCCCGGATTCAGCTTCGAGTTCGTGCCCGGCGTTCTCATCCCCCTCGTGATCGTCTGGCTCGTGACGATCGCGGTGCTCGCCGCCGGTGTCGCCAAGGGCGTGCAGCGGGCCAACGTGATCTTCCTGCCGCTGCTCGTCGTCGCCTTCGCCGTGCTCGTGGTGCGAGCACTGTTTCTCGACGGCGCGGCCGAGGGTCTGAACGCCCTGTTCACGCCCGACTGGGAGGCACTCGGCGACCCCAACGTCTGGATCGCCGCCTACAGCCAGATCTTCTTCTCGCTCTCGATCGCCTTCGGCATCATGATCACCTACGCGTCGTACCGCAAACGCAAGGCCAACCTCACGGCGCCCGGGCTCGTCGTCGCGTTCGCGAACTCGTCGTTCGAGATCCTCGCCGGCATCGGCGTGTTCGCCACCCTCGGCTTCTTCGCGTTCCAGCAGGGGATCGAGGTCAGCGAGCTCGAGGGACTCACCGGCGTCGGCCTGTCGTTCATCACCTTCCCGGCGATCGTGTCGCAGATGCCCGGCGGCCCGATCTTCGGCGCACTGTTCTTCGGGTCGCTGACGATGGCGGGATTCACCTCGCTGCTGTCGGTACTGCAGGTGGTATCGGCCGCGTTCCAGGAGAAGTTCGGTCTCACCACACGTCAGGCGGCGATCCGGGTCGGCGGGGTGTCGGCGATCCTCTCGGTACTGATCTTCTCGACGACGACCGGGCTGTTGGCGCTCGACACCGCCGACCAGTGGGCGAATAACGTCGGGATCGTGTCATCCGCGATCCTCACAGCCATTCTCATCGTCTGGGTGCTGCGCAAGGGCGACGAGCTGCGGTTCCACCTGAACTCGGTCTCGACGTTCCGGGTCGGCAAGGTGTGGGTGTTCCTCGTGGGCATCCTCGCGCCGATCGTGCTGGCCTACATGCTGATCTCGCGCATCGTCACGCTCATCGTCGAGGGCTACGCCGACCTGCCGGCGTGGTACCTCGGCATCGTCGGCTGGGGCACAATCGCGTTCATCATCGTCGCAGCGGTCGTCTTCACCGCGCTGCGCTGGAAACGTGACCCGAACGACTTCACCGCCTGGCCCGAATACGCGCCCGTGACCAAGGAGACCCGCTCATGACCGGCATCGCCATCGCGTTTCTGCTGCTCGCACTGGTGCTGGTGTGGGGCGGGCTGATCGCCAGCATCCTGTTTCTGCGGGCGCGCACTGAGTTGGAAACGTACCCGCCGGGCGGAGAGGACGACGATCACCGGGAGGACGAGGCTCCGGGGATCCGGGACACTTAGGGCTATCGCGTCGCTCGGCGCACGATCCACACGAGCGTTCCAATGGTGCCCAGGCCCACTAGCGCCAAGGCGCCCAGCATCATGAACGGCTTGAGTCCGATGTAGAACATCGGCACGAAGCAGGACATCGGCGAGGTGCAGGGCTGATTCGCAATCTCGCGGAACACCAGCAGGACCGCGAGGAGGAGGCCAATCCCAGCCCACACCTTTAACAGATCGAGAACAGACGCTCGTTCACCGACCTTTCGCGGAACAGGCCTACGATTTCGGGGCGCCGTGCGTGGTCGAGACGGTCTGGCGCGCGACGTCGACCGAGCGCCGCTCGAGCGAGGTGATGCGTTTTTGGGCGCAGGGGGGCGCCCCACCTGCGCAACGAGCCGTTCAAAACGCTGCATCACGCGGAGCGTGTCGGCCGCGCGAGGATCGATGTGCCACGTGTTCGGCTCCTCAGCGGCGATCGTAATCAGCGCTAATTCGGTCTCGCTCAGGACGCGAGGTCGAGCTGTGAGCCAGCCGACGAGCCTTTTCGCGTCGACCGCGGCGGCAACACGATTCCCGTTAGAGCTGTCGTCGGAGATGGACTTCGGGTTGAGGAACGCGAGGGTCGGAGTCACCGTGACCGGGAACCCGACTTTCGACGTCAGCCGCCTGGCAACATCCGCGCCGTCGCTTTTGGATTGGCTGACATGAGGTATGGCGACGTTGTTCACGCGCAGAGCGAAATCGCCGACCCAGATCGAAGCGCCGGCGTGATGCTTGGTGTTGATCGAGAAGACTCCACCGGGACCAATGACGAGGTGATCGACGTCTTTGGTCCCCGCGCCGATGGGAACAGCATGCCGCACAAACCACTCCGGTCCAAGAGCCTTGAGCAGGTTGCCAACGTGCATTTCGCCTAGGGCGCCTTGGTACCAAGACCACGCGTCGTCGTGGAGCGTGACTCCGGTGTCGGTTCGGAGCGAGGGATCACGAGCCTCGGCAGCGGCTTGCACCTCCAGGCATTTCGCTGCCACCGAGTAGCCGGCGGCGCGAGAAGAAAGCGCCTGTATTCCAGCGAAGTCTGTGCGCGTCCCGGTATCGCCTGTCATTGTGCCCCCACCGTCGACAGTATTGGCAGGGGTCCTCGGTGGCGAGACCCCACAACGGGACGCTTATGAGCCGGGCGGGACCGGATTACTCGAGCGCTTGGGCCGTCGTCGTGTCCGTCGAAGGGAGAAAGCCACCGCTGACCCAGTTCATAACTTCGGTTCGTTCCGTCTCTGTGAACTCCATCCGCGCGCCGCGGCAGAGAGCTTCCGAGTTCTTCGCCGACGCCGTTGCCAGAACGAGGGCCGTCACGGTCGGGGTGAACTTGAAACTCGAGTAGATGAGTCCCTGTATGACAAAAGCGACGGCGGCGCGTGAAACCGGGTGATCAGTAGCAGCGGTGTCATCACGAACCTGCTTGGCCAAAGCGTTCTGGTTCGTGTGTGTGTTGAGCTTGAGCTGGCCTTCTAGCGAAAGGAAAATCTGACGGAACTGGTCCTTCGAGATGGCAGGAACTCCCGTTACGCGGCTGACCTGGCGTTCGATCGGCGGCCGTTCGCTGGGCTCGTTCGTCGCAGACCTGTCGGCAGCTGAGCTCGCCATGTCTCCGGAAGGGTGATCGGTGGTGACCGATGCTTTCTCGGTCAGCTGATCAGTTGGCATACCTTCCAACTCAGACCTCGCCGAGCCGTTGAAGGCGAGGGAAGACAGGAACTCGTCCGAGCTAACAACTGTGTCGGCGACCAGCCGATAGGCGCTTGCTACAGCGCCTGCGACCACCACCGTGGTCATTTTGTCCGCCGCTCGGAAGCGCTGAATCAACGACGTGAAGTCGGCGTCAGCCGAGGCCAATATGAACTCTTCGATTGGACTCGCCCCTGAGAGCAGGTCGACCGCATCCAGTACCAGGTTGATATCCGTGCCACTTTTGCCCTGCTGAGTCAGCGACGGGCAGTCGATGACCCGGTAGCCGGCTCGCGTCCATTGCGCGCGATATTTGGAGTAGACCGAAGGGTTCAGATAGCAATTTCGGATCAGAAACCGCCGACCCACTTCCCCTCCCGACGCACGAGCGAGATGCTCTGTCCAGCGCCCTGGATCTGTGGCGAATTGCTCCGCAGCCTCTTCGTCCAGCTTTCGCAGACCTGTGTACACATTGTCGAAGTCCACGAAAATCGCAGCACGCCGCAAAGGGCTGACTCGGATCTCCTGTGACGCACTCATGAACTGAGTTTGAGTTGAATATTGAGGAACCACAAGGCCTTCAGCGACATTTCGATAGTCAATGTAGCGAAACGTTGTTCATCAGAGATCGTTAGGCTCGCGATGCGCTGGATGTTGGTGCCCCTGGAGGGACTCGAACCCCCAACCTAATCCTTAGGACGGACTTGCTCTTCCATTGAGCTACAGAGGCTGGCTCCCCGAGTTTAGCGCGACCCGGGGAGCCGGAAATGCTACTTACGCGTGCTGAACGTGTGCTCCCACGACGCGGCGGCGCCCGGAGCGATGAAGTACCACTCTGTCGGCACCGCCGTCACGGTCACCGCCTGCGACCGCTTCACGCGGTACGTCCCCTCCTTCAGAACCTTGCCGTCGACCACGTACTGCACACCCGGAGTCGACGGGATCGTGTACGAGTCCTTCTTCTTGGTGTCGGTGAACACGACCGGCGCCGGCGTCACCGCCACCGTCAGCAGCGGGACGTTCGAGAAGTCCATGTCCGACGCGAGGTAGAAGCCCGTGTACGACGGCTGGTTGTACGTCGTGTTCTGCCGCGCGACCTCCGCCCGGTACTGCTTGTCGTGCATCAGCGTGTAGAGCTTGCGGTCCGTGACATCCGTAGAAAGGAAGATGCGGATGGCGCTGGAATCCGCCGTGCGCACCAGCAACTCCTCGCGCCAGTCGCCGAACACGTCGGCCACCAGCGAGGCGGTGCCCTTCGTGCCGTTGTTCGACCGGGTACCGGCGGCGGTCAGCAGTCGTCCCTGCGTGAAGGAGTCCACCGTGACATCCGCATCGCCCGCGCCGTTCACGATCTGCGTCGTGCCGTCGGCGGCCCAGCGGATGCTCTGGTTCGTTCCCGGATACGTCGCACCGAGCGACTCCCCCGACGCGGAACGCAGCCTGGTCGCCCAGGTCTCGATGCCCGGAATCGCGGGATCGATGTCGCCGATCATGCCGCGCCCGGTGTCCTTGCCGCTGTACTCGCCGTAGATGACCTCACCGGTCGCCGCATCGCGCAGCGCGTAGCCGTAGGGCGCGTACGTCGCACCCTCGTGCACGGTGAAGATCTCGAGGCCGGGACGGTTCGGGTCGATGTCGGTTACGTGCATCGCATCGCCGTGGCCGAGCCGTGCCTCTGTCCCGGGCGCGGCGCTGCCCTCGGGCAGCGTGTCGGACGAGCTGTAGAGCAGGCTGCCATCGTCGTCGATGGTCGCGGATCCGTAGACGATCTCGTGCTTGCCGTCGCCGTCGACGTCGGACGCGCTCAGTGAGTGGAAGCCCTGCGTGGTCAGCGTCGCGAACTCGGGGTTCGAGCCGTCGCGTCCGTGCGGGGAGTCGTTGAACGGGTTCGTCATCGCCGGGAACCCGCTGTCGACATACCAGCGCTCGGAGAGCTTCTTGCCGTTCCAGTCGTAGGCGACGATCGTCGAACGCGTGTAGTAGCCCCGGGCGAATATCGCGCTGGGGTGCACGCCGTCGAGGTAGGCGACGCCGCCGAGGTAGCGGTCGACGCGGTTGCCGGGCTCGATGCGCGACATCGCGTAGTCGCCCCAGGCGAGACCGTCGTCGTAGCGCTCGGTCTTCACCGGCACGGTCTGCAGCTCACGCCCGGTGGCCCCGTCGAACATGGTCATGTACTCCGGGCCGCTGAGAATGAACCCCTCGAACGCGCGCAGCTGGTTGCGGGCGCTGCGGCTGGGAGCGTAGACGTCCATGAAGTAGTCGGTCAGCTCCGAGGCATCCGCCTCACTCAGCGGGTACTCGTGCGTGACCTCGATGCCGAAGGCCTCCTCGAGGGTCGCCGGC
The DNA here is from genome assembly GCF_040548875.1 of Conyzicola nivalis. Lineage (GTDB taxonomy): Bacteria > Actinomycetota > Actinomycetes > Actinomycetales > Microbacteriaceae > Conyzicola > Conyzicola nivalis_A. Next base: position 302,352 of record NZ_JBEPSJ010000002.1, read on the forward strand.
CACTGGCCGCTCGCGACCTCGGGAAGCTCCTGCCAGCCCATGAACATGTCCACCACATGGTCGTAGTAGCCCTGATTGCTCACACGGTAGTCGTCTTGGTTCGTGACGCCGGCCTTCTTGTCGTCCTTGGGCAGAGAGATGAACTTCTCGGATGCCACAGCGCCCGACTTGTCGTAAGTGGTGCTCTTCGTTCCGGGCGCCGTCTTCAGCAGCATCTCGCTCTTGCCGTCGCCGTCGTAGTCGTAGGCGAGCACCTGCGTGTAGTGCGCCCCCGCGCGGATGTTCACGCCGAGGTCGATGCGGTTCAGCAGCCGTCCGTCGGCCTTGTAGGTGTCGACGTAGACGTTGCCGGTGTAGCCGATCTGCGAGACGTCCTTCGAATTCGAAGGATCCCACTTCACGATGTACTCGTACTGGCCGTCGCCGTCGACGTCGCCGACGCTCATGTCGTTGGCGGAGTACGTGTACGGGTCGCCCTTCGGCGTGACCCCGTCGGCGGGCTTCTGCAGCGGGAGGTCGACGTAACCGTTGGCCCACGGCGCGACGGCGGGGCTCGCCTCGCCCTCGACGCCGCCGACGACCGGAGCGACCGAGTACTGCGCGGTAGGGGTGCCCGCCGGGTCGAGGAGGTTGGTGCTGTCGGTCACGGTCGCGATCGGGGATCCGTCGCGGTAGACCGTGAAGTCGGTTCCTGTGAGGCCCGTGTCGCCGGCGCCGGTCGCCTCGCTGACGAGCAGTCGCCAGCTGAGGAACACGCCCTCGCTCGTCGACGTCGCCACGAGCCCGCGGTCGAGCTTCTCGAGCTGCGGGGTGCCGGCGGGTGCGGCGGGCGTGTGGCTGCCGCCGTGGCCCGGACGCCCGTGGCCCGGCTGACCCGCGGATGCGGCCGTCGCACCCCCGACGACCAGACAGACCCCGGTCGCCAGGGCGGCCAGGCGCAGGGGTACCCCGCTGAACAGATTCGACATTGAACCTCCAAGTTAAGGAAAACGCTTTCCACTTCCTCGGCCGAGCCTAAGCCCCTCGTTCGAGGGACGTCAAGTGCCGGGTAGCCCGGCAGGGCGGCAGACCCCGCCAGTTCGGGCGGCGCCGTCCGAGGAGCGCTCTTCCGGGCGGCGCCGTCCGAGGAGCGCTCTTCCGGGCGGCGCCGTCCGGAGGGCGCTATTCCAGGCGGCGCCGTCCGAAGGGCGCCAGTTCGGGCGGAGGGCTGCAGCGCGCGCTGGCGCCCTTCGCCCGAACTGCAGCCCGCAGCATCCGCCCGACTCTTTCTGCGCCACCTCGGTACTACCGCTACACGTCGAACTGGCGCGCGCGTTCCGAACTGGCGCCGAAGCATCCGCCCGCCTTCTGCGCGGGTTCGGGACGACGGCGGGATGGCGCGCGTGCGCAGTCGTCCCAGCGGCGCGCGAACGCGCAGCGGCCTCCCGCGGGCGGCGAATTAGCGCGGCGGCGGGGAGAGGAAGAGGTCGACCTGCGAGGCCGGGATCGTGCGCTCGCTGTAGGTGTACCGAACGTAGTTGTATTCCTCGAGGGCGACGGTTCCGTCGGCGTTCACGGCCTTGACGTAGGCGACGTGGTTGTTTCCCCACCAGGCGACGTCGCCGGCGACCGGAGAGTTGCTGGTCGGCCAGCCGTGGGCGAGCCAGGCGGCCTTGAAGTCGCGGGCGTTTCCGCCGTTCGGCGTGAGGTAGCCCCAGGTGTAGGCGAACGGAGCAGTGACGCTGCCGACGTCGCGGTTGAGGCGCCAGACCACGAAGTCGACGCACTGGCGGTAGACATAGCGCAGGGGCGAGAGGCCGGACGTCGGCCCGGTGCGCCACGGGTAGTCGTCGCCTGCGGCAGCCACACTCGAGGCGCGGTAGGTCGCGGGGCCGGCGGCGGCGCGGGCCGCGCGGGCGGCGGCAGCGGCAGTCGCGGCTCGGGCGCTGTTGAGGTCGGCGACGGTCGTGGCGCTGAATCCGTCACGGGCGGCCAGCGTGCGGCTCGCCCCGTCGGAGACCTCGACGGTCACGGGCTCGAGCTCGGCGGAGGCGGCCGGTGCGGCGATCTCCTCTTCGAACGCGAAGGCGGGGAGAGCCATCGGGGCCACGAGGGCGGCGACGGCGGCGATGACGAGCACCGAGGTGGCGGACTGACGCAGGCCCGGACCCTTGCGGGTCGGTCGGATCGAACGGCGTGTAGACAACACGTGCTGTTCGACCACGGAGCGGCCCTTCCTGAGCGATAGGGGCGCGTTAGCGCCGGGCATAGGTTCGAGCTTAGGGGGTCACGGGGGTCAAACGCGAACTTTTCGTGGCTGAAACGTTATGCGGCGGGCGCCAGGTACTCTTCCCAGTCGGGCAGGGCGCGTTCGATTCCCCGCGCCATCCACGATGCCCCGTTGGGCGGACGCGGGGTGACGCGCAGCCGCCAGTTCATCTCGCCGGGCGTGCGGTCGCCCTTCACGTTGTTGCACTTGAGGCAGCAGGCGACCAGGTTCTCCCAGCTGTCTTTGCCCCCGCGTGACCGCGGCGTGATGTGGTCGATCGTCGTGGCCGACCCGGCGCAGTACCCGCAGCGGCTGTTGTCGCGACGCAGCACTCCCCTGCGGGACACCGGCACGTTGCGCCCGCTCGGCAGGCGCACGTAACGGCGCAGGATGATCACCGACGGCCGGTCCCACGAACCCGACAGCCCGAATACCGGATGCTCGCCATCGGCGGCGATGATCGTCGCCTTCTCATTCATCACGAGCATGAGGGCCCGCTTGAAGGACACAACGCCCAGGGGCTCATAGCCCGCGTTCAGTACCAGTGTGCGCATTGTCATCCTTCCGAAAGCGCCTGCACGGCTTGCAGGCATTCGACATGCGTTCTCGGGATGCAACGAGGTTCTAGGGGCGAGCGGGCAAAACAAAAGGCACTGTCAGTGAGACAGTGCCTGATTGGTGCGCGCGCGTATAAATACGTGACGCAGTCCGCTGTGCCGTGTGGGCAGACAGGCGCAGGCATCCGTGGTTTGGATGGTGCGCTGAATGTACATCGGCTCTCCTAGAACTCGTTGAACTCGTTGAACTCCAAGATCTACAGGTTAACCCAAAAACGGCGAACCACAACTAAGCGGCCCGCCGTTGAAGGTGAACGTGATCAGACGCCGATGCGAACGATGTAGTACGCGTCGGTCCAGATGGGGCGCACACTCACGACGCCGCCGGCACGCGGGGCGTCCATGATGTTGCCGTTGCCCATGTAGATGCCGTCGTGGCCCGACATGATGACGATGTCGCCGGGGAGTGCGTCGGCGATGGCGATCTTCGATCCGGCGGCCGCCTGTCCGCTGACCGAGTGGGGCAGCGAGACGCCGAACTGGGCGTAGACGAACTGGATGAAGCCCGAGCAGTCGAAGCCCGACGGGTCGGCGCCGCCGTAGACGTAGGGGGTGCCGAGGTACTGCTGCCCGACCGACACCACCTGCGAGAGGTCGAAGTTCGGGTAGGGCGGGTTGGCGAGGAAGTCGGAGTAGCTGGGCCCGCTGTACGCCGAGTAGGTGGCGGCCAGTACGGTGCGCTTGCGGCTGGCGGCGAGCTCGGTCTCTGTCGTTGCGCTGAAGCCGTCGCGGGCGGTGGCGGCGAGAGTCGCGCCCTCGTCGACGAGCACGGTCTGCGCTTCCGTCTCCTTGAGCTCCTCGAGAGCGACAGCGGCCTTGAGGTCGGCGTCGTCGTCGACGGGCGCGAAGGCGTAGGCCGGGAGCGCAACGGTGGCGAAGAGGCCGGGCACGACGACCGCGGTGACGGCGAGGCTTAGGAAGCTCGACTTGCGCTTGCTCTTCTTCGCGGAGATCTGCGGCGTGGAGAACACGGATGGAACGGGTGAAGCGTTGTTTTCGGGTACTGCCTTCGTCAAGAGATTAAGCCTCCTGCGTCTCGACAGCTCTAGGCAGCTGCCCCATCACGTTTCGTATATATATTCACGTACCGGCAGCAAGAGACAAGTGGTCGAGACGTCTTGCGCAGGGTCCTAAGCCGGCTCTTCCGGTCGATCGGACTGTACGACCCTAGGTGAAGATCCATGCTTTGTCATCTTTTCGTTACCAAAACGACGCAGCCTGTGAGTAACTTGAGACGAGAAATAGTCTAAGGTGTCGCGCTCACACGCCGACGAAGATGTGCACGGCAACCTCGTTGGGCAGTTCGAGGCCCTCGCCGAAGCCCTCGACGGCGACGAACACGTACGATCCCGCCGCCGAGATGTTGGCGACTGCGCCCGGCATGACGCCCGCGTTCTGCAGTTGCTGCAGCAGCTCCGGCTCGAACTGAACGGGTTCGCCGAGGCGACGAATGGTGGCGCTCACGGTCTCGGTCGAGCCAGACACGCGTTCCACGAGGTTGACGACGCCGTCCATGAACGCGGGGGCGGCGGTGTGGCCGAGCTCGTCGAGACCGGGGATCGGGTTGCCATAGGGCGACTCGGTGGGGTTGCCCAGCATCTCTAGGATGCGGCGCTCCACCTGCTCGCTCATCACGTGCTCCCAACGGCAGGCCTCGTCGTGCACATAGGCCCAGTCGAGGCCGATGACGTCGGAGAGCAGGCGCTCGGCGAGACGGTGCTTGCGCATCACATGAACCGCCTTGCTGCGGCCCTGAGTGGTCAGCTCGAGGTGACGGTCGCCTTCGACTACCACCAGGCCGTCGCGCTCCATGCGTCCGATCGTCTGCGAGACGGTGGGACCGGAGTGGCCGAGCCTCTCGGAGATGCGTGCCCGGAGTGGCACGATGTGCTCCTCCTCGAGATCGAGGATGGTACGCAGGTACATCTCGGTGGTATCAACAAGATCCGTCATTGAGGCCTCCAGCTGGCGCGGTACTTAGTGACAAGACTACTTGTTTGCCAACTCCGTACCTTTACGTTGTAATCCCGGCGCAGAAGCGAAAGGCCTTCGCGACAATAGAATTGCCGAATGTCGACGATCGTGATCCCCACAGACCTCCTTCCCGTTGATGGCCGTTTCGGCTGCGGGCCCTCCAAGGTGCGCCCCGAGCAGCTCGCGTATCTCGCCGGCGCCGGCGCCGGGATCATGGGAACGTCCCACCGCCAGGCCCCCGTGAAAGACCTCGTCGGCCGCGTGCGCAGCGGGCTCTCCAGCCTGTTCCGCGTGCCCGCCGGGTACGAGGTCGTTATGGGCAACGGCGGCTCGACCGCGTTCTGGGACGCCGCCGCGTTCGGGCTCATCCTGAACCGCAGCGAGAACCTGACCTTCGGCGAGTTCGGCTCCAAGTTCGGCGCCGCAGCCGCAGCGCCGTGGCTCAGCGCTCCGCACATCGTCAACGCCGCAGCCGGATCGCGCGCCGAGGTCGAGGTGCGAGGCGGCATCGACACCTACGCGTGGCCGCAGAACGAGACATCCACCGGTGTTATGGCGCCCGTGACCCGCGTGAGCGGCGACGCCGGCGCCCTCACCGTTATCGACGCGACGAGCGCCGCCGGCGGAATCGACTTCGACGCCAGCCAGGCCGACGTCTACTACTTCGCCCCGCAGAAGAACTTCGCCTCAGACGGCGGCCTCTGGTTCGCGCTCTTCTCCCCCGCCGCGATCGAGCGGGTGGAGTCCATCGCGGCGAGCGGACGCTACATCCCCGAGTTCCTGTCGCTGAAGAACGCGATCGACAACTCGCGCCTCAACCAGACGCTCAACACCCCCGCGATCTCGACGCTGCTGCTGCTCGAGAACCAGGTCGAGTGGATGAATGGAAATGGCGGCCTCGCGTGGGCCGACGCGCGCACGAAGGAGTCGTCGGGCGCCCTCTACGACTGGGCGGATGCTTCATCCTTCGCCACCCCGTTCGTGAGCAACCCCGACCACAGGTCGCAGGTCGTGGTCACGATCGACTTCGACGAGTCGATCGACGCCGCGAACATCGCGAAGGTGCTGCGCGCCAACGGCATCGTCGACACCGAGCCGTACCGCAAGCTCGGCCGCAACCAGCTGCGCGTCGCGACGTTCACGGCCGTGGAGCCGAGCGACGTGCGCCAGCTGATCGCGTCGATCGACTTCGTGGTGGGCGCCCTGTAGCGCGCGGAGTTGCACCTTCCGCAGCGTCATGTGGTTCGGTGGAGTCACGTCCCGCCCACCGACGAAAGCGCTGCACATGAACCCGTTCTTCATTCCTCCCCGCCAGGTCAAGATCGGTGACGTGGCAGCGATCGCCGGCACCACGCCGCGGGCGATCCGCCACTACCACCAGATCGGTCTGCTGCCCGAGCCCGAGCGGGGCAGCGACAACCGCCGCCGCTATGGCTACGAAGAGATGATCCGGCTGCTGTGGATCCGCAAGATGGCCGACGCCGGGATCGCCTTGAACGACATCCGTGATGCCTTCGCCGACACGGCTCCCGTCGGTGCCGACACAGACCATGACGTGACGGGCATCCTGGGACGGCTGGAGGAGACCCTCGTCGCACAGGAGGAGGAACTCCAGCGGCAGCGGACTGCCGTGCAGAGCATGCGCGCCCGAGGAAGCCGCATGGGTCTGCTCTCCGACGTGGTCGCCAGCCGCCTCGACAGCCTGCCCGAGGGCTCCATTCGCCGGGCAGACCTCGACAACCTGCTGGTCATCGAGCGTGTCTTCGGGCCGCTCGGTGCGGCCCTCAACGCCACGCGCTACATCGCCTTGGCCACCAACCCCGGTCTGCAAGAGGAGTCCGACCGCGTCGATGCCGCCGAGGAGGCGCTCGACGACACGGTCGCTGTCGACGACCCCCGTGTGGCGCAGGTCGCTGCCGAACGGCACGCCTTCGACGGGATGCTGAATGCCGCCATCGAAGATTCCGGTCTGGCCGCAGCCGACGAGGCTCTCGTCGACGCCTGGGACGCCCTGCACCCCGCCGACGAGGTCGAGCCGCGCCGGGCTCCCGGGTCGATGAGCGCGTTCGAGGTCATCGGCAAGATGCCCTACGACTTCTCCCCTGCCCGGCTGCGCTGCATGGAGTTGGTCGACGAGATGGCCGTCCGCGAGTCATCCGCCGCTTGAACCGGCCGCGCGGGCGGGCTGGCCAGTAGGCTGGCCGGCATGAGGCTGTGGTTGAAGAATTCCGAGCGCAGACCGGATCCGGTGCCGGTGAAGACCGACGACCGCAAGGCCGTGCTCGCCGGGATCGCGCTCTGGATCGTCGCGCTCGTCGTCGTGCTCGTCGCCGTCGTGCCGCTCGACCCGCGGGCGAACCTCTGGCTCGTCTACACGTGCGTGATCGGCATCGTGCTCGGCGCGGTGGGCCTGGTCTACACCCACGCGCGCCGGCACAAGGCCTGAGCGGACGCTACTTCTGCGAGTCGTTCCGCGGCGCGTCGAGCTCCGACGGATCGAGGTCGATGCCGTCGAGGTCGTCGATGTCGACACCGTCGACGTCGCCGCCGTGCACCACGTGGATCACGTGGATGTCGTCGTCTTCGTCCGACTCGTCGTCGTCGGTCTCGTCGTCCTCGTCGTCGTCGGTCTCGTCGTCGTCATCGGACTCGTCCGCGTCATCCGCTTCGTCTGAATCGTCGTCTGAGTCGTCGGCATCGTCGACCGACTCGTCCAGCTCTTCGCCCGCGGCGATCTGCGCCGCCTTGTAGTCGGCGAGGCGGTCGCTCCACGGCACCCAGTCGGGAGACAGCAGCGCACCCTCGGCGGGCATGAGCTCCACCTCGAGAACGCTCGGCTCGAGTCCCTCGACGGTCGCGACGCTCACCGTCCACTTCCAGCCGGGGTAGCCGGGCAGGGCGCAGTCGAACAGCACGGACACGACGCCGTCGCTCTCGGCGACCTCGCCGGCCGGGTCGCCGATGGTCTCGACCGGTGTGGTCTCGAGCAGGGCCGCGTACGCGACGTCAAACGTCGTCGACTCAGGCATCCAGTTCGTCCGCAACCTTGCGCAGCATCTGGGCGATCTTGCCGCTGTGGCTCTTGTCGGGGTAGCGGCCGCGCTTGAGGTTGGATCCGATGCCGTCGAGCAGCTTCACCAGGTCTTCGACGATGATCGCCATGTCGTCGGCGGGCTTGCGGTTGAGCTTGGCGAGGCTCGGCGGCGACTCGAGCACGCGCACCGACAGGGCCTGCGCACCCTTCTTGCCGTCGGCGATGCCGAACTCGAGCTTGGTTCCGGCCTTGATCCCGGTCGTGCCCGCAGGGAGTGCGGACGCGTGCAAGAAGACTTCCTGGCCGTCATCCGCACTGATGAAGCCAAAGCCCTTCTCTTCGTCGTAAAACTTAACCTTGCCGGTTGGCATCGCGTAACTCCCTTATGAATGGTGCGCTCGATCTCTGAGTCACCACTGTGGCCTTATCCTTGTGACTGTGGCCGAAAAAACCCCAGTAAACGACAATCGTAACGAACGCATCCTCGCGTACATGCTCGCGTCGGCAATTGGTCTCTCAATCCTTGCGATTATCGCCGTCATCGCCGGCACCGGATTCGGCGTCCGCAACTTCGGCGAGGGCGTCTGGCCCTTCGTCATCGTGCTGCCCACCGTCGGTCTTCCCATCGGCTTCATCCTCCTCGTCGCTCTCATCGTTATGAACGCTGTCAAAAAGAGCCGCGCGGCCCGGGATGCCGACGAGTAGCACCTCGACCCTCGCGCTCGCGGGTCGGCTGCGCGCACTGGGCGACACCGAACTGGGCGGGCTGCTGCGCGCGCGTTCAGTGCGCGACGCCGGCATCGGCGACTTCTTCGACCTCGCCGAGAAGCTGCTCGACCGCGTCTCGATCCACGCGGCGCTGACCCGGCTCGACCGCCCGACCCTCACGATGCTCGCGGTGCTCGCCGAGAGAGGCGAGGAGCCGGCGACGGATGGCGCCGCCACAGCGAGCGAGATCTCGACGCGGCTCGCGCAACTGGGTGTGCCGGCAGACGAACCCACGGCGAGCAGGCAGCTCGAGACGCTCGCCCACCTCGCCCTCGCGGGCGAGACCGACGGCGGGTGGCGCACCTGGGACACCGTGATCGACGAGCTGCGCGACTGGCCCAGCCAGGGGCTGCCCACGCTCGACGAGCTCGCGGCCCCGTGGCATCCGCAGCACCATGTCGAGATCGACGCCGACCAGGGCACCACGAACGCCCTCGCCGCCGAACGGGCCTTCGCCACCACCATGGCCGTTGCCGAGATCGTCACCGAACAGCAGAACGAGCCCGCGCGCGAACTCGCAAAGGGCGGACTCGCGCTGCCCGACGTCAAACGCCTCGCCCTCGCGGCCGGAGTCGAAGTCGACGACGTGCACGCCCTGCAGCGTATTGCCGTGCGGGCAGGCCTGCTCGAGCACGACAGCGGGCAGTGGACAGTCACCGCCGACGCCGGCCCGTGGCTGCTGCAGTCGACCGCCGAGGTGTGGGGCCGTCTGGCAGGGGCGTGGCTCGACGAGCTGCCCTCCGACATCCGCACGCTGCTCGCCGGCCGCACGCACGACCGTTGGGACGAGGAGTTCGAGTCGCTCGTGGCCTGGCTGTATCCGGCCGGCGGCCAGTGGATGCGCGACCGCGTCGGAGCCCGCGTGCACGACGCCGAACTGCTCGGCATCATCGCGAACGCGACGCCGAGCGCGCCCGGCAGCCTTCTGCTCGACGAGGGCGCGGATGCCGCGTCCCGCACGATGGCGACGCTGCTGCCGCACGAGGTCGAGCAGGTCTACCTGCAGCACGACCTATCCATCGTGAGCCCTGGCCCGCTCGCACCCCGGCTCGACGCCCGGCTGCGCACCATCGCCACGGTCGAGAGCCACGCGCTCGCGTCGAGCTACCGGGTGTCGCCCGCGAGCGTCAACCGCGCCCTCGCCGTGGGCGAGACCGCCGAGTCGATCACCGAGTTCCTGTCGAGCATCTCGCTGACCGGCATCCCGCAGCCGCTCGCGTACCTCATCGCCGAGTCGGCCGCACGCTACGGCCTTGTGCGAGTCGGACGCACGCCGACCGGCAGCTACGTGCGCTCCGGCATCGAGAACCTGCTCGGCGCGATGCTCGTCGACCAGGGTCTCTCGGCACTGTCGCTCACCCGCGAGGGGCGCGGCGAGCTGCGCAGCCGCTACGACGAGGCCACGGTGTTCTGGACACTGAGCGAGGCGCGATACCCCGTCGCCGCCGAAGACGCCGACGGAACCATCGTGCCTCTCGCCCGGCGCCGCACCGCGGCGGCCGCGCAGCCCCCGGCGCCGGACCCCGTGCTCGCCATCGTCGAGCGGCTGCGGCACTCGACCCCGGACGCCCCGCAGGACAACGACCGCGCCTGGCTCGAACGTCAGCTCGACGCGGCCGTGAAAGCACGCCTCACCATCACCGTGACGGTAACCGTGCAGGACGGTTCATCCGTCGACTACGTTCTCGAACCCACCGGCCTCGGCGGCGGCCGCCTGCGTGGCCGTGACCGTAAGGCCGACGTCGAGCGCACCCTTCCGCTCTCTCGCATCACGGCGGTCAGCAGCGAGGTCTAAGCTGTCGAGGTGAATTCGCCCGAGGCACCCAACGGACCCCTGATTGTTCAGAGCGACCGGACGGTGCTGCTCGAAGTCGCCCACCCGCTCGCAGACGACGCGCGCCACGACCTGTCGGTGTTCGCCGAGCTGGAGCGCGCGCCGGAGCACATACACACCTACCGCATCACGAAGCTGGGCCTGTGGAACGCGCGTGCGGCCGGCCACACCTCGGCCGACATGCTCGCGACGCTCGAGAAGTATTCCAAGTACGCGATCCCGCAGGTGGTGACCGTCGACGTCACCGAGACCGTCGGACGCTACGGCCGCCTCGTGATCGAACGCGACGAGGAGGGCGTGCTGCTGCTGACGGCGACGGATGCAGCGGTGCTGGCCGAGATCGCCCGTGGCAAGAAGGTCGCCGCGCTGCTGTTCGAGCGTCGCAGCGAGAACACCTACGTGGTGCAGGCCTGGGCCCGTGGTCAGCTCAAGCAGGAGCTGCTCAAGATCGGCTGGCCCGCCGAGGACCTCGCCGGCTACACGCCGGGCACCCCGCACGAGATGTCGCTGCTCGACAACGGCTGGCACCTGCGCCCGTACCAGAACGACGCCGTGAACAGCTTCTTCGAGCAGGGATCCGGCGTGGTCGTGCTGCCCTGCGGCGCCGGCAAGACGCTCGTCGGCGCCGGGGCCATGGCCGTCGGCAAGACCAACACGTTAATCCTCGTGACCAATACGGTGTCGGCACGCCAGTGGCGCAACGAGCTGCTCAAGCGCACGACGCTCACCGAGGAGGAGGTCGGCGAGTACTCCGGCCTCGTCAAAGACGTCAAGCCGGTCACGATCGCGACGTACCAGATGCTCACCGCGAAGCGGAAGGGCGAGTACGCCCACCTCGCGCTGCTCGACGCCCTCGACTGGGGCCTCGTGATCTACGACGAGGTGCACCTGCTGCCCGCCCCCGTGTTCAAGCTCACCGCCGACCTGCAGGCGCGCCGCCGCCTCGGCCTGACCGCGACACTCGTGCGCGAAGACGGCCGCGAGGGCGACGTGTTCAGCCTCATCGGACCCAAGCGGTTCGACGCCCCGTGGAAGGAGATCGAGGCCCAGGGCTTCATCTCCCCCGCATCGTGCTTCGAGGTGCGCATCGACCTGCCGCAGCAGGACCGGCTCGAGTACGCCGCATCGGCCGACGACGTGCGCTACCGGCTCGCCGCGACCGCGCCCGCGAAGCTCGACGTGGTCAAGCGTCTGGTCGCCAAGCACGCCGGCGAGCAGATCCTCGTGATCGGCCAGTACCTCGACCAGATCGACGAGCTGGCTCTCGCCCTGGACGCTCCCGCGCTCACCGGCTCGACGCCCGTTGCCGAGCGCGAGCGGCTGTACCAGTCGTTCCGCGACGGCACGACGAAGGTGCTCGTGGTCTCGAAGGTCGCGAACTTCTCGGTCGACCTGCCCGAGGCGACGGTCGCCATCCAGGTCTCCGGCTCGTTCGGCTCGCGGCAGGAGGAGGCCCAGCGCCTCGGACGCCTGCTGCGCCCCAAGGAGAGCGGCCTGCCCGCGAACTTCTACACTCTCGTCGCCCGCGACACCGTCGACCAGGACTTCGCCCAGAACCGGCAGCGCTTTCTGGCCGAGCAGGGCTACAGCTACACGATCCTCGACTCAGACACGCTCGACGCCGCCGCGTAGGCGCCGGTCGCCGAGCCGGTCTCCCCGCAGGGCGCAGCTCAGGCGCGGGAGTAGCGCAGCAGCAGCGTGCTCTCGTGCCGCAGCACCCGTTCGAGCGCGAGACCCGCGGGCGCCTCGAGGGCACCGTGCGCGATGCGCGGCGCGTCGCCCGCCTCCAGCCGCGCGGCCACCGTCAGGCACAGCTCGTCGACCGCGTCGGCGGCGATGAGCGCGCCGAAGAGCGACGGTCCGCCCTCGTTCAGCACGTGCACCAGGCCGCGCTCGTGCAGCGCCGCAAGGGCGAGTGCGACGTCGAGCGTCCCCTCGCCCGCCACGACCACGTCGGCGAGCGCCGAGAACCGTTCGCGCCGCGCGGCGTCGGCCCGCGCGGTGACGATCACCACGGGGCGAACCGGCGCATCCGTGAATATCGGTGACGCCGGGTCGAGGTCGAGCGATCCGGAGACGATGGCGAACACCGGATGCGCCGGCATGCCGCGCCTCTCTCGCCACCTCGCGGACTCCGCACTGACCCGCAGCCCCACATAGCCCTCGGCGCGAACCGTTCCGGCGCCGACGAGCACCACGTCGCTCACCCGCCGCAGCAGCTCGAACATGCGCTTGTCTGCGGCGTCGCCCAGCCCGCCCGACACTCCGGCGGTCGTCGCGGCCCCGTCGACGCTCGCGACGAAGTTCACCCGCAGCCACGGACCGCGCGGAGCCGCCAGGTCTGCGATCAGTTCGTCGTCGCCCAGATCGTCCATCGGCTCGGGCCAGAGTTGATCGATGCGTGGCGTCATCAGCCCATGTTATGACGCAGGTACGCGGGCTCCCGCCAGCCGAGGATCGCCTCGGTCATGCGCATGGCTGCGACGGTCGGAGCCACGTCGTGCATTCGCACGATGCGGGCGCCCTTGAGCACGCACACCACGGCTGCGGCGAGCGAGCCCTCGAGCCGGTCGCCCTTCGCGGCGTCGAGTGTCTCGCCCACGAAGTCCTTGCGCGATACCGCGACGAGGGTCGGCAGGCCGAGCGCCACGACCTCCTCGAGCCGGCGGGTGATCTCGAGCGAGTGCAGCGTGTTCTTGTTCAGGTCGTGACCGGGGTCGACGACGAGGCGCCCGCGCGGGATCCCGGCCGCCACCGCACGCGCAACCCGGTCGGCGAGAAACTCGACGACCTCCGCGACCACGTCGTGGTACTCGGGCCGGGGCGGCTCGCTGCGCGGCGGCGCGAGGCTGTGGGTGAGCACGAGGGTCGCGTCGCTCGCGGCGACGACCGGCGCCATGTCGGGGTCCCACAGGCCGCTCGTGTCGTTGATCACTCCGGCTCCGGCGGCGATGCTCAGCCGGGCGACCTCGGCGCTGAAGGTGTCGACCGAGATCACGACGTCGGATGCCGCGTGGATCCCCTCCACCACGGGGACGACCCGGTCGATCTCCTCCTGCAGCGACACCGCCGGGCCACGCCCGAACGGCACTCCCCCTATGTCGACCAGGTCGGCGCCTGCCTCGGCCGCCGCGAGCGCCGCTGCCACCGCCTTGTCGAGCGCGAACGTGGCGCCCTGGTCGTAGAACGAGTCGGGGGTGCGGTTGACGATCGCCATGACCGCGATGCGGTTCTGCAGGTCGAGGAGATTCACGGTCTCAGTCTCCCCCAGCCGCGGAGGTGAACGGGCAACCCACTCGACTCCCAGACAAACTCCAGACAACTCGCAGATACTGTCCTCATGACTGATGGCCCCAAGATCCTGATCGTTGACGACGAGCCCAACATCCGCGACCTTCTGACCACGAGCCTGCGATTCGCAGGCTTCGCGGTGCGAGCGGTCGGCAACGGCGCCGGAGCAATCTCCGCCGTGCTGGAAGAGGAGCCCGACCTCATCATCCTCGACGTCATGCTGCCCGACATCAACGGCTTCGGCGTGACCAAGCGGCTGCGAGCATCCGGCTACACCGCTCCCATCCTCTTCCTCACGGCGAAGGACGACACCGAAGACAAGATCACCGGTCTCACCGTCGGCGGCGACGACTACGTGACCAAGCCGTTCAGCCTCGACGAGATCGTCGCCCGCATCAAGGCCATCCTGCGCCGCACCATGCAGGACGACGAGGAGGCCGTGATCCGCGCCGGCGAGCTCACGATGGACCAGGACACCCACGAGGTCACCATCGGCTCCGAGCAGATCGAGCTCAGCCCCACCGAGTTCAAGCTGCTGCGCTACCTCATGCTCAACCCGAACCGGGTGCTGTCGAAGGCACAGATCCTCGACCACGTGTGGGAGTACGATTTCAACGGTGACGCCGGAATCGTGGAGAGCTACATCAGCTACCTGCGCCGCAAGCTCGACCACCTCTCTGAAGAGCCCATCATCCAGACCAAGCGAGGCTTCGGTTACATGCTGAAGACCTCGCGAGCGTGACCGGACCCCACCATCACATGACCGACGCGTTCACCACGAAGTGGAACGCGACGTCCCTGCGCACCAAGATGACGACGGTGAGCGTCCTGCTGCTCACCCTCGGCCTCTTGGTCGCCGGGCTCGGTTCGATGTCGGTTCTGCGCTCGTACCTCACGGCTGACACCGACTTCAAGATCAACCGCCTGCTCAACACCGTCGACGAGTCGGTCGTGCGTCTGGACGACTCCGTGCAGGCCGACCTCCGCTGTTCGGTGACCCCGCTGCTGATCACCGAGTACTACGTCGGCGTCGTCGGCGAAGACGGCAGGCTGCTGTGCTCGAACAAGGACTACGACGAGGCTCACCCCGCATCGTCCGAGCTCACCAACTCGAACCTCTGGTCGCAGGAGGAGGCCGTCACCGTCGACAGCGACCCCGGCCCGGGCAACTGGCGGGTCGTGAGCTCCCCGAAATCCACGCTCTCCGGCCACTTCATCAACATCGTCGTCGGGTACAACCTCGACGAGGTCGACCGGGTGACCACCCAGTTCGCGGCCATATTCATGTTCTTCGGGCTCACGGTCGTGATTCTCGGCGGGGCCGTGACACGTCTGCTCGTGACATCCACCTTCAATCCCCTGCGTGAGGTCGAGGCGACGGCCGCCCGCTTCGCCGCCGGCGACTTCAGCCAACGCCTCGGCGGGGCGACCCAGAACACCGAGGTCGGGCGCCTCAACCGGTCGCTCAACGCGATGCTCAGCCAGATCGACCGCGCCTTCGCCGACCGCGCGAAGACCATCGACCAGATGCGCCGCTTCGTTGGCGACGCGAGCCACGAGCTGCGCACCCCGCTCGTATCGGTGCGGGGCTACGCGGAGCTGTACCGCATGGGCGCGCTGCAGAAACCGGAAGACGTCGCGCAGGCGATGGACCGCATCGAAAAAGAGGCCATCCGCATGGGTGAGCTCGTGACCGACCTGCTCGAGCTCGCACGCATCGACGAGGCCAAGCCGCTGCAGCTGACCGAGGTCGACCTCGTCCCCCTCGCCCAGGACGCCGCGCTCGACGCGATGGCCTCGTCGCCCGACCGCGAGGTGACCGTGCTCGTCAGCGAGATCAGCCCGCAGGTCGTCGACACCGACGACACCGAGGACGCCGCCGACCTCGCGCAGCGCCCCGCGGGCCTCGCGACCGGCCCGATCGCGTTCGCGGGCGCCACCTTCGCCCGCCTGCGCCGCCGCCCGCGCGTGACCAAGCCCGAGGACGCCGACGTCGACACGGTCGAGCCCGTCGCCGAGGCGCCGCGCGCGATCGTGCTCGCGGAGGAGAACAAGATCCGCCAGATCATCACGAACCTGATGGGCAACGCGATGCGCTTCTCGCCCGAGGGCACACCGCTCGAGATCGGCGTCGAGACCGACCGCTCGCAGGGCATCGCTGTCCTGTCGATCATCGACCACGGCGAGGGCATCCCGCCGCAGATCCGCGACAAGATCTTCCAGCGTTTCTGGCGCGCCGACTCCTCCCGCAACCGCGACACCGGCGGCAGCGGCCTGGGTCTCGCGATCGTCGCCTCGATCGTCGCCGCCCACAAGGGCGAGGTGGAGGTCGTGGAGACTCCGGGGGGCGGGGCCACCTTCCGGGTCATCCTCCCTCTCCTTCAGAATGAAGCGGATGCGCCATCCGCCCCCACACCGGCGAACTAGGCGTCCGCGAGTCCTCCCGGGCGGCTACCGTCTCTGGTCATGACCAGATACCAGGTAGACAGCGATGAAGTTCTCGGCACGAGCTCGGCGGTTCGTGCATCCATCGGCCGGATCCAGGCCGAGGTCGGCGCCCTGCACGGCCAGCTCGTGAGCCTGCAGGGCTCGTGGACGGGCCAGGCCGCGGCGGCGTTCCAGACCGTGGCGGCAAACTGGCACAGCACCGAGCTGCGGGTGACCGAAGACCTCGGGGCGATCAACCAGGCGCTCGCCCTCGCGGGTCAGCAGTACGCCGAGGCGGAGGCGACGAACGCGCGCATGTTCGCGCGGTAGGGGTCGTGGCGATTAGCCGAAATCACTCAGCCAACCGGGGAACGGAGCCGGTGCGATCCACACGACTCCTCCAATGGCCGCCTGTGCCGCCTCGAGCGTCGATACGTTCGCCGCCATCGGGAAGGCCATCGACAGCCAATTCGGACCGACCAGAATCGGAAAAATCTCAAAGCGCTCGGCACCGGGGCCTGTGGCACCGCTCTGAACGACTTCGGCGGTCATCATCTGGAACTCGAGCATCGTGTCGCGATCTTCTCGGCTGTCGTAGATCGCGAAGACTTGGGTCCCCGCCTTCGTACCACCGCATGCTCCGCTCTCTGTGGCCTGCTGTAACAGGCCCTCGTCTGCAAGCGTGGCACACGGAAAGCCGCTCTCTTCCAGGGCCAGACGCAGTTCTTCGAGGGAGTCGTACACTTCGGCGGTTAGGCCAGAAGTCTCATTCGCCGGTGTCGCCACTTCGTCGGTCGATGCTTCGGGCACCGACGTCGCGTTGGCTCCGACGACTTCGGGCGTCGCCGCCGCGCAACCCGTGCAAACCACTACGACGAGCAGGGCGAGAAGAACAGGAACGCGCAAAGTGGACCCCCAGAAAATAGCGATCAGAGACCTGATCATTGATCAGTATGGCCTAGGGAGTGGGCGCGGGTACGCGAAACGGGCGGCCTCCGTGAGGAGACCGCCCGTTGGCGTGATGCTGGATGGCGGGACTTAGAAGTCCATGCCGCCCGACGGGTCACCCATGGGTGCAGGGTTGTTCTTCTCGGGCTTCTCGGCGACAACGGCCTCGGTCGTCAGGAACAGTCCTGCGATCGATGCGGCGTTGAGCAGAGCGGAACGCGTGACCTTTACCGGGTCATTGATTCCGGCAGCGAGCATGTCGACGTACTCGCCGGTCGCGGCGTTGAGGCCCTGGCCGACGGGGAGGTGACGCACCTTGTCAGCGACGACACCGGGCTCGAGACCGGCGTTGAGCGCGATCTGCTTGAGCGGTGCGTCGATGGCGACGCGAACGATGTTCGCGCCGGTTGCCTCGTCGCCGACGAGGTCGGTGACAGCGGCGGACTCGAAGGCGACCTTGCCGGCCTGGATGAGGGCGACGCCACCACCGGCGACGATGCCCTCTTCGACGGCTGCCTTCGCGTTGCGAACGGCGTCCTCGATGCGGTGCTTGCGCTCCTTGAGCTCGACCTCGGTCGCGGCTCCGGCCTTGATGACTGCAACGCCGCCGGCCAGCTTGGCCAGGCGCTCCTGCAGCTTCTCGCGGTCGTAGTCGGAGTCGGTGTTCTCGATCTCGGCACGGATCTGCTTGACGCGGCCCGCGATGGCGTCGGCGTCGCCGGTGCCCTCGATGATCGTGGTCTCGTCCTTGGTGATGACGACCTTGCGGGCGCGGCCCAGGAGGTCGAGGGTGGCGTTCTCGAGCTTGAGACCGACCTCCTCGGAGATGACCTGGCCACCGGTGAGGATGGCGATGTCCTGCAGCTGCGCCTTGCGACGGTCGCCGAAGCCGGGAGCCTTGACGGCGACCGACTTGAAGATGCCACGGATCTTGTTCACGACGAGGGTCGCGAGAGCCTCTCCGTCAACGTCCTCGGCGATGATGAGGAGCTGCTTGCCCGACTGGATGACCTTGTCGACGATCGGCAGCAGGTCCTTGATGTTCGAGATCTTGCCGTTGACGATGAGGATGTAGGGGTCCTCGAACACGGCTTCCTGGCGCTCGGGGTCGGTGACGAAGTACGCCGACAGGTAGCCCTTGTCGAAGCGCATGCCCTCGGTCAGCTCGAGCTCGGTGCCGAAGGTGTTCGACTCCTCGACGGTGACGACACCCTCCTTGCCGACCTTGTCGATGGCCTCGGCGATGAGAGCGCCAATCTCGGCGTCTCCGGCGGAGATCGACGCGGTGGCGGCGATCTCTTCCTTGGTCTCGATCTCCTTGGCGGAGGCGATGAGGGCCTCGATGACGGCGGCGGTGGCCTTCTCGATGCCGCGCTTGAGGCTGATCGGGTCGGCGCCGGCGGCGACGTTGCGGAGTCCTTCGCGAACGAGGGCCTGGGCGAGCACGACCGAGGTGGTCGTTCCGTCGCCGGCGACGTCATCCGTCTTCTTGGCTACCTCTTTGACCAGCTCTGCGCCGATCTTCTCGTAGGGGTCGTCCAGCTCGATTTCCTTGGCGATCGACACACCATCGTTCGTGATGGTGGGGGCGCCCCACTTCTTCTCGAGTACGACGTTGCGGCCGCGCGGGCCGAGGGTGACCTTTACGGCGTCGGCCAGAATGTTCAAGCCGCGCTCAAGGCCGCGACGGGCCTCTTCGTTGAAAGCAATGATCTTTGCCATGTGTGTTTTCTCGTCCTTTCCGGACGTCTGCCTACCGAATTCTTTAGCACTCGAAGCATGCGAGTGCCAATGACAAAATTAGCACTCGGTAGGGACGAGTGCAAGAAAGGGCGGCGGGCGGCGCGGGGGCAGGCGGAACCGGACGTGCGACGGCGGACGGCGCCGGCGCAGGCGGGACGGCCTGCGACGGCGCGCAGACACAGACGCGCGACGATGACCCGCATTCCGCGGGTCATCGTCGGCGTGGACGGGCAGTACTACTGTGCGAGTCGCACTGATTCTGCCTGAGGCCCCTTGCTTCCCGTGCCGATTTCGAAGGTCACACTCTGACCTTCTTCTAGAACCTTGTATCCCCCCATGTCGATGGCGGAGTAGTGGACGAACACGTCCTGGCTCCCGCCCTCGACGGTGATGAAACCGTAGCCCTTTTCAGCGTTGAACCACTTCACGGTTCCGTTCGCCATGTGTTGCTCCCTGGTGCGTGATTGCGTGCGCCCGCACCATTCGCGGTGCGACCAATCCCAGATCGTAGCGAGCAATCGGGGCGCGCAGAAGGGGTTGATCCCAGATGCTGCCGAATGCTCAAGGATTAAACACGTTCGTAACACGGGAGGCGGTTTGACCGCGCAGACGCTACAGTCGCGGGCTGGCCGCACGCCGCCGATGGCGCCCGGTCCGCCTCATGGCGTGGGTGCGGCCGGCACTACGGCGACGGGGGTGCGGTCGGCCCTACGGCGCGGGGGTGTAGTCGGCGCCGAGCACGATTGTGACGGGGGCGCCGAGGAATGCGGTGCTCTCGCGGATCTCGCCGACGCCCAGCGCGCCGACGAGGCCGCGCGCGATGTCCTCGTCTGCCGGGTTGCTGTAGTAGACGGTGGTCTTCTCGACGTCGCTCGTCGAGGCGGTGGTCGTGGTGCCCACGGGCCAGCCGGCCGCGGCGAGCGCGTCTCCGGCGACGGCCTGCTGGCCTGCGACCGGCGTGCCGTTCAGCACGGTGATCGTGATGAGTCGGGCCGGGTCGATGGTGGCCGGGTCGGTCAGGGGCAGCGCGGTGGGCGTCGGCTCCTCGGTCGGGGCCGCGACCGACTCGGCGGGTGCCGGGAGTCCGGGGATCTCGAAGCGAACGCTCGGGTCGATCAGCGACAGCGTGAACAGCCCGCCGACGACGAGCACACCGGTCGCCAGCGCGGCCCAGGCGAACCCGATCCAGCCGCCGCCCCGCTTCTTCGGAGCGCGGTGCGCACCGACGCGCACCAGGTCCTTGGGCAGGTCGTCGAACAGGTCTTTCGGAAAACTGGCCATAGTTCTATTCAGTCGTTTCGTCTGGCAGGCGGTAATCGGCTATCTCCGCCTGGCGTGAAAGCTCGCGATGCCCTGGTGTGCACGCGCGAGGCTCTGGCGCGTTGCAAGCGTTTGATGAGCATGGGATCGCGGCGCACGGCATCGGGTGAATCGATCACGGCGTTCAGCAACTGATAATACCGGGCGGCCGAAAGGTCGAAGACGTCTCGAATTGCCTCTTCCTTCGCCCCGGGATGTCGCCACAACTGCCGTTCGAACTCGAGGATGGCGATTTCGCGGTCGGTGAGCGTGCGACTGATCGGATGATCCGACTCGACACTCTCCTGCACGGTTCCCCTCACGTTGCCGCAAGCCTAAGGCAGGCTCTCCGTACGATCGCCCAATGAGGTCGGCAGTTCGGCACTGCGTCTGCCCCGGCAATCTCCAGCGAAGTTAGGATAGCCTAAGCGCATGACGACCTTCCCCCGGCGCACACGGCGAGGCGGAGCGATTCTCGCCGCGGCGCTCGTGGTGCTCGCCCTCGGCGCATGCTCGGCACCCGGAGCCGCCTCCCCCGACGCGAAGCCGACCGCCGACCAGTCGGTCCCCCTCGCCGAGCTCGAGCTGCTCGACGACCCGAGGGCGTTCGAGGGTCCGACGACGGCCGTGCTCGCGAATTCGTCTGTCACCCCGGTGATGGCGGATCCCGAGCAGACTCTGCCGGCATCCGTCGTCTCGCACGACCTCGACGGCGACCTCCCCGTCACCGTGACCTCGACCGACCGTGTTCTCGGCCTCGACATCTCCGGCTCGATAGCGTCGACCATCTTCGGTCTCGGCATGGGCGACAGCGTCGTGGGTCGCGACGTGTCGACGACCTTCCCCGAGGCGGCCGACCTGCCGCTCATCACGTCCGGCGGTCACGCCGTGAGCAGCGAGGCCGTGCTCGCGTTGCGCCCCACGCTGCTCATCACCGACGGCACCATCGGGCCGATCGACGTGATCCAGCAGTTGCGCGAGGCCGGAATCACGGTCGTCTTCGTCGACACCGACCCGAGCATGGCGGGGGTGAGCGAGCTGGCGCGCCAGGTCGCCGCGGCGCTCGGCGTCGTGCCCGCAGGCGAGGCGCTGGCCACGCAGCTCTCCACGGCGATCACCGACAAGATCACCGAGATTGCCGCGATCGCGCCGCAGGACGCCGCCGACAAGGTGCGCATCCTCTTCCTCTATCTGCGCGGCGGATCGGGCATCTACTACCTGTTCGGCGAGGAGTCGGGCGCCGACGAGCTGATCGAGGGGGTCGGCGGCATCGACGTCGCCGGCGAGATCGGCTGGACCGGCATGAAGCCGATGACGGATGAAGCGCTGGTGGCAGCCAACCCCGACCTGATCCTCGTGATGAGCGACGGTATCGAGAGCGCCGGGGGCGTCGACGGGCTGATCGAGACGAAGCCCGCGATCGGGCTCACCGCCGCGGGTCAGCACCGCCGGTTCGTCGACATGGCCGACGGCGAGATCCTGAGCTTCGGGCCGCGCGTGCCCGAGGTGCTCGACGCGCTCGCGCGGGCGATCTACGCGCCGTAGCCGCGGGCCGGCGCGGGTTGTCACCGGTGGGCGCACACTTTGTGCGTCTAGGTTCGTGCGCGCGGTTCCCCCCGCCGCGAAATTTGCGGGAGAACGACTTATACCGGCCGAGTTAGGTCGTTTTGCCGCAAGTCAAGGGGCGTGCGGCTCCTGCCCGGGATGGCGGGCGGCGCGAGTTGTCACTAACGGGGCCAACCCGGCGCGAGATAGCCCCGTTCGTGACAACTCGCGCGTCCGCCGAGCGTCGGCGCGGCTGCGCGGCGCGCAGGCACCGGCGCGCGGCGCGAGCACACCGCGCGCTCACCCCCGCGGAAGCCAGTCGATGCGGTCGCCGTGCGGCGCGACGAAGGCGAGCGGGTCGCCGTCGAGCGCGAGCGCGAACCTGCCGCGCAACTGCTCGTGGTTCAATCCGGTGGCGGCTTCCAGACCGGAGACCACGCTCGGAAACAACCCGGCCGCCTCGAGCGACAGCCACCGCGCGTCGAGCGCCTCGACGGCCCGCACAAACCGCTCGCGCTCGGCCCGCACGACGTAGACGAGCACACCGCTCGACACCACGACGAGGGTCGCGCCCGTAGGGGCCCGCGCCGCGAGCCCCGGCAGCGCCTCGGTCACGTCGCCCGCGACCAACAGCGGCGGGTCGGCGCGCGCGATCTCCATCGCGGCACGCAGCCGCGCGAGCCGCGCCGTCTGCTCGGGCCAGATCAGCGTCTCGAGCCAGCGCGAGTCGTCGTCCGACGCGACGTCGAGCGGCGCGAGGTCGATGCCCGCCCGCCACACGATCTGCGGCAGGCGCTCGGGCGGCGGCACGAGGCCGTTGGTCGCGCACTCGAGCAGCACAGCGCTGGGTCCGTCGACGGGATGCAGCGGCTCGCCACCGTCGTAGCGGTAGCTGAACCGGTCGGGGTAGAGGCAGAGACCCGCGGATGCCCCGACCTCCAGCAACGCGATCGGCCCGGGTATCGCGGCGAGCACGGGCATCAGCGCGGCACAGCGCAGCGGCTCGTTGGTCTGCGTGAGACGCACGAGCGCCTCGGCCCGCACGAGCGGCCAGTGATCGAGCACGAACTCGCGCCACGGGCCGAAGTCGCCGACGGGCGCTCCGACCAGACGGGACACGGCGAACAGCAGGGCGGGCTGCCGACGCTGCGGGGGCAGCTCGTCGATCGCTGCGAGCAGCTCGGCGTCGGCCGCGACCCCGGTCGCCCAGCCGGCGTAGACCGCCGATTCGCCGCGCGCCTCGGCGGCAGCGAATCGCTCGTACCGCGCCGCGGTGGTCTCGGGGGCGGAGGGCGTGCCCGGCGAGGTGGTCTCAGTCACGGTCGCCTCAGGCGCAGAAGGCGTGCCCGCCGCGGAGGTCTCGGGGGCCGATGACGTGCCGGGCTCAGTGCTCACCGAAGCATCCTCTCAGCATTTCGAGCCCGGCCCCGCTTTAACGCGACCGTTAAACGCACGCGGGCGCCCGCCGACCCGAGGATCGACCGGCGCCCGCGCGCGCTGCCTACTTCTTGCGGCGGCGCACCACGACCACGGCGACGACGGCCGCGACGATCACGAGCAGCGCGAGCGCGGCCCAGATGATCCAGGTGAGGTCGTCGGTCGTCGACACGGGCTCGATCTCGTCGTCGGCGGTGGCGGAGACCGTCGCCGCCTCGTCGTCCTCCGCGACCGCGCAGTCGGCGGCGGTCGAGAAGGCGAGGGTCACGGGGTCGAGAGCTTCGCCGCTCGGGTAGGTGCCGAACGCCGCGGATCCCGCGTCGGTCAGCGTGGCCGGGGCCGCGGTGATAGTCACCGAACCCTCGTCGTTCTCGATGACGCCGGTCAGGTCGAGGTCGGCGAACTCCACGGACTTCGAGTCGATGGCGGTGCCGTCCTGGGTCGTGCCCGAGATGTCGAGCAGCAGCACGCCGGTGGTGGCGTCGATCAGCCTGACCTGCGGGTTGGAGACGATGGTGTTGAGAACTCCCCCGTGGCCGGTGAAGGCGATCGATCCGGCGAAGGCGAGCGAGCCCTCCCCGGTCTCCGCGTCGTAGCCGCCCGTTCCGGCAGACCAGCCGAAGTTCGGCACGGCGTAGGTGGCGCCGTCGGCGACGGTCCACTCGCCGTGGGCGATCGCGCCGCTGATGTAGGCGCGGAATGACTCCTTGAAGCCCCAGGTCAGCGTCGCGTCGTCGACGACACAGCCGACGGCCGCGGTGGTCGACGCGGCCTCGGCGATGTTCAGCTCGACGCCGCGGTCGACTGATCCTTGGAAGGTCAGGGTGTGCAGACCGCTGAGGCCGGCCGGGAGGCGGCCCGTCCAGGTGACGACACCCGCGGCATCCGCCGTCGCATTGGTGTCTAGCACTGTCGGCGTCGAGTAGATGACGACGAGAATGCCCTTCTCATTCGGCTGGAAACCGGTCGCGGTGATGATGACTTCGTCGCCCGCGGTGAGCTCGGTGCCCTGCGCGACCTGGATGCCGGTGGTCGCCGGCGGGGTGGGCGCAGCCTTGTTCGGCGCCTTGAACGAGGCGACCGTCGCACCGATCGACGAGACGGCGTTCGGGGCGCCGATGACGAAGCTCACCGCGTCGAGCGCGGTGCCCGCCTCGTAGAACCCCGACCCGTTGAGCGCGAACACCGAGGCGCCCTGGCTGGTGAGCGCAGCGGGCACGCCCGAATAGGAGACGGTGTTGTTCGGGGTGGAGCGGGTGGCTGCCGCCAGATTGAGAGTGGCGAACGGGATGGCGCCGCCGCCGTTTACGCTCACGAGCAGTGTTCCCTGGCTGGCGTTGTCGACGCGCACGACGGGGTTGCCGATCGAGACATCCAGAAGTCCCGCGTGTCCGGAGAACCGCACCGAGCCGCTGTACGCCGAGGTGCCGACGCCGGTCGCCCGGTCGAAGGTGCCGCCCGCGGCCTGGCCGAAGGTGAAGACGCCGCCGGATGCTCCGACGCCGGAGGTGGTGATGGTTCCCTTCGCGATGGGGCCTGCCACGTAGTCGCGGAACGACTGCTTGACACCCCAGGTGAGGGAGCCGGCGCCGACGGTCTTCTCCGCGACGGTCACCGAGGCGGTGCCGGCGGATCCGGTGAAGTCGAGCGTGTTGCCGGGCACGAAGGTGGCGGTGAACTGCTGCACTCCGGCGGCGAGTCCGCCCACAGGCAGGCTGGCAGCACCGCCTGCGACGGCGACCGTGCCGAGCGGGGTGGAGCCGAGGCTGAACGCGACGGCGCCGACCGCGGTAGGGGGCGTGACCTGGGCGGTGAGAGTGGTCGAACCGCCGACGGTCACGGCGACGGGTGCCGCGCTGAGTGTGGTGGTCGTCGGTACCGCGACCGGCGCGGTCGCGAAGGTCACGGGCGTGTAGGTCTCGAACGCGGGGTAGGCGACTCCGCCGCCCGGGTAGGTGTAGATGCCGTAGTTGCCGGTGGCCGGTTCCTTGTCGTAGCCGGGCTTGACCAGCAGCTGCACGCTGAACGTGCCGTCGGCGTTGATCGCGACGGCTCCTGCTGCGGCGCCGCCGATGGTCGCGACGTCGGCCGGGTTGACGACCCACTTGCCGCCCGGAGCGACCGGGCGGGCCGCGGAGGTCGCACCCGCGCTGGCCTTCCACACGGTGGCGAACTTGCCGAACGACACGTAGACGCCGCCGAACTTGCCCGCGAGCGGCGGGCGTGCCGCGTTGGTGGCCGCACCGACGGGCGAGAAGCCGGATCCGGTGACCGTGACGGTCTCTCCCGCGCTCGAGATCGTCGACTTGGAGACGGTGACCTTGGGGGTGGAGACGAAGCTGATCGGCGTGTAGGTCTCGAACGCCGGGTAGGCGACTCCGCCGCCCGGGTAGGTGTAGATGCCGTAGTTGCCGGTGGCCGGCTCCTTGTCGTAGCCGGGCTTGACGAGCAGCTGCACGCTGAACGTGCCGTCGGCGTTGATCGCGACACCGCCGGCAGCTGCGCCGCCGATGGTCGCGACGTCGGCCGGGTTGACGACCCACTTGCCGCCAGGGGCGACCGGGCGGGCCGCGGAGGTCGCACCCGCGCTGGCCTTCCACACGGTGGCGAACTTGCCGAACGACACGTAGACGCCGCCGAACTTGTCCTTGAGCGGCGGGCGTGCCGCGTTGGTGGCCGCACCGACGGGCGAGAAGCCCGCGCCGGTGACGGTGACGATCTCGCCCGCGTCGACGACGGAGGTCTTCGAGACGACGACGGTCGGCGTGGTGACGACGGGGGCGGCGGTGACGGTGACGACGGCCGCGGCCGAGGTGGAGGCCGCGAACAGCGCGGCGTCGGCCGGGACGAAGCGGGCGGTGATGCTGTGGGCTCCGGCGGCGGCAAACGGGACGCTCGTCGAGGCGGCTCCGGATGCCACGGGTGCGGCTCCGAGCGACGTGGCACCGTCGAAGAACTCGACCGATCCGGCGGCGTTCGCCGGGGTGACAGTTGCGCCGAGCGCGACGGGCGCTCCGACGACGGCCGAGGCCGGAGCGGTGAGGGCGACGGTCGTGGCGGCCGCGACGGGCTGCGCGACGATCGCGAGCTGGATCGTCAACGGGTCGAGGGCGGAGCCGACGACGCGCTTGCCGGCCGCGGCATCGCCGGTCGATCCGAACGTGGCGAGCGTCGCCGCGCCCTCCGCGGTGATCGCGGTCGGCACCGAGGCCAGGGTGATGAGCGTGCCCTCGGCGTTGACGGTGGGAGTGACACCGGAGAGGTCGAGGGTGGCGACCGTGCGGTTCGCGAGCGGCGCCTTGGGCAGCTCGGGGTTCGTGCTGTGCGAGTCGCCCGCGGTCTGGCCAGCGATCGTGCCGGTGTCGCCCGTGATGGTGACGACGGGGTTCGAGATGTAGAAGTAGTTGCCCGAGGCGACGCCGGGCGCCGGCGGGCCGGCGAAGTAGCCGATGCGCGCGTTGCCGGTGAAGTTCAGTGTGCCGGTCTTCGTCACCGGGTCGTAGGTCGACGAAGTCGCGGCGGGGAAGGCGAACGTGTCAGCGGCCGTCTGCGTGGCTCCCCCGGCGACTCCGCGCGTGGTGAAGATCGCGCGGTAGTCGGCGGCGATCCCCCAGTCGAGGCTTCCGCCGGTGACCGTGGCGGGGGCGGCCGAGGCCGGCGCGGTGACGATGATGCTGCCGCCGGCGACGAGGGCGGCGGCGATGAACGCAGCCGCCCATCTGCTCAGGCGTGAGGTGACTGCTGTGTTCACGTGGTGGTTCACTCCAAGGGTCGCACCGGTTTTTCCGCGCACGAATAGGAGTTCGAAACGGAGGCACCGGCGCCGGGAAGGACGAATGAGTTAGCTTAGGCTGTGCTTACTTTGCGACCCTATTGCCTCGATACCCACCGTGTCAAAGTTTTTGTTAGGTAACCCTTATTAACGGGGCGCCGCTGCCGGGCGGTACATCGAGATGTGCGCGATCCCCGCCTCGTCGTACGGCTCACCGAAGGCCGAGAATCCGGCCTTCGCATACAGCGGTGCGACATACTCCTGAGCATGCAGCATCATGGCCTCGTGGCCGTAGAGGCTTAAGACCCTGTTCAACAGGATCTGCGCGAGTCCCTCGCCGCGGCGATCCTGGCGCACCACGACGCGGCCGACCACACGGTGGGCGTCGAGATGCTCGGGCGAGTCGTCGAAAAGCACACGCAGGTACGCGGCTGTACCGATGGCATCCGCAATATAGAAATGCTCGGCGACCTGATCGCGGTTGTCGAGCTCTTCTTCGTCGACCTTCTGCTCGACGAGGAAGACGTCGGTGCGCAGCTTCATGATCGAATAGAGCTCGCTGGTTGTGAGTTCGCCCCACTGCTTGTGGACGAGGGAACAATCGGGCATGACCCCGAGTTTAATGTCAGGGGGAGACTTCCCTCTTCGTTAGGAGAACAGACATGACCACCAAGATCGTGAAGACCGAAGAAGAGTGGCTCGCCGAGCTCGGGCCGGTTCAGTACAAGATTCTGCGCGAGGCCGGCACCGAGCGCCCATGGTCGGGCGCCCTGCTGGACGAGAAGCGCGAGGGCATCTACACCTGTGGCGCCTGTGGCGCCGAGCTGTTCAAGAGCGGCGCCAAGTTCGACTCGGGCAGCGGATGGCCGAGCTTCTACGAATCGATCGACCCGGAGGCCGTCACCTTGGTCGTCGACAAGACGCTCGGGATGACCCGTACCGAGATCCGCTGCGCCACCTGCGACTCGCACCTCGGGCACCTGTTCGACGACGCGTACCAGACGCCCACCGGCGACCGGTACTGCATGAACTCGCTCTCGCTCGGGTTCAAGGAAGAGTAGTTGTCGGCTCTCGACGCGGTGCTGAACCGCCACTCGCACTCCAAGGTGACGGCCGAGGCGCCGAGTCGACTGCAGCTGCTGCCTCTCGTCGAGGCGGCGGCCACGGTCGCAGACCACAGTGGCCTCAAGCCGTGGCGGCTGATCGAGCTGCGCGGCGACGCACGTCTGCGCCTCGGCGCGGCCTTCGCCGAGGCGACCGGCGCGACGGGCAAGGACGCCGAGAAGGCGGCCTCGAAACCGTTGCGCGCCTCGCTGTTGATCGCGGTCGTGTTCGTGCACAAGCCGAGCTTCAAGGTGCCGGCGTGGGAGCAGGAGGCCGTGGCATCCGGTGTCGCCCACATGCTCAGCCTCCTTCTCGACGAGGCGGGCTGGGGCGTGTTCTGGCGCAGCGGCGTGCTCACCCGCTCGGAGCCGGTGCACCGCATGCACGAGCTCGCGCCGAACGAGCAGCTGCTCGGCTGGCTCTACGTGGGCGGGCTGCCCGAGAAGACCAAGTCAGACAAGCGCAAGCGGCTCGAGGTGGGGCGCTACCTCACCGAGCTGACCTAGGGGCTCTGGCGTTCGCGGCCGAGTCGCGATAGTACTGGATGCATGAACGACTCGACTGGACTCACGAAGGACGCCGGGTGGGAGCTGGGGGTCAGGCGCACCGTCGACGCCCCGGTCGACGAGGTGTGGGAGTACATCGTCGTCGACGGGGTGCGAACCTGGCTCGGCGACACCAAGCTCGGCCTGCACAAGGGCGACGCCTACGAGACGACGGATGGCACGCGTGGCGAGATCCGCAGCCGCACCGACGAGCTGCGGCTGCGCATCACCTGGCAGCCCGACGACTGGGACCACGACTCCACGTTCCAGATCACACTCACGCCGGCCGCCGGCGGAACCACGATCGGCTTCCACCACGAACGCCTCGCCTCGGAGGACGAGCGCGCACGGATGCTCGAGCACTGGACCGGCGTGATGGACCGGGTGGTCGCGGAGCTGGCCTGACGTGATGTCAGGCGGGGGGTCGACGCCCAGTAACATTGACGTGCGCCAAATCTTGGCGCGTCGCCCCCTTAGCTCAGTTGGCCAGAGCACCGCTCTTGTAAAGCGGGGGTCGTCGGTTCGAATCCGACAGGGGGCTCGTTAGAAACGGCCAACGATTTGGCGCTTGCGAACGAGCCCGTCATTCGGCAGCGGTGCGTTCGGGACGCTGTTCCCAACCGGGCGTAACGCTCTACGATCGCTGCCCGCGCCCAATCGCCTCGTTCCCCCCTGAGCCCGCCGCAGCTGAGGGAGAAGATCACCGCAGAGGCGCTGCAAGCGACCATGCACAAAGCCCGGCGCGCGAGAAGTGATCGCGCCAGAGGTCATCGGCGCGATTACGCCGCGTTTCGAGCCGTCAGACCGTCGTTCTGTTGGCCCAGCCAGACCTGAGGAGCTCGGCCATCGACGTGGCCGAGGCGCTGTCGGCCATGGCGGCACCTTGCGCCCAGCTCACCGCGAGAGCCATGAGGAAGAGCTCGCGCGCCCGCGCGTCGCGACGGGCAAATCCAGCGTCCTGTGCTCGAGAGAGGAACTCATCAGTGCCGGTGATGTACCCCTCGCACGTCGAGGCGAGGGGTGAGGCTTGTTCTCCCATTGCTGCGCGGAGGGGGTCGGGGAGTCCGTCGAACGCGCCTGCCCAATCGATCAGGGCGTTGAGCCACATGTCGAGTGCGTCACCCGGGTCTACTGCGGTCGACGCGATCTGCTCTCGTCGCAGACCGATCTCCTGGTCTCGGGCGGAGAGGAGTGCGGCCAGGAGGGCGTCGCGGGAGGGGAAGTGGCGATACAGGGTCCCCGCGCCCAAACCTGCATCTTTCGCAATTGCGTCGAGAGAGCCCGAGACTCCGTGCTCGGCGAAGTGCTGTTCGGCGATGTCGAGAAGGTGCTGCCGATTGCGCCGCGCATCGGAACGGGGGGCGCGGCCTCCGTGTGTCGTCGTCATGTCGTCAGGATTCTCCCACGATTCGGAGAGTGTCTCCGGCTAATGTGTAAGCGGAGAGCGACTCCCTGCTTTCTTCCACTGTGTCACGACACGAAGGGCTGGCATGAGAATCGGCATCATCGGAGCAGGCAACATCGGACGGATCCTCGCCGAACGGCTCAGTCGCGCCGGACACGACGTCTCGATCGCGAACTCCCGCGCACCGGAAACGGTCGACGCTTCCGCACTGAGCACCGGCGCCACCGCCGTGTGGGCCGCCGACGCGACCGAGGATGCGGAAGTGGTGATCGTCTCGGTCAACTTCGGGCAACTTCCCGAGGTCGCGGGCATCGTCGCGACAGCGCCCGCCGATGCCGTCATCATCGACACGTCGAACTACTTCCCGCTCCGAGACGGCGTGATCGACGCGGTCGAGAACGGCCAGGTGGAGAGCGAGTGGGTCCAAGAACAGTACGGGCGCCCGATCGTGAAAACGTGGAACACGATCACGACCGCGTCATTCCGAGACAAGGCGTATTCGACCGACCCTGCCACCCGGGTCGCACTGCCGATCGTCGCCGACAGCGACTCCCAGCGGGCGGTCGGGATGCGGCTGGTCGAGGAAACCGGGTTCGATGCTGTCGACGCCGGCGTCATCGCAGACTCGTGGCGTCAGCAGCCGGGCACGCCCGTGTACACGAACGACCTCACTGCGGGAGAGCTTCCCGCTGCACTGGGGCGGGCACAGCGCGACCGATCGGCGCTCCGCCGCGATCTGATGTTGAAGATCTACCAGGAGCGCATCGAGGCCGATGGGAAAGAACCAGATCCCGAGCGGCAGCTCGCCCTCACCCGGGCGATCTTTTGAACCAGGCGACAAGGAGGCGACGGATGAAACGGTGGCAAGCAGCACGATTCGGAGAGGTGTCCGACGTCCTCCGTCTGGAGGATGTCGAGCGCCCCGAGCCTGGAGCGGGGGAAGCTCGAGTACGCGTCCTCGCCGCGAGTCTCGCCCTGCCCGACCTCATGATGGTCCGAGGTGACTACCCCTTCCTTCCCGAGCCGCCCGCTTCCCCCGGGCAGGAAGTCGTCGGCATCGTCGACGCCGCCGGCGACGGGTTCTCCCACCCGGTGGGTGCTCGGATCGTCGGCAACAGCCGCGCCGACATCGGTATAGGCGGCTTCGCCGAGTACACACTCGTGCCGGGCTGGAGCGCGATGCCCGTAATCGAAGGGCTGAGCGACGAGCAGGCGGCAGGATTCCCCGGCTCCTTCCATGTCGCCCACATCGGCCTCCACCACCGCGCACGACTGCGCCACGGCGAGACGCTGCTCGTGTTGGGCGGCGCCGGCCGCACCGGTTCAGCCGCAATCCAGATCGGCAAAGCGATGGGGGCGACCGTCATCGCCACCGCGAGATCCGAGTCGAAGGCGCGCTTCAACCGAGAGCAAGGCGCGCACCACGTCGTCAATCTCAGCGATCCCGCCTCGAACGACGAGATCACCCGCCTCACAGGCGGCCGCGGCATCGACGTCGTCTACGACACCGTCGGCGGAGAGGCCGCGGCCACCGCGGCGAAGAACCTGGCGCGCGGTGCGCGGTTCCTGATCGTGGGATTCGCCAGCGGCGTGCCCGCATCCCTCGACGCCCGGGGCCTCCTGATGGGCGACTACTCCGTCATCGGCGTCCTCTCCTCCTTCCGCGACGACGACGAGAAGGCGGCAACGGTGCACGCCCTGACGACGATGCTCGCCGCGAAGCAGATCGATCCTCCCGTCACCGCCGTGTACTCCTTCGACCAGGTACCCGACGCCCTCGCTGATCGGGCCGACGGCGGACACGGACAAACCGTCATCACCGTCAGCTCCGGAGGCGCCCCGCACTGATGCCGCCAGCTGCCTCGCGGTTTCAGTAGGTGTCACGTCGACGTTGTGCAGCTTGCCCACCGTGTAGTCGGCCGATTGGCGAGCGGCGTTCATCCTGACGGACGACGCCGTCGAGGCTTCCGTTCTTACTGCCGGACCGGAAGGTGCTCGTGGTGCCTAAGCCGGGACGATGTCGCCGAGCTTCCAGCTTCGGCTGAAGTACGGTTCGAGCGGGCCGTAGAGCCGGAAGTATGAGAACCAGTGCTGTCCGGGGATGGTCTGCACCCAGTTCGTCTCGCCGGCCGACGGCGCTTCCGGTCCGAAATAGAGGTCGACCGAGCCGTCGTCGTTGGTGATGAGGTCGGCGTCGCGCGAGCCTCGATCTCCTCGCTGCTGGGGATTGTCGATCAGGCAGCGCGTGGTGACGTCGTACACCGTGGCCGACCAGAACAGCTTCGCCGGCACGTCGGCGGGCACGTGCAGGGTGTAGTCCCGCTCGCCGGCCAGCCAGTCGCCGTTGCCGTCGGTGTATGCCCCCAGGTAGGCCTGGCCGACGCCCGGCGTGGTGCTCTTCATGGCTTCGGAGAAGCTGACGGCCTCGTAGAACCAGGATGCTCGCTCGAGCAGTTCGTCGTAGCCCTCGCCTCGTTGGGCCGAGTTGTCGAGCACGATGGCCTGCTCCCAGGCGCGGTCCGGCCAGTACGCCCCCTGAGCGAACCGCTTCGCGAACGTGTTGGCCTGCGCCATCAGCTCACCGGCCGCTGCGCCCTGTTCCAAGATGCGGATGAGCCGTTCCGAGGGTTCGAACGGTCTGCCCTTCTCGATGCCGAGCTGCCTGAGCATGGCGAGGTAGAAGCGGTCGCGTTCGTCGACTACTTCGCTCTGGTAGATCTCGTGCAGGCGGCGCCAATAGTCGAGGCCGCGCGGCTGGTCTCCCGTCCAGGCCCGGCCGTCCGGTGACACGATCCGCGTGGGAGCCGGATCGTCCCGTTCGGCGAAGGGGTAGATGCGTACCGCGTGCACCAGCGCGTCGGCACGCGTCGGGTCGGGGTCGAGGGTGCGGAATCCGAACATAATGTTCACACCCGACGACTGCAGGGTGCGGTAGTCATCCGTGAGATCCTCGGGGGCCTCGACACCGGGCCCGAGGATCACATACTTGCCGCCCTTCCCTCGATCCGGGCCCATCTCACCCATCGCGCCGACCTCGCGCTGCCAGAAGTCCGACACACCTCCGGCGGTCGGGCCGGCGGGCAGCTCGATCACGAGCGGGCCACTCTCGGAGAGGTCGAAGAAATTCAGGATGTACGGTGTGGTCGCGTTCGCCGTGATGAGCCCGAGCCGGTCCCGGTAGCTGAGATACCGAACGAGGTCGCTTCCCGTAGCGCCGAACACGTCGTAGTGCTGAGTCTTCCACTGCGCGTACGACACCAGCGGCAGCGCCCAGAGGTATGCCTGGCAGGCAAGCTGATAGTCGAGCTCGTCGAAGACCACCGGGATCGAGTCGCGGGCCGGCAGATCGCCGTCGACGACGACGTCGCCGAGGCGGCCGGGTAGTGGCTCTGACATGGGGCACCTTCCCTTTGGCCGCATCGACGCGACATCCTGCGGCCATGGTAGTCAACCCAGGGCATGCCCGATAGTGCGAACCGACAGGTGACGGATCGGCCCCGGTACACCACAATGGGAGCCACGAGAGGGGGGTGGCATGCTGCGACCGCTCGCCGGGCTGACGCCGCGCAACGCGGCCTCCGAAGCAGTAGCCGGGGTCACGCTGTTGGCGATCGCGGTTCCGCTCAACATCGGTTACGCCCAGATCGCCGGGTTGCCGCCCACCGCCGGACTCTACGCCCTCGTGGTTCCCTCGATCGTCTACGCGCTTATCGTCTCGTCCCGGCAGCTGGTCGCATCCCCGGATGCCGCGGCCGCCGCCCTCGTGGCCTCCTCGATCGGCGGACTCGCGGTGGCGGGCAGCGCCGACTACCTCACGATGACACTCGCACAGGCGATCATCTGCGGCGCGATGTTCACCTTGGCGGCCATCTTCAAGCTCGGGTTCCTGGCGAACTTCCTCTCGAAGCCGATCCTGATCGGCTTCGTCGGCGGCCTGGCGCTCGACATCCTGATCAGCCAGCTGGCGAAGATGCTCGGGGTGAAGATCGACTCGGGCGGAGAATTCGCCGAGAAGGTCGCCGGCCTCGTCACTGGCCTGCCGACGCTGAACGGATGGTCGACTCTGATCGCCGTGCTGGCCGTGGCCGTTCTGGTCGCCGGGCGCCGCTTCGCACGCGCGGTGCCGTGGGCGCTCATCGTGCTGGTCGCGGCAACGGTCACGGTGACGCTCACCGGCCTAGAGCAGCAGGGTGTCGCCGTGCTCGGGCCCGTCGACGCCGGGCCGCCGAGAATCAGCTGGCCCGTGCTGCCGTGGACCACCTGGCTCGCCCTCATCCCCTCGGCCATCGCCCTGACGATGGTCACGATGGCCGAAGGGCTCCTGGTCGCCCGGAGCTACGGCGAGAAGCACCGCTACGACACGAGCCCCAACCGCGACCTGCTCGCCTTCGGGGCCGCGAACGTCGCCGCCGGCGCGAGCGGCGGATTCGCGGTCGGCTCGTCGACCTCCCGTACCGCCGCGATGGACCAGGTCGGTTCACGCACCCAGTTGCCCTCGTTGGTCGCCGCAGTCGGAACGCTGCTGCTGCTCCTCTTCGGCACCGGGCTGCTCGAGCACATCCCGTCGCCTGCCATCGGCGCAATCGTCGGTGTCGCGATCATCCCGCTGCTCGGCATCCGCGACTTCCGATCGCTGTGGCGGCAGGACAGATTCGAGTTCGTGATCGGAGTGGCGTGTTTCGCGGTCACGCTTCTCGTCGGCGCCATCCCGGGCATCGTGGTCGCCTTCGTTCTGGCCCTCGTCAACCTCGCGAAGCGCGCCTCGACGCCCGCGATCGAT
The DNA here is from genome assembly GCF_040548875.1 of Conyzicola nivalis. GTDB lineage: Bacteria > Actinomycetota > Actinomycetes > Actinomycetales > Microbacteriaceae > Conyzicola > Conyzicola nivalis_A. The sequence goes on from NZ_JBEPSJ010000002.1 coordinate 337,123, forward strand.
GTACTCGCCGCAGACGGCGACCCCGATTCGTCTCTGCTCGATCCAGCGCCGAGCGGCGCGACGACCGCGCCCGGCGTCGTCATCATCCGGCTCGCCGCACCGTTGTTCTTCGCCAACGGCTCCGTGTTCTCCGACGCTGTCAAAAGAGCGGTCACGACCTCGGCCGGCGGGGTGCGTCATGTGGTCCTCGACCTCGAAGCAGTCACCGACATCGACGTCACTGGCGCCGAGGCGTTCGCGACGTTGAAGGCCTGGCTTCGCGACAACGGCGTCACGCTCTCATTCAGCCGGCCGCGCTCCGCGATCATCCGCCGGCTCCGCACTCTGGAGCTGCTGGGCGACGAAGCCGTCTTCCCCACCAATCGGGCGGCCCTGGCGTCTCTCACCGCTTCGTCCGCTGGCGCCGAGGAGGCGGAACCGCCTGGCTGACGTCTGAGATCGGCACATGGGGCCCGTACGCTACCCCAGCGAGCGATGAGGGGTCAGTCGCGACCCGTTGGCGATAGCAGCGATCGCAATGGGAATGCGGCACGGTGCAGGTCGGCGTCGAGCAGGGTCAGCAGTTCACCGGCGTCTCCGGCCCGCTTGGCGATCGCCCGCAGAGTGCCGACGAAGATTCCCTGGTATGCACCTGCGATCGCCATGGGCCCGACGCTGTCCTCCGACACACCCGTCCGTTCGGCGACGTATCCGGCGAGGACGCTTTTCCACCGTTCCCAGTGCTGGTATGCGCCGGGGCGCAATGCCTCCACGCTGTCGATAAGTTCGAAACGCTCCAACCAGACCGCACTGTCGTGGGTCGCCGATTCGGTGGAAGCCAGAATCGCGACGCGGATCACGTCGAGCGGGTCGTCCTCTGCGCGGGAACGCGAAATGGATCCCGACAGGTCTGCGATGTTGGCATCGAATGCAGCCCAGATGACGCCGGGCTTCGAACCGAAATAGCGGAACACCGTGGTGCGGCCAATGCCCGCCGTCGTCGCGATCATCTCGACCGATACGGCGTCATAGCCGTCGCGCAGCATCAGTTCGAGCGCAACCCTCTCGACATGCGCACGAGACGCAGCGGGAGGGCGTCCCGCAGATCGCGGCTCATCAGAAGCGGGCATGTTCCCGATAGTAGCCGAGCGACCGCTCGCCCTCGCCGCAATTTCGGGACCGAGTACCACTATTATCGAGAGCGCCGATGGAAACGCACGAGCGCGACCACCGACTCGGCATCTGCACACTGCTGTGCCGACCGATCGAACTGAGGAGTGACCCGACATGGGAAAGCTAGACGGCAAAGTGGCCATAATCACCGGCGCTGCACAAGGGATGGGCAAGGCCCATGCACGACGGTTTATCAGCGAAGGCGCCAAGGTGGCGATCACCGACCTCAACGTAGAGGGCGGTCAGAAGCTGGCCGACGAACTCGGCGAGAATGCGCTGTTCATCAAGCACGACGTGACATCCCTCGCCGACTGGGCCCGTGTCCTCGAGGAGGCCGAGAGCACGCTCGGAACGGTCACCGTCCTGGTCAATAACGCGGGCATCATCGGCCCGGTCACACCGACCGTGGAACTCGCCGAAGAGGACTACCTCAAGGTCGTCGCAGTGAACCAGCACTCGCAGTACTACGGCATGAAGACCGTCATCCCTTCGATGCAGAAGGCGGGCGGCGGCGCCATCGTCAACATCTCCTCCACGGCGGGAATGGTGTCGATCGTCGGAGCGCCGAACCTGGCGTATGTGGGCAGCAAGTTCGCCTCACGCGGCATGACCAAGCACGTCGCCGTGCAGTACGGCCCCGACAATATCCGCGTGAACTCCGTGCACCCCGGGTACATCAAGACACCGATGATGGCAGCGGCCACCGACGCCGAAGGAGGGGGAATCTCGGCGCAGGTGCCCCTGCGGCGAATGGCCGATCCGGACGAGGTCTCCAGCCTGGTGCTCTTCCTCGCATCGGAAGACTCGTCGTACATCAGTGGCATGGAGCATGTCATCGACGGTGGCCTCACGGCCTCCTGAGCCCCCCTGCCGCGTCGACGGTAGCCTGCCGCCGGGTCTCGGCGGGCCACCGTCGACGCGGCCTCTCTGCGCGAATAGCGCCTTAGTCGCCGACTTTCCTGTCGGCCGCGTCTCCGGCGCCCTCGATCTTCTCGTCGAACTTGCCACCGCTGGCGTTGCTCGCCGCGTCCTCGGCCTTGTCGATGCCGGAGTCCGTCGCCTTCTCGCCCTTGTCGCTGTTCGCGAAGTCTTTCGCCTTGTCGCCCAGACCGCCTAGATCAGCCATGATCTTCCTCCCGTGTTCGTCGGCCGCCGACGGCGGCCCTCGTTCCAGTATCCGAATCTCCCCAGACGTGGTGCTTCGGGGTTGCGTTCGCGACGACCCCGTGCGCGAGTCAGAGCGCGGCGGCCTTCGCCCGCAGCACGGCGCTCTCGCGCTCGTTGCTGGCGAGCCCTGCCGCTGCCATCAGCTCCGAGCGCGCCTCGTCGACGCGCCCGAGGCGGGCGAGCAGCTCGCCGCGCACGCTCGGCAGCAGGTGCGATCCGCGAAGCGCCCCCTCCGAGGCCAGGCGGTCGACGATGAGAAGGGCATTGGCCGGTCCGGTCGCCATCGACACGGCGACGGCGCGGTTCAGCTCGACCACGGCGCTCGGGGCGATGCGTCCGAGCGCTTCGTAGAGCACGACGATGCGGTCCCAGTCGGTGTCGTCGACGCGCGGGGCGATCGCGTGGCATTCCGCGATCGACGCCTGCAGGGCGTAGCTGCCGCGGCCGCGTCCCAGCTGATCGACGTGGCGTAGGGCCGCCCGGCCGCGCTCGATCTGCGCACGGTCCCACCGCGACCGGTCCTGGTCGGCCAGCAGGATCGGGGTGCCGTCACGCTCGACGCGCGCCCCGAACCGCGACGCCTGCAACTCCATCAGCGCGACCAGGCCGTGCACCTCGGGCTCGTGCGGCAGCAGTTCGGCGAGAATCCGGCCGAGGCGCAGCGCCTCGTTCGCGAGCTCGGTGCGGATCCAGCGGTCGCCCGAGGTCGCCGCGTAGCCCTCGGTGAAGACGAGGTACACCACCCCGAGCACGGCGCTCAGCCGAGACATCCATTCGCTCGGATCCGGCGTCTCGAACGGCACGTGCGCCGCCGACAGGGTCTTCTTCGCACGCACGATGCGCTGCTGCACGGTCGCGACCGGCACCAGCAGCAGGCGCGCGATCTGCTCGGTCGTGAGCCCTGCGACGACGCGCAGGGTGAGGGCGACCTGCGATTCGCGCGAGAGCACGGGGTGGCAGGCGGTGAACACGAGACGTACGACGTCGTCGTCGATCGGCTGCCATTCGTCTTCGGTGGTCTCCGACAGGTCGTGGGCGATTGCCCGGTACCGTTCGTCGAGGCGTTGCCGCCGGCGCCATCCGTCGATGGCCTTGCGCTTGGCCACGGCCGTGAGCCAGGCGCCCGCGTTCTGCGGAACGCCCGAGGCCGGCCACTGGGTCAGCGCATCGACGAGCGCCTCCTGCGCGAGGTCTTCGGCGAGGCCGACGTCGCCGGTCACCTTGGCGAGCGTCGCGACGATGCGCGCGCTCTCGATGCGCCAGATGGCGTCGACCGTGCGCTGGATGTCGGTCACGGTGTCACCGGCGTCTCAGTGGCGGTCGGGCAGCTCCGCCGCCTTCTTGACGTACTCGTTGTCGGCGAAGTCGGCGAATGCCTCCTCCTGGCTCGGGATGCGGCGTACCTCGAGCTTCGAGCCCGGCCCGAGCGGTGCGCGGCTCGCCCACTCGACGGCCTCCTCCTTGCTCGAGACCTCGAGAATCCAGAACCCGTTGAACAGCTCATGCGTCTCGCCGTATGGACCGTCGGTCACGATCGGCTTCTCGCCCGCGAAGTCGACGACGAACCCCTCGGTCGCCGGCGCGAGGCCCTCCGCGCTGGCGAGCACTCCCGCCTTCATCAGCGCCTCGTTGTAGGCGCCCATGGCGTTGATGATCTCTTCGAAGTCGACCTCCTGGCTGGCCTCGAAGGCCTCCTGCGAGTCGCGCATGATGAGCATGTACTTCATGGTGATACTCCTTTGTGCGGGGCCGCCCGTCGCGTCCTCCTACTATCGCGTCGAACGGGGTCGACAGGAATAGACATCACGCCCAAGATTTGACCAGGCGCACTGACCGAACGTGACGAAAGGCTGGCGATGAACGACAAGCCCGGACAGGTGGTGCTGGTGCGCCACGGCGAGACTGAATGGAGCGCGAACGGCCGGCACACCAGCCGCTCGGATCTGCCGCTCACACCGGATGGTGAAGAGCAAGCGCGCGCGGTTGGTCGCGTGCTGCAGTCCCGTCGCTTCGGGCTGGTCCTGACCAGTCCGAGACGCCGTGCTTCAGACACGGCGACGCTCGCCGGGTATCCGGGAACCGAGACCGACCCAGACTTGGCGGAGTGGGACTACGGCGCCTACGAGGGACTGACGACAGCCCAGATCTCCGACTCCACCGGCTACCGGTGGAGCCTCTGGGAGCACGGCGTGCTCCCCACGGCGGACGGTGTCGGCGAGCAGGCGGACGAGCTGCTGGTGCGCAATCGGCGGATCATCGACAGGATCTCGCCGGCCCTCGAACGCGGCGACGACGTTCTGCTCTTCTCCCACGGCCACTACCTGCGAACTCTCGCCGCCACGTGGATCGGGTCGCCGATCGCTCTGGGACAATTTCTCGTGCTCGACACTGCGGCCATCTGCGTGCTCGGCTTCGAGCACGACCACCAGGTTCTGTGCCAGTGGAACCGCTCCGCGTGGCGGGAGATGCCGTCTCGATGACGCGAATGAAGCCGCTGAAGACGCCACCCAACGAGGCCTTCTGGTTTCCGGGCCGCTGGATAGGCGGAATCTCCCTGATTTTCGGCCCGCTCCTGCTGCTCACCGCCGCCCTTCTCCGCCTCCCGTTCCACTACTTCTACGATGCGCAGTTGACGGCCTACGCCGAGCATCCGGCCCTCATCACGGCGGCCTACACCTGCTACACGCTCGGGTGGCTTTTCACCTGGCCGGGCGTCATCACCCTCGCGCGGCTCATCGGAATGCGACTTCCGACCCTCGCCGTCATCGGCGGAACGGTGGTCGTCCTGGGGCTGGTGGGTCGCGTCTTCCACGCCGGGATCGATCACCTCGCCTTTCAACTGGTCGATGCGCAGGGCCTCGAGGCGGCGATCCGAGCGGTGGATGATTCGTACCTGGCGTTTCATGTCGTCCGCTACTTCAACGGCATGATGATGGTCGGCTGGCTGCTGATCGCGATCGGCGCCTACCGAGCGGGTGTTATGGGATGGTTCCGCTCGATCGCCCTCGCGTCGATGTTTTTCCTGCCGTTCGGCACCCTCAAGGGAACGCGAGGCGAGACCGTGTTCCTACTGCTGGGCCTGTGCATCGCCTTCATCCCGCTGGGCATCAAGGTGCTGCGGGAGGGGCCTCGTCCATCGCGCAAGGCCGTGATCTGGTCTCTGGCGTTCGTGATCGGCGAGGCCCTGTTCATCTGGCTGTCGATCGTCTTCCCGGAGATCATGCGGCACTAGGCCCGGCGACCGGCTCGAGCAAGCCCCTTGTCGCATCCGCCGCGCACTGCGGTGATGGAAGGACACCCCTCGATCGAAGGAGACCCATGTCCCAGCCAGAACAGCAGCAGGATGCGCCAGGCACCACCGCGGAGATGACCCCCACGCCCGACCACGGTGAAGACAGCTATCGGGGGTCGGGTCGGCTCACGGGGAAGGTCGCCATCATCACGGGCGCCGACAGCGGCATCGGCAAGGCCACCGCCATCGCGTTCGCACGCGAGGGCGCAGACATCGTGATCTCCTACCTGGAAGAGGAGGAAGACGCGCAGAGCACCCGCGAGCTCGTCGAGAGCGCTGGCCGCACCGCGCTGCTCTTCGGCGGAGACCTCTCCACCGCCGAGCAGTGCCGGGCTCTCGTCGAGCGCACGGTCGCCGCGTTCGGCTCCATCGACGTGCTCGTACACAATGCCGCCTTCCAGCGCACCCACGACGACATCTCCGAGATCGAAGACGAGGAGTGGGACTACACGATCGCGACCAACCTCAGCGCCTACTTCTACCTGGTCAAGGCCGCGCTTCCGCACATGAAGAGCGGGGCATCCATCATCGCGACCTCGTCCATCCAGGCCGACGCGCCATCCCCGCAGCTGCTGCCCTACGCCGCGACGAAGGCGGGCATCGCCAACATGACGGCGTCGCTCTCGCAGCTGCTCGGCGAGCGAGGCATCCGCGCGAACGTGGTCGCGCCGGGGCCGATCTGGACACCGCTCATCCCGTCGACCATGCCCGCAGAGAAGGTTGCGGAGTTCGGCACCGACACCCCCCTCGGACGCCCGGGCCAGCCAGCCGAGGTGGCGCCGGCCTACGTCATGCTGGCGTCGGACGAGGCGAGCTACATCTCCGGCGCCGTCATCGCCGTGACCGGCGGCAAGCCGATCCTCTGAGCGGCCGGATCTATGGCTAAGGCATACGCGGTGATGCTCGGCATCCTCATCGGCAGCCACGCGCTCATCGGATGGTTCATCGAGGGGTCCCGCATGCTCGGGGTACTCAATGTCGACATCTTCAACGACATCGTCTACACGCTGTGTGCGGTGGCTCTGCTGATCGTCGGGTCGACGCACACCCCGGTCAAGGTCGTGCAGGCGGTGCTGGTGGTCGTGGGCCTGGTGTTCGTGCTGCTCGGCGTCGGCAGCGTGATCGACGAGCGCCTCGGCGGGCTGCTGCCCACAGGCACGACGATCCTCGACCACCTGCTGCTGTTCGGCACGGGCGGGGCGGCTCTGCTGCTCGGTGTCTCGCCGTGGGCGCGGAAGCCGCTCACCACCAACGGCGTTCCGCTGAACTAGGGGCTCAGGGGGCTGGGAGCGGGTCGTCCCAGCCCTCCTGCGGCGTCGCGCAGGTGCCGCGGAACACGAACTGCGACGGCAGCTTGCGCTGGTGGCTCGACCAGTCGATCGCCGGTCGGCGCTGTTCCGGCGGCAGATAGCCCAGCCGGTACACCGCCATCAGCTCGAGATCAGCCGGCACCTCGAGCAGTCGTTCGATGCGGCGCCAGTTGTCGGGCACCTCCATCGGGAACGACACGAACTGGATTCCCATGCCGAGCTCCACCGTGGTGAGCCAGATGTTCTCGATCGCGGCGCCGAGGCTGAACGTCGAGTAGAACGACGACAGCTCGCCCGGCCGGTTCTCGGAGCGGTCGAGCATCACCCCCAGCAGCAGCGGCGAGCCGGCCACGAGCTTCTCGTTCTCCGCGCCGAGCGTGGAGGGCACTCGCAACGCGTTCATCAGCATCTGTCCACGCGGTGTGTAGACCTGGTTGGTGAACGGTCGCAGTGGCGCCGGCAGCTTGTCGAACAGCATGCCGTCGCGACGTCGCTCCATCTCCTCGGCGCTGAACCGGAAGTACGGCTTGTACCGCTCGAAGAACGTGCCGTTCGACATGGTCGTCTTCATGCTCTCGCCGCTGATGCGGGCGATGGTGCGGATCGTCTCGGGCTCCTCGATGATGACGAACCGCCATGGCTGGCTGTTGAGCTGCGAGGGCGCCCTGCTCGCCACCTCGATGAGCAGCCGCTGATGCTCCTCGCTCACCGGATCGGGCATCAGGTGCCCGTTCGTGGTGCGGCGGCGGCGGATGGCATCGAGTAGTTGCACGGGAGCTACTTTCGGGAGTGGACGAAACCGGCGACGAAGAAGGGCGCGGCCGAGAGGGCGACGAATGGATGGCGCGGAAACCGGGGGCCGAGGCGCGCGAGTGCGGCCAGTGGCACCGCCGCGGGGAGCAGCGACCATCCGGCCCGGCTCGGGCTCCACACCAGCGAGCTCACGGCCGCTCCAGCGAGCGCGACGGTGCCGACGTACAGCGCGTGGTGCACCCAGCGCGCTCCGCGAAGGTCGAGCACACCGGTTGCCACGCCCGTGCCCACGGCACAGCTGGCGATGTACGCGGCACCGGCAGCACCGAACGCGGCGCGGACCGCGGGGGTCGACCGCGATCGCCTGCCGTGTCTCTGAGCGCTCATCACTGTCACGCTACGGGCAGACGGCGAGCGCTCGCTCGGGCTTGACGCCGCGTCGTAGCGAGGCCTCAGGTCGCCGCCTTCGCGACGAGCCCGCCGAGCATCGCCAGGTCGGAATCGGTCATCTCGTTGTGCACGGCGAACGCCGTCGCCCAGACTGCTCCGTCGTCGAGAGACGCCGCCGTGTCGAACTCGAAGGTCGAGTAGCGCACCTTGAACTTCGACTTGGGCTTGAAGAAGCAGACGACCTTTCCGTCGCGTGCCCAGGCAGGGAAGCCGTAGTACGTCTTCGGATCCAGGTGCGGCGCCGAGGCGACGACCATGTCGCGGATTCGCTCGGCCAGCTCGCGTTCGTCGTCGGGCAGGATCGCGATCGCCTGCTCGTTGGCCGCCGCGTCGTTCTCCCTGCCCGCCGCCGCCTTCAGTTCTTTCGCGCGGTCGCGCATCGCCTTCTTCTCTTCGGGGCTGAAAGTGTCTGGTTTCGTTGAATCGGCCATGCGCCCAGTGTAGGAACGCGAAGCATCCGCCCGCTTCTCCGAAACTGCTCGGTGGTCGTCACAAACCCGCCGCGCCCCCGGTCATTACTCACAACAGGACTCAGCAGAGGAGCATCGCGCCATGGACAGATACGAATACCCCGACGCCGCGGGATACCCCGACGGCGGCGGATTTCTCGACGAGGGCACCGCGGCGGTGCTCGACGGCACCGACGTCGACCCGCTGCGCGACATCGACACGCCATCGGCAGACACCGACTCCGAGGTCGACGTGCGCCGCGACGACGCGCACCGCGTCTACGCGGCCACTCTGGGCGGGCGGCAGATCGCGAACATCCGCTACGACGAGGTCGAGGGCCGTGTCGTCGTGCTGAAGACCACCGTCGTTCCCGAGTTCCGCGGGCGGGGCATCGCCGAGCAGCTCGCCGCCTATGCCCTCGACGACATCCGTGCCCGCGGCATGCACGTCACCGTCTACTGCCCGTTCGTCACCACGTTCATAAAGGGCAACCGGCAGTTCGCCGACCTGCTCGACCCGCAGTACCCGGGCCGCTGACTCTCGCCCGGTCTGACGGGGGGCGTCGGCGGACGCTCCGGAGCCGGCACCTCTGCGCGGGCGATTCCGCTTGACCGCCCGCAGGGCATGAGGTTGACTCGGCTCATGACGCAGTCGGGCCCGGACGTGACGAACTCGATCGACCGCGACGTCGAGCCCGTGGCATCCGGATCCCTCCCACCCGCCCTGCGGACGGCGCTCGCCATGGGGGTCACCGCTGTCGTCCTGATCGCCGCCCTGAGCGTCGGCATGGGCGGCGCCGTCGTCGCGATGTTCGGCGGGCCGTTGGGGCTGCTCGTGCCGGTCGTCGTCATGGCCGTCGCGGTCGTCCTGATCTCGCTGATCGTCTTGTCGCTCACCGGCCGGCGCCGAGTCGGGGCGGCAATCGTGGTGACCGTGACGGCCTTCGTCGCCCTGGGGGTCGCGGTCTTCGGCTTCGGCACCGTGCCGATGCTCTGGGTGCAGCCGGGATTCGAGCTCGTGTACGTGTTGATCGCAGTTCCCTCCGCGCTGATGCTCGGCCTGTTTCTCGAGACCCGGCCGCTGCGCGTCGTGGGGCTCGTCGGCGCCGCCCTGCTGGTCGCCGGCGCCGTGTGGGTCAGCGTGCCCGAGCCGCAGGCCGAGGGTCCGTCGGCCGAGCAGCAGCAGTTGGACGCGAACTTCGAGGCCTACATCGACAGCCGCGCCTTCCCGATGGTCGCCGACATGCCCGGCGGCACGGTCGCCGGGGTCGTCGCCGACGGCGGTCCCGCTCGGGCGCTCACCGTCACCGCAGACGGCGGAGTGGTCGAGGTCGTGATCGACCGGCAGCCGATCGCGACCAACCCCGAAACCGCGCCGTGCCTCTACCTGGCCGCACCCGACATGGGGCTCGAAGACACCGACACGCTCGACGAGTACGCCGACTGGTGCGTACGTGACGGTGACGAGTGGCGGCTGACCGACGGAACCGGCTACGCGCGGATGGAGAACGGCGCCCTCATCGCGGTGACGTCCGCCATCAGCCAGAACGTGCGGGCGGGAGCTGGCGAACGGGCGGCGGATGCCACGGAGGTGCTGGAGGCATGGCGCTCGCTGCGCGTCATGACCGAGGCCGAGGTGCGGGAGCAGCGGGAGCGCGAGCAGCAGGAGCGGGGTTAGCCTCAGCGCTCGAATGTGACGTGGATGACGCCGCTCTCGGCGATCTCCGACGACACGGTGTAGTCGCGCTCGAGCTCGCGCAAGTCGTCCCAGAGCCGCACGCCGCGGGCGAGCACGATGGGCGTTATGGCGACGTGCAGCCGATCGACGAGCCCGGCCGCCAGGAAGGCGCTGACCGTGCTCGCTCCCCCGCCGACGCGCACGTCGGCCCCGCCTGCCAGGCCCTGCGCGCGCTCGAGCGCCCCTTCGGGCGTCGCGACGAGAAACTCGAACCGGGTGCCGTTCGCGAACTCGAGCGGCGGGCGCTCCCGGTGGGTGAGCACGAGGATCGGGTAGCCGAACGGCGGCTCCTCGCCCCACCATCCGCGCCAGTCCGGGTCGTCGGGAAAGGCGTGGAGTCCGAACATCCCGGCTCCCATGATCTCAGCGCCCACACCCTCGAAGTACGCCGCGGCGTAGCGGTCGTCGACTCCGGTGGTCCCCTCGCCCGAGGTGTCGTGCATCACGCGCTCGCGCACGGTCTTCGTGGCGGCGTAGGGCGCGACCAGCCGGCCCCAGTCCTCGCCCATCGGGTTCTCGGGTGTCGGGTCGGCCGGCATCACGATGCCGTCGAGCGAGAGGTTGAGGTCGACGCGAACGGTCATGAGGCCCTTCCTGAGCGAATGTTGACGCTGTTCACATTGCCAGTCCGGCCCGGCCCCGTCAATAGCAGTGGCGCCGGCAGCCTCGACCCGTCACCATGGGGAAGGTCATGACCCGCATACGACTGATCCCCGCGACGCCCGACCACCTGACGGCGTTCCTCCGCGACCCGCACGAGCTGGCGGCGTTGCTCGGCTCCGCCCTGCCCGACGGATGGCCGGAGTTTCCCGAGGCGATCCCGCACACCCTCGACGAGTTGCAGAAGAACCCCGACGACGCGGACTGGTGGATGCACTTCTTCCTCGACGCCGATACCGGCGCGCTCGTCGGGTCGGGCGGCTTCGCCGGAAGACCGGAAGACCGGTGTGTCGAGGTCGGGTACGAGATCGCCCCCTTATACCGCCGCCAGGGATACGCCACCGCTGCAGCGAACGCCCTGGTCGCGAAGGCGCTGGCATCGGGAGAGGTCGGGAGTGTCATCGCGCACACGCTGGCATCAGACGAGAGGTCGGCCGGGGTTCTCCGGGCGACCGGCTTCGCAGAAGTCGCACACGTCACGCATCCCGACGACGGCGAGCTGGTGCGGTGGCGACGCGGATAGCGGCGTACTCTCTGATGACATCGAACGAAGGATTCGCCGTGCGCACCGACGACCAGTACCCCGCTCAAGAGCACATTCCCGGCCCGGACGAGCCCACCGTGCCGGAGCTCGAGGCCGACCAGACCATCGCGCCGCGCCCGGAAGAGGAGATCGCAGACGCCCTGCGCGCCAAGCCAGACGTCGAAGATCACACGCAAGATCCCGAGTGACGAAGACGACCTCGGGGCGGATGATTCGGGGAGACGTCATCCGTTCCGCTGACTCCGGCAAGACCGATCGCGCCATCCGAGTGCTGCTCGTACTCACGGCGATCGCGAACCTCGTGTACCTCGCCGCCCTCCTCGTGCCCGGAGACCCGGCCAGCACCCTGGTCAACGTGTGGCTGTCGCTACTGGTGCAGTGGATTCCGGTCGGCGTGTTCTGGCTCGTCGCCGTGCGCACGAGCTTCGCGAGGGGGGAGGTGATCCTCGCGGCGGCGGCCATGACGTTCAATGCCGCGGGCGACACATACTTTGCCTTGGCGATGGACTCGTCAGGAAATCTCCCCTCCCCCTCGCCCGCCGATCTCGGCTACCTCCTCTATTACCCGTTCATGATGGCGGCCGTCCTCGTATTGGTCCGGCGCAAATCGCAGAAGTGGACCGGCTCCGTGCTCCTCGACAGCGCCTTGGCAGCACTGGGTGCGGCAGCTGTTCTCGCGGTGGTCCTCGGCCCGGTGTTCGACGACGCGACCACTGACTCGACCTTCCTCGACGGCGCGATAGCCTCGCTCTATCCCCTCTTCGACCTTCTCCTCGTCGCCGTCGTCGTCGGCATCGCCGCATCCCCGGTCTTGCGCCTCGGGCCCAGGTGGCAGTTCCTCGTGCTCGGCCTCCTCCTCTTCACGGCCGCGGACATCGCCTACGCCCTCCTCAGCAGCGCGGGCAGCTACGGCTCGGGCACTCCGATCGACGCAGCGTGGACGGCGGCCGTCGCCCTCATCGCCGTCTGGGTCGACGGGGTCGGCCGTCCGCTGCCGGAGCAGCAGGCATCCACCTCGAGGGCGCGAATGCTGCCCATCCCCGCCCTCGCCGTGCTCGCGGGTCTCGCCGTGCTCCTCGTCGCGACTCAGACCCCGGTGCCCACCGTCGCCCTGGTGCTCGCGGCCGCGGCTGTCGCACTCTCCGCCGTGCCGGTGATGTTCCGTCAGGCCATGCTCGTGCGTCTGCTCGAGGGCCGGGAAGAGGTCGTCGCACAATTGACCGAGCTCGACAGGTCGAAGAGCGACATGATCGGCACCGTCAGTCACGAGATGCGCACCCCGTTGACCTCGATTCTGGGATTTCTCGGGCTCGTGATGGACGACCCGGGCGTTCCCGACGACGCGAAGGACATGCTGCTCGTCGCCGACCGCAACGCCCGACGACTCGAGACCCTGGTCGGCAACATGCTGATGCTGACGCGCCTGGACTCGGGCGAGGCCGCGCTCGCTCTCGCACCGGTCGACATGGCGCGGCTGGTCGGCCGGTCGACCGAGTCGGTGGGTTCTTTCGCGGACTCACGCGGTGTCACGCTCACGATCGTCTGCGACGTCTCGGTGGTGGTCGAGGGCGACGAGTTCCAACTCGAGCGGGTCGTCACGAACGTGATGGAGAACGCGGTCAAGTTCACCCCGGCGGGCGGGTCCGTACGCGTCGAGGTGGCCGCGGGCGCCTTGCTCGACGACCGGCCCGCCGTCGCGATCGTGGTCGCCGACACCGGCGTGGGCATCGCCGAAGACGAGATTCCCCAGCTCTTCGACCGCTTCTACCGGGCTGCGAAGGCCCGTGACGATGTCGTGCCGGGCACGGGCCTCGGACTCGCCATCGTGCGCGAGGTCGTGTGGGCGCATCAGGGCGAGGTCACGGTCGACTCCGCCGTCGGCGAGGGAACCACCGTGCGCATCACCCTCCCGCTGCGGCAGCGCGCGGTCGAAGCGCGACAGTAGCGAGAGTGCGGATGCCACCACGGATCTGCTCCTCGCCGACGTTGCCGAAGCCGAGCACGAGCGCGGGCGGAGGCGCCGACGGCTCCGACTCCCCGTCCGCGGTCGGGACCCGGTAGAGGCCGAGCGGGTTGACCCGCACGCCCATCGTCGCCGCGGTCGCCGCGACCTCCCGCTCGGATACCCCGTCGGGAAGCTGCAGCACCGCGTGGCATCCGGCCGCCAGTCCGCGCAGCCGACCCGGCCCGAAGGCGAGCTCCGCCTCTGCGGCGAGCACGTTGCGGCGATGGCGGTAGATGTCGCGCATACGCCGCAGGTGGCGGTCGAAGCGTCCCGTCTCCATCAGCAGCGCGAGCGCCTCCTGGTCGAGGCCGGGAGCGCCGCGGCTGCTGAGCCGCTTTTCGGTGATGATGCCGGCCAGCAACCGCGGCGGGGCGAGCACCCAGCCCAGCCGGATCGCGGGGGCGAGCGTCTTGCTCACCGATCCCAGGGCGATCACCCGGGCGGGACTCAGGCCCTGCAGCGAGCCGACCGGCTGGCGGTCGTAGCGGAACTCGGCGTCGTAGTCGTCTTCGAGGATCAGCCCGTCGACATCGTCGACCCACGCGACCAGTTCGCGACGGCGCGACGGTGCGAGCGCGACGCCCGTCGGACACTGGTGGGCCGGCGTCAGCAGAACCGCCCGCGCGCCGCTCTCGCGCAGTCGCTGCACGTCGAGCCCCTGATCGTCGACGGCGACGGAAACCACCTCGAGACCCGCGCGGCGGGCGATCAGCGCGTGCTCGCGAGGCCCCGGGTTCTCGAGCGCGATGCGGTGCACGCCGTTCTCCTTGAGGGCCGCGAGTGCGAACGTGAGCCCCTGCCGGAACCCCGAGACGATGACGGCGTCGTCGGCGCTGGCGCAGCCCGAGCGCACGCGCCGATGGTACGAGGTGACGACCTCGCGCAGGTGCCGCGACCCGGCCAGGTCTTCGTCGCCGAGCTCCGCCGTCGGCAGAGTGCGCGTCGCCTCCGAGATGGCCCAGCTCCAGTCGGTCAACGGCACCGAGCCGAGATCGGGGATGCCGTACTCGAAATCGATCGCGACCAGCCGCGACGGCGCCACGCCCGACGAGGAGACGGCAGAGGCGCCGGGCGCAGCCGCAGCCGGCCCCGACATCGCGGCCACCCGTGTGCCTGAACCGACGGCCGACTCGACGTATCCCTCGGCCAGCAGCTGCTCGTAGACGTCGACGACCGTGCCGCGCGACACCTCGAGAAGCCCCGCGAGGTGCCGGGTCGAGGGCAGGCGCTCTCCGGCCGCGAGACGTTGCTCCCGGATCGCCGCCCGCAACTGGTCCTGGATCTGTGTCCCGAGCGATCCCGCGTCACGGTCGAGCACCACGAGCAGGTCGGGTCCGCCGCGCGCCCACTTCACTGTCATGCCGCCATTACAGCAAATGGTCCACTCGCTTGGCCAGAGGGCGGACCTACAGACCGGACCGCATCGGCACCACACTCGATGCCATGAACATCGGCATCCTGTTGGCACTCGCGTCGGCCGTGGCGTACGGCGCATCCGATTTCGTCGGCGGCGTCGGTTCGCGGCGGTTCTCGTCGTGGCAGATCGTGCTGGTCGGTCAGAGCGCCGGCGCGGTCGTGATGCTCGTGGCAGGGCTCGCGCTTCCTGGCAGTCCGACCCTGCTCGACTTCGCCTGGGCCACCCTCGCCGGCGTGGGCTCGGCGACCGGCGGCATCTTCCTGTTCCGCGGATTCGCCCGCGGCCGCATGGGACTCGTCGCGCCGATCTCCGCCGTCGGGGCGGCCGTTCTGCCGGTGCTGGCGGGCGTCGCCTTCGGTGATCGCCCGGGGTGGCTGGCCTGGATCGGCATGCTGGTCGCCCTGCCGGGAATCTGGCTGGTCGCACGCGGCTCGGCCGCACACAGGGCGACGGATGCGCCAGGGGCGCTCGTCGACGGCGCCCTCGCGGGTGCGGGCTTCGGCGTGCTGTTCATCGCCCTCGGGCAGATCTCCGACGGCGCCGGATTGTTGCCGCTCGCCGCCAACCAGCTCGTCGGCGCGACCCTGACGATCGTCACGGCCGTGGCACTCCGGCAGGCCTGGCGCCCCGCACCCGG
The DNA here is from genome assembly GCF_040548875.1 of Conyzicola nivalis. Taxonomy (GTDB): domain Bacteria; phylum Actinomycetota; class Actinomycetes; order Actinomycetales; family Microbacteriaceae; genus Conyzicola; species Conyzicola nivalis_A. Next base: position 352,697 of record NZ_JBEPSJ010000002.1, read on the forward strand.
TGTGCTCGGCTGGGGCAGCGCTTCCGGAGTGCTCGGCGCCTCTGGCACACTCGCATTCATGATCGCGACCGGTTCGACGAGCCTCGGCATCGCCGGCGTCCTGGCCTCGCTGTACCCCGCGGTCACGGTGCTGCTCGCCGCCGCGTTCCTCGGCGAGCGGGTCGCACTCGGCCAGAGGGCCGGCATCGGAATCTGCACCATCGCGGTCGCCGCGATGGCCCTGGGATGACACGAGAGGAAGGGAAGCCCATGTTGACCGAGATCGCCGAAGGCGTCTTCGTTCGCGAGAGCGAGTTCATCCAGAGCAACACCACGGTCGTCCAGGGCAGGAACGGTGTGCTGCTGATCGACCCGGGCATCACAGAGAGCGAGCTCGCCGGCCTGGCCGACGACCTCGACGAGCTGGGCCAGCCGGTGGTGGCCGGCTTCTCGACCCATCCCGACTGGGACCACCTGCTCTGGCATCCGCGGTTCGGCGACGCGCCGCGGTACGGCACCGAGCTCGGCGCCCGGTCGATCCGCGACCAGCTGGCGAGCCCCGACTGGGAGGAGAACCTGGCCGGCGGGCTGCCGCCGGAGCACGCCGACGAGATCCCGACGCGCCTGCTCGGACTCATCGAGGGCCTGCCCGCCGGCACGACACTGATCCCGTGGGACGGCCCCACCGTGCACATCGTCGAACACCGCGCCCACGCTCCGGGACACGCGGCGCTGCTCGTCGAACGGGCAGGCGTGCTGGTCGCGGGCGACATGCTGTCCGACATCCTGATGCCGTTTCTCGACCTCGACGCCGCCGATCCGCTCGGCGACTACCTCGCGGCGTTGACGCTGTTCGACAGCGTGGCCGACGGCGTCGAGGCCGTCATCCCCGGCCACGGCTCGGTCGGCGTTGCCGGCGACCTGAGGGAGCGGATCGCACTGGATCGCGCGTACGTGCTCGCCGTGCGTGATGGCGGCGATCTCACCGACCCGCGGATCGGCCCGGCCGCGCCGCTGGAGTGGCTGCCCGACGTGCACGCCTGGCAACTGCAGCGGCTCGCCGCCAGACGGCGGGGCCGGGAGACCGACACAGCGACTTTCGGATGACCCCAGCCGCGTAGTCGACCCGAACGGCCGATGAGGCGCGTGGGGCCGCGCACCTAGCGTGAGAAGTCCGCTACCCGGAGGATTTCCATGCCCCAGCGCTCGCTGATCACCACTGTCGTCGCCCTAGCCGCCGCTCTCTCACTGACGGGATGCACCGCGGCGGCTCGCGAAACCTCCGTCGCCGCTGACGGCGACGCCACCCCGGCGGCGGCCACGGAGACGCCGTTCAGCCCCTACTGGGACGCGATGTACGGCGTGTACGACGCGCGCGACGAGATCGTGAAGCGGGAGAAGATCGAGAAGCTGGTGGCCGCCTGCATGACCGCCGAGGGTTTCGACTACACGCCGGTCGACCAGTCGCCCGACACCTCAGTGCCCGGCTACGAGCAGGGGTGGGGCACGGAGGCCTGGGTGGCCGAGCACGGATACGGCGCGTTCCCGACACCGGAGGAGACCCGGCAGATCGACGCGCAGGTCGTTGCCGAAGACCCGAACCTCGGCTACGTCGCGAGCCTGTCACCGAGCGAGCAGGAGGCGTACTATCGGGCGCTCGAGGGCCCGCTTCCCGACCGCGACACACTCGCCACGACGAAGGAGGGAGGCGACGCGCCCGCCTACGACTGGACGACGGCCGGATGCCGCGGCGAAGCGCAGCACACGGTGACGGGGGTCGACCCGACGCAGAGCAAGCGCTTCGAGCCGCTCGTGGCCGCGATGAACGCGATCGAGCAGGACCAATTGTCCGACCCGGCAATGCAGCCGATCGACACCGAATGGTCGGAGTGCATGGCCGGCGCCGGCTACGACGGCCTGGCGACCAAGCAGGCGGCGGTCGACGCCGTCTTCGCTCAGTCGTCTGCGTACTGGGACTCGGGAGCGACCGATGAACCGGCGGCTGACCTGCGCGCCGAGTGGCGCGACTTCGAGATCGACGTCGCGCTCGTCGACTTCCGCTGCGCCGAGGCCGTCGGCTACGCGGCGAAGGCTCTCGCCGTGCAGGCCGCGCGGGAGACGCAGTTCATCGCGGACAACAGGGTCGAGCTCGACGCCATGCTCGCCGAGATCGAGCAGGGCGGGTAGCGGCGGGGCCTCGACGAACAGATGAGGTACCGCCTCGTCGGCCTGTCGAGAGAGTCGGCGATCCGGTGCCTCACTCGCGCGCACACATGAGGAGCAAAGCGGTCGTAGAGCTCCGCGAAGGCGTCATGATCGCCCCTCGCGGCTAGTCGCGGCTGAGTAGCTTCTTCGCCTTGGTTAGGATCGAGCCGTCGCCGTCGCGCGAATCGTCGTCGTCCGAGCCATCCGACTTCTTGTCATCCGACGTCTTGTCCGCCGACTTGCCATCGTCGGCCGTCGACTGACGACGCAGATCGCGGCCCTCTTCGATGTCTTTGCGGTGCTGCTTCTCGATCTTGTCGCTCTTCTTCGTATCGCGCGGCGGGAGCTGGATGTTCTCCTCCGCCTCGATGCCCGCCTGCAGCTCGCGCCCGCGCTCGAGCTCGGCGTCGAGCTCGGCGCCGAACAGCAGGGCGAGGTTCGAGATCCACACCCAGAGCAGGAAGACGATGACGCCGCCGATGGATCCGTAGGTCTCGTTGTAGCTGGAGAAGTTGGCGACGTAGAAGGCGAAGCCCGCGGATGCCACGACCCAGACGATGAGCGCGAATAGAGCGCCGAAGCTCATCCAGCGGAACTTGGGCTGCTTCACGTTCGGCGTCGCGTAGTAGAGCACGGCCACCAGCAGCACCACGAGGAACGCGAGCAGCGGCCACTTCGCGATGTTCCAGATGAGAACCGCGGTGTCACCGATGCCGAGTGCCGCGCCGATCTCTTCGGCGACGGGCCCGGATAGGGTGATCAGCAGCGCCGCGAGCACGGCGATGACGATCGCCAGAACAGTGACGGCGAGGGTGACGGGGCGCAGCTTCCAGAAGGGCCGCCCCTCCTGGATCGAGTAGATGCGGTTCATCGCGCGAGAGAACGCTCCGACGTAGCCCGACGCCGACCACAGTGCGCCGACGACACCGGTGATGAAGGTGAATCCGGCAGCCGGCGAGGTGGCGAGATTCTCGATCGGGCCGCGCACGGCGTCGAGCGTCGTCGACGGCACGAGGCCGCCCAGAAGATCGAGCAGTGCGTCGGTCGTCTCGGCCGGATCGCCGAAGAGGCCGACGAGCGAGACGAATGCGAGCAGTGCGGGGAAGATGGCGAGGACACCGTAGTAGGTGAGGGCGGCGGCCAGATCGGTCGCCTGATCCGCACTGAACTCGCGGTAGGTCTTCTTGACCACGTAGATCCACGAGGGTTTGGATATCTCGCTGATCTCGTCGGGCTTGCGGGGGTCGTCGGGGTGCGGCGCATTCTTCGCGCGCGTGCTTGCCTTCTCGCCAGTTTCTTTCGCCATGTCGACACGGTAAGTACCGAATCGGATTCGCCACGAGGGGGTTGCTTATCTGTATGAAGGCTGCAGGGCGGGCGGCGACCGGTGCCGACCGCATCGGTGGTCAGCCGGCAGACAGCTTGGCGAGAACGTCGTCGACGACGGCGTCGTCGAGGCCGAGCTTCGTCTTCAGAAACTCCCGCGCGGCACCTTGGTCGCCCCTCGAATAGGAGTTGTACGCGGACTCCGCGTCACGCGCGAGCTCCGGGGTCAGCGTGCCTTTGGCACCCAGCTTGTCGGCCAGCTGCCCGGCGGTGTCGGCACCGAACGCCCGCTTGATCCGGTCGGGCAAAGGGTAGTTGGAGTAGTTTCCGAGGTCCATGAGGTCTCCGATCGTCGGGGTGGATGAGGCGGGGCGCACTTGCCCAACATGGCACTGTAAAGCGACTCTGCCGCAAATGGCAGGGGGTATTTATCCGAAAACAGACGTCGAACGCTTGAAGTGCACGGGATGAAGCACGTCCCGATCCATCGAGAGAAAGAGGAACGGGAATGTCGAACACATACTCATCGACACCATCGGATCCGATCGGCACGACGCCCATGACGAGCGGCATCGGCGGAACGACTTCTGGAACCGCGGCGCCCACGGGGACCACCGAGACGCCCGAGACTTTCGGAACCACCGGCACCGCGGGCACCACCGGCACGTCAGACACCTCAGGCACCGCCGGTACGGCGAAGGAGCAGGCGTCGCACGTCGCCGACAAGGCGAAGGACGCCGGCGGCAAGGTCTTCGGCACCGCCAAGGACGAGACCGCGAAGGTCGCGGGCGAGGCCAAGTCGCAGGCGAAAGACCTCTTCGCGCAGACCAAGGACGAACTCGTCGAGCAGGCGGGCAGCCAGCAGCAGCGCGCGGCCAGCGGACTCCAGACGCTCAGCGACCAGTTGCAGGAGATGGCCACCAACGCCCCGAGCGGTGTGGCGGGCGACCTCGTCGGCCAGGCCGCCAGCCGGGCCGGCAGCGTGGCGAGCTGGCTCGAGCAGCGCGACCCCGGAACGCTCGTCGACGACGTGCGTCGCTTCGCGCGCGAGAAGCCGGGCACCTTCATCGCCATCGCCGCCGGCGCGGGGCTGCTCATCGGCCGCCTGACCCGGTCCGTGGCGAGCGCGGGCTCTGACAACGCCGCGCCCACAACCGGAACCGCACCGAGCGGGGGCACCCGCGTCGACACCACCCCGCCCGACTACCCGGTCGAGACGGAGCGGGTCGTGGAAGTGGACGCCGCCCTCGAGGGCGACCCCACCTACCCTGACGCACGGTACCCCGGCGCGACGACCGTCGGGGAGACACGGCTGTGAGCGACATCCCGACCCCCTCGGAAGACAAAGCCAGCCGCACCTCGTTGGGCGACCTGCTCGGCGAGGTGACCCGCGACCTGTCGACGCTGATGCGTCAGGAGATCGAGCTTGCCAAGGCAGAGCTCTCGCAGTCGGCGAAGCAGGCCGGCAAGGGTGCCGGGCTTTTGGGCGGCGCCGGCTATGCCGCCCTGATGGCGGTGCTCTTTCTGTCGATCGCGCTGTGGTGGGGTCTCGGTCACCTCATCGACAACGGATGGTCGGCCGTCGTCGTGGCCGTGATCTGGGGCATCATCGCCCTGATCCTCTACCTCGTCGGCAAGAGAGAGATGAAGTCGGTGCAGGGCGCACCGCGCACCGTCGAGTCGATCAAGCAGGTTCCAGAGGCAATCAAGAGAAATGAGGAGAACCGATGAGCAACAACCCCGACCAGATCAGGGCAGACATCGAGAACACGCGGAGTAACCTCGGCCAGGACGTCGACGCTCTCGCCGACAAGGTGACGCCGTCGAAGATCGTCGACCGCCAGATGGGCAAGGTCAAGTCCGCAGTCGGCTCCGTTCGCGAGAGGGTCATGGGCGCGACATCCGATGCCCGTGGCGGCCTGTCCGACGTTCGCGACGGGCTCTCCGACGCTCCCGGCCGCGCCGTCGAGAAAGCGAAGGGCAACCCGCTCGCCGTCGGTCTCATCGCCTTCGGCGTCGGCTGGCTCGCCGCCTCGCTGATTCCCGCGAGCGAGAAGGAGAAGGAGCTCGCCGGCAACCTCAAAGACGCCGCGCAGCCCCTGGTCGAAGAGCTGACGGATGCGGCCAAGCAGGTGGGTGAGAACCTGAAAGAGCCGGCCCAGCAGGCCTTCACCGCGGTGAAGGACACCGCGACTGACGGCGTCGACAACGTCAAGTCGGAGGCGGGAACCGCGGCCGAAGACATGTCGGGCGAGGTTCGCGAGGCGAAGCACGCCGTCGACGACGAGAGCTAGCCGAGCCGTCACTGGCCGGAGCGGGACGACGCAGTCCCGCTCCGGCTGTCGGCAACGGAACATCGCATGCGCACCGTGTTCTTCTCCTGGCTGAGTGTCGTCACTGTCGGGCTGGTCTTTATGATCGTCATCGCCCTGTCGGGGAGGTGACTCGTGGCGCAGAGACTCCGACCGCACTCGCTGAGCATCTTCTTCGGCGCGATCTTCCTGCTCGCGCTGTTCGGCCAGTCGATCGCCGGGCTCGCCGCCTTCAACGAAGACCAGCTCTCCCACGCGCTGCCGCCGGTGTCGTACGGCGCGTTCGTCACGTCGTCCGACTTCGTGGTCGACGTCGCCGAGAACTGGCAGTCGGAGTTTCTGCAGTTCTTCCTCTTCATACTCGCGACGATCTGGCTCGTGCAGCGCGGCTCTCCCGAGTCGAAGAAGCCCGGCGACGAGGGTCCGGGAACCGACGAGGAGCAGATGGTCGGCGAGTACGCCGGGCCCTCGTCGCCGAAGTGGGCGCGGATGCGAGGCTGGCGGCTCGCCCTCTACTCGAACTCGCTGCTGCTCGTCATGGGCGCCATCTTCGTGCTCTCGTGGTGGACCCAGTCGATCGCCGGGGTCGTGGTCTTCAACGACGAGCAGGCCGAGCACGGCCAGCCGGCCGTCGACTGGCTCGCCTACGTGGGCTCGCCCGACTTCTGGAACCGCACGCTGCAGAACTGGCAGTCGGAGTTTCTCGCGGTCGGCGCCATGGTCGCGTTCTCGATCTTCCTCAGGCAGCGCGGCTCGTCGGAGTCGAAACCGGTCGGGGCGCCCCACCATCAGGCCGCCATCGAGGGCGAGTGACCGGGCCGGCCTAGCTCGTCGGGATCCACACCCGCATCGTCGACGGCCCCCGGGCCGCCCAGTTGTGGTACCGCACGAGGGCGACCTGCTCCGTGACATCCGGCTCCCCCCGGTGCACCAGATCGACGGCGACCCCGCTGCCCGTATCGCGCGGTGTCGCGCCGTCGGCGAGCCGCACGTTCTCGAACCCGCTGCGGGTCAGCCGGGCCGGCAGGTCGACCGACTCGAGGGCGAACACCTCGGGCCCGCGTTCGACCACGATGCAGCCGCGCACGGCGTCGACACGCGGATCCGGGTGGGTGACGCGCGGCGCCATGGGGAGCGACAGGCGCACGACGTCGCCCGCGCGGAACTCGCGCCGAACCTCGGCGTAGCCGGGAGCGACCTCCGCGACCGCCTCGTCGTTCACCGTGAGGGTCGCCCCCTGCGCCCACTCCGGCACTCGGATCGACAGCGTCCACGGTGTCGTCGGCGAGGCGACGACGCGCACCGCCAGCTCGCCGTCGGAGGGGTAGGCGGTGTCGACCCGGAGCTCGACGGCCGATCCGTCGGCGAGCGCCGTAGTGATTTCCGCCGCGGCGAGCTGGTGGAGCTGGAGGCCGTCGTCGCTCACGGTCGCCACGTAGGCGGACAGGCTGGCGAGGGTGCGCGCGACATTCGTCGGGCAGCAGGAGACCTCGAACCACGGCGAGCGCAACGACGAGGACGCCCGCGGCGACAGCTCGTCGCTGTTGCCGGCGACGCCCGCGCGGCGCTGGTGCAGGGTGTTCGCGTAGTAGAACTCGGTGCCCTCGTGCGATGGCGAGGTCGCGACGACGTTGTACAGGGTGCGCTCGATGAGGTCGGCGTACGCGGCGTCTCCCTGGCTGAGCAGCATGCGCCAGCTGAACTGGATCGACGCGATGCCGGCGCAGGTCTCGGAGTACGCCCGGTCGGGCGGAAGCTCGAAGTCGTCGCCGAACGCCTCGTCCTGGTGGTGCGAGCCCTGGCCGCCCGTGACGTAGGTGCGCTTCGCCCGGGTGTTCTCCCATTGGCGGGCGAGCGCCCGGGTCAGTTCGTCGTCCCCGCGGTCGGCCGCCACGTCGGCTGCTCCCGAGGCGAGGTAGTTCGCCCGCACCGCGTGCCCGCGCATCGCGTCGGCCTCGCGGACGGGCATGTCGTCTTGAAAGTACGAGCGCCCCCATTCGATGTCGGCGAGCACACCCGTGCCGCGCCGCTCGACGAACAGCCGCGCCTGCTCGGTGTAGCGGTCGTCGCCGTTGGCCCTGCCGAGTTCGGCGAGCGCGGTCTCGATCTCGGCGTGGCCGCACACCGACTGGATGCCGTCTGCGCCGAACACCTCGCAGACGAGGTCGGCCGCACGGAGCGCCACCTCCCACAGCCCGTCGTCTGCGCCGGGGCTGGTGCGCCGGCGGGCGACGGCTGCCTGCACCAGATGACCGATGCAGTACAGCTCGTGACCCCACTCGAGATCGCTCCACCGCGGGCGCTGGCCCTGGCGTCCGAACTGCGTGTTGAGGTAGCCGTCGTCTTCCTGCGCGGCCGCCACCCGCGCGACGACAGCGCGGAACAGCGTCTCGAGCTCGGAATCCGGGCGCCGGCCGAGCTCCCACGCGACGGCCTCGAGGTACTTGTAGACCTCGGAGTCGGAGAACTCCCGCCCGTGGCGCCCCTCGGGGAGGGTTCCCGCGACGGCGAGGTCGAAGTTGGGCAGCCAGCCGGCGCGCTCGAGCCAGTAGTGGATGTGGCCGAGGGTGGCCCGGGAGTTCGTCTCCTGCCGCTCCCCCCAGAAGCCGCCCGTGAGAGTGACCTCGTCGAGCCCGAGCGGGCGCAGGACGCCGGCGCGCGGAACGGCCGGAGCGACCGGCTGCCGCACGGCTGCGGCGCGACGGGTGTCAGTGGAGTTCTCAGTAGTAGTCATCGTTATCCCTTGAATGCACCGGACATGAAGCCGCTGACGTATTGGCGTTGGAGGAGGAGGAAGAGCAGCACGCACGGGAGGGCGAGAACGACGACGCCGGCCTCGGTGGCGCCGTAGTCGACAACGCCCTGCACCTGCCCACGGAGGTTCGACACGGCCAGGGGCAGCGTCATGCGGTTCGAGTCGTTGATCAGGATGAGCGGGGCCATGAAGTCGTTCCACGAGGCGAGGAACGCGAAGAGCCCGACCGTGAGCAGGCCCGGTCGCACGGCAGGGACCAGCACCCGCCAGAGCGCGGAGAACGTGGAGCAGCCGTCGACCATCGCCGCCTCGTCCATCTCCTTCGGGATCGACTCGAACGAGATGCGCATCATGAACGTGGAAAACGGCAGCTGGAACATGGTCAGCACCAGGGCCACGCCCACGAGCGAGTTCGAGAGCCCCACCATGTTGAGCAGCACGTAGAGCGGGATGAGCAGCGTCGCGTACGGCACCATCAGGATCGCCAGGGTCGAGAGGAACAGCAGGTTCTTTCCGGGGAAGTCGAACCGGGCGAACGCGTAGCCGCCGAGCAGCGAGATCGTGAGCGTGAGCACCACCGTCAGCGTCGACACGAAGAGCGAGTTGAGCAGGTAGACCCCGATCCCCGCCTGGTAGTTCGCGAGGGTGATGTAGTTGCCGAACCCCCAGCCGTCGACCTGGTTGGTGCCGGGGAGCGGCGAGACCGACGAGATCGCGGTCCAGACCAGCGGGTAGAGAAACAGCACGGCGAGGCCGGTGGTGAAGACCCAGTACGGGGTCTTGAGGGCAACACCTCCCAGGGTCATCCGCCGCTCTCTCCTTCGTCTGTCCGGGGGCGTGACGCCGGTCGAGACGGCGGTGGCCGCCGCGGGGCGTTCGTCGAGTGAAGTCATTAGTCCTCTGCCTTCCGGCTGAATGAGCGGATCTGCACGATGTTGATCACGACGAGGGCGAGCAGCACGATGACCGACAGCGCTCCCGCGACGCCGAGGTCGTTGCGGCCCTGGAACGCGACGCTGTAGATGAGCTGCACCACGGTGATCGTCGAGTTGTCCGGTCCGCCCTTGGTCAGGATGTAGAACTGCTCGAACGCAAGCAGGCTGCCGGTGACGCAGAGCACCGCGGTCAGGGCCAGCGTCGGCTTGAGCAGCGGCAGGGTGACCCCGAAGAAGATCTGCCGAGGCGAGGCGCCGTCGATGCGGGCCGCCTCGTAGACGTCGCCGGGGATGCCCTGCAGCCCGACCAGCATCAGCAGCATGTAGAAGCCGGCGAACCGCCAGACGATTAGGAAGATCGTCGACCACAGCGCGCCGTCGGGCGTGCCGAGGAAGCTGAAACCGAACGTCTTCATCAGGCCGGCGAACGGGCCGGCGATCGGCGAGTAGAAGACGTAGAAGAGCAGAGAGGCGGATGCCAGTCCGAGGGCACTCGGAATGAGGAACGAGGTGCGCAGAAAGCCCTTCCAGCGGCTCGACTCCTGCACGAGCATCGCGAGCCCGAGGCTGAGCACCAAGAGGATGACCGTGGTGAAGACGGTGTATTTCAGGGTGAACAGCACCGAGTCGAGGAAGAAGCGGTTGGAGACGGCCGCGGTGAAGTTGTCGGGCAGGTTGATTCCCTGGTCGCCGGCCAGCAGCGGCCAGTCGGAGGCGGACATCTTGAAGACGAGCGCCAGCGGCAGCACGAAGAGCAAGAACACGAACAGGGCCGTGGGCAGGGCGTAGAGCCAGCCCCGGTAGTCCTTGGCCTTGCGCTTCCTCCGTTGTCGAGTCGGGCGCCCCGTAGGGGAAATCGGGATAGTTGCGGCCATGCTCAGTCACGCCTCTCTGCGGTGCGGCCCGTGACCGGTGCCGGGCTTCACGCCCGGCACCGGCTGTTGCGGATGGTCGTGCGCTCTACTGCTCGAGCACGGCGGTGATCTCGTCGTTGTCGGCGTCGACCGTGGCGCCGTCGCCGAGCACGGCGTTGCGCACCAGCGTCAGCCACGGACTCGTCGGCGAGTTGAACGCCTCCTGGAAGTTGCGGGCGACGGGTGTCTCCCCCTCGCCGGCCACCTCGTTGATGGTTATCAGCCGCGGGTCCTTCGACGAGTACTCGTTGTCGGCGAGGTCGGAGCGCGAGACGACGTCGTTGTTCTTCGCGAGCACCTCCACCTGCGCCTCCTCCGACATCAGCCAATTGAGGAAGCTCCACGCCTGGGCTCCCTTCTCGGAGTCCTTCGAGATGCCGATGCCGTCGCCGCCGACGAACGTCGACGCGCCGCCGTCCGGGCCGGGGATTCCTGCCACGCCGGCCTCGAACGGAGTCGACGACAGAAGGGTCGCCGGGTAGAACTGCAGCCCGACCTTGCCCTCGGTGAACCCGGCGGTCCAGGTGGGGCCGGCCTCGTCCTTCGACGACGGCAGCACAGCGCCGGAGTCGTAGAGGTCCTTCCACGTGGAGTAGACCTCCTTGGCGGTGTCGCTCGCGAGCAGCGACTCGGCGCCGTCGTCACTCAGCACCTCTTCGCCGGCAGCCCAGACCGCTGGGAACCAGGTGAAGACGAGGCAGCCGCCGCAGTTGAGCCCCGTGGCGGTGCCGTAGGTGTCGGGCTTGTTGAGCGCCTGGACCGCTTTGGCCGCGTCGGCGAACTCCGCGAGGTTCGCGGGCGCCTTCTCCGGGTCGAGCCCCGCCTCGGCGAACAGCTCCTTGTTCCAGAACAGCATCGACAGGTCGAGCACGAAGGGCAGCGCGTACTCCTTGTCTTCGAACGTTCCCGCCTCGAGGTGGCCCTCGTTGATCTCGTCCTTGAAGTCGAGGCCGTCGATGTTCTCGGTGAGGTCCTGGAAGAGCCCCTGCTCGGTCCAGTTCGGCATGTAGACGATGTCCGCGGCGAAGAGGTCGGGCAGGCTTCCCGAGCCGGCGGCCGCGCCGACCTTGGCCACGTAGTCGTCGTTGGGCACGACGGTGAGCTCGACCTGGTTCTCGTGGCTGTCGTTGTACGCCTCGACCAGCAGCTTCGCCTGCTTCTCCAGCGGGGCGCGGGTCCAGAGGGTGAGCGTCGACCCGTCGTCGACTCCCTCGGCGCCCGCGTCGGCGAGCGACGACGCCGGTGCGGCGCCTCCGCCCGAGCAGGCGGCCAGGCCGACCACCAGGAAGGCGGCGAGCGCCGTCGTAGCGGCCTTCCGCGCCCTGCTATTCATGGATTTCATGGGTTCTCCTCTAGCTCGTCGTTGAGCCGGCCGGTGCCGGGCTGCGCTGCGGCGACTGCGGCTTTACGAAACATCCGAAATCGCTTTCGTCGAGTAAAGCGCAGGACTACGGCGCAAGTCAACCCATGTTTCCTGTAGGCTTTTCGGCGCGGGAGGAAATGGATGACACAGAGCAACCGGCGAGCCGGTCGAGCGGCGACGCTCACCGACGTTGCGCGCATCGCCGGGGTGTCGATCGCCACCGCATCCAAGGCCATCAACGGCCGTGACGAAGTGGCGCCCTCCACCCGCAAGCGCGTCATCGACGCGGCAGAACAGCTCTCGTTCACCCCCAACGCCCTCGCCCGCAGCCTCACCGAGGGCCGCTCGGGAACCGTCGGCCTGCTCACGAGCGACCTCGAGGGGCGGTTCGTGCTGCCCGTGCTGATGGGCGCCGAAGACGCGTTCGGGGCCGGGGCGATCAACGTGTTCCTCTGCGACGCGCGCGGCGACTCGATCCGCGAACAGCACCACCTCAAGGCGCTCCTCAACCGCCGCGTCGACGGCATCATCGTGGTCGGCCGCAGCACCGACCCGCGCCCGTCGCTCGGACAGGACCTGCCCGTTCCGGTCGTCTACGCCTACGCGCCGTCGGACGACCCGCGCGACGCGTCGCTCGTTCCCGACAACCGTGCCGGCGGCCGGCTCGCCGTGGAGCACCTCATCAGCTGCGGCCGTCGCCGCATCGCCCACATCTCGGGCGACCCCACCTTCGCCGCCGCCCGCGACCGCGAGATCGGCGTGCGCGAGGGCATGGCCGACGCCGACCTCGAGCTCGTCGGCGACGTGCTCTTCTCCAACTGGTCGGAGCATTGGGGCCGCGACGCCACGGCCCTGCTGCTGAACCAGCACCCCGACGTCGACGGGATCGTTTGCGGCTCAGACCAGATCGCGCGCGGCGTCATCGAGACGCTCCGCGACCTTGGACGGTCGGTCCCCGAGGACGTCGCCGTCGTGAGCCACGACAACTGGGAGACCCTCGCGACCAACTCGCGCCCCGAGCTGTCGAGCGTCGACGCGAACCTGCAACAGCTCGGCCGGGCCGCCGCGACCCGCATCTTCGAGGCCATCGACGGGGTCGAGGCCCCGGGCGGGGTCGAGCACCTGCCCGTGCGCCTGGTGATCCGGGGTTCCACGATCGCGAGGCGCTAGCGGCGCGCTGCTTGCGCTACACCTTGGGACAAGCGCTACAGCGCGCGCTGTAGCGCTCGTCCCGAGATGTAGCGCAACCGTGAGGTCGGGGTCTGCGCTGGGCTGATCAGCGCACGGCAGAGTTGCGGCACGGATCATCCGCCCCCGTCGCATCCTTGTCGCATGACAGACGACCAGAAACGCCCCATGTTCGACGAGCGGATGCGACAGCAGCTGCTCTACCAACGCGTGCTCGTGCTCGACGGCGCCCTCGACGACGACAACGGAACCCTGCTGATCAGCCAGCTGCTCACCCTGGCCGCCGAAGACGCGGCCTCCGACATCGCCCTGTGGATCCACTCGCCTGGCGGATCGGTGCCGTCGATGCTCGCGATCCGCGACGTGATGCGGCTCGTGCCGTGCGACGTCTCGACCCTCGCGCTCGGGCTCGCCTGCAGCGCCGGGCAGTTCCTGCTGTCGGCGGGCACCCCGGGCAGGCGGGCGGCACTCCCCCACGCGCGCATCCTCATGCACCAGGGCTCGTCGGGCATCGGAGGCTCGGCCGGCGAGGTCGAGGTACAGGCGAACGACCTGCGCCACACCCGCGACACGGTGCTCGGACTGATCGCGGCCGACACCGGCCAGACGCCGGAGCAGATCTTCGACGACTCGCTGCACGACCGCTGGTACACGGCGCCGGAAGCCAGGGACTACGGGTTCATCGACCGCATCGTCGACTCGTTCGACCAGGTGATGCCCGCGAAGACCCGCCGCGCCGCACTGGGGGTGAACGCATGAGCAGCTACACGATCCCCAACGTGATCGCGCAGCATCCGCGCGGCGAACGGATCATGGACGTCTACTCGCACCTGCTCACCGAACGCATCGTCTACCTCGGAACCGCGATCGACCCGGGCGTGGCCAACGCGCTGATCGCGCAGCTGCTGCACCTCGAGGCCGAGAGCTCGGAGCGCGAGATCAACCTCTACATCAACTGCGAGGGCGGCGACATGACGTCGATGCTCGCCGTCTACGACACGATGCAGTTCATCCAGGCGCCGGTCGCCACGACGTGCGTGGGCGAGGCGATCGCGGCGGGCGCGGTCCTGCTCGCGGCCGGAGCGCCCGGACGCCGCGCGGTGCTGCCGCACACGCGCGTCGTGCTGCACCAGCCGGCGGCCCGCGGGCAGGGGACGATCCCCGACCTGATCCTGCAGGCCGACGAGGTGGTGCGGGTGCGCGCCGACATCGAGTCGATCCTGTCGGAGCACACCGGACAGTCGGTCGAGGTGCTGCGCAACGACACCGACCGCGACCGGGTCTTCACCGCGCGTGCGGCGCTCGGGTACGGGCTGGTCGACCGGGTGCTGTCGCGACACGAATAGGGCTGATTCGAGGGCGGGCGGATGCTACGCCGCGAGCGACAGGACGACGCCGCCCGACGCGGCGGACTGATCGGCCGCGCCGCCGCTGCGGGGAAGCGCGGTCGGGCCGGTGAGGCCGAGGCCGGTCGACCCGGTGGGGCCCGTCGACCCGGTCAGGTCGAGACGCTGCCGGCCGAGCATCTCGTTCGCCACCTGGGCGGTCAGCGCCGTCAACGAGACCTCGAGGGCTCCGGCGATGGCGGCGATGATCTCGCTCGAGGGGTCTTTGAGCCCGCGTTCGACCTCGGAGAGGTACTGCGGCGAGATGCCGGCTCGCGCGGCGGTCTCGGTCAGCGTCTTCTTCTGGAGTTCGCGTCGGGCGCGGAACCTGCGTCCGAGCACCTCGCGCCAGAGCGGCTCGAATCGGGGGCGTCGGGTGATCTCCATGCGACCGAGAGTAGACGCTTCGCGGCGCCGCGTCGCGAGAATTCCGCTCACAGCAGACGCGGACGCGCAGGCTACCGCTACACCGCGGCACACGCGCGCCAGCTCGACGCGTAGCGCCTGCACCGAGATGGCGCGCACACCGCGCGCCAATGCGTACGGGCGCAGCCTCGCGCGCACTTTCACGCTCCATCCGCGATGCGTAGAGTGGTAGCGACCGACGCCCCAGACCCCGGCTGAGTTGTCATTTCGACGATTCGGAGGGGTGTTATGGAACGACGGGTCCGCGATACGACGGCGACTCGTGACAGCGAATGGCTCGGGCAGCTGCTCAGCGGTGCGATCGCCGACGCGATGGCCACGCGCGGCGCGCATCTGGAGCCGCTCGACTGGAACGTCCGGCTGGAGAGCGGCGAACTCTACGTGCGCGGCACGCCCGCAGCCGGGAGCGAGCGCCCCCTCGACACCTGCCGCGCCTGGGCGCGGGCACTCGAACTGTTCAAGCAGGAGTTCGACGGCGACGAGCAGCACATCGTGTGGTTTCTCTACTCGAACCCCTGGATGATCGAGGTCGTCTGCGACTCGCCCGCCTAACCGGCCGCCGCGATCGTCGGGTAGTCGGTGTAGCCGCGGGCGCCCGCCGTGTAGAACGAGTCGGCGTCGGGCTCGTTGAGCGGCGCGTGCTGCGACCAGCGGTGCGCGAGGTCGGGGTTCGCGATGACGAGCCGGCCCACGGCCACCGCGTCGGCGTGGGCGTCGCGCACGAGCGCGGTCGCCTCCTCGCGGGTCGTGACGGTGTCGAAGCCAGAGTTCGCGATCAGCTTTCCGCCGAAGCGGGCGCGCAGGTCTTGAACGAGGTCGCCGCCCATGTCGGGGTGCAGCACGCTGACGTAGGCGAGGCCGAGGTCGGAGATTCCGTCGACGAGAGCTTCGTAGGTCGCCCGCACGTCGGTCGCATCCGTCTCGACGACGTCTTGGATGTTCCGTTCCGGCGAGATGCGGATGCCTGTGCGCCCGGCACCGATCGCTTCGCTGATCGCGCGGGTCGTCTCGACGACGAAGCGTGCGCGGTTCTCGGGGCTTCCGCCGAACTCGTCGTCACGCACGTTGGAGACCGGCGACAGGAACTGGTGCAGCAGGTAGCCGTTCGCGGAGTGCACCTCGACGCCGTCGAACCCGGCGCGCATCGCGTTGCGCGCCGCGGCGACGAGCGCGAGCTTGGTCGACTCGAGCTCGTCGACCGTCAGCGCGTGCGGCACCGGGTACGGCTGCTTGCCGGTCGGGGTGCGCAGCTCGCCCGAGATGGCGACGGCACTGGGGGCGACGACACGGTCGCTGCCGTTGACGTCGGTGTGGGTGACGCGTCCGCTGTGCATGAGCTGCACCACGATCGTGCCGCCGGCGGCGTGCACGGAGTCGGTGACCCGCTTCCAGCCGTCGACCTGGGCATCGGTCTCGAGGCCGGGCTGGCCGCTGTAGGCCTTCGACTCCTGCACCGGGAAGGTGCCCTCGGTGACGATCAGGCCGAGGCCCGCGCGCTGCGTGTAGTGCTCGGCGACGAGCTCGGTCGGCACCCCGTTCTCGTCGGACCTCATCCGCGTCATCGGCGCCATGGTGATGCGGTTGGCGAGGCGGAGGTCTCCGAGGGAGAGCGGGCTGAACAGGTGCATTGACGATGCCTTTCGATGAGAACGGATGCTTCGAACCCAACCGTCGCTGGGGAGAAGTATTCCCGTCATCGGCCCGTCTCCGGGATCTCGTTACGAAGAGCGTCTACTCCTTGGCGGCCTCCGCGGCGAGCTCGGCGTCTGCGAACTCGGCGTCTGCGAACTCGGCGTCGATGTCGGTCGCCCCCTCGAACTGCGAGTTGTACAGCCGGTAGTAGGCGCCCTGGTTCTTGATCAGCTCGGCGTGGGTGCCCTGCTCGACGATGTCGCCCGCCTCCATCACGAGGATGAGGTCGGCGTCGCGGATGGTCGACAGCCGGTGCGCGATCACGAACGAGGTGCGCCCCTGACGGAGCGCCGCCATGCCGTGCTGCAGCAGCAGCTCGGTGCGGGTGTCGACCGAGGAGGTGGCCTCGTCGAGGATGAGCACCGACGGCTGGGCGACGAACGCCCTCGCGATCGTGATGAGCTGCTTCTCGCCCGCGGAGACGTTCGAGGCCTCCTCGTCGAGCACGGTGTCGTAGCCGTCGGGGAGGGAGTGCACGAACCTGTCGACGTAGGTCGCCCTCGCGGCATCCATCACCTCGTCGTCTGTCGCGTCCTGGCGCCCGTAACGGATGTTCTCGCGGATGGTTCCGGCGAACAGCCACGGGTCTTGCAGCACCATGCCGGTGCGCGAGCGCACGTCGCGGCGGGTCAGGTCGGCGATGTCCTGGCCGTCGAGCAGGATGCGTCCGCCGTCGAGCTCGTAGAACCGCATGATGAGGTTCACGAGCGTGGTCTTGCCTGCGCCGGTCGGGCCGACGATCGCGACGGTCTGCCCCGGCTTGACCGAGAACGACAGGTCGCGGATGAGCGGGTGGTCGGGGTTGTAGGAGAACGCGACGTTCTCGAACACGATCGTGCCGTCGCCGTCGACCGGCTCGGGCGCGTCGGCAGCGTCGGCTCCCTGCTCGTCGGCGTCGAGCAGCTCGAAGACGCGTTCGGCCGAGGCCGTTCCCGACTGCACGACCGCGGCCATGCCGCCGAGCTCCGACAGCGGCTGCGTGAATTGCTGCGAGTACTGGATGAAGGCCTGCACGTCGCCGAGACGCAGCTGGCCGCTCGCGACCATGAGGCCGCCGAGCACGGCGATGCCGACGAAGGAGAGGTTTCCGATGAACATCATGCCCGGCATGATCATGCCCGACAGGAACTGCGCCTTGAAGCTCGCGCGGTACAGCTCCTCGTTCTCGGCCATGAACTTCTCGTGGGCGTCCTTCTCGCGGCCGAACACCTTGACCAGCGAGTGGCCGGAGAACGACTCCTCGACGCGGGCGTTGAGCAGGCCCATCTTGCGCCACTGGATGCCGAACGCCTTCTGCGACTTCGGCCCGATGATGCCGAAGATCACGGCCATCAGCGGAAGGCTGACGAGCGCGACGAGGGCGAGCTGCCACGAGATGGAGAACATCATGATGAGCACGCCGACGACGGTGAGGATCGCGGTGAGCGCGCCGGAGAGCGACTGCTGCATCGTCTGGGTGATGTTGTCGATGTCGTTCGTCACCCGGCTGAGCAGGTCGCCGCGCTGCACCTTGTCGAAGTACGACAGCGGCATGCGGTTGATCTTCGCCTCGACGCTGCGGCGCAGGCGCCACATGGTGCGCACCATGATGACGTTGATCACGTAGCCCTGCAGCCAGCCGAGCACCGACGCCACGATATAGAGGGCGAGCACGAACACGATGACCTGGCTGAGGCGCGCGAAGTCGACGCCCTCCCCCGGGGTGATCTGCATCGCCCCGACCATGTTCGCGAGGTCGGTCTGCCCCGAGGCCCGCAGCTGCTCGACCGCCTGCGCCTTGGTGATGCCGGAGGGCAGCTGGGCAGAGATGAAGCCCTCGAAGATGATGTTCGTCGCCTCGCCGAGCACACGCGGGGCGAGCACGGTGAGCACGACGCTGATCGCGCCCAGCAGTGACACGAACGCGAAGGCGAACGCGTGTGGCCGCAGCAGGCCGATCAGCCGGCGGAAGCTCTGGCCGAAGTTCGCCGCCTTGCCGGGGGCGACGCTGTCCCACGAGTCGGAGGCCAGGCGCGCCTTCTCGGCGAGTTCGAGCTCGTACCGCTCGTCTTCGCTCAGCTCCGCGGGCGGGAGGGGGATCTGGTTCTCGACGCTCATGCCGTTGCCTCCACGCCGAGCTGCGACTCGACGATCTCGCGGTAGGTCTCGCTCGAGGCGAGAAGTTCTTCGTGGGTGCCGATGCCGACCATGGCGCCGTCGTCGAGCACGACGATGCGGTCTGCGCCGGTGATCGTCGACACCCGTTGGGCGACGACGATCTTGGTGACGTCGGGCAGCTCGCGCCAGAGCGCCTGCCTGAGCCGGGCGTCGGTGGTCAGGTCGAGGGCAGAGAACGAGTCGTCGAAGACGAGTACGTCGGGGGCGTGCACGATCGCGCGGGCGATGGCGAGCCGCTGGCGTTGGCCGCCCGATACGTTCGTGCCGCCCTGGGCGATGCGCGCGTTCAACTGGCCGTCCATCTCCTCGACGAAGTCGCGGCCCTGGGCGATCTCCAGCGCGTGCCAGAGGTCGTCGTCTGTGGCATCCTCTCGTCCGAAGCGGAGATTGGATGCCACGGTGCCGGTGAAGAGGAACGGACGCTGCGGCACGAGCCCGATTCCCGACCAGAGCAGGTCGAGGTCGACCTGTCTGACGTCGACGCCGCCGACGAGCACGGAGCCGCCGGTCACGTCGAACAGGCGCGGGATCAGCGAGATGAGAGTGGTCTTGCCTGCGCCGGTCGAGCCGATGATCGCCACCGTCTCACCGCGCGCGGCGGAGAAGGAGACGCCGCCGACAACGGGGAACTCCGCGCCCGGGTAGGTGAAGGTGGCGTCGCGGAACTCGATCGTGCCCGGCGTGGGGAGTGCGGCGACCGGATTCTCGGGGCGCGCGAGCGTGGTCTCGCTCGCAAGAACGGCGGCGACGCGCTCGGCCGACACGGCGGCGCGGGGGATCATGATGGTCATGAAGCTCGCCATGAGCACCCCGCCGAGGATGAGCCCGACGTACTGCATAAACGCGAACAGCGTGCCGATCTCGATGTCGCCGTTGTCGACGCGGATGCCGCCGAACCAGATGACGCCGACGACGGTGACGTTGAGCACCAGCATCGCGAGGGGGAAGAGCAGCACGAACAGCGATCCGACGCGACGGCCGACGTCCATGATGTCGGTGTTGGCGGCCTCGAACCGCTTCTCCTCGATCGGCTCGCGCACGAAGGCGCGCACCACCCGGATTCCGGTGAGCTGCTCGCGCATGATGCGGTTCACGTTGTCGAGGCGCTTCTGGAAGGTGCGGAACAGCGGCACCATCCGCGAGATGATGACGCCGACGACGAGCAGCAGAACCGGCACGATCACCGCGATGATCCAGCTGAGGCCGATGTCTTGGCGCAGCGCCATGATGATGCCGCCGATCGCCAGCAGCGGCGCGGAGACGAGCATCGTGGCGCCCATCATCGCGAGCATCTGCACCTGGGTGACGTCGTTGGTGTTGCGCGTGATCAGCGACCCGGCGCCGAAGTGGGAGACCTCCCGCTCTGAGAACGCGCTCACGCGCTCGAAGACGTCGTTGCGGATGTCACGGCCGGCCTGCATCGCGGCTCGCGCGGCGAAGTAGGTGGCGATGATGGAGGCGACGATCTGCCCGAGCGAGATGCCGAGCATCATCAGTCCGGTGGCCCAGATGAACTCGGTGTCGCCGGTGGCGACACCCTTGTCGATGATCTCGCCGTTGAGCGTCGGCAGATAGAGCGAGGCGAGCGCCGCGATGAACTGGAAGACGAGCACACCGATGAGCTGCTTGCGGTACGGACGCAGATAGCGTCCGAGGAGTTTTGCGAGCATGGGACTCCCGACGTTGGGGGGGGTGAAAGTGTGGGGGATTAAAAGCGAACCGAACCATCTTCGGCTTTTCGACGGCCGCGCTCAAGAGTCGGCCGCACTCAATATACGGCGAAATATACGGGGAGCCTCCGACACCCGTAGGACACGGACGTCGGGCCCCACAATGGGGCGGTTCGCGACGGAGGAGGCGGCCGTTACAGTTTGTAGTGGCACCGCCATCGTGGAGGGCCGCCACCCCAATCGAACGGACACCCATGTCGCGCGCCGCCCTGACCCCGAGCCGTCGACACCGGTACTCCGCGGTGGTCGCGTTCGGCCTCATCGTCGCACTGCTCTCCCCCGCCGCACCCGCCACGGCGGCACCCGGGCCAGTCGCCGGGCCGAGCGAGCTCACCGTCGCCTACGACGCGCTCGACAGTGTGACGCTGGCCTGGGGACCGGCGCCGGTCGACGCGGTCGGGTTCGCGCTGAGCTACATCGACACCGCGGGGGACGAGACGACCATCGCGCTCGCGCTCGCCGATCGCAGCATCCGACTCACCGACATCGGCTACGGGTCAGCCCCGGCCGGGCTTCGCAGTCGGTTCGCCGACGGTTCCTTCAGCGAACCCTCGCTGATCGACGTGCTGCGCGGCAGCGTCGCCAACCTCGCCTCCGCAATCGACCGGATCGAGCAGGAGACCGAGACGACCCTCACCGAGACGGTCACCCTGAGCTCTCGCACGCGTCTCGCCGCGGCGATCGACGCCGCGCGGGATCTCGTGGCCGATGGCGCGACACCCGACCAGGTGCTGGCAGCGGCCACCGCGGTGACCGACGCCGCGGCCGACCTCGTCGACTACCGGGTCGTGCTGAAGTACATCGCCGATTTCGAGGCTCGGGATGTCTCGGCCTTCACTCCCGGCTCGCAGGCGAGATTCGCGGCCGCTCTCGACGCCGCTCGCCAGCTGGTGGCGGTCGCCGCCACCGACCCTGCCGCCGCCGTCACCGGGGTGCAGATCGAGACGACGGTCAACGAGCTGAGCTACGCGTTCTTCTCGGCGCTTGCCGCCCCCGAGGAGCTCGCCGCGCTTCTCGCCGAGGCGCACACGGTCGTCGATGGGCCGCTCGCCGAGGATGTCACCGGTTTCAGCGCGCGCGGGATCCGCACGGCGATCGCCGCCGCCGATGCCGCCATCGCCGACGTCGACCCGACCGTCGACGCGCTCGACGCCGCCGTGGAATCTCTGCGGTCGGCCCTCGCGGCCACGGTCGCCCGCCCGTCGGCGCTGCGCGCGGCGTTCGCGGCATTCGCCGAACTGGGCCTCGACGGTTCCGAGTTCACCGGAGCGAGCGCCCGCGACATCGCCGCGGCTCACACGGCCGCCGTCGCCGCCGACGACGCCGACACCCGGATCGCAGACCTCACCGCCGCGGGCTCGACGCTGTCCACGGCGATTGCGGCGGCGGTGCGCGTCGACATCCTGCGCGACGCGATCGCCGAGGACGACGCGTCTCTCCTCATCCCCCTCGACTACACCTCTGCGAGCTGGACGGTCTTCGCTCGCGCCTTCCAGACATCCGTCGACCTGCTCGCCCAGGCCACAGCCTCCGACGCCGCACCGATCACCGCCGCGCGGCTCTCCGGCCAGGCGGACAGCCTGCACACCGCTCGGCTCGCACTGGTCAAGCCGACCCCGTTCGCCAGCTCGGGAATCACCGTCGGCGGACCGGTCAGGCCTGCCGGAGGCGCCCCGCTTCCGCCGGGCCTCTATCTGCAGGTGATCGACGGCATGATCTCGCTCAGCAACGTGGGCGGCAGCTTGAACTTCTCGGCCGGGCAGTTCGGGTACATCCCCCGCGCAATCCAGCCGCCGGTCATCGTTCCGGTGAATCCGAACCTGCCATTCACCCCGCCGCCCGCGTTCACGGCGCCGTCGACCACGATCACCGCGCCGTCGGTGGGCGGTGTCGACTGCGAGGTCCGTCGTGTCGCATTCGCCGCACCGGACGCCGTCGCGACCGACGAGGCGGCCTCCGGGCACCCCGTCGACGCATCCTCGGCGATCCCGGTCGCCGCGACGAGCCCGACCGACTCGGTGACCCGGCCCCCGAAGACGTACTGCAACAGGATGGCCGCGACCGGAGCGCGGATGGCGTCCCTCTTCGCCGTCACGGCTGCCGCGGCCCCGGCGTACCAGATCGTCTCCGTGCTGCCTGCGACGAGCCACCCGAGCGGCAGCGCGCGGGTCTCGTTCGCCCTGCCGGCCGACGCTGACGGAGGCGACCTGTTCCTCCAGTACACTTACAACGGTGTCTACGTCGAGACGGTCGCTGCAGTGAAGGTCACGCAGGCAATCGGCACTCCCGTGACCGGCAACCCCGCCACAGGTACTCCGGTGACCGGCACTCCCGTGACCGGCGTGCCCGCAGTCGGTGCGCCCTCGACTGGCACGCCGCCAGCCGGCACGCCCACGCTCACGCCCTCCGCGGTCGCCGCTGGGGCCGTTGCTACGCCGACCCGGCCCGCCGGCACCTCACCGTCGCGTCTCGCCGCGACGGGCACCGACTCGGGACCACTCGTCGGCGCCGCGCTGCTGCTCGTGCTCCTCGGCCTCGCGTTGTGGCTTGCCCCGTCGACCCGCCGCAGGCGTCGCTCGGCCTGAGCAGCGCACCCGGCGGGCCGACACCCGGCACGCTACACGTGGTGCTTGCGCTCGAGCGCTGCTCCCTCGACGTCGACGTTCGGCAGGATGCGGTCGAGCCAGCGGGGCAGCCACCAGGCGGATGTGCCGAGCAGGTGCATCAGGGCCGGCATAAGAAGCATCCGCACGATGAACGCGTCGATGAGCACACCGAACGCGAGACCGAAGCCGATGGCCCGGATGATGGTCGCGTCGGAGAACACGAAACCGCCGAACACGGCGACCATGATGAGGCCGGCCGCGGTGACCACCGCCCGTCCCGCCTTGACGCCCTGCATAACCGCTAGGCGTGCGGGCGCGCCGTGCACGTACGCCTCGCGCATGCCGGAGGCGAGGAACAACTGGTAGTCCATCGCGAGACCGAACAGGATGCCGGTGAGGATCACCGGCAGGAAGCTGAGGATCGGCCCCGTGCTGTGCAGCCCGAAGACCTGCGCGAACCAGCCCCACTGGAACACCGCGACGGTGGCTCCGAAGGTGGCGAACAGCGACAGGATGAAGCCGCCGGTGGCGATCAGCGGCACCAGGATCGAGCGGAAGACGAGGATCATGATGAGCAGCGACAGCCCCACGACGACCAGCAGGTAGAGCGGCAGCACGTTCTGCAGGCTCTCCGAGATGTCGATGTTGATCGCCGCCTGGCCGGCCACTCCGAGGGCGATTCCGCTCTCGATCGCGGGCAGGTCGCGCAGGTCGCGCACGAGCTGCTCGGTCGAGACGCTGTTCGGGCCCTCGGCGGGAATGACCTGGAACGCGGTCAGCCGGTTGTCGTCGGAGACGGCGATCGGCGCGATCGCAGTGACGTCGTCGTTGTCGGCGATCGCCTGCGCGACGAGCACCTGCTTCTCGAGCACCTCGTCGTCGGTGAGCCCCTCGGGGAGGGTGGCCGTTACCAGCAGGGTGCCGTTGGCGCCGGCGCCGAACTCCGACTCGGTGAGCGAGAAGGCGCGGTACGAGGCCGAGTCGGCGGGTTCGGATGAACCGTCGGGGAGACCCAGTCGCATCGACAGCGACGGGATGGCGATCGTCAGCAGCGCCGCGACGGTGACCAGCAGGGTCACGACGGCGCGGAGCGTCGACATCGCCCGCACCTCCTTGCCCTGAACGGGCACAGCCGGGCTGATCCGTGCGCGGGCGCGGCGACCGAGCACGCGTTCGCCGAGCAGACCGAGCAGGGCGGGCGTCAGGGTGATCGCGATGAGCACGGCGACGGCGACGCAGACCGCGCCGACGGTGCCCATCAGGCCGAGGAACGGAACCCCGGTGATGTTGAGCGCCAGCAGCGCGACCACGACGGTCGCCCCGGCGAAGACCACGGCGTTGCCGGCCGTGCCATTGGCCAGTCCGATGGACTCGCGCACCTCGGCGCCCTGCATGAGCTGCTTGCGGTGCCGGTTGATGATGAACAGGGAGTAGTCGATGCCGACGGCGAGGCCCAGCATGACGCCGAGCACGGGGGTGACCGACACCATCTGAACCAGTCCGGAGAACGAGAGCGAGCCGACGACTCCGATGGCGACACCGACCAGGGCCGTGACGATCGGGAGGGCGGCGGCCAGGAGGGATCCGAGCATCACGATCAGCACGATCGCGGCGACGGCGAGCCCCACGACCTCGCCGACGCCGAAGACCTCGGGAACGCCCTGGGCGATATCGGTGGAGAATGCTACCTCGACGCCGTCTATCTCGTCGGCTTCGAAGTAGTCGATCACGGCTTGCTTCGACTCTTCCTGCAGGTCGAGGCGG
This sequence comes from Conyzicola nivalis, assembly GCF_040548875.1. Classification (GTDB taxonomy): domain Bacteria; phylum Actinomycetota; class Actinomycetes; order Actinomycetales; family Microbacteriaceae; genus Conyzicola; species Conyzicola nivalis_A. The sequence continues at coordinate 377,434 of NZ_JBEPSJ010000002.1, forward strand.
GGCTCGGAGAACGCGACGTTGACGAGGGCCGTCGACCCGTCGTCGGAGACAAAGCGGATGCCGTCGGAGAGCGCGAGGAGTTCGGCACCGAGCTCGAGCGCGGTGCTCTGCTGCTCGAGCTCGTCGAGCGATGCGGTGAGCGCGGCCTGCTGGGCCTCAAGCTGCGCGCGCTGGGGAGCGACCTGCGCGGCGCCGAACTGCGCTTCCGCGGCGTCGAGCTGGGCGAGTCCCGCGTCGAGCTGCGCCTGACCGGCATCCAGTTGGGTCCGGCCCGCGTCGAGCCGCGCCGCACCGTCGGCGACCTGGGCGGCCTGCTCGGCCCGCTGCGCCTCGGTCTCGAAGGGGTCGACGACCGCGGAAACGTCGGGCAGGTCGTCGGCGTCGGCGACGAGCGCGCCGATCTCGTCGCGCTGCTCGGCGGTCAGCGCAGATCCGTCGGCCGTGGAGAAGACCACGGTTCCCGAGGCGCCGCTGAACTCGGGCAGTTTCTGCTGCAGCTCGTCGGTCACGGCGCCGGAGGCCGTGCCGGGGATGTCGAAGCTCGACGACAGGCCCTTAAATCCGACGAGGAATCCGCCGACGGCGACGGCGAGCACCACGAGCCACGCGACGATGACCACGCCGACCCGTCTCGACGCGAACTTACCCAGGCGATAAAGCAACTCGGCCAATGTGATTCCTCTCGACGACCTCCTTTGATAATACGCGACGTCTCGTCTAGTCGAGAACTAGGATGTCTCTATGTCCGAGCACCGCCAAGGACCCGTGCGCAGCGAAGCGGCACGGGTCGCGATCCTTGAAGCGACCGCGCGCCTGTTCCAGATCCGCGGCTACGAGCACCTCACCATGGAGGGCATCGCCGCCGAGGCCGGCGTCGGCAAGCAGACCATCTACCGCTGGTGGCCGTCGCGGGCCGCCCTCGTCGCCGACTGCCTGCTCGAGGGCCGCCTGTTCTCCGAACGCTTCAACTTTCCGAACACGGGCGACATCCGCACCGACCTGGTCTCCTGGCTGGGCAACGTCTTCGGCATCCTCGAGGAGCCGGCCGGCGAACTGCTCTGGCGCTCGCTCATCGCGGCCGCGACCGAGAACGAGGCCGTGGGGCGCCGGCTCTACGAGAGCCTCGGGATCGGGTCATCCCTCGTGCCCCGCCTGCGCGCTGCGGTCGAGGCGTCCGACCTGCGCGCCGACGCCCCGGTCGAGGAGATCGGCGAGGCGCTGATGGGGGCGCTGATCCTGCGGGCGCTCAGCCGGCTTCCGACGCAGCCGGGAAGCGCGGAGCGTCTCGTCGACGCCGTGCTCGGAGACTCTTCCCGCCGTTAACAACGGCCCCTAGACTGCCCGCATGAACGAGCCCGGCTGCATGAGGAGCCTGGCCCCATGAGGAGCGCCGACGCTGCGGCCTCCGGCGCCGACCCCGGGCCGCCGACGCGGCTCGCGCTGCCCTTCGCCGGCCGGTGGCTGACGCAGAACAGCCCGGCGCGGAGGGTCCCCAGCCACGGCACCGACCTGTGGGGCGAGCGGTACGCGATCGACTTCGTCGCCGTCGACCACCGTGGCCGCACCGTCGACCGCAGCGACTGGCGCACCCTGTTCGACACCGAGCCGCCGGAGCGCTTCTTCGCGTTCGGCCGGCCGATCCTCGCGCCGGCCGACGCGACCGTCGTCGTCGCGCACGACGGCGAGTCCGACCACGCCGCCAGGCGGTCGCAGCTCGCGCTAGTGCCGTACGTGCTGGGCCAGCGGGAGCGGTTGCGGCAGGGCATCGCGGCGATCGCCGGAAACCACGTGGTGATCGCGTTGGCCGACGGGGGCTTCGCCGCTCTCGTGCACCTGCGTCGCGGGTCGCTGCGCGTCTCCGTAGGAGACGCGGTGTCGACGGGGCAGCAGCTGGCCGAGTGCGGCAACTCGGGAAACTCCACGCAGCCGCACGTGCACGTGCAGGTCATGGACCGCCGCACCGTCGGCCGCGCGCGGCATTCCGATGGAGTTCGAAGGGTTCGACGAGTGGGTCGCGGGGGCGAGGCATCCGCAATTCGTGCGCTCCGGGATGCCTGGCGAACGCAGCATCGTGGAGCCGCGGTAGCGCATCCGCTGTCCGTTGTAGTATATTTACTACATGGCGAAGCAAACAGGTGACGAGCAGCCGCAGTTCTTCACGCGGTTGCCCGTACTCAGGGCGGAACGCGGACTCAGCCGCAGAGCATTGGCCGACCTAGTCGGAGTGCACTACCAGACGATCGGCTACCTCGAACGCGGCGAGTACAGCCCGAGCCTCGTGCTCGCTCTGCGCATCGCCGAGTCGCTCGGCGTGCCGATCGACGCCGCGTTCTCGTTGAGACCGTTCTCGAGCATGGCCGACCAGCTGTACAACACAGAAGGAGAAGACCGATGACCGAATCTCTCACCAGGAACGAACGCCGCGCCGCGCGGCTCGACGACCCCGCTTTCGAGTACCTCCGCACGCCACGGTGGCGTCGACGCCTGGCCGCGACCCTCATCCTCGTGCTGGTGGCGGAGACCGCGGTCTTCCTCGCCGCTCCGGTGCTCCCCATGCCGGTGTTCCTGATCGCGATGGCGGTGCTCGTGATCGCGCTCGTCTTCGCGCTCGGCGCCCTGAAGGCGTCGACGCGCGGCATCGAGGAACTGCCTCCGGAGGCTCTCGACGAGCGCCAGGCGCAGGTCCGCGGTCTCGTGTACTCGACGTCGTACACCGTGCTGTCGGTCGCCTTCGCGGTCGCGGTGCTCCTGCTGCTCGCGATCGAGCAGGGCTGGCTGACCGTGCACACGGGAGTGGTCTACATCGTCCCGATGCTCGCGGTGCAGCTGATCGTGACGATCCCGACGTTCGTCACCGCGCTGCGCATGAAGGTCTAGCGGCGTCTCTTCGGCGCACGATCTGCGCCGTATGGGGCGCCCGGCTCGCCATCCAGCCCCATATGGCGCAGATCGACTGGTGGCGGGCGGCCGGGCGCAGCGCCGTGGCCTGCCCGTTGACGCCGCGCGGCCCGAGGTGCTGCCGGAGACCGGGCTGGAAAAGCACACCGAGCTCGTCGACTACCTCAAGAACGAGCACTCGGTGAGCCACGGTTTCGCCAACGGGATCGCGCTGCAGTACCGGTCGCGCGCCGCGTCCGACGCCGACGCCGACCTGGTCGAAGGACAGCACGCGGGGGCGAAGGCCGCGCTGCGTCCCGTCTACGAACGGCTGGTCGCCGCCGCATCCGCTCTCGGAGACGACGTCGAGATCGCGCCGAAGAAGACAGGAGTCTCGCTGCGCCGGTCGAAGCAGTTCGCCCTCGTCGAGGCGCCGAGCTCCCGCCGTGTGCAACTCGGTCTGCAGGTGCGGGAGCATCCCACGACCGATCGGCTGCTGGCCGGCAACGACATGTGCTCGCACCGGGTCAATCTCGCGAACGTCGACGAAGTCGACGAGGAGCTGCTCGGCTGGCTGCGGCTGGCCTACGAGCGCAACTGAGAAAGCCGGGGCCGCTCACCGCCCCCGGCCTTCCCGTCGTCGACTAGCCGGTGACGGCCGCGACCTCGTTCGGCGTCGCGGGCAGCTGAGCGGATGCGCCCACGGCCCCCGTCGCGATGTCGACCGCGTGGATCGAGTTCGTCGCGGGGTCGGTCACGTAGGCGGTGGCGCCCAGCACGACCAGCGCGGGGTGGGCGTCCTGCCACTCGGCCGGGCCCTCCCACGGGTCGATCACGGGGTACGAGGCGGTGATCGCACCGGTATCGGCGTCGAGCACGTGCAGCGAGCCGTCGGTGCCGAGCAGCAGCGTCTCGTCCGACGGCCCGCGGGCGACGCCGCGCCAGGTGTACGCGACTCCGGCAGGCAGGGTCACGATCGACGACGTCTTCGCGACCGTGTCGAGCAGCGTCAGCTGGGTGAGCTCGTAGCCCTCGGAGTCGGGGTTGCTGTTGTAGTCGCCGACGGCGATGCTCGACGTGTCGGTGACGTACTGGTTGCCGGTGCGTCCGTAGGCGTCGGGGGCGGCGATCTTGGTGAACTGGCCGTTCTCGTAGACGAGCACGCCGTCGCTGCAGCCGAAGACCACGATCTCACCCGCGGTGGTTCCCTCGCCGTGCACCGAGGGGCACTCCTCGTTGCGGGCGGTCTCCTCGCCGTCGGCGTCGAGCACCCGCACGCCGGTGCGGGCGTCGGGGGTTCCGATGGTGGTCAGCAGGGTGCCGTCCTCGAGCACGATCGACACACCGTGGTGCGCCTCGGGTGAGCTGACGATCTCGGTCTCCGGCAGTTCTCCGTCGACCTCGAGCAGGTCGGCGGTCTCGAACACCGTCGTGTCGCCGGTGCCGTCGGAGAAGAGGATCGTCTTGTCGCCGTGACGCACGACGTGGCCGGGCGTCGGCGCGTTGAACACGAGGTCGGTGAGCTCGGGCTCGGCGGCGAAGTGGTCGCCGTCGGTGGAGGTCCACGCGCCGGCGTCGAGCACCTGGAAGCCCTCGGCGGTGGAGACGAGCACGTGTCGTCCGTCGCCGGCGGGGTTGACCCGGTTGAAGCCGGCCAGCTCGATGTCGGCCTCGAGGTCGAGGGTGGTGGCGTCGAGCACGAGCAGCCCGCCGTCGTAGGTGAGGGCGAGCCGCGGCTGGGCCGCGTCGACGGAGTTCGCCGCCGTGTCGCCCGCGGGTGCCGGACCTCCTGCGGAGGCGCAGGCGGTGAGGCCGAGGGCGGCGGTGGCGGCGAGCGCCATGCCCATGACTGCCCTGTGGTGTCGCTGGATCATGATTTCCTTTCTGGGGTGGAAGCCGGTCACGGTGACAGGCCGGTTGAGATCAGGCGCTGGTTGGAGCGCATCATCTCGAGGTAGGTCTCGGCGCCCTCTCCGGGCGCAGACAGCGATTCGGTGAACAGCGCGACGACGTCGACGTCGATGTCCGCCTCGTCGGCGAGCACCTGCACGAGCCGGTCGGGCTGCGACGAGTCGGCGAAGATCGTGGCGACGCCCGCCTCCTCGATCGCCGTGGTGAGGTCGTCGAGGTCAGAGGCGCTGGGCGCCGCCAGGGTGGTTCCGCTCGGGATCACGGCCCCGATCACTCGGAAGTCGAACCGATCGGCGAGGTAGCCGAAGACGTGGTGGTTCGTGACGAGCGCGCGCCGCTCGGCGGGGACCGCCGCGAAGGCCGACGTCATCTCGGCGTCGAGCTCGAGGAGCTCAGAGCGATAGGCGGCGGATGTCTGTGCCAGCTCGTCGGCGTCTATCCCGTCGATGGCGACCGCGAACTCGCGTTCGAGGCCGTCGACGACGTCGACCATGCGCTGCGGGTCGGTCCAGAAGTGCGGGTCGAGGGTGCCCGCGGCGTCTCCGGCCGTGTACTCGAGCGGCTCGACGAGTTCCCCGGCCGCGACGACCGGAACGCCGTCGGCCCTGGCCGCATCCACGTGCCGTTCCAGTCCCTCCTCGAGTCCGAGCCCGTTCGAGACGACCACGTCGGCGTCGAGGATGAGCGCTGCCTCTTTCGGCGAGATCTCGAAGGAGTGCGGGTCGGCGCCCGGCGGCATCAGGGTGACGACGCGGGCCTGGTCGCCGACGACGCGTTCGACGACGTCGCCGAGGATGTTCGTGGTGACGACGACGAGGGGTCCGTCGTCGGCGGTGGTCGTCGAGCAGGCCGAGACGCCGACGCCGAGCGAGAGGGCGACCGCGACCGCGGCGATCCTGGTGCGCGCGGTCATCGTCCGGTCTCCACCATCAGGGCGGCGCCGGGCACGTCGAGCGTGCGAGCCACGCGGGCGTCGTCGGCGTAGTCGATCTCATATACGACGCCGGCGGCGGGCGAGTTGACGTAGGCGCGGGAGATGTCGACCTCGACGGTGACTCCGGCGGTGAGCAAACCGTCGGCGATGTCGGGCGCCAGCAGTGGTTCGGTCTGAGCGATAGTGCCGGCGGCCGAGAGCACGTGGAGCCGGCCGGACGCACCGACCGCGACGATCAGGCGGGCGTCGTCACCCACCGCGTTCGCCCGGAGCAGCGGCTCGGGGCTCGCGACGAGCGTGACGGTTCTCGCCCGGGAGTCGAGCAGCCACGCACCTCGCTCCCCCGCGATCGCCGCGACGTCCGGGCGGCCGGGGCGGCCCGCGAACGCGGTGGCCACGTCGTCGGCCGGCGTGCCGTCCGGGTATGCGATGGTCTCGAACGCGACGGCGCCCTCGCCTGTCTCGGTCGCGAGAACGACGCCATCCGCACAGGCCACAACGACGCCCACCCGGGTCGTCGCCGCTCCCCCGGCGTCGGGGCAGTCCGCGGTGGCGCCGGCGACGGGCTCCCCGTCGAGGTCGTACACCACGAGCGACGACGCACGACCGTCGCCCTCGGCCGCGACGCTGCCGACGAGGTGTCTGCCGATCGGCACGAGCACTCCGTCGTGGGGTGCGGTCTCGATGCGGGCGAGCTCGCTCGGCTCTCCGTCGGCCAGGGCGTCGGTGTCGAGCACGATGCCGGTTCCGACGTCGCCGAACCACACGGCGGTCGCGACCGTGCCGGCGGAGACGCGGGCGGCTCCGGCGCCCCGGCCGCCGTCGACGTCGCCGACGACGCGCGGTTCGGCGAGGTAGTAGTGCGAGTGGTCGCCGTGCGGCACCGTCCAGGCGCCCGCGTCGACGATGCGCACGCTGCCGCGCAGCGCGTTAGCGGTGTACACGAAGCGCCCGTCGGTCGACACCGATTCGGCGGCGGCGTCGGCGGTGAGCTCGGCAGTCTCGCCGGAGACGAGGTCGAACGACCACAAAACACCCGCGCCGTCGAGGGTGGCCAGACGCAGCTGCGGCTCCTGCATCTCGCTCGCCCCCTCGACGTAGCCGTGACCGGTCGGGGCGGTCCCTTGGGGCGCGGCGGAGGAGCAGGCGGCGAGCGTCAGCAGCGTGGTGACGGCGACTGCCGCTGTCAGGGTTCTCATGCGGGGGTGGTCACTCTCTGGGTGGTCGGTGCGGGCGAGGAAGCGTGGGAGCGCGCCGTGCGGGTCGTCGCGGCGCGCACGGCGGCGGATACCGCCGCGAGCGCCACCGAGCAGGCGGCGATGCTGGCCCCCGCCGCGGTCGAGGCGTGCCAGGAGACCAGCAGGCCGACGGCGACGGCGGTGCAGCCGAAGGCGACGGCGAGCGCCATCGTGCTCGGGATGCGCCGGGTCCAGTGACCCGCCGCGACCGCCGGCGCGAGCAGCAGCCCCACCACTAGAAGGCTGCCGACGGCCTGGTACGACGCGACGACCACGAGCGTGACGAGGCCGACGAGAACCACCTGCGCGAGCCGCGGGCGGAGGCCGAGGGTGCGGGCCACACGCGGGTCGAAGGCTAGGGCGACGAACCGGCGATGGAAGGCGGCGGCGACCGCCAGGGTGGCGGCGAGGGCCACGCCGAGGAAGACGAGGTCTGGCCCGCGGATGGCCAGCACGTCGCCGAAGAGGATCGCGGTGAGATCGGTGGCGAACGACCTCGATCGCGACACGATGATCACGCCGATGCTCAGCATCGCCACGAAGAGCAGGCCGATCGAGGTGTCCTGGCTGATCCGGGCGCGGCGGGTGACGAGGCCGACTCCCGCGGTCATGATGCTGGCGCTGACGGCCGCGCCGAGCACGGGCGGCAGACCGAGCAGGGCCGCGGTCGCCACTCCGGGCAGCAGGCCGTGCGCCATGGCCTCGCCGAGGAACGCCATGCCCCGGATGACCACCCAGGTGCCGACCACGCCGCACAACGCCGCGACCAGCATGCCGCCGACGAGGGCGCGCACCATGAAGTCGGCGGTGAAGGGCTCGAGAAGGAAGGACACGAGAAGCGACCCTACATGATTTTGATTCTCATTATGATTAGGAGATGCCTTCGCCCCTCGCCCAGCCCGCTCCGCCTACGACCGCGCCCTTCGAGGTGCGACTCGCCGCCGTTGGCGCCCACCACGACGGGCACGTCGCCCTCCGCGACGTCGACCTCCGCGTCGCCCCGGGCAGCATGACCCTGGTGGTGGGCGCCAACGGCAGCGGCAAGTCGACGCTGTTGAGCGTGCTTTCGGGAACCCATGCGGTCAGCTCGGGGGTGCTCGAGCGCGCTCCCGGGTCCTCGGTCGCATTCGTCGTGCAGCGCAGCGCCGTCGCCGACCGGCTGCCGCTCACCGTGCGCGAGACCGTGTCGATGGGGCGCTGGGGTGTTCGCGGTGCGTTTCGCCGTCTCACGCGCGACGACCGGGCGATCGTCGACGAGTCGCTGGAGTCTCTCGGAATCGCCGATCTGGCCAAGCGTCCGCTGGGCGAGCTCTCCGGCGGCCAGCGCCAGCGCGCCCTCGTGGCGCAGGGCCTCGCCCGTCGAGCGACGCTGCTGCTGCTCGACGAGCCGACCGCCGGTGTCGACAGAGCGGCCCAGCGGCTCATCGACCTGGCACTCGAACGGGAGATCGCCCGCGGCGCCGCGGTCGTGCAGGCGACCCATGACACCGCGGCGCCTCCGCACGGCCCCCTCGTCGTGCGGCTGGTCGACGGAAGGCGCGTGCGCGACTGATCTGAACACCGCCTCGGGGCTTCTCGCCCGTTTCGGGTCTATTCGCCCGACCCCCAGTGCCGAAAACTGCTTGCAATCGACACTCTGGAGGCCCCCATGCCGTTGGCACCGATTGAAATTCTCACCCTCGCGTTTCCGGGCAACCGGTTCACGGGGAAGATCCTGCCGGAACTGGCGAAAATCGTCGAGAACGAGACGATCACCATCGTCGACGGCCTCTTCGTGAGCGTCGACGAGAACGGCGATGTCAGCTACACCGAGTTCGACGAGCTCCGGCCGGGCAGCGACGAGGCCGCGCTCACCGAGCTCATCGATCGTTTCGACGAGCTGATCTCTGAGGACGACGTCGCCGAGCTCGCATCCTCACTCGACTCGAACAGCTCGGCGGCGATCCTCGTCTTCGAGCACACCTGGATGAAGCCGCTGCGCGACGCGATCGTCGACGCAGACGGCATTCTCATCGACAGCGTCCGCGTGCCGGGCCTGGTCGTCGACGAAGTGCTCGCCGCCGTGGCCGAGCTCGACAAGTAGAGGAGAGACGATGTTACGTCGAAGAATGGGACGACCCGGGCTCATCGGCACGATGGCGCGCACCGCCGTGGTCGCGGGAACAGCCACCGCCGTCGCAGGCGGCGTGCAACGCCGCCAGCAGGCGAGAGCCGACGATGCAGCCGACCAGCAGCAGATGGAGGCCGACGCAGCCGCCTACCAGGCGCAGCAGAGCGCACCGCCGCCCCCGCCACCGCCCGCCCCGGCCGAGGACGACCTGCTCACCCAGCTCGCGAGACTCGGCCAGATGAATCAGGCCGGTCTCATCGACGACGCCGAATTCGCGGCGGCCAAAGCCAAACTTCTCGGAATCTAGGAAAGAGGGACGCCATGGACGCCGTAAACAGCGCTTGGGACGCATTCTGGAACATCGCCGTGTTCTTCTTCTGGGGCTTCGCCTTTGTCGCCTACCTGTTCGCGATCATCGGCGTGCTCGCCGACATCTTCCGCGACCGGAAACTGAACGGCTGGGCGAAGGCGCTGTGGCTGATCTTCTTGATCTTCGTGCCGTTCCTCACCGTGCTGGTCTACGTGATCGCACGCGGCAGGGGGATGGTCGAACGCCTGGAGGACATCCAGCAGAGCGACCGGCCCCCGTCCGAGACCTACGCGCCGTCGCCCGCCATGGACAACCCGGCGAGCGAGATCAGTCGGGCCAAGGAGCTGATGGACGCCGGAGTCATCTCGGCCGGGGAGTTCGACGCCCTGAAGAACAAGGCGCTCGGCAACAGGTACTGAGCGGGCGTATCGGGCGGGCGGCGCTGGCGGATCAGTGTCGCCCGTCGCCCGCGTCGGCGGGTCCGCCCGCGTCGGCGGCACCGCGCCCGCCGCCCGCTCCGTCGCCGTGCGAGCGCACCCGCTCGGAGATGTACGAGAAGACCGTCGCCGAGCTCGTACCCACGATGGCCACCCCGCCGATCATCAGCACCACGGCGTAGATCCGGCCGAGAGACGTCACCGGGTAGGTGTCGCCGTAGCCGACCGTCGCCACCGTCACGCACGCCCACCAGATCGCGTCGCCGAATGTCGTGATCGTCGCGCCCGGCGCATCCCGCTCTGCCTGCAGCGCCGCGAGCGCGATGACGTACATAAACGTCGTCGTGTAGACGAGGGCGTAGATCACGACCTGTGCGCGGACCGCGGCGCCCGAACGACCACGGAAGAAACCCATCCCCCGCATCAGCCGCAGCACCCAGAAGGCGCGGAACAGCGGAAAGAACACAGAGAGCAGGTCGTTCGGATGCTTCGCCACGAAGCGACCCCGATTGCCCTTCCCGGCCCAGACCAGCCGCAGCACGTAGTCGGTCGCGAAGGCCAGCCAGGTGAAGACGATCTCCGACCAGAGAAGCACCCTGACCCACGTCGGCAGATCCTCGACGAGCACGAGGATCGAGTAGGAGACGATGAAGGTGACGCCGAGCAGGATCAGGGGGACGGATGCCCCGGAGTTCCAGCGCGCGGCGGGCGCAGAAGCAGCGTCGGCCGCTCGGGGTTTCGGGGGCTCCTGCATCCGCCGAAACTAGAGGCGCCCCGTGCGGGCATCATCACCCGAGCGGGGTGAGCAACGTCGGTGTCAGTCGTCGCTGGCTACGAGCAGGGACGCCCGGCCCTCGCGCGGCGCGACGATCACGAACTCGAGAAACCCGAACTGGCCGATGTGCCCTCCCCACTGGTGCTCCGCATCCGGGCCGAGGTTGCCGAGGCGGAACACGGTGGTGGCGTTCGCGAGGTGGCGGGTCAGCAGCTCCTCGTACTTGGCGGTGAAGACGGGCGAGAGGTCGCCTCGCAGCCCCGCCCACTCCCGCACGGCCTCGCGGCAGGCGCGGGCCGACACACGCTCGAACGAGTCGAGGCCGATGCTCGACAGCCTGTACGGGCCGTGGATGCCCCGGGAGGGATCGGGCAGCGTGCCGGACGGGCTCGCGTAGTCGTCGTCGTACCAGGCATCGGCGATGACGGCGGCGACGGCGGCCTTGCCCTTCAGGCCGCGCTCCATCGCGAACTCCTTGACGTCGATCCATCGGAAATCAGCACCGGCCTCGCGGAAGTTGATGATCTCTGACTGGCGGTACTCGATGTCGGCGACGGGATGCTCACAATGCTCGAAGGCCGTGACCGGTGTGGCCACGCTACCCCCTCGAGGGTATGCCCCAGGGCACACCGACGCCTCCCCCAGAGCGAGTGCGGCCAGATTGGGGGATGCGCCCTGCGCGAACCCGCTCGGGTCAGCGGGCGGCGTCGACCTGCGCGATCGCGTGCTCGGCAGCGACCCAGGCGAGCATCGCGCACTTGACCCGTGCGATGTACTTCGAGACGCCGCCGAGGGCCGCGGCGTCGCCGAGCAGTTCCTCGTCGGGCTCGATGGCGCCGCGCGAGCGCATCGCGGTGCGGAACAGGTCGATGCGACCCTGGAGGTCGGGGAGCGTAAGGCCGACGGCCATCTCGGTGAACAGCGAGGCCGACGACTGCGAGATCGCGCAGCCGTGTCCCTCCCAGGTCACCGCCGTGACGGTGTCGGTGCCCGGCTCGACGTGCAGCTGGAGGGTGACCTCGTCGCCGCAGGTCGGGTTCACCTGGTGCGACTGCGCGGCCGCGCCGTCCTTCAGACCGAACCCCTGCGGGTGGCGGGAGTGGTCGAGGATCAGCTCCTGGTAGAGCGCCTGCAGTTCCGTCGAGCTCATCGTGTCACTCCGAAGAAGGTGGCGGCGTCGCGCACGCCGTCGACGACCTGGTCGATCTCGTCGGCCGTCGAGTAGAGGTAGGCGCTCGCCCGCGTCGTCGAGGTGACGCCGAACCGCCGGTGCAGGGGCTGGGCACAGTGGTGTCCGACGCGCACCGCGATGCCGCGGTCGTCGAGGAACTGGCCGACGTCGTGGGAGTGCACGCCGGCTAGGTCGAAACTCGCGAGCCCCACACGGTGCAGGCCTGCCGCCTGACCGAGCACGGTCACCCCGGGCAGGGCGGCGAGGCCCGCGACGAGGCGTTCGCCCAGCGCGGCCTCGTGCTCGGCGATGCGGTGCATGCCGACCGTCTCGAGGTAGCGCACGGCGGCGGCGAGTCCCACCGTCTGCGACACGCGCTGGGTGCCTGCCTCGAACCGTTGCGGTGCCGGCAGGTACTGCGCCGACTCCATGGTGACGGTGGTGATCATCGAACCGCCGGTGAGGAACGGGGGCAGGGCGTTCAGCAGCTCGCTACGGCCGTAGAGCACGCCGATGCCGGTGGGGCCGAGCATCTTGTGGCCGGAGAAGACGGCGAAGTCGACGCCGAGGGCCTTCAGGTCGAGCGTCAGGTGCGGCGCCGACTGGCAGGCGTCGAGAACGGTGACCGCCCCTACCGCGCGGGCGCGGGCGACGAGCACGTCGACGGGGTTGACGATTCCGAGCACGTTCGAGACGTGCGTGAAGGCGAGCACCCGGGTGCGCTCGGTGACGATGGAGTCGAGACGGTCGAGGTCGAGCGAGCCGTCGTCGAGAATCGGGATGAAACGCAGGGTGGCACCGGTGCGCGCCGCCAGCTCCTGCCACGGGATGAGGTTGGCGTGGTGCTCCATCTCGGTGACGACGATCTCGTCGCCGGGCCCGATGCGCAGCGCGTCGTCGCCGCCGCGGCCGAGGCTGGCGTTCGAGATCGCGTAGGCGACGAGGTTGATGCCCTCCGTGGCGTTGGAGGTCCAGACGATCTCGTCGTCGGCCGCGCCGACGAAACGGGCGACCACGGCGCGCGCGTCCTCGAACGACTCGGTGGCGAGCGCCGCGAGCGTGTGCGCCCCGCGGTGCACGGCCGCGTTGTCGTGCTCGTAGAAGTATCGCTCGGCGTCGAGAACCTGGCGGGGCTTCTGCGACGTCGCGCCGGAGTCGAGGTAGACGAGCGGCGCCCCGTTGACGACCGTGCCGAGGATGGCGAAATCGGCGCGGATGTCACGCAGCTCCGCGTCGCTGAAGGCGCCAGTGAGGGTCGGCGAGGTCGTGTCTGTCACCCCACGATTCTACGCGCGGGCGCCGGAAGACGCTGGATGGCGTCAGCCCGCGGAGAGCGCCCGGTCGAGGTCGGCCACGAGGTCGTTCACGTCTTCGATGCCGATCGACAGTCGGATCAGCCCCGGCGCGATGCCGAGCCGGTCGCGCAGGTCCTGGCTGAACGAGGTGTGTGTCGTGGTCGCCGGGTGCAGCGCCATCGAGCGGGTGTCGCCGATGTTGGTCATCCGGCTGATCACGCGCAGCCGGTCGAGGAAGCGCGCGGCGCCCCGCTCGCCGCCCCGCACCGTCACCGAGAACACCGAACCGCTGCGCCCGCCGTACAGGCTCTGGGCGAGCTCGAAGCGGGGGTTGCCCGGCAGGCCCGCGTAGTCGACCGACTCCACGCCGGGGTGTCCGATGAGCCACTCCGCGATGGTCAGCGAGCTGGCCAGGTGCCGTTCCATCCGCAGCGAGAGCGTCTCGATGCCCTGGTGCAGCAGGAACGAGTTGAACGGCGACAGCGCCGGACCAATGTCGTTGACGACGGCCTCGCGGGTGGCGCGGGCGTAGGCGACGGGGCCGAATCTCTCGGCGATCGACGGGAGGCCGGCGGCGGCCGGCTCGGTGATGAGCGGGTACGGGCGGTTCGCGGATGCCCAGTCGAACGTGCCGCCGTCGACGATGGTTCCCGAGATGGCGGCGCCGTGGCCGCTGAGGAACTTGGTCGAGGAGTGCACGACGATGTCGGCGCCGTGCTCGAACGGCCGGATCAGGTAGGGCGACGCGATGGTGTTGTCTACCACCAGCGGTATGCCGTGGCGGCGGGCCACCCGGGCGACGCGGGCGATGTCGACGATGTCGTTCTTGGGATTCGGGATGGTCTCGGTGAAGATCGCCTTCGTCTGCGGGGTGATCGCGCGGTCCCACTCGTCGTCGTCGAACTCGTCCCAGACGTAGTCGACGCTCACGCCGAACCGCGCGAAGCTGCGGCCGAACAGGATGCGCGTTCCGCTGTAGATGCTCGCCGTGGACACGATGCGGTCGCCCTGCTGGGCGAGCGCGAGCAGCGCGGAGGTGATGGCGGCCTGTCCGGAGGCCACGACGATCGCCTCCGTCCCACCCTCGAGCGAGGCGATGCGCTTCTCTGCCACCGACCCGGAGGGGTTGCGCTGGCGCGAGTAGATGAGGCCGTCGTTCTCGCCCGAGAACCGGCCGCGCGCGTCGTCGAACGAGTCGAACCGGTAGCCCGCGGTCATCGCGATCGGCGAGATGCGGGCCCCGCTGGTGCGGTCCTCCACCTCGCCGGCGTGCACCTGGCGGGTGTCGAAGGCGTAGCCCTCCCAGTCGTATTCGGGTTCGGCTACCTCGTGGTCGGTCACTGTGTCTCCCTCAGCCGACGCACCGCGTCGGCCATGTTGATGATCGCCTGCTCGAGAATGGGGCGCGGCATCGCGAAGATGATGCGCACGAAGCGTTCGTAGCCGCGGCCGCACAGCGCGCCGTCGGTCAGGGTGACTCCCGCTTCGGTGCGGAAGAAGTCGGCGATCGACCCGTCGATCCCGAGGGCGGAGCAGTCCAGCCAGCCGATGTACGTGGCATCCGGCACCGTGTATCGCACCTCGGGGAGGTGCTCGGCGAGCAGATCGCGCAGCGCGAACCGGTTGCCGTCGAGGTAGTCGGTGACCTCGTCGAGCCACTCGCGGGTGTCGCTGTAGGCGGCGGTCGCGGCGACGACACCGGGGGTCGATGCCCCGTGCAGCACCGCGAACCCGAAGATCTGGTAGAGCTCCTCGTCGGCGGGGTTGGACGTGATGAGCTGCGCCGCCTTGAGCCCGGGCAGGTTCCACGCCTTCGACGCCGAGGTGGCGGTGATCGTGTGGTTGGCGGCGACGGTCGAGATCGACGCGTATGGCACGTGCGGGATGCCGTCGTAGCGCAGCGGGGAGTGGATCTCGTCGGCGAAGACGCGGCCGTTGTGCCGGTCGACGACCTCGGCGATGGCCTCGAGCTCGTCGCGTCCGATGGCCGTTCCGGTCGGGTTCTGCGGATTGCAGAGGATGAGCGTGCGGGCGCCGGCGTGGAAGGCGGCGTCGATCGCGTCGAGGTCGTGGCGCCAGCGGCCGTCGACCACCTCGCCGGGCACCTCGAACACCTCGCGGCCGAGGGTGGGGACGAAGCTGAGAAACGGCATGTACGCGGGCGTCGGGATGATGACCCCTGTGCCAGCGGGAGAGAACTTGCTGATCGCGACATCCAGAGCGGACATCACGTCGGAGACGGGGTGGATATTCTCCGGCGGGATGTCCCACGAACAGTCCGCGGCTAGCCACGCGGACGTCGCGCGGGCCATGCGCGCGGTGGTCGCCGGGGCGAGGTAGCCGAGGTCGCCCGTCTCGATCGCATGGTGCAGCGCGCGGGTCACCGCCGGCGACGTGCCGAAGTCCATCTCGGCCACCCAGGCGCCGATGGTGTCGGGATACAGGCTCCACTTACGGCTGCTCGCCCGACTGAGCTCATCACGAGTGATGTCGTCGAAGCGGGAGCGTGTCATGTCAACCGACACTAGTAACCGGCGTTGTCTGCCATCGCTCCCGCCGACTCATGGCGTAACCGACGAAGCGATGCCGGCCGTATCAGGCGGGTACTGCGGGTGCCGCGGGGGGACCGGCGGGCTCGGCCACGATCTTGAGGCCGGCCGGGGTGTTCGCGAGCTGCACGAGCTCTTCGAGCCATGCGCGGTTGAGCGCCGGGTCCTTCTTCACCTCGAAGTCGAACTGCACCGGGATCGCCGGGTGCAGCCATACCGAGCTGTGGCCGCCGCCGTGCGTCGACGAGTAGTCCCAGGAGAAGGTGAAGCTCTCGCCGCGACGCAGTTTGGCGAGGATGACGACCTGCAGGTGAGCGAGCACCCTGTCATCGAACTCGACGGTGATAGACGGGGTGCCATAGATGAATTTGCCCACGGTGGTCCTCACGGGGTGGTGTTGCGGTCAGAGGCGAGCAAGCGCCGGCCGGCTCACTCCATGTCAGGAATCATCGCTCTCGTCGAGCACCCTGTCAATTTCGGCGCTCGCGGCGTTGAAGTCGTCTCCGGCTTCGTCGGAGCCTTCGGTGGGAACGACCGCGACCATCACGTCGTCTGCTACCGGCAGTTCCGGTGCGGGAAAACGCGCACCTTCGTCGGTGTCGGGGTACGCGTCCGCCACATCGATCTGAGCCGCGGCACTCAGCGTGATGGTGTGGGTGCCGACCGTCCCGTCGGCCTCGAGCACGGGGATATCCACGCTGATGCTGTGCGACGACGGGGAGGCGCTCGAGACGTAGTCGAGCAGCGACGCGGCGACGGCGTCGCCGGTGACGAGCGTGCCGCTCGCGAGGGTGATGCTTTTCATACCTCAGACAATAGCGGTGTCCGGCTCGACCACGGCGTCAGGTTCGACCGCCGCTGGCGGGCGCTGCACGAGCTCGACGACGGCGATCGCGAGGAGGGCGACGAACAGCGTCCAGAGCACGAGCGAGGGCGACAGGGGTCGCACGAACAGCACGACGAGCGAGGCGATCACGGCGATCGCCGAACGCACCAGCACGCGTTGGCGGTAGATCCACTCCCCCACGCGGCCGGTCGTGACCCGGCGTTCCTCAGCGAATCCGCGCACCTCCGCGGCAGCGGACCGGGCGACGCCGCGCAGCCTCCTCGGCGTCTCGAACGGTCCGGCGAACCAGCCGACGACGGCCACGACGATGGCGAGCGTGAGCACGGCGACAGCCGTTCCGCGCATGCCGTCGACGACCGTCTGGAACAGCACGTCGGACACGTTGACCGGCACCCCCGACGAACCGGCGGCTGTCGCGAAGACGGCCTGTCCCACGGCGAGCAGCACCGCGAGAACCGCCATCGACAGGGCGAGGGCCACGGCCGCGGCGATCAGCGCGACGGCGCGGCGACGGGCGACGAGCACGCCGAGCACGAGCAGACCGATGGCCACCCAGGGCAGCCAGATGCCGGCGCCCACCGCGACGCCGTAGCCGACCTGCGCGGCCGGGATAGCGTCGGACTGCGCCACGACGATGGTGCGGTCGACGGTCGGGATCCGGTTCGCGAACTCGATGCCGCGGTCGAGCAGTGCCTTCTTGGCCGCCTCGACGATCGGGCCGAGCTGCACGCCGACCTCGCCGTTCGCGCCGACGGAGATCGCGGCGTCGGGGTCGTTCTGCATGGTGGCGACGAGCTGGGTGTGCGACACCCGAAGCGCCGTCGCCCAGACGTCGGCGAATGCGTCAGAAGCCACGAACGCCTCGACCTGCGACTCGATGAGCGACTGCAGGCCGGATGCCGCCGGGCCTTTGAGCGTCTCGAGCGCGGTCGCGGCCCGCGGCGGGACGCCGAGCGCGATGACGCCGTCGAAGACGTCGGAGGTGAGCTGCGCGACATCGATGTTCTCGTTGATCACAGCGACGGTCTGATCGGCGACGTACGCCTGCACGGCGGGGTCGTCGGCGAGCGGGGCGAAGCTCGCCACGAACCTGTCGGTGTCGGTGAGGTCGGCCTTCACCCAGGTGGCGATCACCGCGACGGGGGCGAGCAGGGCGCCGAGGGTGATGAGGACCGTCGCGAGCAGGGTCCATGCCCACGAGCGCTTCGCACGATAGGCGACCGGGGCCGGATCGTCCGGCGGCTCGACGACCGCACCCGACCGCAACGCCTCGTTCTCCGCCTCGAGTTCGGCGATCCGCCGCTCGAGCTCTGTGCTAGTCATGCGCGCCACAGGTCCACCCGCCTTTCCGGCACCAGCAGACACCGCTGGCGGCACCTCGGACACCACCCACGCCGGGTGAGCTCCCTCCCATGGGCGACGAGCGTGACCTCCGTCGTCGACTAACGTAAAGACGGCCCGCGGCGTGCGGGATGCACCCAGCGCCCCGGAGTGAAACAGTTGCGAATCGTAGTTATCGGCGACGTCGGAGTTATCGACGACATGGTCCACGTCGGCGACGAGGCCATGTTCGACGAGATGGTCTTCCAGCTGCGCAAGCGCGGCGTCGAACACATCACCGGGATCTCGTCCAACCCCGCGGAGACCCGTGAGCGCTACGGCATCGACGCCGTGGCGGGCATCGGGTTCCGCACCCAGACGACTCGCGCCGAACAGCAGGACCGCATGGATCGCGTCGTGCGCACCGCCGCGGGCCAGACCGGGCTGCTCGCCGCCGACGACTCGGCCATCGCCGTGATCGAGGCGATCCGCACGAGCGACGGCGTCGCCGTCTCCGGCGGCGGCAACATGGCGTCGACGTGGCCGTCGCACATCTTCGAGCGCGGCACCATCGGCGAGGTCGCCCGCCTGCTCGGCAAGCCGCTCGTCGTCTCGGGGCAGACCATCGGCCCGCACCTCGACGACCCCGACCGCGCGCTCGTCACCGCCCTGCTGTCGTCGGCCCGGCTCGTCGGGCTGCGCGAGAAGCCGTCGCACGCCCTGTCCCTCGAACTCGGAGTGCCGGCGGCGCTGCTCACCCAGACCGTCGACGACGCGAGCTTCCTCAGCGAGCAGACGCCGGCGCCGACCACCGCGGTCGCGCCGTACTGCCTCGTCTCGCTCTCGACCCATGTCGGCAGCGAGAACCGCGAGGAGTTTCAGCAGGCGGTCGCCGACCTGCTCGACCACGTGGTCGCCACCACCGGCCTCGACGTGCGCTTCTACGCGCACTTCGCCTCGCTCGACCCCGCCAAGTCGCGCGGCGACACGGTGATGCACGACGCCGTCAGGGCGCGGATGTCGTCGGCACGCGACACGGCCGCCGACGGCGGGTCGCCGCGGGTTGCGACCATCGACGAGGGCGACTCGGTCGCCGCCGCGCAGCTCGCCCGGGGTGCGGCTCTCGTGGTGTCGAGCCGCTACCACCCCGCCGTGTTCGCGGTGTCGGGCGGCGTGCCCACCGTCGGCATATCCGTCGACGACTACACGACGACGAAGCTCACCGGCGCACTGGGCAACTTCGGCCAGCACGGCCTGGTGAGCGCCGCGCAGCTGGTGGCCGGCGGGGCGCCGGCCGTGGCATCCGCGGTCTGGAGCTCCCGCGACGAGATCCGCGACCGGGGGCTGGCGATCGCGGAGACCAACCGCGCCGCCTCGCGCCTCTGGTGGGACCGGGTGGCGGGTGTGTTCGGCGCCTGAGCCCCGGCGCGTGGGCGGACTAGCGCGACTCGTTGAACTTCTTGAGCAGCCGGGCGAAGGCCTCGATGTCGGCCGCGTCCCACGAGGCCAGGATGCGCTCGTAGTCACTCTTCAGCTCGGTGCGAAACTCGTCGAGCCGCTCGTTCGCCTTGTCGCTCGCGACGACGAGGCTCGCGCGCCCGTCTTCCGGGTCGGGCCGGGCCTCGATGAGCCCGCTGTCGCGCAGCGTCGTGAGCTGGCGGCTGACCGCGCTCTTGTCCATCGAGAGCGCGGTCGCGATGTCGCCCGCGCGGATCGGCTCGTTCGCCATCACGTAGCGCAGCACAAGGTAGCCGGCGGTCTGCATGTCGGGGTCGAGGTGCTCGACGAGGCGCTTCACGCGCGCCTTGCTCGCGCGGTAGAGCACGGCGACGCCCTGCTCGATCTCGAGGGCGTGGGCGTCGCGGGCCTCCGCCGACTCCGGGGAGTCAGGCACGGGGACCGGCGTCCTCGTCCCGGGTGACCACAGGCACCGGGCGGGTGAGGGTCGTGGGCACGATCGCCTCGCCGCCGGCGACGTTCAGCTCGATCTCCGCCTCGGTCTCGGCGAGCTGCTCGATGCCGGTCTTGGTGCCGAGCTCGGCCTTGGGCAGGAAGATGATCGCGAGCAGGGTCATGAACGCGAGCGGCGCCGCGATGAGGAAGATCTCGCCGATGCCCTGCCCGTAGGCGCCCTCGACGAGTTCGCGCACGGGTTTCGACAGTTCGTTCACGTTCGGAATGGTACCCGTCGCGAGGGCCTTGAGCTCGCTCGCTGGTGCGTCGATCGCGCCGATGCCCTCGCCCACGATGGTCGAGACGCGCGAGGCGAGCACGGCGCCGAGCACCGAGACGCCGAGCGTGCCGCCGAGGCTGCGGAAGAACGCGACCGCGGAGCTGGCCGCACCGAGCTGACGCACGTCGACCGAGTTCTGCACGACGAGCACGAGGTTCTGCATGACCATGCCGAGCCCCAGGCCCATCAGGGCGAGGTAAATCGACACGTAGACGATGTCGGTGTCGAGACGGATGGTCGACATCATCGCGAGTCCCACGGTGAGCAGGCTCGCCCCGAGCACCATCCAGCGCTTCCACTTGCCGGTGCGGCTGATGACGACGCCGATGAGAGTGGATGCCACGAGGGAGCCGATCACCTGCGGGAGGCTGAGCAGTCCCGACTGGGTGGGGTTGGCGCCACGGCTGAGCTGCCAGTACTGGCTGAGGAAGACCGACGAGCTGAACAGGGCGACGCCCACCGTGAGGCTCGCGACGACCACGAGGGTGAAGGTGCGGTCCTTGAACAGCGCCATCGGCAGGATGGGCTCCTTGACGTTGAGCTCGACGATCACGGCGGCGACGAGCAGCAGCACGGAGCCGACCGCCATGCCCCACGAGATCAGGGAGTTCCACTCGAATTGGTTGCCCGCGAGCGACACCCAGATGAGCAGCAGCGACACCCCGGCGGCGATGAGCAGCGCGCCCGCGTAGTCGATCGACACGACGCGCGCCGGCCGCTTGGGCAGGCGCAGGGTGCGCTGGATCAGGATGAGGCCCACGATGGCGAACGGCACCGCGACGTAGAAGTTCCAGCGCCACCCGATCGAGTCGGTGATGACGCCGCCGAGCAGCGGGCCGCCCGCTGTGCCGACCGCGATGACCGCGCCGAGCAGTCCGACGTAGCGTCCGCGCTCACGCGGGCTGATGATGTCGGAGATGATCACCTGCACGAGCGAGAGCAGCCCGCCGGCGCCGAGCCCCTGGATGACGCGGAACACTATGAGCGTGTCGGTGTTCTCCGAGAGGCCGGCGAGAGCCGAGCCGACGACGAAGATGACGAGCGACACCTGCACCAGCATCTTGCGGTTGAACAGGTCGGCGAACTTGCCCCAGATGGGCGTGCTCACGGTGGTGGCGAGCAGCGTGGAGACCACGACCCAGGTGTAGGCGGTCTGGTCGCCCTCCAGGTCGGAGATGATCTTCGGCAGCGACGTCGAGACGACGGTCGAGGCGAGCACCGCGACGAACAGGCCCATGAGCAGCCCGGAGAGCGATTCGAGCACCTGGCGATGGGTCATCGCGGGCGCGGTTGTGGTCTGTGACATGTCTTCCCCATTCATGACGATGGCCCCCACGCGAATGCTCAGCGATGAGGGCCACAATCAGTTGATCTAAGTCAACTATACGACATGGTTGAGATATGTCAACTAGTTTCGTGGGCGCCGGTCAGCGCCACCAGGTGTCGGTGGGGCCGACCGGCGGGCGGCGCTTGTGCTCCGTCGACGCGTACCGCGCGGTCAGCGTCGACGCCACATCGGCGTGCACCTCCTTGCCCTCGAGGAAGTCGTCGATGTCGGAGTAGGCGATCCCGAGGTTGTTCTCGTCGGTCTGACCCGGGTTGTCGTCGAGGAGGTCGGCCGTCGGCTGCTTCAGGTACAGCCGCTCTGGGGCGTCGAGCGCCTGCAGCATGGCGCGGCCCTGCCGCTTGGTCAGCCCGGAGAGCGGGAGAACGTCGGCCCCGCCGTCGCCGAACTTCGTGAAGAAACCCGTCACCGCCTCGGCGGCATGGTCGGTGCCCACGACCAGCAGCCCGTGGTCGCCGGCGATCGCGTACTGCGCGACCATGCGCATCCGCGCCTTGGTGTTGCCCTTGGTGAAGTCGGAGATACGGGTGCCGACAGCGTCGGCGTACTCGGCCGCGACGCCGTCGACGCCGCGTCGGATGTCGAACGTGATCACGCGGGTGGGGCGGATGAACCGGACCGCGAGCTGCGCGTCGTCTTCATCGGCCTGCACGGCGTACGGCAGGCGCACGGCGACGAACTCCACGGTGAGGCCCTCGCCTGCGAGGCGCTCGACCGCGAGCTGGCTCAGCCTGCCGGCGAGCGACGAGTCCTGGCCGCCGCTGATGCCGAGCACCAGACCACGGGCGCCCGTCTCGCGCAGGTAGTCGCAGAGGAACGCGATTCGGCGTTCGATCTCCTCCCCCGCGTCGATCCGGGGGGAGACGGACAGTTCGCTGATGATCCGGGTTTGCTCTTCGCGCATGTCCCTACGCTACGGCCTCGGTGACGGATGCGTGCGACCCGCCGGCCGCGCGCTCCGCACAGGCCTACTGAGCCGGGACGGGAGTCGGCGTGGGTGTCGAGGTCGACTTCTCGTTGAAGTTCGTGTTCTCGGCCTGGATGACGAACGACGAGAACGCCTTGGCGTCGTCGAGCGCGCCGGTGTACTTCAGTCCGTTGACGATGACGGTCGGCGTACCGGCGATCTTCTCCACGTTGCTGTTGGCGATCGGGCCGGTCTGCGCGCGCGACCGTGCGTCCTCGACCCACTTCTTGAACTTCTGGTCCTCGATGCAGTCGGCGACGATCCGGGGGCTCGACACCTTCGCCTCGGCGGTCAGCGCGATGAGCTCATCGTCGGTGAGTCCGGCCGAGCCCTCCTTCGGCTGGTTGGCGAAGAGGATGTTGTGGAAGTCGTAGTACTGGTCGGGCGACGTGTCGGCGACGCACGCGGCGGCGTTCGCGGCACGGGTGGCGTACTTGGTTCCCTGCGAGAGACGGTCGAGGATCGCCATCGGGAAGATCTCCACGGTCGCGGCGCCGCTCTCGATCCAGGTGGTGAGCTGGTCTTCGTTGGCCTTCTCGAAGTCGCCGCAGACGGGGCAGAAGTAGTCGACGTACATCTGGATGCTGATGACGCCGGACTCTTCGTCGCGCTCGTTCGGCACCGGGTCGGCACCCGCCTTGAGGCCGGCCGTCGGGGTGGCGGTGAAGTCCTGGCCGATGAGGATGCCGTCGCTGAGCATGTTGCGCGGTCCGGGTCCGGGGGTCTTGACGGAGTTCACGATGACCAGTGCGACCACTGCGAGGATGGCGAGCGAGGCGATGATGACGCTGCCCTGCAGAACCACCTTGCTGCGGCGGTCCTTCTTGCGCTGTGATTCGCGCAGCTGCTTGGCTTTTTCGCGCGCGGCCTCGCGTCGCTCGTTCTTACTCTGGCGGTCGCCGCCAGATGTGCCGTACGTCATGAAACCTCGCAGAAGGACAAGATGTTTTGTGAGAAGAGTTGGGCCCCGATGCATCCAGAAGGCTACGGGGCTTTTCGATCTTAGGAGCGCATTCTGGGAATCGCCCAAACGACCGCTGTACGCACGTTAGTGCCATAATGACTGTGGCGACCTCTAGTCGCTGTCCATTCACTCGGATCGTCCGGCACGTACCTGCCGGTGAAGGAGCATTAATAGTCATGGCATCAGTCACTTTCGACAAGGCAACCCGCCTCTACCCGGGTTCCACCCGCCCCGCAGTCGACGCCCTCGACCTCTCGGTCGCAGACGGCGAATTCCTCGTACTCGTCGGGCCCTCCGGTTGTGGAAAGTCCACCTCCCTCCGCATGCTCGCCGGCCTCGAAGAGGTCAACGACGGCAACATCCTCATCGGCGACCGCAACGTCACCGACGTTCCGCCGAAGGACCGCGACATCGCCATGGTCTTCCAGAACTACGCGCTGTACCCCCACATGACCGTCGCCGAGAACATGGGCTTCGCGCTCAAGATCGCCGGCATCGGCAAGGACGAGCGCGCCACTCGCGTTCTCGAGGCAGCCAAGCTGCTCGACCTCGAGCCCTATCTCGGCCGCAAGCCGAAGGCGCTCTCCGGTGGACAGCGTCAGCGCGTCGCCATGGGCCGCGCGATCGTGCGCCAGCCGCAGGTGTTCCTCATGGACGAGCCGCTGTCGAACCTCGACGCCAAGCTGCGCGTGCAGACCCGTACGCAGATCGCGTCGCTGCAGCGTCGCCTCGGCGTCACCACGGTCTACGTGACCCACGACCAGACCGAGGCGCTCACCATGGGCGACCGCATCGCGGTTCTCAAGGACGGCGTGCTCCAGCAGGTCGGAACCCCCCGCGACCTGTACGAGCAGCCGCAGAACGTGTTCGTCGCAGGCTTCATCGGCTCGCCCGCCATGAACCTCTTCGACGCAGACGTCGTCGACGGTGGACTCAAGTTCGGTACCGCCATCGCCGCTGTCGACCGCGACACCCTCGGTGAGGCTACCGCCAAGAAGGTCACGATCGGTATTCGCCCCGAGGACATCCGTGTCTCGCCGACCGGCGAGGGCCTCCCCGTCGATGTCGACCTCGTCGAGGAGCTCGGCGCCGACGGCTACCTCTACGGCCACACCGAGATCGACGGCAACCGCGTCGACATCGTGGCTCGCGTCGACGGCCGTTCGCACCCGAACGCCGGCGACAAGGTCTTCGTTCTCCCGGAGCCCAACCACGTGCACGTGTTCAACACCGAGTCCGGCCTGCGCCTCAGCAAGAAGGCCGTCGTAGCAAGCTAGTCTCACCCATTCGCGGTTCGAGCTTGTCGAGATCCACTGACGAACGTCGGCAGATTTCGGCAAGCTCGACCGCGTTAAGGCCAAGGTAGGAAAATCATGAGCGGCTCATTGAACATCACGGCGGCAACGGTCGATCCCGGCCTGCTCGACCTGCCGTGGAATCTCCCCCTGGAGGTCTGGCCCGACGAGAACATCGCGGCACTGCCCAAGGGCATCTCGCGGCACCTCGTGCGGTTCGTGCACCTCAGCGGGTACGTCGTCGCCATCAAGGAGACCTCGGCCGAGCTGGCCCGCAAGGAGTACGACATGCTGCGCACCCTGCAGCGTCTCGACATCCCGTGCGTCGACCCCGTCGGTGTCATCACCAACCGCACCACCGGCCGCGACGAGCCGCTCGAATCGGCGCTCGTCACCCGCCACCTCAAGTTCTCGCTGCCGTACCGCGCGCTGTTCTCGCAGACGCTGCGTCCAGACACCGCCACACGCCTGGTCGACGCGCTCGCCGTGCTTCTCGTGCGGCTGCACGTGGTCGGCTTCTTCTGGGGCGATGTGTCGCTGTCGAACACCCTCTTCCGCCGCGACGCCGGCGCCTTCGCCGCCTACCTCGTCGACGCCGAGACCGGCCAGCTCTACGACGGCCTCTCCAACGGGCAGCGCGAGAACGACCTCGAGATCGCCCGCGTGAACATCGCAGGCGAGCTCTTCGACCTGCAGGCAGGCGGCAAGATGGCCGAGGAGGTCGACCCGATCGCGATCAGCGAGGGAATCGTCGCCCAGTACCGCACGCTGTGGAAGGAGCTCACCGGCTCCGAGCAGTTCGACTCCTCGGAGCGCTGGAGGATCAACGAGCGCGTGCAGCGTCTCAACGACCTCGGGTTCGACATCGAAGAGCTCGCTATCAAGACGGACGACACGGGAACGAAGGTGCGCATCCAGCCCAAGGTCGTCGACGCCGGCCACCACTCGCGTCGCCTGCTGCGTCTGACCGGGCTCGACGCCCAGGAGAACCAGGCGCGCCGCCTGCTCAACGATCTCGACTCGTACAGCGCCGCGTTCGGAAAGAAGAACCTCGACGAGGAGGCGATCGCCCACGAGTGGGCAGCCCGCGTCTTCGAGCCGGTCATCCGCGCCATCCCGAAGGAGCTCAAGGGACGGCTCGAGCCCGCGGAGGTCTTCCACCAGCTGCTCGACCACCGCTGGTACATGTCGCAGAACGAGGCCCGCGACGTGCCGCTCGCCGAGGCCGTGTCGAGCTATGTCGACAACGTGCTGCGCCACCGCCGCGACGAGGCCACGATCATCGACCCGCCGACGGGCACCATCACCGTGCCGGTCGAGGTCGTCGAGGACGACTGGCGCTCGACGGTCTGAACCGCGGCGGTCGCTGAGCTCGTCGAAGCGCCGCCCGCTCGCAACGGAGCGACAACGCACGAGACCCCGCCGACCTGGGTCGACGGGGTCTCGGCGAAAAGCGCTACTTCTTCTTCGCGGCCGCGCGCAGGCGGCTGACCTCGTAGAGCGCCACGGACGCGGCGATGCCGGCGTTCAGCGACTCGGTCGAGGCGTTGATCGGGATCGACACGATGGCGTCGCAGTTGTCGGTGACGAGGCGGGAGAGACCCTTGCCCTCGCTGCCGATCACGAGCAGCACGGGCTCCTTCGCGAGCGCGAGGTCGGGCAGCGAGACGTCGCCGTCTCCTGCCAGGCCGAGCACGAACACGCCGCGCTCCTTGTAGGCCTTGATCGTGGCGTTGAGGTTGGTGGCCATCGCGACGGGCGTGCGGGCGGCGGCGCCGGCGGAGGTCTTCCACGCGGAGGCGGTGAGCCCGACCGAGCGACGCTGCGGCAGGATCACGCCGTGACCGCCGAACGCGGCGACCGAGCGGATGATCGCGCCGAGGTTACGCGGATCGGTGATGCCGTCGAGCGCGACGAGCAGCGGCACGCGTCCCGACTTCTCGATCTTCTCGAGCAGCTCCATCGGGTGCGCGTACTCGTACGGCGGCACCTTGAGGGCGAGGCCCTGGTGCACCGAGTCGAAACCGGCGAGGCGGTCGAGCTCGGGTCGCATGACCTCGAGAATCGGGATGCCGCGGGTCGTCGCGATCTTGACGACCTCCTTCACACGGTCGTCGTATTCGATGCGCGTCGCCATGTAGAGGGTGGTGGCGGGGATGTTCGCCCGCAGTGCCTCGAGAACGGAGTTGCGGCCGGTCACGACCTCGGTCTCGTCGCTCGACTTGGCGCGACGCTGCTGCTGCTGGGGGCGCTGCTCGGCGCCGGGCGCCTCCTTGCCGCGCGAGGGCTTGCGTCCGCCGGCGGCCTCGAAACGGTCGTTCGCCGCTTTGCGCTTGCCCGCGGGGTGGTACGGGCGGTCGACGGCCTTGGGCGTCGGCTTCTTGCCCTCGAGGGCCTGGCGGCCCTGGCCGCCTGAGCCGACCTGCTTGCCCGAACTGGTCTTGCGTACGGCGCCTGCGCGCGACTTGTTACCTGGGTTTTTCACGACTCAATACTCCAATGGGGGCCTGACGGGGTGTCCTCGATAGAGATGCCCGCGGCCACTAGTTCATCACGGATGCGATCAGCTGCGCTGAAATCACGGGTTTCCCGTGCAATCTGTCGGTCGGCGATGAGCCGTTCGACGAGGGATGTGAGGGCGCGCTCGGCCGGGGCCGAACTCGCCGTCGCCCACTGCGGGGCGTCGGGGTTGATGCCGAGCACTTCGGCCATGGCCAGCACCTCGGCGCGGAGGGTGGCGACGAGGGCGAGGTCCTCTGCGTCGAGGGCCGCGTTGCCCGCGCGCACCCGGTCGTGCAGAACGGCGAGCGCCTGCGGAACGGCGAGGTCGTCGTCCATCGCTTCGGCGAACTCCTCGGGCACGACGGGCAGCCCGGTCGCGGCGAAGCGGGTGTTGGCGATGCGGCGCAGCGACCGGTCGAGGAAGACCTCGATGCGCTCGAGCGCGGCTTCGGCCTCGACGAGCGCGCCGTCGTGGTAGTCGATCGTCGAGCGGTAGTGCGCTGCGCCGAGGTAATAACGCACGACCAGCGGGCGGGCGAGCTCGAGAAACTCGGAGGCGTAGATCGAGTTGCCGAGCGACTTCGACATCTTCTGCCCGTTGACGTTCACCAGGCCGTTGTGCACCCAGTAGTTCGCGAAGGCGTCGCCCGCCGCGGTCGACTGGGCGAGCTCGTTCTCGTGGTGCGGGAAGCGCAGGTCGAGGCCGCCGCCGTGGATGTCGAAGTTCGCCCCGAGATACCGCGAGCTCATGGCCGAGCACTCGATGTGCCAGCCGGGGCGTCCGGCGCCCCACGGCGATTCCCATGCGGCGGATGCCGGCTCGGTGCTCTTGTGGCCCTTCCAGAGAGCGAAGTCCTGCGGTGCGCGCTTTCCACGCGGGTCGGCGTCGCCGGCGGCGACCATGTCGCGAGGGTTCTGGTTGGTGAGCTCGCCGTACGCGGGCCACGATGCGGTGTCGAAGTAGACGTCGCCGGAGCCGTCGCCGGCCGGGTAGGCGTGGCCGTTGTCGATGAGTCGCTGCACGATGGACTGCATCTGCGTGATGCTCGCCGTCGCCCTCGGCTCGTAGGTCGGGGGCAGGATGCCGAGCTGGTTGTAGCCGTCGGTGAACTCGAGCTCGTAGCGGTAGGCGAGGGCCCACCACTGTTCGCCGTCGGCGTCGGTGGTGGACGCGTTCGCCAGGATCTTGTCGTCGATGTCGGTGACATTGCGCACGAGGGTGACGTCGAACCCGCGGTAGCCGAGCCAGCGGCGCCACAGGTCGTAGACGAGCGCCGACCGTAGGTGCCCGATGTGCGGCGACGACTGCACGGTGGGACCACAGACGTAGAGACCGACCTGACCGGCCACGATGGGCACGAAGTCAGTGGTTTCTTGGCGTTTGGAGTCGTAGAGGCGCACAGTCACGCGCGCCAGTTTATCGTCGCAGTAGGGCGGTGGCGATCGCCGTCACTCCCTCGCCGCGGCCGGTGAATCCGAGTCCGTCGGTGGTGGTCGCCGAAACGCTCACCGGGGAGCCGACGAGCGCGCTCATCCGATCCTCCATGAGGGTGCGTCGCGGGGCGATCTTGGGGCGGTTGCCGACGATCTGCACGGCCACATTCTCGATAGAGAACCCCGCCTCTGTGACGAGTCGCACGGTCGCGCAGACGAAGACGTCGCCGTGCGCCCCCGCGTAGCGCGGGTCGGAGGTGCCGAAGTTGCCGCCGATGTCTCCGAGCCCGGCCGCCGACAGCAGGGCGTCGCACACCGCGTGCGCGACGGCGTCGCCGTCGCTGTGCCCGGCGAGGCCCTCTTCGTCTGGCCAGTGCAGTCCGCCGAGCCAGAGCGGCTGCGCGGCGTCGAAGCCGTGCACGTCGATGCCGATGCCGGTGCGCAGCGTCGCCGTCGGCGCCGCCTCGCCCAGGATCGACTCGGCGCGTCGCAGGTCCCACTGGGTGGTGATCTTGAACGCGAGCGGGTCTCCGTCGACCACGGTCACGGGCAGTCCGGCGGCGGCGAAGACCGCCGCGTCGTCGGTGTAGTCCTCGGCGGCTCGGGCGTAGGCGTCGATCAGTGCGGCGCGCGGGAACCCCTGCGGCGTCTGCACCGCGACGAGCTGCGACCGGTCGACGGTGCGCTCGACGGCGCCCGTCCAGTCGAGCTGCTTGATCGTGTCGGCGACGGCCAGGCCCGGGATGATTCCTCCGCCGGTCGAGCGCACGGCGGAGATGACCGCCTCGAACTGGCTCGCCGGCGTGAACGAGCGGGCGGAGTCGTGCACGAGCACGACGTCGACGGTGGGCTCGAGCACCGCGAGGCCCGCCTCGACGGACTGCTGCCGGGTGTCTCCCCCGGCGACTACCGTCACGTGGTCGGCGGCGGCGCCCGCGATGCGCAGCGCCAGGGCACGCGCGTCATCGAGCCGCGCGGCGGGCGCGACGACGATCACCTGCGCAGCATCCGCAAGTGAGAACACACGAGTGAGTGCGTGTTCGAGAATGGTCTGGCCGCCGATGGAGACGAGGGCTTTGGGCTCTGGCTCGCCGAGCCGCGTTCCGCTCCCCGCGGCAACCACGATGATTGCGACGGTGGAGCCGGTCACGGGCGCGATTTAGCTCGCCACGCTGTCGGAGGAGAGAACCTGGTCGAGCATGGTCGATGCCTTTTCTTCGTCGGTCTTCTCGGCCAGGGCGAGCTCCGAGACGAGGATCTGCCTAGCCTTGGCGAGCATGCTCTTCTCGCCTGCGGAGAGACCGCGGTCCTGGTCGCGGCGCCAGAGGTCGCGCACGACTTCGGCGACCTTGATGACGTCGCCGGACGCGAGCTTCTCGAGGTTCGCCTTGTAGCGGCGGGACCAGTTGGTGGGCTCTTCGGTGAACGGGGCACGAAGCACCTCGAAGACGCGGTCAACGCCTTCCCGGCCGATCACGTCGCGAACTCCGACGAGGTCGACATTCTCGGCTGGGACTTCGATGACCAGATCTCCTTGGGCAACCCGCAAAGTGAGGTAGAGCTTTTCTTCGCCCTTGATGATTCTCGACTTCACTTCGGTGATGGTTGCTGCGCCGTGGTGGGGATAAACGACTGTCTCGCCGACCTCAAACAACATGGAGTTTTGGTCCTTTCCAGAGCATCGAGTTTACCACGGCGAACTCTAAGTAAGGCTTGCCTAACACCGCGGGAGGCCTCTGGCTGGCTAAACTGAAGCTCCAGCAGGTCTGCGCGGTTCGCCGCTCGATTCTGGCCAATATCTTCTCTGTACTGGAGGGTCCAGTGATTGCTCGCCGTGCGGCATCCGCCATTCTCATCGGTGGTCTGCTCCTTGCAACGACCGGTTGCTCGCTCTTCTCCGAGAAGGCGACGCTGATCGAGTACGCGCCCAGCGACGGCGTCGAGGCGGACCTCGGATCGATCGAGCTGCGCAACGTGCTCGCGATCTCGGACGACGGCGTCGACCTCAACCTCGTGCTGACCGCAGTGAACACCAGCGACAACGGCATCTTCGTGAACTTCCAGTTCAACGACGGAGACGGCGAAGAGCAGCTGTACGTCGCGGGCAACTCGTCGAAGTCGATCGGGCAGCCCGACGAGGAGTCGGTGATCCTGGCCGACGCGAACACCCAGGTCGGCGGACGCTTCCCGGTCTACGCCCAGTACGGCGATGTTCCCGGCACGCAGATGCTCGTCCCG
The DNA here is from genome assembly GCF_040548875.1 of Conyzicola nivalis. GTDB lineage: Bacteria > Actinomycetota > Actinomycetes > Actinomycetales > Microbacteriaceae > Conyzicola > Conyzicola nivalis_A. Next base: position 408,186 of record NZ_JBEPSJ010000002.1, read on the forward strand.
GTCTTCGACGGCAGCCTCGGCGAGTACTCGACCCTGGTGCCGGTGGCACCCACTTCCACCAGCATCCCCGAGTAGCGGCGGCACCGGCCGCCCGGCCCCGCCACGCGTTGGCCCGGTTCACGGGCACCGGCCGCCCGGCCCCGCCATGCGTTGGCCCGGTTCACGGGCACCGGCCGCCCGGCCCCGCCATGCGTTGGCCCGGTTCACGGGCACCGGCCGCCGAGAGTGCACTTCTGCCCCGGATTCGGGCGCAAAACGGGCAACACCTGCACTCTCGCGGAACGCCACGTGCCTGAGCGCACACCGCCCGAGCCGCAGACCTCGCTGGGTGGCCAGTTCGGCACGGATGCGCGCCGAAGCAGCAGCCACAAGTGGCCAGCCAGGTCTCACGGTCGTTGCCGCGGCCGGCCGCGGCGGACGCGGCGGGCAGGCGCGGCGGGCAGGCGCGGCGGGCAGGCGCACGCCGCAGCGGCTACGCCTCGAAGCGGTAGCCGAGCCCGCGCACGGTGACGAGCATCGCCGGCTCCGACGGAACGGCCTCGATGCGCGAGCGGATGCGCTTGATGTGCACGTCGAGGGTCTTGGTGTCGCCGAAGTAGTCTGCACCCCACACCCGGTCGATGAGCTGGCCGCGGGTGAGGACGCGTCCGGAGTTGCGCAGCAGCAGCTCGAGCAGCTCGAACTCCTTCAGCGGCATGGCGGTCTCGACGCCGTTGACGCTGACGGTGTGGCGCTCGACGTCCATCCGCACGGTGCCCGCCTCGAGCACTGCGTCGCTGTCGTCGTCGGCCTCGATTCGGCGGCGGAGCACCGCGCGGATGCGGGCGAGCAGCTCCCGGGTCTTGTAGGGCTTCGTCACGTAGTCGTCGGCACCGAGCTCGAGGCCCACCACGATGTCGATCTCGCTGTCCTTGGCGGTGAGCATGATGATCGGAACGGTCGACCGCGTGCGGATCTCTCGGCACACCTCGGTGCCCGAGAGCCCGGGCAGCATGAGGTCGAGCAGCACCAGGTCGGCGCCGTTGCGCTCGAACTCCGCGACCGCGGAGGGGCCGTCGGCGGCGATCGTCGTCTCGTAGCCCTCGCGTTCGAGCAGGTAGGCGAGCGGTTCGCTGAGCGACTGCTCGTCTTCGACGATGAGGATCATGGTCATGTGTCTTCTCCGGTGGTCGCCGGGGCGGGAGCCGCCTCGGGAAGTCGAATGGTGAAAGTGGATCCGCTGCCCAGCTGCGACCAGACACGCACGTCGCCGCCGTGGTTGTGCGCGACGTGCTTGACGATGCTGAGACCGAGCCCGGAGCCGCCGGTGTTGCGGCTGCGAGCCGGATCGATGCGGAAGAAACGCTCGAAGACACGGTCGAGGTCGTCTTCGGGAATGCCGACGCCCTGGTCGGTGACCGCGATCTCGACGATCCCGTCGACGTTGCTCACCCCGATGCCGATGCGCGACTTGCCTGGCGAGTACTGGATCGCGTTGGCGATGAGGTTGTGCAGCGCGACGACCAGCAGCGACTCGTCTCCATAGACGGTCGCCCCCGCGTCGCCGCCGCTGACCAGCTGCACCGCGCTCGCGTCGGCGGCGACATGGTTCTGGTCGATAGCGAGCGCGACGACGTGGTCGATCGCGACGAGCTCGGGCTTGGCGAGCGCGTCGGCCGCCTGCAGACGCGAGAGCTCGATGATCTCCTGCGTGATTCGCGACAGGCGCTCCGACTCCTTGGTGAGGCGCTTGGCGAACTTGCGCACCTGGTCGGCGTCGTCGGCTGCGAAGGAGAGCGCCTCGGCGAGGAGGCTGACCGCCCCGATCGGGGTCTTCAGCTCGTGGCTGATGTTGGCGACGAAGTCGCGGCGCACGTCGTCGAGCCGATACGCCTCTGTGCGGTCCTCGGCGAGCAGCAGGATGTAGCGGGCGCCCAGCCGGGCCACGCGCACGAAGAGGTAGAGGTTCGCGTCGCCGAACGGTCCACGCGCGAGGTGCACCTCCTCGGTGATCGACTCGCCCGAACGACGCACGCGGTCGACCAGTTTCACCAGCTCGGGATGCACGAGCGACTGATGGGAGACGAGACCGAAGGCGAGCGCGCCGGGGCTGACCTTGACCACGTTGTTCGACGGGTCGAGCACGACACCGGCGGACTCGAGGGCGTCGATGACCTGGTCGATCCCGTCGGGAACGGCGGAACTCACCACGTCGACCGCGCGCTGTCCGCGCTGCGCGGCTGCGACGATGATTGCCACCATGCCGGCTCCGACTATCACACCGAAGACAAGCGACAGGGGCACCAGCCATCCGGAGTCCATACGGACTAGGTTAGTTACAACTTGAGGGTCACCTGACAGGTGTGCCCGAACAGCCGCCGTGCTTCGTCCAGTGTTCAGCGAGTCAACACCCGTTGTTAACCTGACGAGGGCAGGCTGGCGTGAACTGTGCGGGATGAACCATGCCCGCAGCGAAAGGGACATAACGTGCGCGAGGTATTCCAGCAGGAGCTCCAAGAAGTTCAGGAGCGTCTTGTTGAGATAGCGACCCTGGTCGCCGTCTCCATCGACAATGCAACTCGGGCGTTCAACGAGTCGAACGTCTCACTCGCCGAGACCGTGATCGCCGACGACGAGAAGATCGACGTCGCAGCCCTCGAGCTCGACGAGCTCGCCATCAACATCCTCGCCCGCCAGCAGCCGGTCGCCCGCGACCTGCGCATCGTCGTGAGCGCACTGCGCATCTCGGCGTCGCTCGAGCGCATGGGCGACATGTCCGAGCACATCGCGCAGCTCGCGCGCTACCGCTTTCCCGACAAGGTCGTTCCGAAGAGCCTGCGCGGCACCTTCGCCGAGCTGGGCACCCTCGACGTGGCCATCGCGAAGAAGCTGGTGGAGCTGCTCAAGACCGAGGACACGCGTCTTGCCGAGGAGATCCGCAACGACGACGACCGCATCGACGCGCTGCACCTCAGCGTGTTCGACAAGGTGCTCGGCGAGACCTGGAAGGGCGCAGCGGTCGACACCGTCGACGCGACCCTCGCCTCGCGCTACCACGAGCGCTTCGCAGACCACGCGGTCTCGATCGCCAAGAAGGTGCAGTACCTGGCCACGGGCGACTGGCACGTTACCAGCAACTAGAGCCACGCTGATCGGCTCAATCGCCGTTAACGGTGGATGCCGCCTCTCGAGTCGAGAGGCGGCATCCGTCGTTTAAATGGCCGGCTGGCTACTTCTTGCCCTGGTTCGCGACGGCGGCGGCACCCGCGGCGGCGGCCTCGGGGTCGAGGTAGTACGCGGGCTTGATCGGAACGAAGTTCTCGTCGAGCTCGTAGACCAGCGGGATTCCGGTGGGAACGTTGAGCTCGGAGATGTCGGCGTCGCTGATGCCGTCGAGGTGCTTGATCAGGGCGCGCAGCGAGTTGCCGTGTGCGGTGACGAGCACGGTCTTGCCAGCCTTGAGGTCGACGGTGATGTCGCTCTCCCAGTAGGGCAGCATGCGGTCGATGACGAGCGCGAGGCTCTCGGTGCGCGGGATCTCCCCGTCGATGCCGATGTAGCGCTCGTCGTGCACCTGGCTGTACTCGGCGTCGTCGTCGAGCACGGGCGGCGGCACGTCGAAGCTGCGGCGCCACTCCATGAACTTCTCCTGGCCGTACTTCTCGAGCGTCTCGGCCTTGTCGAGGCCCTGCAGCGCGCCGTAGTGGCGCTCGTTGAGGCGCCAGGTGCGCTTGACCGGGATCCAGAGGCGGTCGGCGACCTCGAGGGCGAGGTTCGCGGTCTGGATCGCGCGGGTCAGGAGGCTCGTGTAGAGGATCTCGGGCTTCAGGCCCGACGCCGCCAGCAGCTCGCCGGCACGGTTCGCCTCGTCGACGCCCTGATCGCTCAGGCGCACGTCGACCCAGCCGGTAAAGAGGTTCTTCTGGTTCCAGTCGGAGTTTCCGTGGCGCAGCAGGATAAGCGTGTAAGTCATGCCGCCCAGCTTATCGACAGGGCGCGCACGCTTAGGGTTGACCAATGCCCATCGGATCCATCACTCGTGGCACGACGGGCACCAATCGCCTGCGCCGCATCGACCGCTGGATCGCGACCCTGGCCGTGCTGCGTCGCTCCGCGGATCCGCTCGTGGTCGATCTCGGCTACGGCGCATCCGCCACCACCTCTCTCGAACTGCACCACCGCCTCTCGAAGGTGCGCTCCGACGTCGAGATCATCGGCGTCGAGATCGACCCCGCCCGCGTGAAGCTGGCGTCGCTCAGCGCGAAGCCGGGCGTGAGCTTTCGGCTCGGCGGCTTCGAGGTTCCGCTGCCCGCAGGTCGCAAGGCGACGGTCATCCGCGCGCTGAACGTGCTGCGGCAGTACGACGAGTCGCTCGTGCTCGAGAACTGGCACCGCTGCGTCGACAGGCTGCAGCCGGGCGGCGTTCTCGTCGAGGGCACCTGCAACGAGGTCGGCCGCGTCGCCAGCTGGGTGGATGTCACGGCCCGCGGCCCGCAGTCGTTCACGATCTCACTCCGCCTCGACGAGCTCGACCGTCCGTCGATCGTGGCCGAGAGGCTGCCCAAGGTGCTGATCCACCGCAATGTCCCCGGCGAGCGGGTGCACGCGCTGCTCGTCGCGCTCGACAAGCACTGGCAGCACAACGCCGCGCTGTCGACCTACGCGCCGAGCCAGAGGTTCATCGCGACGGTCGCGGCCCTGCGCGCCGACGGCTGGCCCGTGCTCGGCAATAAGTCGCGCTGGCGCCTCGGCGAGGTGACCGTGGCGTGGCACGCGGTCGAGCCGCTCGGCTTCGCGTGGGGACGCTGATGGGCGCCGCGGTGCCCGGGCTCGCGCGCGTCGAGCTGCATCCGATCGGCATCGACGAGGCGCGGCGCATTCTGGCCGGAACGCCGGCGCCGCACGACCGCTGGGCGCCCGACTACCCCTTCGTCGACGAGCTCGACGTGCTGCGCGGGTTCGTCGAGCATCCGCGTGACGCGCCGTTCGGGCTGTACGCGATCCGCCGGCTCGCCGACGGGCTGCTCGTCGGCGGCATCGGGTTCTTCGGCCCGCCGCGCGACGGCGTGGCCGAGCTGGGGTTCGGCCTCGTGGAGTCTGCACGGGGCCGCGGATTCGCCCGGGAGGCGCTGACCGCGGCCATCCGCATCGCCCTGTCGAACGGGGCGACGTCGGTCATAGCGGATGCCGCGATCGACAACCATGCGTCGCACGCGACCATGCGCGGCGCGGGCATGCTCGAGCTGCGGCGCGACGCGGAGCTCGTGTACTTCGGCACCGCGAGCGCGTAGGGCGCCGGTTCGGGCGTGCGCCGGAGCCGGTAGAGCGCCAGTTCGGGCGTACGGCTGCTGCGCGCGCTGCAGCCCGACGCCCGAGGTGTAGCCCTGCGCGCCTCAGACCTCCGGCAGCAGCGCCCGCGCCTCGTCGGCCGGCCGCCCGGCAGCCACGAGCAGGTCGACCACGAGCGGGCGGGCGAGCAGCACGATGATCGTCTCGGTGACGGGGGCGTCGGGCACGATCGACTCCGGGTGCAGGCGCGGCGCGATCTCGGCGAGTATCGCGGCGGCCTCGTCGGCGCGGGCGGGTTCGTCGATGCTCGCGCCGAGCACTTCGATGCCGCGCGCGATGCCGCCCAGCAGCTCGGCCAGTTCGGGGCGCGGCACCCCGTCGCGCACGAGGAACGACACCCTGCGGTCGATCACGCGCAGGTGCCGAGCGGCGAGGTCGAGGCCCTGCAGCACGCGCGCCTGGTGCCGCAGCGCGGGGAGGTGCCTCCGCAGGAACGGGGAGATGCGCGAGATCGAGATCGCGGAGTCGAGCGAGGTGTTCCAGTCGTCGACCAGCGGCTGGGTGCGGCGTAGGCGCTCCACGGCGAGCGACGCCGCAGGCTCGTCGCCCGACCTCAGCCCGTCGAGCAGCGCGTCGAACGACTCGGCGAGCGTCGACAGCAGCCGGCCGGCGTCGCGGCGGGCGATCGCACGCGGGTCGCGCGGGATCAGCGCGGTGACCAGCAGTGCGATCACCCCGCCGACGAGCCCGTCGACGCTGCGCGTCAGCACTCCCCCGTCGGGGTTGGGCAGAAGCATGACCATCATCGACTGGATGCCGGCGGCCGCGGCGAACGCGGCGCTCGGCGACGTGAACCGCGCCACGATGAGCGTGAGGAAGAGGATGAGCGCCAGCTGCCACACGCCGCTGCCGAGCAGGGTGAACAGCACCTCGCTGAACAGGATGCCGATGAGGATGCCGACGACCGAGTCGAAGACGCGGCGCGGCCGGGCGTCGCGTCCGAAACCGAGGCTCGAGATGACCACGGTGATCGACAGCAGCGGAACCGAGTGCCCGAGCACGTAGTGCGAGAACGCGTAGCTCGCCACCACCGCGACGACGATCTGCACCGCGGCCGGCACCGAGTTCCAGGCGCGCGTGCTGGCGATCCCCAGGTCGAGCCGAATGCGCATCCGGCGCTCGAATCGGCGCAGCCTCTCGGCCGGGCTCGACACGATCAGCGGCGGACGGCGCCCAGGCGCGGCAGCCGCGGCACGTTGGCCTCGGCGCCCGCGTCACGCGGCACGATCACTTCTTGTGCCGCGGCGATGCGGATGTCGTCGGCGAGCACCGACAGCTCGGCGTCGTGCTCGGTGTTGCGTTTGATCACGGCGAGGGCGATCGGCCCCAGCTCGAAGTGCATCGCCGCCGTGGTGACGACGCCGATCGGGTCGTCGGAGCCGGCGAGCACCACGGGGCTTCCCGCGGCGGGCAGCACGCCGTCGGAGCCGTCGAGGTGCAGCATGACGAGCCTGCGCGGAGGGTGCCCGAGGTTGTGCACCTTGGCGACGGTCTCCTGTCCGCGGTAGCAGCCCTTCGTGAGGTGCACGGCCGAGCGCAGCCAGTCGAGCTCGTGCGGGATCGACCTCTCGTCGACCTCGGTGGCGAAGCGAGGGCGCCAGGCGGCGACCCGCAGAGCCTCGAGGGCGAGCAGGCCGGCGACGGGCAGGGCGGATGCCTCGGCCGACGCCGCACTCTCGATGAGCCGCTCGCTGTAGGTCCACTCCACGCCCGGATGCTCGGCGACGTGCGCGTACTGGTGGCCGCCCTGCACGACCGAGCGCCACGGGTCGTTCCAGACAAGGGGCACGCCGTTCGGCGCCGCCGCCTCGATCGCGGGAGTGCCGAGCGAGCCGATGGTGACGAAGTCGTCGCTGCGGTCGGCGAGCTCGACGCGCAGCATAAAGCGCATCTTGGTCAGCCAGGCGAGAAGGCCCTCGGCCTCGCCGGCGTCGACGAGCAGCCAGGTCGTGTCGCCGTCGTCGATGACGCGCATGGCGTATTCGAGCCGGCCGTTGATGTCAAGCTGCAGCGTCTCGCTCGAGTCGCCGGGCTTCATGCCCTTGATCGACTGCGAGGTGAGCGAGTCGAGCCAGCTCAGCCGGTCGGGGCCGCTGACGGTGACGACACCGTGGTGGGAGAGGTCGACGATGGCGGTGCCTTCGGCGAGGCGCTTCTGCTCGCCGAGCGGGTTGCCGTAGTGCTCGGGCGGCGAGCCGACAGCGCCGGGGAGGGATGCGAACGGGCTCGCGCCCTTCGACAGGTTCAGGGGGCGATCCTCACTCGACACGGCTGAGGCTCCCCGACGAGTGCGTGCGCAGGTCCTGACCGAGCGCGGCGATGTCCCAGGCCCAGAGCAGTTTGCTCTCGACCAGGCCGTAGATGCGGGTGGCCGCCGAGTACTCCTTGGCCGTGGCCGTGCGCAGCACGGCATCCGTCGCCAGATCGATCCGCGGGCCCTTGATCTGCCCGATGTAGAGCTCGCTCACCCCCAGCGGGTGCACGAGCGACACCTCGATGTCGAAACCGCCGTCGGTGTTGCGCAGCGTCTCGACCTCCTCCGCGTTCGCGTAGGGCTTGGCGCCGATGCCGGGCAGCATGCCGGGGCCGGAGTCGCCCTGGTGCGACGGACGGCTGAGCCGCCAGTATCCGGTCTCGGCGACGTGCGGGGTGTTGGCGCCGTCGAGCGACCACGTGTACGACGTGTAGTTCAGGTACGGCAGGCCGTCGTGGGTGAAGCTGAGGCGCTGCCCGAATTCGTGCTCACGGATCTCGTCGCCCACGGCGTAGTGCACGACGCCGGTTCCCTCCCACAGGCCGATGAGCCAGGAAAGGGGTACGAGTTCGGCGGGGAGGTCGGAGTTGAGCTCGATCACGCGCTACTCCAGGGGATCAGCGCTGGCCGCGGAAGAGGTTGTAGAGCACGACGATCGAGGTGTATCCGATCGCGAGGCTCGCCAGAACGAGGAGTCCGGTGAAGAAGAGTTCCAGAGCGACGATCATGACTTCAGCCTAACCGCGATTCGCGCGCGTCGCTTCAGGAAACCACGGCGAAGATCGCCGTCGACGCGGCGAGCGCGACGAGCGCCCCGCCGGTGGAGACCATCACCCGGGTGACGAAGCCCTCTTTGCGGCGGATGGCGAGCTGGATCGTGAAGGCCGCGATGATCGCGGCCGCGAAGACGATGGGCACCCAGGTGAAGTACTGGTCAGGCGCCGAAAAGAGCCCGATCACGACCGCTCCGATGATCGCGAGGGCCCACACGGGGAGGATGCTTGCCAGCTGCCAGGTCACAAAGCAATCTTAAGCCGCTTGTAGACTGTGCGGAGGCACTTTGGAGGACCCGTGGCGCAGCTGCTTATCCTGACCTCTGCGGGCGACAATGACGTACTCCCCGCATTGGGGCTACTCAGTCATAAAACTCGACAAATCCCGGCTGAGCCGGCTTCGCTCATCACCGCGCCCACGTGCGACCTCATCTTCATCGACGCCCGCTACGATCTGGCCAGCTCGAAGTCGCTCTGCAAGATCCTGAACACGACGGGCGTGAACGTTCCGCTCATCCTGATCCTCACCGAGGGCGGCCTCACCGCCGTCAGCGCCGACTGGGGCGTCGACGACGTCATCCTCGAGGGCGCGGGACCGGCAGAGGCGGATGCTCGCATCCGGCTGGCGATCGGACGTCAGGCCCAGGACAAGTCGAGCACCAAGATCCAGGCCTCCGGAGTGGTCATCGACGAGGCCAGCTACTCGGCCAAGGTGCACGGCAAACCGCTCGACCTCACGTTCAAGGAGTTCGAGCTGCTGCGCTTCCTGGCGACGCATCCCTCCCGTGTCTTCACCCGCGAGCAGCTGCTCAGCGAGGTGTGGGGCTACGACTACTTCGGCGGAACCCGCACCGTCGACGTGCACGTGCGCCGTCTGCGCGCCAAGCTCGGCGACCTCGAGTCGCTCATCGGCACGGTGCGCAACGTCGGCTACCGGTTCAACGTGTACGACGACGAGAACGAGCGGTTCCCGGCGCCTCTCGTCAACTGACGGTCATTGAGCCTGCGCGGTGGAGCTGTAGGAATCGCGCCAGCGATTCGGCGACCCCAGCGCCGACTGAGCCTGCGAGGGAGGATAGACCAATGACAGTCGAGCAACTCGCATCCCGCCCCGACTGGTTCGATGTTCTGGTTCAGCGCGCCGCCCGGGCCGACGGCCAGCCGCCGTTCTCCGACGGGAGTCTCGTCGAGCTCGCTACGGGTAGACGTCGGCTGCTCGCGATCGGCGATGTGGCGGCGGCGCTCTACACACCGGGCGAGGCCGAGTTCGTCGTCGACCCCGACGCCCGCAGACACGGGCACGGCACGGAGTTGCTCGAGCACCTGCTCGCACTCGACGCCGGGCTGAAGGTGTGGGCGCACGGCGACCACAGGGGCGCGCGGGCGCTTGCGGCGAGCCACGGGCTGGCGCCGATGCGCGAGCTGTTGCAGCTGCGGGCCACGGCCCCTGAGCACGTCGAAGGGGCGCACGCCGAAAGCGGCGCTTCGACAAGCTCGGCGACCGGAACAGGCTCAACGACCGGGGCGTTCGCGGTCGGACGCGACGAGGACGCCTGGCTCGAGCTCAACGCCCGCGCGTTCGCCTCGCACCCCGAGCAAGGCGCGGTGAACCGCGCCGACCTCGACGTGCTCATGGCCGAGCCATGGTTCGACGCCGACGACTTCCTGCTGATGCGCGCCGGCGACGCCCTCGTCGGCTACTGCTGGCTCAAGGTCGAACACGGCATCGGCGAGTTCTACGTGGTCGGCGTCTCCCCCGACCGTCAGGGCGAGGGGCTGGGCCGCCGTCTCGTCGAGGCGGGCCTGGGTCGGTTGGCCGAGCGCGGCATCCGCGAGGCCCGCCTGTATGTCGAGGCCGACAACGCCCCGGCCGTCGCCCTGTACCGGTCGTACGGATTCGACGACCACTCGATCGATATCCAGTACGCCCGGCCGTAGCCGCGAGAAACTCGTTCATCAGTCATTCACGCGACAGTGGGATGATGGCGGGATGGATAGCGAAAACACTCTCATCGATGCACTGGCCCCCAGCGAATCGCTCGACGAGTACGACATCGACGAGTCGTCGAGCGTCGACGACGGCTCGCTGCCCTACGACCGCTACCTCGACCGCGAACTGAGCTGGCTCGCGTTCAACCAGCGGGTGCTGGAGCTCGCCGAAGACACGACCCTTCCGCTGCTCGAGCGCGCGAACTTCCTCGCCATCTTCGCGAGCAACCTCGACGAGTTCTTCATGGTGCGTGTCGCCGGACTCAAGCGCCGCATCGCCACCGGGCTCGCCGTGCCCACCAACGTGGGCACCGCGCCGGAAGACGTGCTCGCCGCCGTGAGCGCCAAGGCGCACGACCTGCAGCACCGCCACGCCGTCGCGTTCGGCGACCACGTGAAGCCCGCGCTCGACGAGGCCGGCATCCACATCGAGACGTGGAGCGACCTCGACGAGGCCGACCGCGACCGCGCGCACGAGATCTTCTCGCTGCAGATCTTCCCGGTACTGATGCCGCTCGCCGTCGACCCGGCGCACCCGTTCCCCTATATCTCCGGCCTCTCGCTCAACCTCGCCGTGCGCGTGCGCAACCCGAAGACCGACAAGGTCGAGTTCGCGCGTCTCAAGGTGCCGACCGTGCTCCCGCGCTTCGTTCAGCTGCCCAACGACGGCAGCGGTCGCCTGCGCTTCATCCCGATCGAGGACCTGATCTCCAACCACCTCGGCGAGCTGTTCCCGGGCATGGAGATCCTCGAGCACCACGAGTTCCGCGTCACCCGCAATGAAGACGTCGAGGTCGACGAGGACGAGTCGGAGAACCTCATCCAGGCGCTCGAGAAGCAACTGCTCAACCGCCGCTTCGGCCCGCCGATCCGCCTCGAGATCACCGAGGACATGGATGACCTCACCCTCGGTCTGCTGGTGCGCGAGCTCGACATCACCGAGCAGGAGGTCTACCGCCTGCCCGCTCCCCTCGACCTGGGCGGGCTGTTCCAGCTCAACCGCATCGACCGTCCGCTGCTGAAGTACGCGAAGCACGTGCCGACGACGAGCGTGAGCCTGCTGCCGAACGAGCCGAACGCGGCGCCGAACATCTTCACGTCGATCGCGAAGGGCGACGTGCTGCTGCACCACCCCTACGAGTCGTTCTCGACGAGCGTGCAGACCTTCCTCGAGCAGGCCGCCGCCGACCCGAACGTGCTCGCCATCAAACAGACGCTGTACCGCACCAGCGGCGACAGCCCCATCGTCGAGGCGCTCATCGCGGCCGCCGAGGCCGGCAAGGCCGTTCTCGCGCTCGTCGAGATCAAGGCGCGTTTCGACGAGACCGCCAACATCAACTGGGCGCGCAAGCTCGAGAAGGCCGGTGTGCACGTGGTCTACGGCCTCGTCGGGCTGAAGACGCACTGCAAGCTCGCCCTGGTGATCCGCCAGGAGCGCGGCGTGCTCAAGCACTACAGCCACATCGGCACCGGAAACTACAACCCGAAGACCAGCCGCATCTATGAAGACCTCGGGCTGCTCACCGACGACGACGTCGTCGGCAAGGACCTCACGCGCCTGTTCAACGAGCTGTCGGGCTACGCGATCGAGAAGAAGTTCAAGCGCCTGCTGGTTGCCCCGCTGCACCTGCGCAAGGGACTGCTCAAGCACATCAAGACCGAGACCGACAACGCGAAGGCCGGCCTGCCGTCGGGCATCCGCATCAAGCTCAACTCGATCGTCGACGAGGCCATCATCGACGCGCTGTACCGGGCGAGCAACGCGGGGGTCCCGGTGGATCTCGTGGTGCGCGGCATCTGCGGCATCCGCCCCGGCGTCGAGGGGATGAGCGAGAACATCCGCGTGCGCTCCGTGCTCGGGCGCTACCTCGAGCACGCCCGCATCTTCTCGTTCGTGAACAACGGCGACCCGCAGGTCTACATCGGCAGCGCCGACATGATGCACCGCAACCTCGACCGCCGCGTCGAGGCGCTCGTGCGACTCGTGGCCCCCGACCAGCTGCGCCAGATCGACGAGCTGTTCGAGCTGGCCCTCGCCGAGGACACCTCGTCGTGGTGGCTCGACGAGACCGGCGAGTGGACGCGCCACTCCCGCGCCGAGAGCGGCGAGCCGCTGCGCGACATGCAGAACGTGATCATGAAGCGCATCTCGCAGCGCAAGCGCGCGATCTCCCGCTAGGAACGGGCGGCATGGCCGGCATCGTCTACCCCCGCCCGCTGCGGCGGGGCGGCGTGGTCGGCGTGCCTGCCCCGTCGTCGGGGATCCCCGACGACCTGCGCGGCCGGCTCGACTCCGCGGTCGCGGCGCTTCGAGTCCCGCGGCCTGCGGGTCGCTCTGGGCAAGCTGGTGTGGGCCGGCGGGCTGGTCTCCGGGCCGGCCGCCGACCGGGCCGCCGAGCTGACCGCATTCTTCGAACGGGCGGATGTTCGCGCGGTCGTCCCCCCGTGGGGAGGCGATCTCGCCATCGACCTCGTCGGATTGCTCGACTGGGACGCGCTCGCCCGCGATCCGACCTGGTTCGTCGGCTGGTCGGACATCTCGACCCTGCTGCTGCCGCTCACGATCACCACGGGCATCGCCACCCTGCACGGCGCGAACCTCATGGACGAGCCCTACGAGCTGCCGGAGGAGTTCGAGCGCTGGACGACGCTCGCCTCCGCCGCGGCGGGCGACACGGTGGTGCAACGGTCGGCGCCGCGCCGCCGGACCCGGCCATGGGCCGACTGGGAGCACGAACCGCTCGACCGGGATCGGGCGTACGAGGAGCCGACGGCCTGGCGCACGCTCTCCGGCGCCACCGAGGCCGCGTTCTCGGGGCGGCTCATCGGCGGCTGTCTCGACACGGTGTCGCTGCTCGCCGGAACCCGGTTCGGCGACGTCGACGGGTTCGCGGCCCGCCACGCCCCCGAGGGCCTCGTGGTCTACCTCGAAGTCGCCGAGGCCGACGCCGTGACCGCGGCCAGGATGCTGCACGCCGTGCGGCTGGCCGGCTGGTTCGACCACGCGAACGGCGTGCTCATCGGGCGCACCGTCGCGCCGTCCCGCGACGGGATGAGCCAGGAGGACGCCGTGCGTTCCGCCCTCGGCGACCTCGACGTGCCCGTCATCCTCGACTTCGACGCCGGCCACGAGCCGCCCCAACTGCCGCTCGTCAACGGCGCCCTCGCCGAGGTCGTGCTCGGGGCGGGCTCGGGCACCATCTCCCAGCGTTTCGTGCCCTGACCGGCGACACGATCTGCGGCGTTTGGGGCGGTTCGAGCGCGGCGGTGCCCCGATCGACGCAAACCGACGAGCGGAACCGAACTCAGACGGCGAAGTCGACCGGGGTCGTCGACATCGGACCGCCGCACCGCTCCGAGCCGCCGGTGCGGGTCCACTCGAGGTCATAGCCGTCTTCCGCGAGCAGGGCTCCGGCGTCGTCGAGGGCGCGCAGCGTGAGCCGGTCGGGCGTCGACGTGAACGACCCGACCGTCCACGAGCCGTCGCCGTCGGGCCTGACAGTGAACATCAAGGAGTTGGCCGAAGTCGCGTCGGCTGAGCTCACGCAGTCTCCGTCGGCGCAGGCCTCGAGCGTGGCGAACTCCCCCGTGATGTGCACCTCCACCGAGTAGAGGTGGCCGATCGCCGTGCACGCGAAGGTGCACCCGGTGAGGGTGGCGAAGAGCAGGACGACGGTGCCCGAAAACCCGACGATTAGTTTCATCCGCGACATGGGCCAACGCTATCGACCGGCCGGATGCCGCGACAGGGCCGACCGGGAACGTTGCCGAATCGACACCGCGGGTGAACGTGAGCGAAACGCTGTTCGAAAACGTGCACCGGGCGCCGACTCGTACCGGCAGAATGTTCGTATGACGTCTTCCACCGCGGCCGAACGAACGAAGTCGACCCGGTGAGCGAACCGACTCTGCCCGTTCTCGCGGCGGGTGCCGTGTGCTGGCGCATCGTCGACGGCAAGGCCCGCGTTCTGCTCGTGCACCGCGGCGACCGCGGCGACGTGTCGCTGCCCAAGGGCAAGCTCGATCCCGGCGAGACACTGCCGCAGACGGCGGTACGCGAAATCGCCGAGGAGACCGGGCTCGCGATAACTCTCGGCGCTCCGCTGGGCACGGTCGAGTACACGCTGCCGAACGGGCGCGAGAAGATCGTCTACTACTGGTCGAGCGAGATCGCCGACGACGCCGTCTCCACGTTCAAGGCGAACGCCGAGATCGCCGCGGTCGAATGGGTCACCATCGAGCGGGCGCGCAAGAAGCTCAGCTACGCGCACGATCTCGACGTGATCGACCGGTTCGAGCAGCGGCTGCAGACCGGTCGCGCGCGCACCTTCGCGATCATCGCCCTCCGCCACGGCACCACCGTTCCCCCGTCGATGTGGGACGGCCCAGACTCCACCCGCCCGCTCATGCAGCGCGGCGTCGACCAGTCGCTGAGCATCGCACCCGCGATCGCCGCCTACGCGCCGGCCAAACTCGTCAGCAGCACCGCGGCCCGGTGCCTCGCCACCATCGCGCCCCTCGCCGGAGCCCTCGACCTGCCCGTGAAGGAGTCGAAGGCGATCAGCCAGGACGCCTGGGAGAACGGAACCGGCAACGTCGAGAAGGTCGTCGCCAAGCGCATCGCGAAGGGCGTCACCGCCGTGCTCTGCAGCCACGGGCCGGTGCTTCCCGAGATCATCCTCGAGATCGCCCGCGTCACCCACACCCCCAGCGACTCCGCTCTGCGCCGCGCCGCCGAGCTCTCGACGGGCGAGTACGCCGTCATCCACATCGCTCGCGAGAGCGTTACCCCGAGAATCGTCGCGGTGGAGTCTCACGGGCCCGCACTCGGCTGAAGCTTCCCCCGTCGTTTACCTCCCGTTCACCTCGTGGGACGAGTCTGGTTAACCTCCGCGAATAGCGTCGTCTTTTGGGTCGGCACCGGCCCTCATCCTGTACTCAAGAACATTCCCGAAGGGAAACCCGTGAAGACGGCAACAACGAACTTCAAGCGTTTCGGCAGCATCGCGGCCATCGCTATCGCAGGCACCATGCTCTTCTCCGCATGCGCGTCGAACGAGGGCGGCGCGCCCGCCGACTCCGAGAGCACCCTCAGCGGCACGCTGGACGGCGCCGGCGCATCGTCGCAGGACAGCGCCCAGCAGGCATGGGTCGCTGCATTCCAGATCGAGAACCCCGACGTCACCATCAACTACGAGCCCTCCGGCTCGGGTGCCGGCCGTGAGGCGTTCATCGCCGGCGGAGTCTCCTTCGCCGGAACCGACTCGGCGCTCAGCGACGAAGAGATCGCCGGCGAGTTCGGCTCCTGCGTCGCCGACACCGGCTACGTCCAGGTTCCCGCCTACATCTCCCCGATCGCCGTGATCTTCAACGTGGAGGGTGTCGAAGAGCTCAACGTCGACGCGACCGTCCTCGCGGGCATCTTCAAGGGCACCATCACGACGTGGGACGATGCAGCAATCGTCGCACTGAACGAAGGCGTCACGCTTCCCTCGGCTCCCATCACCGCCGTGCACCGCTCGGATGACTCGGGTACCACCAAGAACTTCTCCGACTACCTCGGCAAGGTCGCTCCCGACGTGTGGGATGCAGAAGCAACCGACACGTTCCCCTACCCGGACGCCAAGGGCGAAGCCGCACAGGGCACCTCGGGTGTTGTCAGCGCAGTGACCGACGGCACCAACACCATCGGCTACGCCGACGCGTCGAAGGCCGGCGACCTCGGTGTCGCGAAGCTCAAGGTCGGCGACGAGTTCGTCTCCTACTCGCCTGAGGCAGCAGCAGCAGTCGTCGACGGCTCGCCCGCCGTCGAGGGCCGCGACGCCACCGACCTGGCGATCAAGCTCGACCGCAACACGACCGACCCGACCCACTACCCGCTGGTTCTCGTGAGCTACATCATCGCTTGCCAGGAGTACACGGACGCCGAGGTCGGCCCGCTCGTCCACGACTACGTCGCGTACCTGACGTCCGAGGCCGGCCAGGCCGAGGCCGCCAGCTCCGCCGGCGCCGCACCGCTCTCGTCCGAGCTGTCGGCCAAGGTCGCGACCGCGATCGAGTCGATCAAGTAACACCGCTTCGGCCTGTCGGGCTGCGAATCCCTGCTTCATTGCAGGCGGTCTCGCAGCCCGACAGACTTAGTTCAACCACCGCACTTCGAACAGATGGGTCCCGGAAACAGAATGACGACCGCACCAGCGCCGAGAGCCAAGCTCCGGCTCGGAGATCGAATCTTCTCCGGGAGCACCGTCACCGCGGGTGTCATCATCCTGGTGGCCCTCGCGGCCGTGGCGATCTTCCTCATCGCCCAGAGCATCCCCGCTCTCACCGCCGACCCGGCCGAGCTCAAGGGCTCGCCCGCGAGCTTCTGGGCCTACGTCGCCCCCCTCGCCTTCGGAACCATGTGGGCCGCAGCGCTCGCACTGCTCATGGCGCTGCCGATCTCCATCGGCATCGCCCTGTTCATCTCGCATTACGCGCCCCGCCGCGTCGCGCAGACCCTCGGCTACATCATCGACCTCCTCGCCGCCGTTCCCTCGGTCGTCTTCGGCCTGTGGGGCATCAAGGTGCTCGCCCCGGCCGTCACGCCGCTCTACGGCTGGCTCGTCGACAACCTCGGCTGGTTCCCCCTCTTCTCCCCGCCCGTCTCCGGCACCGGACGCACGGTGCTCACCGTCGCGATCGTGCTCGCCGTGATGATCATCCCGATCATCACCGCGGTCACCCGCGAGGTCTTCCTCCAGACTCCCCGACTGCACGAGGAGGCGGCACTCGCCCTCGGCGCCACCCGCTGGGAGATGATCCAGATGGCCGTGCTGCCGTTCGGCCGCCCCGGCATGATCTCGGCAGCCATGCTCGGCCTCGGTCGCGCGCTCGGCGAGACCATGGTCGTCGCGATGGTGCTCTCGCCCGCGCTCGTCATCACCTTCGTGCTGACCAGCTCGTCGAACTCGCCCACCATCGCCGGCAACATCGCCCTCAACTTCCCCGAGGCGCACGGCGTCGACGTGAACGTGCTCATCGCGACGGGACTCATCCTGTTCGCCATCACCTTCGCGATCAACTCCGTCGCCCGCATCGTCATCAACCGCCGCAAGGCGTTCTCTGGAGCGAACTAGTGAGCACCACAACGATGCGCCCTGTGGACTCGTCCACCGTCAACGCCCTCACCACCGGACGCCTGCCCCGTTGGGCGCCCTGGGTCCTCCTCGGCGGCAGCTGGATCGTGCTCTGCGTCGTGTTCGGCTTCGTCGCCGCCGCGAGCGACAGCGAGTTCAACATCGCCGCGGCGCTGTTCCTGGGAACCATCCTCTTCGACGTCCTGATCTTCGTCGTCGCGTACCTCGTCGAGGGCGCACGGCAGGCCAGGGACCGCCTGATCACCTCGCTCGTCGCGACCGCGTTCATCATCGCCCTGCTCCCGCTCGTGTCGCTGATCTCTACCGTTCTGGTCAACGGCCTGCCTCGCTTCGACATCCAGTTCTTCTCCGAGTCGATGCGCAACGTGGTCGGCGAGGGCGGCGGCGCCCTGCACGCCATCATGGGCACCCTGCTGATCACCCTCGCGGCGACCCTCATCTCGGTGCCGATCGGTCTGCTCACCGCCATCTACCTCGTCGAGTACGGCCGCGGCTCGCTTGCCCGCGCCATCACCTTCCTCGTCGACGTGATGACCGGCATCCCGTCGATCGTCGCCGGCCTGTTCGCCTACGCGTTCTTCTCGCTCATCCTCAGCGATCCCGGGGTGCGGTTCGGGCTCGGCGGCTCCGTCGCGCTGTCGCTGCTGATGATCCCCGTGGTCGTGCGCTCGAGCGAGGAGATGCTGAAGCTCGTGCCGAACGAGCTGCGCGAGGCATCCTACGCACTGGGCGTTCCCAAGTGGCTCACGATCCTCAAGATCGTCATCCCCACGTCGATCGCCGGAATCACCACCGGAGTCACGCTCGCCATCTCGCGCGTCATCGGCGAGACCGCCCCGCTGCTGCTCATCGCCGGATTCACCGCGAGCATGAACTACAACCTCTTCGAAGAGAAGATGATGTCGCTCCCGGTCTTCGTCTACACGCAGTACGCCAACCCCGGCACCGACGTGCAGTCGTACCTCGACCGCGCCTGGGCCGGAGCACTCGCCCTCATCGTGATCGTGATGGTGCTCAACCTCGTGGCGCGCCTCATCGCCAAGATCTTCTCCCCCAAGCTCGGTCGCTAGCCCCTCCCGGGCCAAGCAAAACTAAAGGAATCCCGTGTCTAAGCGCATTGAAGTCTCCGACCTCAACGTCTACTACAGCAAGTTCAAGGCTGTCGAAGACGTGACGTTGACGATCGAACCCCGCACCGTCACCGCCTTCATCGGCCCCAGCGGCTGCGGCAAGTCGACCTTCCTCCGCACGCTGAACCGCATGCACGAGGTCATCCCCGGCGCCCGCGTCGAGGGCGAGGTGCGCATCGACGGCAACAACCTCTACGCCGCCGGCGTCGACCCGGTGCTCGTGCGC
This sequence comes from Conyzicola nivalis, assembly GCF_040548875.1. GTDB lineage: Bacteria > Actinomycetota > Actinomycetes > Actinomycetales > Microbacteriaceae > Conyzicola > Conyzicola nivalis_A. The sequence continues at coordinate 427,025 of NZ_JBEPSJ010000002.1, forward strand.
CGCCAGGTGGGCATGGTGTTCCAGCGCCCCAACCCGTTCCCCACCATGTCGATCCGCGACAACGTGCTCGCCGGCGTCAAGCTCAACAACCGCCGGATGACCAAGAGCGAGGGCGACGACCTCGTCGAGAAGAGCCTGCAGGGCGCGAACCTATGGAAAGAGGTGAAGGACCGCCTGGCACTGCCGGGATCCGGCCTCTCCGGCGGACAGCAGCAGCGACTGTGCATCGCCCGCGCGATCGCCGTCTCCCCCGAGGTCATCCTCATGGACGAGCCCTGCTCGGCCCTCGACCCGATCTCCACGCTCGCGATCGAAGACCTCATCGAGGAGCTGAAGAAGGACTACACGATCGTGATCGTGACCCACAACATGCAGCAGGCCTCGCGTGTCTCCGACCGCACCGCCTTCTTCAACATCGCCGGCACCGGCGCCCCGGGCAAGCTCATCGAGTTCGACGACACCGCGACGATGTTCTCAAAGCCGAGCGTGCAGGCCACCGAGGACTACGTCTCCGGCAAGTTCGGATGATCCTCCGCCTCGCCTGAAGAACGCCCCACTCCGGTGGGGCGTTTTTCGTTGTGGCGGGGCCCGGTGGCGCTCAGCGGCGCACGGGACGCAGCGTGTCGGGCACGGGCAGCGGCAGCGTGTAGAACGACGGCAGGGGGCCACCCACGGCTCCCCCGTCGTCCTCCTTGAGTCGCACGCGCTCGGCCGACACCTCGACCAGACGCACGCGCAGCCAGTCGCCGTCGTCCAGCTGCAGCTCGTACGGGTCGGCGAGGTAGCCGATACCGAGCTCGTCGAGCGTCTCCTCGGCGTCGAGCCAGTCGACGACGCCGGTGCGCTCGCGGCCGAGCAGGTCGATCGCGACGAATCCATCGCCCGCCGGCCGCATCCAGCCCAGAAGCTCGCCGTCGCGACCGCGGCGATGCTCGATCCAGTCGTCCGCCATGGTCGACGATTCTACTGGCAGTTACGCGCTGGTGATCGCGACGATCGGCTCGGTGGTCGGGGTCTCCGAGCCACCGCGCGGCTCGACGGTCACGCCCACGGCGTCGCCGGCGTGCATCTCGCCGTCGAGCACCCGCAGTGTGCGGCCGTCGTCGCTGACGGTGAAGGTGCCGGCGGGACGAGCGCCGGTCTCCTCGCCGATGAACCAGAGCTCGTAGACCTTGTCGTCGGGCAGCTCGGGCAGGCCGTCCACGATCATCGCCGCGCTGGCGAGCTCGCCCGACCAGACGAGCGTGGCCGTGCCGCCGCCCTCGATCTCGGAGACCGCGCGCTGCGAGTCGCTCGCCGCGTTGATGGCCGCCAGCTGGTCGGCCGCCTGGTTGTTCTGCTGCGACTCGCCCATCGTGTTGACGAGCACTCCGCCGCCGATGATCAGGCCGAGAACGGCCGCGACGGAGGCCAGCGCGACAGCGGGCTTGGTGAACCAGCGCGCCTGCGCCCTGCGCTCGGCAGGCGTAGGGGCGGTGCCGACTGCGGAGGTCGAAGCCGACGGAGGCGTCGCGGCGGCAGTCGACGGCGAGGCCGGGCGGGGCGGGGCGATCTCGGTGACGGAGGCCGTGGCATCCGTCTCGCCTGTCGTATCGTCCTGCAGCGGAGGCAGCTGCGGCGTTGAGGCGATCATGTCCATGATGTTGGCCTTGAGGGCCGGCGGAGGCGTGACGGGGGCGACGGCGCGGCCGAGGAGCACCGCGGTGTCGGCGAGTTCTGTCACCTCGTGACGCAGGGACTCGGACTCGGTCAGACGCGCCTCGACGGCGGCGCGTTCCTCGGCGGAGAGCGCGTTCAGGGCGTAGGCGCCGGTGAGCGACGTGGGGTCGTTGCGCTGGTCGGTCACGATGCCACCCCCAGTTCGTCGCGTAGTCGGATCATGCCGTCTCGCAGCCTAGTCTTCACCGTTCCGATGGGGACGCTGAGGAGGGTTGCGACTTCGCTGTGACTGTATCCCCCGTAGTACGCGAGCGAGACGGCCTGGCGTTGAAGTTCGGTCAGTCGGAGCATCGCCTTTTCCACCCTCTCGTGTTCGACGCGGGTCTGTACTGTCTCTGCGACATTGTCGTAGGCGGCATCGTAGTCACGGATGCCGATCTTGGTGTCGCGGTCACGCGACGACTGGGAGGCGCGAACGCGGTCGACGGCACGTCGGTGGGCCATGGTCATGATCCACGTCGACGCCCCGCCCTTGGTGGAGTCGTAGCGCGTCGCCGTCTGCCAGATCTCGAGGAAGATCTCCTGCGTGACCTCTTCTGACTGTGCGTGGTCGCGCAGCAGCCGCCGCACGAGCCCGAGCACCCGAGGAGCGATCTGGTCGTACAGGGCGGCGAACGCCGCCTGGTCGCCCTGCGCGACGCGTGCCAGGAGCTGGTCCTGGGTCACGGGCGCGTCAGACTCGAAGTCCTGGCGGTCATCGGTCTCGCGGGTCACGAGCTTAAGCATGTCAGTAGTTCGGCGCGAAAGCCTGTACGGATTGGTGCGCCTCGGAACAGTGCTGAAATGGTGTGCCCTCAAGTCTTAGTGCCGGACCGCGGAACGCCTCTCGGCGCAAGGCCGCTCGAAGCGGCTATTAGTGGAGCCCGGGGTTACCGCGGCCCGGCGGCATCCATTTTACCCATGATCCGAGCGGATGCGCCGTCAGTCGAGATTTCCCGCACGGTCGAGGCGGGCGCACGTGCTCAGCTCGTCTCCCGTGAGGGTGAGCCGAAGCGCTCGGGTGGTGAGGTCGTTGGCGCGATCGGGGGTGATGAGCTCGACGTCGCCGGCGACGCTCACGCAGCCGGCGGAGGTGATGCGGCAGAACGACGCCGCCCGGTCGAGCGCTGTCGCGAAGTCGCCGCGGAACAGCCCGCGAAGGATCTCGTCGGCCAGTTCGGTGATCTCGTCGGGACCTGTGGGCATCGGCGCGCCGGCCACGGCGGCGTCGATCGTGCGCAGAACCTCGGTGCCCCGCTGGAAGAGGAAGGAGATGTTGTCGGGGTCCTGCCGGATGAGCAGCCGGATCAGGTAGATGCGCCAGAGTGCCCCCGCGAGGCTCTTCGCGCTCGAGCGGGCCCACAGTTCCGAGAGCGCGTCGACGCCGTGCTCGTCGGTGTACGCCACGAGACGTTCGACCACGGCGGGGTCGTCGGTCGCCCGGGCGCGGTCCACCAGCGCGTGGGCGGTGTCGTGCGCGACGCGCAGGATCTGCTCGGGATCATCGCCGCCCTCGAAGGTGTCGAACTTGTCGCCGGAGTACTGCGTCGGCTTATGGAACTCATCGGTCACAACTACACGCTACATTTAATACCAAGGGCCTCTAGCTCAGTTGGTAGAGCATCGGACTTTTAATCCGTGGGTCGTCGGTTCGAGCCCGACGGGGCCCACCCTTCGGGATCCGCGTACTCTGCGCGGATCCCCGTCTTCCGGGCGGTCGAACCGGTCTCGGAGCTGTTCGACTCTAGAGCTGTTCGACTCTAGAGCTGTACGACGATCTTCTCGGCCGATACGCCGGCGCGCTGCGTGTCGAGTGCGAGCTGCACATTCCGCAGTCCGCGCCCGACGACCCGCGGCGGCGGCGAGGGGAGGAAGGAACCGTCTTCGAGCGCACCAGGCAGGAAGTCGCGGAATATCAGGTCGCCGACTTCGTCGTCTTTCAGGCTCGACCCCCAGATGAACCGAGCCTGGATGCCACGCACACGAGCCCTGATCATGAGCGAGGTCGTCGACGACATCAGTCGCCAGAGCAGTCGGGGAATCTCGACGGACTTGCGGCGGCTGTCGGCGAGGGCGGCGAATGAGACCGCTGGGCTCGCGAGCGCCACCCGGCGGGAGCCTCCGGCTGCGTGGGCGATGTCGACGCACGGGCGCGCCGACCCCGTGCCGATGGCGAGAGTGCCGGCGAGGCGGCCGCCCGCGACGGCCGCCGTGACATCCGCCACCGCCGAGTCGCTCGCGTAGTCGAAGACCTCGCTCGCCCCGAGACGTCGTACATAGTCGAAGTTGCGCGGCGAAGCAGTCGTCACGACCCGGTACCCCGCGGCGACGGCCAGCTGGATGGCGTTGCTCCCGACGCTCGTCGATCCGCCCCACACCACCACCGTCTCGCCGGAGCCCGGCAGCGCGGACCCCGGGTGCCGCAGAGCGAGCTGCCCCTTCTGGAACAGCCCGCAGGCAGCCGTCGACAATCCCAGGGGCAGCACCGCCGCCGCCTCGAAGGTCATACCGTCCGGAATCCGGGAGGCGAGGGCCTCGGCAAGCACCGTGTACTCCTGGAAGGCACCCTGCCGCGGGTCGTTGACGTCCTTCTCGGCACCGACGGCGAGACCGAGGACCCTGTCGCCCACCGAGAACCGGGAGACGCCTGCTCCTACCGCCACCACCTCGCCAGCCACGTCGCTCCCGAGAACGAAGGGCTTCTTGATCCAGCGGTACATAAACGCTCCTGCCGTCTGGATCACCCAGTCGACCGGATTGACGGCGACGGCGAAGTTCCTCACCATGATCTGATTCGGGCCCGGCTCGGAGCGCCCAGCTTCCCTGACTTCGAGGGGTCGGTCGAGCGCGACGATGCTCGCCGTGTGATTGATCGCGGTCATGATCGGACTCCTTATGTCACAGTGTGACATCACACTACACGTCATGTCACTCCGTGTCATCACTAGACTGGAGCAATGGGACGTTGGGAGCCGAACACGCGCGCGCGGTTGGAGACCGCGGCGCTCGAACTGTTTCTCGAGCACGGGTTCGCCGAGACCACGGTCCCGCAGATAGCCGCCCGCGCCGAGCTGACGAACCGCACGTTTTTCCGCCATTTCAGGGACAAGCGCGAGGTCTTGTTCTCGGCCGGAGACGACTTTCCGGAGCGGATCACGGGGATCATCCGCGGAGCGCCCAAGACAGACGATCTCTGGGAGCTGGTGCGCTACGGAGTCGACACCGCGGCGCGCAACTTCTTCCCCAATCGGCGCGACTACTTCAGGCTCCGGCGCGCCATCATCCACTCCGACCCCGGGCTGCGCGAGCGAGACCTGGGAAAGCAGGCGGACCTGGCAGCGGCGATCCGTGCCGGATTTCTCGACCTCGGCTACGACGACCAGCAGGCGACAATGGCCGCTCAGGTCTCGGCCGTCGCCATGCACGACGCAATCGACCGCTGGATCGACGACGACTCCGGTGCGCCGCTCGAGCACTTCGTTCGGCGCAACCTCGACACCATCCAGGCGATGGCGCGCGCCGCAGGGACGTCTGCGTGACCTACCCCGCGTCGAGCCCGTTGCGGAACGCCCACACCACGGCCTGCAGCCGGTCTCGGGCGCCGATCTTCGCCAGCAGGCCGGCCAGGTGGTATTTCACCGTCGACGCCTCGATGAACAGGCGGGCGGCCATCTCCTGGTTGGAGAGGCCCTCGCTGAGCAGGCGCAGGATGTCGAGCTCGCGCGGCGTGAGCGACTCGGCGACGGCGTCGGTGCTGCGGTCGGGCGACGAGCGACGGCCGGCGAACTCCGAGAGCACACGGCGGGTGATCTTCTGGTCGAGGGTGCCCTCCCCCGCGGCGACGGACCGGATCGCGCCGACGAGCGCCTCCTCGTCGGCGCCCTTGAGCAGGAACCCGGCGGCACCGGCCTCGAGCGCGCCGAAGACGTAGTCGTCGAGGTCGAAGGTGGTCACGACGAGCACGGGGATGTGCCCCTCCTCGTCGGAGGAGAGCAGCCGCGTCGCCTCGATGCCGTCGCGTCCCGGCATCCGTATGTCCATGCACACCACGTCGGGTCGCAACGCGCGGGCCAGCTCGACCGCCTCGTAGCCGTCTTTCGCCTCGCCGACCACCTGGATGTCGCCGGCCGCCTCGACGATCACCGTGAAGCCGGCGCGCACGATCGCCTGGTCGTCTGCCACTACAACGCGGATCATCGGTCGCTCTTCTCTTCTTCGGCTGCCGACGCGTCGGTTGCCGATGCGTCGGTTGCCGACGCGTCGGTGTCCGATGCGTCGGCCGCCGGGTCGGGCGGGGGGAGCCGCAGCTCGGTGCGCCAGCCGCCGTCGGGCGTCGGTCCGACGCTCAGTTCGGCGCCGGTGAGGGCCGCGCGCTCGCGCATGCCGATGAGCCCGTGACCGCCGAGCGGCACGGACACACCCCGCGTGACCGGCCGCACGTTGGTGACGCTGATCGTGGTCGCGGCGGCGGCGCGGTCGACGCGCACGGTGCACGCGGCGCCGGGGGCGTGCTGGCGGGCGTTCGCGAGCGACTCCTGCACCATGCGGTACGCGGCCGACTCCGCGATCGGGCCGAGCGGCACGGGGTCTCCGGTCCACTCCTCGTGGATGCGCATGCCCGCGTCACGCAGCCCCGCGACCAGCTGCGGGATCTGCGCGATCGAGGGCGCAGGCGCGAGGTCTCCACGGTCGTCGGAGCGCAGCAGCCCGACGGTCTGCCGCAGGTTGGCGAGCGTGTGCTGGGCGTCGCGGGCCACGGTGCGCATGTAGTCGTGAGCGCGGTCCGGCTCGGTCGCGACGAGCGCTCCGGCGGCCTGCGCGCCGATGATGATGCCCGAGAGGTGATGCGCGGCGATGTCGTGCAGCTCGCGCGCCATCAGGGAGCGCTCGGCCTGCACCGCGTCGTGGGCGCTGCGTTCGCGTTCCCGCTCGGCGGCCTCCGCGCGCTCGCGCAGTGCGAGCACCGTGCGGGCCCGCGAGGCGACGAGCTCGCCGACGAGGGCGGGAACGGCGAAGACGAGGGCGGCGCGCAGGGCCGCGAACAGCAGCTCCCAGCCGTCGGGCACGGTCGTGTCGGTGACGTACGACCGCCAGGCGACGATGGTTGAGACGAGGGCGGCGCCCGCGAGCCAGGAATAGGCGGATGCGCCCCGCGCCCGACGGCACACCGTGTACGCGGCGACGACCACCGCGGGCGTGCCGACTCCGAGCGTGCCGTCGGACACCACGAGCAGCGCGACGTCGACCGCGGTCGCGACGAGCAGCACCGCTATCGGAAATCTCCCGCGCCACCAGAGCGCGACCGCCTGCACGAGCACGAGCACCACCGCGAGGGCGCTCGGCACCGGGGGCAGGGTCTCCCCCTCGGCGAGGTACCGGCCCGCATCGGAGCGCAGGTAGGCATCGGCGAGGGTTCCGGCCACACCCATGACCGCGACGAGCACGACGGGGGCGACGCGCCAGAGCCGCGACAGGTCGCGGCCCTGGCTCTCGTCGTTGCTCATGGGCTCATTCTGCCCTGACACCGGCGTCCGCGCCCGATCACAGGTCGCGGCGGCGCAACGCGATGGCGGCGGCCGCCGTCACGATCCCGACGATCGCCGCGAGGGCGGCGAGCGCGAGCAGGGGCTCGAGTGCTGCGTCCCCGGGCGCCGCCATGCCCGCGCGAGCGAGCGACAGCGGCAGGATCTGAGCCCAGACCGGCAGCGAGCCGGTGACCAGCTGCACGAACCCCTGAAGGATCGGTTCGCCCACGAGCACGACGGCGACCACGATGGACGCAGCGATCTGGCCGCGCAGGAGAACACCGACCGCGAGCCCCAGCAGTGCGAGCAGCACCACGGCGATGACCCCTCTGCCCAGCGAGCTCGCGATCTCCGCGGGCTGCAGGGCCAGCTCGGCGGGCGAGAACGCGACCAGCGAGAGCAGCACTGCGAGGGAGACCGCGGCGAGCGCGACCCCGAGCACCGCGGCCACGATCGCGGTCGCCGCGACCTTGCCGCCGAGGATCACGGTGCGGGCCGGCCGCGCGAGCGCCGCGCCGAGGATGCCGCCGTGGCGGAAGTCGGTGGTGCCGACGATCAGGCCCAGGGCGAGTACGGCGATCGTGGCGATGCCGATCGAGCCCGAGGACCCGCTCGCGCCGAGCACGTCGAGGGCCCCGTACTGGAACCCGGTCGAAGAGGTGTCTACCGGCCCCAGCTCGGCGCGCGCCGCCGGCTCGTTCGCGAGGATCGAACCGGCTGCGATGGCCGGCAGCACCGTGACCAGCAGGATCTGGGTGATCAGCAGGCCGCCCAGGGCCACGGCGAGCGCGACCCAGGTCGAGCCGACAGTGCGCATCTTCATCAGTTCTGCGCGGATCATCAGCGCACCTCCGCGTTCTCGGCGGTGAGGTCGAGGTAGTAGGCCTCGAGGTCTCCCCCGTGGTGCACGGTGAGGTCGTCGACCCTGCCGGAGCCGACGACCCTGCCGCGAGCGACCACCACCACCTCGTCGGCGACCTGGGCCACCTCGGCGAGGATGTGCGACGAGAGCAGAACGGCGCCGCCGCCGGCCGCGAAGCCGCGCAGCATGGTGCGCAGCCACCGGGTTCCCGCCGGGTCGAGCCCGTTCGCCGGTTCGTCGAGCACCAGCACGCTGGGGTCCCCGACGAGCGCGGTCGCGAGCGCCACACGCTGGCGCATTCCGAGCGAGTAGGTGCGGATCGCCCTGTCGGCCGACTGGCCGAGACCTGCGTCGTCGAGCAGCGGGTCGACCCGTGCCGCGTCGACGCCCGCCATGGCCGCGGCGATGCGCAGGTGCTGGCGCGCCGTGCGCCCGGGGTGGAGGCCGCCGGCGTCGAGCACGGCACCGACGGTGCCGACCGGATCGGCGAGCTGCGCATACGGGCGCCCATGGATGCTCGCCTGGCCGCGGTCGATGGATGCCAGCCCGAGCAGCATCCGCATCGACGTCGTCTTTCCTGCGCCGTTCGGGCCGAGCAGTCCGAGCACGCGTCCGCGCGCGACGGTGAAGCTCACCTCGTCGACGGCGACCGTGTGCCCGTAGGCCTTGTGCAGTCCGTGGACCGCGATTGCGGGAGTGTCGTGTGTGTTCATGTTTCCAGCGTGGATGTCGCGGGGCCGCAGCACCCCCGCCGCAGGTCGAGTCCTCGTCCCGTCCGTTTGGGTGAACGTGACCGTGGGAAGAACGCGGAAGGGGACGCCACCCGAAGGCGGCGTCCCCGTGCGCGGGCGAATCGCGCGTCACTTCTCGCAGAACGCGGCATCCACCGTCTCGGTCACGGATGTGTAGGCCCCCATGAGCCGCTCTTCGTCGTCGACGTCGATGAATCCCCACGGCAGCGAGGTCACAGCGACGGTGAACGCGGTTCCGTCGGCGGAGACGCCGTTGCGGGTCTCGAAGCCGTGGATGTCGCCGCCGTGTCCCCACACGACACCGCCGCAGCTCAGCGGGTAGCTCTGTAGTCCGAGTCCATACTCGGATCCCGGCCACAGCTCGTCCTCGCTCGGCACGCTCGTCTGCATCTCGGCCATCGTCGCCTCGTCGAGGAGGCGGCCGTCGAGCACCGCACGCATGAACTCGTTCAGGTCGCTCGGGGTGGCGATCATCTGCCCGGCTGCCCAGCCCCACGAGGGGTCGAGCCGGGTCGCGTCGAACTGCTCGCCCTCGGAGTCGACGTGGTAGCCGGAGGGGTGCTCGCCCCGGAATCCCTGCTCGCCGACGGTCGGGAAGTAGGTGTGCTCGAGGTGGAGCGGCTCGATGATGCGGCTGGTGATCTCCTCGAAGATCGGGCGCTGCGTCAGCTTCTCGATGAGCAGGCCGAGAAGCACGTAGTTGGTGTTGCTGTACTCCCAGCGCTCTCCCGGCGCGAAGTGCGCGGGCTGGGCGAGCGCCAGGTCGATGAGGTCGCGCGGCGACATGTAGGCGTGCTGGATCTTCTCGAGCGCGATGGCGATGCCGGTCGTGTACTCGGGGAGACCGCTGGTGTGCTGGAGCAGCTGCCGCACGGTGATCGCGGAGCCGTCGATGCCCTCCCCTCGCACGAGGCCGGGCAGGTACGACTCGACGGGGGTGTCGAGCTGCACGAGGCCCTCTTCGACCAGCTGCAGCACGACGACCGCCGTGTAGGTCTTCGTGTTGCTCCCGATCCTCACCTCGCCGTCGACGGGCACCTCGGAGCCGGTCGCGATGTCGCCGACGCCAGCGACGTAGTCGTCGTGCTCCCCGTCGGGATGGGTGACGGAGGCCAGTGCCGCGGGGAAGCCGAGATCGACGAGGCCGTCGAGCCGCTCCTGCACGACGGTGCCCGTGGCGGAGTTGCTGGGGAGTACCGCGCCTGCGCCCCACCAGGCGCCGGCGACGAGCGCGCCGGCGGCGACGAGGCTCGTCGCCGTCGTGACGACGACGCGCTTGCGAGACTGCTTCGGACGGTTGACTGGGGTTGGGGTTCCTGTGTCTGTGGTCATGAAAACAAGCCTTGCCGCGACACCCTGTCACCGCCCCGGCCGCGCGAACGGGATGCGGCCTCGACTTGAGGAGGGGGTGACGCCGACGAGGCCCCGGGCAATCGCCCGAGGCCTCGCCGACGGACCGCTAGTACGAGGAGTAGACCGTCACCTCGTCGATCGACCACCACTGCGGGGCGGCGCCGGTCTGGGTGATCCGGATGTACCGTGCCGAGGTCGGCGTGATGGAGATCGGCCGCTTCCACCCGTACGCGATCCCCGTGGCGGCCGTCGTCCAGTTCGTGCCGTCGGTCGAGGTCTGCAGGTCGAAGCCGCGTGGGTAGTCCCAGGTCGAACCCGACGGCGTCTGCACGGTGACCATCGCGACGGTCCTGTTCGCACCCATGTCGATGCGATACCACTCGCCGCCCGTCATCGCCTGGCCGCTGCTCCACGACGCGGAGTTCACGCCGTCGATGCCGCCGGCCGCCGACGTGCCGGGCGCCGTCGACGACGCCGTCGCCGTCCAGCCGGAGTGGGCGACGGCCACCGGCGCGAACGTGGCCGAGCCGCCCGCGTACTTCGCCAGCGTCGCGACGAACCGCGTGTTCTGGGTGAAGTTGGCGGTTCCGAACCTGCCGACCTTTGCGACGAACGTGGCCGAGTTGTCGCTGTTGATGATGGGCACGGGGTTCGGGTTGTTGAAGTACATCCCCCAGTAGGCGAATCCGTCGTTCGCCGACCCCTTCACCTTGTAGGTCCACGCCGACCACGAGACGTTCTGCGCGTTGAGCCCCGCCATAAACCGCGACCACACGTCGTCGTTGTAGTAGAGCGAGTACTCGCCGTACAGAATGGGGACGCCGGGGTTCGAGAGCTTCGCCGGCAGCCCGGCGAGCTCGTTGGTCACCAACTGGTTCTGAGCCGTCCAGTCCTTCGAGTTGGGCATGTCGTACGGGTGATACTCGTACACGACATTCGTCCATCCGTAGGTCGACGGCGCCGCGATCGAGTTCAGGCCGAAGAACGCACCGAGGAAGATCGTGTGGTCGGGATCGATGGCGCGCACCGCGTCATACAGCCGGTCGTAGTAGTCGCTCTTCTGGGCCACGTCGTCGGCGTCTTCTCCGTAGTCGATGAGGGGCTCGTTGATGAGGTCGTAGCCGGCGACTCCGGGATTACCCTCATAACGGGTCGCGATCGCCTGCCAGATGTCCTCGGTCCAGTCCTGGTACGCGGCGTTGCCCCAGAAGCCGTTGGGGTTCGGCCCGATCCGGCCACAGCTGCCCCACGGGCATCCGCCGCCGGGAACGGTGTGCAGGTCGATCAGCACGTACATGCCCCGTGCCGACGCCTCATTGATCACCCAGTCGATCTTCGTCCAGGGGTTCGACTTCCACGTGCCGTCGACGTTGAGGAAGGTGTTCCAGCCGATGGGCACCCGGATGAAGTTCATCCCCGTCGCGGCGATCTTGTCGAGGTCGGAGGCCGTCAGCCAGGCGTCCTGGTGGGCGTTGATCACCGTCTGCGCTCCTGCGGCACCGAATCGCGATGTCAGCGTGTTGTTCAACGAGTAGTCGTCGTTGTAGAGCCCGGCCGTCAGCTCGCCGACCGACCACCATTGAGCGGATGTCCCGGTCTGCACGATGCGGAAGTACCGCGCCGCCTGCGCGACGAAGTGGATCGTCGTCGCCTTGCGGGTTCCTGCTCCCGATGCGACCGTCGTCCAGGTCGAACCGTTCTTCGAGAGCTGGAGGTTGTATCCGCGCGGGAAGTCCTGCTCGTCTGTGGAGTTCTTCGCGGTGTCGGTGGTCACGTTGTTCATCGTGATGAGCGCGCCCATGTCGACGCTGAGCGTCTGCCCGTTCGTCTGGGCGGCGCCGGTGGTCCAGCGGGTGCCCGTCGAGTTGTCGACGACGCTCGCCGGTGCTGCACCGACGGACGAGGTGACGACCCAGCCGCCACGGTCGAGGTTGTTGCCCGAGGAGATCGCTATCTCGGCGATGGACCACCACTGGGCGGCCGTGCCGTTGGAGGCGATGCGCAGGTAGCGCCCGCCCTTAGCGCCCTGGAAGTCGGCCTGGATCACCCGGTTGGTTCCCGAACCGCTGGCCACGTGGGTGAAGTTGACGTTGTCGTAGGAGGTGTAGACGTCCCAGATGCGCGGGAAGTCGTTGGGCGCTGCGGCCCCGGAGTCGAACAGCACCTTGTCCATGTCGACGTTGCGTCCGAGATCGATCGTGTAGGTCTGGCCGGGCGCCTGCGCGGCTCCGCTCTGCCATGCGGTCGCGACGTCGCCGTCGAGCGCCAGCCCGGGGGTGGTTCCGCCTGCGGTGGCCGACGCGGTGGCCGTGTGCGGCCCGTTGAAGAGCACGGGGTCGTTGAAGAGGTTGATCTCGCCCACCGACCAGAGGGCGCCGGCCGTGGCGGTCTGCGACACGCGCACGTAGCGCGCGACCTGCGGGCTGAACTTGGCGGTCGTCACGCCGTCGACGCCGGGCTGGCTGCTCGCGCTCCTCCAGGTGACGGCGTCGCTGGATGTCTCGATGGTGATCGTGCGCGGATACTGGCCGGCGTTGTTGGTGTTGTCGACGGAGAGGCGGTTGAACAGTGTCGGGGCGCCCAGGTCGAGCCGGATCCACTCCGCCCCGGTCTGGTTGGAATTGGTGGTCCACCGCGTGGTGGCCGCGCCGTCGAGGGCGGCGCTCGGGGTGCCGGCCGACGCCGTCGCGGCCCAGCCGCTGCGATCCGCGGCGAACTCGCCGAGCGGCGACATCCAGTCCTCCTGGGTGAGCCACCCTCCGACGTTGGTTCCGCGCAGATTGACCGTCGCGCCGGTTCCCGATCCCTTCTTGAGCACCGATCCGCTGGCCTTGATGAAGTCGGTCGCGGTGATCGCCGCGGCCTCCGCCTCGAGGGGTGGGGTTGCGAACGTCGTCACCAACGCCGCCGCGACGAACGTCGCCACTATCATCCTATTCTTCATGATCCTCCTTGACCACTACCAAGCGCTGTCGGGAACTCGCGCGCGGACGCTCGTCCACGGCCATAGCCTCCCAGAGAGCCGTCGCTTTGTCCACTGTTTAAAATAAGTCGTGAATAAAGCGGATGCGACGCCTCGTCGGCGCACGCGGATGTGGCGGAGTCAGGCGCTGATGTGCGTTCCGCGCGGTTGGTTGACCACCGCGTTGAGGGGCAGGATCGCGGCGCCGAGCGCGACGGTGTCTCCGCCGAAACGACTCGCGGAGAGCTCGAACTGGGAGCCGGGCCGGTCGAGCGCCTCGGCTCTGATCGCGGACTCGATGCGCGGGGCGAGCGACTCCATCAGCCGCAGCCCGACCCAGCCGCCGATGATCACGCGTTCGGGGTTGGTGAGGTTGACGAGTCCGCCGAGCGCGGAGCCCAGCACTGCGACGAGTTCCTCGACGACCGCGGAGGCGACGGTGTCGCCTGCGGCGTCGGCGGCGAGCAGATCGCCCACGGCACGCCAGCCGCTGCCGTCGAAATCGCCACCGGCCTCGCGCCACGCCTCGAGGATCGAGTCGGCCCCGAGGTAGGCCTCGACGCATCCGCGCTTGCCGCATCGGCACAGTCGCCCGCCGTGGACGATCCTGACGTGCCCCCACTCGCCCGCGCTGCTCCTGGATCCGTGTGCGAGCTGCCCGTCAGAGATGATGCCGAGACCGACACCGCGGCCCATCAGCACCACCAGGGCCTCGCCGACCCCGCGGGCCGCCCCGTCCCACAGCTCCGCCATCGCCTGCGTCTTGGCCCCGTTCTCCGCGAAGATCGGGATGTCGTGCGAGACCAGCTCCGTGACCGCGACGGCCGGCCACCCCTGGCTCTGGGCGTAGAGGATCTGTCGGCCCGAGTCGTCCGTCTCGACGATGCCCGGCAGGCCCAGACCGAGGCCCACCATCCTGTGCCATGCCTCGGGATTGCGTTCGCGGAGCGCAGCGAGCGCCTCGTCGAGGTCGCGACCGATGGCGTCCACGGGCTCGCCCTCGCGTCCGCCGCGGAACTCTATGTCGATGCGTTTCATCGAGAGGTCGAACAGTTCCACTGCGACGCCGCGCTCGCCGACGTCGGCGCCCAGCAGGTAGGCGCCTGCGGGGTTGGGCTCGATGAGGGTCGTCGGCCGCCCGCCGCTCGACGCGACGGTGCCGGCCTCGAGAACCAGGCCCTCGGCGATGAGCTCGGTAACCAGGTTGGTCACCGATGCGACCGACAGCCCGGACTCGCGGGCGAGCTCGGCACGTGTCGTGGATCCGGCGAGGATGATGCTTCGCAGCGCCTGCGAGCGGTTGCGCTGGCGTACGTCGCTCACCGTTGCGGGCGCTGAGGTTCCGGCGGCAGCGGATCGCGTGGTCATGGTTCCAGAACCTATCAAGTTCTCGGGCTCCCCATCACCAGCCGCGAGAACGTCGACTCCGCCGTCGCGACCACGCGGATCCCGCGTTCGCTCTGCTCCACTCTCGTGGTCGCCGCGGCTCCGATCACACGCACGTCGGCGGCATCGACATCGGTCATCTCGAACTCGAGCCAGTCCCCCGCCTCGAGCGTGACGACCAGCTGCTCGTCGCTCGTGTACGGCCTCCCGTCGGTCTGTTCGAACGGGTTGGCCGGGTGGTCGCCGGGCGACGCCCACGCCAGGACGACGGCGTCGGACTCCCGGATGCCGTCGATCGTCGCCGCAGACGCGGACGAGTATGACTCCTCCGGTCCGCGCATCCCGAAACCCCACGCCGGCACGACGATCGGATGCTCGGCGAGCAGGGCGGCGACGACGTCGGGATTCCACCCGCTCGCATCGAGCGACATGTTCGCGAGCAGTCCGTCGAAGATGCTGGCGGCGTCGGCCACCTCGATCCGCGGGTCCGACGCGGCAGCGACGACGCTGTCCCATCCCTCGGGCGTCTCGATGGAGACGGGAGACGTGGCGGTCTCCACCTTCTTCCACGGCCAGAAGTTCCAGCCGATGTCGTGCGACTCGTAGAGCCTGAACGCCGTGTACAGCCACTCGAGGGTGTTCTCGCCGCCCTCACCCATGTAGATCGGCAGCCCCAGCCGGTCTCGGACGTCGAGGAACTGCGCGATGCTCTCGGTGTCGGGCGACGACCAGTACTTGTGGAACTGGAGCAGGGAGTTCTCGTCCCAGACCTCGGTGAAGATGCTCCAGTTGGTCGCCCAGTGCGAACCCTCGTAGACGATCAGGTGGCTCGCGTCCTGCTCCCGGATGACCGCGGTGATGTCCTTGTACAGCTGCGCGAGCTCGTCGCCGTAGACGTGCTGCCACTCGTTCGGCAGCGGTTCGTTGAGCAGGTCGTAGCCGAGCACCACCGTCTCGTCGGCGTAGGTGCGAGCGAGGTCGCGCCACAGACGGATGGTGAGCGACCGGTACTCCTCGGCCATGAAGAGCTCGGGCTTGTTGTTCGGCGAGTCGTCGATGTTGGTGCCTGTCTGCCCTCCTGGAGCACCGTGCAGGTCGAGCAGCACCCACAGCCGGTGCTCTCGGCACCAGGCGATGAGCCGGTCGATCATGGCGTAGCCGCTCGCGCGGGGCGAGCCGTCGTCGTTCTGGATCAGCCGCGAATTGATGGGGAGCCGCACGTGGTCGAAACCGCTCGCTGCGATCCGCTCGATGTCGGCCTCGGTGATGTATCCCGCGTAGAACGACTCCCAGAAACGGAGCGCGGCGGCTTCCCCCAGCAGACGAGTGGTCAACGCCTCGATCTGGCGCGGCGACTCCGCGCCCTGCCCGAACTTCCACATGTAGCCCTCTGGCAGCATCCAGTTGCCGAGCCCGACCCCGCGCAGCAGCAGTTCGCGGCCCGACCCGTCGAACAACCGGGCGTCGCGGGCGTGCACGAAGCCGTCGAAGGAGGCGGGACGGCGGTGGAAGGTCGGCGCGGCTGCGACGGGGGAAGCGGTGAACACGGTGGCTGACTCCATTGGTTATTTCAATCCGGACAGGGCGAACCCCTGAATGACGAAGCGCTGGAAGACGACGAAGACGATGAGGATCGGGATGACCATCACCGACGCCGCGGCCATCTGCAGCGAGGGGTTCACGGCGAGCTGCTGGTTCAGCAGCGACAGCCCCACCGACAGGGTGTAGAGCTTCTGGTCGCTCGCGATGATGAGGGGCCAGAGGAAGCTGTTCCAGCCGGCGATGAACGTCAGCACGATCTGCACGGCGAGGATCGGTTTCGACATGGGCAGCACGATCTGCCAGAAGGTGCGCCACTCGCCCGCGCCGTCGAGCCGGGCCGCCTCCAGCATCTCGGTGGGGATGGTCGACATGAACTGCCGGAAGAGGAAGATGCTGAACCCGCCGACGAGCGTGGGAAGCGCGATGCCGATGAGCGTGTTCGTGAGCTTCATCTGGTTGAGGATCAGATAGGTCGGGATCATCGTCACCTGGATCGGCACCATCATCGTCGCGAGGACGAGGAAGAACATCCACCGCTTGCCGCGGAACTCGAACTTCGCGAAGGCGTACCCGGCCATCGCCATGAGCACGAGCCCGACCATGCCGATGGCGACGACGGCGAGCGTGTTCACCAGGTAGCGGCCGAAGTCCAGCTCGGTGAACAGCATCCGGTAGTACTCGAGAGTGGGTTCGTGCGGAAGAACCGACGGCGGGAAGTCGGTGGACTCGCGCTGCGGTTTCACCGACGCGGAGAGCATCCAGATGAACGGGAAGGCCGTGATGAGCGCACCGGCCGCGAGCACCCCGCCGATGAGCACGGTGAGCCAGCGCGTCTTGCGGGCCGCCGAGCGGTCGGACCGGCGCATCCGGAGTCCGAGTCTTCTAGTAGTCATCGTCGGCCTTCCGCGCCCGGAGCTGCACGAGGGTGATGACCGCGATGATCGCGAACAGCACGATCGACCCGGCGCTCGCGTACCCGAACTGGTTCATCCGGAAGCCCTCCTTGTAGAGGAATATGGACACGCTCGTCGTGGCGCCGAGCGGACCGCCGTCGGTCAGCACGAACGGCTCGTCGAAGAACTGCCCCCAGGAGATGATCGTCGTCACGGTGACGAAGAAGATGGCGAATCGCAGCAGGGGCACAGTGATCGAGAAGGTCTTGCGCCACTCACCCGCCCCGTCGAGCGACGCGGCCTCCAGATAGTCCTTCGGCACGCCCTGCAGCGCCGCGAGGAAGATGATGATGTTGAGCCCGGTACCTCTCCACACGGCGACGAGGGCGACCGAGAACTTCGCCAGCACCGGGTCGGAGAGCCACTGCACCTGTTCGACCCCCACGAGCGAGAGCAAGTAATTCAGAAACCCGAACTGCGTGTTGTACAGGTATCCCCAGATCAGCGAGATCGCGACGATCGCCGTGATGGCGGGGATGAAGTAGAACGATCGCAGTGCCCGGAAGAACGGGTGGTCGCTTCGGTTGAGCAGCAGCGCGACGGCGAGCGAGAGCACGACGACCGCGGGAACGCCGACCGCCGCGAAGATGCCCGTGTTGGTCAGCGCCTGCCAGAAGTCGGCGTCGCCGAACAGCGTGACGTAGTTGTCGATACCGACGAACTTCACGTTTCTGATATTCGCGAACGCCGAGATGTTCATGTTCGTGAAGCTCACGGCGAGCGCGACGAAGATGGGGAACACTCCGAAGGTCACCAGCAGGAGCATCGCCGGCGTGACGAAGAGATACGGAGACAGCCTGTTGCGCACGATCGCTCCTTTCGAGACGGTGGACGGATGGCGGAAGGGGCCGACGCATTCGCAGCGACGGCCCCGCTCTGCTAGTCGACCGAGAGACCCTCGGTCTTGGCGAAGAACGCGGCCAGCGCCTCGTCACGGTCGGCGCCGGTGAGCGCGATCGCGTTGAGCGCGTTGAGCAGCTCGGTGCCGACGGCGCCGTCCCAGTTGGACACGAGCGGCAGCACCTTCGACGAGGCGAGCTGCTCGGTGTATACGGCCACGTTCGGGTCGCTGTTGAGGTCGGCGTCGTCGAGCGCAGAACTGACCGTCGGGAGCTCGCCGCTCAACTCGTACCAGTCGAGCTGGGTCTCGGGCTGCGAGAGGAACTCGAGGAGCTCGAGCGACGCCTCCTGCTGGTCGGTGTTGGCCCACACGCCGAGGTTGGAGCCGGCGAAGAGGGAGGTCGACGAGTCCTCGGCCGGCAGGAGGCTGGCCTGCCACTTCCCCTCGAGTTCGGGCGCGCCATCCGCGATCGCCTTGCCCAGGTACGGTCCGCTCACGAGCATCGGCGCGACACCGGAGATGAACCCCTGGGTCTGGTCGAAGTCGCCGTTTGTGGGAACACTGCCGTCGGCGTACAGGCCGGTGTAGATGTCGACCGCCTTCTGGAACTCGGGGGTGTCGAAGTCGACGTTGCCCTCGGAGTCGATGACGTCGCCGCCGAGGCTCCAGGTCATCTCCACCGGCAGCGGGGCGTCCCACTGCGGGATGTAGTAGCCGAACTGGCCGCTGCCCCGACCGGCGAGTACCTTCGCGTCGTCACGCAGCTCGTCCCAGGTGGTGGGCGGCGCGTCGATGCCGTTCTCGGCGAGGATGTCTGTTCGCGTGAAGAGCACACGGGTGTCGCTGACCCAGGGGATGCTGACGATCTGTCCGTTGACGGATGTCGCATCGCCGCTGACCCCGGAGGGGAAGTTGGCGGGGTCGAGGCCGGCGTAGTCGCCGATGAGGTCGTCGAGCGGGAGGAGCGCGCCGGCGTCGGCGAAGGTGCGCAGTTTGGACAGGCCGATCTGCAGCACGTCGGGCCCGGACCCGGATGCGACCGAGGTGGTCAGCTTCTCGTCGATGCTGTCCCACGGGATGGCGACGACCTCGACCTCGTGGCCGCTCTCCGTCACGAACGGTTCGACGAGCGATTCGAAGTTGGTGCCGGAGTCGCCCATGACCCACACGGTGAGCGGCCCGTCTGCCTCGGCGGTGCCCGGATCGGATGTGCAGGCGGCGAGGCTCAGGGCCAGACCCGTGATTGCCACGGGAGCGAGGGCCTTGGTCAGTATTCTCTTCATTGAGTTTCCCTTTCTAGGTGCAAGTAAAGCGGGATTTGGCGCTGGGATGGCCCGCGACAGAGGGCTTCTCCCGTTTTTATGCCGGAACGACAACCGATTCCACGGAGGAACGGTGCCGGGCAATCTGGTGCGCGTACCAGTGAGCGCTTCGCTTGGGGATGCGCGTCTGGTCGCGGTAGTCGACGAAGACGAGGCCGAAACGCTTGCTGTAGCCCTCCGCCCACTCGAAGTTGTCGAGGAACGACCAGGCGTAGTAGCCGCGGAGGTCGACCCCCTCCTCGATCGCTCGTCCTGCAGCGGCGAGGTAGCCGCCGAAGTACGCCACCCGGTCGTGGTCGTTGACCTGGCCGTCGGGGTCGACGTAGTCGTTGTAGCTGGCGCCGTTCTCGGTGATGTAGATGGGCAGGCTCGTGAAGTCGCGCGACACACGACGGAGCACGGCGCCGAGCGACTCGGGGATCACCGACCAGCCGAATGACGTTGTGGCGGGGGAGGCCGGTCGTTCGCCGACTCGCAGGTAGGTGCCGTCGTCGTCGTGCCAGGCTTCCACGCGCTGATAGTGGTTCATGCCGACGAAGTCGACGGGCTGGCCGATGACCGCGAGGTCGCCGTCGTCGACGAGCGCGTCGAGGCCGAGCGGGGCGAATAGCTCGCGCACGGCGGTCGAGTAGTCGCCCAGATACACGGGGTCGAGGAAGACGCGGTTGCTCATGGCATCCAGCCGCACGACAGCTTCGGCATCCGCCGCCGAGCTGCTGGCCGGCACGATGTCGGTCACGATGTTCGAGTTGCCGACGCGCAGCCCGGGGTCGATGGCGCGGATCGCCGACACGGCCAGGCCGTGGGCGAGGTTGACGTGGTGGGCGGCGGCGACGGCGAGCCTCGGGTCCTTCTTGCCGGGCGCGTGCGCGCCGCGACCGTAGCCGAGGAATGCGACGCACCACGGCTCGTTGATGGTGATCCAGTCACGGGCGAGGTGTCCGAGTGCGCGCACCGTGCGGTCCGCGTAGTCGGCGAACAGATACGCCGTCTCCCGGGCGGGCC
Source organism: Conyzicola nivalis (assembly GCF_040548875.1). Classification (GTDB taxonomy): domain Bacteria; phylum Actinomycetota; class Actinomycetes; order Actinomycetales; family Microbacteriaceae; genus Conyzicola; species Conyzicola nivalis_A. Next base: position 447,226 of record NZ_JBEPSJ010000002.1, read on the forward strand.
AGCCGCCGGCGTCTTCGAGCGGCTGCGGCAGGTCCCAGTGATAGAGCGTGACCATGGGGGTGATCCCCCGCTCGCGCATGCCCTCGAGCAGCGCCGTGTAGAAGGCCACACCCTCCGGGTTGAGGTCGCCGCGTCCGGTGGGCTGCAGCCGCACCCACGAGAGCGAGAGACGGTAGTGGCTGATTCCCAAACTCGCCATCAGGTCGAGGTCGTCGGCCCAGCGGTGATAGTGGTCGCAGGCGATATCGCCGTTGTCGCCGTTGAGCGTCAGGTGGTCTACGTTGGCGAACGTGTCCCAGATGCTCGGCCCCCGCCCGCCTTCGCGAGCGGCACCTTCGATCTGGTAGGCCGCCGTGGCGACGCCCCAACGGAAGTCCGCGGGGAACGGCGCGATGTCTAGAGCGTCTGTCGTCATCGACCGGTGCTTTCACTCGGGGGGAACCACTTATTTCAATATTTATAATAACCCTTGCACTAACGCTGTCAAGCATTTTCACGCGAGGCTTCCGTGGGCGCACGGAGGCCGTCTCGGCCGCCGTGCCCCAGCATTGAACGGCGGCGCGATAGCGCAACGCGTACCCCTTCGACGGAGACCGAGCGATGCAGCAAGCGAACACCCACCTTTCCGAGCTCGTCGAGCGCAGCGAGGCCGAGGCGATGCACCTCTGGCTCTCGGGTCTGCCCGAGCCGCAGCGATCCACACTGCGTACCTCCGCCGTGCGTCTCGCCGGCGGGGTCGTCTGCACGATGGCGAACGACCCGGTGAACTACTGGAGCAAGGCCCTCGGCTTCGGCTTCGAGAGCCCCGTCGACGCGCGCCTGGTGCGGGAGGTCGTCGAGGTGTTCCGCGCCCGGGGTGTGCGCGAGGCGACCATTCAGATCGCGCCCGGGAACCTTCCCTCCGACTGGGACGACATCCGCAGCGCCCACGGGCTGACACGCGGCAACCCCTGGGTGAAGCTCGCCGGCGAGATCGACGTCGACGTGACCGCGGCCGAGCCGCGGGAGAGCCGGGTGCGCGTCGGCCGGGTGCACGCAGACAGGGTTGCCGAGTGGGCAGATGTCGTGTTCAGCGGGTTCGGGATGCCTCCCGCCGATCTTGGCCGGATGGCGGAGTCGTCGACGCGGTCGGCCTCCTCGCTGCCGTTCGCGGCCTGGCTCGGCGACGAGATGATCGGCGGCGCGAGCCTCTTCCTGCACGGCGAGACCGCGCACCTGTTCGGGGCATCCACTCTCCCGGGGTTCCGTGGTCTCGGCGCGCAGTCCTCGCTCATCGCCGCCCGGGCTCAGGCCGCCCGTGAGGCGGGAGCGCGGTGGCTGGTGGGCGAGACCGGCAAGCCCGATGCCGACGGCGAGAGCGCGTCGCTCTCGAACATGCTGCGGGCCGGGTTGAAGCCCCTCTACGAGCGCGAGAACTGGGAGTGGTCAGACACCGCGCTCTGATCCGCGCTGCGGTCGACCGAGCGTGGCCGCGTTGCTCAGCCGGCCGAGGTGGAGGGCGGCGAGGTGCACGGCCGACCCGACCTTCTGCGGGTCGAACCCCCCGATGCGCCCCGAGACCGAGAGCGCAGCGACCGCGCGTGCGTCTGCCGTGAGGATCGGGCTGGCCGCTCCGGTCACGCCCGGCCCGGCCTCGGCGTTCGAGTAGGCGAGGCGCGTGCGGCGGATGGCCTCCAGCTCGCGCAGCAGGGAACCGGCGTTGGTGATGGTGCCCGGTTGGTAGGCGACGAAGCCGCGTTCGATAACCCGCTCGACCACCTCGGCCGACGAGAAAGCCAACAGCGCCTTGCCCGCGCCCGTCGCGTAGGCCGGGAGCCTTCCGCCGACGCGCGACAGCAGCGCCGAGGAGTCGAGACCGGGCAGGATGCCGATGTAGACGACCTCGGTGCCCTCGAGCACCGAGAGGTGCACGGTCTGCCGGGTGGCGTTGCGCAGGTCGGCCATCGTGGGCAGGGCGAGCGAGCGCAGCTCGTTGGGTTGGCCCGACAGCTTGCCGAGCTCGAACAGCTTCAGCCCCACGCTCACGGAGTGGCCCTGCCGCTCGAGGTAGCCGTGTCGGACGAGGCTCGACACGAGCCGGGAGGCGGTGGACTTCGGCAGCCCCGACCGGCGCGCGATCTCGTTGACGCCGATGCGGTCGTCGGCGGCGGAGAACGCGTCGAGCACGGCGGTCATCCGTTCGATGACGGAGACGGCAGCGCTCGGGTCTGAAGTCTGCACGTCACCACCTTTGGTCTCGTCCACTATCCATATCGTGGATACAGCATCTACAATATGAATACAGCATGGCCTCGCCCGATGGCGCAGTCAATCCGTTTCAAGAAATAGACCGCGCCCCGTGCGCCACGATAGGTTTCCCCCTATGACCCCAGATCAGTCCGACACGGGCGTCGATTCCGACAAGCGCGACAAGTCCGACATGGTCGAGAAGGCCCTCTCGCTGCTGGTCCTGTTGGGCGACTCGGCCCAGGGAGCGTCGGCGACCGAGCTCGCCGGCGCCGCCGACCTCCCGTTCAGCACCACCCACCGCCTGCTCCGCTCGCTGTCGCGCCAGGGGTTCGTGGCATTCGACCCCGCGTCGAAGCGCTACACGCTGGGTATCCGTGTCTTCCAACTGGGTCAACGCGTGTCGAACGCCAACGGCTTCGCCGGGGCCTCGCTGCCCGTTCTCCGCTCACTCACCGAGCGCACACGGGAGGCCAGCATCCTCGGCGTTCGCGACGGCTCGCATGTGCTCACCGTGAGCAAGGTCGACGGCCCGCAGGCGTTCCGGGTCACGAGCGACCCGGGAACCCACAGCCCCCTGCACACGACGGCTCTCGGCAAGGTGCTCGTCGCCTTCGCCGACGACTGGGAGCACCTGGTCGACTCGCTCGACCTCTTCGCCCGCACCGACACCACGATCACCGAGCGCGCCGTCTTCCGCGCAGACATCGAGGGGGTGCGCGAGCGCGGCTACAGCACGATGCGGGAGGAGAACGAGGTGGGAATGCACGCCCTCGCGGTGCCCGTGCACGCGATCGACGGGCGCGTCGTGGCGGCCGTGGCCATCGCCGCTCCCGTGTTCCGGCTGCCCTTCGACGACCTGCTCGCCCTGCTGCCTCCGCTCACCTCCGCCGCGGCCGAGATGTCGGTGCGGCTGCCCCTGCCCTAGCGCCGGGAGGCCGGGCGGCCGGGCAGCTAGAGCTCGAAGTCGACGACCGCGAGCGACGCCTTCACGGGCGCCGACATCGCGAGCACGGGGGCGTGGGCCGGATGCGCGGTGTACGTCGCGAGGTCGGCCAGCGAGTCGAAGTCGGCCACGATCGCGATCTCGTGCGAGCTAGGTCCGTGCAGCAGGTCTTCCCCTACAGACATGCTGCGGATCTGCGGAATCTGGCGGGGCAGGTCGGCGACCATGGCCATCCACTCCGCGCGCTGTTCCGGCGTGAACCCCGGCACGAAGGTGAAGACGGCGACGTGCCTGATCACGACGCTCCCGCCAGCAGCCGACGGTCGTGCTGGGCGGCGAGCCGCACCGGCGCGTTGGCGGCGCCGTAGCCCGCGTAGCCGCCGCGGCGCTCGACGATCTCGAAGAACACGCTGCCGAGCGACTCGGTGTAGAAGTGGAGGAACTCGCCCCGGTCGTCGCGGTCGTACATCAGCTGCAGCTCGCGCAGCTCGTCGAGGAACGCCGGCTCGAGGTCGAAGCGCGCGTCGAGGTCGTCGTAGTAGTTGTCGCCGATGGGCAGGAAGCCGAGCCCGCGCTCGCGTGCGCGACGCGCGGTCGCGACGGCGTCGTTGGAGGCGAAGGCCACGTGCTGGGCCCGCACCGCGGTCTCGACGCTCTCGGCGGGCGCGAGGTTGAGCACGAGCCGCACGACGCAGTCGGGGGTGCTCATGACCTGGCTGCGCACGAGCCCCGTGGGAGCCGCGACGTCGAGCGAGGGTTGCGGGTCGAGGGCGAGCACGCTCGTGCAGAACAGCACCGCCGCGTCGAAGTACTCCCAGGACTGTGCCAGGTTCACGTGGTCTACCCGGGTGACGAGAGCGTCCGCCGACGCCGACGTTCCCGCGGAGAACTCGGCGACCCACGCGGGCACTCCGCCGCTGCCCACACGGCCGAAGAAGACCTCGCTCGAGTCGGGTGCCCGCACTCCGAGCAGGACCTCGTCGCCCGCTCCCCGCTCGCGGGGCACGGCGGGGGCCAGGAGAGTGGCGGCGCGGGAGGCCGCGAGCTCGGGGTCGGCCACGTCGAAACCGAGGGCGGCGACGGCCGGGGCGCCGGCGGTCGCATCCCCGCTGTTGATGATCACGCGAGCCCCGCCCTGCGACCAGAGCTCGACGGGTTTGGAGTGGTGGGTGCCCGCGTCGTCGAACCCGAGCTGGTACAGCGTCGTGCGCACGCGCTCGCGCTGGTTCTCGTCAGCGCGCACCTCGACGAAGTTGAACCCGAGCGGGGGCGGCATGTCGGGCAGCGGGGCCACGGCCATACGCACTCCCTCGCGTCCCTCGCGATCGAGGGACTGCGACGCGAGCTCCTGCAGCCATTCGAGCGAGCGCATGGCGTCGAGGGCGGTGCGGTGCGGATCGGTGCGGCGGAACGTGTCGTTGAAGATCTCGAGCGACACCGGCCCGTCGTAGCCGGAGCGCAGCAGGTGGCCCATGAAGTCGGCCAGGTCGAACGCGCCCTCGCCGGGGAACACGCGGTGGTGCCTGCTCCACGAGAGCAGGTCCATCGTGAGCCGGGGAGCGTCGGCCATCTGCACGAAGAAGATCTTGTCTGCGGGTATCGTCTCGATCGCAGCGGGATCCCAGCCACGCGACAGGATGTGGAAGCTGTCGAGACAGTGGCCGACGGCGGGGTGGTCGACGGCGCGCACGATCCGCGCCGCGTGCTCGTAGTCGCTGACGAACCGCCCCCAGGCGAGCGCCTCGTAGGCGACGCGCACGCCGTGCAGCGCGGCCAGGTCGCCGAGCTGACGCAGCTGGTCGACGGCGAGCGCGTCGTCAGCGCTCACCGCGGTGCCGACGTTGCTGCAGAGCAGCATCGTGTCGATGTCGAGACGGTTCATCAGCTCGAACTTGGCCTCCGCACGCCGCAGGTTCTGCCGCAGCCGGCCCTGCGCGACGCCCTCGAAATCACGGAACGGCTGATACAGGTCGAGCGTCAGGCCGAGGTCGCGGGCGAGCTCGGCCACGAGCTCGGGTGAGAGCGGCGACGCGACGAAGTCGGGCTCGAAGATCTCGACGCCGTCGAAACCGGCCGCCGCACTGGCGCGCAGCTTCTCCTCGAGCGAACCGCTGAGGCAGACAGTGGCAATGGAGGTCTTCATCGACGCACAGCCCTTCCGTGTTGTGGCCCCCAGTGTGCGGCGGTGCGGCGACACGCCGCAATCGAGCCGCCCACTCAGTGGAACGGCGGTGGACGCGCACTCACGGTGCGCACTCACAATGGCTTCGAACCGACTACCCGCGACGTCGAAGGAGACAGCGCATGACCGCACAGCGTCCCAGCATCCTCGTGGTGAACGGGCCGAACCTGAACCTTCTCGGTCTGCGCGAGCCGCGCATCTACGGCCACGACACCCTCGCCGACGTCGAGAAGCTGGCGCGCGACACCGCGGACGCCGCCGGTTACGACTTGGACTTCTTCCAGAGCAACTGGGAGGGCGCGATCATCGACCGCCTCCACGAAGGCCGGGGTGTCGCGAGCGGCGTCATCGTGAACCCGGCGGGCCTCACGTCCGTCTCGATACCGCTGCTCGACACGCTTCTCGCCGTCGCGCTGCCCGTCGTCGAGGTGCACGTGTCGAACATCCACCGCCGCGAGGAGTTTCGCCACTTCTCCTACACGTCGACGATGGCCGAGGCCGTCATCGCGGGCTGCGGCATCGCCGGCTACCGCTACGCCGTCGACTTTCTCGTGAACCACATCGCGTCGAAGAACAGCGCAGTCTAGGCGGGCGACCTGCGGCGCACGTCGTCGGCGACGCCCGGAGGCAGGCGGGCGGCGCCGACGGCGCTGAGGCACGCGATCGCCGCCATCACGACGAGCGCCCACCGGTACGGCGCCAGACCGCCGTGACCTGCGGCGTCGACGAGGCGCACCACCACGGCCGCCACGGCCACCCCGAGCGCCGATGCGACCTGCACGACGGTGGAGGACAGCGTGTTCGCGCCGTTCATGCGCTCGGGAGCGATCTCGGCGAACTGGATCGTTCCGTAGGCGGTGAACCCCGTGGAACGGAAGACTCCGCTCATCAGCAGGACTCCCGCCATGATCACGATCGGGGTGTCGGCGGTCATGGTCGCCACGGCCAGAAGAGTGAGGGCCACACCGACCGCCGACCAGACCATGACGCTCGCGAACCCGAGCCGGCCGATGAGCCAGGTCGTCGCAGGCTTCACCGCCAGGTTGCCCGCGAACACCCACATGACCATCGCACCGGCGGCCACCGGCGTCCACCCGAAGCCCTCCTGCATAAGCAGCGGCAGCAGGAACGGCACGGAGCTCACCGCCGTGCGGTACCAGACGCCGCTCGAGTTCGTTACCCGGAACGTCGCGACGCGGTAGCCCGTCAGATCGAGCAGCGGCCCCCGAGCGGCGACGAGGTGCCGCACGGTGAGCACCCCGGCCACGGCGGCGAGTGCGAGGAGCGCGGCACCGAGCGGCACCCCCTCGGCGGAGACGATGCGCTCCAGCCCCAGGACGAGCGCCACGAGCGTCGTGCTCGTACCCGCGAGACCGCGCAGGTCGAGCCGGCGCCGGACGCGCGCGGCGTCGATCGGGATCACACGCAGCGCGACGAAGAAAAGCGCGACTCCGAGCGGCACGTTCACGTAGAAGATCCACGGCCAGCCGAGCGACTGGGTGATCAGTCCGCCGGCGAGCGGAGCGACGACGGGGGCGACGAGCGCCGGCCAGGTGAGGTACGCGATCGCTCTCAGCAGCTCCGCCTTGTCGGTGGTGCGCAGCACGATCAGCCGGCCGACCGGCACCATCATGCTGCCGCCGATGCCCTGCAGGGCGCGGGCCAGCACGAGCGAGAGCAGGTCGGGGCTCAACGCGCAGAGCAGCGATGCGACGACGAAGACGACGATGGCGGCGCAGAAGACGCGTCGGGCACCGAACCGGTCCGCCGCCCAGCCGCTCACCGGGATGAAGACGGCCACGGCGAGCAGATAGGCGGTCATCGCCAGACCCACGTCGGCCGCCGCGACGCCGTAGTCGCCGGCGATCGCCGGGATGGCGGTGACGAGAACCGTTCCGTCGAAGGTCTCGAGGAAGAACGCCGTCGCGACCACGAGCGCGACCGGGCGCGAGAATCCTGCTCGGGCGGCGCTCACCGCACCGCCCGAGCGTCAGACACGGGCGGCAGTGACCTGCCCGCCGTCGGCGATGATGCGTTCGAGGTGCGCGAGCATGCGCTCGGAGTCGGGGGTGATCCCGGTGAACAGGCGGAATCCCTCGGCGGCCTGGAACACGAGCATGTAGCCCCCGCCCACGGTGAGGCACCCCATGCCCCGGGCGGCGGCCATGAGTCTCGTCTCCAGCGGCATATACACGATGTCGTGCACCCACAGCCCGGGACGGAGCAGGTCGAGCGGCACGGCCGAGCCGGGGTGGGTCGGCATTCCGACCGGGGTCGCGTTGACGACCCCGTCGGCCTCGGCCATCCAGCGTTCGGACTCATCCTTGGAGCCTGCCACGATGGCGGCCGTGCCGTGCGCCGACCCCAGGGATCTGGCCACCTCGTGTGCCCGGCCGTCGTCGACGTCGACGAGCACGAGCCGCTCCACGCCGCTGCGCAGCAGGGCATGGGCCACCGCGACGCCGGCACCGCCCGCGCCGAACTGCACGACGGTGCGGCGCGGGACGCCGCGCAGGTTCAGCTCGATGGAACGGGCGAAGCCGTACCAGTCGGTGTTGTGGCCGATGGACCGCGGCCCGTCGAAGACCACGGCGTTCACCGCCCCCAGCACCCGGGCGTCGTCGGACATCTCGGTGACGAACTCGGTGGCGGTCTGCTTGAACGGGTGGGTGATATTGACCCCGCGGTATCCGCTGTCGCGCACCGAGGCCAGCAGCGCGCCGACGTCGTTGTAGGCGGGGTCGCGGTCGCCGTCGAACACCTCGTAGGTGTAGTCGAGACCCAGCGCCTCCGCCTCCGTCTCGTGCAGCACCGACGAGAGCGACAGGTCGAGCCCGAGGCCGATGAGGCCCACGCGATAGGAATTAGTCGCGCTCACGCCGCCGCTCCCGAACGGGCGCCGGTCAGCCGCACGGCACCGCCCGACTCCGACGACCGGTAGATCGCCGTCACGATCTCCAGCGCCCGCCGGGCGTCCCGACCGGTGACGAGCGGGTCTCGGTCGTCTCGCACGGCCGCGACGAAGTCGGCGATCTGCAGCGAGTGCGCGTCCACGAGGCCGAGGTGCACGTCGGCCAGCGGAATGTCGAAGACGCCGCCCGCCGCGTAGGGTGCCGCGAATTCTCGCTCGCCGGGCAGCGTCCAGACGTCGGTGAGGCCCGTGCCCTCGGGAAACTCGAGCACACTCGCCGCCCTGCCTTCGGCGTCGCTGACGAGCACCTGCGCTCCGAGACCGGGGTCGAAGGTCGAGCTCGCCTGCACGACGGCGAGGGCGCCCGAGGCGAACTCGATGGTGGCAACCGCGGTGTCCTCGACGTCGATGTACGCGCCGTGCCTGAGGGTCGCGACGCGACCCGTGACGCTCACGGCGTCGCCCATGAACCACTGCAGCAGGTCGATGTGGTGCATCGCCTGCGTCATGAGCACGCCTCCGCCCTCGGTGTCGCGGCGCCCCCGCCACGGTTCGGCGTAGTACTCGGCGTCGCGGCGGAGCCGGACGATACAGCTGCCCGATACCGGCGTTCCGAGGGAGCCGCCGTCGATGGCCGCGCGGATGCGGGCGGCGGCCGGCCAGAACCGGCGCTGGAAGACCACTCCGAACCTCACCCCGGCGGCGTCGGTCGCCGCGATCATGCGGTCGGCCTCCTCGGTGGTGGTCGCGACGGGCTTCTCGCAAAGCACGTGCAGGCCCTGCGCCGCGGCCGCGACGACCCCCTCCTCGTGCGCCGGATGCGGCGTGCAGATCGTCACGGCGTCGAGGCCGGAGCCGAGCGCGCTCTCGACGTCGTCGAATGCCTCGGGGATGCCGAAACGCTCCGCGAACGCCCGAGCCCGCGCGGCATCCGTGTCGACGACGGCCGCGACGGTCACCCCGGGCAATGCCTGGAGGGCGGCGACATGGTTGACGGCGATGGCGCCGCACCCGACTATCGCGAAGCGGATCGCCCCCGGTGCGCCCGAAGGCGTGAATTCTTCTGCCATGACCTCATCGTCTCGCCGCAAACTCGTTGACCGAATTGTGACGTGGGCCATCGGGCCGGGCAACGCGACGTGCCATCCAATGGAACACGCCGACGCCCGGTCAGAGCGGCCAGCTGAGTGCCCGAGCCGGGAGGTTGCGGCCGAGCCCGAGGGCGGCGGTGCGCACGGCGGCGCCGAGGTGCTTCACGTCGATCAGCCCGGCCCGCCCGGACACGGAGATCGCCGCGATCGGCCCGTACCCGCTCTTCAGGATGGGGCTCGCCACGCAGACGATGCCACGCCCCGACTCCTCGCGGTCGTAGGCCAGACCCGAGCCTCGCACGGCCTCGAGCTCCCGCCTCAGCATGTCGGGATCGGTGATGCTGTTCGGCTGCAGCCGCGCTAGCCCGCCCGCGATCACGGCGTCAACGGCCTCGGGCGGCGAGAAGGCGAGCAGCGCCTTGCCCACCCCGGTGGTGTGCGCCGGCAGCCGGCCGCCCACCCGCGCCGGGGCGCGCGACGCGTTGCGTCCGCGGAGCATCCCGATATAGACGACCTCGCCGCCCTCCAGCACCGCCAGGTTGACCGTCTGCCCCGTTGCATCCCGCAGGTCCGTCATCGTGGCGAGCGCGAGGCTCCGCAGTTCCTTCGGCTGGGTGGCGAGCTCGCCGAGTTCGAAAAGGCGCAGTCCCGGGCGCACCCCCGCACCGTCGCGCTCGAGGTACCGATGCTCCACCAGCTCGGCCACGAGACGCGACACGGTCGACTTGGGCAGGTTCGCCCTCCGCGCCAGCTCCGACACGCCGAGCCTCTTGTCGTCCGACCGGAAGGCGCCCAGCACGAGCGTCACCCGGTCGATCACCGACACGGCGTCGTTCCATTGAGCGGTACGCATGGGGGAAGTATGGGAGTCGTCGGCACGGCTGCGCAAGCGGCGGGGCGAGCCGGATTCGGCACACCCCCGCCGCGCACGGCGTGCTCTACTCCGTCATCCCCCGGATGGCGGTGTAGAGCTCGAGGCGTTCGCCGTCGTAGTAGGAGTTGAAGAACTCCTCGGCCTTCTCGATGAAGGCCTCCTTGTCGACGTCCTCCTCCTCGACCACCGTGAACGAGTCGTCGGCCCGGTACTCGTCGAGGATCTTGTTCGTCTCCTCGTCGACGCAGTCGCGGTTCTCGGCGCGGATGCCGTGGATGGTCTCCTCGAGAAGCTCGGCCTGCTCGTCGCTCATCTTGTCGTAGGTCTTCTCGCTCACCACGAGCCAGTGGATGCCCACCTGGTGGTTGTTGAGCGATGCGACCTTGAGGATCTCGTCGAAGCTCTGCGAGTGCGTCGCGACGATGGGGTTCTCCTGGCCGACGGCGATCCCCTGCTGCAGCGACACGTAGATCTCCTCGTTCGCCACCGCCACCGGGGTCACCCCCATCGCCTCGGCGTTGGCGAGGAACTGCGGCGAGTCGGGGAACCGGATGGGCAGGCCCTCCAGGTCGTCGGGGCTCTCGATCGGGGTGTCTTTCGTGGTGAACGTGCGGTTGCCGAAGAACCATCCGTCGACGATGCGGGCGCCCGTCTCCTCGTTGAAGCCGGCGAAGAGATCGGATGACTCGTTGTCGATCCACTCGAACGCGTGGTCGACGTCATTGAAGACGTAGGCCGCGTCGACGACGCCGATCGGCTCGTAGGTCGCACTCAACGCCGACGCGCCCTGCAGGTCGATGTCGATGTCGCCTGCCTGCACCGCCGCGAAGCGCTCGGTGTCGGGTCCGAGCTGGCTGGCCGGGAACAGGTCGACGGTGAACCCGATGTCGGCCTCCTCGAGCCGCTCCTTGAGCAGCTCGACCCCGCAGTAGTAGTTCGGTGTCGTCTCGGGCTGGCTGGTCGCGACCGTCAGCGTGACGTCTTCGTTGCCGCCGGTCGCCTCTCCGCCGTCGTCGGCGGGTGAGGAACACCCGGCGAGGAGCAGAGCGCCGGCCGTCAGCACCGACGACGCGAACACCACCCGGGACTTGCTGTGAGCGTGGCTCATGTGATTCTCCCTCGTACTGTGCGTTTGCCGGAGCCGCTTGGCCCGGCACTGGACGGCCCGTAAGCGGGGCCGAGGTCGTGCGGTTGTGGAGTTATAGGCCCAACAGGTCGGGCACGATGGTGACGATCTGCGGAAACACGGTGAGCAGCAGGAGCACCGCGACGAGCGGGATCAGGAAGGGCAGCACGCCGCGGAACACGACGCCCATGGGTTGCCTCGTGATCGACCCGACGACGAACAGCACCGCTCCCACCGGGGGTGTGAGCGAGCCGATCATGAGGTTGAGGATCATCACGACCCCGAGGTGCACCGGGTCGATGCCGAACTGCGCCGCGATGGGCATAAGCACCGGCACGAGGACGAGGATCACCGGAGGTGCCTCGAGGAAAGTGCCGAGGAGCAGCAGGATGACGTTGAGCACGAGCAGGAAGACGATCGGGTTGTCGGTGAGCTCGGTGAGCCACTTGCCGAGCACGCGCGACACCTGCTCGCGGGCGAGCACCTGGCCCATGAGGTTGGCGGCCCCCAGGATCAGCAGGATCCCGCCGGTGACGACGACCGTCTCTCTGGCCGACCGGATCAGCACCTTGAGCGTGAGGGTGCGGTAGAAGGCTCCGAGCAGGACCATGTACGCGGCCGCGACGCCGGCGCCCTCGGTGGGGGTGAAGATGCCGCCGAGGATCCCGCCGAGAATGATGACCGGGGTGAACAGCGGTCCGATCACCCGTGCGCCGGCCCAGCGGAACCTCGCGACGTCGAACCGCGTGCCCTCCATGCCCTCGCGTTTGCGCGCCCAGATGAAGATGTAGAGAGCGAGGCCCCCGGCCATCAGGAAGGCGGGCAGGATCGAGCCGGCGAACAGCGCCCCGGTGGAGATGGATGCCGTCGCGGCGAAGAGCACCGCGGGGATGCTGGGCGGCATGATCGTGCTGAGCAGCGAACCGGAGGCGCTCAGCCCGGCGGCGAAGCCGTAGGGATAGCCCTGTCGGATCATCTGCGGCACCTGCACCTTGCTCAGCGCCGCCGCGTCGGCCAGGGCCGATCCGCTGATCCAGGAGAAGCCGACGCTCGTCGTGAGGTTGACGTAGGCCAGGTTTCCCCGCACCCGCGGCAGGCTGGCGAGGGCGAAGTCGAAGAGGCGACTCGCGATGCCCAGGTGGTTCGCGATCGCTCCGACGAAGATGAACAGCGGCACGGCCAGCAGGGGGAAGCTGTTGATCCCGTCGACGATCGACCGGATGGCGAGGCCCGCGGAGTTGCCGTTGGTGTAGAAGTACAGCATGCTCGCGGCGATCATGCTGAAAGCCACGGGCACCCGCAACAGCAGGAGCGCCGTCATCACCAGGAGGTAGATGGTGAGGTCCATGTCAGCCCTCCATCTCGGAGATGTCGAGCTTCGCCTCTGGGCGGCCGGCCGCGGCGATCTTGGCGATCGAGTGGATGATGCCCGAGGTGAAGCCGATCAGGGCGAAGATGTAGAGCACGGCGAGGGGCATGTGCAACACCGTCGACACCCGCCGCCAGCCCTGCTCGATCATGAGCAGCGACTCCCAGGCGAGGGCGCCGCAGGTGAGCACCATGACCACCGCGGCGAAGACCCGCAGCGCGACGAACAGCTTCTTGCCCTGCAGCACCGAGTCGAAGACCTCGATCACGATGTGCCCGTTCTTGCCGATGAGGTAGCCGGCCATGACGAAGGTGAGCGCCACCATGGAGAGACGAGCGACCTCGCCGGCACCGACCCAGGCGATCTGCGGCACGTAGCGGCCGAGCACCTGGTACATGACACCGAGGAAGAGGAGCCCGAAGAACACGGTTCCGGTCCAGATCTCCACGCGGGACAGCCAGCGGATGGGCGCGGGGGCGTTGTGCTCCGGCTCGTACGCCGCAGAGGCCTCTGCCGGGTCATCCGTTGACATCATCAACCTCTCTGTCAATGCGCGAGCTAGTGCCGCTGATGTGACTTTGGGCTGTCGCGGCGCTGCGCACAAGCGGATGTTCCACGGAATGGGACACCGCGACGGCCCGGCTCCGAGGCTATCGGGGAGTACGGTCGTCGTGACGGACCACGACCATCGGAAGAGGAGACATGACCGAGGGAATCAACCCGGGAGCAGCGCCCACCGGAACCGGCTGCGTCGAATGCGAGGCGCGGTCGGGCTGGTGGGTGCACCTGCGTCGCTGCGCCGAGTGCGGCCACATCGGCTGCTGCGACAGCTCCCCGGGCAAGCACGCCACCGCGCACTACGCGACCACGGGGCATCCGATCATGGCCAGCTTCGAGCCGGGCGAGGATTGGTTCTGGGACTACCGATCGAACGAGGCCGTCGAGGGCGAGGCGCTCGCACCACCGTCGAGCCGGCCCGTCGAGCAGGCCTCGCCGGGTCCGGCAGACCGGCTTCCGGCGGATTGGCGAGAGAAAATCTCGTAAACGCTAAAGTTCGTAGGATCCCACAACGAAAAAGCGAAGCGGAATCGCTAGTGTTCTGAGCGTTACATCGGATTGAGTGTCGAGACGAATGACCCGAATCGTCAACAACCATTCGTCACACCGTGCTTACCGCCATCGATGCCCTTCCGACCACCGATGGGGGGAATCATGGGCGCACTGATTTACGACGGAAACGAAGTCGAGTTCGACGACAGGCTGCTGGCACACCTGCACGTGGTCATCGTGCAGAAACTCCGCAGGGGGGAGAGCTTCAGCTTCTCCTGGCGCGATCCGCACGGGGTAGGCGGCGGGCGCAGCTCGTTGTGGCTTCACCCTTCGATTCCGCTCTACTTCAAGTTCTACGGCAGCAAGCAGCCGACCATCAACCGCGAGTGGATCCAGGCGCTCACGCTGTCGTCGAACAGCTCGCAGGGACTGGTCGTGACGCCGGAGGGCGAGCCGGCGTTCGCCGGTCAGCTGGCGACGGAGTCCAGCAGCGCGATGAGGGCGCGGGCGTAGGCGTCTGCGGCATCCGTCGCCTCGAAGGCGCGCGACTCGCCGCCGACGACAGCGCTGACCCTGAACGCCGGGCCGGTGAGGGAGACCTCGCCGATGGTCTCGGTGCCCTCGATGCGCTCGAGCGAGCCGAACGCGCCGCCAAGCAGGTCGCGCAGCTGGTCTTCGCGCGGCAGCCAGAGGGCGTCGTCGAGGGCGACCGAGTCGAGCGCCCACTCGGTGGTGCCGTTGAAGCCGAGCACCGTCCCGCTGGTGAAGGTGTGCGCCTCGACGGTCATGTCGCTCAGCGTGTACACCTCGGCGTCGGCCTCGATGCGGTCGATGCTGAAGTTGTCGCCGCGCACCGGATGCCAGGCGAGGCCGGAGTCGCGCAGGGCACGGGCGAGTTCGACGGTGATCATCGACCCATTATGCGCGCGCCGGCCGAGACTCTCATCAGACCGCGGCGACGCCGAACAGCAGGCCGAGCAGGTACGTGGCGCCGGCGGCTCCGAACCCGATCGCGAGCTGACGCAGCGCGCGGTTGAGCGGCGGACCGCCCGAGAGCAGCCCGGTGACCGCTCCGGTGGCGAGCAGGGCCAGACCGACCAACACCGACGAGGCGATGACCGCCGCGAGGCCGTCGACGCCGAACAGGTACGGCAGCACGGGGATGACGGCGCCCGACGCGAAGAAGAGGAAGCTCGACACAGCCGCCCCCAGCGCCGAGCCGATCTCCTCGTGGCCGTCGATGTCGTCGGGGCGCGAGTGGTCGACGGTGAGGTCGCGCATCACCTCCGCCGCGTGCGCGGTCGCGTCGTCCTCGCTCATGCCGCGTGCGCGGTAGACGAGCGACAACTCGTTGGCGTCGACGTCGAGGTGGGGCAGGGCGCTGCGCGTCTCGGGGTTCGGGTTCGAGGCGGCGAGC
Source organism: Conyzicola nivalis (assembly GCF_040548875.1). Taxonomy (GTDB): domain Bacteria; phylum Actinomycetota; class Actinomycetes; order Actinomycetales; family Microbacteriaceae; genus Conyzicola; species Conyzicola nivalis_A. Next base: position 462,418 of record NZ_JBEPSJ010000002.1, read on the forward strand.
AGCTCGCGCTGCGAGCGGATCGACACGAACTCTCCCGCGCCCATCGACAGTGCGCCGGCGAGCAGCCCGGCGAGACCGGTGGCGAGGATGATCGGGGTCGAGACGCCGGTGGCGCCGATTCCGAGCACGAGTGCGAGGTTGCTCACCAGGCCGTCGTTGGCGCCGAACACCGCGGCGCGGAAGGTACCGGAGAGGCGGTTGCGCCCTCGGGTGGCGAGGCCGCGCACGACCTCCTCGTGGATGCGCTCGTCGGCGGCCATCGCGGGCGTGGCGTCGACGTCGGCCTCGTACGGCGAGCGGGCCTCGGCGCGCTGGGCGAGCGCCAGCACGAACACCGAGCCGAACCGCCGGGCGAGCCAGCCGAGCGCACGGGTGCGGATGTCGCCGCGCAGGGGCTTGCCGGCGTCGTCGCCGAGGAGTGCGATCCAGTGCGCCTCGTGGCGGGCCTCGGCGTCGGCGAGGGCGAGCAGGATCTCGCGCTCCTCGCCGCTGCGGCGCCCGGCGAGGTCGCGGTACACCGCGGCCTCGGCGCGTTCGTCGGCGAGGTACTTGCGCCATCGACGAATGGTGGAGGGTGCTGGAGCGGTCACGTGCGGTCCTTCGGCTAGGGCCGACCGACGATTTCCGGGGTGGGGAAACTTCGGTCAGTCATGATTCTGACCGAAGGTCTCGTTCGCCTAGTGACTTCCTAATCACTGAGGTGGAGCACCGGGTTCGTCGTCGTGACGAACCAGTATGTCGATGTCTCGCGCCTCTGCCGCGCGCGGCAGATGGGAACTACTCCCCTTCGTTGCTATCCAGAGTAGCGGATGCCCCAGCGGACGACCCAGCGCTCGTCGGGTTCGAGCCACTTGAGCCCGAGTCCGGTGTTGAGCGCGTTCGGGGCGGCGGTCATCGGCTCGATGGCCACGGCGAGGCCGAGGCCGCCGTCCTTCGGGAACTTACGGGTGGTGAAGACCTGCACGTAGGGATGCTGGTCGTCCTGCCACATCTCGACCCGTCGGCCGTCGGGTGCGGTGAGAGAGCTGACGCTCTCGCCGTCGGTGACGGTGACGCCGCCGAACGCGTCGTCGAGACGGAGGTCTCCGACGCGCACACCGTCGCGCAGGTCGAACTCGGTGCCCTCGACGGGGTTCTCCGACAGCGGGATCAGCCGATCGTCGGTCTCGAACCTGGTCGAGGCCGAGAGACGCAGCACGAGGTCTTCGACGGGCACGTCGCCGATGCGGAAGAACGGGTGCGTGCCGACGGCGACCGGAGCCTTGGCGCCCGAGAGGTTGCGGAACGCGTGGGTCACCGTGAGGCCGCCCTCGACGAGCTCGTAGGTGACGGTCGAGTCGATCATGAACGTGTAGCCGTGCTGCGGATAGACCGTGGCGGCGAGGGTGACGGATGTCTCGGACTGGTCGGTCACGCGATACGCGGTCGAGCGCAGCAGGCCGTGGATCGCGTTGTGACGGGCCGGCTCGGTGATGTCGAGGTGCTGGCGCTTGCCGTCGAGCAGCCAGATGCCGTCTTCGACGCGGTTGGGCCAGGGCACCAGCACGATGCCGTCGCCGAACGGCGGGGTGCGGTCGGCGGCGAACGGCTCGGTCAGGGCGACGCCGTCGATCTCGAAGGTGCGGAGTCCCGCGGCCACCTCCGTGATGATCGCGGTCGACGATCCCGTCGGGGTCGTGCGGGTCAGGACGAACTGTTCTCCGGTGGGCGCGCGCATTTCATCAGCCTAGCGCCGCGTGGGGGAGGTCGGCATCGACCACCTGGAGACCGGCGACCCTGAGCCGCGCGACCACGTCGGCATCCGGCCCGCCCGCCGTCACCAGCGACTCGAAGTCCGACAGCGGCCCCACGTTGCCGAGCCGGCGGCTGCCGAGCTTCGACGCGTCGGCCACCAGCACCCGTCGCGCGGCCGACTGCATCATGCGCCGCTTCACCTCCGCCTCGGGCAGGTTCACGTTGGTGACGCCGACCTCGGGGTCGACGCCGTTGCAGCCGATGAAGGCGATGTCGCCGTGCAGGCTCTCGAGAAAGGCCGACGCGAACGGGTTGACGAGGGAGTGCTGCAGCGGCCGGAGCGTGCCGCCGGTGACGACGACGCTGAGCCGCGGCATCCCCGGCTCGAGGGCGAGGGCGATCGACAGGCCGTTGGTCACCACGAGCACGTCGCTCAGATCGGTGCGCCGGGCCAGCGCGTGCGCGACGGCGAGCGCGGTCGTGCCCACGTCGAGCAGCACGCTCTGGCCCGAGCTCACCATCTCTGCGGCGCGGCGGCCGATCGCGAGCTTCGCGGCGGCGGCGTGCGCGAGCGACGACTCGAACGACGACTCTCCCGCGGTTCCGGCGCCGCGCGGCATGGCGCCGCCGTGCACCCGCACGATGCTGCCGGCGAGCTCGAGCGCGGTGAGGTCGGAGCGCACGGTGACGGCGCTGACGCCGAGCTCGACGCTCGCGTCGGCCACGCGCAGGAAGCCGCGGTCGACGATCTCCTGCAGCAGCCGCTCGCGACGGATGACCGTGGGGGCCGACTCGTCCGCCATCGTCGTTTGCTCCTTGCGATTGCTTACGAAAAGAAAGGGCTAACTTTCGTTATCGTAATAGCATGACAGACTCGGCGATCGTGAAACGCCCCACCATCCTGGCCGACGGGCGCGAGCTCATCTATTTCGACGACGCGGACACCACGCTCGGCCCCGACCGCGCCGTCGACGCGCGTGTTCTCGACCCGCGGCCCCAGACCGCGACGATGCGGCAGGACGTCCTGACCGGGGAGTGGATCTCCATCGCATCGGCGCGCCAGAACCGCGTGTTCCTGCCGCCGGCCGACCAGGATCCGCTGGCACCCGCCACCGCGACGAACCCGTCGGAGGTGCCGAGCAACTACGACGTCGCCGTGTTCGAGAACCGCTCCCCGTCGTTCGGTCCGCAGATCGGCATGGAGTTCTCGCTCGACGAGCTCGACCAGGTCGGTCTCGGCCGCACCCTGCCGTCGATCGGCCGCTGCGAGGTCGTGTGCTTCAGCCCCGAGCACGAGGGCTCGTTCGGCAGCCAGACCGAGTCACGCGCCCGCACCGTGATCGAGGCCTGGGCCGACCGCACGGCCGCCCTCTCGGCGATGCCGGGCATCCAGCAGGTCTTCCCGTTCGAGAACCGCGGCGAGGCCATCGGCGTCACCCTCCTGCACCCGCACGGCCAGATCTACTCCTACCCCTACGTGACCCCGCGCACCAAGCGACTGGTGGAGTCGATCGATCGTTTCTCAGCCAGTAACCCGGGCGAGAACCTCTTCCAGGCGATCCTCGAGAGCGAGCAGACATCGGAGCGCGTCGTGATCAGCGGTGAGCACTGGACCGCCTACGTACCGTTCGCGGCGCGCTGGCCCATCGAGGTGCACATGCTGCCGCACCGCCACATCCCCGACTTCGCCGCGACGAGCGACGAGGAACGCGACGAGCTCGCCGGCCTCTACCTCACTCTGCTGCGCGGAATCGACAAGCTCTACGACACACCGACGCCGTACATCGCGGCGTGGCACCAGGCGCCGGTAAACGTCGCACGCGACGACATCCGTCTAATGTTGCAGGTCACGTCTCCGCGCCGCGCGGAGAACAAACTCAAGTACCTCGCCGGGTCTGAGGCCGCCATGGGCGCCTGGATCGGCGACGTCACTCCAGAGGCAACGGCAGCATTCATTCGAGAGGCAATCGCACGAGTATGAGCGACATCAGGGACGACGTAAAGGCCGACTTCAGCGAGCTGTACGGCTACGAGGCGCACGGCGTGTGGTCGGCTCCCGGACGGGTCAACCTCATCGGCGAGCACACCGACTACAACGAGGGCTTCGTGCTGCCGTTCGCGATCAACAAGCGCACCGTGCTCGCCCTGGGCCTTCGCGAAGACGGCATCCTGCGCATCGCCAGCTCGTTCGCCGACGAGGTGGCCGAGATCGCGATCTCCGATCTCGCCCCCGAAGAGCTGAACGGATGGTCGGCCTACCCCTTCGGTGTCGCCTGGGCGATCGGCCAGTTCGGCGCAGACCTCGCCGGCGTGCCCGGCGTCGACGTCTTCATCGACTCGGTCGTGCCCGTCGGCGCCGGACTCTCGTCGAGCGCCGCGATCGAGAGCGCCGTGGCGCTCGCGCTCAACGACGTCTGGCAGCTCGGCTTCGACCGCCCGACGCTCGCGAAGATCGGCCAGCTCGCCGAGAACAAGGCCGTCGGCGCGCCCACCGGCATCATGGACCAGTCGGCGTCGCTGCTCGGCAAGAAGGACTCGGCGGTGTTCCTCGACTGCCGCTCGCTCGAGGCGCAGGTCATCGACCTCGGGTTCGCCGCGGCCGGCCTCGAACTGCTCATCATCGACACCGGGGTGAGCCACTCGCACTCCACCGGGGGCTACGCCTCGCGCCGCGCCTCGTGCGAGGAGGGCGCCCGGGTCATGGGCGTGCCCGCGCTGCGCGACCTCACGGTCGACGACCTGCCCCGCGCGCAGGAGCTGCTCGACGACGAGACCTTCCGGCGCGTGCGCCACGTCGTCACCGAGGACCAGCGTGTTCTCGACACGGTGCGCGCCCTGCGCGAGGAGGGTCCGGCCGCGATCGGCGAGCTGATGGATGCCTCGCACCGTTCGATGCGCGACGACTTCGAGATCTCGGTGCCGGAGCTCGACCTCGCGGTCGAGACCGCCCTCGCGAACGGGGCCATCGGCGCCCGCATGACCGGCGGCGGGTTCGGCGGTGCGGCGATCGCGCTGATCGCGTCCGACGCGGTGTCGCGCCTGCAGGTCGCGATCGACGGCGCGTTCGCCGAACACGGCTTCGGGCAGCCCGTCACCTTCACGGTGAGCGCCGCCGACGGAGCGGTGCGCGAGAGCTAGCCACTTCGCGGCATCCACCCGCTCGTCCTCCTCCGCTGAAAACGAAGGAGTCTGCGCGCTCACCGCGCCGGAAACGGTGTTTCAGCGCCGATAGCGGCGCGAAGTCCTTCGTTTTCGGAGCGGGCGGCGCGGCTCGGGGCGCGTTCGGGGAACGCGGGGCGCGGACGCGCGGGGGACTAGCCCAGGTCGACGCCGAAGAGGTTGACGTCGAAGATCGCGACGGCGATGAAACCGGCCGCGAGCACGACTGCGAGAACGGCCGCGAGGCCGACGAAGAACTTGCCCGACGAGAAACTCATGCCCCCACTGTATCGGGCGCGCTCTGCGCTTCGGCCACAGTCCGGTACGAGCGCTACACCTCGCAATGTGGCGCGGGTACCGAACTGGCGCGGAAGCCGGCGAGGATCGCGCGACGGCGACCGGGGGCGCGGTCAGCCGGCGACGGGCGGGGCGACCGGGGTGACCGTGCCGTACGTGACGCGCACGAGCTGGTCGTAGGTCAGCGGGAACACCGTGTGCGCGTGCCCCGCGGCCGCCCAGACCTCCGGGTAGTCGGCGAGCGCCTCGTCGACGAACGTGCGCAGCGGCACGGGATGCCCGAGCGGAGCGATGCCGCCGATCACCTGCCCCGTGGCATCCTTCACCGTCGTCGCGTCGGCGCGGGAGAACGTGCCCCCGACCCGTTCGCCCAGCCACGCGGTGTCGACCCGGTGGGCGCCCGAGGTCATGACGAGCACCGGCTCGCCGTCGAGCAGGAAGACGAGCGAGTTGGCGATCGCCCCCACGTCGATGCCGAGGGCGGATGCCGCTTCCGCCGCCGTCTTCGCGGCGCCGTCGAGCCAGACCACCTGGGTGACCACGCCGGCCTCGGCCAGCGCGGCCTCGACCCGCACGACGGCGGGATGCTCAGGCACGGCGCTCCGCGGCCTGCACCACGTTGACGAGCAGCATCGCGCGGGTCATCGGTCCCACGCCGCCGGGCACGGGCGACAGGAATCCGGCCACCTCGGCCACGCCGGCGTCGACGTCGCCGACGAGGCGGGCCTTGCCGGTCTCCGGGTCGACCACGCGGGTGATGCCCACGTCGAGCACGGCGGCGCCGGGCTTGATCCATTCCGGCTTCACGAGGCCGGCGACGCCGACCGCGGCGACGACGATGTCGGCCTGGCGCACGTAGCTCTCGAGGTCGACCGTGCGGGAGTGCGTGAGCGTGACGGTGGCGTCGAGGCCCTTGCGGGTGAGCAGCAGCCCGAGAGGGCGCCCGACGGTGAGGCCGCGGCCGATGACGACGACGTGCTTGCCGGGGATCGTCACGCCGTAGCGACCGAGCATCTCGACCATGCCGGCCGGTGTGCACGGCAGCGGTCCTTCGAAACCGGTCCCTGAGCCCGTCGAAGGGGAGACACCGAGCACGAGCCGTCCGAGGTTGGTGGGGTGCAGCCCGTCGGCGTCCTTGTCGGGGTCCATGAGCTCGAGCATCGCGTTCTCGTCGAGACCGGCTGGCAGCGGCAGTTGGATGATGTAGCCGGTCACGGCCGGGTTCTCGTTCAACCCGATGATCGCGGCGCGCACCTCGTCGGCGGTCGCCGTCTCTGGCAGGTCGACGCGGATCGACTCGATGCCGACCTCGGCGCAGTCGCGGTGCTTGCCCGCGACGTAGGAGAGCGACCCGGGGTCGCTGCCGACGAGGAGGGTGCCGAGGCCGGGGGTGATCCCCCGCGCCTTGAGCGCTTCGATGCGCGCCTTGAGTTCGTTCTTGACGGCGGATGCCGTGGCGACGCCGTCGAGGAGGGTTGCGGTCATGAGGGGTCCTAAGTCGTGAGTGCGGTCGGACGCTTCGACAGGCTCAGCGACCGTGCGGTCCCTGAGCCTGTCGAAGGGCGGAGTGTTACGCCCAGCTGCCCGGGCTGGTGAGTCCCTCGTAGAGCGGGAATCCGTCGGTGAGCTTCAGCACACGGGCGCGGAGAGCCGCGACATCCGGAGTCGGCTTCAGCGCCGTCGCGATGATGTCGGCGACCTCGGTGAACTCCACGTCGCCGAAGCCGCGCGTGGCGAGCGCCGGGGTGCCGATGCGCACGCCCGAGGGGGTCATCGGCGGGCGCGGGTCGAATGGAACGGCGTTGCGATTCACGGTGATGCCGACCGAGTGCAGGATGTCCTCGGCGTCCTGGCCGTGGATGGCAGAGTTGCGCAGGTCGACGAGCACGAGGTGAACGTCGGTTCCGCCGGTGAGCACGTCGATGCCTGCGGCCTTCGCGTCGGGGGCGGTGAGGCGCTCGGCGAGGATCTGGGCGCCGCGGATGGTGCGCTCCTGGCGGTCCTTGAACTCGGGCTCGGCGGCCAGCTTGAACGCCGTCGCCTTGGCGGCGATGACGTGCATGAGCGGCCCGCCCTGCTGGCCGGGGAAGACGTTCGAGTTGATCTTCTTCTGGATCTCGAGGTCGTTGTTCAGGATGAATCCGGAACGCGGTCCGCCGATGGTCTTGTGCACGGTCGACGACGTGACGTCGGCGAAGGGCACCGGGTTCGGGTGCAGGCCGGCCGCGACGAGTCCGGCGAAGTGCGCCATGTCGACCCAGAGCTTGGCGCCGACCTCGTCGGCGATGGCGCGGAACGCCTCGAAGTCGAGCTGGCGCGGGTAGGCGCTCCACCCGGCGATGAGCACCTGCGGGCGGGTCTCGATCGCCTTCTCGCGCACGACGTCCATGTCGACGAGGAAGGTGTCGGGGTCGACGCCGTAGGCGTGCGCGTCGTAGAGCTTGCCCGAGAAGTTGAGCTTCATGCCGTGCGTGAGGTGGCCGCCGTGCGCGAGCTCGAGGCCGAGGATGCGGTCGCCGGGGCTGGCGATGGCCGCGAGGACGGCGGCGTTGGCGGATGCACCGGAATGAGGCTGCACGTTGGCGTACGAGGCGCCGAACAGGCTCTTGGCCCGCGAGATGGCGAGGCTCTCCGCGACATCCACGAACTCGCATCCACCGTAGTAGCGGCGTCCCGGGTAGCCCTCGGCGTACTTGTTGGTGAGCACGGAGCCCTGCGCCTCGAGCACGGCGCGCGGAACGAAGTTCTCGCTCGCGATCATCTCGAGGGTGCCGCGCTGGCGGCCGAGCTCCTGATCGAGAACGGCTGCGATCTCGGGATCGACGACGGACAGCGGCGAATTGAAGGTAGAGGACACTGGCAACTCCTTGAGAGCGAACGGATGTATCTAAGGTATCCGTTCAGCCCAGGCGTACGGCCGAATCGTGTATCTCGCTCCCTGATGGTTACCCATCTCAACGCCAGTTGCGACCCGTCCAGTGTAGGGGAGCCGTGGCATCCCGCGCCAGCGTGCGGGTGAGCGGCGGTGTTCTCGCGGGCCGGTTCGGCGTGTTCTCGCGGGCCGGTTTGGCGGTGTTCTCACGCGCCGGTTTCGGCGCGATGAGCCGACTCCGGCGACGGCGTGCGGTTCGCGAGGGGAAACCGGCGAAATGGGCCCGCCGCGGCGGCGTCATCGGGCCGGAAACGGCTCGGCGAGATACGCGAGGTCGCGCTGGCCACGGGAGGATCGAGCGCGAAAAAGGCCCCCCGCTTTCGCGAGGGGCCCTTCACGGTGTTGCTAGTTGCTGTTGCGGCGACGGTAGACCGACACGCCCGCGAGGCCGAGGCCGGCGACGAGCAGGCCCCCCGCGATCAGCGACGGGACCATCAGGTCGGTGCCGGTTGCTGCGAGCTGCGGCGCGGTCGCCGAGACGGAGAGCAGCGTGCCCGTGGCGCTCACGGTGAAGTAGAGCACCGAGGTGAACGGGGTGCCGTCGGCGCGCGTGCTGGTCACGGTGATCGAGTGCGATCCCGCGGCGAGGCCGGCCGGGATGGTGACCTGCTGGGCGAGCTGGCCGCCGAAGGCGATCGTGCCGGAGCCGACGATGATCGGGGTGGAGCGCACGGTGACATCCCATGCTGCGCCTTCCTTGAGGCCGGCGACGATGATGGTGACCTTCGCACCGGCGACGGGCTGGCCGGCTGCCGCCTGGATCTGGATCGGGCTGTTGATGCCGCTGGCCGGCGCGATGTTGAACACGATCGAGCCGAAGCCGACCGAGGTGTTGTCGCCGACCTGGAAGCCGCTCTCGACGACGCCGGAGTACTTGGGTGTGCCGTACACGCGCAGGGTCGGAGTGACGCCCGGGGTGTTCTCACCGATGGACTCGTACTGGAGGCCGTCGAGCGGGTAGATCTCACCGTTCTCTAAGCCGGCCGACGACTGCGGGCCGGCGGCGATCCAACCGCCCTTGGCGCTGAAGTCCCAGCCGGCGCCGAACGTGATCGCGACGATCTGGTCGACGGCGACGCCCTGCTTGACGGTGATCGGCGCCGCGGACGCGGGGAGCTCGGGAGCGGCCGGGGTCGGCACGAGGGTCAGCGAGGCCTGCACGAGACCGGGCGTGCTGAGGGCGGGTGCGACGCAGACGAGGTCGCCCGTCTCGTTCTCAACCGGCTCGGCATAGGCGACGGTGTAGACGTCGCCGACCGCGTAGCCGTTCGAGTTCAGGAAGCCCCAGTTCTGCAGCGGAGCGACGGCGGAGTAGCTGGGCTGCGTCTGGTTGAACTTGTGCGGCTCGCCGTTGATGTAGTCGAAGGTGCAGATCTGGTAGTCGTCGACCTGCTTCAGCGCGGGGTCGCCGTTGAAGTACGACTGCGAGTCTTCGCCGTAGACGAGCTCGGTGTCGGGGAAGGTGACCGAGGTGATGGGGAACACGGGGTCGACGACCGCGGCGAACGCGGGGGCCGCCGCGAAGACGGGGGCGATGACGACTGCTGCGGCGAGGGCCACGGCGCTGGCGCGACGGGACATCCAGCGATTGGCCGTGCGGTCAAGGGGACGGATGTTCATGGCTCTCCTGCGAGGTCGTCGGCGTACTCGAGACGCCGTCATCAATAACGCGACACTTGTCAACATATGGAGACTACCGGGCGAGAGCTAAATCGCTTAGCGAGACCGTGCCCCCCGTTCGGGGAGTCAGGGCGCGATGAGCTTCGCCGCGGCGCGCATCGCCGCGGCGCGCTGCCGGGCGGTGGCCCCCGGCGAGGCATCCGCCGTGCCGTTGAGTACACCGACGTTCGCCTGCGAGAGGGCGATGGAGAACAGCAGCCCGAAGAGGTCGGCGGGTTCCCACGCCGGATCGACGATGCCGCGGCGCTGAGCCTCGACGATCGCGACCCGGTCGCGCTCGATCACGACGGGGGAGATGGGAGGGAGCAGGTCGAAGTCCCCGCCGAGCCTGGCCCAGTCCATCATGCGGAAATGCTCCGGATGCGACCTGGCGAAGTCGAAGATGCGGCCCACGAAGCCGGGGAGGTCGTCGGCGGAGAGCGGAATCGACTCGAGCACCTCGTCCATGTGGGCGGTCAGCACGGCGACGAAGAGCGCCCTCTTGTCGCCGAAGTAGGCGTACAGGCGCTCCTTGCTGGCGTTGGCCTCCGCCGCGATGCGGTCGACGCGCGCTCCGGCCAGACCGTGGGCCGCGAACTCCCGGCCCGCCGCCTGAAGAATCCGCTCTCGTGTCGCTTCTCCGTCGCTTCTCATGACTATGATCATACATAACCCAACCAACTAGTTCGTTTGACAGGATCCCGCTCTCCCTATGGCCACTACCGCCCCGACCGCCCCGCAGCAGTCCACCCCGTCGCCGATCCACCGCTGGTGGCTGCTCGCGGTTCTCGCACTCGCCCAGCTCATGGTGATCCTCGACGGGACGATCGTGAACATCGCCCTCCCCGACGCGCAGATCGACCTCGGAATGACCGACGGCGACCGCACCTGGGTCGTCACCATCTACGCCCTCGCCTTCGGCTCGCTGCTGCTGCTCGGCGGCCGCATCGCCGACTACTGGGGCCGTAAGCGCTCCTTCATCGTCGGCATGGTCGGCTTCGCCATCGCCTCGGCGCTCGGCGGCCTCGCACTCAACACCGAGATGCTGCTCGCCGCCCGCGCGCTGCAGGGCGCCTTCGCGGGCCTGCTCGCACCCGCGTCTCTCGCCATCCTCACCATCACCTTCCCCGGCGGCAAGGATCGCATCAAGGCGTTCGCCGTGTACGGGGCGATCGGCGGCGGCGGCGCCGCGGTCGGGCTGCTGCTCGGCGGGGTGCTCACCGAGTTCGCCAGCTGGGAGTGGTGCCTGCTCGTGAACGTGCCGATCGCCATCGTCGCGATCGTCGGCGCTCTCGCGTTCATGAAGGAAAGCCGCGCCCACGGCAACACCCGGTACGACATCCCCGGCACACTGCTCGTCGTCGCCGGGCTCGCCTCCCTGGTGCTCGGCTTCTCGCGTGCCGAAGAGGGCTGGGCGCGCTTCGACACCATCGGATTCCTCGTCGCCGGCGTCGTTCTCCTGGCCGCGTTCGTGCTCGTCGAGCGGCGGGTGTCGAACCCGCTGCTGCCGATGCGCGTCATCGTCGACAAGGTGCGCGGCGGCGCGTTCCTCGTCTCCACCCTCACCGGTGCCGCCCTCCTCGGCGGGCTGCTGTTCCTCACGTTCTACTTCCAGATCGTGCTCGGCTACTCGCCGCTGCACGCCGGGTTCGCGTCGCTACCCATGACCCTCGTGATCATGGTCTGCGCCACGGTGCTATCGCAGCTGCTGCCGAAGATCGGCGTGCGCATCCCCATGACTGTCGGCCCGATCATCGCCGCGGGAGGGCTGTTCTACCTGTCGTTCATCACGGTCGAGGGCAATTACGTGCTCGAGGTGCTGCCCGGCGTCGTCCTGCTCGGCATCGGACTCGCCTCGCTGTTCGTGCCGCTGCAGAACGTCGCGCTCGCTGGCGTCGAGGAGCACGACGCGGGCGTCGCCAGCGCCGCGGTGGCCGCCACCCAGCAGATCGGCGGCTCGATCGGCACCGCGCTGTTCACCGCGCTGTACACCTCGGCGATCGCGAGCTACCTTGCCGACAACCCGCCGGCCCCCACCGCGCAGCTCGAGGCATTCGTCAGCGGCTACTCGGCCGCCTTCGTGTGCGCCGCCGCGCTCATGCTGGTTGCGGCGCCGATCTCGTTCTTCCTGATCCGCCCCTCGAAGGCAGACCTGTTGAAGAACGTCGACGCCGTGCACATGGGCTAGAGCCCGAAGCACGAACGGCCCCGCGCAGAAGGTTGCGCGGGGCCGTTCGTCGTCGGCTGACCGGGCCGCTAGCCGAGACGCGGCCGGCGGGCGCGCGCCGCGAGCCACACGTTCGACAGCAGCATGAACGCGACGCCGACCGTGATGATCGCGACGTCGACCGCGGGCAGCGAGATGACGCCGAACTGATCGAGCAGCAGGCCGCCGACGAGCGCCCCGAAGCCGATGGCGAAGTTGAACGAAGTGGTGAACAGCGCGGCGGCGAGGTCCCGCATTCGGGCGGATGCCGTGTGCAGCATGCGCGTCTGCAGCATCGCCGGGAGGCCGCCGAACGCGATTCCCCACACCACGATCGCCGCGACGATGACGACCTGCGACTGCGAGAACAGGCCGAGCACGAGCACGGCCACCGCGACCACCGAGGTGGCCACGATCAGGCCGGCGCGCGGGAAGCGGTCGCTCACCAGGCCGGCGAGCACTAGGCCGATCGCGCCGGCGCCGCCGAACAGGAAGAGCAGGATCGCGATCGAGTCCTCGGGGAAGCCGCCGACGCCGATGAGCCAGGGCGCGATGTACGTGTAGAAGAGATTGTGGCCCGTCATCACCACGATGATGATGATGCAGAGAATGACGACGCCGGGAACGCTGCGGTCCTTGCGCAGCGGCAGCGCGATCTCGCCGGTCGCGAGCGTGACCCGGTGGTCGACGGCGGGCAGGAATCTGAGCACGAGCGCCGCGAGGATGATCACGATGACGCCGATCGTGGCGAAAGCGAGCCGCCAGCCGAGGGCGTGACCGAGCGCCGTGCCGAGCGGCACTCCGAGCACGAAGGCCGCGGTCCCGCCGCCGCTGGTGATGGCGACCGCGCGGCCGATCTGGTGCTTGGGCACGAGGTGGGCGGCGTAGGCGCCGACGACCGCCCAGAACAGTCCGTGCGCGAGCCCGCCGATGATGCGCGCGCCGACGAGGATCTCGTAGGTCGGCGCCACCGCGGCCAGCACGTTGCCGGTGGCGATGACGAGCAGCACGATGACGACGAGGTACTTGCGCGAGTAGGCCCGGGTGAGCGCGGCCAGCGGGGTGGTCGAGATGACGACCGTGCCCGCGAAGATCGTCACGAGCAGGCCGATGCGCGACTCGGAGACGCCGAGCTCCTCCGCCATGTCGGGGAGGAGACCGGTGGGGAGGAACTCGCTCGTGACCGAGACGAAGATCGCCCCGGCGAGAACGAGGAGTCCGACCCAGGGGAAGGCGGGCGCAGGAGTAGTGGGGCTGTTCGAAGACAACGGGAGGAAATCCGTTCGGAATGGTGATGGCGTGGCGAGCCGCGGGTTGCCGTGTACGAGCGAGGCAACTTTTCCAGAATACTCTGGAGCCGTGACTGACACCTCGACCCACTGGATTCTCACCCTCGTCTGCGAAGACCGCCCGGGCATCGTCCACGCCATCAGCGGCGCGATAGTCACCGCCGGCGGCAACATCACCGAGTCGCAGCAGTTCTCCAGCGACGACACGGGAACGTTCTTTATGCGGCTCCAGGTCGAGTCCGCAGCATCCAGAGCCGTCTTCGAAACGGCGCTCACACCCGTCACCGAGCGCTACGCGATGACGTGGCAGCTCGATGTGGTCGGCCGCCCCCTGCGCACCCTCGTTCTGGTGTCGAAGGCCGGGCACTGCCTCAACGACCTGCTCTACCGGGAGCGCGCCGGGCAGCTGCCCATCGAGATGCCCCTCGTCATGAGCAACCACCGCGACCTCGAGAACCTCGCCGAGTTCTACGGCGTGCCGTTCGAACACCACCCCGTGACGAGCCCCGGGCAGAAGCTCGCGTTCGAAGACCGCGTGCTCGAGGTGGTCGAGCAGCACGACATCGAGCTCGTCGTGCTCGCCCGCTACATGCAGATCCTCTCCCCCGAGCTGTGCGCCGCGCTCACCGGGCGGGCCATCAACATCCACCACTCGTTCCTGCCGGGGTTCAAGGGCGCGAATCCCTACAAGCAGGCGCACGCCCGCGGGGTGAAGCTCATCGGCGCGACCGCGCACTTCGTGACGAGCGACCTCGACGAGGGACCGATCATCGAGCAGAACGTCGTTCGCGTCGACCACTCGCGCACCGCCGCAGAGCTCGTGTCGATCGGGCAGGACGAGGAGAGCCGCACCCTCACCCAGGCCGTCAAGTGGTTCGCCGAGCACCGCGTGCTGCTCGACCAGGCGCGCACCATCATCTTCAAATAGCCGCCGTCGGGCAGCGCCCGCGGCTCTAAGCTGAGCGCTATGAGCACGCTGTTCGAACACGCCCGCAAACTCGACGCGCACGGCCAGGTCGACGACTTCTGGATGCTCGTCGAGGGCGACACCATCGTCTCGACGGGAAACGGGCAGGGTCCGGATGCCGCGACCCGGGTCGATGTGGACGGGCGGTGGCTCGTGCCGGGGTTCATGGACCTGCACGGTCACGGCGGGGGCGGCCACTCGTACGACGACGGCGCGCGCGCGATCGGGGAGGCCCTCTCCACCCACCGCGCGCACGGCACCACCCGCTCGGTGATCAGCCTCGTCGCCAACCCGCTCGCGAGCCTGCGCACCAGCCTCGCCGAGATCGCCGACATCGCCGAGGCCGACCCGCTCGTGCTCGGCTCCCATCTCGAGGGCCCGTTCCTCGCGCCGGGCCGCCGGGGAGCGCACAACGGCGAGTTCCTGCGCGAGCCGGCGCCGTACGAGGTCGAGGAACTCATCGGCGCCGCGCGCGGCACCCTGCGGCAGATCACGATCGCCCCCGAGCTGCCGAACGCGATGGAGGCCATCGACGTGCTCGTCGAGGCCGGCGTGGTGATCGCCATCGGACACACCGAGGCCGACTTCGACCAGGCCCGCGAGGCGTTCGACCGGGGTGCGCGCATCGTGACGCACGTGTTCAACGCGATGCCCGGCATCCACCACCGTGCTCCCGGCCCGGTCGTCGCCGCGTTCGAGGACGAACGGGTGACGCTCGAGCTGATCCTCGACGGCGAGCACGTCCACCCGGATGTCGCGGCGATGGTCTTCGCGTCCGCGCCCGGCCGGGTCGCGCTCGTGACGGACGCGATGGCCGCCGCCGGATCGCACGACGGCGACTACTCGCTCGGCTCGCTGACGGTGAGCGTGCGCGACGGCATCGCGCGCCTGCGCGGAACGCCGACGATCGCCGGCTCGACGCTGACGCAAGACGTCGCGCTGCGCATCGCGATCCAGCGCTCCCGAATCGCCCCCGCGCGCGCCGTCGAGGCACTCACGCTGACGCCGGCTCGCACGCTCGGTCTCGAACACAGGCACGGGCTGCTCGCGCCCGGCTTCGCCGCCGACGCCGTGTTCATGGGCCACGACTGGCAGACCCTCGACGTGTGGGCCGACGGGCGTCGGCTCTAGCGCTGCGCGCCTCGCGCCCTCGCCTGCCCTAGCGCGCTCGTTCTCGCGCTCGCTCTTCTGCCAAATGAAGGAGATTCCGGGTGTGAGTCACACGTTCGTGCGGATGCGCGGCCCTCGCGACCGAAATCTCCTTCATTTGGCACGGGGCAGCGACGGCTGCGCGGCCCACTGGGTCGGGCGGCGGGATACGGGGCGCGGATGCTTCGGCTCGGGCTCTCGTCGCCGCGACGCGTTCACGACCCGACCCGGCCGAGGCGCACGCCGAATCCGGCGGCGCGACCCGGAGCATCCCACCGCCCCTCCCCGCCTCGCGTGCCAAATGCAGGAGAATTCGCGCCGAGTCACAGGTTGGCGCGGATGCGGGGGTCCTTCGACCGGGATCTCCTTCATTCGGCAGCACAGGCCGAGGACGGAAAACGCGCGCCCGCGCGCTAGAAGCGCTCCCAGTCGAAGCGGTTGGCCCAGGCGTGACGGTAGTAGTCGGCGTGCTCGAGGTCTGCGGCCGCCGCCTCGTCGACGATCACGGTGACCTTCGGGTGCAGCTGCACCACCGAGCCGGGCGTCGACGCGGAGACGGGGCCCTCGAGGGCGGAGGCCACTGCCGCCGCCTTCCCCGATCCGAAGGCGAGCAGCACTAGGTGCCTGGCGCGCAGAATGGTGCCGAGCCCCTGCGTGATGCAGTGCGTCGGCACGTCGTCGATCGACGGGAAGAATCGCGAGTTGTCGATGCGGGTCTGCTCGGCGAGGGTCTTCACCCGGGTGAGCGAGGCGAGCGAGGAGCCGGGCTCGTTGAACCCGATGTGGCCGGTGCGTCCGATGCCGAGGATCTGCAGGTCGACGCCGCCTGCCGCGATGATGTCGTTCTCGTAGCGGGCTCCCGCCCCGGAGAGCGCGCCGCCGCCGTCGCCCGGCACCCGGACCAGCGCCGGGGTCAGTCCGAGCGGTTCGGCCACCTCCCGCGCGATCACGGCGCGGTAGCTCTCGGGATGCCCCTCGGGCAGCCCGACGTACTCGTCGAGCGCGAAGCCGCGCACGCGCGACAGGTCGAGCGCCTGAGCGGCGAGCGCCCGCCACGTCGTCAACGGCGTCGAGCCGGTGGCGAGCCCGAGCACGGCGTCGGGCGTCGTCGCGACGAGGGCTGCGATGGCCCGCGCCGCGAGCTCGCCGGCCTCCGCGGCCGAGGGGAGGATGACTACTTCGGCCACGCCATGCCTCCCAGGTACGCGGCGCCGAGCGCGGCGACGGGCGCTCCATCGGGCAGGATGCGGATGCGCTCGGCGAGTCCGAGAGAGTCGATGAACGGCGACTGCGCGCTCCAGGCGGCGAAGATCTCGTTGACCCCGCCCATCACGCGGTCGCCGAGGCTGCTGATGCCGCCGCCGATGACCACGAGGTCGACGTCGACGGTGAGCACGAGGATGCGCACCGATCCGGCGACCCCCTCGTAGAGCCGGCGGCGGATCGCGATCGCCTCTGCGTCGCCGTCGTCGGCGGCGTCGAGCACCGCGCTCACGGCGTTGCCGTTGCCGCGCCCCCACTGCCGGGCGATGCCGGATCCGGACGCGATGACCTCGAGCCCGCCGTGCTGGCCGTCGAGGTCGATCGGTCCGGCAGGGTCGACGAGGATGTGCCCGATCTCGCCCGCGCCGCCGCGGGCACCGCGCCACAGCTCGCCGTGCAGCACGAGCCCGGCGGCGAGTCCGGTGCCGAGGTTCAGATACGACATGGATGCCGTCGCCGGCTGCTCGAAGAGATGGAACGCTCCGAGGGCGGCCGCGTTGACGTCGTTCTCCACCCGCACGGGTGCGCCGAGCCGGGCGGCGAGGTCGGCTCCGAGGTCGAGCTGTTCGAGCCCGAGGTTGATGGCGTGCGAGACCCGACCGGTCGCCGCGTCGACGGCGCCGGGGATGCCGACTCCGATCGTGGAGAAGTCGCCCGCGTCCGTGCCGGTCGCGGCGGTGAGCCCGCGCACCGCGTCGACGGTGGACTCGACGACGGCGTGCGCCCCGAATCCGGTCGGGATGCGCAGCCGCTCGAGCACCCGCCCGTCGTCTGCGATGGCCACCGCCTCGGTCTTCGTGCCGCCGATGTCGACGCCCATCCTCATGGTGTCTTCCCTTCGAGCCAGGCGGCGAGCGCCTCGCTGACGTGCCGTGATGCTCCGAATGTCGCGACATCCGCGTACCGCCGGCCCGTGTCGGGCCAGCCCATGTCGACGACGACGGTGCCCGCGTGGGCGCGCCGCGCGTCGTCGATGAGCGACCGCACCCACGCGTGCCTGTGGTTGTTCTTGCCGACGATCACGAGCTGTCCGCGCACCTCGGGCAGAGGGTCGCCCTCGGCGAGGCGGGCGTCGACGGACGGCCCCCACGGCGAGTCGCCGACGGCGATGTTCGCGGCGGTGTCGATCGCGACGACGGTGCGCTCGGACGACACGGAGACGCCGGGGGCGAGCGCGAAGGCGGCGATCGAGCGATCGAGCGGGAAGCGCGGGTCGGCGGGCTGTGCGGCGGGCGCGACCGCCAGCCGGAGGGCGAGCGCGATGTTGCGGGCGGCTGCGTCGGCGAGCCGGGCGCCGTCTAGCCTGCCGTCGGCGACCGCGGCGTCGAGCGCGCTCTCGATGTCGGCGAGCTGCGCGTCGGTGTTCTCCGTGCCGATGCAGAGCAGGTCGCAGCCTGCGGCGATGGCGCGCACCGCAGCCTCCGGGATACCGATCTCGCCGCTCGCGCCCACCATGTCGAGGGCGTCGCTCACGATGACGCCGTCGAAGCCGAGGTCGCGGCGCAGCAGGTCGTCGAGGATCCGCCGCGAGAAGGTCGCCGGGTTGTCGGCGTCGAGCTGCGGCAGCAGGATGTGCGAGCTCATGACCGTGCTGGCGCCGGCGGCGACGGATGCCTCGAAGGGCAGCAGCTCCCGCGCCCGCAGTGCGGCGAGCGGCAGGTCGACCACGGGCAGCGCGAGGTGCGAGTCCTGCGCGGTGTCGCCGTGCCCGGGAAAATGCTTCGCGCTGACCGCCACGCCGGTCGCCTCGTGGGCGGCGACCCAGGCCGCGCTGTGCGCGGCGACGAGACCGGGGTCGGCGCCGAAGCTGCGGATGCCGATGACGGGGTTGTCGGCGTTGGAGTTGATGTCGACGTCGGGCGCGAAGTTGAGGTTCACGCCGACGGCGCGCAGCTCGTGCCCCACCGCGGTGGCGACGCTCGCGGTGTAGTCCAGGTCGTCGATGCGGCCGAGCAGCGCGTTGCCGGGAAACGGCGAACCGGTGGCCTGATAGAGGCGGGAGACGTCGCCGCCCTCCTCGTCGATCGCGATGAGGGCGTTCGGGTTGGCGGCGGTGATCGCCGCGGTGAGCGCCCGCAGCTGCTCGCGGTCGACGACGTTGTCGCCGAACAGGCACACGCCGGCGAGCCCGTCGCGCAGTCGCGCCTCGAGCCAGCCCGGCAGGGTGGTGCCGACGAACCCGGGCAGGAGTACTTGCGAGGCCCGGGTCATCCCTTCACCGCCCCGCTGACGAGACCGGAGGTGAGGCGTCCCTGCACGAGCAGGAAGAACACGATCACCGGCACCGCGACGAGCGTCGAGGCGGCCATGACCTGGCCCCAGTCGGTCTCGCGGGTGGCGCTCGCCTGCACGAATCCGCGCAGCCACAGCGGCAGGGTCTGCGCCGCCTCGGAGGGCAGCAGAACGAGGGCCACCGTGAACTCGTTCCAGGCCTGGAGGAACGCATAGACGCCGGATGCCACGAGCCCGGGTGCGAGCAACGGGAAGGTGATGCGCATAAAGGCCCCGAATCGGCTGAGGCCGTCGACCATGGCGGCCTCTTCGAGGTCGGCCGGCACTCCCGCGACGAATCCCCGAAGCATCCAGATCGTGAACGGCACGACGGCGGCGATATAGATGACGCTCACCCCGATCACCGAGTCGAGCAGATTCACGCTGGCGACCATCTTGTACTGCGCGATGAAGAGACCCTCGGCGGGCAGCATCTGCACGACGAGCACCGCGATGATGAAGCTCTTCCTCCCGCGGAACCGGAAGCGGCTGATCGCGACCGCGCCGAGGAAGGCGAAGATGATGCAGAAGAACACGGCGATGAGGGTGATCGAGACGCTCATGCCGAGCGCGGAGTAGAACTCCCCGTCGGCGAGCGCTTCGGCGAAGTTGTTGAGCGAGCCGCCGAACGGCACGAACGTGGGGATGAACGACTGCAGGGTCACGTTGGGCAGCAGCGAGGAGTTCACCATCCAGTAGACGGGGAAGACCCAGACGAGCGCGATGACGATGGAGAGCGCGCCGAGCAGGTTTCGTGCGGTGCGAGCTCTCATTGCTCGTCCTCCTTGAGCAGGCTGCGGATGTAGAACCAGCTGAGCGCGATGGTGATGGCGAGCACGAGGATCGACACGGCCGATGCCATGCCGAAGTCCTGCGACTTGGTTCCGAGCTTGTAGATGTACGTGCCCAGCAGGTCGAAGTCGCTCGACTTCGAGCCTGCGTCCTGCAGCATGGTGATCTGCGTGAACACCCGCAGGTCCCAGATGATCTGCAGCAGGAACACGATCGCGATGACCGGCTTGATCATGGGGAGGATGATGCCGAAGAACCGCTGCCGCGCCGTGGCGCCGTCGAGCTGTGCGGCCTCGAGCACCTCCTCCGACACCTGGGTCAGCCCCGCGAAGCTGGAGAAGGCGACGAACGGCACCGACATCCAGATCACGATGATGCTCGCGACGATGAAGAACGTCGTCGGGCTCTCGAGCCAGTTGTACCGGTTCATGTCGACGCCGGGGATCATGTCGAGCAGGTAGTTCACGGCGCCGCGACGGCGGTCGAAGAGCCAGATCCACACGGTCATGGCGGCGACGACCGGCATCGACCAGGCCAGCAGCAGGCTGATCTGCAGGATGATGCGGGGGGCACGGCCCACGGCGTTCATCAGCAGCGCCAGCAGCACGCCCACCGCAAGGGTGATGACCGCGGTGACGAGGCAGAACGCGATCGATCTGCCGACGACCGCCCACAGCTGCGGGTTGGCGGCCAGCTCGAGGTAGTTCTCGAAGAAGACGAACGGCGCGGGCTTGCCGAACTGCTGCTGCAGCCCGTACTCCTGCATGGAGGTGATGACCTGCCAGATGAGCGGATACCCCATGCCGATGAGGAGGATGCCGACGGCCGGGATGAGGAGCAGGTACGGGACGCGGTTCTTGCGTCTGCGGTCGACGAGTGCGGTCATGGCTTCCTCCTTTCGGGGTGGTGGGTGGGCGCGGTCCCTGAGCCTGTCGAAGGGCAGGGTGGTCCGGTCGGGCCCTTCAACCCTTCGACAAGCTCAGGGACCGAAGGGACCGACCGGACGTGGTGGAGATGGCTAGCCGTTGATCAGATCGTCGATCTTGGCGTCGTACTCCTTGGCGAGGGCGGGGATGTCGCCGCCGCCGTTGACCTTGCCGAAGAACTCCTCGAGCAGTCCGGATCCCTCGACCGCTGCCCAGCCGGGAGCGGCGGGGGTCAGCTTCGACTCGGCAGCCGACTCGATGAGAGCCGTCGCGAACTGGTCGTCGCCGAGCGACGAGGCGTAGTCGAGGTTGGCCGGTCCGAGGCCGTTCTCACCGAGCAGGTTCTGGTACTCCTCGGAGAAGATGATCTTCATCAGCTCTTTCGAGGCGTCCTGGTTCTTGCTCGCGGCCGAGATGGCGATGTTCGATCCGCCGGCGAACACGGGTGCGACCCCGCCGTCGATGCCCGGCAGCACGAAGGTGCCGAAGACCGCGTCGTTCCACGTGGCGACGGTCTTGGTGGGGTCCTCCGGGTCGGGCGCGAGGTCGCCGATCGACCAGTGCGCCCAGCCGGGTGCGATGATCGTGGCCGCCTCGGGGGCGCCCGTCGTCTCGTTGTTGTTGATGTTCACCCACGGCGTGCTGTCGGCCTCGGTGACCGGAGCGAGCGACGCTTCGGCGAACAGGGTCTGCAGCTGCGTGAGCCCCTCGATCGTGTTCTCCTCAGACAGGGTCGACTTCCAGCTGTCGCCGTCCTTCTCCGCGAGCTCGCCGCCGTTGGCGAAGACCCAGGAGAGGCCGTTGCGCCAGTCTTCTCCGCCGATGTAGAAGCCGCTCTGGCTGTCGGTCTTGAGCTTCGCCGCCGCGTCGTTGAACTCGGCGAGGGTGGTCGGAACCGTGATGCCGGCCTTCTCCCACACGTCCTTGCGGTAGAACATGTAGCGCGAGCCGAAGTAGTACGGCAGCGCGTACTCGGCGCCGTCGACCGATCCGACCTCGACGAACGAGGGAAGCAGCTTGTCGCCGCCGAGCTCGTCGTACATGTCGCTCAGGTCGGTGAACGCTCCCGCGTTGGTGAACGTGGGCGCCCACGTGTTGCCGATCTCCACGACATCGGGGGTATTCTCGGCATCAGGCAGTGCGGTGGTCAGTTTTGCGAGAGCATCCGTCCACGACTGCTCCTCGATGGTAAGGGTGCCCCCGGTCGCGTCTGCGAACTCTGTCTTAAGGTAGTCGCGCAGCTCGTCCGGGGTGTCACCCCCGTTCAGCCACAGGGTGATGTCGTCCCCGCCGCCCTCGGCGGGAGCGTCGTTCGACGAACACCCCGCCAGGATAAGAGCTGCAGCGGTGGCTGCTGCGACCGCTACGATTCTTCTTTTCATGTCGTACTCCCTTTTAAGTGGTGCTGTGGTGGTGAGTGCAGTGCCCGGCTCTACGAGACTCCGAGCTGCCCGGAGAGCACCATGACGGCCGCGCCGCGCATGACGATGTCCTCTCCGAGGGTTGTCATCCGCAACGACAGATCGCCGTGGAACTCGGCCATCGTCCGCGCGCGGAGTGTCTCGATGACCGCTTCGGCGAGCGGTCCATCAAGCAGTTCGGTCGGGCCGCTCAGTACGACCTCGGCGAGGTCGAGCGCACCGACCACGGGGGCGAGGGCGATGCCGAGGCGTTGCCCCGCTTCCCGAAGAATCGTGTTCTTCTGTTCGGATGATTCGGCCGACGCGATCGCCGCGTCGAGCCTCGGCGTAGCCAGCCAGGTCTCGAGGCAGCCGTGCTTTCCGCAGACGCAGGCAGCTCCCCCGTCGGTGCCGACCACGACATGACCGATCTCGCCGGCCGCCGAGCGCCCGCCGAAGAACGGGGAGCCGTCGAGCAGCAGGCCCGCGCCCACACCGTGACCGACCTTGATGAGGATCATGTCGCTGTCCGCCCCGCCGAAGCTGTGCTCGGCGAGCGCCGCCGCGTTGGCGTCGTTGATCACGAGAACGGGCAGACCGAACTGCTCGGCGAGGGTCGCCTGCAGCGGCTCGCCCGTCCAGCCGAGGTTCGGCGCCGTGAGCACCACCCCATCGCGGTCGACGATGCCGGGCGACCCGACGCCGACGCCGAGTATCGGAAGGGTGGCCGCCGAGACGAGCGACTGCACCAGGGCGGCGACCTTTGCCGTGGCATCCGCCCCCCTGCTCGACTCGAGCGGTACCTCGACGCGGGAGATCACGCGGCCGCGGAGGTCGAGCACCGCCCCCCGGAAGATCGCGTACTCGCTGAGGTCGATGCCGATGATCTGGAAGGCGAGGGCGTTCAGCTCGAGCAGCGTGGCCGGCTTGCCGGGGCGGGCGTCTTCGCGCTGACCCATCTCCACGACGAGGCCCTCGACGATCAGCTC
Organism: Conyzicola nivalis; assembly: GCF_040548875.1. GTDB lineage: Bacteria > Actinomycetota > Actinomycetes > Actinomycetales > Microbacteriaceae > Conyzicola > Conyzicola nivalis_A. The sequence goes on from NZ_JBEPSJ010000002.1 coordinate 485,451, forward strand.
GGCGACGAGGTCGGAGACCGTGACGCGGGTGAGACCGGTCTCGCGGGCGATGTCGGCGCGGCTCTGCTGGCCGGCGCGGTAGAGCGTCTGGAGCACGAGCGAGCGGTTGTGACCGCGGGCGTGCTCGGGGAGGACCTTGCTGCTCGGACGCAGGGCGCGACCGCTCGGGAAACCGTGCGTGCGTGCTACCGCGAACGGCGACTTCTGCGTCGTCATCTGTTCGTCACGTCTCCTTTGCCGAATGATTGATTGTTAGTGAACCTTACGAACTAGGTTCGCGCAACACTTTTCGACAAATTCGTTAGGACTATTTACAAATGTGTTACACGCGGAAACCGCGCAGAATTGTGAGCCGCTTTCGGCACGACGAGCCGCTTCCGGCGAAGAGCCGACCCATGCGACGAGTTCCGGGCGGATGAGCCCCGCCGCGGCGGAGTCATCTGACCGGAAGCGGCTCGCGTGCCGCGGGCCGTGTTGCCCTTAACGGGACCCGCCCCGGCGGGTGGTGCGCACTGGGAAGCGCTCCAACCGCCGGGGCGGGGGTCTGTTCGCTCGCGCGCCCCTAGAAGACGACCCAGACTACGGCCGAGGAACTGCGCGAACCGGTGACGGAGTCGCCGCCGCCGTAGCTCGCCTTCACCGTGTAGACGCCCGCCGTGAGCTTCGGCAGCGTGTAGCTCACCCTGCCGTCGCTGTCTGCGGTGAGCGGCACCTCGACGGACTTGCCGTTGACGCTCACCGACACCGTGCCGACGAGCGGCTCGGGCGAGGCGCTCTTCACGGTGACGGTGGCCTTGACCTGCTGCCAGCTGAACGCGATGTGGCGGTTCAGCGAGAGGGTCGTCGTCGAGGCGAACGGCACGGCGACGCCGGCGCTCGAGGCCGTGGCGGGCGGGAGGCCCTCCGCGGTCGCGGTCACCACGACGGTGAGCACCTTGCCCTGGTCGGCCGCCTTGACGGTGTACCTGGCCTTCGTGGCGCCGGCGATGTCGACTCCGTCGGCCTGCCACTGGAAAGCGAACGCGAGGCCCTCCGTGTCCCACTCGCCGGGTGTGGCCGTGAGCTTCTTGCCGGGCTCGGGGGTTCCGCTGATCGTCGGCGGGCTCAGGTTGACCGGGGCGTCGGGCGCCGGCGCCTCGCCCGTGGCCACCTGGACGGCGGTCGTGACCCCTGTCTCGCCGTAGGTGACGAGTCCGAGGTAGGTGGACTGCGGCGCCAGGTCGGCCCACGAGGCGGTGTAGGTGGCCGGCACCCCCTGCACGCCCGGCAGAACCGGCGGGGTGAGGGTGAGCGGGCTGCCTCCCGGCAGCACACTCGTCACCGTGGCATCCCACGCCGTCGACGGGTTAGCGGCGAACACGTCGACGATGACCCGGTAGGTCGCCGCCTCGGGTGCCACTATGTCGACGCGCTCGTCGGCGGAGCCGGTGGCCGACTGCCAGCCGACGACGGGCTCCCCCGCCGCGTTCAGCCGGTACACGATGAGATCGAGATCGGCGAGGTCGTCGACCGCGTCGAGGTCGAAGCGCGCGAACTCGGCGCCCTCCGGCACCGCGATCTCGTAGACCGCCTGGTCGCCGCGCACGCCGGAGCCGGAGTGCACGGCCTCGGTACCGGTCGGGTCGGGCAGCAGCGCCCCCAGGCTGAGGCCGGTGGTCGCGAGCGGGATATCGCCGGTGCCGCCGGGGGTGACGGTGACGTCGACGGACCCGGTGACTCCCGTGCCCTCGACGTCGGACGGCGCGACGAGCGTCGCGGGCCGCACGGCGATCGGGCTGCGCACCGTCGTGTCACCCGAGGTCCAGACGAGCGAGCCCGACGTGAACACGTCGAGCGGCGCGTCCGTTCTCGACAGCGTCACCGTGAACTTCTTCTTCTCGCCGGCGGCCCCGAAGCTGAGCACGGCCGGTTCGACGGTCGCGGTGATCCCGGCGAGTCCCTCGATCGACGCCGTGAACTCGCCGGCCTGCGTCGAGGTGACCTCCCTGGTGATCGTCTCGGGCGCCGTGAGGGTTCCGATCGCGATCGACGCGAGGTTGAGATTGCTCGGATCGACGGGTTCCACGCCGAAGTCGTAGCCGATCGCCTGCAGGTAGGCGGCCCAGTCGGCTGGACCGTTGAGGTACAGCAGGCCCGGCTCGAAGTACTTCGTCGGGTCGACGTGACCGGCGCCCTGCGCGAACGGGTCGGTGATGGTCGCACCCTCGCCGTCGACCGTGTTGTAGGCCGTCGTCATCATGGCCGACTTGATCTCGGCCGGGGTCGCGTTCGGGCGCTCACCGAGGTACAGCGCCGCCGCTCCCGCGATGTGCGGACTCGACATCGACGTTCCGCTGAGGAACTCGAACGTGGGGGTCTCGCCCTCGCGGTTCGGTCCAGCGGCGAGGATCGCGACGCCGGGCGCCGTGATGTCCGGCTTGAGGATGTCGCTGCCGTCGGCGAGCACCGGGCCGCGCGACGAGAAGCCGGCGAGCGCCGGTGTCGGCGGCTCGTAGCTGGTCCAGTTGCCGTCGGTGAGCGTCACCGTGGCGCCGGGGGTCGCCGCGTAGGCGACGATCGGGGCGCGGAATCGGGCGTCGACGTGCACCGTGGGGATCGAGTGCGCGTCGGGGTCGATCGAACTCGGTGTGGCGTTCGTCAGCACCATGCCGATGCCGCCGACACGGGCGACCTCCGCCGACTTCGCGGTGCGGTCGACGACGCCGCGGTCGCAGACGACGAGCGTCGGCGTGGCGGGCATCAGCGCGGGGTCGAGGCTGCCCGGTGCGCACAGGTTGGCCTGCGCCCCCGCGGCTCCCGCGGCGGCGACAGCCGTGGAGTTCACGAGGCCTCCGGTGACGGGGTCGGTCACGGTGATGGTCGAGCCGACGAAGGCCTGTCCGTCGCCGAGGGTCACGGTTCCGTAGTAGCTGGGGATGGTGCTCGCGGCCACCGTGGTGATCCAGGGCGACGCGTTGTCGAGGGTGGATGAACCGGGGCCCGAGTTTCCGGCGCTGGCCGCGACGAAGATGCCGGCCGCCGCCGCGCCGAGGAAGGCGTCGTCGGTGGGCGAGTAGGTGGTCTCGGCCGCGCCGCCGCCGATGGAGAAGTTGAGCACGTCGACGCCGTCGAGCACAGCCTGGTTGATCGCGGCGAGCATGTCGGTCGTGGTGCAGCCGTCGTCGGTGGTGACGCCGGCGTCCGGTCCCGACCAGCACACCTTGTAGGCCGCGATCTTCGCGGCGGGGGCGACGCCGGAGACGACACCGAAGTCGCGTCCGAGAACGTCGGCCTCCGTGCCGAAGTTGCCCACCGCGGTGCTGCCGGTGTGCGAGCCGTGGCCGTCGCCGTCACGCGGGGAGACGAACTCGCCCGTGCCGGTCGACGCGTCGCCGAGGTTCGCCTCGCCGAAGCCCTTCACGAAGTAGCGCGCCCCGACGATCTTGGTGCTGCAGTCGTCGACGCCGAACTGCACACCGGTCTGGCAGGTGCCGGTGAACGTGTCGCCGTCGCCCTTCACATAGGCGATGGTGTCTGCGTCGGTGAGGTAGGGCTCCGCGCCGGCCGTCGTGCCGAGCGGTTCTCCGGCGAAGGCGGGGTTCTCCGGCGCGATGCCGGTGTCGAGGATGCCGACGACGACGCCGGCTCCGGCCTCCTCCGGCCCGCCGACCGACGACCACACGCCCGTCTCGCCCGAGAGACCGAGGAAGTCGGTCGAGGGCGTCGCGGTGATGTGCTTGAGCTCGTCCGGGGTGATCGCGACCACGTCGCGGCTCGAGGCGAGCTTCGCCGCCTGCTCGCCGCTGAGGTTCGCACTGAAGCCGTTCAGCGCCATCGTGTACGACACGTCGATGTCGGCGCCGACCGAGGCCGCGACATCCTGCTGCTTCGACGCGAGGTAGTCGCTGTAGCTCTGCGCCGGGGCCTTGCGTGCGTTGAGCTGGTCGCCCGTGTCGGGGGTCGTCGCCGGGTAGCCGGTGATCCCGCCGTCGTAGGTGGCCACCGCGCTGTCGGCGAGGGTGACGATGTAGCGCCCCGGATCGAAGCTGGTCTGTCCCGACCCTCCCGGGGCGACGGGAGCCGCGCTGGCTGCCGACGCCGAGCCGACGGCCACGGCCGTGGCGAGCAGCCCGGCGGTGGCGATCGTGGCGAGAATTCTGCGGACGGGAGAATAGGCCGATGGGCCGCCGGACGGTTTGCTCACAGGTGAGTTCCTTCTTTTTTCAAGAGTGGACACATATGAGGCAGTCGGGCCTGCGCACTCGCTCACCCTAACCCGGGAACCGCCCCCCGAACAGGGGTGGAGCGAGAACTTTGTGTTTCCATCACCTGTAAATGCGCTGGCTGTTCGACTCTCGTATAGCGAACTGCCGAACTCGCGTTGGATACTTCAAGCGACAACTGATTCGCCTGTCACCGATCCGGAAAGCGACACCATGAAGACGCAACACGCAAAGTACCCGCTCGCCATCCTCACCGGGCTGACAATCGTCGGGGCTCTCGCCGGTTGCGCGACAGACGCGGCCGGTGGCGGAACGACGCCGAGCAGCCCGAGCACCGACAGCGGCACCGAGACCGGCACCGACGAGGCCGCGACCGGCAGCTACACCGACGGCGAGTACACCGAGAGCGCCGACTACCAGTCGCCGAACGGCACCGAGGAGGTCACCGTCACGGTGTCCCTCGCCGACGGAGTCATCACCGCCGTCGAGGTCGTGGGCGACGGCGACAACCCGAACTCGAAGCGTTATCAGGGCGAGTTCGCCGACGGTATCGGCGACGTCGTCGTCGGCAAGAACATCGACGAGATCTCCGTCGACAAGGTCGCCGGCTCGTCGCTCACGAGCGCCGGCTTCAACGACGCGATCGACGCGATCAAGGCCGACGCTGCCAGCTAGCCACCGCTTCGACGCCATCGGAACGGCGTGGCAGATCGACACCGTCGAGCCGCTGCCGTCCGATGTGCGCGAGGCCATCGCCGCCCGCGTCGAGGCTTTCGACCGCACCTACTCGCGCTTCCGCGACGACTCGCTCGTCACGCGCATCGCGAGCACCGCAGGCACCTTCGCCTTTCCCGACGACGCCGCCGAGCTCTTCGAGCTGTATCGACGGCTGTACGAGGCGACGGATGGCGCGGTGACACCCCTCGTCGGGCGCACTCTCGAGAGCCTGGGGTACGACCGCGGTTACAGTCTGCAGCGGTCGGCGGTGACCGCGCCGGTGCCCCGCTGGGAGGACTCGCTCGCCTGGGACGGCCACGAGCTGCAGACCGTGCGCCCCCTCGTGCTCGATGTCGGAGCGGCCGGGAAGGGCTACCTCGTCGACATCGTCGGCCGGCTGCTCGACGCGGCGGGCATCGACACGTTCGTGATCGACGCGAGCGGCGACATCCTGCACCGCGGCGGCACGGCCATCCGCGTGGGTCTCGAGCACCCGCTCGACGCGACCCGCGCGATCGGGGTTGTCGGCCTCGCGGGCGCGTCCCTCTGCGCGTCGGCGTCGAACCGCCGCGCGTGGGGAGACGGCCTGCACCACATCATCGACCCGACGACCGGGCTCCCCACCGAGCGGGTCGTCGCCGCGTGGGCCATCGCCCCGACCGCCCTCGTCGCCGACGGACTCGCCACCGCGCTGTTCCTGGCGGAGCCGGCGAGGCTCGCCGAGTTCTTCGAGTTCGACTTCGTACGCATGTTCTCGGACGGGCGCGTGGAGCGCTCGGCCCACCTGAATGGAGAGTTGTTCGTATGAGACGCTGGCTGGATAGAGTCACGGGCTACGTGACCATGTACCGACTCGTGCTGCTCGCACTGGTGGCGGTCGCGGTGGTCGCGGTAGTGCTCTCGGCGCTCGGGCAGCTCGCGTTCCCTGTCGTCGACCTGCTGGCGATGCTCGCGGTCGCCGTGGTCACGAGCTTCGCCTCGAGCTGGCTGTTCGCGCTCGTGTTCCGCACCCGCCCGCACCCGGAGTCGTCGCTCATCACCGGGTTCCTTCTGTTCTTCCTCCTCTACCCGAGCTCCAGCGCGGCCGATCTCGGCAGCGTGGCCCTCGCGGCGACGATCGCGAACGCCTCGAAGTACCTCTTCGCGATCCGAGGGAGGCACATCTTCAACCCCGCCGCGATCGGCGCCCTCGTCGTGTCGCTGCTCGGCCTCAACTTCTCCGTGTGGTGGGTGGCGACGCCCTACCTGCTGCCGCTGACCGCCGTCGGCGCCTTCCTCGTGCTCTACCGCTCACGCCGCCTGCCGGTCGGGCTCACGTTCGTCGCGATCGCCGCGGCGATCGTGATGGTTCGCCTGATGTCGACCGGCACCGACTTCGGCGGCGCGCTGGCCACCACGTTCACGTCGTTCCCGCTCGTCTTCCTCGCCGGATTCATGCTGAGCGAACCGCTGACCCTTCCGCCGCGTCTCTGGCAGCAGCTGGTCGTCGCCGCGGTGGTCGCGGTGCTGTTCGCTGTGCCGTTCACCATCGGCCCGGTGTTCTCGAGCCCGGAGCTGGCCCTGGTGGCCGGCAACCTCGTCGCCTTCGCGTTCGGCCAGCGCCGTGGCATCCGCCTCGCCTATCGCGGAAAACGCGCGCTCACGCCCACATCGTGGGAGCTGTCGTTCGACCCCGTGAGACCGGTGCGCTTCCGGCCCGGGCAGTACCTGGAGTTGACGGTGCCGCACCGGGCAGACTTCCGCGGCAGCCGCCGGATCTTCAGCATCTCCTCGCCACCGACCACGGATGGCCCGCTGACGGTCACGCTGTCCGTTCCCGAGAAGCCGTCCAGTTTCAAGCGCGCGTTCCTGGCGCTCGAGCCGGGCGCCACGGTGCGCGCCACCAGCGTGGGCGGCGACTTCACCCTGCCGGCCGACGCGACGGTGCCCCTCGTGCTCGTCGCTGGCGGCATCGGCATCACGCCGTTCGCGAGCCAGTTGGCGCACGACCATGCCGCGGGAGTGCGCCGCGACGTCGTCGTGGTCTACGCCGTGCGCGACACCGCGGAGCTCGGCTACTCCGACCTGCTCGAGTCGTCGGGTGTGCGCGTCGTGCTCGTCAGCCCGGAACCGCCCCGGCCTATGCCCGCCGGCTGGACATGGGCCGGCAGCGGACGCATCACGGGCGACGTGCTGCGCGACGCGGTCCCCGACCTCGCCTCCCGGCGGGCATACGTGTCGGGCCCGCCGGGGCTCGTCGCCGACATGCGCGTCGCGCTGGCAGGGCTCGGTGTCAAGCGCGTCAAGGCCGACTACTTCAGCGGGTACTAGCCGGGCCGAGGGCGCTGACGGAGCCCCCGTTCGGGGGTAGGTTGGAGAGGCACTCAACTTAGTGCCCATTGAACTTAGGAGAATCTTGGCCACCTCACGTCCCACCATCGCCACCGCACTCGCCGGGTTCGCCCTCGTGGGACTTCTGCTCAGCGGATGCTCCGCGGGCGGATCCGACACCGCCTCGTCGGGCTCCTCGCCCGAACCGAAGTCCGAGTCGTCGAGCCAGACCACCGAGGAGGCCTGCACGGTGCTCAAGGACGGCGTCTCCGGCACCATGGAAGACCTGCAGGGCAGCCTGAGCGAGCTGCAGAGCGACCCCGCAGCGGCCTCGGCCGCCGTCGGCACGCTCGCCGCCGCATTCGAGGACACCGCCGCCGACGTGAAGAACACCGACGTGCGCGCCGTCGCCGACAGCGCCACCGATGCGCTCAACGCGTTCGACATGCAGATCGCCGCCTACGCGGCCGACCCTGCGAGTGTCGACGCCACCGCCGTGCAGGACTCGGCGACCGCCGTTCAGGAGGCCATGACCAAGCTCGGGGCCACCTGCCCGTAGTCCGGTTCAGAACCTGAGGACTCAGACGAGTCCGGCGAGCGCCTGCTCGGCCGAGACGCCCGTACGGGCGGCGAGGGCGAGCAGGCGCTCGTGCTGTGCGGGGGTGAGTGTCGCGGTGACGGCGATGCCGGGAGCGCTCGACCCGGCGGGTTCGAGCGGCTCGTCGTCGAACGAGAACAGCGATGGCGCGGCCTCGGCCGGGGCGTCGTCGACCGGCGTCCACGCGATGACCGGAGCCGCGGCATCCGCGTCGCCCTCACGGGTGAAGCCGGGACCCTCGGGAACCGGACGGCCGCGCATAAACGCCTCGGATGCCGCCCGCGCGCGGGCGTCGGCCGCCTCGTTCAGCGGGTGGTTGGCGTGTCCCTTCACCCATTCGAAGCGGTAGGTGCGGCCGACGAGCGCCGCGTCGATCTCCTTGAGCAGCTCGACGTTCATGACCGGCTTGCCGTCGGCCTTGCGCCAGCCCTTCCTCTTCCAGCCCGGCATCCACTTCGTGATGCAGTTGATGACGTACTGGCTGTCGCAGAGGATGAGCAGATCGTCGTCGAGGTGCTCGGTCGCGCGGAAGAACTGCAGCACCGCCATCAGCTCGCCCTGGTTGTTGGTGGCGTGCTTCCAGCCGCCCGCCGCCCAGCTGGAGTCGTCGACGTACCACGCCCAGCCCGCGGGTCCGGGGTTGCCGAGCGCTGAACCGTCTGCCGCCGCGCGAATCGTCATGTGAGCCTTTCGAAGAACAGAGGGGCAAGAAATCGACCCTCACCGAAGCGGGGAGAGTCGTTTCTTTGCCCCTCAACCCTATGCGGGTGCGAGCAGGCCGAGCGCCTCGACCGCCGCGCGCTCCTCTGCGAGCTCCGCCGTCGACGCGTCGATGCGGGCGCGCGAGAACTCGTCGATCTCGAGGCCCTCGACGATGGTCCACCGGCCGCCGGTCGAGGTGACCGGGAACGAGCTGACCAGGCCGGCCGGCACGCCGTACTCGCCGGTCGAGACGACGCCCGCGCTGGTCCAGTCGTCGACCGGGGTGCCGAGCACCCAGTCGTGCACGTGGTCGACGGCGGCGCTGGCTGCGGATGCCGCGGACGACGATCCCCTCGCGGCGATGATCGCGGCACCGCGGGTGGCGACGGTGGGGATGAAGTCCTGCTCGACCCAGCCGCGGTCGATCTCGAAGGGCTCGCCCTCGATGCGGGCGTGCGACAGGTCGGGGTACTGCGTCGACGAGTGATTGCCCCAGATGGTCAGGCGCGAGATCGCCGAGACCGGCGCTCCGGTCGCGCCGGAGAGCTGGGCGAGGGCCCGGTTGTGGTCGAGTCGGGTCATCGCGGTGAAGCGTTCGGCGGGAACGTCGGGCGCGTGGGCGCTCGCAATCAGCGCGTTGGTATTGGCCGGGTTGCCCACCACGAGAACCCGCACGTCGTCGGCGGCGTTGTCGTTGATCGCCCTGCCCTGCGGTGCGAAGATCGCGCCGTTGGCACTCAGGAGGTCGGCGCGCTCCATTCCGGCGGCGCGGGGTCGGGAGCCGACGAGCAGCGCCACGTTCGCGCCGTCGAAGGCTGCGGCCGCGTCATCCGTTATCTCGATGTCCCGCAGGAGGGGGAACGCGCAGTCGTCGAGTTCCATCGCGACGCCCTCGGCGGCCTCGAGGGCCTGCGGCAGTTCGAGCAGCCGGAGGCTGACGGGCACTTCGGGGCCGAGCATGGCGCCGGAGGCGATGCGGAAGAGCAGGGCGTAGCCGATCTGGCCGGCGGCGCCCGTGACGGTGATGATCATGGTTCGAGCGTACGCCCGCTGGCCGGTTGAGAGAGGCCGCCCACGGCCTGCATCGAAACCGGGATTCCGATGCGGCCGTGGACGGCCTGCTCACTCAGCGTGCGGTGCTACGCCAGGCGCTGCCTATGACAGGCGCAGTGCCAGGTTCTTGTCGAGCGTGTCGAGGAACTCCTCGGTGGTCTCCCACTTCTGGTCCGGTCCGACGAGGGCCGCGAGGTCCTTGGTCATGTGGCCGGCCTCGACGCTCTTGATGACGACGTCTTCGAGCGTGGCCGCGAACTCGGCGAGCGCCGGGTTGTCGTCGAGCTTGGCGCGGTGCGACAGGCCGCGGGTCCACGCGTAGATCGACGCGATCGGGTTCGTCGACGTGGGCTTGCCCGCCTGGTGCTGGCGGTAGTGGCGCGTGACGGTGCCGTGGGCGGCCTCCGCCTCGACGACGGACCCGTCGGGAACCGAGAGCACGCTCGTCATCAGGCCCAGCGAGCCGAAGCCCTGAGCGACGGTGTCGCTCTGCACGTCGCCGTCGTAGTTCTTGCAGGCCCAGACGTAGCCGCCCTCCCACTTCATGGCCGATGCGACCATGTCGTCGATGAGGCGGTGCTCGTAGGTGAGCCCGGCGGCGTCGAACCTGTCCTTGAACTCCGTCTGGAAGATCTCCTCGAAGATGTCCTTGAAGCGACCGTCGTAGGCCTTGAGGATCGTGTTCTTGGTCGACAGGTAGACCGGGTAGTTGCGCGAGAGGCCGTAGTTGAGCGAGGCGCGGGCGAAGTCGATGATCGACTCGTCGAGGTTGTACTGCACCTGTGCGATGCCGTCGCCGGGGGCGTCGTAGACCTCGAACTTGAGCGGCTCGCTGCCGTCTTCGGGAGCGAACTCGACCGTGAGCTTGCCCTTGCCGGCGAAGCGGAAGTCGGTGGCGCGGTACTGGTCGCCGAACGCGTGACGGCCGATGATGATCGGCTTGTTCCAGCCGGGCACGAGACGCGGGATGTTGGAGATGATGATCGGCTCGCGGAAGATGACGCCGCCGAGGATGTTGCGGATCGTGCCGTTCGGGCTCTTCCACATCTTCTTCAGCCCGAACTCCTCGACGCGCGCCTCGTCGGGCGTGATCGTCGCGCACTTGACGCCGACGCCGTGCTTCTGGATGGCGTGGGCAGCGTCGATCGTGACCTGGTCGTCGGTCGCGTCGCGGTGCTCGATGCCGAGGTCGTAGTACTCGAGGTTGATGTCGAGGTACGGGTGGATCAGGGTGTCCTTGATCTTCTGCCAGATGATGCGGGTCATCTCGTCGCCGTCGAGTTCGACGACGGTGCCTTCTACCTTGATCTTGGACAAGCGATTCTCCTCGTTGATGAGCTGGTACAGATGAGCTGGTGCAGCGCGTACCAGCCTACTCGTTCTCCAAACTATCTCGATATCGAGATAGTTCTCAGGCTTTCGGACCGCCGGCCACGTAGAGCACTTGGCCCGACACGAACGACGCCTCCTCGCTGACGAAGAACGCGGCGGCGGCGGCGATGTCGTCGGGCGTTCCCGTGCGGCCGACGGGGATCTCGCTCGCGGCGCCGGCGAGGTAGTCCTCGAAGCTCATGCCGATGCGCTCCGCCGTCTCGCGCAGCATGTCGGTGGCGATGAAGCCGGGGGCGATCGAGTTCACCGTCACGTTGAACCGGCCGAGCTCGATCGCGAGGGTCTTGGTGAACCCCTGGATGCCGGCCTTGGCCGCGGCGTAGTTGGCCTGTCCGCGGTTGCCCAGCGCCGACGTGCTCGACAGGTTGACGATGCGCCCCCACCCCGCCGCGACCTGGTGCGCCTGCACCGCCCGGCTCATAAGGAACGCGCCGCGCAGGTGAACGCCGATCACCGAGTCCCAGTCGTCGTCGCTCATCTTGAAGATCAGGCTGTCGCGCAGGATGCCGGCGTTGTTGACGAGGATGGTCGGCGCGCCGAGGTCGTCGACCACGCGCACCATCGCCGACGCGACGTCGTCGGAGTTCGCCACATCGGCGCCGAGGCCGATGGCCTCGCCCCCCGCCGCGATGATCGCGTCGACCGTGCGCTCGGTGTCGGCGACCCGCAGGTCGACGACAGCGATGCGGTGCCCTGCCTCGGCCAGTCGCAGGGCGATGGCGGCGCCGATCCCGCGCGCTGCCCCGGTGACTATGGCGGTTCGTGGCTCGGTCATCGTGCTCCCTCGTCGAACGTGATTATCTGGCGCACGGCGAGGCCGTCGGCGAGCGCGTCCATCGCGCCGTTGACCTCGTCGAGACGGATGCGCGACGAGACGAGTTTCTCGACGGGCAGCCGGCCCTGCCGCCACAGCTCGGCGTAGCGGGGGATGTCGCGTCCGGGCACCGACGAGCCCAGGTAGCTGCCGACGATCGTGCGCGCCTCGGCGACGAGCTTCAGCGGAGAGACGCTGGAGCGGGCGTCGGGCGCCGGCAGCCCCACGGTCACCGTGGTGCCGCCCGGGGCGGTGAGTTCGAGCGCGGTCTCGAAGGCGCGCGCGTTGCCCGCCGCCTCGATGACGACCGGAGCCCGAACCTCGGCGTCCACAGCCGCGGCGGGGCTGAAGACCCGGGTGGCCCCGAGTTCGAGCGCCCTGGCGAGCTTGTCGGGCACTCCGTCGACGCCGATCACCGGGTGGCCGAGCGCGAGGGCGACGAGCACGGCAGCCATCCCGACTCCCCCGAGTCCGACGACCACGATCGTGTCGCCCGGCGACGGTCTCGCGGCGTTGATCACGGCGCCGCCGCCGGTAAGGACCGCGCAGCCGAGCACCGCGGCGACCTCCGGCGGGATGTCGTCGTCGACGGCGACTACGGAGTGCCGGTTGACCACCGCGTGCGTGGCGAAGGCCGACACTCCGAGGTGGTGGGCGACGGTCTCTCCGCCGCGGTGCAGGCGGGCGCCGCCGCCGAGCAGTTCGCCCGCCCCGTTCGACGCGGTGCCACGCTCGCACGGCAGCCGTCCGTCGGTGGCGCATCCCGCGCAGTCGCCGCATCGCGGCAGGAAGGCCATCACGACACGGGCTCCGAGGTCGAGGTCGGTGACCCCGGGGCCGAGCTCGACGACCCTGCCCGCCGCCTCGTGCCCGAGCAGCATCGGCACGGGCCGCACGCGGTTGCCGTCGACGACGGAGAGGTCGGAATGGCACAGGCCGGCCGCCTCGATCCGCACCAGGATCTCGCCGGCTCCCGGCGCATCCAATTCGAGTTCGCCGACCGTGATCGGCAGGGAGTCGGCGTACGGTCTCGACCGCCCGATCTCCTCGAGAACGGCCCCGGTGATCTTCACGCGCACTCCCCACATCGTCGTTGTTGTGTGTCGCCTCACTCTCTCACGGCAGACGGCGGGCGTAACAAACTCGTGCGATCCCAGTCGAGGCGGGTTAGCCTGTTCGCATGCCTGAGTTGAGACTTGAAGAGTTGTCGGCCAAGACCATCGTGGCCGCAAACGGGCTCACTCTGCGTCCCGGGCAGGAACAGTTCGTCACCCCCACCTCCTATGCGATCGCCGACGCGTACATCGACCCGCTCACGTCGTGGCCCCGCGTCGTGCTCGACGGAGACACCGTCGTCGGCTTCATCCGCGGCAACTTCGACCCCGACAACCCGCAGGAGGAGTTCCGCAGCTGCATCTGGCGCATCAACGTCTCCGCCGACGCGCAGGGGCTCGGAATCGGCAAGTTCGCGGTGCTCGCCCTCGCCGAGGAGGCGCGCACGCGCGGCTTCACCCGGCTCACCGTGATCTGGGAGCCCGGCGAAGACGGCCCGGAGGAGTTCTTCCTCGCGGTCGGCTTCAGGATCGTCGGCGAGACCCAGTACGGCGAACGCATCGGCGCGCTGGACCTCTAGGTGCCGCTGCCGGCAGACGACTTCGTCTCGCGTGTGCTCGAGGTCGTCGAGTCGATCCCGGAGGGTCGCGTGATGACCTACGGCGACGTCGCGGCGGCGATCGGATCCCGTGCGGCGCGAGCCGTGGGAACGGTCATGTCGCACTACGGGTCGGATGTCCCGTGGTGGCGGGTCATCCGCGCGAGCGGGCACCCCGCCGTCGACCACGAGTCGCGTGCCCTCGAGCACTACCGAGCCGAGAACACCCCGGTGAAGTGGGCGAACGGGGTGTTCCGCGTCGACCTGAGGGCGGCGCGGTACACCCCGTGACCCGCGGTCGCTGAGCAGGCTCAGGGACCACCCTTCGACGGGCTCACGGACCACCCTTCGACAGGCTCAGGGACCGCCTCAGACCAGCGACTCCCGCCAGGCCGCGTGCAGCTGCGCGAACCGCCCGGTGCCGGCGATCAGGTCGCGGGGCGTGCCGTCTTCGACGATGCGGCCGTGCTCCATCACCAGAACACGGTCGGCGATCGCGACGGTCGACAGCCGGTGCGCGATGATGATCGCCGTGCGGTCGGCGAGCAGGGTGGTGAGCCCCTCCTGCACGAGCCGCTCGCTCGGGATGTCGAGCGACGCCGTCGCCTCGTCGAGGATCAGCACGACGGGGTCGGCGAGGAACGCGCGGGCGAACGACAGCAGCTGTCGCTGGCCCGCCGACACCCGGCCGCCGCGCTTGTTCACGTCGGTGTCGTAGCCGCCGGGCAGCGACTCGATGAACTCGTGCGCCCCGACCGCCTTGGCCGCGTGCACGATCTCGTCTCGAGTCGCGTCCGGCTTGCCGAGCGCGATGTTCTCGGCCACCGACCCGGAGAACAGGTACGCCTCCTGCGTGACCATGACGATCGCGCGACGCAGGTCTTTCGGGTGCAGGTCGCGCAGGTCGATGTCGTCGAGGGTGACCCGGCCGCTCGACGGGTCGTAGAACCGCGCCATCAGCTTGGCCAGCGTCGACTTGCCCGCTCCCGTCGAACCGACGAGCGCGATGGTCTGCCCCGCCGGAATCCGCAGGTCGAACTCGGGCAGGATCACCCGGTCCTTCTTGTACGCGAACTCGACGCCGTCGAAGTTGACCGCACCGCTCGCCGTCCAGAGGTCGACCGGCGACACGGGGTCGGGGACCCCCGGCTTCTCCTCGAGCACGCCGGAGATCTTCTCGAGCGCCGCGGCCGCCGACTGGTAGGAGTTGTAGAACATCGCCATGTCCTGCGCCGGGGCGAAGAACTGGCGCGTGTACAGCAGTGCCGCGAGCAGGGCGCCGATCGCGAGGCTGCCCGCGGCGACCCGCAGGCCGCCCGCGACGAGCACGACGGCGAGCGCCACGTTGCCGATGAGCACCAGCCCGGGGTCGAAGATGCCGAACAGCTGGATCACCTTCGAGTTGACGTCTCGGTAGTCCTCGACGAGGTCGCCGAACTCCTTCTCGTTGCGTTTCTCCTTGCGGAACGCCTTCACCGCGCGGATGCCCGTCATGGTCTCGACGAACTGCACGATCAGGCGGGCGGATGCCACCCGGGTGCGACGGAACAGCTGCTGTGAGCGCTTCTGGAACCACCGTGTGAGGAACGCGAGCGGCACGAGCGCGCCGAACAGGATGAGGCCGCTCACGCCGTCGACCCAGAACATAGCCACGGCCACGAAGACCATGTACAGCGCACCCTGCACGAGCTGGTTGATGCCCGAGTCGAGCAGCTCCTTGATCGAGTCGAGGTCGCTGGTCTGGCGGGAGATGATTCGGCCCGAGGTGTAGCTCTCGTGGAACTCGAGGCTGAGCTGCTGCGTGTGCAGGAACACCCGTGTGCGCAGGTCGAACAGGATCGCCTGGCTGATCTTCGCGGTCAGCACCGTGTACCAGGCGATGAGCACCGCTCCCACGACGCCGGCCACGAGGTAGGCGGCCACGATGAGGCCGAGCGGCATCCAGTCGCGGCCGTCGAGCAGCGCCGGCAGTCCCTTGTCGATGCCGTAGGCGACGAGTGCGGGGCCGGCGACCTGCGCGGCCGTGCTGATGATCACGACGATCATCGTCAGGATCACCCGCGCGCGCTCCGGCCGCAGCAGCGACCCGAGCAGCCGCAGCGACCGCTCGCGGATCTGCTTGCTCTCGGCCTTGGTGAAGTCGTTGCGTTCTTCGCCCTCGACTCCCTCTACTCCGGCGATGCTCATGCGCCCACCTCCTCGTCTGTCTCGTCGTTCGTGAATTGCTCGTCGGCCCGCTCCCGTTTCTCCTCGTCTTCGAGCGACGAGATCACGAACCGGTAGTGGTCGTTTGTGGCGAGCAGGTGCGAGTGGGTGCCGACGGCGGTGACGCGTCCGTTCTCGAGCAGCGCCACCCGGTCGGCCAACGTCACCGTCGACGGACGGTGCGCCACGATGAGCGCGGTGGTCGACGCGAGCACCTTGCGCAGCGCGGCCTCGACCAGCGCCTCCGTGTCGACGTCGAGGGCCGACAGCGGGTCGTCGAGCACGAGCACCGACGGCTTGGCGGCGACGGCGCGCGCGAGCGCGAGTCGCTGGCGCTGCCCGCCGGAGAGGCTGAGCCCCTCCTCGCCGACCTTGGTGTCGAGGCCGAACGGCAGGTCGTAGACGAACCCGGCCTGCGCGATCTGCAGCGCCTCGGCGAGTTCCTCCTCGGTCGACTCGGGCCGGCCGAGCAGCACGTTGTCGCGCACCGACGCCGAGAACAGCGTGGCGTCTTCGAACGCCATGGCGAGGTGGGTGCGCAGCTCGGTGCGGGTGAGGTCGCGCACGTCGACGCCGTCGATGCGGATCGCGCCTCCGGTCACGTCGTACAGCCGTGTCGTGAGGGCGGTGAGCGTCGACTTGCCGCTGCCGGTGATGCCGACGACGGCCATGGTCTCGCCGGGCTCCAGCTCGAGGCGCACCCCGTCGAGGATGTCGGCGCGGTCCAGCGGGGCATCCTGATACCTGAAGTGCACGTCGTCGAAGACGAGGCGTCCGAGCGGCTCGGCGACCGTCTTCGGGTTCTCCGGGTCGGTGATGGTGTTCTCGGAGTCCATCACCTCGAAGAAGCGGTCGGTGGCGGTGCGGGTGTCGAACGTCATCGAGAGCAGGAAGCCGATCGACTCGACCGGGAAGCGCAGCACCGTCGCGGTGGCGAAGAACGCGACGAGCTCGCCGACGCTGATCTGTCCGTCGGCGGCCAGCCACACCCCGCCGAGCAGGCAGAGCGCGAAAGTCACGTCGGGCACGAGCAGCAGCCAGAGCCAGATGCCCGCGATGGCGCGGGCCTTCTCGATCTCGGTGCCGCGCAGGTCTTCGGCCTGCGATGCGAAGTTCTTCAGCGCGTGCTTGCCGCGGCCGAACGCCTTGAGCACCCGGATGCCGTGCACCGACTCCTCGACGGTCGTGGCGAGGTCGCCCGACTGGTCCTGGCTGCGACGCGTGACCGTGGAGTACTTGTTCTCGAACAGGTAGCCGTAGATCCACAGCGGGATCGAGCAGACCATGAAGGTCACGCCGAGCACCCAGGAGATGTTCACGAGGAAGACGAATCCGACGAGGATCATAACGACGTTGACGACGAACAGCACGAGGCCGAAGGAGATCCAGCGGCGGATGAGCCCGAGGTCGCTGACCGCGCGGGAGAGCAGCTGGCCGCTCGGCCAGCGGTCGTGGAAGCTCACCGGCAGGTCTTGCAGTTTGGCGTAGAGCGCGTTGCGCATGCGCGCCTCGATGTGCGTTCCCGGGGTCAGCACGAACCAGCGGCGCAGGGCGATGAGCACGGCCTCGAGCACGCCGAGGGCGAGCACGAGTGCGAACGCCGGCCAGACCTGCGACGAGTCACCCGTCGCGAGCGGGCCGTCGACGAGCTGACGCAGCACCTGCGGGATGAGCAGCGCGACGACCCCGGCGACGAGCGCCGACGCCATGCCGAGGTAGATGCGCGGCAGCGCGGGCTTGGCGTAGGGGTAGAGCCGGCGGATCGACGCGAAGGTTCCCCCGCGCTGTTGCGTGTGACCCGTGGGGGTCGGTGTTGCAGACATAGATGTGTCCCAGAGTGTCGGGCGCGACCGGTCGGGCGGTCGAATGGGTGGAGAAATTCGGTCGTCTCCGCGATGCGGCGGAGACCGTGGTCGGGCTGGTGCAGTGCCCCGACGGCGGAGGAGAGCCGGCTAGATGCCGGTGGACCGCGGATGTCCCGGGGCGCGGCGGACGGCCATGACAGTGCCGGATGCCGCGATGGTGCGCGCCGTGGCGGTGACTGTCTTCATGGTGTCCTCCCGGGGTTGTGGCTCTCGCCGGTCGATCACACGCGCGGGTGGCGGTGGTGCCGGGACAGCCCTCCAGAATAGACCGTGGATTCGCTGGGAGGCAAGCTTTATCCAGGACCTCGTCCGTTCGCGCGCAGCGCCGGAGGCGGTCAGCCGGCGGCGGGGCGTTCTCGCGCGAATCGTTCGAGCAGCTCGTTCACTTCTTCGGGATGGTTCTCTTGAGGACTCCACGAGGCCGGCACGTCGATCGCGATGAGCTGCGATTCCGTCGGGGGCCGACCGTGCCCGTCGTAGAGGGCGAGCGCCATGAGCCGGTCGGCGTACCCGTCTGCGTCCGGCGACTGGCTCCACGCGAACCCGGTGTAGCCCTGTCCGACGGCGAGCGGATCGAAGCCCCAACGCTCGACCCGCGCCTGCGCCTCGTTCGCCACGGTCTGATCTGCCCGCGCCGCGCGCCGCTTGGCTCTGCGCACGACGAGCAGCACGATCCCCGCACCGAGCGACAGCGCCAGCGGCACGGCCAGCTGGACGGGAGGTCCGGCAGGTCTGATGGCGTCGCAGTCTGACTGGCTGAGCAGAAGGTTGTCCGGGTCGCTCAGCGTCGCGAGGCACTGCTCGTAGGTGAAGTCGCCGTTGTCGGGCGCGGACTGCGCCATCGACGAGACGAAGATCTGAACGAGCAGACCGAGCGCGAACAGGCCGGCGAGAACGAAGGCCGCAATGGACGCGGCCAGGAGGCCGGTCTGCTTCAGGCGCGCGGGATGCTGTCTGACACGCTGTTTCTCGCCCTCGGGGATCTCGGCCTGCGCGCGGCCGATGGCGCGCGCCCATCCCTGGAGCCATTCAGAATCACGATTGCGCAGAAACTGCGCAAGCCTGAACGCCGGGTCGCGCCATGCGAGGAAGGCGATCCCTTCCGCGGACTGCCGCCACATCGAGAACTGGTGCCACGTCGCCTGCTCCTCCATGTTCTGCTGGCGCTCGGCCATCGCCTGCTGGAGTGCGAGCTGCTCCTCCGCCGCCCGCGCAGCGCGCGCTGCCTGGAACGCCGTCACAGCCTGGAAACCGGCACCGACCCACGCGCCGGTCGCCGCGCTCTGGGTCGCGCGGGCGGTCGTGGCACCGGACTGGGCGGACCGGGTGGCCGACTGCTCCGTGGCCTGCATGCTGCGCTCGATGTTGTTGAGAGAGTTCTTGACGTCTCGGTTGTACCTTGGCATCGCTTCGATCTCTCTTCTGGTTCGGTGTCGCCGTACTGCTGCGACTATCGGGAGCTAGAGCGAGCCGGTTAGGGGCGCACGCGTACCGAGAGGCAGGTGACGCAGCCCTCGAGTTTCTCGAACTCGCTGATGTCGACGACGACGACGCGGTAGCCGAGGCTCTCGACGAGCGCGGCGCTCTGCGGGGCGGACGCCGCCATGAGCACCGTGTCGTCGGCGAGCACCACCACGTGCGCGCCGGCCTCCTCGGGCATGGCGAGGAACCGGTCGAACACGGCGGGGTCGTCGACGAGCGGCGGGTAGCCGATCACGGTCCCGTCGGGCAGGGCGGTGACGGCGCTCTTCAGGTGCAGGACCTTGCTGACCGGAACAGCCACCACGGTGTATCCGCGACCCGACAGGATCGCGCGCAGCTGGCGGATCCCCTCGGCGTTGGTGCGTCCGCCCCGACCGACGTAGACGGTCGGACCGACCTTGAGCACGTCGCCGCCGTCGAGGGTTCCCGGCGCCTCGATGCGGGCGATGTCGAGGCCCAGTGCGGTGACGGATGCCTCGGCGGCCACGATCTCGCCGCGGCGGCTCTCGTGCCCGGGGTTCGCGATGACTGCGAGCCCGTCGAACACGACGACGGCGTCTTCGACGAAGACCGAGTCGGCCAGGTCGGGTGCCGCGTCGACCTCGACCGTGGTGAAGCCGTTGTCGGCGAGGGCGGCGACGTAGTCGTCCCACTGCGAGTCGGCGAGGTCGGTGTCGATCGCGGCGCGGTCGATGTGGGTGACCACTCCGTCGGCGAGGTTCGGCGAGGGCGGGCGAACGAGGGCGAACCGCTCCGTGCGCGGCGAACCGGTCGGTCCCTCCAGGGCCGCCCAGACGCGACGGCCGAGGGTGGCCGTCGCGACGACGCTCGTGACCAGGAAGACGAGGTTGACCGTGAGCAGGGTGCCGACGAGGGGTGCGGCGATGTCGGCGGTGATGGTCGCACCGGCCGCGACGGCGCCGACGAGCGAGCCGACGAGGGGTGCGACGACTCCGGCGACGACTCCCGAGGCCAGGGCGGTGTACCAGAGCCGGAGCGCGCCGACGAGGGCGAACAGGAAGTAGATCACGAAGGCGAGGAGCGACGCCGGCAGGAAGTAGCTGTTCATCTGCCCGAGGCTCTCGGGCGCGAAGCTGTTGGCGATCGAGAAGGCGAACAGCGAGGCGAGGTGGACGGTGAGCGCGAGCGCCGCCGCGGTCACGAGTGACGCGATGAGACGTCGGACGATGGGGAGCATGGTGTCGAGCGTATCCGAGCGCGCCCGGTGATCGAGCCTGTCGAGATCCTTGCCTCGACAGGCCGACCGACCGTATCAGTGGAAGAAGTGGCGCTCCCCGGTGAAGTACATCGTGGCTCCGACCTTCTTGGCCGCCGCGATCACGTCTTCGTCGCGGATCGACCCGCCGGGCTGCACGACGGCGCGAACGCCGGCCGCGAGCAGCACCTCGAGCCCGTCGGCGAAGGGGAAGAACGCGTCGCTCGCCGCGACCGAGCCGTCGGCGCGGTCGCCGGCGCGGCTGACCGCGAGCTCGCAGGAGTCGACACGGTTCACCTGGCCCATGCCGACGCCGACGGATGCACCGTCGTTCGCGAGCAGGATGGCGTTCGACTTCACGGAGCGCACTGAGCGCCAGGCGAACTCGAGGTCGGCGCGTGTGGCGTCGTCGGCCTCTTCGCCCGCCACGAGGGTCCAGGCGCTCGAGTCGAACGCGTCGTAGTTGTCGACCGACTGCACGAGCAGCCCGCCGGAGATCTGCTTGAACTCGATGGTCTCGCGCGCGAAGTCGGCAGGCAGCTTGAGCAGGCGCAGGTTCTTCTTGGTCGACAGCAGCTCGAGCGCGGCAGGCTCGAAGTCGGGGGCGACGACGACCTCGGTGAAGATGCCGACTATCGACTCGGCGGCGGCGAGGGTGAGGGTGCGGTTGGCGGCGATCACTCCCCCGAATGCCGACAGCGGGTCGCACTCGTGCGCGCGCTTGTGGGCAGAGGCGATAGCGTCGCCCGAGCCGCGCGCGACGGCGATGCCGCAGGGGTTCGCGTGCTTGATGATCGCGACCGCGGGCTCGTCGAAGTCCCATGCCGCCCGAACCGCGGCGTCGGCGTCGACGAAGTTGTTGTACGACATCTCCTTGCCGTGCAGCTGCTCGGCCTGGGCGATGCCCGTGCCGTTCTCCTTCACGTACAGGGCGGCGGTCTGGTGCGAGTTCTCGCCGTAGCGCAGCACGTTCTTGAGGTCGGCGGTGACGGTGAAGGTGTCGGCGACCTCCGAGTGTTCGGCCGCTGCGGTCTCTGAGCTTGTCGAAGGGTTCGAAGGGTCAGAAGCGCCCGCGGGCGCCACGTTCTCGGCGAACCACGACGCGACTGCCGCGTCGTAGGCGGCGGTGTGCGCGAACGCCTCGCTCGCGAGCGCACGGCGCTGGTCGAGGGTGGTGCCGCCCGCGGCGAGCGCGTCGACGATCTGCGGATACGAGGAGGGCGACGTGACGATCGCCACGTTCGCGTGGTTCTTGGCCGATGCGCGCACCATCGCCGGACCGCCGATGTCGATCTGCTCGATCGCGGCGTCGCCGGTGACGCCCGCGGCGATCGTGGCGACGAAGGGGTAGAGGTTGGAGACGACGAGTTGGAACGGGGCGATGCCCTGGCTGGCGAGCTCGTTCTCGTGCGACTCGAGGCGAAGGTCGGCGAGCAGCCCCGAGTGGATCACCGGGTGCAGCGTGCGCACGCGGCCGTCGAGCGACTCCGGGTAGCCGGTGACGTCGCCGACCTCGGTCACGGGCAGACCGGCCGCCGCGATGGCCGCCGCGGATCCGCCGGTCGACACGATCTCGACGCCCGCGGCGGCGAGCGCGGACGCGAGCTCGACAAGCCCCGTCTTGTCGCTCACAGAGACGAGGGCGCGCGTGATCTCGACGACGTCGCGCGGGCGGTACAGGGCTGGGTCGTGCGTGGGGCCGCTCATGCGAGTGACAGCTCCTTCAGGTCGATGTGTCCATTGGCGATGTCGAGAACGGCCTGCACGAGCAGTTCGCGTTCGACGACCTTGATGCGGTCGTGCAGGGTGTGCTCGGTGTCGTCCGGCAGAACGGCGACGCGCTGCTGGGCGATGATGGGCCCGCTGTCGACGCCGTTGTCGACGACGATGACGGATGCGCCCGACTGCGTCACGCCGGCCTCGATCGCGTCGCGGACGCCGTGCGCCCCGGGAAACTCCGGGAGGTATGCGGGGTGCGTGTTGATGAGGTTGGGGCTGAGCGCGCTGACGACGCTGGGCGGCAGGAGTTTCATAAATCCGCTCAGCACGACGAGGTCGGGCTGCCAGACCTGGATCTGCTCGAGCAGCGCCTGACCCCACGCGTCGCGCGACTCGAAGTTCGACAGCGCGACCGAGAAGGTGGGGATGCCGAATTCCTCGGCGTGCTCGAATCCCTCGGCGTCGCGGTCGGCACCGACGGCGACGACACGGGCGGGAAACTCGGCGTCCTGGGCGGCTTCGAGCAGGACGCGCAGGTTCGAGCCTCCGCCAGAGATGAGTACGACCAGCGATAGCACGAGAGACAGCCTATCGCGGGGTGATCGGCGAGCTCTCCCCCGGGGTGCCGGCGCTGGTCGGAGGAGCCGAGGGCGTCGGCTCGGCGGTCGTCGGCGTCACAGTCGTCGTCTTCTCGGCCGTGTGCTCGGCCGGGGCGGTGCGCGGCGCCGCGAGCAGGCCGATGGTCGCGGCGACGCCGATCTCGAGCGCCGCCCAGAGTCCGACGGCGAGCGCGTCGGGGCCGACCATGGCGAGACGTCCCGGTCCGGCAGCCCCGGATGCGGCTGCCGACAGCAGCCCCAGCACGAGACCGCCGACGACGCCCATGCCGAGGCCGGCGCCGATGAGCCACCGGAACGGCGGCCGTCCGCCGAGCGACTGCACGAGCCCGGGGCGCAGCAGCGCGGCGGCGAGGAAGCCGACGACGACCGGGGCGAGCAGGCCGACGAAGCCGAACGACGACTCCCCCGAGGGCAGCGCCCCGAGAATCGGTATCGCGGGCACCGGCCCGAGGGTCGTCGCGAGCGGGCTCACCGACGAGCCGACGCCGATGGCGAAGCCGGGGCCGACGAGCCAGGCAGCGACCCAGATGACGAAGGTGGGGATGAAGGCCAGCTGCGCGAGCGTGAGGGCCGCGCCGCCGAGCACCTCGGTGTGCAGGCCCTCGTAGAGACGCACGACGCCCGCGTAGTTGATCGCGACGAGCACGGCGAGCAGCACGGCTGCGACCGTCACGACGCCCATGGCCGCGGCGAGTCCCCCGCGCAGGGCCGTCGCCGCCACCAGTCGGACGGTGCGCGGCACTGCGGCCAGCCAGGAGGTGATCCTGGCGCGGATCGGCTTGATCGCGGCATCCGTCGCCGGCACGCGCGCGCGCAGCGATCCGACGACGACGGCGACCGCGAAGATCAGGGTGGGCAGCAGTGCGCCCTGCACGATCGAGGGACGGGCGAGCGGATGCAGCGCGCTCAGAGTGACCAGCAGCGAGAGAACGCCGAACGTGCCGATGGCCGCCAGTTCCCCGAGCAGCAGGTGCTTCGTCTCTGCGACGCGGCGGCCGGCCCGGAGTCCGAGCAGCACGGTGAGCAGGGCGAAACCGAGGATCGCGATGGTGACCCGGAACGCGGCATCCGCCCCCGCCAGTCCGAGGGTGGCTGCTGTCGCCGGGTCGAGGGTGAAGATCGCGTCGACGCCGTGTCCGAGCAGCCAGATGTCGACCGACGCGCGCCAGAACACGATCCAGTCGATCTGGAAGCCGAACTGGGCGGCCCACATGATGGTGAGCGGTGCGAGCGAGATCCCGATCCCGATCGCCACGACGAGAGCCGCCTCGAAGGCAGCGAAGAGGGCGGTGAGCGAGCGATTCATACCCGAGCGAGCGTACCCGCGCGCGGCCGTGAATCCCGAGTGCCGCGCCCCGGACCCGGCACGCGGTCGGCCAGCACGCCGGTCGTCGGCACGCCGTTCGTCAACACGCCGTTCGTCAACACGCCGGTCGTCGACACGCCGTTCGTCAACACAGCGGGTCGGCCTTCGGCACCGTGCCGTCGATGAGGTAGTCGTCGACAGTGGTGTCGATGCAGTCGTTGCCCTGGCCGTAGGCGGTGTGCCCCTCGCCGGCGCGGGTGACGAGCACGCCGCTCGCGAGCTGGTCGGCCATGGCCTGCGCCCACGCGTACGGCGTCGCCGGGTCGTTGGTCGTGCCGAGCACGAGGATGGGCGCCGCGCCGTCTGCGACGATCGCGTGCGGAGTGATCGCCGACGGGTAGGCCCAGTTCTGGCAGGCGATGTCGATGTGCGCCCAGTCGCCGTAGCTGACGTACTCTCCCACGGTGGGCGCCGCCGCCTCGATCGCCGCCATCGTGGCCTTCGTCGCCTCGAGGCCGCCGGTGTAGGTTCCGTCGAGGCAGGTGGCCGCGGTGTAGACCGCCATCGACTGGTCGGCGTAGGTGCCGTCGTCGTTGCGGCTGTTGTACGCGTCGGCGAACTGCAGCGCGAGGGTGGCGTCGCCCGCGCCGAGCTCGGTGAGCATCTGGCTGAGCGCGGGCCACGAGCCCTCGTCGTAGAGCGGGTACGCCAACGCGGTGCCGAGTGTCGACGCGGTCAGCTGGCGGCCGTCGTCGGACTTCAGCGCCCGTGCCTCGACGCCGGCGAACAGCTCGCCGGCCTGCGCCAGCGCCGCCTCGAGGTCTCCGACGAACGGGCATGCGGTGGTCGACAGGCAGTCGGCGATGTACGCCCGGAACGCGTTCTCGAAACCGGCCATCTGCACGGTGAACGTCTCCGACGACGGTAGCGACGGGTCGATCGCGCCGTCGAGCACCAGCCTGCCGACGTTCTCGGGGAAGAGCTCTGCGTAGTGCGCGCCGAAGGAGGTGCCGTAGGAGAAGCCGAGGTAGTTGAGCTTGGAGTCGCCGAGCACGGCACGCAGCATGTCCATGTCGCGGGCGTTGCTCTCGACGTCGATCTGGCCGAGCAGCGGGCCGGTGTTGGTCGCGCACGCGGCGGCGAACGCCTTCTCGCGGTCGACCTGCTCGGCGTACCAGGCGTCGGAGCCGGCGGGGTTGGCGGGCACGCCGTAGAGGAACTCGTCCATCTCGGCGGGGCCGTAGCACTCGACGCCGGTGGACTGGCCGACACCGCGGGGGTCCCAGCCGACGATGTCGAAGTTGTCGCGCAGGTCGTCGGAGGTGACGAACTCCGCCGCCTGCTGCACGAGCTCGACGCCGGAACCTCCCGGTCCGCCCGGGTTCATCAGCAGTGAGCCGACGCGTGTCGGCGAGTCGGTGGCGAGGCGCACCACGGCCAGCGAGATGTCGCCGTCGTCGGGGTTGGACCAGTCGATGGGCGCGGTGACGGTCGAGCACTCCATGCCCTCCGGCTCGCAGTCGGCCCAGTCGATCTGCTGCGAGTAGAACCGCTCGAGACCGGCGGGCGCGCTCATCGTGGGGGCCGGCGGGGCGGCGATCCCGCATCCGGTGAGCAGTGCGACGGCGGCCGCCGTGGCGAGGGCGGCGAGGGTTCTGGTCGTCATAGATGCACCCTAGCCGTCACGGGCGACGCGGCGAATACACTGGCGTGTGCCTGAATCCGTCTACCAGCGTGTGCTCGGATCGCAGTACGACGCCCTCGCCCCCGAGCTCCGCTCGTACTTCTCCGCCCTCGACGCCGGCACAGTGGGCCGTGGCACCGGCGTGTTCGACGAGGCCGGGTCTCGGCGGCCTCTTCTCACACCGGTCTTCGCCTTCCTGGCCGGGCGGCGCATCCTGTTTCCCGAGTCCGGCCGCGACGTGCCGTTCACGGTGACCAACATCCCGGGGCCGGGCGAGGGGCTCAGCGCCCGCCGCGAGTTCCACCTCCCCGGCGTGGATCGCGTTATGCAGGACACGATGCACGTCGTCGACGGCCGGCTGCACGACTTCCTCGGGCGTCGCGGCGGCCTCGAGGTGCGCCTCGACCTCCGCGTCGTCGACGGGGCGCTTCACATGCGCTCCGACCGCGCCTGGCTGCACCTGCGCGCGCTGCGCCTGCCGCTGCCGGGCCTGTTCAGCGCCCGCGTGCGCCTGACCGAGAGCTGGGTCGACGGCCACCAGCGGGTAGACGTGCGGATGATTCATCCGCTGTTCGGCCACATCTTCGGCTACACCGGCGCCTTCACCTACGCCCGCGTCCCCCTCGACTGACCCTTCTGCCAAATGAAGGAGATTTCTCCCGAGAGGGCCGCGCATCGGCGACTTCGTGTTACTCGACGCCCGGTTTTCCTTCATTTGGCAGCGAGCGCGCTGGGTTAACGACGGATGGCCCGCCGAAGCGGGCCATCCGAGGTAGCTGGTTACAGAGCGGCGAGCACCTCGCGCATGAGGGCTGCGGTCTCGCTCGGCGTCTTGCCGACCTTGACCCCGGCGGCCTCGAGGGCCTCCTTCTTGCCCTGTGCGGTTCCGGCGCCTGCCGACACGATCGCGCCGGCGTGGCCCATGGTCTTACCCTCGGGCGCGGTGAATCCCGCGACATAGGCGACGACCGGCTTGGTCACGTGCGCCTTGATGTAGTCGGCGGCGCGCTCCTCGGCGTCTCCGCCGATCTCGCCGATCATCACGATCGCCTTCGTCTCAGGGTCGGCCTCGAACGCCTCGAGCGTGTCGATGTGCGTCGTGCCGATGATGGGGTCGCCGCCGATGCCGATCGCGGTCGAGAAGCCCAGATCGCGCAGCTCGTACATCATCTGGTAGGTCAGGGTGCCCGACTTCGACACGAGGCCGATCGGTCCCTTGCCGGTGATGTTCGCGGGGGTGATGCCCACGAGCGCCTCGCCGGGGGTGATGATGCCGGGGCAGTTCGGGCCGATGATGCGCGTGGTGCCGCCCTTGGCCTTCGCGAGCGCCCAGAACTCCGCCGCGTCTTGCACGGGGATGCCCTCGGTGATCACGACGACGAGCGGGATGCCCGCCTCGATGGCCTCGACGACGGCGTCCTTCGCGAACACCGGCGGCACGAAGACGATCGACACGTCGGCGCCGGTCTCGGCGATGGCCTCGGTGACCGAGCCGAACACGGGCAGCTCGACGCCGCCGTCGTGCGTGACGGTGGTGCCTGCCTTGCGGGCGTTGACGCCGCCGACGACCTGGGTACCCGCCTTCAGCATCAGTGCGGTGTGCTTGGTGCCCTCGCCGCCGGTGATGCCCTGGACGATGACCTTGGAGTCTTTGTTGAGATAGATCGACATTTACTTGTTCCTAGTCCTTCAGCGAGCGGCCAGCTCGGCGGCCTTGTCGGCGCCCTCGTCCATGGTGGTCGCGAGGGTGACCAGCGGGTGACCGGCCGCGACCAGGATCGCGCGCCCCTCTTCTACCTTGTTGCCGTCGAGGCGCACGACGAGCGGCTTGCTCGCGGTGTCGCCGAGCACGGCGAGCGCGCCGACGATTCCGTTGGCCACCGCGTCGCACGCGGTGATGCCGCCGAAGACGTTGACGAAGACGCTCTTGACCTGCGAGTCGCCGAGGATGACGTCGAGACCGGCCGCCATGACCTCAGCGGATGCTCCGCCCCCGATGTCGAGGAAGTTGGCCGGCTTCACGCCGCCGTGGCGTTCCCCCGCGTAGGCGACGACGTCGAGGGTCGACATGACCAGCCCGGCACCATTGCCGATGATTCCGACCTCGCCATCGAGCTTCACGTAGTTGAGGTCGTGCAGCTTGGCCTTGGCCTCGAGCGGGTCGGCCGCCTCTGCGTCCTCGAGGTCGGCGTGGGCCGGGTGACGGAAACCGGCGTTCTCGTCGAGCGAGACCTTGCCGTCGAGGGCCACGATGTCGCCGTCCTCGGTGAGCACGAGCGGGTTGACCTCGACGAGCGTCGCATCCTCACCCTTGTAGACCTCGTAGAGCTTCACGAGAACCGGGGCGACCTTGTCGATCAGCTCGGCGGGGAAACCGCCGGCGATCACGATCTTCTTCGCGGCCTCGAGGTCGATGCCCACGGTGGGGTCGACCTCGATCTTGGCGAGGGCCTCCGGGCGTTCGACCGCGAGCTCCTCGATCTCCATGCCGCCCTCGACGCTGCACAGCGACAGGTAGGAGCGGTTGGCACGGTCGAGAAGCACGGAGAAGTAGAACTCCTGCGCGATGCGTGCGCCTGCGGCGACCATCACGCGCTTGACGGTGTGGCCCTTGATGTCGAGGCCGAGGATGGCCTCGGCGGCAGTGAACGCGTCTTGCGCGTTGTGCACGACCTTCACGCCTCCCGCCTTGCCGCGGCCGCCGGCCTTGACCTGAGCCTTCACGACGACTGTGCCGCCGATCTTCTCGGCTGCTGCTTGAGCTTCTGCTGGGCTGTCGGCAATGATGCCGGCAAGTACAGGCACGCCATAGGACTCGAAGAGGTCCCTAGCCTGGTACTCGAAAAGATCCACGGGGCATATCCAATCGCACGTCGGTTTAGCTGGAAGGCCGGGTCATCTCGACTTCGAGATAGTTCGATGTCAAGAGACTTTGACCACCAAAGACTCTACCCGCTCAAGACCGGGAGCTTGCCCGCGTCAGTTCTGCGAGGGCTGCTCCTGCAGCTCGAGCTTGAGCACCTCGTCGGATTCCGGGCCGCCCGTCAGCGCGCACACGCCCGTCGCCGTGATACTGATCGACGGCTCCTGGCCCTCCGCCTTGAGCGCCGCCTCGATCTGGATCGCCGCGAGCGAGGCCTCGCTCGTCAGCTCCGTCACGACGCGAGTGTCGGTCGACGAGTCATCCACTGTCGACGTCCAGCCCTGGGCCACGAAGCTCGCGGCGAGCTCGTCGGCCACGGCGTGGATGCGGGGTGCGGTCGAGTTGGTGATCAGGATGCTCATGCCCGAGCTCCACGACCGTTCCAGCCCGGAGGGGTCGGAGTCGCAGGCGACCGACACGTCGCTCGACTGTGCGACCTCCTTGAGCACGATCTCCGGCAGCCGCGACGACGCCTCGTTGCGCAGCAGCTGCGCGTACGACTTCGACTGAGCGAGAGTCACCTGGCTCACCGCCTCCGGCGACTCGGCGCCTCCCGCGCTCGCGCATCCCGCGAGCGCGACGAGAACGAACGCGGCAGCGAGCATCCCCCCTATTGTCTTTCGGCCCCCACCGACCATGAACGCACCCCTTTTTATGGCTGTAAGCCAGCACCGTATCGATGCAAGGTGAACGCGAGGTAGCGCGTCGGGGGCGTGGGGCTACTTGACGATCTCGAGCTTCTTTACCTCGTCGGACTCGGCGCCCTCCGTGGCCACGCACGGTCCCTTCGAGGTGATGAGCAGCTTCGCCGGGGTGGCCGCGGCGAGGTCCTCCGTCGTGACGGTGAGTCCGATGGTGGCGGCGGATGTCTCGCTCTTGAGTCCCGTGTAGGTGACGGCGGATGGCGCGCCGCGTGAGGCAATCCAACCCTGCTTCTCGAACGAGGCGATGAGCTCGTCGGCGACGATCGACGCGCGCCAGGCGCTGCCCTCCTTGAGACTCACCTCGACGCTCGACGTCCACGAGCGCGAGAGGCCGAGCGGGTCGGCGGCCTCGGTCTTGCAGGCGACAGACAGGTCTTCCGTCTCGTCGACGTTCTCGACGATGAACTCGTCGATGCGGCTCGCAGCCTCGTTGCGCAGCAGCTGCACTGGCGACTTGGTCTGCGCGAGAGTGAGCTTCGACCCTCCGCCCGAACCGGCGGCGCCGGAGTCGGTCGCGCAGGCCGTGAGGCAGACGAGTGAGAGTGTTACGGCCGCCAGACCAGCGGCAATTCGAGTGTGGTCCCCCCAGACCATAACTGCACCTCTTCGGTAATAGCGACGCGTGGGTCGCTGTTCATCGACGGTTCTAGGCAACCGTTCGTGGAATTTACCCCGACGTCATCAGCGGTTGTGAAGAACATAGCAGCGCGCGAGGTGCCGAAACCGGCACCGGATACCCCAGTGCTGGGGGCACGTCAGCCCGTCTTCTCGAGCTTCTTCACCTCTGCCGATTCGGCGCCCTGCGTCTCGACGCACGGTCCGTGCAGCTCGAGGTCGATCGTCACCGGGTCGGTCGCGTCCGACTCCAGCGGCGCCGCGGCGTCGGGGCGGTGGGCGGAGACGCGGATCTCGCTCGTCGACCCCTCGCGGCTGAGCTCGACCGAGTGGATGCGCCCGCCGGCGTCGATGGGGGTCAGCGTCCAGCCCTGGTCGACGAACGACTGTGCGAGTGCGTCGACGATCGCGTCGACGCGCCAGATGGCGGCGGCTTCCACGGTGACCTGGGCGTCGGAGTGCCACGAGCGGCGCAGGCCGAGCGGGTCCTCCGACTCGGTGCGGCACCGCACCGACGCGTCGAGGGTCTCGGTGACAGAGGCGATGGCGGCGGGCGGGATGCGGCTGGCCGCCTCGTTGCGCAGCAGCTGCACGGGAGACTTGGTGTCGGCGAGCGTGGGTCCGTTGCCCGTCGTGGGTGTCGCGGAGCACGCCGTCAGTCCGACGAGCGACAGACCGACCACCGCGAGAACCGCGGAAAGCCGAACGTGGTTCCCCCGAACCATAAGCACACCTCTTCGTATCGACAGACCGTTACAACGCCTCACGAATTTAGCATTTCTCATGCTGTTCAGACGGCGTCCATCTACTAAGTCTGTACCCCAGTGCTGGGGGTCTACTCGCGACCCTCGAGCTTCTTGACGGCGGGCGAATCGGGGCCTTCCGTCTCCACGCAGGGTCCGTGCACCGAGAGCTCGATGCTGACCTCCTCGACCGCGGCCACGGTCGTGGTGGGCGACGCGTCGGGGTCGGGCCGGTTGGCGGAGATCTGGATCTCGGCCGGAGAGGTCTTGCTCGAGAGCAGCAGCACGTGGCTCGTCGGGCTTCCACCGAGCGGCCTCGCGGTCCAGCCCTGATCGACGAACGACTGCGCGATGGCGTCGGCGACCGCGTCGACGCGCCACACGCTCGCGTCTTCGACGAGCACCCGGGCGGTGGAGTGCCACGAGCGCATGAGGCCCTCGGGATCCTGGTCTTCGGCGCGACAGCTCTTCGACACGTCTTCGGTGTTGGTGACCGACTCGATGGTCGCCGGCGGGATGCGTCCGGCGGCCTCGTTGCGCAGCAGCTGCACGGGAGACTTCGTGACGGCGAGAGTCGCGGATGTCGGCGAGTCGACGGTGTCGCAGCCGGAGAGTGAGAACGCCAGTATGGATGCCGCGGCGACCACAGACCACGTGCGTAGGTGTGCGGCCACAACGTCCCCCAGTCCTCCGACCGGCACCAACGCTGGTCGAGCAAAACTCTAACAGCGCGCGCCCGAGCCCACCGGCCCCAGTATTGGGCACACCCGTGCCGTGGAGGGGCGAGACTGGAGCGGTGACCCTGCGACTGCGCGACATCTCGAACGAGGCGATCCTGCTCGCCGGCGGTGCGCGCGCCATCCTGCTGCAGGTCGCGATGCCTGCGGTCGGCCGCGGCGTCGCCGACCACAGCGACTTCACGGCAGACCCGGTGCGCCGCCTGCGCAACACGCTCACCTACCTCTATGTGCTGGTGTACGGAACACCGCAGGAAGTCGAGCGCATCACCGGCTACGTCGACCGCGCCCACGCACCCGTGCACTCGGACGAGGGCTCGCCCGCCTACGACGCCTTCGACCCGCACCAGCAGCTGTGGGTCGCCGCGACGCTCTACGACTCCGCCCTCACCGTGTACGGGGCGGTGTTCGGAGAGCCGGGGGCGGATGACGCGGAGTCGCTGTATCGGCAGTACGCGGTCATCGGCACGGCGCTGCAGATGCCGGCCGAGCTGTGGCCGGCTGACCGCGCGGCCTTCGCCCGGTACTGGCGGCAGAGCCACGCGCGACTGCGGGTCGACGAGTCGGCACGCCGCATCTGCCGCGACCTCCTGTACCCCGGCACGGGCCCGCTCTGGTTGCGCGCCGCGATGCCGGCGATGCGCTTCTTGACCGCCGGTTTTCTCGACGCCGACCTGCGCTCGTCGTTCGGCCTGCCCTGGGACCCGCGACGCGAGCGGCGGTTCGAGCGCACACTGCGCCTGCTCCGTCTCGTCTATCCGCGACTGCCCGGATGGGCGCGGCACTGGCCGGCGCGGCACTACCTCACGACATTCCGCTCGGCGTCGCCTCGGCGCTAGCGCGAGGCGCCGCTGCTCGAGCAGCGCGCTCTACGGCCCGTATCGAAACCCGTGAGAATCCCCTCCCGCGTTCGCGCTACTCGACCTTCTCGATCGGCGCGATCTTGATCAGCAGGCGCTTGCGCCCCGCCGTGTCGAACTGCACTTCGGCGACCCGCTTGGCGCCCTCGCCGGTGACGGCGGTGACGCGTCCGTCGCCGAAGTCGGTGTGCCTGATGCGGTCGCCGGCGCTCAGTTCGAGCGCGCTGTTGTCGCGCACCACGTTCGTGACCATGTTCGCCCACTGCGTCTTCTCGCGCGGCTTGCCCGGCGGGAGCGCGGCGGCCTCGCGCAGCGACGACCCCCACGACGAGCCGTCGCGGCGCGCGTTCAGCGCCCGCGGCTCGGTGCCGCCGCGCGAGTTCGCCATGCCGGGCGACTGGCGCCACTCGATGAGGTCGCTCGGGATCTCCTGCAGGTAGCGGCTCGGCATGGCCACGTTCACGTTGCCGTACGCGGCCCGGGTCATGGCGAGCGAGATGAACAGGCGCTTGCGGGCGCGCGTGATGCCCACGTAGAACAGGCGGCGCTCTTCGGCAGGTCCGCCGGGCTCCCCCGCCGACATGCGGTGCGGGAGGAGGTCCTCCTCGACGCCGGTGAGGAACACGGCCTCGTACTCCAGGCCCTTCGCCGTGTGCAGCGTCATCAGCGACACGGTTCCGCTCGAGTCATCCAGATCGTCCGCGGCCGCGACGAGCGAGACCTCGGTGAGGAAGTCGAGCAGCGTGCCATCCGGATTGTTCTTCTGGAACTCCTTGGTCACCGCGACGAGCTCTTCGACGTTCTCGGCGCGTGCCTCGTCTTGCGGGTCGCGGCTGGCGCGCAGCGACTCGATGAACTTGGTCTTCTCGAGCAGGGCGGTGAGCACGTCGGCGACCGGGGCGGGGCGGGCCTCGGAGCCCTCGGGCGGGTACACCTTGGCCATGACCTCGTCGAGGATGCTGCCGAACTCGAGGATCTCGCCGGTGACCTTCGGGCCGAGCCCGAGCTCCCCCGCGTGACGCACGGCCTCGCGCAGCGACATCTCGTGCGCGTCGGCGTACACCTGCAGCGCGGTCTCGGTCGCGGGTCCGATGCCTCGCTTGGGCACGTTCATGATGCGGCGCAGGGCGAGCGGGTCGGCGGGGTTGGCGACGGCGATGAGATACGCCATCGCGTCCTTGATCTCCGCCCGCTCGTAGAACTTGGTGCCGCCGAGCACCCGGTAGGGCAGCGCCGAGCGGATGAAGATCTCCTCCAGCGCGCGGGTCTGCGCGTTGGTGCGGTAGAAGACGGCGATGTCTTTGTAGTCGATGCCCTCGTCGTGCATCTTGGTGATCTCGTCGGCGATGAACTGCGCCTCGTCGTGCCCGGAGTACCCGGTGAAGCCGATGATCTTGTGGCCCTCGCCGATGTCGGTGAAGAGCTTCTTGTCTTTGCGGTCGAAGTTGTTCGAGATCACGGCATTGGCCGCGTCGAGGATGTTCTGGGTCGACCGGTAGTTCTGCTCGAGCAGGATCACCTTCGAGTTCGGGAAATCGCGCTCGAACTCGACGATGTTGCGGATGTCGGCGCCGCGGAACGCGTAGATCGACTGGTCGCTGTCGCCGACGACGGTGAGGGATGCACCGGGGATGGCACCCATCGCATCGCGCTCGGTCTTCACGAGGCCGCCGGCCGACTCGACCTCGTCGGCGATGTCGGGCGTGACAGGCCGGGTGAGCTCGTGGATGAGGGAGTACTGGGCGTGGTTCGTGTCCTGGTACTCGTCGACGAGGATGTGGCGGAACCGGCGGCGGTAGTGCGCGGCCACGACAGGGAAGGCACGGAAGAGGTACACCGTCTGGCCGATGAGGTCGTCGAAGTCGAACGCGTTGGCGCGGCTCAGCGCCTGGGTGTAGCGGCGGAAGATCTCGAGGAACATGACCTCGGCGGGGTCGTTGAAGTTCGCACCCCGCGCGTAGCTCTCGACATCCTGCAGCTCGTTCTTCAGCTTCGAGATCTTGCCCGACGCGCTCGAGACGGTGAACCCGTAGGTGTCGGCGTCGAGCTCCTTCAGGATGCGCTTGAGCAGGGCGCGGCTGTCGGCGGAGTCGTAGATCGTGAAACTCTTCGTGAAGCCGAAGTGCTCGGCCTCGCGGCGCAGGATGCGCACGCAGGCCGAGTGGAAGGTGGAGATCCACATGCCCTCGGCCTGGTTGCCGACGATGTGGTGCACGCGCTCGCGCATCTCGGCGGCTGCCTTGTTGGTGAACGTGATGGCGAGGATCTGGCTGGGCCACGCCTCGCGGCTCTGCAGCAGCCCGGCGATGCGACGGGTGAGCACGCTGGTCTTGCCCGAGCCGGCGCCCGCGACGATGAGCAGCGACTGGCCGCGGTACTCGACCGCCTCGCGCTGCTGCGGGTTGAGGCCTTTGAGCAGGGCGTCGTCGAAGGCTCCGTCGCCGGTGGGCTCGGGGTCGATGATGTTGGGAACGAAAGACATTTGCCCCCAATTCTACGCGGCGCCTCCGACGCCGCCGCGGCGTCTCGCCGCCCTCCCGTGCTGCCCCGTGCTGCCAAATGAAGGAGACTTCGGCGAGGAGGGCGATCTGGCCGCACGAACGTGTGACCAGGTACCGACTTCTCCTTCATTTGGCAGAAGCGACAGGGGAGTTCACAGATTTCGGATGTCGCGGTGGCCAGCATCAGCCGGCCGTCAGTCTGTGCCCATGATGTCGCTCACAGAATCGATCCGCCGCCGTGGCGGACTCGCCGCCACGTTCGAACTCTACGGCGACGGCCACACCCGCGCCGGGCTATCCGCGGCCGCGGCATCAGGCCTCATCATCCGCGTACGCCAGGGCTGGTACTCGACGCCCGACATCCACCCTCTGTTTCTCGAGGCGGCGCGGGTCGGTGGTCGGCTCACATGTCTGTCGGCGCTCGATGTGCAGGGCTATTGGAGCTATCCGACGCCCGATCTCCACGTGGCCGTCGCCCGGAACTCCTGCCGGCTCCGCTCTCGACGGAGCAAGACCACCCGCCTGGTCGAGTTGCAACATCCCCAGACCACGGTGCATTGGCGGGACGGTGGCGACGACGGTAGCCGCTTCACTCTGTCGCCGATCGCGAGCGTGGCCGACCTGATCGTGTGCCAGCCAGACGAGGTGATCGCGGCCGTGGCCGGTTCGGTGCTGCACAAGAGTCCCGGGCTCGCCGGGCAGTGGAGTCAACTAGTACTGCATGCGCCCGCCTCCATCCGCGGCCTTCTGGCATCGATCGACGGTGTGTGTGAATCGGGAACCGAGTCGCTGTTCCTGTTCCGTATCTCCCCACTGGGCATCCCGATCCGACGACAGGTGGTCATCGCGAGCGTCGGCCGCGTCGACTTCCAAATCGGCGAGCGTCTGATCGTGGAGGTCGACGGCGCCGAGTATCACACCGATCCCGTGAAGTTCGAGGCCGACCGGCGGCGGGACGCGGTGCTCAGCAGGCTCGGCTACCGCGTGCTGAGGTTCAGCTACCGGCAGGTGATGTTCGCCTGGGCCGAGGTGGAGGCCGCGGTGTTCGCCGCCGTGCTGCGCGGCGACCACCACTGAGCGGCCTATCCCTGGCCATCCGCATCGCGTCTGACTGCCAAATGAAGGAGAACCCTGCCTCTAGTCACACGTTCAACGGCTTGCGCGCCCCTTCGCCGAAGTT
Source organism: Conyzicola nivalis (assembly GCF_040548875.1). Lineage (GTDB taxonomy): Bacteria > Actinomycetota > Actinomycetes > Actinomycetales > Microbacteriaceae > Conyzicola > Conyzicola nivalis_A. The sequence continues at coordinate 521,250 of NZ_JBEPSJ010000002.1, forward strand.
TCTCCTTCATTTGGCAGAACCACGGCGGGCAGGGGCGCGGCGGGGCGAGCGGCCAGCGCGAGGTCGGGCTGGTCGGCGAAGACGCCGTCGACGCCGCTCGAGTAGAGCAGCTCGAACTCGCGGCGCCAGTTTCCGTAGGCGAACACCTCGCCGCGCACACGGTTGTTCTTGGCGAGGAACTTGTTCTCCGCGCGCAGCGTCCAGCAGAAGACGATGAGCCCGGCGGCGTGGGCGCGCGTGACGAGGTCGGTGACGCCCACCGCGTTCTTGGTGAGGTCGAGTTTGAGCAGCAGCTTGCGGCTGACGCTCACCCCGTCGACCTCGGCGGCCAGGCGGGAGAGTCCGGCGGGCGTGAGGTGGTCGGCATAGGAGCGCGCCTTCCCTCCCGAGGAGGCCACGAGGTCGGCCGGGGCCCCCTTCGCCTCGGCGAGAAAGACCAGACGGCCCGGGATGCCCCGTGCGCGGATCTTGGTGAGCACCGACTGCTCGAAGCACTCCACGATCAGGTTGTCGGGTGTCGCCCAGCCGCGCACGGCGTCGGCGAACAGCTCGTCGAGCGGCAGTCCGATCGACTCGAAGTAGGTGGGGTGCTTGATCTCGGCAACGAGCACGAGCGGCCGGCGGGCCGACATCGTCGCCGCGTCGATGATGTCGAGCAGGTCGACGAGCCGCAGAATGCCCTCGTGCCCGTCGAAGCTCGAACTCGCCTGACGCACCGCTGGGATGCGCTCCGTCGCCCGCAGCGTCGCCAGCTCCGCCCAGGTGAAGTCCTCGGTGAACCAGCCGGTCAGCGAGACCCCGTCGATGACCTTGGTCGTCTTACGCGACACGAATTCGCTCCGCTTCGCGACATCCGTCGTTCCTGAGATCTCGTTCTCGTGCCGCAGCACGAGCACGCCGTCCTTCGACGCCACGATGTCGGGCTCGACCGCGTCCGCGCCCAGGGCGAAGGCGAGCTCGTAGGCCGATCGGGTGTGCTCGGGGCGGTAGCCGCTCGCTCCGCGGTGGGCGATGACGAGGGGGCGCGCGCTGGTGATCACGCCTTCACGCTACGCGAATAGGATTCTCGACATGGCCCGGTGCAGAAGTTGTTCAGCAGAACTTCAACCGGCGTGGAAGTACTGCATCTACTGCGGCGAGCGCGTCACCGGCGACATTCCGGCCGCGATCAGACCGGCGGATGGCGCGGCCGAGGCACCCGTGAGGCACGTCACCGCGCTCGGCCTCTTCGTCGGCGGACTCGTCGCGCTGCTAGTCGTCATCGGCGTCGTCAGCGTGCTGCTGCTAGCATTCTGACTACGCTCTGGGCGATCACTCCCTTTATTCAGGTGTCCTGAGCTAAAATCGGGCACGGGAGAAAATCTCCCGTCTAAGCCAAGGAAGAAAAGATGTCGAACCCCGCGTTCAATAACTCGCCCGTGTTCACAACCAAGGCCGTCGTGAACTCGACGACCGTCAACGGCAAGACCATGACGCCCAGCGAGCTCGACGAGCTCTACGGCCGTCCGTCGGCGACTCCCACCGACACCGACCGCATGACCTACGAGGACACGATCGTCAAGATCGTCATCGCCTTCGGGATCCTGCTCGCAGGTGCCGTGGTCGGTTGGATCGTTCCGGTCCTCGCCATCCCCGGCGCGATCATCGGCCTCGTGCTGGCGCTCGTCAACATCTTCAAGAAGAAGCCGTCGCGCGGGCTCATCCTCGCGTACGCGGCGTTCGAGGGTCTCTTCGTCGGAGGCATCTCGGCGATCTTCGAGCAGGCGTACGGCGGCATCGTCCCGCAGGCCGTCTTCGGAACGCTCGGCGTCGTCGGCGTGACGCTCGCCCTCTTCGCCACCGGCAAGGTCCGCGAGTCGAAGCGCGCCACACAGATCTTCACCGTCGCGATCTTCGGCTACATGGCCTTCCAGCTCGTGAACCTCGTTCTGGTCTGGACCGGCGTGCTCCCCACGTTCGGCGTCCAGAGCATGCACCCGCTGATCAACCTCGGCATCGGCCTCCTGGTCGTGCTGCTCGCCTCGTACTCGCTCGTGATGGACTTCACGTCGATCAAGCGCGGCGTCGAGGGTGGCGCACCGCGCATCTTCGGCTGGACGGCGGCCTTCGGCATCATGGTCACCGTCGTGTGGCTGTACACCGAGATCCTGCGCTTCCTGGCGATCTTCCGCCAGTAGCGGCAGCCGGCGAACGGCCTCTCTCCTTCGGGAGGGGGCCGTTTCCCGTTTAACGGGCACCTCATCAGTTCGGACGATTTGCGCCTCCTGGCGGCCCGCGAGACCCGCGGCCGACCTATCGTTGCGACATGTCCTCAAATCTTCTGAAGCTCCGACCGCGGTTCGAGCCGGCGGTCGGCGGGGTGTTCCTCGTCCTGTGGCTGGTGGGGGAGGCCGGGCGCGGATACGGCGGCTCCGGCCTCTTCGTGCTGATCGCGATCGCGGCGGCGATGGCGATCTCGCGGGTGCTGCCCGTTGTGGCGCTGGCTGTGGTCGCATCCGTGACCCTGCTGCAGGTGGTTGGTCTGATCCTGCCTCCCGTCTCCACGATGTGGCCGGTCAATCTGGGCGTGCTGTTCGTGGCGTTCGTGGTGGCGCACGAGGCGCCGAAGCGCGTCGCCTACGCCGCGCTGATTCTCGGTGTGCCGCTCTCGGCGTGCGCGGGCTACCTCCTCGGCACGAGGCTGAACCGTTGGACCGGGCGCGGGGCCGACGCGAACGAGATCATGTCGTTCATCACGACTTCGCTCATCACCCTCGGCCTGTACGCCGGCGCGTGGGCGATCGGCTTCGCCCTGCGGGCCAGCCTGCGCGAGCTGCGGGCGCTGCGGCTGCTGCGCACCACGACCGAGCAGCTCGACAGCGTCGAGGTGGAGTTGATGCTCGCCCACGAACGCGACCGGATCGCCCGCGACGTGCACGACGTGCTCGCGCACTCCCTCGCCGTGGTGATCGCCCAGGCGGACGGCGCGCGGTTCGCGAGCGTCGCCAAACCCCAGCTGACGGATGCGGCGTTCCATGCGATCTCCGACGCCGCGCGCGCCGCGCTGATCGACGTACGCACTCTCATCGAGGGTCTGCGCGAGGAGCCGGGCGACACCCCGCAGCCCGGTCTCGCCGACCTGGACCTGCTGTTCGTGCAACTGGGTGCGACCGGCATGACGGTCGACGCCCGGCACTTCGGCGACGCGAAGGCCATGACGCCGGCGCAGGAGCTCGCCGTGTACCGCATCGTGCAGGAGAGTCTCACGAACAGCCTCAGGCATTCCGGCGGGAAGCCCAGCGCGCGGCTGTCGTTCGACTGGCGAGGGCCAGGGCTCGCGCTGACCGTGACGAGCCGCGGCGACGTCGGCGGGCCGCAGTCGACCGGCGGGGGTCACGGCATCAGGGGGATGAAGGATCGCGCGCGTCTGGCCGGCGGATGGCTGACCGCGGGCGCATCCGAAGAACCGGAGAGCGAGTTCGTCGTGACGCTGTTCCTGCCGACCGGCGTCGAACGCGCCGTCGAACCCGCGCAGAGCGGGGCGGGCGCGTGAGGCAGGTGCGGGTCGCGGTCGTCGACGACCAACCGTTGTTCGTGTCGGGCATGCAGATGCTGATCGAGTCGCAGCCCGACCTGCAGTTCGCCGGATCGGCGGGGACCGGCCGGGGCGGCGTCGACCTCGTGGCCCGCGAGGCGCCGGACGTCGTGCTGATGGACATCCGGATGCCGGTGATGGACGGTATCGAGGCGACGCGGCTGATCGTGGCGAGCGGGTCGGCGACGCGGGTGATCGTGCTCACGACGTTCCAGCGCGACGAGGCCGTGTTCCGCGCGATCCGCACGGGTGCGAGCGGATTCATCACCAAGGACGCGACGCCGGAGTTCATCCTCGCCGCGATCGGCACCGTGCACGCCGGCCAGTCGGTGCTCGCCCCCGCCGCGACCTTCGACCTCGTCAAGCGTTACGCCACGCCGCGCGTGGACGCCGGCCGCCCGCTCGAGGTAGCCATCGCCGCGCTCACGCCGCGCGAGCGCGAGATCTTCCTGCTCGTCGCCCGCGGGCTCAGCAACGCGGAGATCGCCTCGGCCGCGTTCGTGAGCGAGGCGACGTCGAAGACGCACATCCGCAGCATCCTGAGCAAGCTAGGCCTGCAGAGCCGCATCCAGGTCGTGGTGTTCGCCTACGAGAACGGCCTGCTCGAATACTGAGGATTGCCCCGCGTCGAGCCATGCGGGAGAGTTGGGGCCATGGCCGCCGAGATCGAGACGAAGAATCCGCTGATCCCCGAGATCTACGACCTGGTCTGGGTGGCGACGCCGATCCTGTTCCTCGCTCTCACCGTCGTCGCTCTGGTGAGCTTCAGCCGCACCGCCCACCGGTCGATGACCGAGTTGTTCGTATGGCTCGCGATCATCCTGTTCGTGCCGGTGTTCGGCCCGATCGCGTGGCTGCTCGTCAAGTCGTCGCTGCGCAAAGCCCCGTCCGCCGTCGACACGGGCGCTCAGCCGGAGTAGTACTCCGTCGACTGCCTCAGCAGCTCGCCGATCGTGCTCATAGCCGGAATGACCACGGCCGCCGCGTAGCAGACGCCGATCACGACGACGAGCGACGCCCACGCCACGCGCATGCCTTCGAAAGTCTCGGTGTAGGCGTGGTGTCCACGCACGAACAGGTAGACGACCGGAAGCACCGCCAGGTAGGGCTGGGTGCGGGCAGCGTGACCGAGCTCCGCGAGCCGGGTCTGGTCGCCGCGCGCGAATTCGACCGCAAGCACCGTCGCGCCCACGGTGACAGCGACCACCGCGAGTATCGCGAGCTCACCTCCGACCGCAGACAGGACAACCACGTCCGCGACGAGTGGACCGCGCCATCGACCTGCGCCGTTCGGGGCAGTCGGCGCCGAAAAACGCCCCGATCGGCGCAGACCGTCGCACCGGAGACGCGAAAAGCGGGGCACCCTCTCGGATGCCCCGCCTTTCGTCGGTCCCTTCGACAGGCTCAGCCCTTCGACAGGCTCAGGGACCGGATGCTACTCCCACTCGATCGTCCCCGGCGGCTTCGACGTGACGTCGAGCACCACGCGGTTCACACCGGGCACCTCGTTCGTGATGCGGTTGGAGATGCGCGCGAGCACGTCGTACGGCAGGCGCGTCCAGTCGGCGGTCATGGCGTCTTCGCTCGACACGGGGCGCAGCACGATCGGGTGACCGTAGGTGCGTCCGTCGCCCTGCACGCCGACCGACCGCACGTCGGCCAACAGCACGACCGGGCACTGCCAGATCTCGTTGTCGAGGCCGGCGGCCGTCAGCTCGGCGCGGGCGATCGCATCCGCCTTGCGGAGCAGCTCGAGACGCTCACGGGTAACCTCGCCCACGATGCGGATCCCGAGGCCAGGCCCCGGAAACGGCTGGCGGCTCACGATGACCTCGGGCAGGCCCAGCTCGCGGCCGATGGCCCGCACCTCGTCCTTGAACAGGGTGCGCAGCGGCTCGACGAGCTTGAACTGCAGGTCTTCGGGCAGGCCGCCCACGTTGTGGTGGCTCTTGATGTTCGCGGTGCCCGATCCGCCGCCCGACTCGACGACGTCGGGGTAGAGGGTTCCCTGCACGAGGAAGTCGATCGACGCACCATCGCCGCGGGCTTCGAGCACGAGCGCCTCTGCGGCGCCCTCGAAGCTGCGGATGAACTCGCGGCCGATGATCTTGCGCTTCTGCTCGGGGTCGGTGACTCCGGCCAGGGCGTCGAGGAACTGGTCGACGGCGTCGACGGTGATCAGGCGCACACCGGTCGAGGCGACGTAGTCCTCCTCGACCTGGCGGCGCTCGTCCTGACGCAGCAGGCCGTGGTCGACGAAGATCGCGGTGAGCTGGTCGCCGATCGCCTTGTGCACGATCGCGGCGGCGACGGCGGAGTCGACACCGCCGGAGAGACCGACGATGACCTTCGACGTGCCGACCTGCTCGCGGATGCGGGCGACCTGCTCGTCAATGACGTTGGCGCTGTTCCAGTCGGCGGGGATGCCGGCCGCATCATGGAGGAAGTTCTCGAGGACCCGCTGGCCGAACTCCGAGTGCTTGACCTCCGGATGCCACTGGACACCGTACATCCGCTTCTCATCACTGGCGAAGGCGGCGACGGGCGTCGACGCGCTCGATGCGAGAACGGTGAACCCGTCCGGGGCCTTCGACACGGAGTCGCCGTGGCTCATCCAGGTGGTCTGCTCGGTGGGCTGGTCGCCCAGCAGGGTGGAGGTGCCCTCGGCGAGGGTGACGGCGGTCGAGCCGTACTCGCGCAGGCCGGTGTTCGCGACCTCGCCGCCGAGCTGCTGCGCCATCACCTGGAAGCCGTAGCAGATGCCGAGCGTGGGCACGCCGAGCTTGAGGATGCCCGGGTCGAGACTAGGCGAGCCGGTCTCGTAGACGCTCGAGGGTCCGCCGCTCAGCACGATGCCGATCGGGTTCTTGGCCGCGACCTCCTCGGCGGTGATCGTGTGCGGCACGATCTCGGAGTAGACGCTGGCCTCGCGCACGCGTCGGGCGATGAGCTGCGCGTACTGCGCGCCGAAGTCGACGACGAGCACGGGGCGCTGCGCCGTGGAGTTCGCCTGAGCCGGAGTTAGTTCGCTGATGGGATCGTCTCCACTTTCTGTGCGGATTGCAGGGTCGTAAGCTCCGCCACCGTCTGCGCGTGGACCCGGCGCTCGACGATGAAGGACAGGAAGGGCACCACGCCGCCGAGGGCGATGATGATGAATCGGGGGAAGGTCCAGCGCATGAGGCTCCACAGGCGGAAGTCGCTGTAGAGGTAGACGACGTAGAACCAGCCGTGCAGGATCAGGATGACCGTGGAGAGGTTGACGCCCTCGATCATCTCCTTGGGGGTGAGTGCGAGGAAGCCGTACGGCCCGTTCATCTCGATGTCGACGCCGAATCCGTAGCGGGTGACCATCATCAGCACGAGCAGCAGCAGGAAGGCGCCGGTGACGATCGAGGTGACCCGGTAGAGGCGAAGCGCGCTCCAGATCTTGGGAACGTTGGAGAGCTTCGGTTTGAGGGCCATTGCTCTAGTTTACGTGCTGCTCTTCGGCGAGCTCTTCCTGTTCGCGCTCCCACGCGTCCTTCACGAGGCGGAACCACAGGAACACCGCGAAGCCCGCGAACACCGCCCATTCGACCGAGTAGAAGATGTTGAGCCAGTTGACGGTCACCTCGGTGCTCGGGGCCGGGGCATCGATCTGGTCGAGTCCGGCCGGGGCCGCATCCGTCACCAGGTATCCCGCATAGACGGTCGTCGGAGGCGTCCCCCACTGGTTGACCAGCGCGGCCGTCGAGAGCGAGTTCTGCTCGCCGTTCTCGAAGTCGTCTTCCTGCGGCGCCTCGGTCGGCAGGTAGCGGCCGCGGAAGCTGTCGGGGGCGTCCCGCTCGAGCTGGGAGATCGCGGATGCCGCATCCTCCTCGGTCGCGGCCCAGCCGAGTGCCACGGCGAGAGACGCGCCCGCGCTCGGGCTGTCGGCGGCGGAGTCGTCGGCGAGCAGGTGGCCCACCACCCAGTAGCCGGGGGTTCCCTCATGCAGGCGCCCGCTGAGCGTGACGTACTCGTCGGGCAGGAGAGTGCCCTCGATCGTGACGATGCGGCCCGCCTCGGTGGTGCTCAGCGGCTTCTGCGGCTCGGCCAGCTCACCGAGCGGCACGGGCGTCTCGGTGGTCTCGTCGACCGGAACGCCGGCGTCGATGCTGCGCGACAGCTGCCACTGCCCGAGCGCGGCGAAGCCTCCTGCGATGGCGAGGCACAGCACGAGGGCGGCGATCCAGCGCGGTCTGCGCGCGAGTTCCCACATGGTCTAGTACTCCGGGTCGCGCTGGCGACCGGGCTTCTCGGCGTCGGACTGCTGTGCGGCCTGTTCGGCGATGGGGTCGGGCGCGGGCCGGTCGCCGTCGACGTCGTCGAAGAGGTCGTCGTCTGGGCCGGCCACGTCGTTGCCCGACATGGCCGCTTCGACGAGCGCGAAGTTCTCGTCGGCGGTGAGCGTGTGCTCGGCCTGTTTGGACGGGGACTTCTTCTTGGCGGGGAAGATGCGCGCGCCGATCTTCTCGGAGTTGACGGCGAGAACGGGTCCGATGATCGCCATGGAGAGCACGTAGAGACCCGCGAAGGGCGTGAGCCGGTCGTCGAGGCCGGCAGACACCGCGAGAGTCGCGAGGATGAGCGCGAACTCTCCGCGATTCTGCAGCATGGCGCTGGCGTTGAGCCCCTCGGCGGGTGTGAGCTTGTTCTGCCAGGCGATGAGCTGCCCGCCCGCGGTGTTCACGACGAGGGTCATCAGCACGGCGACGCCGACGGGCACGAGCACCGCGCCGAACGTCGACGGGTCGAGCGCGAGGCCGAAGTTGAGGAAGAAGAACGCGCCGAAGACGTCGCGCAACGGAAGCGCGAGCTGCTCGATGCGCCCGCGGAAGCGGGTGGCGCCGAGCACGAGGCCGATGAGGAACGCGCCGATCGCGTCGGAGACACCGAGCAGTTCGCCGATGCCGCCGAACGCGACGGCGAGTCCGAAGAACAGGATGGTGAAGAGCTCGTCGTCTTTCGTGCGCACGAGCCGGGCGACGACCTTGCCGCCGTACCTCGCCACCACGAACATAACGATGAGGAAGGTGAACGAGATCGCCAGCTGCAGGGTCACGGCCCAGACGTCGGCCTCTCCGCCGATCACGACGGCCACGATCGCGAGGTAGATGGCGATGAACACGTCTTCGAGCACCATGATGCCGAGGATGATCGGCGTCTCGCGGTTGGCCAGTCGGCGCAGCTCGATGAAGAGCTTCGTGATGATGGCGCTCGACGAGGCAGCCGTCATTCCGGCGATGATGAGCGCCTCCCGCGTCCCCCAGCCGATCCACATGCCGAGTGCGAAGCCGGCAGCCATGTTGATCGCGATGCGGGTACCGCCGGAGATGAGCAGCTTCCCGGCGTTGCCGTAGAACTCGTCCTGGTCGAACTCGAGCCCGAGGCTGAACAGCAGGAAGATGAGCCCGAACACCGCGATGAGTTCGACGTCGGCAGATTCGAAGCTGAGCGGGAAGAGATGGAAGTACGGGCTGGCGATGAGGCCGACGAGCATGTATATCGGGATGGCGGGCAGCCCGATGAGCTTGCCCAGCCGCCCGAAGACGTACGAGATGATGAACAGAAGTCCCAGAGTCAGGAGTTCTTCACCCAGGTGCACGGCTAGCCTCCTGGCGGGGAATCGACCGGCGTCTTCGCCTTGAACTCACCGGTGCGATAGAACGCGAACGCTTTTGCCACCTTCTCGGGCGAGCCGGCCACCACGAGGGTGTCGCCGGGGAAGACCTTGAAGTCGTCGGCCGGGGCGGGGTTCGCCGACTCGCCGCGCACGACGGCGACGACCGTGAGGCCGACGATGCCGCGGCTGGTCAGGTTGCCGAGCTCTTGCCCGGCTATGTGGTCTTCGTAGTCGACCGTGAACCAGTCGATCGAGAGTCCGGGGATCTGGTCGAGGCTCGAGAGCGACTCGGTGATGCGCGTGCCGCCGAGCAGCTCGGCGAGGGTGTGGGCCTCGTCTTCGTCGAGACGCAGCGAGACCTTGCTCGAGTCGCCGTCTTCGGAGTCCGCGAAGGTGATCAGGTCGCTGTGTCCCGAGCGGTGCGTGATGACGCCCACCTTGCCGCCGTCATCGGTCACAAAGGTGTGAAGCACACCAACACCGGGGAGTTTAACCCGCCGAACGTCGACCATGAGAGCACTCCTTGTGGGGTTTCGGGCAATTCCGACAGTCTACTGGAGCGACCCCGGGAGGGTGGTCGGGCTGTGCGCACTCCTGCGCGTGCTCGCGTGCCCGACGGCGTCCCGCCTGGCGGGTGCAATCGCTTTCGAGCCGCTTCCGGACAAATGACTCCGCCGCGGCGGACTCTTTTGCCCGGAAGCGGATCGCGAAACTCGGCTCGCGCCGGAAGCCGCTCGTTGCGCCGAAACCGGCTCACGAGACACGCCTTCGCCACGGACGCACACGCGGCCTCACCGAGACACGGCTTCTCCACAGGCGCGACTTCTCCACCGGTGCGGCTCTCGGCCTCGGCCGCACCGTCGGCGCGAGCAGGGTTGCGGGATGACTTCGAAACACACGTTCATTCTCAGTCGCGAGGCCGAGCGCCTCGGCTCCGACCGTGAACTCCGCCGCAAGTGCGCGGCCGGGCTGCTCTCGAGAGTCGCGCCCGGCGTCTACATGGAGAAGACCGAGTGGGCGTCGCTCGATCCCGACGAGCGCTACCGTGCGCGGGTGCAGGCCGCCTCTCTTCGGTCGCGCCCGGGCGCGCAGTTCTCGCACGACTCCGCCGCGGCGATGTTCCGCCTCCCTTCGCTCGGCCCGTGGCCCGCCAGCGTGCACGAGCTGGTGCCGCTGTCAGACGGTGGAACGTCGCGACGAGGTATCCGTCGACACGGCCTAGGCGTCGATCCCGCACCGGTGACGATCGACGGCGTGACAGTCACCTCGCTCCGACGCACCCTCGTCGACATCGCTTGCGCCGTTCCGCTCGTGCGGGCGGTGGCGATGCTCGATGAAGCCCTCCGCCCCGCGCGCAAGGGTGAACCTCGCTGGGAGCTCGGCCTGCCGCTCGTCACGAAGGCACAGCTGCTGGCGACGATGAGCGACCTCGCGCCCTACCGCGGACTCGTCGCCGCGCGTCGGGCGGTGGAGTTCGCGGACGGTGCGTCCGGTTCCCCCGCCGAGTCGCTCTGCCGCGTGCAGTTTCACGCCCTGGGCCTTCCCGCCCCCGAACTCCAACGCGAGTTCTTCGACGAGCAGGGCTCCATCGGCTTCGCCGACTTCTACTGGCGAGAGCTCGATCTCGTCGTCGAGATCGACGGCCGCGCGAAGTACGGGGCCGACCGCCACTTCCAGCGCGGCGCCTCCCTCGACGAGCTGGTGTGGCTCGAGAAGCAGCGCGAAGACCGCATGCGACGCGTGGTGACGGGCTTCGACCGCCTCGGCTGGGACGCGGTCAACGATCGTCGCGGCCTCGCGATGCGGATGGCGCGGCACGGGCTGATACCTACGCGAGCCGTTTCCGGCTAAATGACGCAGCCGCGGCAGGGCCAAACGTCCGGAAATGGCTCGCGCAGATGCGTCGGCTGCCGGGAGCGGCTCGCAGCGCCGGAGATTGCTCGCGCAGGAGGTCCGGCCGCGCACCCCCTACTTCGCGCTGATGTCAGGCGCCTCCAGCCGCACGCGGTCGGCGGACTCGTCGTCGGGCTGCTGCTGGCTCTCGATCTCGGCCTGCACGCGCTTGAGGTAGTTCGCCACCTCGTCGGCGGTGCGCTCGGCGTCCCATCCGAGCACCTCGCCCATGAGCGCGGCGGCGACCGGGGCGGCGGAGACGCCGCGGTCCCAGGCCTCGATCGAGATGCGGGTGCGCCGGGCGAGCACGTCTTCGAGGTGCAGCGCGCCCTCGTGCGACGCCGCGTAGACGACCTCCGCAGCGATGTAGTCGTCGGCGCCCGGCAGCGGCTCGATCAGCTCGGGCCGTTCGTGGATGAGCTCGAGCAGCTCGTAGCTGAGCGCCCCGTAGCGGTTGAGCAGGTGCTCGATGCGCACCTTGTGCACCCCGAACTGCTCCGCCAGACGGGAGCGCTTGTTCCAGGCCGCCTTGTACCCCTCGGCGCCGAGCAGCGCGATGTCCTGCGTCGTCGACGGCGGCACCTTGCCGTCGAGCGACGACACGGCCGCGTCGATCGCGTCCTTGGCCATGATGCGGTACGTGGTCCACTTGCCGCCGGCGACCACTACGAGTCCCGGCACGGCGTGCGCCACGACGTGCTCGCGCGACAGCTTCGACGTCTGCTCGCTCTCGCCGGCGAGCAGCGGTCGCAGTCCCGCGAACACGCCCTCGACGTCGTCGCGGGTGAGCGGCACCGCGAGGATCGCGTTCACGTGCTCGAGGATGTAGTCGATGTCGGCAGCGGTCGCCGCCGGGTGCGCCTTGTCGAGATGCCAGTCGGTGTCCGTCGTGCCGATGAGCCAGTGCCTGCCCCAGGGGATCACGAACAGCACGCTCTTCTCCGTGCGGAGGATCAGGCCGATCTTCGACTGGAACCTGTCGCGCGGCACCACGAGGTGCACTCCCTTCGAGGCGCGCACCTTGAACTGGCCGCGCTCGCCGACCATGGCCTGCGTGTCATCCGTCCACACGCCCGTGGCGTTGACGACCTGGCGGGCCTTGATCTCGAACCGCTCCCCCGTCTCGAGGTCGTGCGCGGTCACCCCGACGACCCGCTGGCCCACCTTGAGGAATCCCTCGACCCTGACCCGGGATGCCACGTGGGCGCCGTACGACGACGCGGTGCGTGCGAGCGCCGCGACGTACCGGGCGTCGTCGACCTGGGCGTCGTAGTAGGTGAGCCCGCCGACGAAGGCGTCGTTGGCGAGGCTGGGAGCTGCGCGCAGCATCTGCCGCTTGGTTAGATGGCGGTGATGCGGCACCCCGGGCGGGCGTCCCCCGCTGTAGCTGAAGATGTCGTAGAGGAACATGCCGGCGCCGATGTAGAAACGCTCGTAGACCGGCTTGGAGAGCGGGTAGAGGAACCGCACCGGCTTCACGAGGTGCGGGGCGATGCGTTGCAGCAGCAGGCCGCGTTCGATGAGGGCCTCGCGAACGAGCCGGAAGTCGAGCTGTTCGAGATAGCGGATGCCGCCGTGCACGAGTTTCGACGAGCGGCTGCTCGTTCCCGACGCCCAGTCGCGCGCCTCCACCATGCCGACGGTCAGGCCGCGGGTGACGGCGTCGAGCGCGCTGCCCGTGCCGACGATGCCGCCGCCCACCACGAGGATGTCGAGTTCGACCGTCCTCAGAGCCTCGATGGCGTCGGCGCGTTCCTCTGGACCGAGCTTGGATGAGCGGGCAACTGACCGTGGTGCTGACATCTTCGTCTCCTCGTCAGGGCCTCCGCTGGAGGCTCTGGAGGCGCCGCTTTCAGACTAACTCTGCTGATACGGGGCGACAACTACCTCGACGCGCTGGAACTCCTTGAGGTCGGAGTAGCCGGTGGTGGCCATCGAACGTCGGAGCGCGCCCATGAGGTTGACGCGGCCGTCGGCGACCGACGAGGGCCCGTTGAGGATCTCGGCCAGCGGAGCGAGGGTTCCGACGTGCACGCGGTTGCCGCGCGGAAGCTCGGAGTGGTGCGCCTCGGCACCCCAGTGGTAGCCGCCGCCGGGGGCGTCCGTGGCGCGGGCCAGCGTCGAGCCGAGCATGACCGCGTCGGCTCCGACCGAGATGGCCTTGACGATGTCGCCGCTGGTTCCGAGGCCGCCGTCGGCGATGACGTGTACGTAGCGGCCGCCCGACTCGTCCATGTAGTCGCGACGTGCGCCCGCGACATCCGCTACCGCCGTCGCCATGGGAGCGTGGATGCCGAGGCTGGCGCGGGTCGTGGATGCTGCGCCGCCGCCGAAGCCGACGAGCACGCCGGCGGCTCCCGTGCGCATGAGGTGGAGCGCCGCCGTGTAGGTGGCAGCGCCGCCCACGATCACGGGGACGTCGAGCTCGTAGATGAACTTCTTGAGGTTGAGCGGACCGACCGACTTGGAGACGTGCTCGGCGCTCACCGTGGTGCCGCGAATGACGAACATGTCGACTCCGGCCGCGACGACCGTCTCGTAGAACTCCTGGGTGCGCTGCGGGCTGAGCGCTCCGGCGACGGGCACTCCGGCGGCGCGGATCTGCGCGAGGCGGTCGCGGATCAGCTCGGGCTTGATCGGCTCGGCGTAGATCTCCTGCATCCGGCGGGTCGCGACCTCGGGTGCGAGCGTGGCGATCTCGGCGAGCAGCGCGGTGGGGTCGTCGTACCGGGTCCAGACGCCCTCGAGGTCGAGCACGCCGAGGCCGCCGAGGTTGCCGATGGTGATCGCGGTCTCTGGGCTCACGACGGAGTCCATCGGGGCGGCGAGCACGGGGATCTGGAAGGTGTAGGCGTCGATCGTCCAGCTGATGGACACGTCCTGCGGGTCGCGCGTGCGCCGGGAGGGCACGATCGCGATGTCGTCGAAGGCGTACACGCGGCGGGCGCGCTTGGAACGGCCGATCTCGATGTCACTCACCCCGCAAGCTTACCGGCGCGGCGCGGGTGCCGAGTCGGTCCCGCCTCGGCACGACCCTAAACTGAGAATTGCACCATCGACTGTTCTACGGGGGAACCATGGCCGACATCCGCAGCTTTCCATTCGCACGCCACCTGAGGTCGATCCCCACGAGTCACATCGTGCACGCGCAGCGCGGCAAGATCGTGCACAGCGGACCGGGGATCTCGTTCTGGTTCCGCGCGCTCAACGCCGCGATCAGCGAGGTGCCCGTGGCCGAGTCCGAGCTCTCGGTCGTCTTCGGCGCCCGCACCCTCGACTTCCAGGAGGTCAGCGTGCAGGCCACGGTCACCTACCGCTTCGGCGACCCGACGGTCGCCGCCGGCCGCATCGACTTCTCGATCGACCCGTACAACGGCCGTTGGCTCGGCAAGCCCCTCGAGCAGGTCGGCACGCGCATCACCGAGCTCGCCCAGCAGTACGCGGTCGAGCACATCTCCACGGTGAACCTGGTCGGCCTGCTCGGGCAGGGCGTGCCCGCCGTGCGCTCGGTGACGACCGCGGGCCTCGCCGGCGACGCGCGTCTCGCCGAGACGTCGATCATCGTCATCGGCGTCCGCATCGTGTCCATCCGCCCGCAGGCCGACCTCGAGCGCGCGCTCGAGGTGCCGGTGCGCGAGCGCGTGCAGCAGGACGCCGACAAGGCCACCTACGAGCGCCGTGCGATCGCCGTCGAGCGCGAACGGGCCATCGCCGAGAACGAGCTGCAGAGCAAGATCGAACTGGCCACCCGCGAGGAGCTGCTGGTGCGGCAGGAGGGCGCGAACGCCCAGAAGCGCGCCCAGGAGGAGGCCGCGACCCGGCTCATCACCGTCACGTCGCAGGCGGAGGAGCAGTCGGTGCAGGCCAAGGCCGCGGCGTCCCGCGTGCAGATCGAGTCGACCGTGCGCGCCGAGTCGACCCGCACGCTCGGCGCCGCGAACGCCGAGGCCGAGACCGCGCGGCTCGCCTCGTACAAGGGCATCGACCCGGCCGTGCTCACCGCGCTGGCGATGCAGAGCCTCGCGGAGAACCTGCCCAGCATCGGCACGCTGAACCTGACGCCCGACATCCTCACGGAGGCGCTCACCCGCATCGCCGCAGCACCCGCGGCCGCGGCATCCGCCCCCTCTTCCGAGAAATAGCGGCGAACGGTGGCACTCGCCGCGCGCGTCGTGATCGTGCACCGCCGCTCGGAGTACACGGAGCTGCTCGAGCGGCACGCCACCTACGGGCAGGCAGAGTTCTTCCTGCGCGAACGCGGCCGGTCGATCGACGACGTCCGCGAGCGCCACGAGGTGCTCGAGGAGGCGATGCACGAGGTCTCCACCCGCCTGCCGAACGACGTGCGGCAGGCGCGCCTCGAACGCTCCGAGCTCGACCGCTTCCTGTTCGGACCCGAGGACATCGTGATGCCGATCGGGCAGGACGGACTCGTCGCGAACGTCGCCAAATACCTCGGCGGCCAGCCCGTCATCGGCATCAACCCCGAGCCCGACCGCAACCCGGGTGTTCTCGTGGCGCACAGGCCGCTGGATGCCACGGGCCTGGTGCAGCACGTGCGGGCGGGCCGCGCCACCATCCAGGCGCGTGCGATGGTGCAGGCGACCCTCGACGACGGCCAGTCGCTCGAGGCGCTCAACGACCTCTACATCGGCGACAGCGGGCACCAGTCGGCCCGTTACACGGTGACGGTCCCCGATCGCGGCTCGGAACGGCACTCGTCGTCGGGCATCATCGCCGGCACCGGCACGGGCAGCACCGGGTGGTCGTCGTCGATTGCGAGCGACCGCCACATCGAGCGGCGGCTGCTGCCGTCGCCCGTCTCGACGGATATCTCGTGGTTCACCCGCGAGGCGTGGCCGTCGATCGCCACCGGTGCCGAGCTCACCGGCGGGGTGCTGCTCGACGGCAAACGTCTGGAGCTGCTCGTCGAGAGCGACCGACTCGTGGTGTTCGGCGACGGCATCGAGCGCGACTACCTGATCGCGGGCTGGGGCCAGCGGCTGAGCGTCGGCCTGAGCGAGCGACGGCTCAACCTGGTGGTGCCGACCGTCTGACGCCGGTCACGCACGGTCGCGCACCACGCGCGCCTCGTCCCACACCGGCTCGTTCGACTCGTAGACGTTGCCGTCGGAGCCGAACACCACGTACCGGTCGAACGAGCGGGCGAACCAGCGGTCGTGGGTGACCGCCATCACGGTGCCCTCGAACCGGCCGAGGGCCTCCTCGAGCGCCTCGGCGGAGACCAGGTCGAGGTTGTCGGTCGGCTCGTCGAGCAGCAGCAGGGTGACGCCGCTGAGCTCGAGCAGCAGGATCTGCAGCCGCGCCTGCTGGCCGCCGCTGAGCGACTCGAACACCTGCTCCGCCGACTCGACGAGTCCGTAGCGGTCGAGGGCGCGGCTCGCGGCCTCGCGGGCGAGGCCCCGGCGGTTGTCGTCGCCGCGGTGCAGGATGTCGAGCAGGGTGCGTCCGAGCAGGTCGGGATGCTCGTGCGCCTGCGCGAACCAACCGGGCACGACGCGTGCCCCGAGCTTCGCGCGGCCGGTGTGCGGAACGGGGTCGAGGGTCGCGCCCACGCTGGTGAGGTGGCCGTGCAACGGTTCGGGCTCGCTGCCGCCGAGGGCGAGCAGGCGCAGGAAGTGCGACTTGCCCGACCCGTTCGACCCGAGCACGGCGACGCGTTCGCCGAACCAGACCTCGAGGTCGAACGGACGCATGAGCCCCGTGAGCTCGAGCTGCTCACAGACGACCGCGCGATTGCCGGTGCGGGCACCCTTCAGGCGCATCCGCAGGTCTTGTTCGACCGGGCGTTCCTGCGGCGGCCCGACCTCTTCGAACTTGCGCAGCCTGGTGAGCGCTGCCTGGTAGCGCGAGGCGAAACCGTCGTTCGCGGTGGCCTTCACCTTGAGGTTCGCGACGAGCTGCTTGATGCGCACGTGCTGTTCGTCCCAGCGGCGTCGCAGCTCGTCGAGGCGGGCCATGCGGTCGTCGCGGGCGGAGTGGTAGCCGGCGAAGCTGCCGCCGTGCGTCCAGGTGCTGTTGCCCGCCGCGCCCACCTCGAGGGTGATGATGCGGTCGGCGGCTCTGGCGAGCAGCTCCCGGTCGTGGCTCACGAGCAGCACCGTCTTCGGGGTCGCCCGCAACGCCTCCTCGAGCCAACGCTTGCCGGGCACGTCGAGGTAGTTGTCTGGCTCGTCGAGCAGCAGCACCTGCTCGGGTCCGCGCAGCAGCGCCTCCAGCACGAGCCGTTTCTGCTCTCCGCCGCTCAGCGTGGTGAGCTCGCGGTACTTGGCGCGTTCGAAAGGGATGCCGAGCGCCGTCGTGACACAGGTGTCCCACACCGTCTCCTGGTCGTAGCCGCCCGCGTCCGCGTAGTCGGCGAGCGCCGTGGCGTAGGCGAGCTGATTCACGGTCGTGTCGTCGTCGATGAGGGCGAGCTCGGAGGCGTCGAGGGCGAGGCTGGCCTGGCGCACGGCCTCGGGCGAGACGGACACGAGCAGGTCGCGCACGGTGGAGGTGTCACGCACGTGGCCGACGAACTGGTCCATGACGCCCAGGCCGCCGTCGATCGAGATGGCGCCCGAGTCGGGCTTGATCTCGCCGCGGATGAGCCGCAGCAGCGTGGACTTGCCCGCCCCGTTCGCCCCGATCAGGGCCGAGGTGGTGCCCTCGCCGACCCGGAACGAGACCTCGTCGAGCAGCGGCCTGCCGTCGGCGAGAGAGTAGGAGACGGTGTTGACGTCGATGTAGCCCATGCGCGGTGCTCCAGAAGAAGGGTGCGCCGCCCGAGTGGGCAGCCGACCAGACTACCCCAGACCAGCGGGGCAACCTTTCGACGTTTAAGCGGTCGCTCAGGGTAGAAACCCTGCCCCTCCGCTCGACGACCAGTGCGCAGGGGCAAGGAATCGACGCTGACGGGCTGCGTGAAGGTCGAATCCTTGCCCCTCGGGTCGGAGGCGGGTGCGGGCGCGCAAAAGGGGCCGGCCCCGAAGGACCGGCCCCTTACGGATACCGCTAGCGCGTGTAGTTCGGCGCCGCGACGACCATCTGGATGTCGTGCGGGTGCGACTCCTTGAGTCCGGCGGCGGTGATGCGCACGAACTTGCCCTTCTGCTTGAGCTCCGGGATCGTGCGCGCACCGGTGTAGAACATCGACTGGCGCAGCCCGCCGAGCAGTTGGTACGCGACGGCGGAGAGCGGTCCGCGATAGGGCACCTGGCCCTCGATGCCCTCGGCGATGAGCTGCTCGTCGGAGGGCACGTCGGCCTGGAAGTAGCGGTCGCGCGAGTACGACGTCTTCTTGCCGCGGGTCTGCAGCGCGCCGAGCGATCCCATGCCGCGGTAGTTCTTGAACTGCTTGCCGTTGACGAAGACCAGGTCGCCCGGGCTCTCGTCGCAGCCGGCGAGCAGCGATCCGAGCATCACGGTGTCTGCACCCGCGACGATGGCCTTGGCGATGTCGCCCGAGTACTGCAGGCCGCCGTCGGCGATCACGGGGATGCCGACCTCGCGCGCCGCGAGGGACGCCTCGTACACGGCGGTCACCTGCGGAACGCCGACACCTGCGACGACGCGCGTGGTGCAGATCGATCCGGGGCCGACACCGACCTTGATCGCGTCCGCCCCCGCGTCGATGAGCGCCTGCGCGCCGCTGCGGGTGGCGACGTTGCCGCCGATGACGTCGATGTGGGCGAAGTCGGCGTCGCTCTTCATCCGGCTGATCATGTCGAGCACGCCCGCCGAGTCGCCGTTGGCGGTGTCGACGACGATGACGTCGACCCCGGCCTCGTTGAGGGCCACGGCGCGGTCCCACGCGTCACCGAAGAAGCCGATGGCGGCGGCGACTCGCAGCCTCCCCTCGTCGTCCTTCGTGGCGTTGGGGTACTTCTCGCTCTTGTCGAAGTCCTTCACGGTGATGAGGCCGCGCAGCTTGCCCTCGCCGTCGATCAGCGGGAGCTTCTCGATCTTGTGCTGGGCGAACAGCGAGATAGCGACATCGGAGCCGACACCGACGGGAGCGGTGATGAGTCCCTTGGTCGTCATGACGTCGCGCACATACGTGGTGTGCTTCTCGAAGTCGGAGACGAAACGCATGTCGCGGTTGGTGATGATGCCGACGAGCCGGCCGTCGGCCTCGACGACGGGGAGACCCGAGACACGGAATTCGCCGCAGAGCGCGTCGACCTCGGCCACCGTGGCATCCGGAGTCGTCGTGACGGGATTCGTGATCATGCCGCTCTCGCTGCGCTTGACCTTGTCGACCTGGGCGGCCTGGTCGTCGATCGACAGGTTGCGGTGCAGAACGCCGATGCCGCCGTTGCGGGCCATGGCGATCGCCATACGGGCCTCGGTGACGGTGTCCATCGCCGCGGAGAGCAGCGGGGAGGCCACGGTGATGCGCCGGGTCAGGCGGGTCGCAGTGTCGGCCTCGCTCGGGATCACGTCGGTGTGCCCCGGCAGCAGCATGACGTCGTCGTAGGTAAGTCCAATGAAGCCGAAAGGATCAGGCTGGTCCATGAGTCCCCTTGTAGGAAAGAGTGAGAAAGGCCCGGATGCAGCTCTGGATACCGGTATGCAATCTTAACGCGCCTTGACCTCTAGTTGTTCCCCAGTCAGTATTGCGACTACGCGTTTCAGCGTCGAAACACGAACGACACAAACCCGTTGTATTTTGGGGTGTCGCCTGACAGGCGTTGTTCGACACACACAGCAGCTAGAAGTGCCCGACACCTGGAGGTCCATCCGTGGCAGAGCCCGCGCAGAAAAGCCGAGCCCAAAAACTCGCGCTTGGAGCATTCGGACTGGTGGTGACCCTGTTCGCGATGATGCCTGTCGCCGCGAACGCATCAACCCCGGCCGACATCATCCCGCCCGAAGAAGCAGATCAGTCCATCCAGGTCTGGATCCGCCTCGACGACGCAACCAAGACCCCGGTCGCCAACGTCGGCGTCAACGTGGAGGGCGAGGACTTCGACGAGGACTTCGTGACCGACGCGGAAGGAAGGGTTCTCGTCGGAGTGCCCGACCCCGGCGCCTACACGGTCACGATCGACGAGGCCACCCTCGCCCCGGAGGCCGGCTTCCCGAACAAGAACCCGCGTGAGCTGTCCGTGTCGTCGGAGCAGAAGGGCACCCCGGCGATCTTCCTGGTGTCGCCAGACAACCCCGCCATCGGCGCGGAACCGACACCGGAGGCAGGCGGTGGATCGCAAGCCGCAGGACCCGACTTCTGGACGCTGTTCTGGCCCAAGGTCGTCACCGGGCTCATCTTCGGTCTGCTGCTCGCTCTCGCCGCGATCGGCCTCTCACTGATCTACGGCACGACGGGGCTCAACAACTTCGCCCACGGCGAGCTCGTCACCTTCGGCGCTCTGATGGCCTACACGTTCAGCGGGATCTTCGGCTGGCCCGCGCCCATCGCCATCGTCGCGGCGGTGATACTCGGCGGCGTGTTCGGCTACGTGCAGAACAAGGGGCTGTGGAAGCCGCTGCGGAAACGCGGTCTCGGCCTCATCCCGCTCATGATCGTCACGATCGGCCTCTCGCTCGTGCTGCGCTACACGTTCGCGTTCATCTGGGGCGCCGACCGGCTGTCGCTCCCGAGCTCGCCCAAGCCCTTCCTCGTCATCGGTTCGGTGAGCCTGAGGTTCACGGATGTCGCGGGTGCGATCATCGCGATCGTGCTGCTTCTCGTGGTCGCCTTCATCCTGCTCCGTACAAAGATCGGAAAGGCGACCCGCGCGGTCGCCGACAACCGCTCGCTCGCTGCGGCCTCCGGCATCGACGTCGAGGGCGTCATCCGCACCGTGTGGATCGGCGGAGCGGCTCTCGCAGCCCTCTCCGGCGTCTTCATCGGCTACTACCAGTCGCTGCGCTGGGACACGGGAGCGTCGATCCTGCTCCTCGTCTTCGCCGCCGTGACCCTCGGTGGCCTCGGCACCGCGTTCGGCGCTCTCGTCGGATCGCTCGTCATCGGCGTCTTCATCAACGTGTCGACGCTCTGGCTCCCCGAGAACCTCAAGTACGTCGCCGCTCTCGTGGTCATGATCATCATCCTGCTCTTCCGGCCTCAGGGAATCCTCGGCCGCCGAGAGAGAATTGGCTAGGGACAACATATGGAATTCAACTTCATCCCCCTCGCGCTCGGTGAGATCTTCTCCCCGACCACGGCGGCGTACGCCCTGGCCGCACTCGGCCTCGCGGTGCACTTCGGCTTCACCGGCCTCCTCAACTTCGGCCAGGCCGGGTTCATGGCGGTCGGCGGATACGCGTTCGCCATCACGGCGGTCAAGTTCGAATGGCCGCTGTGGGGCTCGTTCCTCGCGACGATCATCGCCTCGACCCTCTTCGCCCTCATCCTCGGCATCCCCACGCTGAGGTTGCGTGCGGACTACCTGAGCATTGTCACGATCGCCGCGGCAGAGATCATCCGGCTGTCGGTCAAGACCCCGGAGTTCTCGGATGTCACGGGAGGATCCGAGGGGATCAACGGCGCCGCTCGAACCTTCAACGAGCTCAACCCGCTGCCCGAGGGTCGCTTCGGCGCCGGGGTGCTCACGTACTCCGCCGACCAGTGGTGGGTGCGCATCGTCGGCTGGGCCCTCGTCGGGCTGGCCTGCCTGCTCGTCTACCTGCTCGTGCGCAGCCCGTGGGGCCGCATCATCAAGGGAATCCGTGAAGACCAGGATGCCGTGCGCAGCCTGGGCAAGAACGTGTTCGCCTACAAGATGCAGGCGCTGATCCTCGGTGGAATCCTGGGCGGTGTGGCGGGAGCGATGTTCATCCTGCCGCGGTCGCTGCAACCAGACAACTACGGCACACAGCTGACGTTCTTCCTGTACACGATCCTGCTGCTGGGCGGGGCCGCGACGGTCTTCGGGCCGATCGCCGGCGCGATCATCTTCTGGGTGACGCTGTCGCTCTCCGACGGACTGCTCACGCTGCTCGTCGCCAACGACCTGCTGCCCATCGCGAGCACGCAGCAGGGCCCGATCCGGTTCATCATCATCGGAATCACACTCATGCTGCTGGTGATATTCCGGCCACAAGGAATCTTCGGCAAGAAGAAGGAGGCGTTCTTCAGTGTCTGATAAGACTCCTGTCGCAGACCTGGTCATCGATGTCGACAACATCGTCCCGGGCGCGAAGAAGAAAGATCCCATCGTCGTCGCACACGGCGTCAGCCGGCAGTTCGGCGGCCTCACCGCCGTCGACGTCGACCACCTCGAGATTCCGAGGGGCGCCATCACGGCGCTCATCGGACCGAACGGAGCGGGCAAGACCACGTTCTTCAACCTGCTGACCGGCTTCGACAAGCCGAACACGGGCACGTGGAACTTCGGCGGCAAGAACCTGGCCGGCATGCCCGCCTTCCGGGTGGCACGCCTCGGCATGATCCGCACGTTCCAGCTCACCAAGGCCCTCGGCGGCATGACCGTGATCGAGAACATGCGCCTCGGCGCCGGCCGGCAGAGCGGCGAGAACATCTTCACCGCCGTGTTCAAACCGCTGTGGCGGGGACGTGAAGACGAGATCACGGCGAAGGCCATGGACCTGCTCGCGCGGTTCAAGCTCGACTCCAAGGCCGACGACTACGCGTCGTCGCTCTCCGGCGGCCAGCGCAAGCTGCTCGAGATGGCACGTGCCCTTATGAGCGAGCCCGAACTCGTGATGCTCGACGAGCCGATGGCCGGCGTGAACCCGGCCCTCACCCAGTCGCTGCTGCACCACATCCTCGACCTGAAGACGCAGGGCATGACGGTGCTGTTCGTCGAGCACGACATGCACATGGTCAACGAGATCGCCGACTGGGTCGTCGTGATGGCCGAGGGACGCATCGTCGCCGAGGGCCCGCCCTCGACGGTGATGAGCGACCCGGCCGTGATCGACGCCTACCTCGGCGCCCACCACGACGTCGACCTCGGCACCCTCACGGGCCAGCAGGAGATCGCCGAGACGATGGACTCCGATCTGGTCAGGCACGAGATCGAGGAAGAGGCTGCCACGGCGCAGCCGAATGCGAAGAAGGCGACAAAGTGACCGAGACCGTACTGCGCACGACCGACCTCGTCGCCGGCTACATTCCCGGCGTCGACATCCTCAACGGGTGCAGCGTCTACGTCGAGAAGGGCGAGCTCGTCGGCATCATCGGCCCGAACGGCGCCGGAAAGTCGACGCTGCTCAAGGCGATCTTCGGCCAGGTCAACATCCGCAGCGGCGCCATCGAGCTGAACGGCGGCGACATCACCGGCCTCAAGGCCGACAAGCTCGTCTCCCGCGGCGTCGGCATGGTTCCGCAGAACAACAACGTCTTCCCGAGCCTGACCATCGAGGAGAACCTCGAGATGGGCTCGTACCAGAAGCCGAAGATGTTCAAGGAACGCCTCGAGTTCGTCACCGACCTGTTCCCCGAGCTCGGCAAGCGGCTCAAGCAGCGCGCCGGCGCCCTCTCCGGCGGCGAACGCCAGATGGTCGCCATGTCGCGTGCACTCATGATGGACCCCAGCGTGCTGCTGCTCGACGAGCCGAGCGCCGGGCTCTCCCCCGTGCGTCAGGACGAGACGTTCATCAACATCTCCATCATCAACAAGGCCGGCGTCTCGGTGCTGATCGTCGAGCAGAACGCCCGTCGCGCGCTGCAGATATGCGACCGCGGCTACGTGCTCGACCAGGGCCGCGACGCCTACTCGGGTTCGGGGCGCGAGCTCATGAACGACCCGAAGGTGATCGAGCTCTACCTCGGCACGCTCGCCGCCGGCCAGGAGAAGGCCACGGCCGACAAGGCGAAGGCCGCCGAACTGCCAGCGACGGAGTAGCCACGACCGCACGCACACTCAGCAGGGCCTGCCTGGGCATCGTCATCGGTGTCACGGCAGGCCTTTCTGCTTGTTCGGCGGCGCCCATGACGGCACTGCCCGACGGGGTGTCGGTGAGCATCAAGCAGTACCGCCTCGACTACGCACCCCGGGCGCTCGAGATCTCGGTGACGAACGACACCGCCGAGCCGATCACCGTCACCCGCGCCTCGTTCGACTCCCCGCTCTTCGACGGCACCACCAGCTGGACGCGGCGCGTCGAGGTGCCGGTCGGCTCCACCCGCGACCTGCGCGTGCTTCTCGGCGAGCCCGTGTGCGACGCACCAGCGCCCGTGCGGCCGCCGCGGGCGACGATAGCGTTCGAGCTGGCGGATGGCGCAGCCGGCGTCGGGTCGGCAGAGCCCGCAGACCCGTTCGACACCGTGGCCGAGGTGACCGCCCAGGACTGCATCGCCGAGCACACCGCCGCCATCGCCGAGATCACCGCGGGCGACGTCGTGCGCACCGAACAGCGCGCGGGCGAGCTCGTGGCCCTGCTCGAGCTGCGGGCGCGTCCCACGGGCGCACAGGGCGTCGCGAACGTGGCGACCGCGGCGCGCACCACCCTGATCGGTCCCGTCGACCGCAGCACGGGCTGGAACCTCGGCTGGGCGGCCTCGGCCGCATCCGGACCGCTCAGCACGACCCTCGCCATAGTTCCCAGCAACTGCAACCCGCACATCGTGGCCGAGGACAAGCGCGGCACGTACTTCCCGCTCGCGGTCGCCCTCGACGACGGCGAGGAGGGCACCGTGTTCGTCGGGGTCTCCGACGGGGTGCGCCAGCAGCTCTACGCGTACATCGGCGAGTACTGCGGCTGGTGACCGCACACGAAAGGGCCCGGTCTCGCGACCGGGCCCTTCGTGTCTAACAGAGGTTGTGACTACTCGAGCTTGCCAGCGACCTGGTCTACGCCCTCGGTCTTGTTACCGGCCGAGTACTGGAAGATCGAGACGAAGGCCTCGGTCTCGTCGCCGTTGTCGTCCCACGAGATGGGTCCGGAGACTCCGTCGTAGTCGATGTCGGCGTCAGCGTCGTCGGCGAGCAGCTTGGCGCAGTCGGCGAACGACTCGCACTTCTCGCCACCCTCGGAGACGTCCTGCAGGTTCGCCTTGATCGTCGCACCGTCGGTCGCGCCACCCTTGAGCGCGGCGAGAGCGGAGAGCACGGTCGCGTCGTAGGACTCGGCCGCGTAGCTGAACACGGTCAGGGGGTCTTGTCCCTGCTCGGCGACGAGGTCCTGCAGCTTGGCCTGGAAGTCCTCGGTTGCGAGGACGCCCGGGTTGGTGAACTGCGCGCCGGCGATGTCGACGTTGGTGTCGGCCTCTCCGATGACGCCGTAGTTGCCGTCAACGCCGTACAGCTTCGAGAAGTCGAAGCCCTGGCCGGCCAGCTGCTCGGCGATCGTCTTGATCTCGTCGAACGAGATCACGACGAGTGCGTCGGGGTTGGTAGCGAGCAGTGCCTGGATGGCGCTCGTGAAGTCGGTCGACGCGGGCTCGAAGATCTCTTCGCCGACGACGGATGCTCCGCCGTCTTCGAGGCTCGTCTTCAGGTTGTCGTACAGACCCGTTCCGTAGGCGTCGTTCATGTACAGGATCGCGACGTCGGTCTTGCCGTCGTTGACGATCTTGTTGCCGAGGATGCGGCCCTGAAGCACGTCGGACGGAGCGGTGCGGAAGTAGTATCCGTCGTCCGGGTAGTCCGTGAAGTCGGGCGAGGTGTTGGCGGGAGAGATCTGGACGATCCCGGCGCCGGTGACCTGGTCGATGAAGGTCTTGGAGACACCCGACGATGCGGCACCGATGACGACGCTGACGCCGTCGGCAATCAGCGACGTCGCCGACTGGGTCGCGAGGTCGGTCGTGGTGTCGCCGGAGTCCTTGTGCTCGACGGAGATCTCGATGCCGGCTTCGGCTTCGTTGATCTCCTTGATCGCGAGGTCTACACCGGCGAACTCGGGCGGGCCGAGAACCGCGAGGGTTCCGGTCTGCGGGAGGATCGTGCCGATCTTCAGGTCGAGGGTCTCGGAGGATCCGGCCTCGGTGTCGCCGGTCGAGGTACAGCCGCTGAGAACCAGCGCGCTCACGCCGAGGAGGGTGAGGCCGCTGATCGTGGCCTTGACCGACTTCGAGCGAGTGGCCGAGTTGGCCCGGGAGAATGCACCCATGTTGCTCCTTGATGAAGTGATGTGAATGTGATTGGTGAGCACAGCGGTGCTGTGCGCGTGGTGTAACGCTATTGGGCGAACAGCACCGGCACAATACATGGGTGTTACAGCCGTGTAACACGGCCCGATTGTTATATTCCGTTACCTGGGGGCGTTTCGCCCTAGCGCACCCGCACGACGGATCGCGTCGTCCGCTGGGCCCGGAACATGTCGATCGTGAGAATAACGAGCGCAATCCAGACGAGACCGAACCCCAGCCAGCGGGCCGGCGGCATGGCTTCCTGCAGCACGAAGACCCCGATGACGAACTGCAGAAGGGGCGCGATGTACTGCGTGAGGCCGAGGTAGGTGAGCGGCAGGCGGCGCGCTGCGGCGGCGAAGAAGAGCAGCGGCACGGCGGTGACGATGCCGGCGCAGAGCATGGCGACAGCCTGCAGCACATTCTCGGACCCGATCGTGAGAACCCCGCTCGAGGCGAGCACGATCAGCGCGACGGCCGCCGGCACCGAGAGCCATGCCGTCTCGATCGTCAGGCCGCTCACGGCGTCGACGCGGCCGCCGACCTGCTTCTTGACGAGCCCGTAGAGCCCGAAGGAGAACGCGAGCGTCAGGGCGATGAACGGGAACTGGCCGTAGTTGATGGCGAGCACCAGCACGGCGACCGCGCTGATCCCGATCGCGACCCACTGCAGCACGCGCAGGCGCTCACGGAGGACGAAGACGCCGAGCAGCACCGTCACGATGGGATTGGTGAAGTAGCCGAGCGCAGCCTCGACGACGTGGTCGGTGAGCGTCGCGTACACGTAGACGAGCCAGTTCACGAGGATCAGCGCGCCGGCCCCGCCGAGGATGAGCGTCGTGCGGCGGTCGCGCACGATGGCGACGAGCGCCGGCCACCCCCGCGTCACGGTGAGCAGCAGCGCGCAGAAGATCAGCGACAGGACGATGCGCCAGGCGACGATCTCGATCGCGCTGGCCGGTCGCAGCAGCAGGAAGAACAGCGGGAGCACGCCCCACAGCGCGTACGCCGCTATGCCGAACAACAGGCCGCGCCCCATGGGCAGCCCGGCCCCGCCGGCCGCCGCACTGGCCGAGTCGGCGGCCGAGTCGGCGGCCGAAAACGAAGGAGATCCGGGAGTAATAGGGGCTGGTGGCACGTACTCCAGCCTATCCGGGACGCGATTCCTTCGTTTTCGTGGGGCGCGGGGGTTTGGCGTTAACGACGAAACGCCCCGAGGCGAGGCCTGGGGCGTTTCGAGTGGAACGGATGCTTAGCGGACTACGACCGCGAGCACGTCGCGAGCGGAAAGCACGAGGAGGTCTTCTCCGCCGTACTTCACCTCGGTTCCGCCGTACTTGGAGTAGATGACCTTGTCGCCGACGGCGATGTCGAGGGGGATGCGGTTGCCGTTGTCGTCGATGCGGCCGGGGCCGACGGCGACGACTTCGCCCTCCTGGGGCTTTTCCTTGGCGGTGTCAGGAATGACGAGCCCGGAGGCGGTCGTCGTTTCTGCCTCGACCTGCTTGATCACGATGCGATCCTCGAGCGGCTTGATGGAGACCGACACAGTTGACCTCTTCTTTCTAACTCACGAAAACTTGGGTTGGCACTTCCCGTACGAGAGTGCCAGAACAACTATACGTCGGATGCTGGCACTCGATCAATCCGAGTGCCAACGGCCGCGCCATCCGCCCCTCTGGGGAGGGGCTGGGAGAATGGGCGGATGGACACCACCGAGTTGCGCGAGCTGTTGTCGACCGACGGGCTGCGGCTGCTCGACTCGCTGCCGGCCTTCGACCAGACGGCCGACGTCGTGCGCACCGTCGCCGAGCTGCGCAAGGCCGGCCACTCCCCCGCCCTCGTCGCCGCCGTGCTCAGCCAGAGCAAGCTGCGCTCACGCGCCGAGGCGAAGTTCGGACCGTTCGCGGCGTCGATGCTGTTCACCGAGGCCGGCCTCGAGCAGGCGACCAGGCTGCGGGTCGCTGCGATGCACGCCGGACGCTTCCGCGCAGCCGGGCTCGCCCGGGTCGTCGACCTCGGCTGCGGTATCGGCGCCGACGCACTGGCCCTGGCAGCGATAGACATCGAGGTGACCGGCGTCGAACGCGACGAGGTCACGGCGGCGATCGCGGCCTTCAACCTGGCACCGTTCCCCCATGCGACGATCGAGAACGCGGATGCCACGGCCGTCGACCTCGGAGGCTACGACGGTGTCTACCTCGACCCGGCCCGGCGCAGCGACGCCCGCAGGCTGAAAGACCCGGCCGACTGGTCGCCGTCGCTCGACTTCGCGTTCGAGATCGGCGGACGACTGCCGACCGGGGTCAAGCTCGGACCGGGCATCGACCGCGATCTCATCCCGGCCGGCGTCGAGGCGCAGTGGGTGTCGGTCGACCGCGACGTGGTGGAGCTCGGCGTCTGGTTCGGCGCGGTCGCCCGCCCCGGCGTCGGCCGCTCGGCGCTCGTGATCGGCGAGCACGGCACCGCAGAGCTGACCGCCCCCGCCGACAGCGAGGACGCCGAGCTTGGTGCGCTCGGCGAGTACCTCTACGAGCCCGACGGCGCGGTGATCAGGGCGAGACTCATCGGCGACCTCGCGCGCAGCCTCGATGCCCGCATGCTGAGCGACCAGATCGCCTACCTGACGGCCGACACCGCGGTGGCGACGCCGTTCGCCGTGTGCTTCCGCATCACCGAGACGCTGCCGCTCGACGAGCGGGCGATCAAGAAGCGCCTCGCCCAGCTCGAGGTCGGCACCGTGGAGATCAAGAAGCGCGGCGTCGACATCGACCCGGCCGCGTTCCGCGCGAAGCTGTCGCTCAAGGGCAAGGGACGCAACAGCGCCACCCTCTTCCTCACGCGCGTGGCGGGGAAGCGAGTGGCGCTGCTGGCCGAACGGGTCTAGCTGTAGTCGGTGTAGTACCCGCTGTCGCCCTGGCTCACGCCGAGCACGATCAGGAAGATGAACAGGCCGGTGACGACGAGGCCGATCAGGATTCCGAAGTAGCCGGTGATGATGCCCGTCAGCCAGAACGGCTTGGCATAGGGCTGACGGCGCTGGCCCATGTGGCCGGTGATGACGGCTGCGATCGAGATCAGCAGGCCGAATCCGCCGAACAGCACTCCGACGATGCCGAGCACCATCGACGTGATCGAGAGGCCGCGGGGCGGTCCGGCGACGCCGGGCTGGTAGGGGTTCTGCTGGTTGGGCGTGTACGTCGGCGGGGCCGACGAATACGCGGGTGCAGCCTGAGGGCTCTGGGCTGCGGGAGACCCGGCCGGCGGGGCGTAGGGGCTCGCGGATGCGGCGGGCTCGTTCGGCACCGGGGGAATCGGCGGCACCGAGGAGTTGGGCTGGTCGTCAGGGTTTGACATTTTCGTGCTCCTCACTGGTCTGCAAGCAGTCTAACGAGGGTTGCTCTCGTCTCAGCGGTCGTAGTACCAATACGCGCCGGTGCCGGCCAGGGAGGCGAGCACGATGATCCAGATGATGATCACGACGACGTTGATGAGGATGCCGATGTAGCCGGTGATCAGCCCGGTCAACCAGAATCCGCGGGCCTCCGGCTCCTTGCGCTGGCCGAGGTGGCCGAGCACGACGCCGCCGACCGAGAAGAGCAGGCCACCGCCGACGAATCCGATGATCAGCCCGAGGATGCCGAGGATCATCGAGATGATGGACAACGACGGCGTCGGCGCCGTCGTGCCGGTGGCTGGAGGGATCGGTTTCGAGTACGGCGCCGGATCCGGAACGGTGGGATCGGTCATGGCAGGCTCCTTCGTCGATCGCGGCTGTTGGCGGTTATGTTGCCACCACGGCCACACCGCGTCAATCAGGCCTGGATCACCGTCGCCGGGAGAGTAGAGTCTGCGCCGAAATCCAGCGTCGACGGGGCGTGCCCGGCGATGATCAGCTGGGCGCCGAGGGCCGCGATCATGGCTCCGTTGTCGGTGCAGAGCGACAACGGGGGGATACGCAGCTCGATCCCCTCGGCCGCGCACCGCTCGGCCGCGAGCTCGCGCACCCGCGCGTTGGCCACGACGCCGCCGCCGAGGAGGAGGCGGGGGATGCCGTGATCGTGGCACGCCGCGATGGCCTTGGTGATCAGGATGTCGGCCACCGACTCGCGGAAGCTCGCCGCGACATCCGCCAGCGGCACCTCGTCTCCGGCGTCGCGGGTCTGTTCCACCCAGCGCGCCACCGCGGTCTTGAGACCCGAGAAGGAGAAGTCGTAGCGGTGCTTCTCCATGTCCTTCTGCTGGCTGAGCCCGCGGGGGAACCGGATGGCCTTGGGGTCGCCGCCCACCGCCACCCTGTCGATCTCCGGGCCGCCGGGGTAGGGGAGCCCGAGGAGACGGGCGACCTTGTCGAAGGCCTCCCCCGCGGCGTCGTCGATGGTCTCGCCGAGCAGTTCGACGTCGGAGACGAGGTCGCGCACGAGCAGCAGGGAGGTGTGCCCTCCGGAGACGAGCAGGGCGACGGTCGGGTATTCGAGCGGGCCCGTCCCTGAGCCTGTCGAAGGGCTGTCGAGCACGTCGGCGCCGACGTGTCCGACGAGGTGGTTGACGGCGTAGAGCGGCTTGTCGAGCGAGACCGCGAGGGCCTTCGCCGCGCCGACGCCGACCATGAGCGCGCCGGAGAGCCCCGGACCGCTCGTGACCGCGATCGCGTCGAGCTCGTCGAGGGTGACGTCGGCTTCGGCGAGCGCCGCCTGCAGCGCGGGCACGAGCGCCTCGAGGTGCGCGCGGGCGGCGACCTCGGGCACGACGCCGCCGTAGCGGGCGTGCTCGTCCATCGAGGAGGAGATCACGTTGGCGAGCAGGGTGCTGCCGCGCACGATGCCGATGCCGGTCTCGTCGCAGCTGGTCTCGATACCGAGCACCAGGGGTTCGTTGGTCACGAGCGCACCTTCGTTCGTCACGAGCCCACCGCCGGGCTCGTCTTCGGCTCGGGGATCGTCAGGCGCATGACCGCCGCGTCGACGTTGTCCGGTTGGTAGTAGCCCTTGCGCACTGCGATCCTTTCGAAGCCGAGCGAGTCGTAGAGGCTCGCGGCGTTCGGGTTGTCGACGCGCACCTCGAGGAAGATCTCCCGGGCACCGCGGTCGCGTGCCTCGGCCACGAGCGACTGCACCATGGTGCGGGCGAGCCCCCGGCGTCTGGCGTGCTCGGCGACGGCGACGGACTGGATGTCGGCCTGGGTGGCGCCGCGGGTGGCGAGCAGCCCGGCGTACGCGTCGAGGCGCTCCGGCTGCCCGGGCTGGAACGCCACGAGGTAGAAACCGTGGGCGCTGGCGAGCTCGGCGCGCATCGACTCCCGCGACCACGCGTCACGGGGAAACACGGCGTGCTCGATCTCCATGATCGCGTCGAGGTCGTCGACGCCCGCGCGGCGAAGCTGCCACACGTCAGCTCACCCGCTTCGGGCCGGCGCTCATCGTGACGTCGGGCGAGCGCAGGTAGAGCGCCTCCCCCGTGGCGAACGGTCGCTTGTGCAGGTACAGGCCTTCGGCCAGAAGGCCCACGGATGCCGCGGACACCAGTGCTGCGTCGAGGCGGGTGTAGCCGTCGAAGTCGGGCACCGCGTCGGCCAGCTCCGCCGGCTTGCACAGCGCCGGCCCGTGCACGCGCACCGGCAGGCCGGCCTCGTCGCTGCCCGCGTAGGCGCTCCAGTAGATCTCGCGTCGGCGCGCATCCGTCACTATCAGCGTCGGCCGCGTCAGCCCGAAGGCGATCGCATCGTGGCTGACGACGGGCACGACCGGCTTGCCGGCACCGAAGGCGAAGGCGCGGGCGGCGGCGATGCCCACCCGCAGACCGGTGAAGGGACCGGGGCCCATGCCGACGGCGACACCGGACAGGGCGGTTACGGCGACTCCCGACTGCTCGAGGCACTCGCTGATGTACCGGCCGATGATCTCGGCGTGACCGCGGGTGTCGGGCGACGAGCGCTCGGCGAGTACCCCGGCATCCCGGTCGACGACGGCGACGCTGGTTCCGGCGGAGGTATCGATCGCGAGCAGCACGTCACAAGCCTAGGCGGGCTGGGCGCGTCGTGCCGCGCGCCAGCCAAACGCGAGCGCCCGGCCCGAGTGGAGGGGCAGACTTTCGACGCTCAAGCAGCCGTTCAGCAGCAGAACCTTGCCCCTCAGTTCTGGTCGTCTCGCAGAGGGGCAAGCTTTGTACGCTCAAGCAGCCGTTGAACAGCAGAACCTTGCCCCTCAGCTCGGAGCGGCTACGCGCCGTGGGCGGCGAGCCAGCCGAGGTCGGCCCAGCGCGGGCCATGGCCGGTGACCGTGACGGTGCGGGCCTCGACGCCGTCGTCGGTCACGACGCCGCCGACCGGGCGCACGATGTCGAGCTGCAGCCACTCGTCAGTGATGCCGTCGAGGAGCCCCTCGCCCCACTCGACGACGACGACGGACGCGGCGAAGTCGATGTCGAGATCGTCGAGCTCGACGGCGCTCGACAGCCGGTACGCGTCGACGTGCACGAGCGGCGGGCCGTCGACGCGGGGATGGGTGCGGGCGAGCACGAACGTGGGGCTGGTCACGGCTCCGCGCACGCCGAGCGCCTCGCCGAGGCCGCGGGTGAGCGTCGTCTTGCCCGCACCGAGTTCGCCGTTGAGGGTGACGAGGTCGCCGGCGCGCACCTGGCCGGCCAGCCGTGCGCCGAGCTCGGCCATCGCCTCCGGGGTGTCGATCGTGAGCAGCACTAGACGTACCTGCGCGCGACCCGTCCGCCGATGCGGGTGACGATCTCGTAGTTGATGGTGCCGGCTGCATCCGCCCAGTCGGTCGCGCTCGGCACGCCGGTGAGCGGGTCGCCGAACAGCACGGCGCGGTCGCCGACGCTCACCGGGGTGTCGCCGACGTCGACGACGAACTGGTCCATGGCCACCCGGCCGCTGATCGTGAACCGCTCGCCGCCGATCGAGACCGGGCCGGTGCCGGAGGCGTGCCGCGGGATCCCGTCGGCGTACCCGATCGGCACGAGCGCGAGCGTCGTCTCGCGGGGCGTGACATAGTCGTGGCCGTAGGAGACGCCGCTGCCGGCGGGGACGCGCTTGACCGACACGATCTCGGCGCTGAGTTCCATCGCGGGGGTGAGGCCCAAGTCGGCGCTCGACGCGTCGTCGAACGGCGACAGCCCGTAGGCGGACACCCCGACCCGCACGAGGCCGAACCGGGCGCCCGGCACCCGGAGCGCTCCGGCGCTGGCGGCGAGGTGCACGACGCTCGGGTCGAGTCCGGCGGCGATCGCCTGCTCGAGCATGGCGGTGAAGCGGCGCAGCTGGGCGTCGTCGGCGGCGCGGCCGGCGTTGGCGAGGTGGCTGAAGAACCCGGCGACGCGGATGCGCCCGGCGCGCTCGTGGCCGGCCGCCGCCGCGAACAGCGCCGCGCATTCCGCCTCGCTCGACCCGTTGCGTCCGAGGCCGGAGTCGACCTTGAGATGCACGACCGCGGTTCCGTCCGCTGCGGCGACACGTTCGAGCTGCTCGACGTGGTTCACTCCGAGGTCGATGCGCGCGTCGGTGGCTGCGGCGAAGTCGGCGTCTCTGCCGTGCAGCCAGGCGAGGACGGGGGCGTCGATGCCCGCGGCCCGCAGCGCGAGGGCCTCCTCGATCTCGACGACGCCGAGCGAGGCGGCTCCCCCGGCGATGGCGGCCCGCGCGCTCTCGACCGCGCCGTGGCCGTAGCCGTTGGCCTTGACGACGACCATGACGTCG
The DNA here is from genome assembly GCF_040548875.1 of Conyzicola nivalis. Lineage (GTDB taxonomy): Bacteria > Actinomycetota > Actinomycetes > Actinomycetales > Microbacteriaceae > Conyzicola > Conyzicola nivalis_A. Next base: position 555,118 of record NZ_JBEPSJ010000002.1, read on the forward strand.
ACGCCGTCGACCGCGCGGCGGATCGTCTCGACGTTGCGGGAGATCGCGCCCAGGTCGACGCGTGCCTCACGGAGCGCGCTCACGATGTCCCCTCGGCGACGACGTAGGCGATCGCCACTCCGGCGTCGTGGCTCATCGACAGGTGGACCGCGGTGACTCCTCTGTCTGCAGCGACCTGCGCCGCGGCATCCGAGAGCCTGAAGGAGGGGTTGCCGTGGCCGTCGGAGACGATCTGCATGTGATGCCAGCGGATCCCGGCCGACTCGCCGAGGGCCTTGATGAGGGCCTCCTTCGCGGCGAAGCGGCCCGCGAGGGAGCGCAGCGCGAGCACGCGTTCGCCGGAGACGAGCTCGGCGTCGGCGAAGAGGCGCGACTTGAGCTTCGGGGTGCGGCTGAGGGCGCGCTCGAACCTCGCGAGGTCGACCACGTCGACGCCGATCCCGACGATCATGAGCGTGCCTGGTCGGGCACTATTCCACCGTGACGGACTTCGCGAGGTTGCGCGGCTGGTCGACGTCGAGGCCCTTGGCCGCCGCGAGCTCCATGCCGAAGATGTGCAGCGGCACCACCGCGAGAAGCGGCTCGAACAGGCTGCCGGCGAGCGGGATCGGGATGACCTCGTCGGCGAAGGGCAGCACGGCAGCGTCGCCCTTCTCGGCGATCGCGATGACGCGGGCACCGCGGGCGCGGATCTCCTGGATGTTGGAGACGACCTTGGGGTGCAGCGAGTCGGGGTCGCGCGGGCTGGGAACGACGACGAACACGACCTGTCCGGGCTCGATGAGCGCGATGGGACCGTGCTTGAGCTCGCCGGCGGCAAAGCCCTCGGCGTGGATGTAGGCGAGCTCCTTGAGCTTCAGGGCGCCCTCGAGGGCGACCGGGAAGCCGACGTTGCGGCCGAGGAACAGCACCGACTGGGTGTCCGTCATCCAGTGGGCGAGCTGGCCGATCGACTGCGAGGCGACGAGAACCTCTTCGATCTTCTCGGGGATCGCGAGCAGCTCGTCGGAGTACTCGGCGATCTGGGACTCGGTGAGCGTGCCGCGCACCTCGCCGAGGTGCAGGCCGAGGAGGTAGAGGGCGGTGACCTGGGCGACGAACGCCTTGGTCGATGCGACCGCGACCTCGGGGCCGGCGTGCGTGTAGATCACGGCGTGGGACTCGCGCGGGATCGTGGCGCCCTGGGTGTTGCACACGGACAGCACGCGGGCGCCGGCGGCGGTCGCGTACTTGACGGCCATCAGGGTGTCCATGGTCTCGCCGCTCTGGCTGATCGAGACGACGAGCGTGCGCTCGGTGAGGATCGGGTCGCGGTAGCGGAACTCGTGCGACAGCTCGACGTCGACGGGGATGCGCGACCACTTCTCGATGGCGTACTTGCCGAGCATGCCGGCGTAGGCGGCGGTGCCGCAGGCGATGATCACGATGCGGTCGATGTTCGCGAGCACGTCGTCGCCGAGCGGCTCGAGCTCGGGCAGGCGCACTTTGTGGTCGACGACGCGACCGAGGAGGGTCTTGGCGACGGCCTCGGGCTCCTCGCTGATCTCCTTCGCCATGAAGCTCGACCATCCGCCCTTCTCGGCGGCGGCGGCGTCCCAGGCGATCTCGAACTCCTCGGTCTCTACCGGGTTGCCGGAGAAGTCGGTGACGAGCACCGAGTCGGTACGGAGTGTAACGATTTGGTCCTGACCGATGGCCACGGCGCGTCGCGTGAACTCGACGAACGCCGCGACGTCGGAACCGAGGAAGTTCTCGCCGTCGCCCAGCCCGATCACGAGGGGGGAGTTGCGGCGGGCGCCGACGACGACGCCGGGCTGGTCTTCATGCATCACGAGCAGGGTGAAGGCACCGTGGAGCTTGTCGACGACGACGCGCATGGCCTCGGTCAGGTCGCCCGACTCCTGGTAGGCGTGGCCGACGAGGATCGCGGCGACCTCGGAGTCGGTGTCGCTCGTGAAGGTTTCGCCCTTGGCGAGCAGATCCTGCTTGAGGTCGTAGAAGTTCTCGATGATGCCGTTGTGGATCAGCGCCAGCTTGCCGTTGTCGCCGAGCTGCGGGTGCGCGTTGCGGTCGGTCGGTCCGCCGTGGGTCGCCCAGCGGGTGTGGCCGATGCCGGTGGCGCCGTTGGCCAGCGGGTTCGACTCGAGCTCGTCGACGAGCATCTGCAGCTTGCCGCTCTTCTTGCGGGAGTCGAGGTTGCCCTCCGGATCGATGATCGCCACACCGGCGGAGTCGTATCCCCGGTATTCGAGTCGCTTCAGCCCGCCAAGGAGCACTTCAAGAGACTTGTTGTCACCGACATAACCCACGATTCCGCACATGAGTGAAGATTTTACGTCAAGGAATGAGAATTAGCCGACGAGGCGCGGCGGGCGGGCCCCGCCGGTCGATACGGATGCCGCTTCCGCCCGGCGTTAGGCTGGACGCGATGACTGACCTCGCTGGCTCGAACGGCCACCTGTCCCCGTTCGTGGAGATCGACCGCCAGAACTGGGCGGCCCTCGCCCCGCACACCCGGCTGCCCCTCACGCAGACGGAGATCGTGCAGCTGAGAGGCCTCGGCGAGGTGCTCGACATGGACGAGGTGAGCCAGGTCTTCGTGCCGCTCAGCCGGCTGCTCAATCTCTACGCCTCCGGGGCCCGCAACCTGCACACGGCGACGACGCGCTTCCTGAATGCCGGATCGGCGCCCGACGCCCAGGCGCGCAGCACCCCGTTCGTCATCGGCGTCGCCGGCTCGGTGGCCGTCGGCAAGTCGACGGTCGCGCGACTGCTGCGCGAGCTGCTGGCCCGGTGGGACGACACCCCGCGCGTCGAGCTGGTCACCACCGACGGCTTTCTCTACCCGAACGCCGAGCTGGAACGACGCGGCATCATGGACCGCAAGGGCTTCCCCGAGTCGTACGACCGGCGCGCGCTGCTGCGCTTCGTCACCCAGGTCAAGAGCGGCGCATCCGAGGTCCGCTCCCCGTTCTATTCGCACCTGCACTACGACATCGTCCCCGACGCGGAGATCGTCGTGCGGCAGCCCGACGTGCTGATCGTCGAGGGCCTCAACGTGCTGCAGCCGCCGTCGCCCGGGCACCGTCTGGCGGTGAGCGACCTGTTCGACTTCACCATCTACGTCGACGCCCGCACTCACGACATCGCCCGCTGGTACGAGGAACGGTTTCTCAGCCTGCAGCGCGGCGCGTTCTCGAACCCGCGGTCGTATTTCCACCGGTTCGCCTCGCTCAGCGAGGACGAGGCTCGCACCCGCGCACGCGGCATCTGGACGAGCATCAACGAGCCGAACCTGGTGAAGAACATCCTGCCGACGAAGGCGCGGGCGTCTCTCGTGCTGCGCAAGAACGCCGACCACGCCGTCGACAGCGTGCTGCTGCGCAAGATCTAGCGCGATCCCGAAGGGCGCCAGTCCGGGCGTCGCGCTGCTGCGCGCGCTGCAGCCCTATGCCCGAGCTGTAGCCCTACGTGAGCGGAGGAGCCTGGAGCGCCAGCTCGGCCCGCACGACGTCGGCGAGCTCGTGGGCGATGCGGTCGGCGGTGTTCTGGTCTGCGGCCTCGACCATGACGCGCACCATCGGCTCGGTGCCGGACGGGCGCAGCAGCACACGGCCGGTGTCGCCCAGCTCGGCTTCGGCGGCAGTGACGGCCGCGGCGATGACGTCGTTGGTCTTCAGCGCGTGGTGGTCGACGCCGCGCACGTTGATCATGATCTGGGGGAACACGGTCATGACGGAGGCGAGCTCGGCGAGGCTCTTGCCGGTGCGTGCCATCTCGGCGAGAAGGTGCATTCCGGTGAGGATGCCGTCGCCCGTCGTGGCGTACTCGCTCATGATCACGTGGCCGGACTGCTCGCCGCCGAGCGAGAGCCCCTTCTCGTTGAGAGCCTCGAGAACGTAGCGGTCGCCGACGGCGGTCTGCAGAACGGTGATGCCGTTCTCCGCCATCGCGACTCGCAGACCCAGGTTGCTCATGACCGTGGCGACGAGGGTGTCGTCCTTCAGCAGGCCGCGCTCTTTCATCGACAGCGCGATGATCGCCATGATCTGGTCGCCATCGACGACGTTGCCGAGGTGGTCGACCGCGAGACAGCGGTCCGCGTCGCCGTCGTGGGCGATGCCGACGTCGGCGCCATGCTCGAGCACGGCGCGGGCGAGGTTGTCGAGGTGGGTCGAACCCACTCCGTCGTTGATGTTGTAGCCGTCGGGGTCGGCGCCGATGAGGGTCACGGTCGCGCCGGCGTCGGTGAACACCTGCGGAGACACTCCGGCGGCGGCGCCGTTGGCGCAGTCGAGGACGACGTGGATGCCGTCGAGCCGGTGCGGCAGTGTCGACAGCAGGTGCACGACGTAGCGGTCTTCCGCGTCGGCGAACCGGCGGATGCGGCCGACCTCGACGCCGGTCGGGGAGAGCTTTTTCTCGCCGAGCGCTGCCTCGATGCGGTCCTCGACGATGTCGGGAAGCTTCGTGCCGCCGACGGCGAAGAACTTGATGCCGTTGTCGGGTGCCGGGTTGTGCGACGCGGAGATCATGACGCCGAAGTCGGCTTTGAAGTCTGCGGTGAGGAATGCCGCGGCGGGGGTCGGGATGACTCCGGCGTCGAAGACATCGACGCCGGAGCTCGCGAGACCGGCTGCGACGGCGGCGGAGATGAACTCCCCGGAGACCCGGGGGTCTCGGGCGACGACCGCGATCGGTCGGCGCCCCGAAGCGCGCCGACCGTCAGCGTGACGACCTTTACCAAGGACGACGGCTGCCGCCTGGGATAGTCCCAGGGCCAGCTCGACCGTCAACTGTTCGTTCGCTAGACCGCGAACACCGTCCGTGCCGAAGAGCCTTGGCATTGGATCCGCGAAGCGCGAGTTAGCGCTTCGAGAACTGCGAGGCCTTACGGGCCTTCTTGAGTCCGGCCTTCTTGCGCTCGATGACGCGAGCGTCACGAGTGAGGAAGCCGGCCTTCTTCAGGGCCGCACGGTTGTTCTCACGGTCGATGCCGTTGAGCGAACGCGCGATGGCGAGGCGCAGTGCGCCCGCCTGGCCCGAGGGGCCGCCGCCGGTGATCTTGGCGATCACGTCGTAGCTGCCGAGAAGGTCGAGGACCTTGAACGGGTCGTTGATGAGCTGCTGGTGCAGCTTGTTGGGGAAGTACTCGGCGAGCTCGCGACCGTTGACGGTAGCGGTACCGGTGCCGGGGGTGATGCGCACGCGGGCGATGGCCTGCTTGCGACGACCCACGGCTGCGCCGGGAACGTTGAGTACTGCACGGGGAACCTTGACAGCCGCCTCGGCGGGAGTCTCGGTCGAGTAGCTCTGAGGAGCTTCTTCGATGATGTCTGAAATCTGGGCCACGGTAGTTACGTCCTTAGTTTCTAAGCCGGCGCTACTGAGCGACCTGGGAAAGGGTGTAGATCTTCGGCTGCTGCGCAGCGTGAGGGTGCTCGGTGCCGGTGTAGACCTTGAGCTTGGTCAGCTGTGCGCGACCAATCGAGTTCTTGGGGAGCATGCCGCGAACGGCCTTCTCGACCGCGCGCGTCGGGTGCTTCTCGAGCAGCTCGGCGTACGTGGTGGCCGTGAGGCCGCCCGGGTAGCCGGAGTGGCGGTATGCCTTCTTCTGCAGGAGCTTCGCGCCGGTGAGGGCGATCTTCTCAGCGTTGATGATGATGACGAAGTCGCCCATGTCCATGTGGGGAGCGAACGTCGCCTTGTGCTTGCCGCGGAGGAGCGCAGCGACGTGGCTGGCGAGACGGCCGAGAACGATGTTCTCTGCGTCGATGATGAGCCAGTCGCGCTGGACATCCTCCGGCTTGGGGGAAAAAGTACGAGTCACAGTAGTGCTGCCTTCTTGATCGAGTGAGTTGTTCGTGAATCCCGCTCCGTGGCCGTTTCACACGCGCAATGCGCGGAAACCGATCCGGTGGAGGGCTCATGATCGGATGTCACGCACAGGGGCGCAGACACCAAGGGTCAACACTAGTCCACGGGTGGGGGCTTCGTCAAAAGGCCGTCGGATGCGCCTCGCGCGAACTCCTCCGCCTCCTTCTCGCGGGCGGCGATGATCGCCTGCCCCTCGGCGTGCCGCAGGGCGGTGACCCGGTCGTCCCACACCACGACGCCGCGCCGGCGCCGGGTGAGTTCGGCGCGCTCGGCCACCTCGTGGTCGTCGGGGTAGCCCACCTCGGTGAAGATGAGCCCCTTGGCCGGCATGACCTTGAACTCGGAGGTGCGCTCGAGCAGGTCGCGGATCGCGACGACGCTCTCGATTCCGAGTTTGCCCTCGCCGACGGCGACGCATGCACCGACGAGGGCACGCACCATCGAGTGGCAGAACGCGTCGGCCTTGATGCGCGCGACGAGGATGCCGTCGTCGCGGCGCTCCCAGCTGAACTCCTGCAGCTCGCGAATGGTCGTGGAGCCGGCGCGCGGCTTGCAGTACGACGCCCAGTTGTGCAGGCCGACGAGCGACAGTGCGGCGAGGTTCATCGCGTCGACGTCGAGCTTGGCGTGGTACCAGAGCGTGTGGTTGCGCAGCAGCGGGTTACGTGGGATCGAGGCATCCGCGATTCTGTATTCGTAGCGTCGCCAGATCGCGGAGAACCGCGCGTCGAAGCCCTCCGGCGCCCAGCTCGCGGTCTCCACCCAGACGTCGCTGCTGAGACCGGCGATGCCGTTGAGGCGGCGGGCGAGGGCGGCGGGAGCGCTGTTCTGCGGCGCGGTCGGCCCCCCGCGATGCTTCTCGAGCTTGGCGATCTGGGCCGGGTTCAGGTCGATGTGGGCGACCTGCCCTAGGGCGTGCACGCCGGCGTCGGTGCGACCGGCGACGGTGAGTACGGGCGGAGTTCCGTAGCGGCGGAGGATGATCGCGAGGGCGCCCTCGAGCTCGCCCTGGACGGTGCGCAGACCGGGCTGGTTTCCCCACCCGGAGAAGTTGGTTCCGTCGTAGGAAATATCCAGTCGGACGCGCCGGGTCGCTTGGTTTTCCACGCAGCGAGTCTAGGCTTGTCTGATGCGCTGGTCGAAAGCGCGCCTCCCCATGACAGCGACAGTTGCTTCTCCCCGGGTGTCCACTCCCCGAGATCGGCTCGCAGGCCTCGACGGCTTGCGGGCTGTCGCGGTGACCCTCGTCGTCGTGTTCCACCTCGGCACCGGCGTTATGCCCGGCGGATACCTCGGCGTCGACATCTTCTTTCCGATCAGCGGCTTTCTGATCACCACCCTGCTGCTGCGCGAGCGCGCCGAGCACGGGACGATCGACGTGCTGAAGTTCTGGCAGCGGCGGGCGAGGCGGTTGTTGCCGGCCCTCGCCGTCGTGGTGCTGGTCTGCTGTGCTGCCGCGTTCGTCGTAGGGGGCGACCTGCTCGTCGAGATCGGGCGGCAGGTGCTCGGCGCCTCCACGTTCAGCTACAACTGGCTCGCGATCGCCGACGGCGCCAGCTACCTCGACTCGACCACGCCGGAGCTGTTCCGCAACCTGTGGTCGCTCGCCGTCGAGGAGCAGTTCTATCTGGTCTGGCCGCTGCTGGTCGCGCTGCTCTGGCTCGTTCCGTCGCGGTGGTTCAGGTTCGCCTTCGTGGTGGCCGTGGCCGTGGCATCCGCCGTCCTGATGGGCGTTCTCGCGATGGACTCCGCATCGACGCGGGCGTACTACGGCACCGACTCGCACAGCTTCGGGCTCGCGCTCGGAGCGGCGCTCGCGATCGCCCGCCACGACTGGCCCGGGTTCGCCGTGCCGCACACCCGTCGCGGCCGCATCGCGGGCGGCGGGGTCGGGCTGCTTGCGATCGCGGGCCTGGTGGTTCTCGCGTTCGTGATGCCGGCGGAGAGCCCGGCGACCTACCAGGGCGGGCTCGCCCGGGTGGCGGTGCTGAGCGTCGTCGCGATCGCCATGGCGACGGTGCCCGGCGGGCTGCTCGGTCGCGGCCTCGACGCGCGGCCGCTGCGGTGGATCGGGCAGCGTTCGTACGGCATCTACCTGTGGCACTGGCCGGTCTTCGTTCTCGTCGCGGGCGTGTGGCCCGCGGGGGGACGATCGCCCGCCACCCAGTGGACGATCGCCGGCATCGCGCTGGCCGTCACGCTGCTGGCGGCAGCCCTGTCGTACAGCCTGGTGGAGCTGCCGGTGCGGCGGCAGGGCTTCCGGGGCAGCCTCGGCGTCTTCACCATGCAGTGGCGCCGCGACCGGTGGGGTGTGCGTCGCGGCGCCTGGGCGCGGGCGACGGTCGTCACCGTGGCGCTCGCGACCACGGCCCTCGCGGTGGGCGCGGTCGCCTCCGACCCCGGCGACGGGCTCGCCGAGGCGCGCATCCGCGCCGGCCAGGCGGCGATCGCGGCGGCCGAGGCGCGCGCGGCCGCCCCCGAGCCGGCTGCCGCGGAGCCCACCCTGCCCCGTGGCGACCAGATGATCGCGATCGGCGACTCTGTGATGCTCGCCGTCGCGCCCGAGCTGACGGCGGCGTTCCCGGGGATCTCGATCGACGCCGTGGTGTCGCGCCAGATGTCGTCGGCGCCCGCGATCGTGAAGGCTCTCGTCGAGGCCAAGCAGATGCGTCCGTTCCTGGTACTCGGTCTCGGCACGAACGGCGGGATCAGCCTCGACACCCTGCAGCAGGTGAAGCGGATCGTGGGGCACCGCACACAGGTGGTGCTCGTCAACGTGCAGGCGCCGCGGGGCTGGACGCCCGGCAACAACGACATCCTGCGCGGCTACTCCGACCGCGTGCGCACGGTAGAGCTCGCCGACTGGCACGCGGCCATCCAGCCCCGGCTCGACGTGCTGGCGCGCGACCAGATCCACGCGGGCGGCCCCGTGGGCGGAGGGATCTACGTCGACGCGCTCACCGCCGCCCTGCTGCGGCTGGTGAGCCAGCCGGAGCTCGAGGGCGGGCCGCACGAGAGCGGCGACAAGCCGGCCGAGCGCTGACGCGCGTTCGCGGGTGCGGCGCTGAGCGGGCGCTGCTGGCTTGGGCGCGACTCGTCATAGCAGAGGGGCAAACTTCCGACGTTGAAGCCTGCGCTCAAGGTCGAAACCTTGCCCCACAGTTCTGCCCATCCTCGCCGGCGCCGGCTCTGCTCGCGCCGTGGCCCCGGCGGGAGCGCGCCGGGCGCATCCGCCGTGCCAAATGAAGGAGATTTCTCCGCCTGGGCCCCTCGATCCGCGCCGGCCTGTGACTCGACGCCAGATCTCCTTCATTTGGCAGGAGATACGGAAGGGCGGGCGGATGCTCCGCCCGGGTTAACGACGAACGGCCCCGCTCTAGAGCGGGGCCGTTCGGGTGAAGCGTGGGACTACTTGGCGTCCTCGGCTGCGGGAGCCTCGGTCGTCTCGTCGGCGGCGGGAGCCGCGGCGGCCTCGTCTGCGACGGGCTCCTCGACTACGACCTCGTCGGCCACGACAGAGGCGGAAGCGCCTGCCTTGGCCGTCTTCTTCGCCGACTTGGGCTTCGGGGTGACGGGCTCGAGAACGAGCTCGATCTGCACCATCGAAGCGTTGTCGCCCTTGCGGAAGCCGAGCTTGGTGATGCGCGTGTAGCCACCCTCGCGGAGGGCCACCAGCGGGGCGACCTCGGTGAACAGCTCGTGAACGACGGTCTTGTCACCGATGGTGGCGAGAACGCGGCGACGGGCGTGGAGGTCTCCACGCTTCGCGAACGTGATCAGACGCTCGACGACGGGGCGCATGCGCTTTGCCTTCGTCTCGGTGGTCTTGATGCTCTTGTGGGTGATGAGCGATGCCGCGAGGTTCGCGAGCATAAGACGCTCATGCGCCGGTCCGCCGCCGAGGCGCGGTCCCTTGGTAGGTGCTGCCATTAGTTAATCTCCAGGTGTGAAATAAGTCGAGAGGTCGAGGTCGCCGAGTTAGGCGGTGGGCTCTTCGTCGTCGTAGCCGCCGTAGAAGTGGGCGCCATCGAAGCCGGGAACCGAGTCCTTGAGGGACAGTCCCATCTCGACGAGCTTGTCCTTGACCTCGTCGACCGACTTCTGACCGAAGTTGCGGATGTTCATGAGCTGCGTCTCCGACAGTGCGACGAGTTCGCTCACGGTGTTGATTCCCTCGCGCTTGAGGCAGTTGTAGCTGCGCACAGACAGGTCGAGGTCTTCGATGGGCATGCTCAGCTCGCTGGAGAGGACGGCGTCGACCGGCGCGGGGCCGATCTCGATGCCCTCTGCGGCGGTGTTGAGCTCGCGAGCGAGGCCGAACAGCTCGGTCAGCGTGCGACCGGCCGAAGCGATGGCGTCACGCGGGGTGATCGCCGGCTTGGTCTCGACGTCGACGACCAGGCGGTCGAAGTCGGTGCGCTCACCGGCACGAGTCGCCTCGACGCGGTAGGTCACCTTGAGCACGGGCGAGTAGATCGAGTCGACCGGGATCTGGCCGGCTTCGCTGAACTCGCTGCGGTTCTGCGTCGCGGAGACGTAGCCACGGCCGCGCTCGATGGTGAGTTCGAGTTCGAACTTCGCCTTCTCGTTCAGCGTCGCGATGAGCAGCTCGGGGTTGTGGATCTCGACACCGGCCGGAGCCGAGATGTCGGCGGCCGTGACCTGGCCCGCGCCCTGCTTGCGCAGGTAGGCGGTGATCGGCTCGTCGTGCTCGCTCGAGACGACGAGGCCCTTGATGTTCAGGATGACCTCGGTGACGTCTTCCTTGACACCGGGAACGGTGCTGAACTCGTGAAGGACGCCGTCGATGCGGATGCTCGTGACTGCAGCTCCCGGGATCGACGAGAGGAGGGTGCGGCGAAGGGAGTTGCCGAGGGTGTAACCGAAGCCGGGTTCGAGCGGCTCGATGACGAACCGCGAACGGAACTCGGAGATGTTCTCTTCGGCAAGAGTGGGACGCTGTGCAATCAGCACTGGTGATTCCTTTCGGCAAAGTGTCCGCTATATGACACTTGGGGGGCGACGAGTGGCGGGCTCGTCATTGTTGAGTTGTGAAGAGGAAAGATCACGCGGATTGAGCCTGTCGAGATCTCACCGGCGGTTTACGACGGGAGATCTCGACAGGCTCGATCGACGATGTAGTTAGACGCGGCGACGCTTGGGCGGGCGGCAACCGTTGTGCGCCTGCGGGGTGACGTCGCTGATCGAGCCGACCTCGAGGCCAGCGGCCTGGAGCGAACGGATCGCGGTCTCGCGGCCTGAGCCGGGTCCCTTGACGAAGACGTCGACCTTCTTCATGCCGTGCTCCTGCGCCTGGCGGGCAGCGGACTCCGCTGACAGCTGTGCGGCGAACGGGGTCGACTTACGCGATCCCTTGAAGCCGACGGTTCCCGACGACGCCCAGCTGAGAACAGCTCCGGTGGGGTCGGTGATCGTCACGATCGTGTTGTTGAACGTCGACTTGATGTGGGCCTGGCCCACGGCGATGTTCTTCTTTTCCTTCTTGCGAGGCTTACGAGCCGCGGCTTTTGGTGCTGCCATTATTTTCTCCGAAGTCTTATGTACGTATGGGCGGGAAGGGCGTGGTCACTGGCTGAGCCAGGGACTAGCGCGCCTTCTTCTTGCCGGCTACGGTGCGCTTCGGGCCCTTGCGGGTACGAGCGTTGGTCTTGGTGCGCTGGCCGTGGACGGGAAGTCCACGACGGTGGCGGATGCCCTGGTAGGAACCGATCTCGACCTTGCGGCGGATGTCGGCTGCGACCTCACGACGAAGGTCACCTTCTACCTTGAAGTTGACTTCGATGTAGTCACGAAGTGCGATGAGCTGATCGTCGGTGAGATCCTTTACGCGGATCTCGCCGCTGATCTGGGTGTCGGCGAGCGTCTTGAGAGCGCTCGTGCGGCCAACACCGTAGATGTAAGTCAGTGCGACCTCTACGCGCTTGTCGCGCGGGATGTCGACGCCGGCTAGACGTGCCATGGTGGCTTCTCCTGTTACCTATTGGAGGTCTGTAGCAACTCCTGTGCACCGGCCTCCAACCGATGGTGTCCCCCGGCTGGCCGGGATCTGGGGTTGCTATGTAGTTGTGTTGCGCTATCGGACCCGAGGGGTCTGATTAGCCCTGGCGCTGCTTGTGACGAGGGTTCTCGCAGATGACCATCACGTTGCCGTTACGGCGGATGACCTTGCACTTGTCACAGATCTTCTTGACGCTGGGGTTGACCTTCATTGTGTTTCCTTGTTGTCGCTGTCGTCGTGCTCACGGGATGCCGTGAGCCGTTACTTTCCAGCAAGCGTTACTTGTAGCGGTAGACGATCCGACCGCGGGTCAGGTCGTAAGGGCTCAACTCCACGATCACGCGGTCCTCGGGGAGGATGCGGATGTAGTGCTGGCGCATCTTGCCCGAGATGTGAGCAAGAACACGGTGGCCGTTGGTCAGCTCAACGCGGAACATTGCGTTGGGCAGAGCTTCGACTACTGCGCCTTCGATTTCGATGACACCGTCTTTTTTGGCCATAGCCTCTTCGTCGCTAAAAGTATTGTTTGTTGGTCGTGCGGGATAGTGGTGTTTCCCGCCCGCACCTCGCGGTCAGGGACCGGTAAAGTTGCGGGAGCGGCGGCACGACAAAAGTCGGCATGAAACACCAAAGAGCAAGCTTAGGTCATTCCCGGGCGTTTCGCCAAGTCCGATCTATACTGCCGTTCTATACTGCCGGTCCGCTTCCGGTGCTGGGGGTAATACGGTGCAGTCGTTCCTCTGGATCGTGTCGCTTCTCGCGCCGATCCTATTGCCGGGCATCGTGCTGATCGTCGTTTTGAAACGCGGATGGCTCGCCCGGCTGAACCATCCCGTCGACGGCGGTGCCCGGCTCGGGGGCCGGCCGCTGCTGGGACCAACCAAGACGTGGCGCGGGGTGGTCGTCTACACCGGCGGCGCGATCGTGGTCGGGGCCCTGCTCGGTGCCGCCGATGCCAGTGCCGCCGTGTTCCACGAGTGGCCTGGCGCGATCGTGGGGCTGCTGGTCGGACTCGCCTACAACGCGGGCGAGTTCGCGAACAGCTTCGTGAAACGCCGGCTCGGCGTCGGCTCGAGCATGCTCGGGCGCTGGCGCACCGTGCAGCAGGCCGTCGACCTCGGCGACGGCGTCCTGGTCGTGTTCGCCGTCTATCTCGCGCTCGGGGTTCCCCTCCCCCTCGCCGCCGCCGCGGGCATCGCCGGATTCGGCGTGCACGCGCTCACCGACGTGGCCATGCGCGCGCTGCGCCTCAAGTCGCGCCGCGCCTGAACCCCGGTTGACACGGCAGCGCGCCCGGATGGGCACGCCCCCTGGCGTACCGCGCAGAGCCGGCCGGCTCGACGAGAGTGCACTCTTGCCCCCGATCGGAGCGTGAGATGGGCGATAACTGCACTCTCGGCGGCGCCCGTGCCCGCGCGGCTCGGGCCGACACGGGCGCGGGGCGGGGCGGAGGTCGGCGTCAGCGCGGCAGCAGCGCCAGCAGCATGCCCGCGGCGAGCGGCACGCTGAGGTTGTCTGTTCCGCGCGACGACACGCGCTCGACCCCGGCGGTGACGGTGGCCACCGCGAGGGCGGTGAGCGGGGGGAATCCGCAGGCGACGGCGACGACACCCGCCACGAGGAAGAACACCAGGGACCCCCACCACGTCTTGGTCGGGGAGCGCAGGATGTCGCCAGTGACGCCGGCCGCGACATCCGCAAAGGCCAGAATCAGGATGCTCGCCAGGAAGACGTCGTCGGAGCCGGCCGTCTCTCCGGCGAGCGCCGCGATGATGATGCCACCCGGCAGGTACACCTCGCCGAGCGAGTCGCGCCGGGTGACGTGCACCGCGGTGAGCACCCGCAGCCTGCGGGACACCACGAGAACGACGAGGAAGACGCTGCACGCCAGCACGAACGCCCAGAGCGGCAGCACCGAATGGCTCACGACGGCGTAGAGGCAGGCGAGCACGTGGGCGATGCGCCTCGTGGTCTCGTGCCGCCATCCGGCCCGGCGCACGAGCGTCTCGAGCGTCGCGAGGCAGGCGACCAGCACCACGGTCGCGGCGAGGAAGACGATCACGCGCCGCGCACCAGATACCATGCCTCGCCTGCGCTGGTGCGTCGCAGTGCGACGCCGAGCCGCCCTGGCGCCAGCCGGCGCAGCAGGAAACATCCGCGTGAGACCCGGGTCACCGTCGTGAGCGGCACGCGCCGGAAGCCCTTCGCGCGGATCAGCCAGCGGGCGAAGTCGGGCCGGAACGTCACGGACACGGCGTGCGGCTCGATCGCGAGTGCTGTGTCGAGCAGGTCGAGCAGCACTCCGTCGCCGCGCACCGACGGATCGACGAAGAGGAAGCCCAGCTCGTGCACGCCCCGGCCGCAGGGCTCGGAGAGGAACCAGCCGGCCACCGCGTCGCCGTCGTGCGCGACGACGAGCCTGCCATGGCGCAGCGCGCGCAGCAGCACCGCCCGCGGGCGCGTGGTGATCTCGGGGGCGGAGGCGGCGCGCTCGAGCACGGCGTCCGCGATCCGACGGTGACGCGAACGCTCGAAGTGGCGCGCTACCTCAGCCACAGGATCGCGCCGACCGCGAGAGGCACGACGAGGCTCGCCCACAGCGCCTGCCTGCCGGTCTTCCGGATGCGGATGAGGCTGAGCTGCAGCACCGACAGCACGGCGAGCACCACGACGCTGAGCCAGGCGACGTCGCCGAGCCACTGCTTGAGCAGCAGCAGGGTGATGGCGGCGAGCGAGAGGTGCACGACCACGATGCCGCGGTAGTACTTGATCGGTTCGTCGTCGGTGAAGCCCTCGATGTTGAACCGCAACAGGCGCAGGATGCCGGTGGCGACGATGACGAACCCGAGGGCCCAGCCGAGCACGCCGGGCGCCAGGTAGAAGGCGGAGAGCACGGCGGCGTAGACCGAGTAGTTGATCACGTCGATCATGCTGTCGAGCTGCCGGCCGAACTCGCTCGACACCTTGAACCGGCGGGCGATGTAGCCGTCGGCCATGTCGAGCAGGAACGCGAGGAGCGCGCACAACACGCTCGCCCGCAGCTGCCCGGTGACTGCGAGCCCGATGGCCGCCCACGCCACGGCGAGGCTGAGCAGCGACACGGCACCGGCCGGCCCGATCGTGCGCACCCAGTAGCTGCTACGCATCGATCGCTCCCGTGGTTCCGTTGATGGTGATCCTCCGCCCTGACACCAGTCGCGTCGTGGCACCTACCGCCGCGACGACCGCGGGCATGCCGAGCTCGCGCGCGATGATCGCCACGTGGGAGAGGGCGTTGCCGCGTTCGGTGACGACGCCCGCCGCCTGTACGAAGAGGAGGGTCCAGCCGGGGTCGATGTGCGAGGTCACCAGGATCTTGCCGCGTACGTCGAGCGCGGGGTCGAACGCGTCGACGACGAGCACCTCGGCGGTGAGCACACCCGGCGCGACGCCCATGCCTGCGAGCTCGCCCGCGGCTCCGGTCGGCACGTCGCCGGCGAGGCTGCGCGGGGCGACGAGCCCGCTGCCGACCATCCGCCTCGCGAGGTCGGCGGCCGCGAAACCGTCGTACTCGCCGCGGCGGCGAGCCACGGTGGCGCGGAGGTCGGAGTCCCACGAGTGCCCGAAGACCGCCGCATCCAGTTCCTGCTCGGTCAGCCAGAACACGTCGTCGCCCCTGTCGAGCGCACCGTCGGCGACGAGTCGCTCGCCGAGCGCGACGTAGAGCGATCGCGCCAGGCCGTAGACCTGGGCGCGGTTGAAACGGAAGCGCTCGCGCCAGTCGATGGCCTTACGCGTCTCGCGGCCGATGAACGCGGTGCCGAACCGGAGGTTGCCGATCTCGGGGGCGGCCGCGGGCTCCGCTCGGGAGGGCGAGGTGCCGAGCGCCAGGGTCACGATCGACCCGAGGTTCTCGCCGAGGCGCGGGTTCTCGAGCTGCAGTTCGTCGGGGGTGCGGTCGCCGAACTCGCGCACGTAGGCGGTCACGAGTTCGAGCGATGCGGGGTCGGCGAGCACGGCTGCGACGTCGGTGCCGTGGCTCGCGCGCAGCCGCTCGCCGAGGGTCGCTAGTGCGCGCAGCGGGGCGATCGACGCGCGGTCGGTGAGCCCGCGCAGGTAGGCGAGGTAGTCGGCGTGCCGCTCGGGCCCGAAGCACCAGGTCTTCAGCAGCCCGTGGAACACCATCACCCGCAGGTCGTTGAGGATCGGCGTCGCCCACAAGGAGAGCAGGTCGGTGCGGATGCGTTCGAGGGTCGTCAGGATCGCGTCGGCGCGCAACGACCGCCAGTCGAGGGAGTCGTATCGGTTCAGCCGCTCTGCGAACTGCCGTTTGAAGCGGCGGCTGCGCGCATCCGCCCGCGTCATGAGAAGGCCGAGACGGATGCCGAGGGCCGCGAGCACGATGGCCCCGCGGAGTCCGGGCTTGGCTTTGTCCCGCGGGCCGCCGTGTCGTGCCGGCTGCAGCATCGCGGCGAAGAATGCCTGGTTGTGGCGGGATCCGGGGATGAGCTTGACCATCTCGTACCAGTTGTCGATCTGGTAGTAGACGTGGCCGTGCAGGTAGCCGAGCGTGTTCTGGAACACGTGGGCGCTGTCGGCGATCTGCCGCTCGCCGACGCCGAGCAGCCGGAAGAAGTTCGGATACACGCGCGAGTAGAGCCCGCGGATGAACGAGTAGCTGAGCGGCAGGGTGACGCCGGGGTAGTTCTCGGCGATGTTCGAGCAGTCCCAGGCGAGCTCGTAGCCGAGCTGCGCGACGGTCTGCGGTCGCACCTGCAGCAGCGCGATGGCGCCGCCGCGCACCGCCCACTCGACGTCGACGGGGTGGCCGTGCTGCTTCTCGAGCTCGAGGGCTATCTCGATGAGACGCCGCGGAACGGGCAGCTTCGCGGGCAGGGCGGAGAGCTTGGAGACGACGAGGCTCTCGGCGTCGTCACCGTCGACCGTGGTGTTGCGGGCGCCGGCCGAATACGCCAGCTCGACCTCGGCGCGGCCGTTCTCGCTGAACAACACGCCTGTGAGGTCGCCGTGGAACATGCGCTGCACGACGACGCTGCCGCCGACCTCGAGGCCGGTCATGCCCTTCAGCCGGGCGTAGCTGGCGACGGCGCGGGAGAAGAGGCTCGCGACGCTGGCCCGTACCGCCTCGGTGATGTCGGCCGGGGCGCAGTCGAGGGTGGTGAGGTACTGGCCGGCGA
Source organism: Conyzicola nivalis (assembly GCF_040548875.1). Lineage (GTDB taxonomy): Bacteria > Actinomycetota > Actinomycetes > Actinomycetales > Microbacteriaceae > Conyzicola > Conyzicola nivalis_A. The sequence continues at coordinate 572,191 of NZ_JBEPSJ010000002.1, forward strand.
AGGAGTCGGTGAGGCCGTCCTCGGCGAGGGCCGACGTGCGCACACTCGCCGCCGGCCACTGCGAGGCGGGAACGCCTTTCAGGGCGAGGCCGGCCGCGATGCCGGTGGCGCGCGCGTCGTATTCGGCGTCGTCGACCGTGCCGGCGAGGTAACCGGCCACGAGGGTTTCGCACCGGTCGCGCACGGCGGGCCAGTCGACCACGATGTCGGCGATCGGGAGCACGACGAAGTCGGGCACGAGCTGCCCGTAGGTCGCGCGCAGCACCTGCAGGCCGCGCGCCTTGCTGCCGACCGCCGTGACGGACGGCTCGGTGAGCATCACGACAGCATCGCCGCCGCCAGAGCGGGAACACTCAGCCCGCCGAGCACCATGACTGCGCGGTCGGAGCGCCGCAGCGCCGCGATCGCGACGCAGAACGCGGCGGCGACGACCGTCACGACGACGCCGGCACCCGCGGCGACGGCGAGGAGGGCCGAGGCCAGCAGGGAGAGCACGATCACCACGATAGCCGCGGTGCGCCCCCAGACTGCGGAGTAGGTGTCGGCGACCATGGCGCCGTCGGGGGCGAACCGGGGCTCGAACTTGCGCACCACCTCGGCGACGACGAACAACAGGGTCCCGGCCGCCACCCCGGCGAGAGTGCCGGCCGTGAGCGGCGCGCCGAGCGCGAAGGCGGCCCAGCCGAAGAGCGGCAGGTAGACCAGCTCGTGCAGCACGAAGCTCAGTGTGAACCGGCGGGCGAGCACCCGCCGGGCGAAGAACTCGACCGCGGTGATCGCCGAGAGGACGAGCACCGGCAGGTAGGCGAGCAGGCCGGGACCGCCGGAGACGGCCACCACTCCCCCGAGTTCGAGGGCGAGGGCCGCTATGCCGAGCAGCATCAGCGTGCGCACCGAGATCGCGCCACGCTGGAGCGGCCGCCGAGGATAGACCGAGCTGTCGTGAGCGAAGTCCTTCCACTCGTCGGTCACGCGGTAGCGCAGCAACAGCGCCAGGAAGACGAGGGCGAGCAGAACGAGCTGCGCCCACCAGCGCGGCGAGCCGGCGGGATCCGCGCCGAAGAGGGCGAGGCTCAGCACCGCGAAGCTCGCGGCGAGCAGCGACACGAGGGGCAGCGGGAACCTCTCTTGCATGTAGACGACCACCGACCTCATACTGTGACCACGATGCTCATCGCCCTCTGTGTAGTTGCCGCTGTCGTTCTGCTCCTGGTGCTGCACCTCGCGGCCGTGCCGCTGGCGAAGAACCGACCCGTTCTGCTGCGCGGAGCCGAGCCCGCCGTGGCCCTCGCTCTGTTCCTAGTATGCCTGAGCGCGCTCGCCCCCTTTCTCTGGTCTCTGCTCGTGCTGCAGGCCGTCGTCGGCGTGGTCTGGCGGCCGTGGGTCGTGATCGGAGTGCCGCGCGACCAGGTGGAGGCGTCGATCGTGAAGGCCGCCGGCATGGTGCGGTTGAAGATCGGACGACCGGATGCCTCGTACGCGCTGGCCGGCATCGGAGCGGCGCACGTCGGCGGGTTCGGCCGCGTGACGGTCATCGGATTCCGCATCCGCCGCACCAAGAAGCTGGTGCTCTTTCAGAACGTGCTCCGCAAGACCATTCAGAATCTGGTGCTCACCGTAGGGTGGGTGCCAACCAACCGAGGAGAGTCATGGCAACCGCGAAAGCCCTAATCGTCATCCGCACGCCCGTGAGCGAGGTGTTCGACTACACCGCGTCTGCGGTCAACGGCCCGGCGTTCATCCCGAACCTCAACGAGAACACGAACATCGAGCCGGAGACCCCCGGCGTCAACCAGACCTTCGACTGGCGCTTCAACATGGCCGGCGCCGACCTGCGCGGCAAAGCCGAGGGCATCACGTTCGAGCGCGACAAGCAGGTCACCCTGCGCACGACCGGCGATGTGAACGCCACCTGGGACTACGTCTTCGAAGACTTGGGCGACGGCACGACCCGGGTCACGAGCGAGGTCGTCTACGACATCCCGACGACCGTCGTCGAGAAGATCGTGAACAACAAGCTGCTCGACCGCATCAACCAGCACACGCTGGAGCAGATGCTCGACAACCTCAAGCTGATCCTCGAGTCGGACGACTGACCCTCCCACCCCACCGCCATCCCGTAGGGCTACAGTTCGGGCGTCGGGCTACCGCGCGCGCAGCAGCCGCACGCCCGAACTGTAGCCCTGCCGGCCCCGGGGTCCCTCTCGGGAAGCGAGAGCAGCGGGACGTCAGGCGATCTGGGCGGGGGTGATGCCGTACTGCGCGAGGCCCGCGGCGCCGCCGTCGGCCAGGGTGAGCACCCAGATGCCGCCGGGGTGCACGGCGATCGAGTGCTCCCAGTGCGCGGCCATCGTGCCGTCGGTCGTCGCGACCGTCCAGTCGTCGTCGAGGGTGACGGTGTCGATCGTTCCCGCTGTGAGCATGGGCTCGATGGCGACGGCGAGGCCGTTCTTGACCTCCGGCCCCTTCTCGCGAACCCGGTAGTTGAACACGGGCGGGTCCTCGTGCATCGAGCGCCCGATTCCGTGTCCGGTGTAGTCCTCGATGATCCCGAAGTCGCCCTGCGACTCGATGTACTCCTCGATCGCCGCCCCGACGTGGTTCAGGCGTTTGACCGTGGCGAGCGCGGCTATCCCGGCCCAGAGGGACTGCTCCGTGACATCCGCGAGCCGTTGTCTCTCGGCGACGACCTCGGGTCTCGACGCATCCGGCACGACGACGGTGAATGCGGAGTCGCCGTTCCAGCCGTTCAGCTGGGCGCCGCAGTCGATCGACACGACGTCGCCGGGCTGGATGACGCGCGCGCCGGGGATGCCGTGCACGACCTCCTCGTTCACCGAGGCGCAGATCGTGTGGCGGTAGCCGGGCACGAGCATGAAATTCGGCTCGGCACCCGCGTTGCGGATCACCCTCTCGGCGATCGCGTCGAGCTCGAGGGTGGTGACGCCCGGCACGATCGCGGCGCGCACGGCGTCGAGCGCGGCGGCCGTGATCAGGCCCGGTTCGACCATGAGCCTGAGCTCGGCGGACGTCTTGTAGATACTGGAGCGGAAAGCCACTAGGCCGTTTCTACGGATGATTCGACAGCGGTGATCCCGCGGGCGGCGAGTGCGTCGGAGATGCGGCGGGCCACGTCGTCGATCTCACCGAGGCCGTCGACCTCGATCAGCAGGCCGCGATCGCGGAAGACGTCGATGAGCGGCGAGGTCTCGCGCGCGTAGACCTCCTGGCGGTGCCGGATGGCCTCTTCGGTGTCGTCGGTGCGGCCCTGTTCGATGGCGCGCTTGCGCAGCCGCGCGACGACCGCGTCCTGGTCGGCGACGAGCTGGATGACGGCGTCGAGCGCCTGTCCCTTGCTCGCGAGCAGCTCGTCGAGGTACGCGACCTGCTCGAGCGTGCGCGGGTAGCCGTCGAGAAGGAAGCCGCCGAGGGCGTCGTCTTCTTCGAGGCGGCTCTTGACGAGAGCGTTGGTCAGATCGTTCGAGACGTAGTCTCCCGAGTCGATGATCGCCTTGACCTGCACGCCGAGCGGCGTCTGGTTCTTGATGTTCGCCCGGAAGATGTCGCCGGTCGAGACGTCGGGTATGCCGTAGGCGGCGGTGATGCGAGCCGCCTGGGTTCCCTTACCAGCGCCGGGAGGGCCGACGATAAGGAGCCGGGTCAACGGAGAAGGCCTTCGTAGTGACGCTGCTGCAGCTGCGAGTCGATCTGCTTGACCGTCTCGAGTCCGACGCCGACGATGATCAGGATGCTCGCGCCACCGAACGGGAAGTTCTGGTTGGCACCCACGGTCGCCAGGGCGATGAGGGGGATGAGCGCGATCAGGCCGAGGTAGAGCGAACCGGGCAGGGTCACACGGGTCAGCACGTAGTCGAGGTACTCGGCGGTCGGACGACCGGCACGGATGCCCGGGATGAACCCGCCGTACTTCTTCATGTTGTCGGCGACCTCTTCGGGGTTGAAGGTGATCGCGACGTAGAAGTAGGTGAAGCCGATGATGAGGAGGAAGTAGACAGCCATGTACAGCGGGTTGTCGCCCGAGGTGAGGTTGTTCTGGATCCAGGTGACCCACGCCGAGGGGGTCTCGCCGGCCGCGGGCTGGTTGAACTGCGCGATGAGGGCCGGCAGGTACAGCAGCGACGAGGCGAAGATGACGGGCACGACGCCGGCCATGTTGACCTTGATCGGGATGTAGGTGTTGTTTCCGCCGTAGGTGCGCCGACCGACCATCCGTTTCGCGTACTGCACGGGGATACGCCGCTGCGACTGTTCGACGAACACGACCGCGGCCATGATGATGACACCGACGATCAGCGTCAGAACGAAGACATCCCAGCCCTTCGACTGCTGGATGGCCCAGAGAGCGGAGGGGAAGGTGGCGGAGATCGAGGTGAAGATGAGGAGCGACATGCCGTTGCCGATGCCGCGCTCGGTGATGAGCTCGCCCATCCACATGATGAGGCCGGTGCCGGCGGTCATGGTGATGACCATGAGCATGATGGCGTACCAGGCGTCGTTGGTGATGAGGTTGTTGCACTCGGCGATGCCGGAGTTCGACGGGAAGAGCGCGCCGCTTCTGGCCACGGTGATGAGCGTCGTGGACTGCAGGATGCCGAGGGCGATGGTCAGGTAACGCGTGTACTGCGTCAGCTTGGCCTGGCCGGTCTGGCCCTCCTTGTAGAGGGTGTCGAAGTGCGGGATGACCACGCGGAGAAGCTGCACGATGATCGATGCCGTGATGTACGGCATGATCCCGAGCGCGAAGATTGACAGTTGCAGCAGAGCGCCGCCGCTGAAGAGGTTGACGAGGTCGTAGAGACCATCGGTGCCCGCGTTACCCGCGAGACACAACTGCACGTTGCCGAAGTCGACAAACGGTGCGGGGATGAACGATCCCAGCCGGAACAACGCAACGATACCGAGTGTGAACCCGATCTTCCTGCGCAGGTCTGGCGTACGGAAGATCCGCGCGACGGCTCTAAACACAAGTCCTCCAGGTTATCTAAGAGCAGAGGCCGGAGTGGGCCGCCGATGTGTCGGCGGCCCAACCCCTAACCAATGTTGACAGTCGCTAGGGCGACGGTCTCAACGCGTGAGCGTTGTACTACTTGACCGAACCGCCAGCGGCGACAATCTTCTGCTCGGCAGAGCCGGAGACCTTGTCAACTGCAACGTTCAGCTTAACCGCAATGTCGCCATCGCCGAGAACCTTGACCTTCTCGTTCTTGCGAACGGCACCCTTGGCGACGAGGTCGGCGATCGTGACGTCTCCACCCTTGGGGTAGAGGTCGGCGAGCTTCTCGAGGTTGACGACCTGGTACTCGACGCGGAACGGGTTCTTGAACCCGCGCAGCTTCGGCGAACGCATGACGAAACCGATGTTTCCGGCTTCGAAGCCCGGGCGAACCGAGTAACGAGCCTTCGTACCCTTGGTACCGCGACCTGCAGTCTTACCCTTGGAACCTTCACCGCGTCCGACGCGGGTCTTGACCTTCTTCGCGCCGACAGCCGGGCGAAGGTGGTGGACCTTGAGGACCTGCGGGCGGATCTCGGCGTCGGCCTTGGGGGCCGGCTTCGACTTCGCTGCGGGGGCCTTCTTCTCGGCGACCGTCGCGGACGACGTGTCTGCCTTGGCGGGAGCCTTGTCAGCAGCGGCCTTGGCCGGAGCCTTGGCCTCTGACGAGGCCTTGGCCTTCGCGGGTGCCTTGTCAGCAGCAGCCTTGGCCGGAGCCTTGTCTGCGGCCGCCTTGGCGGGCGCCTTCTTGGCTGCGGGAGCCTTGTCAGCGACCGTCTTGTCTGCTGCAGCCTTGGCCGGAGCCTTGTCTGCGGCGGCCTTGGCGGGCGCCTTCTTCGCTGCGGGAGCCTTGTCGGCTGCAGCCTTGGGGGCAGCGGCCTTCTTAGGCGCTACCTTCTCTTCTTCAGCCATTAGTCAATCTCCTCGACCTTGACGAGGTGAGCGACCGTGTTGACGTAACCACGGTTCTGCTTGTTGTCCTCGCGAACCGTCACGTCACCGATGCGGTGGAGCCCGAGGCTCCGCAGGGTGTCGCGCTGGTTCTGCTTCTCGCTAATTTTGGACTTGATCTGGGTTACCTTCAGGCGAGCCATCAGACACCTGCCTTAGATTCCGCTTCGGCGCGCAGGAGGCGAGCCGGAACAACGTGCTCCACCGGGAGGCCACGACGCGCGGCGACCGCGCGGGGCTCCTCGAGCTGCTTGAGGGCAGCGACGGTGGCGTGCACGATGTTGATCGTGTTCGACGAACCGAGCGACTTGCTCAGTACGTCATGGATGCCGGCGCACTCGAGTACGGCGCGAACCGGACCACCAGCGATAACACCGGTACCGGCGGACGCCGGACGCAGCAGCACAACTCCGGCAGCGGCCTCACCCTGCACCGAGTGCGGGATGGTGACGCCGACGCGAGGAACGCGGAAGAAGTTCTTCTTCGCCTCTTCGACGCCCTTGGAGATGGCGGTAGGCACTTCGCGCGCCTTGCCGTAGCCGATGCCGACCAGGCCGTTACCGTCTCCGACGACGACGAGAGCGGTGAAGCTGAAGCGACGACCACCCTTGACGACCTTGGACACGCGGTTGATGGTGACGACACGCTCGAGGAACTGGCTCTTCTCCGCGTCGCGGCTGTTGCCACGGTCGCGGTTGGGGCTACGTTCGCGACCGCCACGGCGGGCCTCACGAGGCTCGTTCGTGGTGTCGGTGGCGGGTGCGTCGACGACGACCTCGGCCGCGATGGCCTCGGCGGTGACGACTGCCGGCGCCTCGGTTACTTCTGCAGCCACGACAGGCTCCTTGTTAGTTGCTTCGCTCACAGGTTCAATCCACCCTCTCGAGCTCCATCGGCGATAGCGGCTACGCGACCCGCGTACTTGCTACCACCACGGTCAAATACGACGGCTTCGACGCCGGCAGCCTTGGCGCGCTCGGCGACGAGCTCGCCGACCTTGCGTGCCTTGGCGGTCTTGTCGCCGTCGAAGGTGCGCATGTCGGCCTCAAGCGTCGATGCGGAAGCGAGGGTGAAACCCTTGCTGTCGTCGACGACCTGCACGAATACGTGACGGGCCGAACGCGTGACGACGAGGCGCGGACGCAGCTCGGTGCCGACGACCTTCTTGCGAAGACGTGCGTGACGACGCGACTTAGCGGCGGACTTGCTCTTGCCTCTAGTTCCGAGACCCATGTTACTTACCACTCTTTCCGGCCTTGCGGCGGACTACTTCGCCTGCGTAGCGAACGCCCTTGCCCTTGTAGGGCTCCGGCTTGCGCAACTTACGAATGTTGGCCGCGACTTCGCCGACGGCCTGCTTGTCGATACCGACAACCGTGATCTTGGTGTTGCCCTCGACCGTGAAGCTGATGCCCGCGGGCGGGTCAACCGTGATCGAGTGGGAGTAGCCGAGTGCGAACTCGAGCGATGAGCCCTTGGCAGCGACGCGGAAACCCGTTCCGACGATCTCGAGTCCCTTGGTGTAACCCTCGGTGACGCCGACGATCTGGTTGGAGATCAGCGTGCGGGTGAGGCCGTGGAGCGAACGCGATGCGCGCTCGTCGTCGGGACGCGTGACCAGGATCTGGCCGTCCTCGATCTTGGCCTCAATGGGGCTGGCGATGACGAGCGCGAGCTCGCCCTTCGGGCCCTTGACGGAGACGGCAGAGCCGTCGATCTTCACATCGACCCCAGCGGGGATGACGATGGGCAGTCTTCCAATACGTGACATGACTGGTTACCACACGTAGGCGAGGACTTCCCCACCCACGCCCTTCTTGGAAGCCTGGCGGTCCGTGAGGAGCCCCGAGGAGGTTGACAGGATGGCGACGCCGAGTCCACCGAGAACCTTGGGGATCTCCGTCGACTTTGCGTATACGCGAAGTCCGGGCTTCGAAACGCGCTTGATGCCCACGATGGAGCGCTCACGGTTCGGGCCGTACTTCAGGTCGATCGTCAGCGTCTGTCCGACGCGGGCTTCCTCGATCTTCCAGCCGGCGATGAAGCCCTCGGCCTTCAGGATCTCGGCAATGTGGGACTTGAGCTTGCTACTCGGGAGCGACACGGTTTCGTGGTACGCCGAGTTAGCGTTGCGCAGTCTGGTCAGCAGATCTGCGACCGGATCTGTCATTGTCATGTGTTGTTATTCCATATCTCGTCTGGTTTCGGCATCCGTTACACGAAGGCCGACCTGTGCGATCGGTGTTGCTTGGATAGTGCAAAAGCGGAACGTTGCCCTTTCGGGCAACGTTCCATCTTAGCCGCAGGTTTTTTAGGCCCGCGACGTCAGTCTTTAGTTCTGCTCCGGCGTCTTGAACGGGAAGCCGAGTGCCTTGAGCAGCGCGCGGCCTTCCTCGTCGTTCTTGGCGGTGGTCACGACGGTGATGTCGAAGCCACGGACGCGGTCGATCTTGTCCTGGTCGATCTCGTGGAACATCGACTGCTCGGTCAGACCGAAGGTGTAGTTTCCGTTGCCGTCGAACTGCTTCGGGCTGAGCCCGCGGAAGTCACGGATACGCGGAAGCGCGAGGTTGATCAGACGGTCGAGGAACTCCCACGCACGGTCGCCACGAAGCGTGACGTGTGCGCCGATTGCCTGGCCCTCACGGAGCTTGAACTGCGCGATCGACTTGCGCGCCAGGGTTACCTGAGGCTTCTGTCCGGTGATCGCGACGAGGTCCTTGATGGCACCGTCGATGATCTTGCCGTCGCGAGCTGCTTCACCGACACCGGTGTTCACGACAACCTTGACCAGTCCGGGGATCTGGTGAACGTTGGTGAAACCGAAGTCCTTCTTCAGCTGCGCCGAGATCTCGTTGCGGTACTTGACCTTGAGAGCGGGCTGCGTCTTCTCAGACGTGGTTGCAGTGTCAGTCATTAGAGGTCCTTACCGCTCTTCTTCGCGTAGCGGACGCGAACGGTGCGCTTGACGCCGTTCTTCTCGACTACCTCAGTGCGGAAGCCGACGCGAGTGGGCTTCTTGGTCTCGGGGTCGACGAGAGCGACGTTGGAAACGTGAATGGGCGCTTCCATGGTCTCGATGCCGCCCGTCTTGGTACCACGCTGCGTCTGGCCGACACGCACGTGCTTGGTGACGAAGTTGACACCCTCCACGACGACGCGGTTGCGCTCAGTGAGTACCTCGATGACACGACCCTGCTTGCCGCGGCTTCCGCCACGCGCCTGGGTCTTGCCGGTGATGACCTGAACCAGGTCACCCTTCTTGATGTTCGCCATGATTAAATGACCTCCGGTGCCAGCGAGATGATCTTCATGAACTTCTTGTCGCGAAGCTCACGACCGACCGGGCCGAAGATGCGGGTACCGCGGGGGTCTCCGTCAGCCTTCAGGATCACTGCGGCGTTCTCGTCGAACTTGATGTAGGAGCCGTCTGCACGGCGGGTCTGCTTGATCACGCGAACGATGACGGCCTTGACGACGTCACCCTTCTTGACGTTTCCGCCAGGGATCGCGTCCTTGACCGTGGCGACGATGACGTCGCCCAGGCCGGCGTAACGACGGCCGGAGCCACCGAGAACGCGGATGGTGAGCAGAACCTTGGCGCCGGTGTTGTCGGCAACCTTAACTCTGGATTCCTGCTGAAGCATTTACTTGGCCTTCTCTAGGATTTCGACGAGGCGCCAGCGCTTCGTGGCGCTGAGCGGGCGGGTCTCGCTGATGAGAACGAGGTCGCCTACGGCGGCAGCGTTCAGCTCATCGTGAGCCTTGACCTTCGAGGTGCGGCGGATGACCTTGCCGTACAACGGGTGCTTTACGCGGTCTTCGACCTCGACGACGATGGTCTTGTCCATCTTGTCGCTGGTGACGATTCCACGACGGGACTTGCGGTAACCGCGAGCGAGCTCGGCAGTCTCGACCACGGGGGTCTTCTCTTCGGCTTTAGCCATGACTATGCCTCCTTCGTCTCTTCAGTGGCGGTTTCCGCGGCAGGAGCCGTGTCATCCGTCTTCTTGGTCTTCTTTGCCTTGGTCTCCTTGGCAGGAGCCTCGACGGCAACGGGCGTCGCCCGAATACCCAGCTCGCGCTCACGGAGAACCGTGTAGATGCGGGCGATGTCGCGCTTCACGGCGCGCAGGCGGCCGTGGCTCTCGAGCTGGCCGGTGGCCGACTGGAAGCGCAGGTTGAACAGCTCTTCCTTTGCCTTCTTCAGCTCGTCTACGAGTTGCGTGTCTTCAAAAGTGTCGAGCTCGGTTGGTGCGAGCTCCTTGGATCCGATCGCCATTATGCGTCGCCCTCCTCGCGCTTGATGATGCGTGCCTTGAGAGGCAGCTTGTGAATGGCGCGAGTCATCGCTTCGCGAGCAACTTCCTCGCTGACGCCGCTGAGCTCGAAGAGCACGCGACCCGGCTTGACGTTGGCAATCCACCACTCGGGCGAACCCTTACCGGAACCCATGCGGGTTTCGGCAGGCTTCTTCGTGAGCGGACGGTCGGGGTAGATGTTGATCCACACCTTTCCGCCGCGCTTGATGTGACGCGTCATGGCGATACGAGCGGACTCGATCTGGCGGTTGGTGACATACGCGGGCGTGAGTGCCTGGATGCCGAACTCGCCGAACGAGACCTTCGTACCACCGGTCGCGTGGCCACTACGGCCGGGGTGGTGCTGCTTGCGGTGCTTGACCTTGCGTGGGATCAACATGGTTACGCCTCAACTCCTGCTGGTGCTGCCGCTGCCGGAGCGTCTGCCTTGGGGGCAGAGTTACGACGGGGGCCGCTGTCGCGACGATCTCCACCACGGTCATCACGACGCTCGGGGCGGGTCGACTTCTGGTTGGCCTGCTCGCGAGCAAGCTCCTTGTTGGTGATGTCACCCTTGTAGATCCAGACCTTCACGCCGATGCGGCCGAAGGTGGTCTTCGCCTCGTAGAAGCCGTAGTCGATGTTCGCGCGAAGCGTGTGCAGCGGCACTCGGCCTTCGCGGTAGAACTCGGAACGGCTCATCTCGGCGCCACCCAGACGACCGCTGACCTGGATGCGGACACCCTTGACGGTCGACGTGCGCTGAGCACCCTGCATGCCCTTGCGCATCGCGCGGCGGAAGGCCACACGTGCGGTGAGCTGCTCGGCGATTCCCTGGGCGACAAGCTGTGCTTCCGCCTCCGGGTTCTTCACCTCGAGGATGTTGAGCTGGATCTGCTTGCCCGAGAGCTTCTCGAGGTCGGTGCGGATGCGCTCGGCCTCGGCGCCACGACGGCCAATCACGATGCCCGGACGGGCGGTGTGAATGTCGACGCGAACGCGGTCACGGGTGCGCTCGATCTCGATACGGGCTACGCCCGCACGGTCGAGGCTCGTCTTGAGCAGGTTGCGGATCTTGATGTCCTCGGCGACGTAGTCGCTGTAACGCTGTCCGACCTTGGTGCTGTCAGAGAACCAACGCGACACGTGGTCGGTCGTGATTCCCAGACGGAAGCCGTAAGGATTTACTTTCTGGCCCATTACTTCTTTCCTTCATCCGGAGTGGTCAGGACGATCGTGATGTGGCTGGTGCGCTTCAGGATCTGGAAGGCGCGGCCCTGTGCACGCGGCTGGAACCGCTTCAGGGTCGTTCCCTCGTCGACGAACGCCTCGGAGACGAACAGGTCCTGGTCGTCCAGGAACGTGTTGGCCGCATCCGCCTTGACTCGTGCGTTCGCCATTGCCGAAGCAACGAGCTTGTACACGGGCTCGCTCGCACCCTGGGGGGCGAACTTGAGGATCGCGAGGGCCTCGGCGGCCTGCTTTCCACGGATGAGGTTTACTACACGACGAGCCTTCGTGGGGGTTACGCGAATGTGCTTCACGCGAGCGATGGACTGAACCATTAGCGGCGACGCCCCTTCTTGTCGTCCTTCACGTGTCCACGGAAGGTGCGGGTGGGCGAGAACTCGCCGAGCTTGTGGCCCACCATGGATTCGGTGACGAACACCGGGATGTGCTTGCGACCGTCGTGCACCGCAATGGTGTGACCGAGCATGATCGGGATGATCATGGAACGGCGCGACCAGGTCTTGATTACGTTCTTGCTCTTGGCCTCATTGGCGACAACTACCTTGCGAAGCAGGTGGTCATCGACGAAGGGGCCCTTCTTCAGACTGCGTGGCATCTTCTACAACTCCTACTTGCGCTTCTTGCCGGCATTGCGGCGACGAACGATGAGCTTGTCGGACGGGAGGTTGCGCTTACGCGTGCGACCTTCCTTCTGGCCCCAAGGGGTAACGGGGTGACGTCCACCGGACGTCTTACCCTCACCACCACCGTGCGGGTGGTCAACCGGGTTCATGGCAACACCACGAACGGTCGGGCGAACGCCTTTCCAGCGCATGCGTCCGGCCTTGCCCCAGTTGATGTTGGACTGCTCGGCGTTGCCGACCTCACCGATCGTCGCGCGGTTACGCACGTCGACGTTGCGGATTTCACCCGACGGCAGGCGGAGCTGCGCGTAGGGGCCGTCCTTGGCCACGAGGCGAACTGACGCGCCAGCGGAACGAGCCATCTTGGCTCCTCCACCCGGGCGAAGCTCGATCGCGTGGATAACGGTTCCGACCGGGATGTTCTTCAGCGGAAGGTTGTTACCCGGCTTGATGTCGGCCGAGGGGCCCGACTCGATGATGTCGCCCTGGTTGAGCTTGTTCGGAGCGATGATGTAGCGCTTCGTACCGTCAACGTAGTGCAGCAGCGCGATGCGCGCCGTGCGGTTGGGGTCGTACTCGATGTGAGCGACCTTGGCGTTCACGCCGTCTTTGTCATTGCGCTTGAAGTCAATGACGCGGTACTGGCGCTTGTGGCCACCACCGATATGACGGGTCGTGATGCGGCCGGCGTTGTTACGACCACCGGTCTTGGGCAGCGGGCGAAGCAGCGACTTCTCCGGCGTCGATCGGGTGATCTCGGCGAAGTCGGCGACGGACGAACCGCGGCGACCGGGAGTTGTGGGCTTGTACTTACGAATAGCCATGAGTTATCTCCTTGTTCCCTAGCCGACAGCCGTGAAGATGTCGATGGAACCGGACTTCAGCGTGACAATGGCACGCTTGGTGTCCTTGCGCTTGCCGGGTCCGAACTTGGTGCGGCGGGTCTTGCCCGTGCGGTTCAGGGTGTTGACCGACGCGACCTTGACGTTGAAGATCTTCTCGATAGCGAGCTTGATCTCGGTCTTGTTCGAGCGGGGGTCAACGATGAAGGTGTACTTGCCGTCATCGATCAGGCTGTAGCTCTTCTCAGAGACAACAGGCGAGATCACGATGTCGCGAGGATCCTTTTGCGTGGCGGTCATGCGCTGACCTCTTCCTTGGACTTGGTGTTGAAAGCGACGAACGCGTTGAAGGCACCCTCGGTGAAGATGATGTCGTCGCTGACGACGACGTCGTACGCGTTGAGCTGGTCGTAGGGGAGCACGTGAACGGCCGGGATGTTACGGACGCTCTTGTAGCTCAGCTCGTCGTCACGCTCGAGAACGATCAGGACGTGCTTGGCCGGCGCGATGGTCGCGAGCAGGCTCACGATCGCCTTGGTCGAAGGAGTCTGGCCGACCGACAGCGAGTCGATGACGTGGATACGCTCGCCGCGTGCGCGGTCGGAGAGTGCCCCGCGCAGTGCTGCCGCGATCATCTTCTTGGGGGTGCGCTGCGAGTAGTCGCGGGGGTGGGGTCCGTGGACGATGCCACCACCCTTCATCTGAGGTGCGCGGATCGAGCCCTGACGAGCGCGACCGGTTCCCTTCTGCTTGAAGGGCTTACGACCGGCACCAGAGACCTCGCCACGACGAAGCGTGTTGTGCGTGCCCTGGCGAGCCGCCGCGCGCTGCGCGACGACGACCTGGTGGATAAGCGGAACGTTGGTCTGGACGTCGAACGTCTCAGCGGGAAGATCGACGGAGCCGACCTTCTTGCCGGCCGAGTTGATGACGTCGAGCGTGGCTACGCCAGCTGTTTCTGCCATGGAACTACGCTCCCTTCACTGCGTTGCGGACGAATACGAGACGGCCCTTGGCGCCGGGAACGGCACCCTTGACCAGGATGAGGCCCTTCTCGAGGTCTACTGCGTGGACCTTGAGGTTGAGCACGGTGACGCGCTCGCCACCCATGCGGCCGGCCATGCGCATGCCCTTGAACACGCGCGAAGGCGTGGACGAGGCACCGATGGAGCCGGGCTTGCGGTGGTTACGGTGCGAACCGTGCGAGCTGGAGACACCCTTGAAGTTGTGACGCTTCATAACACCGGCGAATCCCTTGCCCTTGCTCGTGCCGACGACGTCGACGAGCTGGCCAGCGGAGAAGATGTCGACCGCGATCTCCTGGCCGAGGCTGTAGTCAGCTGCGTCCGCGGTGCGGACCTCGGTGAGGTGACGGCGGGGGGTGACGCCTGCCTTGTCGAAGTGACCGGTGGCCGGCTTGTTCGACTTGCGGGGGTCGATCTGCCCGTAGGCGATCTGGACGGCTGAGTAGCCGTCGATCTCCTGCGTGCGCAGCTGCGTGACGACGTTGGGGGTGATCTCAACGACGGTCACGGGAACGAGCTTGTTGTTCTCGTCCCAGACCTGGGTCATGCCGAGCTTGGTGCCGAGGAGGCCCTTGGTGCTCTTTGTGTTGGTAGCCATGGGGATCCTCCTTACAGCTTGATCTCGATGTTGACGTCTGCCGGCAGGTCGAGACGCATGAGCGAGTCGACGGCCTTGGGCGTCGGGTCAATGATGTCGATGAGGCGCTTGTGCGTGCGCTTCTCGAAGTGCTCGCGGCTGTCCTTGTACTTGTGAGGCGAACGGATTACGACAATCACGTTCTTCTCGGTCGGCAGCGGCACCGGTCCGACGACGGTCGCGCCTGCGCGGGTTACCGTGTCGACGATCTTGCGCGCCGAAGAGTCGATGACCTCGTGGTCGTACGACTTAAGTCGAATGCGGATCTTCTGTCCCGCCATGTCTGACTCTCTCTCTGTATCGCATCGTGGCCTGCGCCTTGTAGTACCGGGTTGGTACGTGCGCAACTATTGGATGCGGTCGTGCTGTTGCCTCATCGGTTTCCGCCGGAGCATCCGGCCCTCGCGGGCACAAACGTCTCCTAGGTGACGGAAGGTCGATTTACGCTGAGTTCTTCTCCCCGCGGCCTAGTCGCCTTACTCGTAACGAGTCGGACTATGCACTGCCTGGGAGTGATCCGCGCATCCGTGGACGGCGAAATGTTGAACTAGACGAGTTTGCCACATTCGGGGCATTGCTGCAACCCGGGCGTGTCGCGACCGGCGTGTCGGATTCTGGCCCGGGATTACGCGGGTCTCGTCGCCGGCGCGGGGTGCGGATGCGCCCCCGGTGCGGCCCTCCCGAGGGTACTCCGCGGCGCCGAGTTTCGGCGTCGCTCGCGCCCCCGTCGCCCTAGCCCCATAGAGCTACAGTTCGGGCGTCGGGCTATGGCGCGCGCTGGAGCCCGACGCCCGAACTGGCGCCCCTGCCGCCATCATCGCCAGCGCGACCCCATCGGCAGGCCGGCTGCGACCAGGTGCCGCCGTAGGGCCTCCGCACGAGAACCGATCTCCCAGCCCCAGCGCGTGACGCCGAGTCCGAGTGCGCGAAGTCGATCCGCTCGGTCCTTCTCGTCGAGGAGAATCTGCTCGAGCGACCGCCCGCCGCTGTATTGCGGCGATAGGTACTTCGCCCGGCCGTCTGCCTCACCCACGAGTCTGTACTCGGGCCAGTAGAACTCGCTGAAGCCGATGAGCCCTTTGTAGTCGTCGAATCGCTGCTGCAGGACGGGGCGCGGGCATCCGATCGCCTCCATGTTGAAACGGCTGACCGATTCGAGGGGAGAGTCGGACTGCTCGACGGCGGAGGCCAGCACTCGGCGCGCACGGGAGCTGCCGTGGAACGGCATTCGCGAGTTGTAGACGTCGAGCAGCTCGGCGCGGGTGGTCATCGGCGGGACCTCGCCTCGACGATCGACATGGATGGCCCGGTCGGCCGTCACGATGGACGACCGGATGTCGCGGGTCGTCGCAATGTCGACGACCGTGCGCGCGACCGAGGTGACACGAATGCCGTCGCGGACAACGACGTCATCAGGGCGCAGAGGGGTGACGTGGCGCACCAGCTGCCCACTCGAACGGCCACCTCTGGCTCGACCGACAGTGACGTGCACGTCGGTCGGCCACGTGCCCAGGATCGGGAGCCCGTGCACGGCCGCCGCCGACCAGAACGAGAAGACGGGATCGGACTGCCGCGTCTCGGAGATGCCGCGCACTCGCAGCAGGTAACGCTCCAGGTCTGTGCCGGCCTCCCATGTCTCGGTCGGGATGTATACGCCGAGGGAGACCCGGTGCTCCGAGCCGGCTGCGGCGGCGCGAGCATGGTCGCGCCGTGAATCGACCAGCTCATCGAGATCGCGGGCGTACACCAAATTGTCCGAGGCATCCATCATCGCTACAGCCTCACCGGCGATCGATCGCAATTGCGGCAGACGGAGAAATCTGTGCACTGCGTGACAGTGAGGGGGCAGTTCTCGTTGAGCGCCAGTCTGGGCGGACGGCTACAGCGCGCGCTGTAGCGCTACGCCCGAACTGTAGCCCTGTGAGATGGGTCCGTCTGCAATTGACGCGGCCGCGCACGCAGAAGGGCCCGCAGCGCGAACGCTGCGGGCCCTTCAGGTGAAGCGGGGTACTACTTGATGATGGTCGTAACCGTTCCAGCACCAACCGTGCGGCCACCCTCACGGATGGCGAAGCGCAGGCCCTCTTCCATGGCGATGGGCTGAATCAGCTCAACGGTCATGTCGGTGGTGTCGCCGGGCATAACCATCTCGGTGCCCTCGGGCAGCGTGATGACGCCGGTGACGTCGGTGGTACGGAAGTAGAACTGCGGACGGTAGTTCGCGTAGAACGGGTTGTGACGGCCGCCCTCTTCCTTGGAAAGGATGTACGCGGTACCGGTGAAGTTCGTGTGAGGGGTGACCGAGCCGGGCTTGACTACAACCTGGCCACGCTCGACGTCTTCACGCTTCGTTCCACGAAGGAGCAGACCACAGTTCTCGCCGGCCCAAGCCTCGTCGAGCTGCTTGTGGAACATCTCGATACCAGTGACCGTGGTCTTCTGGATCGGGCGGATTCCAACGATCTCGACATCGGAGTTGATGGCGAGCGTGCCACGCTCGGCGCGGCCCGTGACGACGGTTCCACGACCGGTGATCGTGAAGACGTCCTCGATCGGCATGAGGAACGGCTTGTCCTTGTCGCGCACGGGGTCGGGGATGTTGTCATCCGCGGCCTGCATGAGCTCCAGGATGGAGTCTTCCCACTTGGCGTCGCCCTCGAGAGCCTTGAGGCCCGAGACGCGGACAACGGGAGCGTTGTCTCCGTCGAAGCCCTGGCTGGAAAGGAGTTCGCGAACCTCGAGCTCTACGAGCTCAAGGATCTCTTCGTCGTCGACCATGTCGGACTTGTTCAGCGCGACCATCAGGTACGGCACGCCGACCTGCTTGGCGAGAAGAACGTGCTCGCGGGTCTGAGCCATCGGGCCGTCGGTCGCTGCAACCACGAGGATCGCACCGTCCATCTGAGCGGCACCGGTGATCATGTTCTTGATGTAGTCAGCGTGGCCGGGTGCGTCGACGTGAGCGTAGTGACGCTTCTCGGTCTCGTACTCGACGTGCGAGATGTTGATCGTGATACCGCGCTGGCGCTCTTCCGGAGCCGAGTCGATCGACGCGAAGTCGCGCTGAACGTTGGTTGCGGAAGGGAACTTGTCGGCGAGAACCTTGGAAATCGCTGCGGTGAGCGTGGTCTTTCCGTGGTCAACGTGACCGATGGTTCCGATGTTTACGTGCGGCTTGCTCCGCTCGAACTTGGCCTTAGCCACTGGGTCCTCCTCAGGACTCGGGTGCGAGGCATCCGATTATCAAAATCTTGAAAATCGGATGCTTCGCGACTTGGTGTGTACTTATGTTACTCGGGCGAGTGACGCCAAAGCACAGGGCCGCAGATTGCCGCGGTCGCTTGCGGTGAGTGGTGTTACTACTCGCCCTTGTTCTTCTGGATGATCTCGTCGGCGACCGCGCGGGGCACCTCTGAGTAGCTGTCGAACGTCATGGAGTAAACAGCACGTCCGGAAGTCTTCGACCGAAGGTCACCAACGTACCCGAACATCTCTGACAGTGGCACGTTTGCACGAATCACCTTGACGCCGGTGGCGTCCTCCATGGACTGGATCTGCCCGCGACGCGAGTTCAGGTCGCCGATTACGTCACCCATGTACTCCTCGGGCGTGCGAACCTCGACGGCCATCAACGGCTCGAGCAGAACGGGCTGTGCCTTGCGCGCGGCTTCCTTGAAAGCCATCGAGCCTGCGATCTTGAACGCCATTTCAGACGAGTCAACATCGTGGGCGGCACCGTCGAGGATGATTCCTCGAACGCCAACCATCGGGTAGCCGGCGAGAACGCCGACAGCCATGGATGCCTGGAAACCTGCGTCGATCGAGCCGATGTACTCGCGCGGGATGCGACCACCGGAGACCTTGTTCTCGAATTCGTAGATCTTGTCGGGGGTCACCTCCATCGGCTCGAGCGAGATCTGCACCTTCGCGAACTGGCCGGATCCACCGGTCTGCTTCTTGTGGGTGTAGTCGTGCTTGTCGACGACGCGGCGAATCGTCTCGCGGTAGGCGACCTGGGGCTTGCCCACGTTCGCCTCGACGTTGAATTCGCGCTTCATGCGGTCTACGAGGATGTCGAGGTGAAGCTCGCCCATTCCCTTGATGACCGTCTGGCCGGTGTCGACGTTCTGCTCGGTGCGGAACGTGGGGTCTTCCTCGGCGAGCTTCTGGATTGCGACGCCCAGCTTCTCCTGGTCCTGCTTCGTCTTCGGCTCGATCGCGACCTCGATGACGGGCTCGGGGAACGTCATCGACTCGAGAACAATCTGGTTGTTCGGGTCGGTGAGGGTGTCACCCGTGGTGGTGTCCTTGAGGCCGATGACCGCGTAGATGTGGCCGGCGGTGATCGAGTCGATCGGCATTTCCTTGTTGGCGTGCATCTGGAAGATCTTGCCGATGCGCTCCTTCTTGCCCTTGGTCGCGTTCATGAGCGCGGCACCCGAGTCGGCGTGACCGGAGTACACGCGGATGTAGGTGAGGCGACCGAAGAACGGATGAACCGCGACCTTGAACGCGAGCGCGGCGAAGGGCTCGGTGGCGTCGGGGTGACGGACGATGACCTTCTCCTCGTCGCGCACGTCGTGGCCCTCGGTTGCGGGCACGTCGAGCGGGCTGGGGAGGTAGTCAACGACGGCGTCGAGCATGGGCTGCACGCCGCGGTTCTTGAACGCGGAACCGCAGAGCACCGGGTAGATCTGGCTGGAGATCGTCAGGCCACGGATAGCCTTCTTGATCTCGGCTACCGAGAAGTCGGTGTCGCCCTCCATGAAGCGCTCGAGGAGCGCGTCGTCGGTCTCGGCGACGACCTCGAGCAGGGTCGCACGGTACTCGTTCGCCTTCTCGACGAGGTCGGCGGGGATCTCCTCGATGGCGTACTTGGCGCCCATCTCGACGTCACCCTTGGAGTCGCCGCGCCACGTGAGCGCGCGCATCTCGACGATGTCTACGACACCCTCGAAGCCCGACTCGAATCCGATCGGGATCTGGATGACGAGGGGCTTGGCGCCGAGGCGCTTGATGATGGTGTCGACGGTGAAGTAGAAGTCGGCGCCCAGCTTGTCCATCTTGTTGACGAAGCAGATGCGGGGAACGTCGTACTTGTCGGCCTGGCGCCACACGGTCTCGGACTGGGGCTCAACGCCCTCCTTGCCGTCGAACACCGCGACGGCGCCGTCGAGGACGCGGAGCGAGCGCTCCACCTCGACGGTGAAGTCGACGTGACCGGGGGTGTCGATGATGTTGATCTGGTTGTTGTTCCAGAAGCACGTCGTGGCAGCGGACGTGATCGTGATGCCACGTTCCTGCTCCTGCGCCATCCAGTCCATCGTCGAGGCGCCGTCGTGGGTCTCGCCGATCTTGTGGTTGACGCCGGTGTAGAACAGGATGCGCTCGGTGGTCGTGGTCTTGCCAGCATCGATGTGAGCCATGATGCCGATATTGCGGACCTTGTTCAGGTCGGTGAGCACGTCTTGTGCCACGGAGTTCCTCCGAAAGAAGTTGGGTGATGGGGTGGTGCGTTATTCGAGGTGGCGGATGCCGCGGCATCCGCCACCTCGAATGAGGCTGGTTACCAGCGGTAGTGCGCGAAGGCCTTGTTCGACTCGGCCATCTTGTGAGTGTCCTCGCGACGCTTCACCGCGGCGCCGAGGCCGTTCGATGCGTCGAGGATCTCGTTCGTGAGGCGCTCAGTCATGGTCTTCTCACGACGGCCCTTGGCGTAGCTCGTGAGCCAGCGGAGAGCGAGCGTGTTGGCACGGTGAGGCTTGACCTCGACCGGGACCTGGTAGGTCGAGCCACCGACGCGGCGGCTGCGGACCTCAAGGGTGGGGCGAACGTTGTCGAGGGCCTTCTTCAAGGTGACGACGGCGTCCTGGCCGTTCTTGGCGGATACGCCTTCGAGTGCACCGTAGACGATGCGCTCTGCGAGGCCCTTCTTGCCATCAAGAAGGATCTTGTTGACGAGCTGGCTGACGATGGGGGCGCCGTAGACCGGATCGGCTACTACGGGGCGCTTGGGAGCTGGACCCTTGCGAGGCATTACTTCTTCTCCATCTTCGCGCCGTAACGGCTGCGAGCCTGCTTGCGGTTCTTGACGGCCTGCGTGTCGAGGGCGCCGCGAACGATCTTGTAACGAACACCGGGGAGGTCCTTAACGCGACCGCCGCGGACCAGGACCATGGAGTGCTCCTGGAGGTTGTGGCCTTCACCGGGGATGTAGGCGGTGACCTCGGTGCCGTTGCTCAGCTTGACGCGAGCGACCTTGCGCAGGGCAGAGTTCGGCTTCTTCGGGGTGGTCGTGTAGACGCGGGTGCAAACGCCGCGCTGCTGCGGGTTGCCCTTGAGGGCGGGCGCCTTGGTCTTGACGACCTTCGGCGAACGGCCCTTACGGACCAACTGCTGAATGGTGGGCACTAAGTAACTCCTTGTAATAACTGCACGGTGACAGCTGCATGATGGTTAGCATTCGAGTGAGCTTCGCAGTTCATCTCGAGTTCATCTGGACCCGGCAGATGCCAGGTATGCCGTGGGGGGCGATCGTGAGAACGACCCCATATATGTGGTGAGTTGCTGCTCCTCAGCGCCACGAGGGCACGGCGGGAGCGCACGACAAAGCGCACACCTGCAAAATACTATCCCCGCGGGGGCTGGCGGTCAAATGAGTTCGCCTGCAGCGCAGCACCACTGTGCTACCTCAAGTCAGTGACGGGTCAGCGCCCACACGACGAGCACGTCGACGGCGGCGAGCAGCGCCGCCCCGATCACGAAGGGGCTCGTCGCGTACGCACCGATGAACAGCACGAACCACGACAGGTCGGCGGTGACGAGCGTGTAGCCGACCGCGCCAACGAGCAGCATCCCTATATATACGGATGCCGCGGCGACCAGCGCCGGCCCCGTGGGGCTCGTGCGCTGCCGCACCCGCAGCAGCGCGGCGAAGGTGATGAGGCATGCGGTGAGCACGATCGCCGGCCCCAGCAGGGGGCCTGCGTCGGCCTGGGCGATCGCGTCGACGTCGAGGGCGAGGCTCACGAAGCCCCACAGCGCGATGACTCCCGCACCGTAGGTGATTGTCGCTAGAAGCGGCAGCATCCGCGGGTCGGGAGGTGGCGGCAGCTGGGCGTCACCCATCGACGGCTCAGTATCCGCGCGCCTGGGCCCGCTCGCGCTCGAACGCGGCCTTGGCGTCGGCGTTGCGCACCTTGAGCTTGCGGCCGCGGTTCGCGATGATCGCTCCGGCCCAGATCATGATCTCGCGGGCCACCAGCGCCGCGGCGATGGTGAACGGGCTGACCGTTCCGAGTCGGAACTGCTCTTCGGCCTCAGCCGGCGTGAGCAGAACGACGCCGTTGCTCAGCAGCACGGTGCCGATCGTGGCGAAGTAGACGAACAGCGCGACGGCGAGGCTGCCGATGACGTACGTCCACCAGCCGGCGCGGTTGAGCAGCAGCACCAGCACGATCGATCCGATGAGGAAGAACAGCGCCGGCACATAGAACGCCGTCTGGCCGAGGAAGTCGAGGTAGAGCCCGTCTGCGCGGGCGCTGTAGATGATCGTCATGACGATGGCGAGCACGATCAGGAACACGATCGTGGCGGCCACCGAGATGAGCACGCCGAAGCCGCGGTTGCCCTTGTCGACCGGCGCCTGCGGGGCGTTCACGTAGACGACGCTGGGCTGCGGGGGGACGGGTGCGACGGGCGCCTGAGGCTCCTGCGGGGCGTAGGCGGCCTGCGCGGCCTGCGGCTCTTCGTGCGCGCCGGTGTCTTCTGGGGCGTAGGCCTCTTCTACGACGGTGGTCTCTTCTTCGACGAACACGGGCTCGTCGTCGACGTAGCCGACTGTCTCGCTCTCTTCGACGACGATCTCTTCCGGCTCGACCAGGGCGGGAGGTGCTTCATCGGCATCCGGCTCGGAATCGACGGTCGCGACCACGGGCTCCCCGCCGTCGACGATGCTGTCGTAGACCGGGTTCTCTCCGGTCGGCGTCGTGGGTTCGTCGGTCTTGTCGGCCATCGAAGTACTCCTTAGCAGGCCCGCGCGGCCATCAAAATTTGTCGTGTCACTCTACCAACCGATGCGAGCGGACCAGCGGGGACTAGCCGGTCTGCCGTGAAATACGGATGCCCGCGGTCGCCCTGGGTGGGCGAGCGCGGGCATCCGGGCGGGTAGCGGTGTTACTCGGCGGCGGCGGCCTCCGGCGCGGGTGCCGGCGCGGCCGCAGGGTCGACGTATGGAACATCGAGGAGAACGTAGACGAGGCCTGTGATGGTCGTCGTGGTGACGCCGTCCGCGGCAGGCGCCACACTTACATCGCTAACCAAAACAAGCCTGCTCCCCGTCTGCAGCCCCTTGACGAAGTTCAGCGTCGACTCCCGCGCTCCGGTGACAGTTATCGCCACAGAGATGGAAGCGAAGTTATTGTTCATCACGGATGCCGGAATAGCCCCCTCGACTGCGGGAGCCGGGAGGAACAGCACGGCCTCGGCCGGAGTGTAGTTCGTGACGACGACTCCGTTGACTGCCTGCAGCGCGCCCAGTTCGCCAATGAACGTGTCCAAGTCGTCCGAAGCCGGCACAGATCGGCGCAGCTCAGCTACTTGAGACCTCAGTTCGTCGATGGTCTCCGCCTGCGTTCTGAGCTGGATGAGCTCGGCCGCGTGTTGGCCGTTCAGCAGTTCTACGGCGGCGCGGTCGGAATCGCTTGCTGCCGCCGCGTCAAGCTGGGGCTTCACGCCGAGCAACCCGCTGAGCGTCAGCACTATCACGATAACTAGAGCGCCGGAGATGATCCAGATTCTGTTGTTGTTCATCGTCAGTTCTCGCCTTCTACGTCGGTCGCTACTGCCTCGTCGACAGATGGCGCAAACCGGTTGGTGTACGCGGCGTCGGTCACAGCGAGGTGAACTTCCACTGTGTAGCCGCCAGCGTCACCTCGACTGACCGATTTCGCAACCGCGCCCCCGTACTCGGGGAGGCTCTTCATCGCAACGATCCATGCCTGCGTGAGTTCGAGGGATGGGCTGGACACGGTGAACGTTACGTTCGCCGCGCGGACCGTCTGGCCCGGTGCCGTGGGTGGAGTCAGTGCGGCGAGGGGCGAACCCGACTTGATCACGAGCCCCTCTATGGTGACACCCGCCGGCAGCGTCGGGACGACCCGAAGGTAGAACTCGTTCCAGTCGATCTCCGTGATCGCGCCCGCCTGACGGGCGTCTGCTACCGTCACCATCTGTTGAGTGAGCGCGCGTACTTCGGCGTACTCCGACTGCTGCGCCAACAGCGTCGACGTCGTCAAACGCGCATCCTCGTATTTCACTCTGGCCTCAACGGCTTGCCAGCTGGCGATTGCATACGCGCCCGCACTAAGTACGAGCGCCCCGATGACGCCGAAGACCAGGGCTCGCCGGACGGCGGCACCCTTCTTTCGGTCTGCGACCTCAGGAGGCAGTAGATCTACTCGTGGGGAGGCCCCGAGAACCAGCCGGGCTTCCTTTGTACCGCGGGCGCTCATGCTGCCGATCCCAAGGCGAGGCCGAGCGCGACAGACATCGAGTCTCGGACGTCTGGCGAGTGCTGGCTGACGCTCTTTGATGCGTTCAGTGTCGCGAATGGGTCCGAGAGCACGACCTCCGTGCGGGTTAGTTCCTGGAGCGCGCTGGCGAAGCCGGCTAGTCGTGAGCCGCCGCCGCTCAGCACGATGCGCTCCACGTTCGCCACCTGGTGGGTGTTGTCGAAGTAGCTGAGGGTGTTGCGGATGCTATTGAGCAGTTCGGCGGACGCGCGGTGGATGTGCTCGAGGATCGGCCTGTGTTCTGGATTGACCGCGGACGGGGAGAGTCCGAGGGCACGCTTCGCGTTCTCAGCGATGCCTTCTTCGATCTCCAGACTCATCGCAATTGCGAGAGTCGCGTCGTTGCCGCCTGCCGGGATGATCCGGACGAACTGGGGCACTCCCCCGATGATTATCACCACGTTGGTGGTGGCAGATCCTACGTCGACGATCGCAATGGTCTCCGGTCCTCCATGCGATCTGGCCTGAAGACGGGACAACGCGAACGGGATCAGGTCCACCTCTACTGGTGTCAAGCCGGCGAGAAGCGCCGCGTCGACATTCGCGAGGACTGATTGCTTGACAGCGGCGACCAGAAGACCGTTGACGACGGGGCCGTTTTCGCCCTCGGCCTCGGAGATGGGGTAGAAGTCGAGGAGCGCCTCGGAGACGGGCATAGGGAGCATGTCCTGAACCTGGAACGGCAGCGCCTCGCGAATCTGGGTAAGTGACATCTTCGGCATCACGAGGTCACGTGCGATTACCCGCTGATTGCCCATTCCCAGAACAACATCCTTGCTCTTGAATCCCCCCGAGCTCCAGAGCTTCTTGAGCGCCGACGCGACGGTGTGCGTCTCGAGGACCTCACCGCTCTTGGCTGCGCCCGACGGTAAGGGGACTTCGTGATAGCGCACAACACTCGGCTTAGCTTTCGTCGATCCCTCAACTTCGACAGCGCGCACACTCGTGCTGCCGATATCGATTCCTACAATTCTTGTTGCCATTCACTTGCCCCTCGTTGATGCCGTGCGATTACGCGAGCTGGAACAGGCCCAGATACCAGTTCCAACTGCGCTCCCCGATGAAAATCCCCAACCACGCGCCCGCGAGCATCCACGGCCCGAACGGTATGCCGCTCTTGCGGTTCGCCCTGCGCCCAATCAGCAAAGCCACACCGAACACGCCGCCGAGCACGAAGGCCGCGAACGCCCCGACAATGAGCGTGCCCCAACCGAGGAATCCCAAAAGCATTCCGATGACGCCCGCGAGCTTCACGTCGCCGAATCCCATTCCGCCGGGATAGACGAGAGCCATCACGAAATACGCCCCGAAGAGGGCCGCTCCGCCGATGGCGGCGCTCACCAGCTGCGAGAAGTCGCCGTAGATGGCCGATGCCGCAACAAGCAATGTTCCGACGACGATGTACGACGGCAGCACGATCGCGTTTGGAAGTTTGTGGACGTCGAGATCGATCGCGGCTAGCGCGATGGTGACGGCGGCGAAATAGAGTGCCGCGACCAAGAGCACAACGCTAGCCACGACGGTCGTCGTCGGGGCGTCGAGGGGGATGGCGAACCTGAACGCGGTGAGGGCGAACAACGCGCCGGTGGCCGCTTCCACGAGGGGGTACCTTGCCGGGATCCGAGCATCACAGCGACGACAGCGGCCGCGAAGCAGTATCCACGAGAGCACGGGAATGTTGTCTCGGGGACTGATCGGGGCTCCGCACGAGGTGCAGGAGCTCGGCGGCGCAACGATGGACTTTCCGATAGGAACCCGGTATATGACGACGTTGAGGAAGGAGCCGATGACCAGGCCGAGCAGTCCGGTGATGACAATGACCACGAGATGGACGGGGTCCATCAGCCGATCTCTCTGAAACTGCCGAAGGTCGACACGTTGTCGTTCGCGGGTGCGTTCCATTTCTGCCACGGCAGACCGTCACAAGTGCGCACCGTCAGCTTCGACCAGCCGCGGTACAAGCCCTCGGCGGTGTCGGCGGTGAGGCAAAGGCCGGCGTGGTTCTTAATCAGGTAGCTCGTGGCATAATCAGCGGTCTTTGACGTTCGAGTCCACTTCCTCGCGTCCGGGGTGCTCTCTGAGCTGCACGGTCGCACGACCACGAGGCGGCCCGAAGCGGGTGTCTCTAGGCAGAACCGGTTCGCTGCCTGATAGTCCTGCAGCACGTAGATCTGCTGATCGACCAGAGTCGTCTGTCCGGCGGGTGGCTCGTTGTAGAAAAACTGATGGTTCCAATACACGCCGCGCGGCGAAAGAGACGGGTCCTGTTTACAGGGGAACAGGATCAGGAACGCGTAGGTGGGCTCTCCGTTAGTGACGTCGATGCAGCGACCGAATTCCTTATAGTTGACGATCTGGTTCGTGGTCTTGCTGGCGGCTCCGGCGCCGACGCCGGCGGCTGGCTCAAAATCGGAGGGATCGGAGTTGGAGACCTGCAGAACTGCTGGGTCACCGCCACGAGCGAGGAATACTCCTCTTTCGCCGGAGCTGATGGGACTGTTCTGGCCTTTCCATGTGTACGAGCCGTCCCAGCTCCACAGCTGTGTGTACCGCGGGTCTCCGGTCAGGCACTCGGCGAGCGTGGCATCCGTCGCGTCCGTCTGGCTCATCGTCCGACCGGTGATACACAGCGCCGGTCCGGGATGGACCGAGCTCGCGAGCTTGATCTGGTAGCTGGCGTCGTAGCTCCACATCTGGCGATCCTTGTTCGCCTCGGTGCAATTCGCCGCGCTCACAAATCGGATCTTCGATCCGACGACTATTGCCCCGCCCGCTGTGACGGGCCACGCCTGCAGGCATTCGGTGCCACTGAAGATCCGTCCGCCAGGGATATTGATGTTTGTGATCTTGAACTTGTATACGGCTGCCACGGAACGATTTCCCTCGTCCGCGGCGCGGCCGGGCGCGGCCGCGCCGGCACCCTGCGCGACGAGGTAGGCGAACTTCGGCTCGCCGGAGACACCGCCCGGCGTACTGCAGGTCAGCCGGGTTGCGGTCGTGTTTAACCAGGTCTCGTCTTTGCCCGTCGGGTCGACGGAGTAGTACCGCAGCGACACGGTGTACGAAAGGTCTGCGCTGTTTCCGTCGAGCCTTCCGGTCACCGTGCATGGCAGCTTGCTGGGAGCGCCGAACTCGACACCCGCCACGGGCGTCCCTGCGGCAGTTCGAACGACGCCGAGGGCGGCTTGGAGCCCCGCCTGAGCGGTGTACACGGTCTTGGTGCCCTTTTGCGCAGCGTATGACGGGCCGATCTGCGCCAGGATGACGCTGAGAAGCACGAGCGACATGCCGGTGAGAAGGATCATGAACAGCATGGCGCTCATCAGCGCGACCCCCCGCTCACCTCCGACGTGGGCGAGCCTCTTCTCGATTGCGCTACGGGAGATCATCGGTTCCGTTCGTCGGGTCATGGCCGCGGCACCGTCGTGCAGATGGAGCCGCCGACGTTGGTCGGCGAAGATGTCGAGCTGTTGCGGGCGACGAACTGGGTCTTGATCTCAGCCCCGCCTGTGTGGTCTGCCTTGCCCGAATGGAGCCACAGCTGGAACTGCTGCTTCGTTGAC
Organism: Conyzicola nivalis; assembly: GCF_040548875.1. Classification (GTDB taxonomy): domain Bacteria; phylum Actinomycetota; class Actinomycetes; order Actinomycetales; family Microbacteriaceae; genus Conyzicola; species Conyzicola nivalis_A. The sequence continues at coordinate 599,970 of NZ_JBEPSJ010000002.1, forward strand.
CCGGTCGCTCCCGGCTGCAAGAGCTCGAAAGGGTACGTGGTGTCGCTTTTCGGAACCACGCCCGAGAGCTTCTGGGCCCACGGCGTCGGAGTGGCACCCGCGACGTCACGCCACTCGCGGGAAGAGATAGATCCCGTGGTTGGCTGGTAACGCCACTGCGTGCAGGTGACGACGAAGTCCCGCGCGCTCGCGGCCGGCGTGCGGAACTCGATGTAACGAGCACCGGAGGCGCCGTTGCCGGGGATGCTGATTGCGTCGGCGTACCGAACCTGCCGGTCGGCGTTCTGGAAAACGAGCAGCACACCGCTCGACGCCTCGGCAGTAAGGCGAGCACGGGTGGTGCCGTTGGACAGCGCGAGGACGGCCGCGAGGAAGAGGCTTACGAACACCATAAAGATGCCCATCGCCACGACTAGCTCGATGAGTGAGAATCCGACTTGCCGCTCCGACCTCATCAGTCGCAATCGGCGCCGGAGGCTAGTCATGCGTGTTCCATGTCAGGTCGCCGTTGAGGTCGATGAGAGTGGAAGTCACATAGCTGCAGTCGCCCGAGCTGCACATGGATCCGGCGGTCCAGCGTACGATCACGATGACCCGGGTCAGCGGTGTATAGGTGGCGAGCATGCTCGAGGACGGTGCGGTCGGGTATCCGGCGAACCCCGTGACCTTACCGCAGTTTCCGCCGATGCCCTTGAGTTGGTAACAGGTGCCCAGAAGCGTTTCGACGGAGAACGTGGTGCCGTTCAACTGGACGGGATCGGCTTTGACTATCGGTATGGCCGCCGGGAGCGGCGGCGTCAGTCGCTGATCCCACACTGGATACGTCTGGGCGACACCGGAGATAGTAGAGTTCGCCGCCCACGCGGTTGTCACGTCGGTGCGCTTGCGGCCGGTGTACAGCTCGCTGGTGCCGCTCGCCGCGTTCGGCTCGGTCGACCAGGAGTTCACCAACTCCATCTGCTGGTTGGCGATGGTGACGGCCACCTCGCGCCTCTGCTGCATCGTCGAAGCGTTAGCACTCGAGATGTAAATGCCGAGAGACGCGGTAGAGAGAATTCCCAGAATGACGATGGCCACGACGACCTCGATCAGCGTGAAGCCGTCTTCGCGGTCGACTCGCGAGAGAGCGCGAGCGTGCAGGTTCTTCACGGCGCCCTCCCCCGGTAGTCCGTCAGTGGTCTTGAAGTGCGTCTCGCTGCTCTTAGACGCATCTTATGCAGCGTCTATGGGGCGCCGTCTCGCGACGCCCCATAGACGTACGTGCTGGCTGTGCTAGCCGACCCAGCTGCCGAGGCCGCCCGCGCCGCTGCTGTACTTGAGCGACTTCGTGGAGCCCAGGTCGGTGTTGGTGCCGGTGAGGACATAGGTGTTGCCGGTGAAGTCGGCGTTGACCTTGTTTCCCTTGGTCGGGGTGAAGACGACGTTGGTGATCGGGAAGTCGCCGTCGGCGAGTCCGGACAGCGAGCCGTTCTTACCCATGGAGTACGTCTCCAGCGCCAGCGCAGCGTTCTTCAGGTCGGACTCGACGGAGGCCTTCCAAGCGCCTTCGCGCTGGCTGAGGAACACTGGGATGGCGATGGCGGCGAGGATGCCGATGATGACGACGACCACGAGGAGCTCGATGAGCGTGAAGCCCTTCTGGTTCTCTTCGCGCTTGAGACGGCTGGCATCCAGTGCCCGGTTGATGGTCGTGAACATAGCTGTTTCCTGTCAGTTAAGTGAGTGTGGACAGGTGGCCCCCAAAGAATTGACCCCCACCGCAATGGTGGGGGACAACTCCCGGTGGCGACAGACCCTAGAAGTGGGGGGTTGGTTCAGAAGACCGAAGGGTCAGTTGATCTGCTCAAAAATGCTGAACACGGGCATGTACAGCGCAACGATCATGCCGCCGATGACCGCGCCGATGATGCCGATCATGAGCGGCTCGATGAGCGCCGTGAGCGACTCCGCAGTGCTCTGCACCTCATCGTCGTAGAAGTCGGCGATCTTCTCCAGCATGGTCTCCAGCGAGCCCGAGTCCTCACCGACGGCGATCATCTGCGTGACCATCGAGGGGAACACCGGTTCGTCGCCGAGCGGACCGGCGATCGACTTGCCCTGGCGAACTGACTCCTGCACCTTGCGCAGTGCCTCCTCTATCACCCAGTTGCCGGAGGTCTCGCCGACGATGCTGAGCGACTGCAGGATCGGCACACCGGAAGCCATCATGGTCGAGAAGTTGCGAGTAAAGCGGGCGATCGCGACCTTCTTGAACAGCTCCCCGAAGACGGGGATCTTCAGCCGAAGCGGATCGAAGACCGCTCGGACTGAGTCCTTGTTCTTATTCGTCCGCCACCACACGGCCGTGGCCACAATCACTACGAGGAGCAGCGGAGCTATCCAGATCATATTTGCCGACAGCACGACGAGAACCTGCGTGGGGAGCGGCAGATCGCCGCCGAAGTCCTTGAACATCGCCTCGAACACCGGAACGATGAAGATCAGCATGCCGATCACGGCGAGGAACGCCATGATGAGCACGGCGACGGGGTACGTCAGCGCCGACTTAATCGTCGCGCGCAGCTTGACGTCTGACTCGAAGTTGTCGGCGATCGACTCGAGCGCGCCGTCGAGGAATCCGCCGGTTTCGCCCGCTTTTACGAGGAACACCATCAACCGTGGGAACACGTCGGGGTGCTTGGCCAGGCTGTCAGAGAACGACCACCCGCTCTCGATCTGAGTTCTCACGTCGTTGAGAGTCGCGGCGAGCTTCTTGTTCTCCGTCTGCTCGGCGAGGATGGTGAGCGCCCGCAGCAGCGATAGGCCGGCGGCCAGCATGGTCGCCATCTGGCGGCTCATCACGGCGAGGTCCTTGAGGGTGACCTTCTTCCCCATCCCCGGGAGGTTGATCTCCATGTTGAGGCCCGTGCCGCCCGCGGTTTCTGCCACCGTGATCGGCGATACGCCCATCGTGCGCAGTTTGGCGACCGCGACACCCTCGGTCGTGCCATCCACTCGGCCCTTGACGACCTTGCCGCTCGTGTCGCGCGCGGTGTAGGCGAAGGTCTTCGTCGCGGCCATGGTCAGGCTCCCTTGCGCGAGAACGAGTCGTCGAAGTCGATCTCGGATGACTGTGCCGAGAAGTCGTGCGACGCGCCCTCGGAGCCGCTCCGCGAGATCAGCTGCTTGAGGTCTTCGAGGTCGTGCGCCTTCTCGTAGGCGGCCTGGTGGGTGATCTGCCTGGCGTTGACGAGGTCGGCGAGGTGCTGGTCCATGGTGTGCATGCCCATCTCGCGCCCGGCCTGCATCGCCGAGTGGATCTGGTAGGTCTTGCCCTCACGAATGAGGTTGGCGACGGCCGGCGTTGTGATGAGTACCTCGGTGGCGACCGCGCGGCCCTCGCCGTGGGCCTTCTTGATGAGCGTCTGGCAGACGACCCCCTGCAGGGTCGCGGCGAGCTGGGCGCGCACCTGGTCCTGCTGGTGCGGCGGGAACACGTCGATGACCCGGTCGATCGTCTGCGGGGCGTCCTGCGTGTGCAGGGTGGCGAAGACGAGGTGGCCGGTCTCGGCGGCGGTCAGCGCCACCGAGATGGTCTCGAGGTCGCGGAGCTCGCCGATGAGAATTACGTCGGGGTCCTGGCGCAGCACGTGCTTGAGCGCGTTGTTGAAGCTGTGCGTGTCGTGGCCGACCTCGCGCTGGTTCACGAGCGACTTCTTGTTCTGGTGCATGAACTCGATCGGGTCTTCCACCGTGACGATGTGGTCGCTGCGCGTGGAGTTGACGAGGTCGATGAGCGCGGCGAGCGTGGTCGACTTGCCCGAACCGGTGGGTCCGGTGACCAGCACGAGCCCGCGAGGAAGCTGCGCGAACTTGCCGATGCGCTCGGGGATGCCGAGCGCCTCGAGCTGCTTGATCTCGGTCGGGATCAGTCGGAACGCCGCCCCGAGCACGTTGCGCTGCTGGTAGATATTGACGCGGAAACGCGAGGTCTCCGAGAGCGTGTAGGCGAAGTCGAGCTCGAGCTCGTTCGCGAACTGGTCGCGGTGCTCGGGCGACATGATGCTGTGCAGGGCGGTCATCACCTTGTCGGCGTCCCAGGCCTCGAGCCCGGGGATGGGCCGCAGCCCGCCGTCGACGCGGATCATCGGCGCCGCGTTGACACCGACGTGGAGGTCGGATGCGCGCAGTTGCACGACGGAGTTCAGCGCGGCGACCAGGTCGGGGTCGCTGCCCTCCTGGCCGAGCCCGACCTCGAGAGGCGGGGCGGATGCCGCGGCTTTCGCCGCGGTCGGGGCGGGTGTCGCCGGCTGAACGCGTTCGCGCTCCGCACGTCGACCGCCGAGCTCGGCGGCCGCAGCGGCGAGTGCCGCCACATCGGACGCGGTGGGAACGGGCGGCACCGGGGCCGCGAACGCGGGCGGGGCGTAGGTGGGTCCGGCGGCGGTCGCCGGAGACGGCGCGGGCGCCGCGAGGAGGTCTTCGAACGCCGGGACGGGGGTCGCTGCGTGCGCGGCGACGGGCGGCGGCACGGTGACGGGCGCGTCGGTTGCGGGCGGCGCGGCATGGGCGGCGGCCGGCGCCTCGAACGAAGTGGGTGCCGCGTGCGCCGCGACCGGAGCCTCGAAAGTGGGCACGGCGGTCGACGGCGACGGCGGCGCGAAGGCCGCTGGCTCGAACGGCTCGGGGATCGGGATGGGGGCCGCGGGTGACGCGGCGGCGGTCGCTTCGACAGGCTCAGCGACCGGATCGGGTTTGGCGACCGGGGCGGCGGACGGTGCCGCGTACGTGGGCGGGGCGGGCGCTTCGGCAGGCTCAGCGACCGGGGCAGGCTCTGCGACCGAAGCAGGCTCGGCGACCGGAGCGGGCTCAGCGACCGGAGCGGGCTCGGCGACCGGGGCGGGCTCGGCGACGGGGGCGGCGAACGCCGGCGGGGTGTCGAATGCGCCGGTGTCGAAGATCGGCACGCCCTCGTGCGACGACGGCTCGAAGGCAGACGTGTCGAACGCCGAGGCAGGGGCGGGCGGTGCGAACGCGGTCGGGTCGAACGCCGTGTCGTACGAGGGCGCTTCGAAGACCGGAGCCGCGAAGGCGGCAGGGTCGAACGAGGAGTCGTAGGCCGACGCGGCCGAGAAGTCCGGCGCGGCCTGGGGCGCATCCGGAGCTTGATAGGTCTCACGGCCCGCCGGCTGGTAGCCACCGGGCGGCGGGAACGCCGAGGGGTCGAACGGCTGCGAGTAGTCGACGCCCGCGGACGGCGGGGGCGGCGGAGCCGTCGCGTAACCGGCGGGCGGCGACGTGGGCGGCGGCGCGTTGAGGTAGGAGGGAGGCGGCGGCGGCAGTTCGCCCTCGGGATCGTAGGCAGACGCGTTCATACAACCACTCTCATAATCTCTTCGACCGAGGTCAGTCCCATCTGGACCTTCGCCCAGCCGTCCCAGCGCAGGGGGATGAGCCCCTGCTCCATGGCGACCTTGCCGATCTCGGCGCTCGACGCTCGTGCGACGGCGAGGCGTTCGATCTGCTCGGTGACGAGCATGACCTCGTGCAGCGCGATGCGCCCGCGGTACCCGGTGTTCGAGCAGTTCGTGCAGCCGACCGGGTGGTACAGGGTGGGCGGCGGACGGTTCGGGTCGAACGCGAACCGCAGCGCAGCGAGCTGCTCCGGGTCGTGCTGGTACGGCGCCTTGCACCGGTCGCAGAGGCGGCGGGCGAGGCGCTGGGCGACGACGCAGTCGAGCGCAGAGCCGACGAGGAACGGCTCGATGTCCATCTCGGTCAGTCGCGTGATGGCGCTCGGGGCGTCGTTGGTGTGAAGCGTGGACAGCACGAGGTGGCCGGTGAGCGACGCCTCGATGGCGATCTGGGCGGTCTCGTGGTCGCGGATCTCACCGATCAGCACGACGTCGGGGTCGGAGCGCAGGATGGAGCGCAGCGCGGAGGCGAACGTGAGGCCGGCCTTGGAGTTCACCTGCACCTGGTTGATGCCCGGCATCCGGTACTCCACCGGGTCTTCGACGGTGATGACGTTGATCTCGGGCTTGGCGACAGCGCCGAGGGTCGTGTACAGCGTGGTCGACTTGCCCGAACCGGTGGGGCCCGTGACGAGGATCATGCCGTACGGCTTCGTGTACGACGACTTGTAGGCCGCGAGGTTGCGGGGCAGCAGCGCGAGGTTGTCCATCGACACTGTGGTGCTCGAGGTGTCGAGGATTCGCATGACGACCTTTTCGCCCCACACGGTGGGCAGGGTCGCGACGCGCAGGTCGATCTTGCGCCCGCCGTGGGTGACCGACATGCGGCCATCCTGCGGCTTGCGCCGCTCGGCGATGTCGATCTCGCTCATGATCTTGAGGCGCGAGATCACGCCGTTCTGGATCGCCTTGGGCGCGGACTGCATCTGGTGCAGCACTCCGTCGATGCGGTAGCGCACGTGCACTTCGCGTTCGCCGGGCTCGATGTGGATATCGGATGCCTTGTCCTGGATGGCCTGGCTGATGAGCAGGTTCACGAACCGCACGATCGGCGCGTCGTCCTCCATCGCGTCGCCGACACCTGCGACGACGACGTCGGTCGTTCCGCTCTCCTCTTCGAGGGCGGTCGTCAGGTCGCTGAGCTCGCCGTCGGCGCGGTGGTAGCGGTCGATCGCCTGGCGGAGGTCGCTCGGGGCGGCCACGACCGGGCGGATCTGCATGCGGGCCGCTGCGCGCACGTCGTCGATCGCGAAGACGTCGCCGGGGTCGACCATGGCGAGGGTGAGGATGTCGCCGATGATGCCGATCGGCAGGATCTGGTAGCGACGGCACATGGCAGCCGGAACGAGCGACACGGCGGTGCGGTCGACCGGGAACTCCATGAGCTCCACGAACGGCAGCTCCGCCTGGGCGGCCCGCGCGGAGGCGAGCTGCACCTCGGTGACGATGCCCTTGTCGACGAGCGCCTTCACGGCGTCTTCGTCTTCGCCCCAGGCCCCCGAGATGGAGTCCAGGTTCTCGATGGGAACGACGCCACGCAGAATCAGAATTTCGGTGAGGGTTGCCATTGCATCTCCTCACTACAGATTGGTGACGCCGTGGGCCCCCTGGCGCGGCATCATGCGAACAGGGTGCAAACGTAACCTGTTGCCTGAGGCTTAGCCATACCCCTGAGGTGGGGGTGGCGGCGTCTCAGCACTCGATGACGTTGACCGCCAGGCCGCCCTCGCTCGTCTCCTTGTACTTCGTCGACATGTCGATGCCGGTCTGGCGCATCGTCTCGATCACGGTGTCGAGGCTGACGATGTGGGTACCGTCGCCGAGCATCGCGAGCCGGGCGGCGCTCACCGCGGTCGACGCTGCGATGGCGTTGCGCTCGATGCAGGGGATCTGCACGAGTCCTCCGACGGGGTCGCAGGTGAGGCCGAGGTGGTGCTCCATCGCGATCTCCGCCGCGTTCTCCACCTGCTCCGGGGTGCCGCCGAGCACGGCGCACAGGGCGCCCGCGGCCATCGCACAGGCCGAACCGACCTCCCCCTGGCATCCAGCCTCGGCACCGGAGATCGAGGCGTTGGCCTTGAACAGCGAGCCGATCGCCGTGGCGGTGAGCAGGTAGCGACGGATTCCCGCCGGGTCGGCCCCGGGCACGAACCGCAGGTAGTAGTAGGCGACGGCGGGCAGGATGCCGGCCGCCCCGTTGGTGGGCGCCGTGACCACGCGGCCTCCGGAGGCGTTCTCCTCGTTGACGGCGAGGGCGAAGGCCTGCAGCCACTCCCCCGACCGTTCGCGGTCGACCCGCGGCTCGTCGGCCTCGAGCTTGGCCCGCAGTGCAGACGCGCGGCGCTTCACACCGAGCGGGCCGGGCAGCATGCCGGTGTTCGTGAGACCGTTCTCGACGCAGGAGGCCATCGCGGCCCAGATCACGTCGATGCGCGCGCCGACGTCGTGGCCCGGGTGCAGCGCCACCTCGTTGCGCAGCGCGACCTCGTCGATCGAGATGCCCTCGCGGGCGCAGATGGCGAGCAGCTCGTCGGCCGTGGAGAAGGGCAGCGGATGCGGCGCGAGGGCCGCCAACTGTGCCTCTTCGCCCTCACGGCGGATGAATCCCCCGCCGATCGAATAATAGGTCTCGGTGAGCAGCGGGCTGGTCCGATCCTCGTTCCAGGCCGTCAGCGTGAGCGCGTTCGGGTGCCCGGGCAGGCGGGTGTGCGGGTCGAGGGTGATGTCGTCGCGGTGGAACTCGACCACGTGGGTGCCGGCGAGCCGCAGCGTTTCGCGAGTTCCCTGCGGCATGGCGGGCACGAGCATCCGCGCCCCTGAAGCCGCGCCGACGGCGACGAGGGATTGCCGCCCGCTGAGGCGCAATCCCGACCAGGCGCCGCGCACCGACGACGGGTCGCACGTCTCGGGGTCGAATCCCTCGAGCCCGGCGACGACCGCGTCGGGGGTTCCGTGGCCGATGCCGGTAGCTCCGAGCGAGCCGAACAGCGAGCAGGTGACGGCGCGCACGTCGTCGAGCAGCCCGGCGGCGGCGAGAGAGCCGGCGAACGAGCGGGCGGCGCGCATCGGGCCGACCGTATGAGAGCTCGAGGGTCCGATGCCCACGGAGAGCAGGTCGAACAGCGATACGTATGCGGTCATGGTTGTCTCCCACCGTTGCGAGGTGCCCCTCGTGAGGGCGTCCGTCACCAGAATCGTAGCTTGGAACGCGCCTCGACGAGCTCAGGAGGGAGAGGCTCAGCCTCGCGGACCGTTGACGGTGATGGCGCCCTCGGGGTAGCCCACCAGCAGCGACCTGACCAAAGCGTCCGCCGCGGGAACGCTCGCCTCGTCGGCGAGCTGGACATAGAAGCTGTTCTTTTCGACGCGGGCATATTCGAGAGTGATGCTCGCCCACAGCGCCTGGAACGCTGCGATCTCGGCGTCGGGGCGTTGGCCCACTCCCGACTGCGTGAATATAAACCGATCGCCGTCGTCGGCGCTCTCGAACACGACGCTGATCGTGTCGGAGAGGGCGGGACGCCCCTCGATATCGGTGTACTCGACAAAATGGTCTTCGAGGTCGGCGAACGAGGAGTTCAACAGGTCGAGCGCGTCGACCGACGGATCTCCGTCGACCGTCAACTCGATCTCTCTCAGCTGAATATCTCCGCCGTCATAGATCGGGTTCTCACGGATCACCTCGAACAGCGCCCGCAGGTCGTCGTTGAGCGACTTGGTCTTCTCCACGGCCAGCCGGAACCCGCCGATGTTGACGTTCATACGCTTCCAGTCGAGGTTTCCCCGGTCGTGATCGACGTAGTACTCGCCCACGATGTCGACGACCGTCTCGAGATCGTCGGCCGAGATGTCTTCGCGCACCGTCACCTCCCCGCTGGGCGAGCCCTGCCAGGGAAGGTCGTTGGTGCCGCCGCCCGCGGCGCCGGTGATGTGCTCTTGCTCGCTCATAAATCTCTCGAAATCGTCGCCGGCGCCGGTGGCCGCGTCGATGTTGCCGCAGCCCGAGAGGGTCACCGCCGCGAGCACAACGGCGACGATTGCGCCGACGGCGCCAGTACGGGTTTTCACGACAGACTCCGATTGCGCTGAGGGAAGCACACGGCGCCTCAACCCTCGAAGCCTACCAACGTGAGCATTTCGAGGTTAAACGCCGACGGGCTCCCCACCCGGAGGTGAGGAGCCCGTTCTCCCTTCGACAAGCTCAGGGAGCGGTGGTGCTTAGTTGTACGTACCCGGCGTGTAGTCGTCAGACGAGAACGTGTCGAAATCGACAAAGCTCAGGTCTGCCTCGCTGAATACCGAGTCATCCGTGAAGATGCGGTTCGGGTAACGCTCGGCCTTGGCTTCCTCCGTCGCCTCCACCGAGACATCGCGGTAGCGCGGGAGACCCGTGCCGGCCGGGATGAGCTTTCCGATGATGACGTTCTCCTTGAGGCCCATGAGCGGGTCGCTCTTGCCCTCCATGGCGGCCTGCGTGAGAACGCGGGTCGTCTCCTGGAAGGAAGCGGCCGACAGCCACGACTCGGTCGCGAGGGAGGCCTTGGTGATACCGAGGACTTCCTGGCGGGCCGAGGCGGTCTGCTTGCCCTCGGTGAGAACCGCACGGTTGAGCTCGTTGTACTTCAAGCGGTCGACGAGCTCGCCCGGCAGGAGTCCGGTGTCGCCGTGGTCGACCACGGTGACCTTGCGGAGCATCTGGCGAACGATGACCTCGATGTGCTTGTCGTGAATCGGCACACCCTGCGAGCGGTAGACGCCCTGCACACCATCGACGAGGTGCAGCTGAACCGCACGCACGCCCTTGACGCGGAGAACTTCCTTCGGGTCGAGGTTTCCGACGTGCAGCTGCTGCCCGAGCTCGACGTGCTGGCCATCCTCGATGAGGAGGGTCGCGCGACGCAGAACCGGGTAGGCAACGGGCTCGTCACCATTGTCGGGGGTCAGGATGAGCTTGCGGCTACGGTCCGTGTCCTCGATGGTGATGCGGCCGGCGGCCTCGGCGATCGGAGACGCACCCTTGGGGGTACGAGCCTCGAACAGCTCGGTTACGCGCGGCAGACCCTGCGTGATGTCATCGGCGGAAGCGATACCACCGGTGTGGAAGGTACGCATGGTCAGCTGGGTACCGGGCTCGCCGATCGACTGGGCCGCGATGATACCGACGGCCTCGCCGATGTCGACGAGGAGACCGGTAGCAAGCGAGCGACCGTAGCAGACCGCACACACACCGACGGCGGACTCACACGTGAGGACCGAACGCACCTTGATGTTGTGGACTCCGGCGGCCAGCAGCGTGTCGAGGAGGACGTCTCCGACGTCTGCCCCGGCCTCTGCGATGACCTCGCCCTTGTCGTTGACCGCTGCCGTTGCGAGGCTGCGAGCGTAGACCGAGTTCTCGACGTTGCTGTCGAGCACCCAGGTTCCGCTGGCGTCCTGCGCCGCGATCGGCATGTCGAGACCCTTCGAGGTGCCGCAGTCGTCTTCGCGGATGATGACATCCTGCGAGACGTCGACGAGACGACGCGTGAGGTAACCCGAGTCTGCGGTACGCAGAGCCGTGTCAGCCAGACCCTTACGGGCACCGTGAGTCGAGATGAAGTACTCGGCCACGGAGAGGCCCTCGCGGTAGCTGTTGACGATCGGGCGAGGGATGATCTCACCCTTCGGGTTCGACACCAGTCCACGCATACCGGCGATCTGGCGGATCTGCATCCAGTTACCACGTGCTCCGGACGACACCATTCGGTAGATGTTGTTGTCTACCGGCAGATTGTCTTCCATCGCCTTGGCGACTTCAGCGGTTGCCTTGTTCCAGATCTCGATGAGCTCCTGACGACGCTCGGCCTCGGTGGTGAGACCCTTCTCGAACTGGTCCTGGACCTTGGTGGCCTGCTTCTCGTAGCCCTGGATGATCTCGCGCTTGTTCGGCGGGGTCAGGATGTCGGAGAGAGCCACGGTCACGCCCGAACGGGATGCCCAGTGGAAACCGGCGTCCTTGATCCGGTCGAGGGTCGCTGCTACTTCGACCTTGGGGTACCGCTCCGCGAGGTCGTTGACGATCGTCGACAGCTGGTTCTTGTCGGCAAGCGCCTCGACGTAGGGGTAGTCCACGGGGAGAGCCTCGTTGAACAGGGCGCGACCGAGGGTCGTCTCCTGGAGTACGCGGTCGCCCTGCTCGAAGCCCTCGGGGGCTTCACCCTCTGCGAAGTGCAGGTTCTCGAGACGGATGCGCACCTTGGCGTTGAGGTCGAGCGACTTCTGGTCGAAGGCGAGAATCGCTTCTGCGATCGACGAGAACGCGCGGCCCTCGCCGGCAGCCTCGGGCTTGAGCGTCGTCATGTGGTGCAGTCCGACGATCATGTCCTGGGTGGGCAGGGTCACCGGTCGGCCGTCAGACGGCTTGAGGATGTTGTTCGACGCGAGCATGAGCACGCGCGCCTCGGCCTGCGCCTCGACGGACAGCGGCAGGTGGACTGCCATCTGGTCACCGTCGAAGTCGGCGTTGAACGCGGCACACACGAGCGGGTGCAGCTGGATGGCCTTACCCTCGACGAGCTGAGGCTCGAAGGCCTGGATGCCCAGGCGGTGAAGGGTAGGTGCGCGGTTCAGCAGCACGGGGCGCTCGCGGATGATCTCCTCGAGCACGTCCCACACCTGCGGGCGCGAACGCTCGACCATGCGCTTGGCGCTCTTGATGTTCTGAGCGTGGCTGAGGTCGATGAGGCGCTTGATCACGAACGGCTTGAACAGCTCGAGAGCCATCTGCTTCGGGAGACCACACTGGTGCAGCTTGAGCTGCGGTCCGACGATGATCACCGAACGGCCGGAGTAGTCGACGCGCTTTCCGAGCAGGTTCTGGCGGAAACGACCCTGCTTGCCCTTGAGCATGTCGCTCAGGGACTTGAGGGCGCGGTTGCCGGTACCGGTGACGGGGCGTCCACGACGACCGTTGTCGAACAGCGCGTCAACGGCCTCCTGCAGCATGCGCTTCTCGTTGTTCACGATGATCTCGGGAGCACCGAGGTCGAGCAGGCGACGCAGGCGGTTGTTGCGGTTGATCACACGACGGTAGAGGTCGTTGAGGTCGGACGTGGCGAAACGGCCACCGTCGAGCTGGACCATCGGGCGCAGCTCGGGCGGGATGACCGGAACGACCTCGAGCACCATGGCGGCCGGCGAGTTGCCGGTCTGGAGGAAGGAGTTGACGACGCGCAGTCGCTTGATCGCGCGGATCTTCTTCTGGCCCTTGCCGTTGGCGATCTGGTCGTGCAGGTCGACGCTCTCGGTTGCGAGGTCGAAGGCCTGAAGACGCTTCTGGATCGCCTCGGCGCCCATGAAGGCCTCGAAGTAGGTTCCGAAACGGTCCTGCAGGTCGTGGAAGACGGCGTCCTCGGGCTTGAGGTCGCCGACCTTCAGGCTGCGGAAGTCGTCCCACACGCGCTCGAGCTGAGCGATCTGCTCGTCGAACGACTTGCGGGCCTGTCCCATCTCCTTCTCGGCTGCGTCCTTGGTGCGACGCTTCTGATCGCTCTTGGCGCCTTCTGCCTCGAGGGCAGCCAGGTCTTCCTCGAGCTTGCCCAGACGGTCGGCGATGCGGGCATCGCGCTGGCCTTCGAGGGTCTTGATCTCGAGGCGGAGCTCGTTCTCAAGGCCGGGCATGTCTTCGTGACGTGCATCCACGTCGACGGAGATGATCATGTAGGCGGCGAAGTAGATGACCTTCTCGAGGTCCTTCGGCGCCATGTCGAGCAGGTAGCCCAAGCGCGAGGGAACGCCCTTGAAGTACCAGATGTGGGTTACGGGTGCGGCGAGCTCGATGTGGCCCATGCGCTCGCGACGTACGGAGGACTTGGTGACCTCGACGCCGCAACGCTCGCAGACGATTCCTTTGAAGCGGACTCGCTTGTACTTGCCACAGGAGCACTCCCAGTCGCGCGAGGGTCCGAAGATCTGTTCGCCGAACAGGCCGTCCTTCTCGGGCTTCAGGGTGCGGTAGTTGATGGTCTCTGGCTTCTTAACCTCACCGTGCGACCAACGACGGATGTCGTCTGCTGTCGCGAGACCAATCTTGATTTCGTCAAAAGCGTGAACTTCGAGCAATTTAGCTTCTCTCTTAGATAACTGAAGTAGTTGTCGTCGGGTTCGGTCTAGATCTCGTCAATAGACGAAGACTCGAACCGGGTAGAGATGTTGATGCCGAGTTCCTCAGCGGCGCGGAAGACTTCGTCATCCGTGTCGCGCAGGTTCACGATGGATCCGTCGGCCGAGAGGACCTCGACGTTCAGACACAGTGACTGCATCTCCTTGATGAGAACCTTGAAGCTCTCCGGAATACCGGGCTCCTGGATGTTCTCGCCCTTGACGATGGCCTCGTACACCTTTACGCGACCGAGGATGTCGTCGGACTTGATGGTGAGAAGTTCCTGGAGCGCGTACGCGGCTCCATAGGCCTCGAGGGCCCACACTTCCATCTCACCGAAACGCTGTCCACCGAACTGCGCCTTACCACCGAGCGGCTGCTGGGTGATCATCGAGTACGGACCCGTCGAGCGTGCGTGGATCTTGTCGTCGACAAGGTGGTGCAGCTTGAGGATGTACATGTACCCGACCGACACCGGCTGGGGGAACGGCTCGCCGGAACGGCCGTCGAACAGACGTGCCTTTCCGCTGGAGTCGATGAGACGCTCGCCATCACGCGTGAGCGTGGTGGAGTCGAGGAGCCCTTCGATTTCCGCTTCGAGCGCACCGTCGAACACCGGCGTGGCTACCTTGGTTCCGGGAGCGGCACTGCGTGCCTCCTCCGGAATCGCTTCGGCCCACTTCGGCTTTCCGTCGATGTTCCAACCCTGCTTCGCGACCCAACCGAGGTGGGTCTCGAGAACCTGGCCGAAGTTCATTCGTCCCGGGATACCGAGCGGGTTCAGGATGATGTCGACGGGAGTTCCGTCGGCGAGGAACGGCATGTCCTCGACCGGCAGAATGCGCGAGATGACACCCTTGTTGCCGTGGCGACCAGCGAGCTTGTCACCCGCGGTGATCTTGCGCTTCTGGGCGATGTAGACGACGACGCGCTGGTTGACGCCCGAGCCGAGCTCGTCGTCGTTGTCGGCGCTGAACTCCTTGACGGCGATGATCGTGCCCTGCTCGCCGTGGGGAACCTTCAGCGAGGTGTCGCGAACCTCACGGCTCTTCTCGTTGAAGATGGCGCGCAGCAGGCGCTCCTCGGCGGAGAGCTCGGTCTCGCCCTTCGGCGTGACCTTTCCGACGAGGATGTCGCCGGGGCGGACCTCTGCACCGATACGGATGATTCCACGCTCGTCGAGGTCGGCCAGGAGTTCCGGGCTGACGTTCGGGAGGTCGCGGGTGATCTCTTCCTTACCGAGCTTGGTGTCGCGGGCGTCGACTTCGTACTCTTCGATGTGAATCGAGGAGAGCACGTCGTCCTTCACCAGGTTCTGGCTCAGGATCATCGCGTCCTCGAAGTTGTAGCCCTCCCACGGCATGAATGCCACGAGAAGGTTCTTTCCGAGGGACAGCTCGCCGTTCTCGGTGGCGGGTCCGTCTGCGAGGACCTCGCCGACCTCGATGCGGTCGCCCGCATTGACGATGACGCGGTGGTTGTAGCTCGTGCCCTGGTTGGAGCGGTCGAACTTGCGCAGGTAGTAGTCCTGCGTTCCGCCCTCGTCGAGCTGGATGGTGATGACGTCGGCCGAGACCTCGGCGACCACACCGGCCTTCTCGGCGGTGAGCACGTCGCCGGCGTCGATAGCCGCGTAGCCCTCCATACCGGTACCGACGAGAGGCGACTCGCTGCGCAGCAGCGGGACGGCCTGGCGCTGCATGTTGGCACCCATGAGTGCGCGGTTTGCATCGTCGTGCTCGAGGAACGGGATGAGCGACGTCGCGACCGAGACCATCTGGCGCGGCGAGACATCCATGTAACCGATGGTGTCGACGGGGATGAGGTCTACCTCGCCACCCTTCTTGCGTGCGAGCACGCGAGGGTCGGCGAAGTGGGCGTCGGCCGTGAGGGGCGCGTTTGCCTGGGCGACGATGTAGTCGTCTTCCTCGCTCGCGGTCAGGTAGTCGATGGTGGTCGTGACCTTGCCATTGACGACTCGACGGTACGGCGTCTCGATGAAGCCGAACGCGTTGATGCGCGCGAACGATGCGAGCGAACCGATCAGGCCGATGTTCGGGCCTTCCGGGGTCTCGATCGGGCACATGCGGCCGTAGTGCGACGGGTGAACGTCTCGGACCTCGACGCCTGCACGCTCACGCGACAGACCACCCGGGCCAAGAGCCGACAGGCGGCGCTTGTGGGTCAGACCCGCGAGCGGGTTGTTCTGGTCCATGAACTGCGAGAGCTGCGACGTACCGAAGAACTCCTTGATCGCGGCGACGACGGGGCGCACGTTGATCAGGGTCTGCGGGGTGATCGCTTCGATGTCCTGCGTGGTCATGCGCTCGCGGACGACGCGCTCCATGCGGGAGAGACCGGTGCGGACCTGGTTCTGGATGAGCTCGCCGACCGCGCGGATGCGACGGTTGCCGAAGTGGTCGATGTCGTCGACATCGAGACGCACGTCGACCTTCTTGCCATCGCGCACGCCCTTGACGGTCGACAGGCTGTTGTCGTGCACCGTGACGTTGGGGGCGGACTCGTCGTGGAGCGAGACGAGGTACTTGATGGTCGCGAGGATGTCTTCCAGGCTCAGCACGGAGTTCGACAGCGGAGCGTCGATTCCGAGCTTGCGGTTGATCTTGTAACGACCGACCTTCGCGAGGTCGTAGCGCTTCGAGTTGAAGTAGAAGTTGTCGAGGAGCGCACGCGCGGCCTCGGCGGCAACCTGCTCGCCGGGACGCAGCTTGCGGTAGATGTCCTTGAGGGCTTCTTCCTTCGTGAGGATGTTGTCCTTCTCGAGGGTGAGCTCGATCGACGGGAAGCCCTTGAACTCCTCGAGGATCTGCTCGCTCGTCAGGCCGAGGGCCTTGAGGAACACGGTGACGCTCTGCTTGCGCTTGCGGTCGATGCGAACGCCGACCTGGTCGCGCTTGTCGATCTCGAACTCGAGCCATGCGCCACGGCTCGGGATGATGCGAGCGGAGTAGATGTCCTTGTCGGACAGCTTCTCGGGCGTGCGGTCGAAGTAGACACCGGGCGAACGCACCAGCTGCGAGACGACGACACGCTCGGTGCCGTTGATGATGAACGTTCCCTTGATGGTCATCAGCGGGAAGTCGCCCATGAAGACCGTCTGGGTCTTGATCTCACCGGTGAGGTGGTTCATGAACTCGGCGTTCACGTAGAGAGGAGCGGCGTAGGTCTTGCCACGCTCCTTGCACTCGTCAATCGTGTACTTCGGCTCTTCGAGCTCTGGACCGGTGAACGACAGCTGCATCGTCTCGCCGAGGTCTTCGATGGGAGAAATCTCCTCGAAGATCTCATCGAGACCAGAGCGGGTCGGCAGGTCGGTGCGGCCCTGGGCCAGACCTTCCTCGACGCGCTTTTTCCAGATGTCGTTTCCGACGAGCCAGTCGAAGCTCTCGGTCTGCAATGCGAGCAGATCGGGAACCGTCAGGGTGTCGGTAATCTTTGCGAACGACACGCGCGATGCGGTGCGGCCGTTCTTAGTGGACTTTTTGGTGGACGCGTTGCGCGCAGCAGCCAAGGAAATAACCTCCGTGGACCCCGTCGGGTCTTATGCCGGTAAACCGACTGTCGGTAATGAAATGCTCACCAGGGCCTATAAAAGGCCTACCCCGCCGCTATACTCGGGGCGCACCAACTGTCCACAATATGACTGCATGGTTGTCTGGGAGCGCAAAGAACAACTATAGGACAAAACAGTCCTGTATGTCTAGCTATTCCTTGACCACAATCGTGGATTCGGCTATAAGACCCACGGAGTGCCTCACAGATGAACGACGTCGACCTCTACGAGAGCTGGGAACGGCTGTCTCCGGAGGCCCGCGAAGCGCTCACTCTGCGCGTGGTCGTGGTCGGCGCGGAGTCGACCGGCAAGACGACGCTCACCCGCGATCTGGCCCAGCACTACCGCGCCCGCGGCGGAATCTGGAGCAATACCCTCTGGGTCTCCGAGTTCGGCCGCGACTACACGGTGGGCAAGATCGCCGAACTCGGTCTCGGCCTCGACGACGACTCGGAGTTCCGCAGCGCCGACTGGGCGCCCAAAGACTTCGCGGTCATCGCCCTCGAACAGCAGCGCCTCGAGAACGCGGCGGCATCCACGGGTTCGCCCGTGCTCTTCTGCGACACCGACGCGCTCGCCACCCAGATCTGGGAGCGCCGCTACCTCGGCAACGAGTCGACGGCGGCCCGCGACGCTCTGCCGGTGCTGCCGGCCCGCGCGCTCTACCTCCTCACCGACCACCGTGACGTCGCCTTCACCCAGGACGGAATCCGTGACGGGGAGCAGTTTCGCCCGACGATGACGCAGTGGTTCGTCGACGAGCTCACCCTGCTCGGCGAGCGCGGCCAGTTCGTGCACGGCAACCGCGAAGACAGGCTGGCCGAGAGCATCGGCCTCGTCGACGCCGTGCTGGCCGAGAGGTCGGCGCAGCTCGACTGAGGCAGGGTGTGGCAAGGTCGAGGGATGAACGAAATCCCGTCGATCGTGCTGGCCACCAGCGGCTACCGCGCCGTGATCGAACCCGACCGCTGGGTGCCGGGCTCGTTCACGCTCATCGTCGACGGGACACCCCAGTCGCACGTTAACATCGACGATCCGTCTGAGTTGTTCTTCGAGTACATCCAGCGCATGGGGCACGTGATCGACCAGATCGGCATGCCCGGGCAGCCGATCACGGCCGTGCACCTCGGCGCAGGAGCGTTCACCCTCCCCCGCTACGTCGAAGCCACCCGCCCCGGTTCGCGCCAGCAGGTGGTCGAGCTCGAGAGCGACCTGGTCGACTTCGTGCGCACCAACCTGCCGTGGTCTCCGCGGGCGCAGATCAAGGTGCGTCACGGCGACGCCCGTGCCGTGCTGGGCAAGTTCCCGGCCGGGCTCCGCGGATCGGTCGACCTGCTCGTGATCGACATCTTCAGCGGTGCCCGCACTCCGGCGCACGTCACGAGCCTCGAGTTCTACACCGAGGCCGTGTCGCTGCTCGCCGACGACGGCGTCGTGCTTGTCAACGTCGCCGACGGCCCCGGCCTCGTGTTCGCCCGCGGCCAGGCTTCGACGCTCGCGTCGGTCGTCGCCGACGTGGCGGTGCTCGCCGAGACGCAGATCCTCAAGGGACGCCGCTTCGGAAACGTCGTGCTGGTCGGCTCGAAGAGCGACCTGCCCCTGGAGTGGATGCCGCGGCTGCTGGCAGGCGGACCGCACCCGTCGAAGGTCGTGGCAGGCGCCGAGCTGCGAGCGTTCATCGCGGGCGCGCCCATCGTGACCGACGCGACCGCGATCCAGTCGCCGCCGCCGGCGAAGAGCATCTTCCAGGTGCGTCCGTAGCGCTCTGCCGACCTGCGGGGCAAACAATCGACGCTGAACGGGGCGCCGAGTGTCGATTCATTGCCCCTCGGCTCGGTCCGCCAGGCGCCGCAGAGCTGCGTGGCAATCAATCGACCTTGAAGCACGCCGTGAAGGTCGATTCATTGCCCCTCTGGTCGGGCGGCGGGAGACTGGGAGCATGAACATGAGCCGGTGGATGCGTGGGGTCGCCGTCGCGGCGACCGTCGCCACGCTCGCGGCGTGCGCGGGCACCGGGGGCGGCGAGCCCGCGCCCGTGCCGACCTCGAGCGCCAGCCCGAGCGCCACGCCGGAGCCGCCGGCGCTGCCGAGCGGAGATCCGACCGTCGTCGCCGAGGGCTTCACCTCGCCGTGGTCGGTCGTGCGCCTCGCGAGCGGGTCGGCGCTGGTGAGCGAGCGCGACACCGGTCTCGTCAAGGAGCTGACCGCCGACGGGACGATCCGGGTTGTCGGCGAGATCGCCGGCGTGCAGCCGGGCGGCGAGGGCGGGCTGCTCGGGCTCGCGGTGCGGGAAGGGGTGGCGGCTGCGACGGGGTCGGGCCCTTCGACAGGCTCAGGGACCGAGACGGGCGATGGCCCTTCGACAGGCTCAGGGACCGAGACGGGCGATGGGACCGAGACGGGGTCAGGGACCGAGACGGCCGACGGGGCCGACGGCTCGCCGTGGCTCTACGCGTACTTCACCGCGGCATCCGACAATCGCATCGTGCGCGTCGCCCTCGACGGCGAGGCGGGCTCGTACTCTCTCGGCGCGGTCGAGCCCGTGCTCACGGGCATCGCTAAGGCCGGCAACCACAACGGCGGACGCATCGCGTTCGGGCCCGACGGGCAGCTCTACGCGACGACGGGCGACGCGAGCGACCCCGACGCCTCGCAGAACGCCGGCTCCCTGAACGGCAAGATCCTGCGGATGTCGCCGACCGGCGCCGTGCCCGCCGACAACCCGATCGCGAACTCGCTGGTCTACTCGCTCGGCCACCGCAACCCGCAGGGCCTGGCCTGGGACGCGGCCGGGCAGCTCTGGGCCGCCGAGTTCGGGCAGAACACCTGGGACGAGCTCAACGCGATCACCCCGGGCGCGAACTACGGATGGCCGACTGTCGAGGGGGTCGGCTCCGACCCGGCGTTCGTGAACCCGGTGGCCCAATGGGCGACCGACGAGGCGAGCCCCAGCGGGCTGGCGTTCGTGCGCGGCACCTTCTACCTCGCCGCCCTCAAGGGTCAGCGGGTGTGGTCGGTGACGACCGTCGACGGCGTCGACGCGCAGAGCTGGTTCGCGGGGAGCTTCGGGCGCATCCGCGACGTCGCCACCGGTCCCGACGGGACCCTGTGGATGCTCACCGGCAACACCGACGGCCGGGGAGTGCCGCAACCGGGCGACGACAAGCTGCTCCAGGTTGTCCTCGAAACGGCAACCCCGGGTTAACCTTGACTCGCACGTCAATCTAAGGAATTCCCCGTGGCTATCGTTTTGGGTTACGACCCCACCACCCTTCGCGAACAGGTCGACCCCGTCGCGCTCGAAGAGCGTCTCGTGGAGCTCGGCGAGCTTCGCAGTGCCGCGGCCCTCGACGAGAAGGTCGGCCTGCTGCGCCTCGCCGGCAAACTCGACGAGGCGTGGGACATCGCCAACCAGGCGGTGCGCCAGGCCCGGTTCGGCGGCGACCGCGAGATGCTCGCCCTCGCCCGTGTGCGGCGCGCCCAGGTGCAGCAGGCGCTCGGCAAGCTCGAGCCCGCGCTGGCCGACCTCACCGACTGCGTCAACGAGGCGCACGGCCACGACTGGTCGGCCACCGAGGCGTTCGCCCTGCAGCAGCGCGGCCGCGTGAACTTCGACATGGAGAACTACGACGCCGCCCGCCGCGACTTCAGCGACGCGCTCAAGGTGCACGTGCGCATCAAGTCCTCCCCAGACGAGGTCGACGCGGCGATGATCGCCATCCAGATCACCGAGACCTTCATCGACGGTGCCGGGAGCTAATCTCAGCAGGTGGCAGAACTAGTACGTGTGCGGCAGTGGGCGAACGCCCTCATCGCGCTGCACCTCGACCCCGCCGTGTGGAGCTTCGGCTTCGACAACGCGAAGACCCGCGCGGGCCTGTGCAACTACACGACCAAGCGCATCTCGGTGTCCAAATACCTCGCCGCCAAGTACGAAGACGACGAGGTGCATCAGATACTGCTGCACGAGGTCGCCCACGCCATGGCCGGCTCCCGCGCGGGCCACGGCGCGCGATGGAAGGCGACGGCGGCCGAGCTCGGCTACGAGGGCTCGCGGCTGCACGACGGGGCGATCGCAGACGAGCTCGCGCCGTGGGTCGGCACGTGCCCGATGGGGCACATCCACTATCGCTATCGCCAGCCCAAACGGCCGCTCGCCTGCGGCAAGTGCTCGCGCCGGTTCGATCCCGCGAACGCGATCGACTGGGTGCGCCGGTAGAAACGGAATGCGCGAACGGGAGGCCTAGCGGCTGGCGAGCGCCTTGGTGATGCTCGCGACCACGTTCTTCCAGTGGCCGAGCATCATGCGGCGCTCTTCGCGGCCGGAGAGCTCCTGGTGGTGGATGGCGATCGTGGTGCCCTCCTCGACCTCCTTGACGCTGAGCACGAGGACGGTGTCGTGCGGCCAGTCGTCGGGACGCCAGCTGACGCGGATCTTCGAGCCCTCGGCGTAGGCGAGCACCTCGCCGTGCACTCCGTCGGCCATCGAGTACTTGAAGCCTTTGGTGCCGCGGAACTCGCCGTCGCCGAGCCAGAGCGGGATGCCCCGGCTGACCAGGAACTGCCAGACGACGGGCAGCGGCACGTCGATCGTCTCGCGTACTCCGACCTCCCACCCGGCGTCCTTCTTGGAGCCTGTACTGTCGGGAGTCGTGTTCGGAGCGGCATTCATGTAACCCACTATATTGGTTACGTGCAGTCAACGAAAACTACTGGTCAGTGGTTCCGCTCGGGCGACGGACACCAGTGGTGGTTCGACTCCGGCGCGGTCTCGCTCGACTTCGCCTACTCGGGCGCCATGGGCGAGAACCCCGAGTGGGAGACGCTGCACACCGCCGACGACCTCGCCGCCTGGCTCGACGGTCGCTTCACCGGGGTGACCCCGGCCACCGAACGCGACCTGAAGGACGCGCTCGCGCTGCGCACCGCCATCGCCCACAGCGCCATGGCCGCGAGCCGCGACGAGCCGCCGGCACCGGGCGACGTCGACATCATCAACCTCTTTGCTGCGACCCCCGACATCCCGCCCGCCCTCGACGGCGGCTCTCGACAGGCCGGACGCTCGAACGCCCGCGCCGGCCAGGCCCTCTCGGCCATGGCGCGCGAGGCGGTCGAGCTGTTCGCCCCGCAGCAGCGGGAGCGGATCCGGCCGTGCGCCGCCGACGACTGCGGCCTGGTCTTCTACGACGAGAGCCGGTCGAACAACCGGCGCTGGTGCTCGATGAAACGCTGCGGCAACCGCGCGAAGGTGCGCACGCACCGCGCGAACAACCGCTGAGGCCCGACCTCGTCGAACGGTCTCAGAGGCCGGGCCCCGCGGTCGAACGTCGTGACTAGTCGACGACCCGGACTTCCTTCCAGAAGGCGACGTAGTTCGAGAAGTCCTTGCCGACGCGGTCGAACGCGGTCGGGAGCGGGTTCGGGTAGCTAAAGGCGCGGTCCTGCAGCAGGGTGTCGCCGGAGCGCACCGAGAAGTACTGGCAGTCGCCCTTCCACGGGCAGTGGTACGGGGTCGGGCTCTCGACGAGAAACTCGCTGTTGACGCTCGACGGCGGGAAGTACCAGTTGCCCTCGATCGAGATGAGGTCTTCTTTGGGGGAATCTGCGATGACTACATCGCCCAGCATTGCCTTCACGGTGTGCTCCTTTGGTGGCTTTACTCAGGGCAAACGCTACGGTCCGACCCTGAATTCCCTCAGCACGGCGACCTCGCTGACCTCGTCGAGCGTGAGGGTCGGCCGGCCGAGCGCCTGACCGCTCGCCGACGACGAGATCAGGTGGCTCGTTGCGTTGCTGAGCCCGGTGTACGCCGCCGCTGCCGCCGCGGACTCCGGTGAGCAGTAGTCGATCCCCACGTCGGCGAGGGCGTCGATCACGGCTCCTGCGGCGAGCAGGTCTTCGACCGCGAACCTGAGGCTGCCGTCTGGCCGGTGCTCGCCCGCCGCGACGACGGCGATCGTGAAACGGTCGCCGCGGTCGCCCTGACGGGCGAGTGCCCAGTCGGCGAGCGCCCGGCGGCTCTCGATCGTGCCGTGCACCACGTCGTGCTCGGGCAGCGTCGCTTCGCTCTCGACGAATCCGAGCTGGTCGACCCAGACGACGACGTCGGCGCCGCCAGAGATGGTCTGCGCACCGGCGAACCCCCAGTCGAAACGAACCTGATACTGGTTCTGTCCGTGGGGTGTTGTCACGCGAAAAAGCCTAACGGAGAGCACACTGGACAAATGCGGGTTCTGTTGAAGATGGTGCTGGACTGCGATGCGGATGCCGCGTGGTCGGCCCTGCGCAGCCCCGAGGTGTTCCGCCGAGTGTCGGCGCCCCTCATGTCGTTCACGTCGCTCGACGACGCCGGCTTCCCCGACCGGTGGCCCGACGGCGAGCACCGCGTGGCCGCCAGGGCGTTCGGGCTCGTTCCGGCCGGCGAGCAGATCATCGACATCCGCACCGAGACCCGCCTCGACCACGTGCACGGCCGGCATGAGAACCCGGTGGAGGTGCGCATCGTGCACGACACCGGGCGGGGACTCACCTGGCCGCTGACGCTCACCCGCGGCTGGCACCATCGGATGGCCGTCTCCGCGCAGCCCGACGGACGCACGCTCTACCGCGACCAGCTCGAGTTCACCGCGGGGCCGATCACCCCGCTGGTATGGCTGGCCTACTGGGGTTTCTGGCAGTGGCGCGCGATGGCGATCCGGCGTCTCGCTCCGACCTGGCGCTGACGCCGGGGCGCGGCCCGGGCCCGAGGTCTAGCCTGAGACCATGACCGCTCTCGAAGTCGCCGACTGGCGTCGGCAGGTATTCGCCCTCTACGAGACGGTGCGCGCGACGCCCGACGTGGCGGAGGGGCACACGCTGTGGCGCGAGGGTCGTGACCGGCTCTTCGCGCAGCATCCGTCCACTCCGGTGATGGCGGCCGACCTGCCGTCGTTCGCCGGCCTGCCCGTCGAGCCGTACGACCCCACCTGGCGGTTCGAGCTGCCGATCATTCCCGCCGAGCCCGCGCACTTCGACTTCGAGACCGGCACCGACGGCATCGTGCCGTTCGATCGGCTCGGCATCGTCGAGGTGCCGGGTGTCGGGTCGCTCGACGTCTGGCGGCTCACGACCTACGGCGGCGGGATCTTCGTGCCGGTGCGCGACGCGCTGGCGGGCAGGCACGGCGGAACGTACGGCGGCGGGCGGTACCTGATCGACTCGATCAAGGGCGCGCTGCTGCAGACCGGCGCGGACACGCTCGTGCTCGACTTCAACTTCGCCTACAACCCGTCGTGCGCGTACGACCCCGCGTGGGCGTGCCCGCTCGCGCCGCTCGGCAACCGGGTGCCGGTCGAGATCCCGGTGGGAGAGCGCTACTTCGGCTCGTACTAGCCGCGGTTCGGGGGCCGGTAAGGGCCGTGTGCTAGCCTGAGAGCACTCGCGGATCCATGACGGATTCCTTGCGTCGTTGAACGCTTACTCTTCTCGCACGCCGTGCTCATCAGAAACACGGCAGGTGCTCGCAGAAACTTTCTCCGGCGAACGGATGTGGCCATCGCCACCTTCGCCACAGCACCTCTCCGCTGCACCATTGCCGGTCGGGGGCGTGCACACCGATGCCCGAAAGGCACCACCACCCCTATGTCTGAAAACTCCTTCGCCGCGCTCGGCGTTCCGGCTCCCCTCGTCGCGGCCCTCGCCGCCCAGGGGATCGACTCGCCGTTCCCGATCCAGGTCGACACGCTCCCCGACACCCTGTCGGGCCGCGACGTGCTCGGCCGTGGAAAGACCGGCTCCGGCAAGACCCTCGCGTTCTCGATCCCGATGGTCGCGCGCCTCGCCGGCAAGCTCGCCGGCGGCAGCCGCCGCCCGAACCGCCCGCTCGCGCTGATCCTCGCCCCCACCCGCGAGCTCGCCACCCAGATCACCGTCGCGCTCACCCCGCTCGCCGACGCCTACGGCCTCAAGTCGACCACCATCTTCGGCGGCGTCAGCCAGCAGCGCCAGGTCGCGGCCCTCAAGGCCGGTGTCGACATCGTCGTCGCCTGCCCCGGCCGCCTCGAGGACCTCATGAAGCAGGGCTTCGTCAACCTCGACTCGGTCGAGATCTCGATCCTCGACGAGGCAGACCACATGGCCGACCTCGGCTTCCTGCCCGTCGTCACCCGCATCATGGACAAGACCCCGTCGAGCGGACAGCGCATGCTGTTCAGCGCGACCCTCGACAACGGCGTGGACAAGCTCGTCCGCCGCTACCTCCACAACGAGGTGCTGCACTCGGTCGACGAGGCCACCAGCCACGTCTCCGCGATGACGCACCACGTGTTCGAGGTCGACTCGGTCGAGGCCAAGCGTCTCCTCATCGAGAAGCTCGCCTCCGGCCAGGGCCGCCGCATCCTCTTCATGCGCACCAAGCACCACGCCAAGAAGCTCGCGCGCCAGCTGACCGACGCCGGCATCCCCGCCGTCGACCTGCACGGAAACCTCTCGCAGGTGGCCCGTGACCGCAACCTCGCCGCGTTCGCCGCCGGCACGAGCCGCGTGCTCGTCGCCACCGACGTCGCAGCCCGCGGCGTGCACGTCGACGACATCGAGCTCGTCATCCACGTCGACCCGCCGGCCGAGCACAAGGCCTACCTGCACCGCTCGGGCCGCACCGCCCGCGCCGGCAAGGAGGGCGAGGTCGTCACGCTCGTCCTGCCCGAGCAGCGCAAGGACACCGCGCAGCTGCTGCGCAAGGCTGCGATCACCGTCACGCCGCAGCGCGTGACCGCCGACTCGCCCGCCGTCACCGCGCTCGTCGGCGACGTCGCCGAGTACGTCAAGCCGCTCCCCCGTGCCGCAGAGCCGGCCCGCGGACAGAGCCAGGGCGGCCGCAGCCAGGGCGCCAACGCCCAGCGCAAGCGCAGCAATCGCGAGGGTGGCGGCGCAGGTCGCCAGACCGACAACGCCGGCTCTGGCCAGCCGCGTCGTGACCGTGCCCCGCGCGCCGAGGGCGCATCCGCCCCCCGCACCGGCGGCGCGCCGCGTCGTTCCGGTGCCCCCGCGGGCAACGGCGGCGGCAAGATCGCCGTCGGCGGCCTCGTGCGCATGTCGCAGGGCGGCGCCGCGCGTCGCGGACGCTGACCCGGCACAGCCCCGGCACAGCTCGACCACCGGTGGGCCTCGCACAGATCTCGATCTGCGCGAGGCCCACTTTCGGGTGGTGCCGACGTTCGCCGGTGACCAGTAGCCTGTCGGCATGACGACGGTGATACGCCGGGCGCAGCTCGAAGACACGGGCCGTCTCGGACAGCTGCACTCCCAGTGCTGGGTCGAGCTGTACTCGCGGGTTCTGCCCCCCGACGTGCTCGCCGAACTGAGCCCGCCCGTGATGGCTCAGCTGTGGCAGCGATTCGTCACCCGCGGCGATGCGTATGCACAGTACGTCGCCGAGCTCGACGGCGAGATCGTGGGGTTCGCAGGCTTCGGTCCCGGTCGCGACGAGGGCTTCGCAGAGCTGCGCGAGGTCTACTTCGTCTACGTGCAGCCCGGCAAGCAGCGCTCGGGCATCGGCAGCCAGCTTCTCGCCGCCGAGCCCGACGCCTCGTACCTGTGGGTCTCGGAGCGCAACCGCGGCGCCCACAAGTTCTACCGACGCAACAGGTTCGGTCCCGATTCCCGGCGCCGCATCGGCTCGCTGTTCGGAACGGACCTGCCGGAGATCAGGATGGCCCGCTAGCCGGCGCTACCCTGTCTAGGCGACGGCCGGGATGCTCCTCGTCGCGATGAGCTCGGAGTACCACTTGGCGCTGTCCTTGAGCACGCGCTCCTGCGTCTCGAAGTCGATGTAGACGATTCCGAAGCGCTTGGAGTAGCCGTAGCCCCACTCGAAGTTGTCCATCAGCGACCACACCTGGTACCCGCGCAGGTCGACTCCGCGCTGCATCGCCCGGTGGGCGGCGGTGAAGTGACGGCGCAGGTAGTCGGTGCGCAGCGGGTCGTGCACGACCCGGCCGTCGGGCCCGTCAGCCACCTCGTCGGCGAACGCAGCCCCGTTCTCTGTCACCATGAGCGGCAGCTCCGGATACTGCTCGTGCAGCGAGAAGAGCAGCTCCTCGAGGCCGGCCGGCTCGATGTTCCAGCCCATCTCGGTGTACGGCCCCGGCTGCGGCAGGAACTCGATGCGGTCGGCGCCCGGCCACGCCGATCCGCCCATGTCCTTGTGGCCGTCGTTGTTCTGCCGCGGCGAGACGCCGTCCCAGACGCGCACGAGAGTGGTCGAATAGTAGTTCACACCCAGCAGGTCGAGTGGCTGGTGGATGAGTTCGAGGTCGCCCGGCTGCACGAACGACCAGTCCGTGACATCCGCTGTGTCGGCGATCACGTCGGCGGGGTAGACGCCGTCGAGCAGCGGGCCGAGGAACACGCGGTTGGCCAGCCCGTCGATCTGACGCACCGCCTCCGGCCCGGTCTCGCCCTCCCCGCGCAGCACGTGCAGGTTGAGCGTGATCGAGAAGTCGGGGTCGTTCGTGACGACCTCCCTCAACGCCGCCACGGCCAGGCCGTGGGCGAGGTTCAGGTGGTGCACTGCGGCGAGGGCCGCCGCCGCCTCGGTGCGTCCGGGGGCGTGGGCACCGGAGCCGTAGCCGAGGTAGGCCGAGCACCACGGCTCGTTGAGCGTGGTCCAGGTGACGACCCTGTCGCCGAGCGCCTCGCCCATGATGCGCGCGTAGTCGGCGAACGCGTGGGCCGTGGCCCGGTTGGCCCAGCCGCCCTCGTCTTCGAGCGCCTGCGGCAGGTCCCAGTGGTAGAGGGTCGCGATGGGGCGGATGCCTCGGGCGAGCAGCCCGTCGACGAGGCGGGTGTAGAACTCGATCCCCTTGGCGTTGGCCGGGCCTCGACCGGTCGGCTGGATGCGCGGCCACGCGATCGAGAAGCGGTAGGCCTCGAGCCCGAGGCGCTTCATCAGGTCGAGGTCGTCGTCGAGCCGGTGGTAGTGGTCGTCGGCGACGTCTCCGGTGTCGCCGTTCCAGATCTTGCCCTCGGTGTGGCTGAAGGTATCCCAGATCGACGGGCCGCGGCCGTCTTCGTTCGCCGCTCCCTCGATCTGGTACGAGGCGGTCGCCGACCCGAACACGAAGCCGTCGGGGAAGACGAGTCCGGCGTCGCGGTAGTCGGCGTTGCCGGTCGAGGTGTCAGTCATTGAGAAGTGTCGCCTTTCCATCGATGAGATCGGATGCCTCGCCGCCGGCCAGCCGGACGTGCACGGTCGCTCCCGCCGGGGCATCCACCGACACCCGCACGTCGCTCTCGCCACGCACGGTGGTGACGATGGCGGTCTGGCCGGTCTCGGGGCTCGTGACCCGCGTCACCGTGGTGCCTGCCGGCCCGGGGTAGACGGTGAGCAGCAGGTCGTCGAGGTAGTCGTAGTCGGGGCGGTCGGTGCGTGCGCCGGTGGCGAGCACCGCGCCCTCCCGTACCCACAGCGGGAGGCTGAGAACGTCGTGGGTGTCGCGGCGCCAGGCGGGCCCCTGTGCGGTCTCGCCGGTGAGGTAGTTCGTCCAGGTGCCGGCGGGCAGGTAGTACTCGACGCTGCCCTCGGCGCTGAACACGGGAGCCACCAGCAGGTCGGCGCCGATCATGTACTGGCGGTCGAGGTGTGCGCAGGAGGGGTCTGCCTCGAACTCGATCTGCATCGGTCGCATGTACGGCAGGCCGCGGTCGTGGGCCTCAAGGCCGACGCCGTAGAAATAGGGCATCAGCTCGATCTTGCGCTGGGCGAAGAGGCGGGTGACCTCGACTGCCTCGTCGTCGAACGCCCACGGAACCCGGTAGCTCGACGAGCCGTGCAGCCGGGTGTGGCTGGAGAACATGCCGAACGCGACCCAGCGCTTGAACACCTCGGGGTCGGGCATGCCCTCGAAGCCGCCGATGTCGTGGCTCCAGAAGCCGAAGCCGCTGAACGCGAGCGAGAGTCCGCCGCGGAGCGTCTCGGCCATCGACTCGAACGACGACGAATTGTCGCCGCCCCAGTGGATGGGCATGCGCTGCCCGCCGGTGGTGGCCGAGCGGGCGAAGAGCACGGCGTCGCCCTCGCCGCGGTGCTCCTCGAGCACCGAGAACACCGCCTCGTTGTAGAGCTGCGTGTAGAGGTTGTGCATCGCCTCGGGGCTGCTTCCGTCGTGCCAGACGACGTCGGTGGGGATGCGTTCGCCGAAGTCGGTCTTGATCGCGTCGATGCCCTGGTCGAGCAGCACCCGCAGCTTTCCTTGGAACCACGCGGTGGCCTCGGGGTTGGTGAAGTCGACGATGCCCATGCCGGCCTGCCACTGATCCCACTGCCAGACCGTGCCATCCGCCCGCTTCACCAAGTATCCGGCAGCCGCGGCCTCGGCGAACAGCGACGACCGTTGGGCGATGTACGGGTTGATCCAGGCGCTCAGCCGCAGCTCGCGCTCGTGCAGGCGCGCGAGCATCCCCTCGGGGTCGGGGAAGACGCGTTTGTCCCACTCGAAGTCGGTCCAGTTGAACTCGCGCATCCAGAAGCAGTCGAAGTGGAACACCGAGAGCGGGATGTCGCGGTCGCGCATGCCGTCGATGAAGCTCGACACGGTCGCCTCGTCGTAGTCGGTGGTGAAGCTCGTCGAGAGCCAGAGGCCGTACGACCAGGCGGGCACCTTCGCGGGACGCCCGGTGAGCGCCGTGTAGCGCTGGAGCACGTCCTTCTGGGTGGGCCCGAGGACGACGAAGTACTCGAGGGCCTCTCCCGCGGTGGAGAACTGCACCCGCTCGACCGTGCTCGACCCGACCTCGAACGAGACATGCTCCGGCTGGTTGACGAGCACTCCGTAGCCGCGGTTCGTGAGGTAGAAGGGGATGTTCTTGTACGACTGCTCGCTCGAGGTGCCGCCGTCGGCGTTCCAGATGTCGACGGTCTGGCCGTTCTTGACGAGCGGGCCGAACCGTTCGCCGAGGCCGTAGACG
This sequence comes from Conyzicola nivalis, assembly GCF_040548875.1. GTDB lineage: Bacteria > Actinomycetota > Actinomycetes > Actinomycetales > Microbacteriaceae > Conyzicola > Conyzicola nivalis_A. The sequence continues at coordinate 630,082 of NZ_JBEPSJ010000002.1, forward strand.
AGTTCGCCGACGCCGAGGCTGAGCTGCTCGTGCACGTAGTGCTTGGCGGGGGCCAGACCGGTCTGGGTGATGCCCACCTCGCCGACCGGCTCCGTCGCGACGGGTGCGCCGTCGGCGAGGGTCATGTAGCCGATGGACTTGTGGCCGCTCGACGTGAGCACGCGCCCCTCGGACTCGAAGGTGAGGTTCCACGGGGCGCCCGGAGTGATGCGGGCGGTGAGCCCGCCGGACGTGAGCGTCCCCGCGCTGAGCGCGCCGTCGACCTCCTCGGTCGCGGCCACGCCGACTCCCTCCGTCGCCCCGACCAGGTCGAACCCCTTCGAGGGCACACCGCCGGTGTGGTGCTCGATGCGCACGCGCACCACTCCCTCGAGCGGCGACGACAGGGTCACGGAGAGCATCGGCCGGTTGAGCACGTCGCCCCGGCGTTCGATGACCTTGGTGGGCGCGTAGATGCGCAGCGTGTCACCCTCGGCGTCGATGTCGTACGCCTCCTGGGCGAACAGCGGGGTCACGCCGACGCGTGGCTCCCAAAAGCCGTTGGTGAACTTCATACTCGGGGGTCCTCTCGGATTACCGCGACGGCACCGGCGGCGATGACGCCGGCACCCTCGTGGCGGGTGCCGGAAACGAGGTCGATTCCGGCGGCGGTGAGCGCCAGCGGCGCCGTGGTGTGGTTGATGGCGAACAGCCAGCTGGTGGATGCCCCGTCGCGGTCGCCCACGCGGCGCACGAGTTCGAGGCCGCGATCGGCGGATGCCACGGGCGTGATGCCCGCGCGGGCGATCAGCCCCTCGATCAGCACGCCGGTCGAACGCCGGTCGAGGTGGGTGGACACGTACTGCGCGGTGCCGCGGCCGGCGACGGCGACGGTGACCGCGGGGCCTCCGGCGAGCTCGCCGCCGGAGTAGTGGGCGAGGGCCTCCGCGCCGGCGAGCTGTAGCAGCTCGCTCCACACGGTGCCGGTCGAGCCGTCGCTGAGCGTGACCGTCTCGCCGTCGAACAGCGGGAAGAACTCCTCGACGCGCACGCCGAGCAGGTCGCGCAACGCGCCGGGGTAGCCGCCCTCGACCACCCGGTTGTGCTCGGTGACGATGCCGGAGAAGCTTGTGACGACGAGGTGCCCGCCGTTCTCGACGTAGCCGCGCAGCGCCTCAACGGTGGCGGCGGTGACGAGGAAGAGGGTGGGGGCGATGACGGCCGCGTACCCGGAGAGGTCGGACGCCGGGTGCACGACGTCGACCTGGACGCCGCGGGCCGTGAGCTCGCGGTGCATCGAGAGTGCGACGTCGAGTGAGTTGACGTCGATGCTCGGCTTCGCGCCGGAGCGCAGGGCCATCGCGGCGTCGTAGTCGGCGAGGATCGCGACTTGGGAGCGCTCGACCCGGCTGCCGACGACCTCGCGGATCTTCTTCAGCGTGGCGCCGAGCTCTGCCACCTCGCGGAAGATCTTGGTCTGGGCGCCGGCGTGCGGCACGACCGAGGAATGGAACTGCTCGCTGCCCGCGGTGGACTGCCGCCACTGGAAGAACAGGGCGCCGTCGGCCCCGCGGGCGATGTGGGAGAGACTGTTGCGCCCCAGCTCGCCCGGCGACTTGGCGCGATTGCGCGCCTGCCAGTTGACCGCCGAGGTGGAGTGCTCGATGAGCAGCCACGGGTCGCCGCCCGACAACCCGCGCACGACGTCGGCGCTGTAGGCGAGCTCGCCGTGCCGTTCGGGGTCGATGCCGAGCGTGTAGTGGTCGTTGGAGACGAGGTCGACCTCGTTCGCCCAGCCCGCGTAGTCGAGCCCGTTCGGGTGGTTCTGGATCATGAAGTTGGTGGTGACGGGGATCGCGGGGGTGACCCGCCGCAGCACCTCGCGCTCGGCGAGGTAGTGGCCGAGCAGCGCGTCAGAGGTGAAGCGTTCGAAGTCGAGCAGCAGACCCGGGTTGTGGCTCGTGCCCGTGAACCGCGGCGGCTGCAGCTGGGCGAAGGACGTGTAGTGGTGACCCCAGAAGGCCGTGCCCCAGGCGTCGTTGAGGGCGTCGACGGTGCCGAACTTCGTCTCGAGCCACACCCGCCAGGCGGCGCCGGTCTCGTCGCTGTAGCAGTGCGCGTTCTCGTTGCCGAGCTCGTTGCTGACGTGCCAGAGGCGCAGCGCGGGGTGGCTGCCGTAGCGTTCGGCGATGGCCTCGACCATGCGCAGGGCGTAGCGGCGGAACGTGGCCGAGCTGGGCGACCAGCCGAGCCGGCCGCCCTGGGCGACCCGCACGCCGTGCTGGGTGACCGGTGCGATCTCCGGATGCGCCTGCATCAGCCAGATCGGCGGTGCGGCGGTCGGCGTGGCGAGGTTCACGCCGATGCCGCCGGCGTGGAGGAGGTCCATGATGCGGTCGAGCCATCCCCACTCGAAGACACCGTCGGCCACCTCGAGCAGCCCCCAGGAGAAGACGCCGACGTTCACCGAGTTGACGCCCGCCTCCCGCATCAGGGCGATGTCCTCCTCCCACACCGACTCCGGCCACTGCTCGGGGCTGTAGTCGCCGCCGAAGGCGAAGCCGTCGGCGATCCACGGGAAGGAGGTCTCGGCCGGGAGGTCGGACGAACGGGATACGAAGGTGGTCATGTGGTGCAGCTTTCTCGAGGCGTGCCTCGGTGGTACGGGTGTTCGGGAGCGGGCGGTCTAGCCCCAGACGCTCCCTGGCGGGTCCTGCCAGAGCCGCGGCGAGGGCGCGAGCGCATCGAGCTCCGACCAGAGCGCCGCGGGGATCTCGACGGTGTCGGCGGCGATCGCCTCGCGCACCTGCGCGGCGGTGCTCGCGCCCACGACCGTCGAGGTCACCCTCGGGTCGCGGGTGCTCGCCTGCAGGGCGGCGGCGGCCAGACCGACGCCCGCGCGCTCGCAGGCCATGCCCATCCGCTCGATCGCGTCCGCCATCGCGGGATCCGCGGGGCGGTAGGCGTACCGCTCGACCGGGGCCGGCCACTTCGCGAGCGCGCCGCCGCCGTAGACGGCCGCGTTCACGACGCTGATCGAACGGGCGGATGCCTCGGACAGCAGTTCGTCGGCCGACCGGTCGACGAGCGTGAAGCGGTTGTGGGTGATGACGGCGTCGAACAGGCCGGTCTCCACGTAGCGCAGCAGCATGGGCGCCGGGCCGCCGGAGATGCCGATCGCGTCGACGAGGCCGCGCTCCTTCATCTCGACGAGGGCGCGCACCGGGCCGTCGGCGGCGAAGGCCTCCTCCCAGCCGATGTGCTCCGGGTCGTGCAGGTAGAGCATCGGCAGCCGGTCGAGGCCGAGGCGTGCGGTGCTCTCGAGCAGGCTGCGCCACATGCGCCGCGACGAGAACGAGCCCGTCTCGGTGTCGCGGTCGAGCTTCGACTGCACCACGACGGGCGAGCCGGCCCTGCGCCTCAGCGCGTCGCCGACGAAGGCCTCGCTGAAACCGTCGCCGTACTCGTTCGAGGTGTCGATCAGGGTGATCGGCGCCCCGGCGGTCTCGGCCAGGTCGAGCACCGTCTCGAGCGGCTCGACCGGGCCGAGGCCGAACCGGGTGCGGCTGAAGTTCGAGGTGCCGAGGCAGAGGCGCGACACCTCTGGCCCGGTCGCGCCGAGGGTGCGGGGCCGCGCTGCGGTGCCGGTCATCCCTTCAGCCCGCCGGAGAGCAGGTCGAGGCGCCAGAAGCGCTGCAGGAAGAGCATGAGCAGGATCAGCGGAATGATCGAGACGGCGGCGCCGGTGATCGCGACCGAGTACAGGGCCGGGGTCCCGGAGCCCTTCGACAGCAGCGTGTAGAGGCCGACCGTGAGCGGGTAGCTGTCCTGATTGCTGAGCATGATGAACGGCAGCAGGAAGTTGTTCCAGATACCCACGAAGGTGAGCATGAACACGGTCACCATGCCGGGCAGCATCATCGGCAGGCCGATGCGCATGAAGATCTTCCACTCGCTCGCGCCGTCGAGCCTGGCCGCCTCGATGGTGTCCTGGGGCACGGCGGATGCCGCGTAGACGCGGGAGAGGTAGATGCCGAACGGGCTGATCAGGATGGGGAGGAGCACCGAGACGTAGCCGCCGGCGAGGCCCACCTGCGAGAGCAGCAGGTACTGCGGGATGGCCAGGGTGATGCCGGGTATCAGCACGCCGCCCAGGATCGAGAAGAAGATCAGGTTGCGGCCCTTGAACTCGTACTTGGCGAGTCCGTACCCGGCCATGGTGGAGATGAAGGTTGATAGCACCCCGCCGAAGCCGGCGTAGATGACCGAGTTGAGCGCCCACAGCCCGTACTGGCCTCCGCCGTAGCTGAACAGGTCGGTGAGATTGTCGACGAGCCCGGTTCCCGGTGCGAACGAGAACGTGGTGAACAGCTCGCCCGGCGACTTGGAGGTCGCCATGAACACCCAGAGCACCGGCACGAGGCAGTACGCCGCGCCGATGAGCAGGATGATCGTGGGCCAGACCTTGCCCCGTCTGGTGCTGAGCTTCGCGGTCTCGCGGGTGGCGATGGCGGTCATGACTGGGCTCCCTTGTTGCGGCGGTTGGTGAGCCACAGGACGAGTGCGGAAACGGCGACGGTGCCCACGGCGAGCACGACCGAGAGAGCTGCGGCGCCCGGCAGGTCGTCGGTGAGGAACGCGTTGCGGTAGATGGTCATCAGCGGAACCCAGGTCTGGCTGATGACGTCGGTCATCGGCTTCAGGGTGGTCGGCTCGCTGTACAGCTGGAGTGCGCCGATGAGGGAGAAGATGCCGGTGAGCACCAGCGCGGGCACGACGAGGGGGATCTTGATGCGCAGGGCGATCTGCAGCTCGCCGGCGCCGTCGAGACGGGCCGCCTCGTAGATCTCGTCGGGGATCCCGCGCAGCGACGTGTAGATGATGATCATGTTGAAGCCGACGCCGCCCCAGATGGCGATGTTGGCGATCGAGCCGAAGATGCCCGGGTCTTCGAGGAAGGGGATCGTGCCCCAGCCGAGTTCGCGGCTGATGTACGAGAACGGGCTCGTCGACGGCAGGTACATAAAGCCCCAGAGCAGCGCGGCGACGACGCCGGGCACCGCGTAGGGGATGAAGATCGCCGTCTGCGAGAAGCGCTTGGCGCGGGCGGCGGGCACGTCGAGCAGCAGCGCGAAGAGCAGCGCCAGCCCGAGGGTCAGCGGCACCGCGATGATGCCGTAGAGCCCCAGGTGCCCGAATCCGGTCGCCAGCGCGGGGTCGCTGAGCACGGAGATGTAGTTGTCGAGCCCGGCGAAGACCTGCACGCGGGTGCCGAGAATGCCCCCGCCCTCGAGCTTGTACGACTGGAAGCTGAGCCAGGCCGCGTAGAGGATCGGCACGAGCATAAAGACCACGAACAGCACGACGGCTGGCGCGACGAAGATGTAGGGAGCCAGGCGCATGCGTTGGCGCTTGCGAGGCCGCGTAGCGACTCGAGCGGTCATGGGGGTTCCTTCCTCAGGTCTCGCGGGTGCGTGCGCCGGCCGTAGGCCCGCGCACGCACCCGACGGGACGCGTGCAACGGATGTTGCGGGGACTTACTTGTTGGAGAGCTCGAAGCCCGACTTCGCCATGTCGGCGACGACGATCTCCTGCACCTTGGTGAACGCGTCGCGCCACGGCGTGCCGGCGTTGATGGCCTTGTTCAGCTCGTCGGTGAAGGCGCTCTCGGCGACGTTGACGTTCGGCCCCCAGACCACGGGAATGGTGTCGGAGGCGATGGTGGCGGCGAGATCGTAGTAGTCGGACTGCTGCGGCATGAGCTTCGGGGCCTCGCTCGACTTTGCCTCCTCCTGGCCGGAGGTGGCCGCGGGGTAGCCGTTCTGCACGGTGAGGATGAGGTTGGCGCCCTCTTCGCTCGCGTTGAGCCAGGTGGCGAACTTCACCGCCTCCTCGGGGTGGTCGGAGTTGTTGGTCACGACAACGGCCGAGCCGCCCTGGAACGCGACCGCCGCGTCGCCCGCGGTCCACTGCGGGAAGTTCGTCATGCTCCACTTGCCGATGGTGTCGGGGGCGACGCCCTCGATGACGCCGGGAGCCCACAGGGCCGACGGCCAGGAGAGCATGGTGCCGCCGTTGGCCTTCGCGTTCCACTCGGGCGTCAGGATCGGCTCGGTGCTGATGACGTCACGCTCGACCAGGTCCTGGAAGAAGTCGGCCACCTCGAGCGACGCCTCGTCGGCAATGCCGACCGTCCACTCGTTGCCGTCGAGCGACCACCATTCGGCGCCGGCCTGGGTGGCGACGCCGGCGTAGAACGCCCACTGGTCGGCGGGCAGCGACGCGAGGTACGCGTTGGGGTCGGCGGCCCGCACGGCCTCGGCGGCGGTGGCGAACTCGGCCCACGTGGTGGGCACGGGGATGCCCCACTGCTCGAGTAGGTCGGAGCGGTAGACGAGGGCCATCGGTCCGACGTCCTGCGGCAGCCCGAAGACGTGGCCGTCGATGGTGGTCTGCGCGAGGGTGCCTTCCGCGTAGGCGTCGGTCACCTCGTCGCCGACCAGGTCGGTGATGTCGAGCGCGACGTCGGCGACGATGAGCGACGGCAGGGTCGGGTACTCGACGGCGGCCAGGTCGGGGGCGTTGCCCGCACGGCTGGCGGTGAGCAGCTTGGCGGAGGAGTCCTTGCCGCCGCCGGCGTCGGTGTACTTGACCTGAATGTCGGGGTTCTCCTCGTTCCAGACATCCACCAGCTCCTGCGTGTTCGGCGCCCACGACCAGAAGTCGAGCGTCACCTTTCCGCCGGAGTCGCCGCCGCCGCCGGCGGAGCAGGCGCTGAGCAGCAGGGCGCTGGCGCCGAACACGGCGATCGACGTGATGAGCTTTTTCTTCTTCATGGTTCTACTTCCTTGTAGCCGAGGGGTTCTCGTCGGTGTGTTGGATTGTCGAAGCGCTTCGATTGATGATCGGACGCCGGGTCGGTCGGTCGGAGGGGTCAGAGAGCGGCAGCCGCCGGGGGAGCGGTGGATTGCTTGCGCTGGTAGGTCGGGGCGATGAGCTCGACGTGGGGGTCGACGAAGCCGGCCAGCTGCTGCACGACGAGCTCGACCGCGCGCTGTCCCGATGACTGGGCCGGCAGCGGGATCACGTCGATCGGGGGCAGGAAATGCTCGGTGGAGAAGCTCGAGCACGCGGAGACGATCGACAGCGCGGCCGGAACCGCGACCTCCCGCTCGCGCAGCACCTCGAGCAGGATTCCGTGGATGTTCTCGTTGCAGTTGAGTACGACCGCGGTCATGTCCGGCAGCTGCGCGCGGAGCCCGTCGAGCGACGCCTCGACGCCCTCGCGTGTCGCCTCCGTCGTGTGGAATGCGGTCGCGATTCCCGATTCGCCGCCCGCCTCGAGGAACGAGTCGCGGAAGCGCGGGGCGTAATTTGAGCCGCGCCCGTAGAGCTGCTCGGCGTGGCCCATGAGTCCGACCGACGTGTGCCCGAGCTCGACGAGTCGTGCGAGCGACAGCCGGGCCGCCGCCTCGAAGTCCAGGTCGACACAGGTGAGGCCCTCGGTGTCGCCGGGGATGCCGATCAGCACCGACGGGAGTCCGAGCTCGCGGACGACGGCGGTGCGCTCGTCGTCGGTGGTGACGTCGAGCATCACGATTCCGTCGACGAGCGAGCTGGATGCGACCCGGCGCAGACCCGTGGTGGCCTCGCCCTCGGTGAGCAGCAGCACGTCGTAGTCGAAGCTGCGCGCCGCCGTGACGACAGCGAGCACGAATGCCATGAGCGCCGGCGGATGGGTGTCTTCGTGCATCGGAGCGGTGAGCGCGAGGATGTTGGTGCGGGACCCGGCGAGCATGCGGGCGCCGGCGTTCGGCCGGTAACCGAGCTCGTGCACGGCCTCGGCGATGCGGGTCTTGGTGGCCTCGGCGATCGGACGCTTGCCCGACAGGGCGTAGGAGACGGTGCTGATGGACACACCGGCGACGCGTGCCACGTCGGTGATGTTAGCCATGTGAACTCCGTTGTCTAAGCGCTTCGATGAATGCCTGCAGGCCACGCTAGGTCATCGAAGCGCTTCGCGCAAGCAAATTGTGGTTCTGTACAACAAATTGAATTTGCCTCGCGGCAGCACCGGCTAGCATGACGGCATGACCGACACCGCCGCCGCCCCGCTCGCCGACGACCTCGACTTCCGCGCGGCCGACGGGCCCGCTGCCACACCCCGGCCGCTTATGCTCGTGCTGCCGGGCGGCGGCTACGTCGCCCACGCCGACCACGAGGGGCGGGTGATCGCCGACTGGCTGGCCGGGCTCGGCGTCAACGCCCTGACCCTGCGCTACCCGGTGGCGCCCGCGCGTCATCCCGACGCCCTGCTGCGCGCCCAGGAGGTCGTCGCCGCGGCGCGAACCGGCACCCTCGACCTCGGCGAGAACGTCGACCGCTCGCGCATCGGCGTCATCGGCTTCTCGGCCGGCGGGCACCTCGCGGCGCAGCTGTCGACAGCCGCGCAGTCGGCCGCGCGCGTCGACCTCGCCGTGCTCGCCTACCCCGTCGTCTCCATGGTGCACGAACCGCACGCGGGCTCGCTCGAGAGCCTCCTCGGCCCTGCCAGCGCCCCGCACGCGCGGCGCGAGCTGAGCCAGGAGCTGCGCGTCGACCGGTTCACTCCCCCGACGTTCCTCTGGCACACCGGCGAGGACGACGCCGTCCCCGTGAGCCACTCGCTGCGCTACGCGAGCGCTCTCGCCGAGCACGACGTGCCGTTCGAGCTGCACGTCTTCGAGGGCGGCGGACACGGCAGGGGGCTCGCGCGCGGCGAGGGCCCGCTCGAGCAGTGGGCGCCGCTGTGCGCCCTGTGGCTGGGGCAGCGCGGCTGGCTCGGCTAGCGGCTGGCTCGGCTAGCGGCTGGCTCGACTCGCGGCCGACCCGGCCGTCAGCGGCTAGGGCAGCACGCCGACCGACGCGAGCGCCGCACGTACGAGCGCGCCGCGGCCGCCCTCCATGTCGGCGCTGATGCCGGGCGAGACGGCCTCGGCGGGGGTCATCCACGTCATCTCCAACGCGTCCTGGCGCGGGTCGCAGGTTCCCGTGACGGGCACGACGTAGGCCATGGCGACCGCGTGCTGGCGGGCGTCGGTGTACGGGCTGTCGTTCGGCCAGGGGAAGTACTCGGCGATCGAGAACGGGGTAGGGCTGGCGGGCAGCAGCGGGAATGCCATCGGACCCAGGTCCTTCTCCAGGTGCCGGAAGAGCGCGTCGCGCAGCGTCTCGCCGTACATCACGCGCCCGGAGACCAGGGTGCGCGTGATGGCCCCCTCGTCGGACGCGCGCAGCAGCATGCCCACCTCGGTGACGCGGCCGAGGCCGTTCACGCGAACGGGCACAGCCTCCACGTAGAGGAGGGGGAGCCGGCGCCGGGTCTCGGCGAGCTCCTCTTCTGACAGCCAGCCGGAATTGGGATCTGGGGTGCCTACGGAGCTCATGCTCCATTGTTACTCATCCGCGCGCCCGACTGCTGCGCAGACGCGGGGCCGGTAGGCAATAGCGGGCGGATGTCGGGGGTTCGCGAGAAGATGGGGAATATGGGCGACGTGCTGTCGAGATTTTCCCCAGCGACCAGGGAGTGGTTCGACGGCGCCTTCAGCGAGCCCACGGCCGCGCAGCTGGGCGCGTGGGAGGCGGTCTCGAGCGGCAGCCACGCGCTCGTCGTCGCGCCCACCGGATCGGGCAAGACGCTCGCCGCGTTTCTGTGGGCCATCGACCGGCTCGCATCGACTCCCCCGCCGCAGAACCCGCTGCACCGCACCCGCGTGCTCTACATCTCGCCGCTCAAGGCGCTCGGCGTCGACGTGGAGCGCAATCTGCGCGCGCCGCTGGTCGGCGTCACCCAGACCGCGAAGCGCCTCGGGGTGCCGGCGCCCGACGTGACCGTCGGTGTGCGCTCGGGCGACACCACCCCCGGAGACCGCCGGGTGCTCGCACGCACACCTCCCGACATCCTCATCACCACCCCGGAGTCGCTGTATCTCATGCTCACGAGCGCCGCGAAGGAGACCCTCGTCGGCATCGAGACGGTCATCATCGACGAGGTGCACGCCGTGGCCTCGACGAAGCGCGGCGCGCACCTCGCCGTGTCGCTCGAGCGGCTCGACGCCATGCTCGAGAAGCCGGCCCAGCGCATCGGGCTCAGCGCCACCGTGCGCCCGCGCGAGGAGGTCGCGCGCTTCCTCGCCGGCGCCGCGCCGGTCACCATCGTCGCCCCGGTCTCGAGCAAGAAATTCGACCTGACCGTGGTCGTGCCGGTGGAGGACATGACCGAGCTCGGCGCCGCGCCCGCCCTCGAGGGCTCGGCCGCGGGCTCCACCCCGCAGGGCTCGATCTGGCCCCACGTTGAGGAGAAGATCGTCGACCTGATCCTGGCGCACCGGTCGACGATCGTGTTCGCGAACTCGCGGCGCCTGGCCGAGCGTCTGACGGCGCGGCTGAACGAGATCTACGAGGAGAGGGAGGCGGCGGCCGCCGAGCTCTCGGTCGCTGAGCTTGTCGAAGCGGGTGTCACGACAAGCTCAGGCCCTTCGACAAGCTCGAGCCCTTCGACAAGCTCAGGGACCGTACGCAGCGCGCCCGCCCAGATGATGGCGCAAGCAGGTGCAACATCCGGCGCCGCCCCGCTGCTGGCCCGCGCCCACCACGGCAGCGTGAGCAAAGACCAGCGCGCCGGCATCGAAGACGACCTCAAGAGCGGGCGCCTGCGCTGCGTGGTCGCCACGAGCTCGCTCGAGCTCGGCATCGACATGGGCGCCGTCGACCTCGTGGTGCAGGTCGAGTCGCCTCCCTCGGTCGCGAGCGGACTGCAGCGCATCGGCCGCGCCGGCCACCAGGTCGGCGAGGTGTCGAAGGGCGTGATGTTCCCGAAGCACCGAGCCGACCTGCTGCACATCGCCGTCACGAGCGAGCGGATGCTCGCCGGACAGATCGAGTCGATCTCCGTGCCCGCCAACCCGCTCGACGTGCTCGCTCAGCAGACCGTCGCCGCCGTCGCCCTCGGCCCGCTCGGCGTGGAGGAGTGGTTCGAGACCGTGCGGCGCAGCGCGCCGTTCGCCGCGCTCCCGCGCAGCGCATACACCGCGACCCTCGACCTGTTGAGCGGCCTGTACCCCAGCGACGAGTTCGCCGAGCTGCGGCCCCGCATCGTGTGGGACCGCGTCAGCGGAACGATCACCGGTCGCCCCGGCGCGCAGCGGCTCGCCGTGACATCCGGAGGCACGATCCCCGACCGCGGCCTGTTCGGCGTCTTCATGGTCGGCGAGAAGGCGGCCAGGGTCGGCGAGCTCGACGAGGAGATGGTCTACGAGTCGCGCGTCGGCGACGTGTTCGCGCTCGGAGCCACGAGCTGGCGCATCGAGGACATCACGCACGACCGCGTGCTGGTCTCGCCCGCCTACGGGCAGCCTGGCAAGGTTCCGTTTTGGAAGGGCGACGGCCTCGGCCGCCCCGCCGAGCTGGGGCGCGCGATCGGCGCGTTCACCCGCGAGATCGCGTCGGGGCCCGCGACGGGCTCAGACCCTTTGACAGGCTCAGGGACCGGGGCGGGCTCAGGGACCGCTGCGGGCTCGGGGACCGTGAAGGAACGGATGGAGGCGGCCGGCCTCGACGAGTTCGCGGCCAACAACCTCATCGCCTTCGTCGCCGACCAGAAGGCGTCGACCGGCTACGTGCCCACCGACCAGACCCTCGTGGTCGAGCGCTTCCGCGACGAGCTCGGCGACTGGCGGGTCATCCTGCACTCCCCCTACGGCATGCCGGTTCACGCACCGTGGGCCCTCGCGGTCAGCGCCCGCGTGCGCGACCGGCTCGGCATGGACGGCGCGGCGATGGCGAGCGACGACGGCGTCGTCGTGCGCATCCCCGACACCGACGCCGAGCCGCCCGGCGCCGAGCTGTTCGTCTTCGAGCCGGGCGAGCTGCAGGACATCGTGACCGAGGAGGTCGGCGGCTCCGCGCTGTTCGCCGCCCGCTTCCGCGAGTGCGCGGCCCGTGCGCTGCTGCTGCCCCGCTACAACCCGGGCAAGCGCAGCCCGCTCTGGCAGCAGCGACAGCGTGCGTCGCAGCTGCTCGACGTCGCCCGCAAGTTCCCGAGCTTCCCGATCGTGCTCGAGACGGTGCGCGAGGTGCTGCAGGACGTGTACGACCTGCCCGCGCTCGTCTCCGTCGCCGGAGAGATCGAGAGCCGCAGCATCCGCATCGTCGAGACCGAGACGGAGGTTCCCTCGCCCTTCGCGCGGTCGCTGCTGTTCGGCTACGTGGCCGCGTTCATGTACGAGGGCGACTCCCCCCTCGCCGAACGCCGGGCCGCGGCGCTCTCGCTCGACTCGACCCTGCTCGCCGAACTGCTCGGCCGGGCGGAGCTGCGCGAGCTTCTCGACGCCGGCGTCATCGAGCAGACCGAGCTCGAGCTGCAGCGGCTCGCGGCCGACCGCCGGGCGAAAGACGCCGAGGGCGTCGTCGACGTGCTGCGCCTTCTCGGCCCGTTGTCGACCGAGGAGATCGTGGAGCGCGCGGTCCCCGAGCTGTTCTCGGTCGCCGGGCTGGTCGAAGGTACTGCGCTCGTCGAAGGGGCCGCGCTTGCTTCGCCGGGCTCGGCGACCGACACGGCGACCGCGATACTCACCAGGCTGGCACGCGACAACCGAGTGCTGCGCGTCACGATCGCCGGCACCGAGCGCTGGGCCGGCATCGAAGACGCCGCCCGCCTGCGCGACGCCCTCGGGGTGCCGCTGCCGATCGGCGTCCCCGCCGCGTTCATCGAGCCCGTCGCCGACCCGCTCGGCGACCTCGTCGGCCGTTTCGCCCGCACGCACGGGCCGTTCACCGTCGCGGCCGCCGCCTCCCGCTTCGGGCTCGGCGTCGCCGTGGTGCTCGATACGCTGACCCGCCTCGCCATGGAGCGCCGGGTGGTCGAGGGTGAGTTCCGTCCGGGCGCCGCCGGCAGCGAGTGGTGCGACGTCGAGGTGCTGCGACGCCTGCGCAGCCGCTCGCTCGCAGCCCTGCGGCACGAGGTCGAGCCGGTCGACCAGCCCACCCTCGGGCGCTTCCTGCCGGCGTGGCAGCACGTCGGCTCCAACCTCACCGGCATCGACGGCCTCGTGCAGGTCATCGACCAGCTCTCCGGGGTCGCCCTGCCGGCGTCAGCGTGGGAGACGCTCGTGCTGCCCGCGCGGCTGCGCAACTACTCGCCCGCCTGGCTCGACGAGCTCACCCTCACCGGCGAGGTCGTCTGGTCGGGGCGCGGATCGCTGCCGGGCAGCGACGGCTGGGTGAGCCTGCACCTCGCCGAGAACGCCCCGCTGACCCTCGCCGACCCCAGCGGCGACGAGACGACCGAGCTGCAACGATCGATCCTCGCCTCGCTCGCCGGAGGCGGAGCGTTCTTCTTCCGCCAGCTCTCCGGCGCCGTCGGCAGCATGGACGACAAGGAGATGACGACCGCCCTCTGGGATCTCGTCTGGGCCGGGCTCGTCACCAACGACACGTTCTCGCCCCTGCGCTCGTACCTCGGCGGGAAGGCCGCACCGAAGCGTGCCCCGTCGCGCGCCCGCGCCTACCGCGGCCGGTCGCGCCCGAGCCTGCCCAGCCAGTCCGGCCCGCCGAGCGTCGGCGGGCGCTGGTCGCTGCTGCCGCTCGCCGAGGGCGACACGACGATCCGCGCCAAGTCGATGGCCGAGATGCTGCTCGAGCGGCACGGCGTCGTCACGCGCGGCGCGGTCGTCAGCGAGGGCATCCGCGGCGGCTTCAGCCTCGCCTACAAGGTGCTGAGCGGCTTCGAGGAGATCGGGCGCGCGCGTCGCGGCTACTTCGTCGAGTCACTCGGGGCCGCCCAGTTCGCCACCGGCGCGACCGTCGACCGGCTGCGCGCCTTCAGCCGCGACGAGGCGACCAACGCACCGCCCGCCGCGCTCACGCTCGCCGCGACCGATCCGGCCAACCCGTACGGCGCCGCCCTGCCCTGGCCGGCGGCCGACCCCGACGAGCCCCGCGGGCACCGCCCCGGACGCAAGGCCGGCTCGCTCGTGGTGCTCGTCGACGGCGAGCTCGCGCTCTATGTCGAGCGCGGCGGCAAGACCGTGCTCACCTTCGGGCAGAGCGACGAGGCCCTCGCCGCGGCATCCGTCTCCCTCGCCGCCATCGTGCGCACCGGACTGGGCAAGCTGCGCATCGAGCAGGTCGACGGCGTCTCGATCACCGGCACGCCGCTCGGCACAGCCCTCAGCGACGCGGGGTTCAGCGCGACTCCGCGCGGGTTGTCGCTGCGTGCATAGGGGCGTCCGTGCCTGAGGGCGACACCGTCTGGCTCACCGCCAGCAATCTGAACAAGGCGATCGCCGGCCAGGTGCTCACCGGCTGCGACGTGCGGGTTCCCGCGTTCGCCACCGTCGACCTCACCGGCGAGGTCGTGCACGACGTCGAGAGCCGCGGCAAGCACCTGCTGCACCACGTGGGCGACATGACGATCCACACGCACCTCAAGATGGAGGGGTCGTGGCACCTGTACCGTCCGGGGAGCCCGTGGCGTCGGCCGGCGCACCAGGCACGGATCATCCTGAGCACCGCCGACTGGGTGACCGTCGGCTTCTCGCTCGGCGTCGTGGAGATCGTGCCGACCGCCGAGGAGGACACGGTCGTCGGGCACCTCGGCCCCGACCTGCTGGGCGACTTCGACGCCGACCTCGCGATCGCGCGCATCACGGCGGCACCCGGGATTCCGGTGTTCGTCGCGCTGCTCGACCAGCGCAACCTCGCGGGCATCGGCAACGTCTACGCCAACGAACTGTGCTTTCTGCGGGGCATGCTGCCGACGCGGCCGGTCGCCGACGATGCGGATGTCGCGGCCACCGTGAATCTCGCACGCAAGCTGCTCGGGGCGAACCGTGGACGCGTCGACCGGTCGACGACGGGCGACCTGCGTTCCGGACGCAACGCGTGGGTCTACGGCCGCGCCGGGAAGCCGTGCCTGCGCTGCGGTACGCGCATCCGCCGCGGCAAGCTCGGCGCGACGCCGCTCACCGAGCGCGACACCTTCTGGTGCCCGCGCTGCCAGACCTAGCGGGGCACGCCCGGCCGTGCTTGCGCGCCCGCCTGTTCCCCGGCCACGCTTGCGCGCCCGCCTGTTCCCCGGCCGTGCTTGCGCGCCGGTTCGGTACACGCGCGCCAGCTCGACATGGCGCGCGTGTACCGGGATGTGGCACATCCCGTAGGGCTGCACCCCGGGCGTCGGGCTGCAGCGCGCGCTGTAGCCGGGCGCCCGAACTGTAGCCCTACGGGCATCCGGCAACGCGGAAGGGCCGCCCCCGGAGGGACGGCCCTTGCGCGTGAAACGGGTGACGGCGGGTTACGCCGGAATGCTCGCGAGAACCTCGTCGAGGGCCGCGGTGGCCTCCTCTTCGGTGCTCTGGCGGGCGAGCGCGAGCTCCGAGACGAGGATCTGACGTGCCTTGAGGAGCATGCGCTTCTCGCCGGCCGACACGCCCTTGTCCTGATCGCGGCGCCACAGGTCGCGAACGACCTCGCTCACGCTGTAGACGCTTCCGCTGCCCATCTTCTCGGTGTTGGCCTTGAAGCGGCGCGACCAGTTGCCCGGCTCCTCGACCCACTCGCTGCGCAGCACGTCGAACACGGCCTCGACACCGGCGGCGTCGATGACGTCGCGCACGCCGATCAGCTCGACGTTCTCCTGCGGGAGGTCGATCATCAGGTCGCTCGCGTGCACGTTGAGCGTGAGGTAGGTCTTGTCGACACCCTTGACGGTTCGCGTCTTGACCGCGGTGATGGTGGCTGCACCGTGGTGCGGGTAGACGACGGTTTCCCCTACTTCGAAAATCATGTGGGCTGCCTCTAATCAGTTGTTGGTGTCGGACACGTTGGCCGAGCGGTGGCCCGGTGGCGTGCGCCTGGATGGAAGATCGTGTGACGAGCGCGCGGCATCATTGCGGTGCATCCGTCGGGATGGGGGAGGGAAGGGTAACAATTCTACCACTCGGGCGGCGAACGCACGCCGGGTGCGTTATAAGGGGCCGACGGCACCCGCTCCGCCCGGCCTCGCAGGGGCTAGCGTGGTCGATATGGTTTCCATCGATCCGACCGCTGTCCTCTGGTCGGCGCCCGAGCGCGAGCGCGCCGGCCGCCCCCTCCTCGTCCTGCTGCACGGCTTCGGATCGCACGAGGGCGACCTGTTCGGGCTGTCGCCACAGCTTCCGCTGGCGCCCGTGGTCGCCTCCGTGCGCGCGCCGATCGCGCTGCAGCAGGGCGGCTTCGCGTGGGCGCCGCTGGCGAGCCAGGCGGATGCCGCGGCCGTCGCCGAGGCCGCCAACGAGACGGCGGTCGCCCTGCTGGCATGGCTCGACACCACCGAGTCGACGTCGATCGGCCTGCTCGGATTCTCGCAGGGCGGCGCGCTGGCTCTGCAGCTGCTCCGCCACGCTCCGGAGCGCTTCGCCTTCGCGGTCAACCTGTCGGGCTTCGCGGTGCTCGAGGACAACGGGGGCGACCAGCGGCTCTCGCACGTGCGTCCGCCGGTGTTCTGGGGCCGCGGCACGGTCGACGACGTTATCTCGCCCGACAAGATCGAGTACACCGAGGGCTGGCTGCCCGACCACTCCACGCTCACCGCCCGCATCTACGAGGGGCTTCCGCACTCGATCTCGCGGCCAGAGCTCGACGACGCCAACGCGTTTATGCGCGAGGTCTGGGCGGCGGTCTAGAACCTCGGCCCGGGGAGGTCGGCCCACACGGCACGGGCGCCCCGGCTGGCGGAACCCCTGCTAGCGGCGCTTCTGCCAGTCGACGGCGAGCACGAACACGATTCCGATGGCCGTGGCCACGCCCAACGCGATCGCCGCCGGCGCCAGGCCGCCCAGGATCTGCAGGAAGACGAAGTCGACGTTGGCTGCGGCATTCGTTCCGTCGAACGGGGCGCGCGCGATCTGGATGATCCAGACCCCGGCCACGACGAGGGCGACGCTCACCACCGCCAGCGCGATGAGGAACGGATTGCGTCGCGTCTGCCGGTCGTCGTCGGCCGCGGCATCCGTCGTCTGGGGCGTCGACGGCACGGCCTCGCCGGCGCTCGCCGGCGTCGGCGGGAGACCGATCGGAGGGGCGGTGGGTGCCGCGTCGACGGGCCGGCTCGGAGCGCGCAGGCCTTCACCGTCGAAGCCGCGCTGGAACGCCGGGTCGAATCTCGGATCGAACTCGTCGCCGGATTTCGCGGTCATCGGCATCCCCTCTGTTCGTCTTCGAGGGTATCGCGAGCGGCCGCGCGAGCACGGGAATTCCGCCCCGAAATGGGGGAACGCGACAGTGGATAACGTCTTCGGCCGGACCGTAAACTGGCGCAGCCCCAGCCAGACCGGCCCACGAAACACCCCGAATCCGGAGCACCTTGTCTAACGAAACCCCACC
The DNA here is from genome assembly GCF_040548875.1 of Conyzicola nivalis. Taxonomy (GTDB): domain Bacteria; phylum Actinomycetota; class Actinomycetes; order Actinomycetales; family Microbacteriaceae; genus Conyzicola; species Conyzicola nivalis_A. The sequence continues at coordinate 647,461 of NZ_JBEPSJ010000002.1, forward strand.
CCAGGCCGCCAAGAAGAACATCTTCGGCACCTTCACCACCAACCTCGAACTCGTCATCGCCATCCTGCTCGGCGTCGTGTCGATCGCCGTGGCCTACGCCTCGTTCCAGGCGGCGCTCTACGGCGGAGCGGGCGCGACCGCCTACGCGGTAGGCAACAACCTCTCGACCGAGGCCGAGTCGCTCTACCTCGAGGGCAACCAGCAGTACGCGCAGGACAACCAGCTCTGGGACAACCTGACCCTGCTCACCATCGACATCGACGGCACCGACCCTGCGGCCGCCGAGCTCGCGCAGGAGAAGTACGACACCCTCGTCTTCCAGTCGGTCTCTGAGGACTTCCAGGGCGCAATCGACCGCGCGACAGCCGAGAACGAGGCCGACCCGGAGTTCTACACCAGCCCGCTCGACGACGAGGACTACCAGGACGCGCTGTTCTCCGGCTACGCGGACACCAAGGAGGACGCGGTCGCCAAGGTCGAGGAGGGCGACAAGCTCGGCGCCGAGGGCGACAAGCTCACGCTTTACACGGTGCTGATGTCGATCTCGCTGTTCCTGCTCGGTGTCTCGGCGCTCGTGCGGCAGACACGCACGCAATTCGTGCTGATCGGTACATCCGTCGCCATCTTCGCCGTCTCGGCGGTACTGGCCCTGTCGATCCCGTTCATGGCGATCTAGGCGCACGAACGCCGCTGCCGGTCGGCGTCGCCGGCCGTTTCCGCGTCGCCGCCCGGTTCAGACCGCGAGCGGCTCGGGCGGCCGCGCTCCGGCTGAGCGCACGGCGCCGATGCTCGCGATGATGACGAGGCCGATCGCGATCGCGCCCACGACGGTGAACTCCTGGCCGAGGATGACGAGACCGGCGATGGTGGCGATCGCGGGCGCGAGGCTCATCAGGATCGCGAAGGTCGATGCGGGGAGCCGGCGCAGCGCGAGCAGCTCGAACGCGTACGGCAGCGTCGACGACAACAGGGCGACCGCCGCGCCGAGCAGCAGGATGCCCGGCTCGAACAGCGCGCTGCCGGTGAACCCGATACCGAACGGCAGCGTGATGAGCGCGCCGACGCTCATCGCGATCGCCAGCCCGTCGAAGCGCGGGAAGTGCTCGCCCGTGCGCGCCGAGAGCAGGATGTAGCCCGCCCAGGTGGCGCCGGCGCCGAACGCGAAGACGACTCCGAGCGGGTCGAGGTGTCCGAAGCTGCCCTGGCCGAGCAGCACGACCCCGGCGAGCGCGATGATCGCCCAGACCCACCGGGAACGTCTGCGACTGGCGAGCACCGAGACCGCGAGCGGGCCGAGAACCTCGATCGTCACGGCGGCTCCGAGCGGGATACGGGCGAGTGCCTCGTAGAACAGGAAGTTCATGGCCGCGATGGCGAAGCCGAACGCGACCACGGTCGCCCAGCTCGAGCGCCCGTAGCCGCGCAGGGTGGGCCGGCTGACCGCGAGCAGGATGAGCGCCGAGAAGCCGAGCCGCAGCGAGACGACGCCGAGCGCGCCGATGGCGGGGAAGAGCAGCACCGCGAACGACGCCCCGACCTCCTGCAGCGCCAGCCCGCCGACGACCAGCCCGACCGACCCGAGGGGAAGCGCCGAGCGCGGGGAAGCCATAGAGCAACCGTAGGCGCTCGCGCGGGTCCGCCCGTGCGCGGCCGGCTAGCTCGGGATGGTGCCGCGGTAGAACTCGATCTTGCTCTGGATCTCCTCCAGCTCGAGCTGCATCACCGCGATGCGGTCGATGACCCGGTCCCGGTGCTCCTCGAGCACGGCGAGACGTTCCGGCTCCGTCCCCGCCTCCCGGGAGAGCTCGGTGAACGCCCGCACGTCACGGATGCGCATCCCTGTTCTGCGCAGCATCGCGAGGGCGCGGATCCAGCTGATGTCGCGCTCGAAGTAGCGCCGGCGGCCGGCGGAGTTGCGGTCGAGCGGGTGCAGGGTGAGTCCCTCGCGCTCGTAGTAGCGCAGCGCGTCGACGGTCAGCCCCGAGACTGCGGCCGCTTCCCCGATCGACAACCCTCCCAGCACCGGCTGGCTGTTGTCCTCCACGGCAGGCGGAACGACCGTTTGCAGCATGTGACCCCCCATAGGCTGCGGCGAAGTGCGCCGTCAGCCACAGCGTAGCGAAGAACCCTCAACACGAGCAACGCCCGCGGGCGACGGCGCTCTCAGTGCGCGGCGCCGACCACGAGCGAGACTGCGATAGCGACCATGGTCACGGCGATGACGGCGTCGAGCACCCGCCAGGCGGCTGGCCGCGCGAAGACCGGCTGCAGCAGGCGGGCGCCGTAGCCCAGGGCGGTGAACCAGACGATGCTGCCGAGCGCCGCTCCGAGCCCGAACCACCACCGGTCGTCGCCGTGCGCGTTCGCGACCGAGCCGAGCAGCACCACGGTGTCGAGGTACACGTGCGGGTTGAGCCAGGTGAGCGCGAGGCAGGTGGCGAGGGCGGCGGCGAGCGACGTACGCACCGCGGGCACGCCCGCCTCGAGTGCGGCGGGGCGCCACGCCCGACGGGCCGCGAGGAAGGCGTAGACCAACAGGAAGGCGGCTCCCGCGTACCGCACGACCACGAGCGCCGCCGGGAATGCCGCGAACACCGCGCCGGCCCCCGCGATGCCGAGCAGGATGAGGGCGGCGTCCGACAGCGCGCACACCAGCACGACCGCCAGCACGTGCTCGCGCCGCAGCCCCTGCCGCAGCACGAAGGCGTTCTGCGCGCCGATGGCGACGATGAGCGAGAGGCCGAAGCCGAAGCCGGCGAGTGCTGAGAGGATCATGTGCCAAAGCTAGGGCGGCACTGTCGTGTAGTCCAGCTACGGATTCTTCACAAGCATTAGCATTGCTAATCATGGATCTCGATCTCGCCCAGCTGCGCGCGCTCAGTGCGACCGTCACCGAAGGCACGTTCGAGGCGGCGGCTCGCAGCCTCCACGTCACGCCGAGCGCCGTGAGCCAACGGATCAAGGCGCTCGAGTCGTCGGTCGGCCGCGTGCTGCTGCAACGCACGAAACCGGTCGTGGCGACCGAGTCGGGAGAGGCGATCCTGCGGCTCGCGCGCCACATCGACCTGCTGACGGCGGATGCGCGTCTCGACCTCGGCGACGACGAATCCCGCGTCGCCCCGGTCAGCATCCCGATCGCGGTCAACGGCGACTCTCTCGCCACCTGGATCCTGCCCGCCCTCGCCTCGCTGCCGACGTCGATCTGCTTCGACCTGCACCGCGACGACCAGGAGCACACGACCGCTCTGCTGCGGGCGGGAACGGTGATGGCCGCCATCACCGCGGTGCGCGACCCCATCCAGGGCTGCACCTCCGTCGCGCTCGGCAGCATGCGGTACCGCGCGATGTGCACGCCCGGGTTCGCCGAGACGTGGTTTCCGCGCGGCGCGACACCGGCCGCCCTCGCCGCCGCGCCCGTCGTGGTCTTCGACCGCAAAGACGATCTGCAGGACGCGTATCTCAGGCGGCAGGCGCCGGGATCGCCGCATCCGCCCCGGCATTTCATCCCCTCGTCTGCGGACTTCGTCGCCGGCATCACCCACGGCCTCGGCTGGGGAATGGTACCCGACCTGCAGGGCGAGCCGTTCGAACGTGCGGGCGTGCTCGTCGAACTGTCGCCGGGAGACGCGGTGCACGTGCCGCTGTACTGGCAGCAGTGGCAGCTGCAGTCGGCGAGCCTCGAGCTGGTGGCCGCCGCGGTTCGGGATGCCGCCGCCGCCGAACTGCGCTGAGTCACCCCCGGTCGTAGGATCGAACCCGTGCCATTTTCGAGTTTCACCTTTGAGAACGTGTCGTGGGACGACCACCGAGCCGCGCGCCTGCGCTCCGTCATGGACGCCGAGATGTCGGTGCGCTACGCGAACCACACCCCCGAGCCGGAGCCCGCAGAGGTGACAGCGCGCCGCACGGCCTCGCTCGCCGTCGACCCCGCCGACGTGCGCGCGGTCGTGCTGGTGCTCGACGACGACGGAACCCCCATCGCGCACGCCGCCCTGCGCGAGCTGCGCGGCGACTGGGAGGTCAAGCGCGTCATCGTGTCCGACGCCCACCGCGGGCGTGGCATCGCGCGGGCGCTGATGAACCACCTCGAGTCGCTCGCCAGGGCGGCCGGAGTGAGCCGTCTCATCCTGCAGACCGGCGACCGCCAGCCCGACGCGGTCGCGGTCTACGAGCGCGTGGGCTACACGCCGATCCCGATCTACGAGCCCTACGTCGAGACGATCCCGAACTCGCTCTGCTTCGAGAAGGTTCTCGCCGCGTAACACGTGCGGCGGCCCGCGCGGCGGCGAGTTGTCACCAACGGGGGTATCCGGCCCGCAGACGGCCCCGTTTGCGACAAGTCGCGGCGCTTCGACGGGCTCAGCCGCCGACGCGCGCGGGCGGCCGACTGGTCAGCGGCCCAGCATGCCGCGCAGCGTCAGGGCGTTGCGCACCGCGTTGCCCTCGCCGTCGTTGTTGAAGTAGGCGAACACGTCGCGGCCGGATGCCTCCCACTCGCGGATGCGGTCGGCCCACCAGGCGAGGTCGGCGTCGGAGTACAGCCCTCCGTAGAGGGCGTCGTGGTCGGGCCCGTGCAGCCGCAGGTAGACGAAGTCGGCGGTCGCCCGGAGGATGCACGGAAGGCCCGCGCCGCTCATCACGCAGTACGCGGCGCCGTGCCGTTCGAGCAGGGCGAACACCTCCTCGGTGTGCCAGCTGTCATGCCGAAACTCGACGGTGACACGGATCCAGTCGGGCAGCGCCCGGAGGAAGTAGTCGAGCCGGGCATCGTCGCGCGGCATGCCCGGCGGCAGCTGCACGACGAGCACCGCACGGCGGTCGCCGAGCTCGTGCCAGCAGCGGGCCATCCGTTCGATCCAGACGTCGGGGTCGTACAGCTTCCTGGCGTGGGTGAGGCCGCGCGGCGCCTTCACCGACATGAGGAAGCCCTCCGGCAGCCGCTGCCGCCAGCCTGCGAAGGTGGTGTCGCGGGGCCAGCGGTAGAAGCTCGCGTTGAGCTCCACGGTGTCGAACTGCGACACGTAGACGCCGAGCCGTCTCGCCGTCGGCAGCCCCGGCGGGTAGAGCACGTTCTGCCAGTGGTCGTAGCTCCAGCCCGAAGTACCGATGCGCGTGGTCATGACCCAACGCTAGAGCCGCGGCATCCCGGCCTTGCCGAGCGTTGCTCCAGCGGACAGAATGTGCCCATGCCCCGCCTGCTGCGTGCCTTCTCGGTGGCCGCGCTGTGCGGCCTGCTGCTGAGCGGCTGCTTCGAGGCCGACCGCCGGCTCGTCGAAGGCGTCATCGAAGAGAGCGAGGCGCCTTCCTTCTACGAGGCGCCCGACCCGCTCGAACCGGGACCCCCCGGCGAGCTCGTGAGGTCTGAGCCGATCGCCAGCACCATGACCGGCTCGGTCGCATGGCGCGTGCTCTACCACTCGCGCGACCTGAACGGGGTCGACATCCTCGTCTCCGGTGTGGTCGTCGCCCCGGCGGGAACGGCACCCGCTGGCGGCCGCCCGGTCGTGTCGTGGGCGCATCCGACCACGGGATCGGCGCCGCGCTGCGCGCCGTCTGTGGGGGCCGACCCCTTCGACTTCATCGAGGGTCTGCGGGCGTTGCTCGACGCGGGATACGTCGTGGCGGCGACCGACTACCCGGGCATGGGCGCCGCGGGACCGGACTCCTACCTCGTCGGCACGAACGAGGGAAACAGCGTTCTGGATGCGGCCCGCGCCGCACGCGCCATCGACGAGGCCGGGGCGAACGACGACCTGCTGCTCTGGGGCCACTCGCAAGGCGGGCAGGCGGCGTTGTTCGCCGCGCAGGACGCGGCCGCCTACGCGCCTGAGCTGCGGCTCGAGGCCGTCGCGGTCGCCGCCCCCGCCACCGACCTCGCCGCCCTGCTCGAGCGCGTCATGGCCGACGTCTCGGGCATCACGCTCTCGTCGTATGCGCTGCAGTCGTACTCGACCGTCTACGCCGACCGCGGCGCGACCCTGGAATCGCTGCTCACGCCGGCGGGGGTCGCGGCCACCCCGAAGATGGCCTCGCTCTGCCTCATCGGTCAGAACTCGGCGATCCACGACATCGCCGGTCCGCTCGTGGGCAACTACTTCAGCGGCGACCCCGCGACCGTCGACCCCTGGGCGACGCTGCTGGCCGAGAACTCGCCGGGCGCCGTGCCGCTCGCGGTTCCCCTGTTCGTGGCTCAGGGCGACACCGACACCCTCATCGACCCGGCCACCACGAGATCGTTCGCCGACCACGAGTGCGCGATCGGCTCCGAAGTGACCTACCTGCCCATCGCCGACACCGGGCACGGGCTCGTCGCTCTTCGGGCGGTCGACCGGGTCATCGCCTGGTTCGACGACGTGCGTGCCGGCCGGCCGGTCGACTCGCACTGCTGAGAGGCACGGTCGCGGCCGGCTCAGTCGGCGATCACACCGATCGGCTCGCGCTTCTCGGCCTGGAACCGGTCTTCGGTGCGCCCGTAGGCCCAGTACCCCGAGAGCGAGAAACGGTCGCGGGGGATGCCGCGGCGGGCGAGCACGGCGCGCACCGCCTTCATCGCCTCGCGCTCGCCGTGCGCGAACACCTGCGCGTCGACGCCCTCCGGCCACTCGGCGTCGTCGACGGCGGTCGCGAGCAGGTCGGGAGTGCGGGCTCCGTCGCGCAGGATCCAGTTCAGGATGACTCCGGCCGGGGCCGTGAGCAGCTGCACGTCGGTGTCGTCGTCGACCTCGATGTGGGCGACGCCGCGGGCGTCTTCCGGCATGGCCTCGAGCGCCGACGCGATCGCCGGGATCGCCGACTCGTCGCCCGCGAGCACGTGCCATCCGGTGTCGGCGCGCGGCGCGTATGCGCCCCCCGCGCCGCCCAGCACGAGGGTGTCGCCCGCGACGGCGCCCGCCGCCCACGGCCCGGCGACGCCCTCTGTGCCGTGCACCACGAAGTCGATGACGACCTCGCGGGCCTCGGAGTCGATGCGGCGGATCGTGTATGTGCGAACGACGGGCCAGTCGTGCTGCGGCAGCGACTCGCGCAGCGCCGTGAGGTCGTAGGGCGGTTCGAGCCCCAGTTCGGGCTTGACGAAGATCACCTTCGTGTACTTGTCGGTGAACTCGTTGCCGATCAGGTCGTCGAAGCCGGCGCCGCCGGCGACCACCCGCACCATGCGCGGCGTGAGCCACTCGGTGCGTACGACGGACAGGACGATCTGCGAGCGCGCGGGACGCGGAGTCTGGGTGGTCATGTCTCTAGCCAATCATCTGAAGGAGGGGAGCGTGATGAGGTCGCCGTGCGGTCAGTTCAGGTGCCCGGTGATGCGCCCGTGGAAGTTCGCGCTGCGCTCGTCGAGCCCGCGCACCTCGACGGTGGCCCCGTTGCCGCGGTACTTCTCCTCGATGGCGTCGAGGGCGGCGACGGACGACGCGTCCCAGATGCGCGACTCGGTGAGGTCGATGACCACGCGCCCGGGGTCGTCGGCGCGGAAGAACCGGTCGGCGAGGCCGCTGCTCGAGGCGAAGAAGAGAGCACCCCGCACGCGGTACACGACGACCGCGCCGTCCTCAGACAGCTCCCGCACCACGTCGAACGCCGAGGCCGCCCTCTGCAGCAGCAGCAGCGCCGCCAGAACGGCGCCCACCCCGACGCCGATCGCGAGGTTGCTGGTGATGACGACGGATGCGACGGTGACCACCATGACGACGGTCTCGGAACGCGGCATCCGCCTGACGACGCTCGGCCGCACCGAGTTCCAGTCGACGGTGCGCACCGCGACGACCATCATGACGGCGGCGAGCGCGACCATCGGGATGACCGCCATCACGCTCGAGAACACGGCGACGAACAGCAGCAGGTAGACACCGGCGAACAGGGTCGACAGGCGGGTGCGGGCGTGCCCGATCTTCACGTTGACCACGGTCTGGCCGATCATCGCGCAGCCGGCGACGCCGCCCCACAGGCCGGAGAGGATGTTGGCGACGCCCAGCCCCCACGACTCGCGCTTCTTCGACGACGGACTGTCGGTGAGGTCGTCGACGAGCTTCGCGGTGAGCAGCGACTCGATGAGCCCGACGAAGGCGACGGCGATCGCCGTCGGCGCCACGAGCAGCAGCGTCTCGATGGTGAACGGCACCGCGAACGGGGTGATGCCGGGAAGGCCGCCGGTGACATGGCCCTCGTCGCCCACGGTCGGAACGGTGATTCCGACCGCGACGGTGAGCGCCGTCACCGCGACGATCGCGACGAGCGGTGCCGGCACGACGGTGGTGAGCTTCGGGAACAGCCAGATGATGAGCAGCGTGAGCACGAACAGCGGGTACACCTGCCACGGCACGTTGACCAGGCTGGCGATCTGGGCGACGAAGATCAGGATGCCCAGGGCGTTGACGAAACCGATCATGACCGAGCGCGGGATGAACCGCATCGCCCTGGCCAGGCCGGTGACGCCGAAGACGATCTGGATGACGCCGGCGAGGATCACCGTCGGCAGCAGGTATTCGACCCCCTCGGCGTGCACGAGCGGTGCGACGACGAGGGCGACGGAGCCGGCCGCGGCCGTGACCATCGCGGGCCGCCCGCCGAGGAACGACATCGAGATGGCCAGGACGGCGGATGCGACGAGCGCGTTGACGGGGTCGACGCCGGCGATGATCGAGAACGAGATGACCTCGGGGATGAGCGCGAGCACGGTCACGGCGCCGGCGAGCGCCTCGACCCCGATCAGGCGGGGGTCGCGCAGGATCGCGCGCAGCGGGCGGGATCCGCGGGCGTTGATCTCGCGGGGTGTGAGGCGGGTCTTGGGCACCCTTCACTGTAGGCGAGCGTCGCCGTGGGGAGTTCCCAAGACCGCGGAACCGGCGTATCTTCGTGGCTCATGAACGCATCGGTCATCGAGGCGAGCGGCCTCGAGAAGCGGTTCGGGCGTGTGCGCGCCCTCGACGGTCTCGACCTGAGCGTGAGCGCCGGCGAGGTGCACGGTTTCCTCGGGCCGAACGGCGCGGGAAAGTCGACGACGATCCGCATCCTGCTCGGCCTCGCCCGGGCCAGCGCGGGCTCCGTCGCCCTGTTCGGCAGGGATCCGTGGCGCGACGCCGTCGCCCTGCACGACCGGGTCGCCTACGTTCCCGGCGACGTGAGCATCTGGCCCAACCTGTCGGGCGGCGAGACGATCGATCTGCTGGGCAGGCTGCGTGGCGGAACGACCGACGCCAGGCTCTACGAGAGCCGCAAGGCCGGCCTGATCGAGCTGTTCCAGTTCGACCCGACGAAGAAGGGCCGCGCCTACTCGAAGGGCAACCGCCAGAAGGTGGCGCTGATCGCCGCCTTCGCAACCCCCGCCGAGCTGTATATCCTCGACGAACCCACGAGCGGCCTCGACCCCGTGATGGAGGCGGTGTTCGACGGCGAGATCCGCCGCGTCGCGGCGGAGGGCGCCACGGTGCTGCTGTCGAGCCACATCCTGAGCGAGGTGGAACAGCTGTGCGACCGGGTCACCATCATCCGGGCCGGCAGCACCGTCGAGACCGGAACGCTCGAGAGCCTGCGGCATCTCACCCGCATCGAGGTCTCGTTCGCCGCTGGACCGTCGGATGCCTCGCTCGCCACGATCCCGGACGCCCACGACCTGCACGTGGCCGGCGGGCGTGTGCGCTTCACGGTCGACGACGAACGGTTGCCCGCCGTGCTGCCCGTGCTCGGGAGTCTCGGGGTGCGCGCCCTCGTGGTCGAGCCGCCGTCGCTCGAGGAGCTGTTCCTGCGCCACTACGGCGACCCGAAATCGTGAGCACTCCGGGCTGGGTGAGCACCCTCGGTGCGCTCGTGCGCCAGCGGGCTCGACGCGACCGCCTGCAGATCGCGGTCTGGGCGGTGAGCACCGGGCTCCTGGCACTGACCGCGGCGACCGGGGTCGCGCAGACCTACGGCGACGACGCCGAACGTGCCGGGATCATGCGCCTCGCGGTCGCGAACCCCTCCATCCTGCTGCTGCGCGGCCTGCCGCAGGGGGCCGAGCTCCCGGCCTTCGTCTTCTTCCAGATCTTCACTTACCTCGCGCTGATGTGCGCGTTCATGGCCGGTTTCCTCGCGGTGCGGCACTCGCGGGCCGAGGAGGAGTCGGGTCGCGCCGAGCTCGTCGCGTCGACGCGGGCCGCCCGCACTCTGCCCACCGTGGCGACCGTCGTCCACGGCGTGGCGGCGAGCGTCGCCCTCGGCGTCGCCGTGGCACTGGGCTTCGTCGCCGGAGGACTGCCCGTCGCCGGGGCTCTCGTGTCCGGGGCGGCGACGGCGGCCGTGGGCGTGGCCTTTCTCGGCGTGGGGCTGCTGGCCGCCCAGTTCGCGCGCACCTCGCGCGGGGCGAACTCCATCGGGGCGGCCGCGATCGGGGTCGCCTTCCTGTTGCGCGGGGTCGGCGACGCGCTCGGCACCCCGTCGGACGACCGTCTCTCGATGACGAGCGCGTGGCCGAGCTGGCTCTCCCCCATCGGCTGGGCCCAGCACACCGGGGCGTTCACCGCGGACGACCTCGCACCCCTGCTGCTCTGCCTGGCCCTAGCGACCGCCTGCATCGCCGCGGTCTTCGCCGTGCAGGCATCGCGCGACAGTGGTGCGAGCCTGCTGCCGGAGAGGATCGGCCGCCGCGCCGCCGCTCCGTGGCTCTCGGGATCGTTCGCGCTGGCATGGCGCCTGCAGTGGCCGTCGATCGTGGGCTGGACCCTCGGCGGCGTAGCGACCGGCCTTCTCGCCGGCTCCCTGGCGGGCGTGGTGATCGAGGCGGCACGCACGAACCCCGAATTGGCCGCCACGCTGCGGTCGATCGTTCCCGACGCCGACGCCTCGGTGGCGCAGGTGCTCATCTCCGCCATGTTCGCGATCGCGGGAGTCGTGGCTGCCGGCTGTGCGATCCAGGCGGTGATCCGGCTGCGGCAGGAGGAGACGGGCGGCACAGCGGAGCCACTCCTCGCGGCACGGCTCGGGCGGGTGCACTGGCTCGCCGACTATCTGGTGCTCGGCGTCGTGGCCATCTCGCTCGTGCTTCTGGGCGCGGCCCTCGCCTCGGCCGCCGGCGTGCTCGTCAGCGGCGACGACCCCGCGCTCATCGCGGACTCCTTCGCTGCGGCGGCGGCCCAGCTGCCGGCAGCGCTCGTCTATCTCGGCGTGCTCGCGCTGGTCTTCGTGCTGCTCCCGTCCGCGACGTCGGCGCTCGGCTGGACACTGCTCGCCGCGGGCAGCTTCCTCGGCATCTTCGGCGCACTCGTCGGCGCCCCGGAGTGGCTGCGCGACGTGTCGCCGTTCTCGCACACGCCGGTGGCTCTCGGAACGTCGACCGACTGGAGCGGCGGGGCGTGGCTGGCCGTTGTGGCCGTCGCCGCGGCATCCGTCGCCCTTCTCCTCATGCGCCGCCGGGAGCTGCGCTGACCGCTAGGCCCGTGCCCGCGTGTAGTAGGCGCGAGCGCTGCCCACGTCGAGGTAGAGGAAGCGCCAGTCGCCCTGAGCCGGATGCAGGCTGATCAGATCGGGCTCGCCGAGCAGGTCGGGCGGATCCTCCCCCGCCGAGAGAAACACGACGAGGCTCTCACTCGTGGTGTCGAGCACCGTCGGCTCCGAGAGCTCGGCGAGATAGGCGTGTGCGATCACAATCACTCCCCATGGGCATCGTGAAAGCGTCAGCGGTCGCCTGCGGACTCGCCGAGCGGGTAAGCAGGCGAACCAGCGGTGACACCAGACACTTCGACCGGTCGGGATAACTCGGTCACGCCACAACCTACGCGGCTCTGTGTGCCGCGTCCATAGAAATGTTGGCTAGGCGGCGTAGCGCAGCCCGTGGACAGCGCACAGGGGCGAGTCGGTCAGTTCGAAATGACTGTAGAAGGCCTGCGCCCCGTCGCGGTCGAAGTAGACCAGACACCAATGGCCGGCCGCCGGGCGCACACTGATCACCGTCGGGTCGAGCAGGCAGGTCTCGGGCTCGTCGCCGGCGGTGAGGAAGAGCACGAGGCACTCACTCGTCGGTCGGGACTGCGAAGACTCCTCCACAGCGGCCAGGTATGTCGTTCCGCTCACGTCGTGCTCCAGATTGCGTGTGCACGGGTCTCTCGACAGCACCTGATCGTCCTAGGGAGACGTCGTGGTGCGGCAGAGAGTTCGGGCAACTCCGGTGGTCGAGATACCTCGACCATGCGTCACATTACGTGAGAGCGCTTCGCCAAACCATACATTGACAATTTGTTTTGTGCCTCTGATCAGCGATTTCGTCGCGAGAAACCAACTGCCCGGTTTCCTTCTGACCTCGCGCGACATCGCCGAGGTGGTCCGGCGGCGGGTGGGACCAACCGTGCTCTGCTTGGCGCTGCCCTGCCGGGCCGCCTGAAACCCAGTGCTCCCGCTCTTAACTCACGGTTCGGCCGGACCCGGCTCAACTCCCCTCGTCGCCGAACAACAACGGCGCGGCGTGGCGGCCATGGGCGTCGTCCACCGCGGCGACACCGTCGAGCCACATGGCCAGGGTCGTCTCGGTGAGGATCGCCTCCGGGCCGGGGGCGAGGAGCCGGCCCTCGATGTTGAAGCCGACCGGGCGAACGTCGGGCGCGCGCACCACGTAGCGCTCGTCGTGGTGGTGCAACAGCACGCGACGCACGAAATCGTCGAGCGAGAGCCGCTCGGGGCCCGCCACCTCGCTGATCTGCTGGGTCGGCGCCTCCCTTGCGATGCTCACGAGGGCGCCGACGACGTCGTCGGAGGCGACGGGGCGCATCTCGATCGGGGGAAGGTGGATGGTGTCGTCGACGGTGTTCCAGTCGGCGATGAGCCGTGCGAACTCGAAGAACTGCGTCGATCGCAGGATCGAGTAGGGCACCCGGCCCCGGCGCACCTCGTTCTCCTGCGCGAACTTGGCGAGGAAGTAGTCGCTCGTGTCGACCCTGTCGACGCCGACGATCGAGAGCACGATGTGATGGCGCACGCCGGCGTCGAGCTCGGCCGCCAGGAGGTGGCGGGTCGAGGTGACGAAGAAGTCCTCCTCGCCGCCCACGGCCGAGGGACCGGACACGTCGATCACGACGTGCGCGCCGACCAGCGCCGCCCGCAGGCCCTCCTGGGTCACCGTGTCGACGCCCGTGCTGGGCGCGGCCGCGATGACCGCCTGACCCATGGCACGCAGTTGGTTCACCACCTTGGTGCCGATGAGTCCGGTGCCGCCCACCACCACGATCTTCATCAGGCCGCGTCCTTCTCGATCCACGCCCCGTAGCTCGTGGGGGCGATGACCGCGTCGACGCCGGGGAGCAGCTCGCGTTCGCTCAGGGTGTTGCCGAAGTAGCGGGCGAGCGGATCGGCCACGACGTCGCGGGGGTCGTAGCGGGAACCCAGGTCGCGGCGCACGAGGTCTTCGAGCCGAAACCGGTCTGGCCCGGCATTCTCGACGATTCGCCCCGTCGGGGTGCCGACCGCCGTGCGGGCGACGGCAGCGGCGACGTCGTCGGCCGACATCGGCTGGATGAGCGCCTGAGCGACCCTCACGCGGTTGCCGCTGGTCGCCGAGTCGGCGATGCTGTGCAGGAACTCGAAGAACTGGGTGGCGTGCACGATCGAGTACGGCACGGTCGACTCGGTGACGAGCTGCTCCTGGACGAACTTGGCGCGGAAGTAGCCCTGCTCCGACTCGGCCAGCCGGTCGGTGCCGACCACGGAGAGCACGACGTGGTGCTTCACGCCGGCTGCGGCGCCGTAGGTGAGCAGGTTGAGGGTGGATGTCTCGAAGAACTCGAGTGCGCCCGCCTCGTCTTCGTACGACGAATTCGACGTGTCGACGACGACGTCGGCGCCGGTGAGCACGTCGGCCAGCCCTTCGCCGGTGAACGAGTTGACGCCTGTCGCGCGGGACGCGGCGACGGCCTCGTGGCCGTGCGCTGCGAGCAGCGCCACGAGCCTCGTACCGATGAGGCCGGTACCGCCGATTACTACGATCTTCACGATGTGCCTTTCGCTTGACTTGCGGATGTTCGGTGGCGCGGCGGCCCGGGCACGGGCCGCCGCCGTGCCTGGACTAGTTGGCGGGTACGGGCTGCGCCGCGAGCCAGTCCTCGAAGCGGGTCTCGAAGACGAGCGCGTCGCCGGCGGGCACGAGGGTGCGCTCCTCGAGGACCGCGCCGAAGTACGGGGCCGACGCGTCGACCACGACCTCGCGCGGGTCTCCGCGCAGGGCGAAGGCCTTGCGCACGAGCTCGTCGAGACCGAACTGCTCGGGGCCGGCGATGTCGACGGTGCCGTTCAGCGGGGCGCCGACTGCGGTGCGCCCGACCGCGCTCGCGACGTCGTCCGCGGCCATGGGCTGGACGAGTGCGTGGGACAGGCGCACGGTGTCGCCCCGGGTGGCCTCCTGCGCGATGCTCTTCACGAACTCGAAGAACTGGGTGGCGTGCACGATGGAGAACGGCACGCCCGACTCCCTGATGAGTTTCTCCTGCGCGACCTTGGCCCGGAAGTAGCCGCTGTCGGGCAGACGGTCTGTGCCGACGACGGACAGCGCGACGTGGTGGCCTACTCCCGCGGCCTTCTCGGCGGCGAGGAGGTTGCCGGTGGAGGTGCGGAAGAACTCCATAACAGCGTCAGCCTCGAACGAGGGCGAGTTCGACACGTCGACGACGACCTGCGCGCCGTCGAGCACCTCGGCGAGGCCTTCGCCGGTGAGGGTGTTGACACCCGAGTTCGGCGATGCGGCGATCGCCTCGTGGCCGTGCTCGGTGAGCTTGGATACGAGCTTCGAGCCGATCAGTCCGGTTCCGCCGATAACTACGATCTTCATGGTGAGCCTTTCGATGCGTGCCTGCGGCGTTCTCGCCTTCGGTCAATCAGCTATGACCGGGCAGCTCATCGGTTCGTGACGGGGTGCTCCAATTCAGCCCCGGTTCCACCGTTCGAGCTTCTCGGGGTTCAGTACCATCCAGACATCCGTGACGAGGCTGTCGCTGATATTGAAGCTGACCACCCCGACGACCGACAAGCCCCTGCGCACCACGAGGCCCGACTGTCCGTTCACCGGCTGGGTCGTGATCTCGACGTCGCCGGGCTCGTCGAAGACGTGCAGGACGAGCGGCACGACCCGGGTGACACCGCGGAACGGCTGCTCCTCGGCCATGACCCTGCCTCCGCCGTCGGCGAGGGCGACGACGTCGGGCGCGAGCAGCGCGGCGAGCGCGGTCGCGTCGCCCGACTCCCACGCCTCGCCGAAGGCGCGAACGACGGCGGTGTGCGCCTCCGGAGAGGTCTCGTGGGAACGCAGACGATGGATGTTCCGGCGCGCGTTCGATGCGAGGGTGCGGCTCTCACGGGCGGTGCGTCCGACGATGTCGCCGATGGCGTCGAACGAGACGCCGAAGACGTCGTGCAGCACGAACGCCACGCGCTCTTCGGGGGCGAGGGAGTCGAGGAGCACGAGCAGCGCCATGCTCACCGACTCGTCGAGGGTGATGCGGTCGAGCGGGTCGGCCGGCGGGGCGTTCCGGCCCACCGAGGTGTGGGGCACGGGCTCGGGGAGCCACTCGCCGACGTAGCCGTCGCGGCTGCCCCGCCGGCTGGCGAGGATGTCGAGGCAGATGCGAGCCGCGGTGCGCGTGAGCCAGGCGCGAGGGACGGCGATCGCGTCGCGCTCGGTCTCCGGCATCGTGTACCAGAGCGCGTAAGCCTGCTGGACCACGGCCTCCGCCTCGGCCGTGGAGCCGAACATCCGGAAGGCGAGGTTCACCAGGTGCGCGCGTTCGCGCGCGACGTCGCGCGGCGACTCATCCATTTCCATTCCTCCCGGGGATCGACCCGGCACCGTCACGCCGAAAGGGCACTCACGCCGACGATCTTGGCGGGGTTCATCATCCAGAGCAGCTGGTCGATGCCCTCGGCCGAGGCGGTGACGGTCACCACCGTGAACGCCTCACCGTCGCGGGAGATCACCACCGAGGCCTGCCCGTTGGTCTCGATCCAGCGCAGGTCGACGTCTTTCCAGAAGTGCGATGAGAAGGCGGAGACGAACTTGGCGACCCGCGCGCGACCCGCGACCGGGATGCGCGCCGCGAGTTTCACGCCGTTGCCGTCGGAGTAGCTGACGACGTCGGCGGCGAAGAGGCCCTCGAGTTCGGAGAGGTCGCCCGACTGGGCAGCGGCGAGGAAGGCGCTGAGCAGCCTGCGTTGCTCGGGTGCGCTCGCGGGTGTGCGTCGCTCGGCGGCGAGGTGTTTGCGCGCGCGGCTGACCAGCTGGCGCACGGCGGGCTCGGAGAGCTGCACGACGTCGGCGATCATGCGGTACGAGTAGTCGAACGCCTCACGCAGCACGTACGCCGCGCGTTCCGTCGGTGTGAGCTTCTCCAGCAGGATCAGCACCGCGAACTGCAGCGCCTCCCCGCGTTCGGCGCCGAGCTGCGGGTCTGCACTCGTGTCGACTGGCTCGGGGAGCCACGGCCCGATGTACGTCTCGTGCCGCGACCGGGCGGACTGCAGCACGTTGATCGAGAGGCGCGTGGTCATGGTGGCCAGGAAGGCGGGCGGGTTCTCGACGAGCGCCCGGTCGTAACGCTGCCAGCGCACCCAGACGTCCTGCACGATGTCCTCCGCCTCGGCGGCGCTGCCGAGCATGCGGTAGGCGATGCCGAACAGGCGCGGCCGCACGCCGCCGAAGTCTGCCGCGGCCTGCTCCAGCTCCTTGTCTGCCGAACCTGCATTCATGTCGAGCCTGCTTTCCTGACCGAGTGCCTTCTGCCGGGGTGGTCCCCCTGTGCCGGATCGCGCATAGAGCGGGCCGTCGCAGGCTACGACAACGCAGCATCCGCTTCTGTGACGCATTCTTCGAAAGACGTCTCCGGCGACCCCGACCAGACACTGCCACGATGGCAGAGGCGACCGCACGCTGGCAATGAGTAGGGCCCCGGCCGGCCGGCCGACCCACGCTGGGTGGCCAGTTGTGGCGGGCATGCAGGCGCAGACAGGTGCCGAAGTGGCCAGCCAGCTGAGGCGAGGCGGGCCGGGCGGGGCGGGGCGGGGCGGGGCGAGGCGGGCGGGGCGGGGCGGGGCGGGGCGGGCGAGGCTCTGCCTAGAGCGACATGCGGTCGATGCCCTCCGGCGAGAGGGAGTGGTGGATGGCGAGGATGCTGGCACCCAGCACGGCCGCGTTCACGCCCGCCGCGGACTGCACGATCGTCAGCCTGCTCGTGGCGAGCGGCATCGACCGGGTGTAGATGATCTCGCGCACCCCGGCGATGAGGTGGTCGCCGACCGCCGCCATCGATCCGCCGACGGCGATGACCGAGGGGTTCATGAGGCTCACGCACGCGGTCAGCACCTCGCCGAGGTCGCGTCCGGCCTGGCGCACGGCCTGGATGGCCTCGATGTTGCCGTGCTTCACGAGGTCGATGACCGCGCTCGTGCTGCCCACCTCGAGACCCGCGTCGCTCAGCGACCGCGCGATGGCGGGCCCGGAGGCGAGAGCCTCGAGGCATCCGCGATTTCCACAGTGGCAGGCGATGCCGTCGCCGCGGGAGATCTGTACGTGGCCGATGTCTCCGGCGACGCCCTGCGCGCCGCGCAACAGGTGGCCGCCGGAGATGACGCCGGCACCGATGCCCGTGGCGACCTTCACGAACAGCAGGTTGTCGGTCTGCGGCCAGGCGAACGCCTGCTCGCCGAGCGCCATGATGTTCACGTCGTTGTCGACGAGCACGGGCACCTCGAGCTGCTGCTTCACGAAGCCGGGCACGTCGAACTGGTCCCAGCCGGGCATGATCGGCGGGTTGATCGGGCGCCCGGTGCTGTGCTCGACGGGGCCGGGCAGCCCGATGCCGATCGCGATGACGTCTCTCTGCGTGAGCCCGTGCTTCTCGAGCAGGGCCCGACCCGACTCGACCATCCAGTTCAGCACGATCTCCGGGCCGTCGGCGATGTCGATCGTGCCGATGATCTCGCCCACGATCGCGCCGCTGAGATTGGTCACGGCGATGGTCGCGTGAGTGGCGCCGACGTCGGCGGCGAGCACGAACTTCGCCGAGGGGTTCAGGGCGAATTGCGACGAGGGGCGTCCGCCCGTCGACTGCGCGTCTTCGACGGGGCCGATCAGGCCGAGGCTCATCAACTCTTCGACACGCAGCGCGATCGTGGAGCGGGCGAGGCCCGTCTTGGCCGCCAGTTCCGCGCGGGTTCGCGGCGAGCCATCCCGAAGCAGCTGGAAAAGCTCGCTTGCGCCTGTTCCCCCGAGCGTCGAGGCGCGACCGATGTCAACCATGTTTCAAGTGTTGCACGGTCGAGTTAGTGCGGATTGCAGCGGACATCTGACGCCAGCGAACGTAACTCAGCGGTTCTTGAAGGCCGCATCGAAGGCGGCGTCGGGGGCGTCGAACGCGAGCCGCTTGACGAAGGCGAGAGCCTCGGGCGCGCCGACGAGGCGGTCCATGCCGGCGTCTTCCCACTCCACCGAGATGGGGCCGTCGTAGCCGATCGTGTTGAGCATACGGAAGCTGTCTTCCCACGGCACGTCGCCGTGGCCGGTGGAGATGAAGTCCCAGCCGCGACGCGGGTCGGCCCAGGCGAGCAGCGAGCCGAGGCGTCCGTTGCGCCCGTTCGACATGCGCTTCTTCGTGTCCTTGCAGTCCACGTGGTAGATGCGGTCCTTGAAGTCCCAGAGAAAGCTCACCGGGTCGAGGTCCTGCCATACGAAGTGGCTCGGGTCCCAGTTGAGGCCGAACGCCTCGCGGTGGCCGATCGCCTCCAGGGTGCGCACGGTGGTCCAGTAGTCGAAAGCGATCTCGCTCGGATGCACCTCGTGGGCGAACCGAACGCCCACCTCGTCGAACACGTCGAGGATCGGGTTCCACCGGTCGGCGAAGTCCTGGTAGCCGGCGTCGACGAGCTCTTGCGACACGGGCGGGAACATCGCCACGTACTTCCAGATCGACGACCCGGTGAAGCCGATGACGGTCTTCACGCCCATCGCCGCGGCGAGCCGGGCGGTGTGCTTCATCTCCTCGGCCGCGCGTTGGCGCACGCCCTCCGGGTCGCCGTCGCCCCACACCACGTCGGGCAGGATGTCGCGGTGCCGCTGGTCGATCGGGTCGTCGCAGACCGCCTGGCCCTTGAGGTGGTTCGAGATTGCCCAGACCTGCAGCCCGTAGCGCTCGAGCAGTTCGAGTTTGCCGTCGACGTAACCGGGCTCGTCCCAGCGCCACGGGTCGAGGTGGTCGCCCCAGCAGGCGATCTCGAGTCCGTCGTAGCCCCACCCGGCGGCGAGTTTCACGACTTCCTCGAACGGCAGGTCGGCCCACTGGCCGGTGAAGAGGGTGATGGGCCTGGTCATGATCGAACTTCCTTCTGGTCGGTGTCGATGGTCGTCCATGCGCTGCCGTCTGCCGCACTCGACTCGACGGAGGCGAGCACGCGCTGCACCTGCAGCCCGTCGGCGAACGAGGGGCGCGGCTGGGTCTTCGAGGAGATCGCCTCGACGAAGTCCTTGGCCTGGTGCGAGAAGCCGTGCTCGTAGCCGAGGGTGTGGCCGGCGGGCCACCAGGCCGCGACATACGGATGCTCGGGCTCGGTGACGAGGATGCGTGTGAATCCCTGCGTCTCGATCGGCGCGGTGGCGTCGAAGAACTGCAGGGAGTTGAGGTCTTCGAGGTCGAAGGCGACGGCGCCCGTGGAGCCGGAGATCTCGACGCGCAACGAGTTCTTGCGTCCGGAGGCGAACCGGCTGGCCTCGAAGCTGCCGAGGACTCCCGATTCGAATCGCGCCGAGAACAGCGCGAGGTCGTCGACGGTGACCGTGCCGCGTTCCGTCGACGCCGTGCCCGACAGCCCGCGCGACTCGGCGAGCAGCGGCCGTTCGCCGACGATGGTCTGCAGCACGCCGGAGACGGCGGCGATGCGCTGCCCGGAGATGAACTGCGCGAGGTCGATGGCGTGCGCCCCGATGTCGCCGAGCGCGCCCGAGCCGGCGCGTGCCTTGTCGAGCCGCCAGGTCATGGGCGAGTCGGCGTCGGAGAGCCAGTCCTGCCGGTAGCTCGCGCGGATCTGCCTCACCTCGCCGATGCGGCCGGCCGCCACGAGGTCGCGGGCGAGGGTCGCCGCCGGCACCCGGCGGTAGGTGAAGCCCACCATCGCCATGACCCCGCTGTCCGCGGCGCGAGCCGCGGCATCCGTCATCGCCTTCGCCTCGTCGACGCTGTTGGCCAGCGGCTTCTCGCACAGAACGTGCTTGCCGGCGTTCAGTGCCGCGATCGCGATCTCGGCGTGGGAGTCGCCCGGCGTGACGATGTCGACCACGTCGATGTCGTCACGCTCGATCACCGACCGCCAGTCGGTGGCGGTCTCGGCCCAGCCCCAGGTGTCGGCGGCCGCACGCACGGCCTCTGCCGAACGGCCGACGAGCACCTGCATCTCGGGCCGAAGCGGCAGGTCGAAGAACCGCGGTGCCGTTCTCCAGCCCTGCGAGTGGGCCGCGCCCATAAATCCGTGGCCGATCATCGCTACGCGCAATGGGGCGGTGTCTCGTGACATTCCTGAGCCTTCCGTAGAGGGGCACCCACGCCGATGCGGCGTGGGCACCCCTTCGATACGACGTACCTTCGGTCGCTGGTGCTTGTTACGACTCGAATGCGGTCGGCAGGTACTTGTCGACGTTGTCGGCGTCGACGACCGGTGCGTTGAGCACGATCCGGTTGGGTACCTCGACCTCGACGAGGTCGCTGAGCGCCTTGCCCTGCGCGACCAGTCGGGCGAGACGGATGCCGTCGGCCGCCTGCGTGGACGGGTAGATGACGGTGGCCTTCAGCACGCTGTCACCCGACTTGATGAGGTCCATGGCGTTCTTCGAACCGGCGCCACCGACCATGATGAACTCGTCACGGCCGGCCGACTCGATCGCGGCCATGACGCCGAGGCCCTGGTCGTCGTCGTGGTTCCAGATCGCGTCGATCTGCGGTGCCGCGGCGAGCAGCTGCGAGGTCACGGCCTCGCCGCCGGCAACGGTGAAGTCTGCCGCGACACGGTTCGAGACCTCGAGGCCGCAGTCGTCGAGTGCGTCTGCGAAGCCCTTGCTGCGGTCCTGGGTGAGCGGGAGCGAGTCGATTCCGGCGATCTCCGCGACGATCGCGTCGGGGTTGTCACCGACCTGCTCGCAGATGTAGGTGCCGGCGCTGACGCCCATGCCGTAGTTGTCGCCGAGGATGGTGACGCGGGCGGCGAAGGTCGACGAGAACTCGCGGTCGACGTTGATGACCGGGATACCGGCCTCCATCGCCTTGGTCGCGACGTCGGTGAGGGCCGCGCCGTCGGTCGGCAGCAGCACGATGGCGTCGACCTTGTCGTTGATGAAGCCCTCGACCTGGCTGATCTGCAGGCTGGCGTCGTTGGTGCCCTCGGCGACTCTCAGGTCGATGTCGGGGTACTTCTCCGCTTCGGCGACGGCCGCCGAGTTGATGGCGCCGAGCCAGCCGTGGTCGGCGGCGGGGCCGGAGAAGCCGATGACGATGGTCTCGCCCGACTCCTCGTTATCGGCGTTGTTGGTGGGGCCGGTGTTGCCGCCGTCGGTGGTCCCGGTCGTACAACCGGCGAGAAGTGCGACTGCGACGAACGATGTGCCGATGAGTCCGAGCGTCTTACGACGCGGGGAGCGGTGTGTAAGCATGTGGTTCCTCCTGTGGGTGAAAGCGGGTGCCTCTTCGCGAATGCCTCGAAGACGCCGGCTTTTCTCCGGCCGCTTTGCCAGATCCAGTCCCACACGTCGACAGTGACATTGGATGCAACGTAGCAGAGCGTTGCCGTCAAAGGAACGACTTTCTCCGACAAATGTTGAAAGTTGCATTTTGCGCGACAAGTTATGTCTGCCTCTGCTAGATTGCCGGAATGATCACTGTCGACCATGGCTCGCCCCTCCTCGAGGTGCGCGGCGTAACCAAGTCCTTCGCTGGCGTCGCCGCCCTCAAGGGCGTCGATCTGTCGATCGTCCCCGGCGAGGTGCACTGCGTCCTCGGCCAGAACGGCGCGGGCAAGTCCACCCTGATCAAAGTTCTCTCCGGCGCGTACACGCCCGACGGCGGCGAGCTGATCTGGCAGGGCGAGAGCGTCGAGATCTCCGGTCCGACCGCCGCCCTCCACCTCGGCATCGCGACCATGTACCAGGAGCTCGACGTCGTCGACGGTCTCACGATCGCCGAGAACATCTTCCTGGGGCACGAGCTGTCGAACGGCGGCGTGCTCAAGGTGCGCGAGGCGCACAAGCGCACGAAGGCCATCCTCAAGCGGCTCGGGCACCCCGACCTGTCGCCCTCGCGCGAGGTTGGGTCGCTGTCGCCGGCCAACAAGCAGATTGTCTCGATGGCGAGGGCGCTCTCCCGCGACATCCGTCTCATCGTCATGGACGAGCCCAGCGCCGTCCTCGACTCCGAAGAGGTCAAGAACCTGTTCCGGGTCGTGCGCGAGCTGACCAAAGAGGGCATCGCCGTCATCTACATCTCGCACCGGCTGGCCGAGATCCGCGAGATTGGCGACCGCATCACCGTCATCAAAGACGGGCGCACGACGGCGAGCGGCCTGGAGGTCGCCTCCACCCCCACCGCGCAGCTCATCACGCTGATGACGGGTCGCGACGTCGAGAACGTGTTCCCTCCGGCGGTGCCGATCCCGGATGACGCGGCCGAGGTGCTGCGGGTCGAGAACCTGTCCGTCAAGGGCACGTTCGACCCGCTCTCGTTCTCGGTGCGCGCGGGCGAGATCTTCGGACTGGCCGGGCTCGTCGGCTCGGGTCGCTCCGAGATCCTCGAGACCATCTACGGCGCGTTCAAGCCGTCGACCGGCGAGGTGTACATCCGCGGCACAGCGGTGCGCAGCGGCTCCGTGCCCGCCGCGGTCGCGCGCGGCATCGGGCTCTCGCCCGAGGAGCGCAAGAGCCAGGGCCTGATCCTCGAGCAGCAGATCTACCGCAACGTCACCCTCTCGTCGTTCGGGCGCTTCGCCCGCGGCGTGTTCCTCAATGAGAAGCTCGAGCGTTCGACCGCGCGCGCCCAGCTGGAATCGCTCGAGCTGCGGCCGGCCGACCCCGACCGCGCGGTGGGCCTGCTCTCCGGAGGCAATCAGCAGAAGGTGATGCTCGCCCGATGGCTCGTGCACGGCACCGACCTGCTGCTGCTCGACGAGCCCACCCGCGGCGTCGACGTCGGCGCCCGCGCAGAGATCTACTCGCTCATCCGCCAGCTGTCGGCGGCAGGGACCGCGATCGTCGTGGTCTCGAGCGAGATCGAAGAAGTACTCGGACTCGCCGACCGCGTTCTCGTGATCGCGGAGGGCGAGACCCTCGCAATTCTCGACGCCCGAGAGATCGACGAGCCGGGCGTACTCGACCTGGTTATGAAAGGAAGCGCCGAATGAGCGATCACACCGCGACATCCACTGGATCCGCCCCCGGCCCCAACCGGGCGTCCGCCGCCGTCAAGTCGGTGCTCGGCAGCGCTGCCGGGCGCAACATCGGCCTGGTGATCGCGCTCATCGTGCTGATCATCGTCGGCACGGTCACGAGCGGCGACCGGTTCACCAACATCAACAACGTGCTCACGATCGTGCGGCTCGCGTCGGTGACCGGGGTGCTCGCGATCGGCATGACCTTCGTCATCATCGCCGGCGGGATCGACCTCTCGGTCGGCTCCGTGCTCGGACTCTCGTCTGTGGTCGCCACACTGGCCGCCGTGCAGGCCGCCGCCGCGTCGTTCTGGCCGCTGATGATCATCGTCGCCCTCGCGGTCGGACTCGCGGCCGGGGTGATCAACGGCATCATCATCGCCTACGGAAACGTGGTGGCCTTCATGGCCACGTTGGCGATGCTGATAGCCGCGCGCGGATTCGCCGAGATCCTCTCGAACCGCACCACCCAGACGGTGAAGGTGAAGGGCTTCCTCGAGTTCTCCGACGGCAGCTTCCTCGGCATTCCCACGCTGGTCTGGATCTTCATCCTGGTCTCGGCCGCCGGTTGGGTTCTGCTCAACCGCACCACCTTCGGCCGCCGCACCGTGGCGATCGGCGGCAACCGCGAGGCGGCCCGTCTCGCCGGCATCAACGTCAAGCGCCACCTGCTCTACCTGTACGCCCTGAGCGGCCTCACCGCCGGAATCGCCGGAATCATGCTCACGGGACGCACGACCTCGGGCACGTCGACGCACGGCACGCTGTACGAGCTCGACGCGATCGCCGCGGTCGTCGTCGGTGGAACGCTGCTGGTCGGCGGTCGGGGCAGCATCGTCGGCACCGTGCTCGGCATCCTGATCTTCAACGTGCTGACCAACATCTTCACGCAGAACAACCTGAACACCTCGGTGCAGGCCATCACCAAGGGCGCCATCATCGTGGTCGCGGTGCTGATCCAGCAGCGCTTCGCCAACCGCGACGTGCGGCGGTCGTAGCTCAGGCGTCGACGGCGTGCGTGGCGGCGTGCGTTGCGTCGGCGGCGGCGTGGAAGAGCCGGAGCGAGCGGTAGCCGAACCCGGCCGCCAACGCTCCGACGACGGCCCCGCCGACCATGAACACCGGGATCACGTCGATGACGGCGCCGCCTGGGAAAGCGAACGACACGTTGCTGCCGGAGACCGAGAGGTGCGTCCCGTGGACCCACACCCAGAGGGCGGATGCCACGATCGTGGCGACGTAGAGCACGAGCCGCAGAGCGTGCCTAGTGTGTTCGGTCATTCCGTATCCGTTCGTCGGGGCGGGTCGGTAGGCGAGGGTCGACGCGACCGCCCCGATCGCGATGTGCCGGGGCGGGATACCGAGCTCCTCGCAACCCGCCAGGTCGGCCAACCACTCTTCGAGCCGTTCCTCGCGGTGCGCGGCGGGCACGGTCGACGCCAGACGCCGCACGATCCACTCGGCGTTCACGCCTGGGCCGTCCTGGGCGAGCGGGAGGCCGGGCGGACCGCCTTCGCGTCCCACGTCGCCAGCGTCGCCGCGGCTCGATCGGCACCGTCGGCGGTCAACGCGTAGGTTCGGCGGCGCGGGCCGACGCGCTCGTCGTCGTCCTCCCATTCGCCGACGATCCAGCCGGAGTCTTCGAGTCGCGCGAGGATCGGGTAGATGCTCCCGGGTGCGCGGCCGGTGAGCTTCGCGAGTCGGAGGCCCCACACGGGCTCGTCGCTCTCGAGCAGCACGCGGAGAACCGCGACCGTCGGCTGCGTGAGTCGTTGTATCGGATCCATCCCCTTATTCTGCATATATAGGATAGGGAGCGCAAGGGGTGTTGGCGAGCCGAGTGGCCACTTCGGGCGGTTACCACCGCGGAGGAGTGTGCGCACCTGGCCACCCAGCGCCACCAGGCCGCCCCGCCCGAGCGGCCCGCGTCGGCCGCGCCGGCCCCGCCGACTACCCTCCCGCGCCACACGCCGAGAGTGCACTTGTGCACCTTTCCGGCGCGCAATCGGGGGCACAAGTGCACTCTCGGGGCCCCGTCAGCACCGCGTCGCACCGACCGCGAGCCGCACCTCGTCGCTCGCGCGCACGGCTGCTCCCGCCGCCGGGTTGCTCGACACGACCAGGCCGAGACCGCCCGGGGCGTTGTCGCCGACAGCGACACAGGTGCGCGCGACCGAGGTGAACCCGGCGGCTGCGAGCGTCGCGGCGGCGGCGGACGGGTCGACGGATGTCACGTCGGGCACGAGCCTCAGGGCGCCGTTGCTCGTGACCACGGTCACCGCCTGCCCGCGCGACAGCACCGCGCCCGCGCCGGGCGTCGTGACCGCCACGACACCCGCGGGCAGCATCGAGTCGGCCTGCCCGCCGTCGGTGTAACCGAGCCCGAACCCGCCCAGGATGGATCTCGCGTTGTCGACGGTTCCGCCGACGAGGTCGGGCAGGGTCGCGCCCGTGCCGGAGATCAGCTTCGGCGCGGGAGCGTCGAACGCGGCGCCGGGATAGAGCGCGTTCGCAGCCGCATTGATCGGCTTGGCGATGAGGTGCCGGTTGTTGATGCCGCCCGGATAGCGGGTCACCGCGAACTTTCCGCTCACGTTGCCGAACCAGACCGCTGTGGTCACGGCGGTCGTCGAGCTCATCAGCCAGGTCTGGTCGAAGTCGTCGGTCGTGCCGGTCTTGCCGAAGATCGGCACGCCGTCTTTCGGGTTCACGGCGTAGCGCTTCATCGCGTTGGCGAGGGCGTGCACGGTCGTCGCGGCCACCTCGGGGTCGATCGCGGCCGAGCAGCGCTGTGCCTGCCCCGCTACCGACTGGCCGGCCGAGTCGGTCATGCGGTCGATGGCGACAGGGGCGCAGTAGGTGCCGTGGTTCGCTATGCCGGCGTAGGCGGCCGCCATGGTGAGCGGGGCGATCACGTTGGTGCCGATGATCGCCGAGGGGTTGGAGCCGAGCCTGTTCTCGACGATGTCGGTCGTCGCGGGGTCGTCGACGTCGTTGGCCGGGTGCACCCCGAGGGCCGTCGCGATGCGCTTGGTCTCGCACTGGTCGAGCTGGAGTCCCATCGAGACATACGCCCCGTTGATCGACGCCGCGGTCGCATCCATCACGGTCCGGCTTCCCCGCTCTCCCGACGAGTTCTTGAACGGCCACGGACCGCCGAACGGACCGTCTTCGACTCCCCCGCCGTTCGCACTGTTCGGGCAGCTGTTCGCGAAGGCCGCCTGCTGCACCGTTCGGCCGTTGCCGTCGACGACCTCGTTCAGCCCGTGCCCGCTCTGCAGCCAGTTGATGAGAGTGAAGACCTTGTAGGTCGACCCGATCTGAAACCCCCGCGAGCCGCCGTTCGGCCGGTCGGTGTTGTAGTTCACGCTCGTCGTTCCCGGCCCTCCGCCGACAGCCGTGTTGTCGAATCCGGTGTTCTGCGCCATGGCGAGGATGCGGCCGGTTCCCGGCTGCACGGACACCGCGGATGCGCCCAACGCGAACCGCGCCTCCGCCGCGGGCGCTCTGGCTGCCACGGCGTCCTGGGCCGCGGTCTGCAGGCGCAGGTCGAGGGTCGTGTACACCGTGAACCCGCCGATCTTCCACGCCTCGGCGCGTTCTGCCGGCGACGAGCCGAGCGTCTCCAGCTCCGGCACGAGAGTGGTGACGTAGTCGCAGAAGAACCGGGCGTACGGATGCGCCGCGATGCACCCGTTCGCGTAGGGCGCCAGCACGACGGTCGTGGGGTCGACCGGCACCGCGAGCGCCTCGTCGAGCTGCTCGCGGGTGATCATCTTCTCGACGAACATGTTGCGCAGGATCACGTCGCGGCGCTCGAGATTCGCGGCGTGGTTGGCGGGATCGTCGAGGCCGCGGGCCCCGGGCTCCTGCACGATCGCGATCAGGCTCGCGGCCTGCGCGAGTGTCACGTCGAGGGCGGAGACGCCGTAGTAGCGCTGCGCCGCCGCCTCCACGCCGTAGTTGTTGCCGCCGAAGCCCGCGATGTTGAGGTAGGCGAGAAGGATCTGCTCCTTCGTGTACCGCTTCTCCAACCCGATCGCGAGTTTCATCTCCCGGATCTTGCGGTCGGGCGTGCCGGCTTGCGCGGCGTCTATGCCCGCCTTGCGAGCCTCGGCGGTGGGCTGCTGCAGCGCGGCCTGGATCGCGATGTTCTTCACGAGCTGCATCGACAGGGTCGAGGCGCCGCTCTGCGAAGTGCCCGTGGCGTTGCCGACGGCCGCCCTCAGAACTCCCTGCAGGTCGACGCCGCCGTGATCGTAGAACCGGCGGTCCTCGCCGGCGATCGTCGCGTCCCTGAGGAACGGCGAGACCTCTTCGGCGGTGACCTCCTCGCGGTTCTGGTCGTAGACCTGGGCGATGCGCTCGTAGCTGTACGTGCCGTCGGCGTTCACGCCGTTGATCGCGAAGATCTCGTTCTTCTGCGGCTGGTCGCCGATCTCGATGAACTCGGGCAGGCTGTCGAAGATTCCGATGGCGTTCGATGCGGTCACGCCGGTCACGGCCATGAGCGGGGTCACCATGACGGTGACGAGCAGTCCGGCGACGACGCTCAGGCCGACGAAGCCGCACAGTGCGCGGAGAACGCCCAGCGGGCGGTGTTTCTGGGCAGGCAAATCAGTACCTCTCGGTCGGGGGTGCGCGCCGGCGGGGCGCGTGAAGGCACGCGGCGGGGCCGCGGCGGGTGGGACGGGGTGGGGCGGATGCCTCGGGCGGGTCTAGCCCAGGGCGGTGACGACGGCCGTCGCGGCTCGTGCGATCAGCGCGTCGTAGCGTTCGGCTCCCGGCGAGTCGCGGGTCGACATGATCGCCATCACGATCGGCTCGCGGCCGGGCGGCCAGACGATCGCGATGTCGTTGCGCACGCCATACCCCCCGCTGCCGGTCTTGTCGCCGACTACCCAGTCGGCGGGGACGCCGGCCCTGATGAGATTCGCGCCCGTGGTATTCGCTTTGAGCATCTCGATCAGGACCGCCTGCTTGTCGGCGCTCATCGCGTCGCCGAGTGCGAACTCCCTGAGGTCGGTCGCGAAGGCGCGAGGGCTGGTCGTGTCGCGGGGGTCTCCCGGCACGGCGTCGTTCAGCCCGGCCTCCCACCGTTCCGCGCGCGTCGTGTCGTCGCCGATCGCGGCAAGCGCGGCGTCGAATCCGCCCGGTCCGCCGAGCTCGTCGAGCAGCAGGTTTCCGGCCGTGTTGTCGCTGAAGCGCACGGCGGCGTCCGCGATCTCGATCAGGGTCATCCCGCTGTCGATCCTCAGCTCGGTGACGGGCGAGTAGGTGATGAGGTCGTCGCTCGTGAAGGTGACGACCCGCTGCATCCCGGCTGCGGTGTTCTTCTGCAGCACCGCCGCCGCCGCGAGGGCCTTGAACGTGGAGGCGTATGCGAACCTCTCGTCGGCTCGGAACGACACCTCGGCGCCTGTCGCCGTGTCGATCGCGTAGACGCCGAGGCGTGCGTCGAATTCGGTCTCGAGTGCTTCGAACTCGCCGGCATACGGTGCGACGGTCGGCGCGGGCGACGGCGCCTGCGTCGGTTCAGTCGCGGGTGGCGCGAGATCGGGGGCCGCGGCGGTGCACCCGGTGAGCGCGACGAGCAGGGTGAGCGCCGAGGCCGCCGCCACCGTTCTCGCGGGCGTCATCGCGCCACCCGGTCGACGACCGAGGCGGTGAGCGCCGTGTACTCGAGGGTGGTGCCTGCGGGGATCTCCCCGACTCCGTTCACTGACACGATGCGCACTCCGATGAATTCTCCCGTTGCCGGGTCGACGATGATCTCCTGGCGGCTGGCTCCGTCTGCCGTCGCCAGGCCGATGGCCGTTCCGCGCCGATCGTCGAGCGTCGTCTGCTGCTCGGTGATGACCACCGACGGCATCAGCGCGAGCGCCTCGTAGAGCGCGGCGCGCAGGTCCGACTTCACGGTTCCGCTGCGCAGCAGATCGACGACGTGGGCGAAGACGTTCTCGTCGCTCGACCCCGCCTGATAGCGGAAGTCGACCAGGTAGTCGAGCAGGGCCCGGGGGTCGCGCGGCATCAGCGACAGGTCTTCGACGGGACGCGTCGCATCGGGCTCGGCGACCACCACGCGTGGCGCGTCGGTCGCGGCTTCGGCCGCGCGCTTGCGGTCCCGGGCGGCGAACGCCTCGGCCCCGGCGCCGAAGAACACGGTGGGTTCGACATACGTCGTCATCTCGATGGGTCGGGCGCCGTCGTCTGCGGGGATGAAGGTCTCCCGCACCCGTGCGTCGAGGTACCCGATGGTCGACTCGGGCCGCCCGTCGAGTGACGTGGTCGCCAGGAACGCCGCCGTCGTCGCGAGCTTGAGGAACTGGCCGTCTGCGACGGTCGGATCGTTGGCGGCCTTCGCCGCCGTGCGCAGCATGGTCGACGCCTCCGCCGAGGGATCGGCGGGACCGGCCGACGGGGGGAGCGCGACCACCGCGGCCACCACTGCCGCGATCGCGCCGAGGGCGAGGGCGCCGATGCCGACACGGCGCACGGTGCGGCGGGGCTTGAGCTCGGCTTCGACGGCGGCGACGAGAATCCCCCGCGTAGCGAGCAGCTGCGCGGGCTCCAGCTTCGGTTCGGTCATCTCGCGTTCCCTTCCAGTGCTTCGGTCAGTGGCGTGCCGGGCCGTGTTCCTTCGAGACGGTCGGCGAGCGCCCGCTTGGCGAAGTGCAGGCGTGACTTCACGGTGCCGACCGGGATGCGCAGCACCCGAGCGGCATCCGCGACCGGCAGTCCCTCGATGATGCACAGTGTCACCACCAGGCGATGGCCGTGCGACAGGGTGCGCAGCGCGCCCAGCGCCGGACCGTCGTCGAGCCCCTCGGCGGGATCCGGCACGTCCTGGGCGGGCGGAACCCGCTCGATCAGGTCGCGGTAGCGTCTCGCGGCGCGCGAGATGTTCTGGGCGGCATGCGTGGCGGTGACGAGCAGCCAGGGGAGCAGCGAGTCGTCGACGAAGCGCACCGTCGCCCGTTTGCGCCACGCCTCCAGGAAGGTGACCGCCACGACGTCCTTCGCGTCGTCGAGCGACGGCACGAGAGCGAGACTGTGGCGGAACACCCTGTGCTGGTGTCGGTCGAAGATCGTGGCGAACCCTTCGCCGTCGCCGGTGAGCGCGAGACGCCAGTATTCGGCGTCGGTCGTGTTCGTGCTCATGTCTGTATTGTCCGGCAAGGCGCAAAAGGTTCACTGGGTCGTCACGAATCGCCGCGCCGTCCGGTCTTAACTAGTGACCCTCGAAGTGCTCCCCGAACGGCGAACGACGACGTGGTGGCTCCCGATGAAGCGAGGTACTGAAGAACAGGGCACAGGGGTCGGGAGGAAGACAATGCGAAGAATTGTGATTGTCGGCGGCGGCTATGCCGGCTTCTATACGGCCTGGAACCTCGAGAAGCGACTGCGTCGCGGGGAGGCGGAGGTCGTGGTGATCGACCCGCTGCCCTACATGACCTACCAGCCGTTCCTGCCCGAGGTGATGGCCGGCTCGGTCGAGCCGCGGCACGCGCTCGTGTCGTTGCGCCGCCACCTGCACCGCACCGAACTGCTGAGCGCGAGAGTCACCCGCATCGATCACGCGCGCAAGACCGTGACGGTGCAGCCGGCTGTCGGCGACGACTACGACCTGGACTACGACCTCGTCGTGGTCACTGCGGGCGCCGTCACGCGCACCTTCCCGATACCGGGAGTGCAGAGCGAGGCCATCGGCTTGAAGACGATCGAGGAGGCCGTGGCGGTGCGCGACCGGCTGCTCGCCAACTTCGACCGAGCCGCGGCGCTCGAACCCGGGCCGGAACGGCGGAGACTGCTCACCGCCACCTTCGTCGGGGGCGGGTTCGCCGGCGTCGAAGGCTTCGGCGAACTGCTCTCGCTCGCCAGCGCCCTGCTCGACTCGTACCCCGAGCTCAGCTTCGACGAGCTCGACTTCAGGCTCGTCGAGGCCCAGGGTCGCATCCTTCCCGAAGTGTCGGAGAAGACCGGCCGCTGGGTCGTCGACTCCCTCGAAGACCGCGGCGGTCGTGTGCACCTGAACACCCAGCTGGTGTCGGCGCTCGACGGTCACGTGGTGCTGTCGACGGGCGAGGAGTTCGACTCCGACCTCATCGTCTGGACAGCGGGGACCGCGGCCAACCCGGTCGTGGCGAGGCACACCGACCTCCCGGTCGACGACCGCGGCCGACTGCTCGTGGGCGCCGACCTGCGGGTGCGGGACGCGGGCGAGATCGTGGTCGACGCGTGGGGAGCCGGCGACAACGCCGCGGTGCCCGACGTGAGTCGCAACGCCGCCCGCTCGACCACCGTGCCCAACGCGCAGCACGCCGTGCGGCAGGGGAAGCGACTCGCGAAGAACCTCGCGGCGAGCCTCCGCGGAGAGGCGCCCCGAGACTACGTGCACGCCAACCTCGGTGTGGTCGCCACGCTCGGGCTGTACACGGGAGTCTTCCAGTCGGGGCCGTTCGTGGTGAAGGGCTTCATCGCGTGGGTCATGCACCGCGGCTATCACGTACTCGCGGTTCCGACGTGGGAGCGCAAGGTGCGTGTGCTCGCGGCGTGGATCCTCTCCTTCGTGCTCGGCCGCGACATCGTCTCGCTCGAGCAGACGCAGCACCCGCGGGACGCGTTCGAGCAGGTCGGCGCACGGCGATGAGAACCCCGCTGACCGAGCGTGCCGCGGCCGCCCTGACCGGGTCGCGCGCCGCGCGCGTGGCTGACGGGCTGCGGCATCGGGCCGCACCGAGCCACTGGTCGTCGATGTTCGGCGAGGTTGCGCTGTACAGTCTCGTCGTCGTCTTCGTCACCGGCATCTTCCTGACGTTCTTCTACGACCCGTCGAACACCCTGGTGAGATACGACGGGGCATACGTGCCGCTGCAGGGCGTCGAGATGTCGCGGGCGCTCGACTCGACACTTCACGTCTCGTTCGAGGTTCGCGGCGGGTTGCTCATCAGGCAGGCACACCACTGGGCGTCGCTGCTGCTGCTGGCGGCGCTCGGCGTGCACCTGCTGAGCATGTTCTTCACCGGCGGGTTCCGCAGGCCGCGGCGCCTGAACTGGGTGGTCGTGTTCTCGGTGTTCGTGCTGGGCCTCGTCGCGGGCTTGACGGGCTATGCGCTGCCCGACGACATGCTCTCCGGCAGCGGGCTGCGCATCGTGCACGGGGTCGTCCTCGGCATTCCCGTGGTGGGCACCTGGTTGTCGTTCCTGGTGTTCGGCGGCGAGTTTCCGAGCACGATCATCGCCACGTTCTATCCGCTGCACGCGATCATCGTGCCCCTGCTGATCCTGGCGCTGGTCGTTCTCTACATCGTGCTGGTCGTCTCGCAGAAGCCGGCGCAGTTCGCCGCCCCAGGTCGCACCAACGACAACGTCGTGGGCGTACCGGTGCTGCCGGGCTACGCGCTCAAGACCGGCGGGCTGTTCTTCATCGTCTTCGCGGTGGTGATGCTCATCTCGGCCACGGTCACGATCAACCCGATCTGGAACTACGGGCCGTCGTCTCCCGGCGACGCGTCCGCGGGCAGCCAGCCCGACTGGTACACGGGTTTCCTCGACGGGGCGCTGCGCCTCGTGCCGCCCGGCTGGGAGGTCGTGCTGTTCGGCCGTACCTTGACGCTCGCCGTGCTGGCCCCGCTCGCGGTCATCGGACTCTTCATGCTGCTCGTGCTCGTCTACCCGTTCGTCGAGGAGTGGATCACGGGAGACAAGCGTGAGCACAACATCCTCGACCGGCCGCGCAACGCTCCGGTGCGCACCGCCATCGGGGTCGCGGGTGTTCTGTTCTACGCCACCCTGTGGGCCGCGGCGAGCGCCGACGTCGCCGCGACGCACTTCCGCGTCTCCGTCGAGAGCCTCATCCACTTCTACCAGGCGATGCTCCTGATCGGTCCGGTGGTCGGCTTCGTGGTGGCCCGCAGGGTGGCGATTGCGCTGCAGCGCAAGGATCGCGAGCTCGTGCTGCACGGCTTCGAGACCGGGCGCATCGTCCGGCTGCCCGGGGGCGAGTACATCGAGGTGCACAAGCCGCTCGGGGAGTACGAACGGTGGCGGCTCGTCGACTTCGAGCAACAGGCGCCGTTACGGCTTCGACCGGATGCCCGTGGCCGGCTGTCGAGGTCGCAGCGCCTCCGGGTGCGGCTGTCTCGTCTTTTCTTCGAAGACCGCGTCGCTCCGGTGACGCCGCGCGAACTCGATGCGCCTCCGCCCGGCTGAGTCTCAGTGCCCGGGGCGCAGCCTCTCGAGCTTGTGCGGGTTGGCGACGACGTAGATGTTCTCGATCCCGGCGGTCGAGCCGTCGATCGAGATCGCGACCGACGGCTCGTCGCCGTAGGAGATCAGCACGCCGGAACGGCCGTTGAGCGAGACCACGGAGATGTCGAAGCCGGGCTTCGCCTTCCTGAGCACTCCGCCCAGGAAGCGGGCCACGTGGTCGCGGCCCTCGACCGGTCTGCGGCTCGCCGAGACCACGCCGCCGCCGTCGGAGATCGAGACGACGTTCTCGGCCAGTACGGCCTCGAGCGACTCGACGTCGCCCAGACGCACCGCCGCGAGCAGGGCCTGGAGCAGCTGGTCGTGGTCGGCGCCGGACACCGGCTCGTGTCGGTCTTCCTCTGCCATGTGCAGGCGTGCGCGGCGGCCGAGCTGCCGCGCGTTCGCCTCGCTGGTCTCCAGAACCTCGGCGATCTGCGCGAACGGGTACTCGAAGGCCTCACGCAGAACATAGACCGCGCGCTCGGTGGGCGACAGGCGTTCCATCATCAGCATCACGGCCACCCCCAGAGACTCGGCGCTCTCGGCGCCCAGGGCGGGATCGTCGGCCGTGACCACCGGCTCGGGCAGCCATGGTCCGACGTACACCTCGTGCCGGGCGCGTGCCGTGGTCGCCGCTGTGATCGCGAGGCGCGCGGTCGTGGTCATCAGGAACGCGGCGGGGTTGCGCACGACGGAGCGGTCGGTGGTCTGCCAGCGCAACCATGCCTCCTGCACGATGTCCTCCGCCTCCGAGACGCTGCCGAGCATGCGGTAGGCCACGCCGAACAGCTGGCGTCGCACACCCTGGAACGCCTCGACCGCATCGTCGAGGTGGCTGTCTGGCGTGGGTGACACGGGCATTCCCTCAGTTTATCGAGAGGGCGTCAGCGCGAGTGGTCGATGAGGTACTCGAGCGCCACGCGCCATCCCACCATCGGCTCCGTCTCGGCGCGATCGGCGCCCTCCACGGCGTGGCAGACGTAGAGCGGCGCATCCCGGCCCGCCGGATCGGCCGTGTGCTCGATGTCGCCGAGGTGTCGTTCGCCGTCGTAGACGAACCACCTCTCCGGCTCCTCCTCCTCGACGCGGTAGGTCTTCTCGTGATACTCGTAGGTACCGTCGGCGAGTTCCGGGGCGTCTGACATGGGACGAGGCTATCCACGCGCGAGCAGAA
This sequence comes from Conyzicola nivalis, assembly GCF_040548875.1. Taxonomy (GTDB): domain Bacteria; phylum Actinomycetota; class Actinomycetes; order Actinomycetales; family Microbacteriaceae; genus Conyzicola; species Conyzicola nivalis_A. The sequence goes on from NZ_JBEPSJ010000002.1 coordinate 682,289, forward strand.
ACAAAAGACCTCGTGCGAGTGGGCCGATCGTGCAGTCCGGGACTGGCCCGCTACCCGCGTCCGAGGGCGAGGGCCGGCGTTCTCGCGTCGTTCCGGTACTCCGACGGCAGCATGGCGTAGTGCTCGCGAAACGCGGCGCGCAGTTCGAACGCCGAACTGAAGCCGCAGTCGTACGCGATCTGCTGCATGGTGTGCCCCGATGCCATCGGAGAGACGAGCATCAGTGCTGCAGACTCGGCGCGGCGGCGCGCGATGGCGTGTGCCACCGACTGGTCGGCGTGCTCGAATGCGCGCTGCAGATGCCGCAGGGAGACGCTCAGGCGGGCCGCGACGACGGCCGGAGTCAGACGCGGGTCGCGGTGGTTGGCGGCGATCTCGACGAGCGCCCTGCCCCGGAGTCCGGCGCGCAGATCCTCGCCGTCCATGGAGTGCCCGTCTGCCTCGAGGAACATCCCCACGACCAGGTCCTCGATCGTGCGTTCGGCGACCAGTTCGCCCACGGTCGACGCGTTCCACGATGCATCGGCGACCGACAGGGCGAATCCACGCAACGGTGCACGCAGTGATCGCCCGATGTCGGCGGTGAACCGCGTCGCCCTTACGTGCACCCCCCGGTCGGCCAGCCGACCCGACTTCAGCAGTATGTGGAATCCGCGAACGGTCTCGGAGCACTCCAGGTGGACGGCACTCCAGTCGCTGACGACGCACGATCCGCCCGGGCCGAGCGCGACCACATCGCCGCCCTTCGGCGTGATGGTGACGGTGCCGCGCAGCACGAAGGCGATGTGCACAAGCTCTCGCGAATCCGGGGCCTCCGGGCCGACCACCCTCAGCGCCGAATGGGTCATGGTGACGAGGGCCGTCTCGCCGAGCAGGCGCCGCTCGGCCGCGAACCTGAGCTCGCTCTCCGCCGGGGCGAGAAAGTGCTGCGCCATCTGAGCGAGCGCCGTGTCTGGCAGGTCGATGCGGCCGTAGGCCTGATCGAGAACGTGGCGCATCGTCGCGACGGCGAGCGGCTCCCACGCGACCATCCCAGCCCCCGAACATCTCAGAAACGGACGAGACGCCCCGGCGCGGTCCGTCGTCGATCATGAAGAAATCCCGTTGTTCGACAGCCTGCCACTGTTCGGGCCGATAGCCAAGGAGTGCTTACTGCAACGACGACGTGAGCCGGGCGAGACTGTCACCGACCTTGGCTCCCACAGACCGTCGCATCCACTTGTCGAGCGTCAGCTCGTCGCTGTCGGCCCGGTAGGCGTCTTCCACCCGGCGCAGTTCGTCGACGAAGTCACGGCCGTGCACGAGCAACGAGACCTCCATGTTGAGGCTGAACGAGCGGATGTCCATGTTGCTCGAGCCGACCACCGCGACGTCACCGTCGACGGAGAAGTGCTTCGAGTGCAGCACCGTGGGCGAACGGTAGAGGTAGACGCGCACACCGGCGCGCAGCAACGCCTCGTAGTAGGAGCGTTGGGCGTGGTGCACGAGCGCCTGGTCGCCGACCGCCGAGACGAAGAGCTCCACCTCGACGCCGCGTGCCGCCGCGGTGACGATGGCGAGCATCGTGGACTCGTCGGGAACGAAGTAGGGGCTGGTGATGCTGATGCGGCGCTGCGCCCCGTGAAGCAGGTACACGAAGAGCTTGAGGTTGTTGTCGTTCTCGAAGCTCGGGCCGCTCGGAACGACCTGGGCGTCGAGCAGCAGGCTCGACGTGTCGAAGACCACCGGCGTGGTGTCGAGCTCGAGCAGTTCGTCGGTCTCGCTGAACCAGTCGGTGACGAACACCGCATCGAGCTCGCGCACCGCCGGCCCCTCGATGCGAACCATGAGCTCGCGCCAGTGCAGACCGCGCTGCACGTTCTTCGTCTTGAGGTAGGTCGAGTCGATGAGGTTCTGCGAGCCGGTGAACCCGACGCGGCCGTCGACCACGACGAGTTTGCGGTGGTTGCGCAGGTCGGGCCGCTGCCACTGCCCGCGCAGCGGCCGCAACGGCAGCATCGGATGCCACTCGGCGCCCATCGACTCGAACGACCTGCGGGTCTCTGCCCGGTTGGGAAACATCAGCCCGGAGACGTGGTCGGAGAGCACCCGCACCGACACTCCCCTGCCCGTCGCCCGGGCGAGGGAGTCGAAGAACGGCGCGGTGGAGTGGTCCTTGACGAGGATGTAGAACTCGACGTGCACGTGGTCGACCGCCGTGTCGATGTCGCGCACCATGCGGGCGAAGCTGCCCTCGTAGTCGTCGAGCAGTTCGGCGGAATTGCCGCCCACCATCGGCAGCGCCCCCAGCTCGACGTTCATGCGAACAGCCGACGCGAGCCCCTCCGGCCACTCCTCCCTGTGCCCCACCCGGTTCAGCCCCTCGGTGCGGTCGAGGATCGCCCGGTTCACGTCGCGCTGCTTGTCGCGCCGCGACTTGGGCAGCCGTCCGACGCCGACCAGCAGAAACCACAGGGCGCCGAGAAACGGGATGAAGATGATGGCGAGCACCCACGCTACGGCCGCGGACGGCGAGCGATTCGCCGAGATCAGCACCGTAGCGACGAGTCCGATGACCACGTGCGCCGCGAGCAGCACCACGGCGACGATCTCTACCTGCTCCATCCGCTAGCGCGCGGCCTGGCTGGGGACGACGACCTTCTTGACGATCAGGAGGATCGACGCCGAGATGGGGCAGGCCACGAGCGCGCCGAGCAGCCCGAGGAGGGAGGCCCCGACCATGGCCCCGATCAGTACGAGCGAGCCCGGAATGCGGATGGCCTTGCCCACGATCCGCGGGGTGAGCACGTAGGCCTCGACCTGCAGGTAGACCAGCATCACGATCAGCACGACGAGCGCGGTCTGCGGGGAGGTGAACAGCGAGACGAACGTGACGAGCGCGGTGCTGATCAGGCTGCCGACCACCGGAATGAAGGTGATCGGCAGGGCGAAGGCGGCGAGGATCGCGGCGTACCTGACACCCATCACGGTGAGCAGCACGAAGGTGAAACACGCATTGAGCACCGCCAACAGGAACATGCCGGTGAGGTACTTGCCGACGGAGTCGAAGATCTCCTCCGCGAGCTCGGCGAAACGCGCCTTGCGCGACGCCGGCACGAGCGAGTACAGACCGGCCTTCATGCTCTCGATGCTGCCGAGGAAGTAGAGGGTGAGCGCGACGACGAAGAGCACCCCGAAGGTTCCGTTGAGGATGCCGGCGCCGACCCTCAGCGCGCCGCCGCTCACGGCGAGCCAGACGGCGGGATCGGCCGCCGCAGCCTGGAGGGTGGCGACGAACGGCAGCAGAGACCCGCCGAAGAAGTCGTTGAACGAGATGAACCAGTCCTGATGCTCTATCTGGTCGATGCCGTTAGGCAGGTACTTCACCAGCTGCCCGCCCTGTTCGAAGATGACAGGAACGATCATCCACACCAGCAACGCGACGACGATGAGGAAGCACACCATCACGATGAGCACCGACGCCGTGCGGGATAGACCGCGGGACTCGAACTTCAGCACGACGGGGTAGAGCCCGAGGCTCACGAACAGCGAGAAGAAGATGAGGGTGAGGGCGTAGCCGATGCTGCCGATGGCTGCGCCGAGCACCAGGGCGAGCAGCACCCCGAGCGTCGTGACGAAGCCGAATCGGAAAGGGCCGGAGTTGAACAGCCGTGCGGTCGCCAGCCTGTCCATCTCGATCGTCCTACTTCCGCACGGGCGACGGGTCGGGGATCTCCTCGCGTTTGTAGCCGGGCAGCATGCTCGCCGGCAGGATGGCGAGGGCGCAGAGCGAGGCGAGCACGAGCAGTCCCAGCCGCAGCGACCGCAATCGCGCGTCGGAGTTGAGCGCCACGGCCTCGTCGACCTGCTCGGGCGTCGCGTCGGTGCGCTCGAGGGTGGCACGGAGGTTGTCGTTGCTGACGAAGTTGATGCTGTTGAGGTCGACCTGCGACTGCAGCGACTCGGGCAGGTTGTCGGAGGCCGCGACGCCCTGCGCCACCCCGATGCTGAGGAGCGCGACGAGCATCGCCCCGGCGAGCGCCGTGCCGACCGCCGAGGCGAGGTTCTGGGTGGTGCCGCGCAGCGATCCGACGTCGCCCGCGAGCTCCTTCGGCGACGAGGTGACGAGCACGTTGAACAGCAGGGTCACGAGGGCGCCCTGGCCGATGCCGAACAGCACGAGGCCGAGGATCGTCGGCAGCGTCTCCCAGTTGTTCGACACCACGAACGACAGCCAGACCAAGGCGAGCGTCGACAGCACGAACGCGAACTGGGCGATGCGGCGTGCGCTGAACCGGCTGTAGAAGCGGGTGATCAGCAGCGCGGAGAAGAAGACGGTGAGGTTGAACGGCATCATCGCGAGCGACGTGTCGAGCGGGGTGCGGCCCTGCACGATCTGGATGTAGAGGGGGATCGTGAAGTTGATGGATGCCTCGAGCCCGACGATCACGAACAGCGCGAAGACCGCGGCCCGCTCGGGTTTCGACTCGACGACCTCGAGCGCCAGCAGGGGTGTCTCGCCCCGTCTCGCTCGCCGGCGGGTCCACATGAAGAAGGCCTGCCCGGCGATGACGCCGATCACCACCGAGAACAGGGCGGGCGAGAGCCCGAAGACGCTGAACGGGGCACCCGGCTCTGCGGTGAGCACGCCCCAGCCGTTGAGGTTGTTGAACCCGACCGTGATCAGCATGATCGCGATGCCGATCAGCGCCGCCCCGACGAGGTCGATCTTCACCGACGAGTTCGCGGAGTCGGAACGCAGCCGGAAGCTCAGGATGAACACGACGATCGCGAGCACGACGAGGATCCCGAAGACGGGGCGCCAGCCGACGAAGGTGCCGAGGAGGCCGCCGATCAGGAAGGCGGAGATTCCGGACGCTGCGCGCGCCGAACCGAGGGAGCCGATGGCCGTCGCTTGCTGCGCCCCCTTGTAGTTCTCGGCGATGAGCGCCACGAGCGACGGGACGATGATCGCGGCCGCCGCTCCCGCCAGCGCCTGTGCCGCGATCATGAAGCCGGCGTTCGGGGCGAAGGTCATCAGGGTCATGGCCGCCGCGAAGACCACGATGACGATACGGAACACCAGCACCCACCCGAACTTCTGGCCGACCTTCGAGCCGGTCATCACGAGCGCGGCGACGACGAGCCCGTAGGTGACGATGGCAGTGCTGATCGTCGTCGGCGGAACGTCGAACTCATCGACCATCCCTCCCATCGACACCGGCAGGGCAGACACGTTGAACGACATCAGCACCTGCGCCAGGGCCAGGGCGATCATCGGCGACCACGACGCCTTCACCGCCGAGGCCTCCGTAGCCGGGGTGGCTGCTGTGGTCATGAGGTGCTTCCTTCCGTTGTGGTGCGCGAGCCGGCTGTCGGCTCCGGCTGCGACGCGAAGAGGTTGAGCCCCAGGGCCCGGGAGAGGTAACGGGTGGCGCTCTGCCCGCGCACGCTGTTGCCTGCCGGATCGAGCCGAGGCGAGAAGGTGGCCATCCCTCCCTTGCCGGGCGAGACGGTGATGATGCCCCCCGAGACGCCGCTCTTGCCGGGCATGCCGATCTCGTAGAGCCAGTCGCCCGACATCTCGTAGAGGCCTGTCGTCGCCATGACGGCGAGAGTGTCCCTGCTGGTGGCCGCGCTCACCACCCGCTCGCCGGTCACCGGGTTCACGCCGCCGTCGGCGAGGGTGGCGGCCATCACCGCGAGGTCGCGCGTGCTGACCAGCAGCGAGCACTGCTTCGTGTAGACATCCGTCGTCTGAAGGGGGTCGAACGCCATCCGGCCGTAGCTCTGCAGCAGCCGGGCTATGGCCTGGTTGCGCTGGTTGTTCGCCGCCTCGGACTCGTAGACGGCGATGTCGAGTTCGAGCACCCGGCCGGCGAAGCGCGAGAGGCCGTCGTGCACGAACTTCCATTTGGCGGCCGACGTCGCTCCGGGTGCCAGCGCCGTGGTGGCGAGCGCTCCCGCGTTGACCATCGGGTTCATCGGGCTGCCGCCGTTGAGCTCGAGCGCCATGACGGAGTTGAACGGCAGGCCGGTGTTGTTGACCCCGACCGTGCGCCACACCTCGTCGTGGCCGATGGCGTCGCAGACCAGAGCGAAGACGAACGCCTTGGAGATCGACTGGATCGAGATCTCGTGCGACGAGTCGCCCGCTACGAACACCCTGCCGCCGACCCCGGCGACGGCGAGACCGAACAGGCCGGGGTCGGCGATGCCGAGTTCGGGGATGTAGTCGGCGACCACGCCCTCGTCGAGGCCGCGGTAGCGCCCGTGGGCGGTGTCGAGCAGGTGCTGAACCCGCTCCTCGTCGGGCAGGCTCCCGGTGGAGACCGCCTGGTCGTCGAGTGAGTCCGTCGATTCATCCAGCCCCACCTGCATTGCGTCACCTCGCAGCATCGCGGTGTGCGCGGCCGAGCCATCCCCGCCGCGTCGCAATCACCCTGCCGCCGCGACCCGGGTGCGCTCACGAACCTGACGCGAAACTCCCGCCGCCGTGGCGCGAAACTGCGCCGTCGCTACGGGAGCAGGTGACCTGCCGCGGTGAACAGCCGGTACCACTCCTCGCGGGTGAACGGCAGGTCGGAGCCGAGCGCCGCGTCGCGCACGCGCTCGATCCTGGTCGTTCCGAGCACGACCTGCATGTTCGCGGGGTGCCGGGTGATCCAGGCGACCGCGATGGCCTCGACCGGCACGCCGTAGCCGGCGGCGAGCTCGTCGATGACGTCGTTCAGCTCGGCGAAGTTCTCCCGGTCGCCGAGGAACACGCCGTCGAAGAATCCCTTCTGGAACGGCGACCACGCCTGGAGGGTGATGTCGTTCAGACGGCTGTAGTCCAGCATCCCCAGGTCGATGCTGGTCGACTGCGCGACGCCCGACATGTTGGCCGCGACGCCCTGCGCGATGATCGGCGAGTGGGTGATGCTGAGCTGCACCTGGTTGATGGCGAGCGGCTGGGCGACGTGCTTCTTCAGCAGCTCGGTCTGGCCGGGCGTGTGGTTGGAGAGTCCGAAGTGCCGCACCTTGCCCGCGGCGTGCAGCTCGTCGAAGGCGGCCGCGACCTCCTCGGGCTCGACCAGGGTGTCGGGGCGGTGCAGCAGCAGGGCGTCGAGATAGTCGAGCTTCAGCGCGGCGAGCGACTCGTCGACGGTGGTGAGGATGTGCTGCTTCGAGAAGTCGAAGAAGCCGTCGCGGATTCCGACCTTCGACTGGATGACCACGGCCTCGCGTTCGGCGGGCGTGAAGGCGATCGCTTCGCCGAAGCGTCGTTCGCAGCCGTGACGCTCGCCGCCGTAGATGTCGGCGTGGTCGAAGTAGTTGATGCCGGCGTCACGCGCGGCAGACACCAGGTTGCGGATCTCGGCATCGTCGAGCTCGGTGATGCGCATCAACCCGAGGATGACGTTGGAGGTGTTCAGATCGGTCTGCGGCATTGCGGAAATCTTCATCCGTCCATCCTGCCTCGGATGGCGGCGTGGAGGTGCGTCACTCCCGCCCGACGATCGCGTCGACGAAGTCGTTTCCGAACTTCCCCTCCGGGTCGCGCCTTCGGGCGAGCGCGGCGAAGTCGGTCAGTCGCTCGTATTCGGTCGCTGCCGCCGCGGGAGACACGGCGGACACCTTGCCCCAGTGGGCGCGCGGAGAGAACGGGGCGAGGGCCGCCTCGATGAGAGGGAGCACCGCGCCGACCATCGCCGGGGCGTTTCGCCAGGTGAAGTGGATGCACAGGCTGTCGCGGCCATAGGTGGTGCTGAGCCACAGATCGTCGGCGGCGACGGTCCGCAGCTCCGACATCAGGAGCGCGGGTGCTATCTGCTCGCCGATCTCACGCAGAGCTGAGAGGGCGCCACTCGCATCCGCTCGCGCGATGAGGTATTCGCTCTGGATCTCGTCGCCGTTACTGGGGGTGGCGTCGAGACGGAAGTGCGGAAGGCGCTCGAGCCAGGGCCCGGGAACTCCGCCCTGCAGAGTGGTGCCGTCGTTCTCCTCCGTGCCCGGGGCGCCCTGTGGTACGCGCACGAGCGTCGCCCCGAACAGCCGGTCGGGCATCTCGCCGTCGGAGCCCGGCTCGAGCCGCGACTTCACCCACACGCGCGGCACGGTGTCGCCGAGCCAACGGGTGAACAGGCTCACGCTGTAGCCGCATCCCGACACCGCGTCGAAATCGGCGAGCGCCGTCGCCCAGTCGAGGTCTGCGTACACGTCCTGACGCACACGGTACGTCGGCTCGACGGCGAGGGTCACGCGCGCGGCAATGCCGAGGGCGCCGAGTGCCACGACCGAACCGGCGAAGTCGCCGTCGCCGTGCGCGACTGTGACGATCTCACCGTCGATGCCGATCAGGTCGATGGCCCGCACTGCCGACGAGAGACTGCCGTTGGCGCTGCCCGATCCGTGTGTGCCCGTGGCGACGGCGCCTGCGATCGAGATGTGCGGCAGCGATCCCATGTTGTGCAGAGCCAGTCTCTCCCGTTCGAGCCATGCGGCCAGGACGCCGTAGGTCGTTCCGCCCGCGGCCGAAACCGTGCCGTCGTCTTCGAGTCGGATGTCGGGAGGTACGTCGACGAGCGAGACGAGATCTCCGCGGGTGTCCGCGACGCCGTTGAAGGAGTGCCGGGTGCCGAGCGCGCGCACCTTGCTCGCTCGGGCGACGATGTGCTGTGCCTCGGCGACGGAGTGCACGGTGTGCACCGTCTGGGCGGAGTACTCGCGCGTACCGGCCCAGTTCTTCTCGCTCATGGGGTGCCCTCGGCGACGAGCATGACTTTGACTGAGTCGCCCGCGAGGTCCGCGAGCGCATCGTCGAGGTGCGCGAAGTCGTGCCGCCCGGTGATCAGATCGGCGAATGGCAGTTTGTCGTGGCGCCGCAGCAGGGCCATGGCCTCGGAGTACGACTGCGGCGGATTCGCCGCCACTCCGAGCAGGCGCACGTTCTTCTGGCACACGTCGACCGCGGGGTCGAGCGGGATGGTCACCCCGGTGCTGACGATGTTGCCCACCTCCACAACCGTTCCCAGGCGGCGCACCATTCCGAGCGCCTCGCCGAGCGCGGCAGGCTGGCTGCTCGCGTCGATGACGAGGTCGGCGCCTCGCCCGCTGGTGCGGTCGAGCACGAGGCGACGCCGTTCCGCGGCGTCGGTCGCGTGGATGTCGATCACCTGAGCGCCCGCCGCCGCCGCGAGGGCCAGCCGACGCGGCCGGGAGCCCGACACGATGATGTCGGTGACGCCCGCGGCCCGCAGAACCATGGCCGCGAGCAGACCAACCGCACCGGCGCCCAGCACGACGGCCGTGCTGTCGGGGCGGATGACCTCGTCCCAGGTGCCGGCCGCGGTCTTCATCACGTCGACGGAACGCACCGCCACCGCCAGCGGGTCGAGCAGTGCGGCGATCTCGTGAGGCATCGACTCCGGAACCCGCCAGAAGTACGTGCCGGGACGCACCACGAGGTGCCGCCCGAAGCCTCCGCTGAGCGACGTGTCGTCGGAACCGGCGAGCGGCGGCAGCCCCAGGGCCTCAGGAGGTATTCCGTAGACGAAGGGGTCGGAACAGGTCGTCGCCGTCGGCCCGAAACGTCGGCAACCCCAGCAGACCAAGCAGGGGAGCCACGGGAAGAGCGCGATCGTGTCACCGATCTCGAGCGGGTCGTCGTCGGCGTCGGTGCGCGGATGCTTCGATCCGAAGTCGACGATACGGCCCACGATCTCGTGCCCGAGCACGAGCGGTGCGCTGGGTTGGGAACCGATGAGGTGGGCGTCAGTTCCGCAGATGCCGTTCGCGGTCACTTCGATGAGCAGGCCGGTGGGGGGAATCTCGGGGATCGGGATGCTCCATTGCTCCACCCGCCCCGCGCCGACCCAGACGTGGGCGGTTGTGGACTCGGTCATGCTGACCTCCATTGGTCGGATCGGTGGTTCAGTTCTGCCATTCGAGAAAGCGCCCGGGATTGTCGACGAGGATGCCTTGCACGACGCGGTCGCCGAGACGCTGCTGGAGCCGCGGCACGAATCGTCGGCCGAGATAGGCGAGCCCGGGCATTCCGCCGTACGACTCGTACCTGCTGGCACGTGCCACGTCGGCGCCCAGCAGCACGCGGTCAGCGTGCCCGGACTCTACGAGGGCGGCGAGCGAGTCGATCAACACCGCATCGGGCCACAGTCGCAGCCGACCGGCGCCGTCGTACCCGACCGACGCGCCCGTTGCGGCGATCTCGGCGTGCAGGTGCGGGTCTGGGGTGCGGTCGGCGTGCGCGATGACGACGCGGGCTGGTCGCACCCCGTACGACTCCAACAGGGTGATCACTTCGAGGGCGGCGGAGCACGACTCGGTGTGCACCATGATCGGGGCGCCCGTCGCGGCGTGCGACGCGGCCACACCCTCGAGGGCGGCGCGTTCCCCTCGCGAGATCGCCCAGTAGTCGATGGCCGCTTTGAGCATGCCGGCGCGCACGTCCGCGCCGTCGGGGGCCTGCGCCGTGGCGACGTCGTCGAGCGGCAGCCGCCCGTACGCGGTGTCGTCGAGCGCCTGGCCGACGGTGAGTTCGCGGAGCGTGATCGCCGCCCATTCGTCGGCCGAAGCATCCAGAATCCACTGCTGTTCCGGATAGTGGGCGTCGCGGTGGCGGCCCGTGGTGGCAATCACCCGCACCCCGCTCGCGGCGGAGACGCGAGCGAGCGCGTCGGGGCGCCGGCCGAGGCCGACGGGGGTCGCGTCGACCATGCACTCGAATCCGCTCTCGGCGAGGCGACCGAGTTCGGCGCCGCTCAGCGTCTCGTCGTTGAGGTCGTCGCCGGGCAGCAGCGGCGAGGCCTGGAAGAGGTGCTCGTGGTAGTTCACCCGCCCCAGGTCGATCGAGGGAGCGTCGCCCAGCACGGTGCGCACACGACCGGCCGCGGGTAGCAGCTCGCCGGTCGGCACTACCGCACCGCTGAGGCGATCGCCGCGAGACGCCGCACGCGTTCCGCGTCCATCGGGATGTGGAAGACCTCGGCGATGACCTGCGTCCAACCGTGGATGAAGTACTCCCAGCCATCGACGACGGTGAGCTGTCGGGCGAACTCGGCGCCCGCCGCCTGATGCAGGAACTCCAGGCTGCCGCGGTAGTTGAACTCCCAAACGACGGAGCGGTGCGGGAAATCGACGTCGTCGGTGAGCGGCGAACCGGGCCGGTCCTTTCCCATCCCGGTCGCGTTGACGATGAGGGCACCATCCCCCGCCGCGGCGACGATCGCGTCGGCCTCGGCGGCCGGGTCGTCGCCCAGCAGACGGTAGTCGAACATGGTCGTGTCGATGCCTCCACGCTCGTGGATCTCGCGGGTGTGGTCGAGCGACTCCTGGCGTCGAGCGGTGATGACGACTTTCGACGGGCGATCGGCACGGTGTGCGAGGTACCAGCTGAGGGCCGTTCCCGAGCCGCCGGATCCGAGGCAGACGACCGACGCACCGGTGGTGGAGAAGTAGTCGTCGGCGATGATCGACTCGAGCGCCAGGCCGACGGTGATCGGGTCTTTCGCGTGACCGAGCAGCCGCCCGTTCTCCTTTGAGATCGACGAGACCTCGCGGCACGCGTCGGCGAAGGAGTCGAAATCGTCGAAGAGATCACCCGCCGCCTCGAAGACCCGCATCTTGTGGGTCGTCACCAAGGCGCCGGCCTGCCCGGCGTCGTCGCGGATCCGCGTCACCACGTCGCGGTAGGCCCCGTCTGTCGCGTCGGTAGGGAGGTCGAAGCCCGTGAGCTCCCGGGAGTCGAGACCGAGCTCGTCGGCCCACAGCGGAAACACTCGCATGATCGACGAGCCGGCGGTGTCGACGCCCACGAAGCCCATTCGTGCGCCGGTCATGCTGCGACCTCCATCTGGCGCAGCTTGCGATAGCGAGTCGTCATCTCTCGCGCCCGGGTCTCGATGACGTCGAAGCGGCCGGCCGCGAGGTCGCTGGCCGAGATCAGTTCGCTTCCGGCGCCCACGGCGACGACTCCGGCGGCGAGCCACGCTTCGAGGTTGTCTACGGAGACCCCGCCGGTCGGCATCATCCGCACGTCGGGGAACGGGCCGCGGAAGCTCGAGATGAGCTTCGGGCCGCCGAAGCCCGCGGGGAAAATCTTCACGACGTCGGCGCCCAGCTCGACGGCTGCCATGACTTCCGAGGGCGTGAGAGCGCCCAGCATGGTCGTGAGGCCGGTGTCGAACATCGCTTTCGCGACCGGGAGCGATACGCCCGGCGACACGAGGAACCTGGCTCCCGCTCGCGCGGCAGTCGCAGCCTGGGCGGGCTCGATCACCGTGCCGGCGCCGAGCAGGATGGAATCGCCGAAGCGGTCGGCGAGGTGGGCGATGACGCTGGGGGCGTCGGGTGTCGAGTACGTGATCTCGATTCCGGTGACGCCGCCTTTGACGAGCGCCTCGACGCCCGCGATCGCCGACTCCGCTGAGGGTGCGCGGACGACGGCGATGATCCCCACCCGGCGGAGCTCCTCAGTGCTGATGGTCATCGGACTGCCTTTCCAAGAGTCGGGGTTGATGCTGGTCGTACGGGATTCGGAGGATCGATGCCGTCGAGCACGGCGAGGACGTTGTCGACGGAACCGGTGCCCATGCGGTCGACCGCATCGACGGTCTGTGCGCCGAGGTGCGGGGTGATCGTGACCCTGTCGGCGAGATCGGCCGCGAGCAACGGGCTCGCAGCGTGCATCCCGCCCTCTCCGTCGAGCGTGTCGGCCGCATACGAGGAGACGGCTGCCGAGCGGAGGGCTGCCGCGAGGGCGGGCTCGTCGACCAGGTCCCCTCGGGCGGTGTTGACGAGCGCGGTTCCCGCGGCTCCCCGCAACCAGTCGGCGGTGACGAGGCGCTGACCCCCCGGCACGTGCAGCGACACGGCGTCACACCCGGCGAGTTCATCGAAGGTGTCGACGAGGGTGACGCCCTCTGGCGAGTCGGATCCCGCAGGGAGGTAGGGGTCGAAAGCGTGAACTCGGGCGCCGAGCGCGACGACGCGGGCGGCGAAGGAGCGCCCGATGCGGCCGTAGCCGGCCACCCCGATGGTGAGCGAGGCGATCTCCCGTCCGCGGATGGCACCCCAGTCGCCCGCTCGCACCGCGCGGTCTCCGGCGGAGACGTTGCGCAGGCTGGAGAGCAGCAGCGCGAGGGCGAGGTCGGCGACCGACTCCGAGTTGGCGCCCGGTGTGTTGGTGACCCGCACACCGCGGGCCTCGGCCGCCGCGATATCGACGGAGTCGACACCGACCCCGTAGCGGGCGACGACTCGCAGGGCGGGAGCCAGAGCCAGATGCTCCGCGGTCACGGGAGCGGTGCCGGCGATCCACGCGACGACATGCTTCAGGTGAGGTGCGAGCGCGTCGATCTCATGGCCGGGCGAGGCGGAGACCACGTCATATCCGGCCGCGTTCAGACGGGCAGCGACATCGACCGTTCCGGACGAGAACGACCGGCTGGTCACCAGTATCGACGCGGTCATCCCACGCTCCCGCCCTGGCGTGGAAACCAGCCCTCGAGACGCTCGTACGCGTCGACGAAGCGAGAGTGGGCGGCGGTGTACGCCTCGTGGCGCTCGGCGTGAGGCTCGAACTCGGCGGTCACCCTAGACAGGGTTCTTGCCGCACCGAAGTCACCGATGAGCCCGGCACCGACGCCTGCGGTCACGGCCGCGCCCAGACTGTTCGCCTCGTCGACGATGTCGCGGCGCCGGACCGTGACGCCCCACACGTCGGCCATGATCTGCAGCCAGGAGTCGGAGTTCGCTCCCCCGCCGATGGCGTCGATGCGATCGATCTTCTCGCCGCCCTCGCGAAAGGCGTCGATGCAGGTGGCGAGGTTGAACGCGACCCCCTCGAGCACCGCTCGGGTGAAGTGCTGGCGATCGTGGTGCCGAGCGAGTCCGACGAAGGCCCCCCGAGCGTCCTGGTTCCAGTAGGGTGATCGTTCGCCGAGCAGGTACGGGAGGAAGAAGAGGCCTTCGCCGGATGCGTCGACGTTCTCGGCCTCACCGACCAGACGGTCGAAGCGGTCCCCGTCTCCGCCGGGCTCGAACAGGTCGGCGATCCAGTGAAGCGACCCGCCTCCCGACTGCATCGTCGCGGTCGGCACGTATCGGCCAGGCACGACGTGGTTGAACGTCATGGTCCGCTGCGCCGGATCGAGCAGCGGTCGCCGCGCCGAGAACGACACCCACGACGACGAGCCGAGATAGACGTAGGCGCCGTCGCCCTCGTCTACGACACCGGCGCCCAGCGCGGCCAGGGGTCCGTCGCCCCCTCCGATCACCACCGCAGTCCCCTGGACGAGGCCGGTGGCGGATGCCGCGGCCGCCGTCACCCCTCCGACGACCTCTATAGACGGCACGATGTCGGGCAGCAGTCCCTTCTCGATTCCGGCGGCCGCGAGGATTTCTGCCGACCACTCGCCCGACGACTGGTCGAAGGCGTTCGTGCTGGAGGCATCCGACGGTTCCGTCACCAGCCGGCCGGTGAGCCTGGCCACCACGAAGTCCTTCGCCTGGGCCACAGCGGCGACCCTCGCGAACACCTCGGGCTCGTTGTCGCGCACCCACATGATCTTGCTGAGCGAGTAGGTGGGGTTGAAGCGGTGACCGGTGATCCCGTAGCCGCGGTCTTGCCCTATCCGGGCGATGAGCTGGTCGCACTGGGCGGCGCTGCGGGTGTCGGCCCAGATCATGGCCGGCCGCACCGGGTCGAGGTTCGCGTCGAGGAAGACGGCGCCCATCATCTGGCCCGAGAACCCGACAGCCCTGACTTCGGCGGCGGGTGTCGCGGTGCGCGCGAGCAGGGTGGAGGTGGCTTCGCACACGGCGTTCCACCAGTCTTCCGGATCCTGCTCCACGACGCCGCCGAGACCGTAGTGGGTCGAGTAAGCGACGGTGATCGCCGAGACGAGCGCCCCGTCGTCGGTGTGCAGCGATGCCTTGTCCCCGGTCGTGCCGAGGTCGTGGGCGATGATCATGCGATTTCTCCCGTTTCGCTCTTCGTCACTTGACGACGCCGAGTCGCGAACGGTCGATGGTGAGAACGACGGCGGCGATGATGACGATGCCGTAGACGATCTGCTCGAAGCTCGGGTCTACCCCGACCGCGGTGAGCCCGACTCGCAGCACCACGATGATCAGAGCGCCGATGACGGTCTTGATCGGGCCGCCGACGCCTCCGGTGATGGCCGTTCCCCCGATCACCACCGCCGCTATCGCGGGAAGCTGGAGGGTGTCCGCGAGGGTGGGTCCCCCGCTGTGCTGGCTCGCCGCCAGCATGACGGCGGCGAGGCCGGAGAAGAGCCCGCACAGCGTGAAAGCGAGGATGCGGATACGCACGGTGGAGCCGCCCGACATGAGCAGGGCCTGCTCGGCGAGGCCGATCGCGTGGAACGACTTGCCGCGGTTGAGCACGCGCATCGCGACGGAGATCAGTATCGCGAGCACGATCACGAGGATCGCCGCCAACGGCAGCTGCGCGACGCGTACGTCGGTGATCCAGGCGATCGCCTCATAGCCGGTGCTGATACGGATGTTGCTCGCACCGGAGATCGCGAGCCCCAGGCCGCTGTAGAGCCCGAGCGCCCCGAGTGTGGCGATGAACGACGGTATCTGCGCCTTCGCGATGACGAATCCGTTGATGAAACCGATGAGCGTCATGACGCCGAGTACGGCGACGACCCCGAAGACCCCCAGTTCGGGAAGCCATAATGCGAGGAGAACCGACCCGAACGACGCCGTCGCGGCGAACGAGAGGTCGATGCCGCCGGTGAGGATGACGAAGGTCTGGCCGAGCGCCAACAGGAGGATCGGGGCCATCGACTCGAGCAGTCCCCGTACGCTGCCGAGGGCGACGAAGTTGGGCTGCTTGCTCGTGACGATGAGGACGAGCAGGACGAGGACGATGAACGGGAGCGCCGCGAGGAACCGGCTCTTCCAGTCGGCGACGGGTGCCGCTTTGGCGACGGGGGCTGTGGTCAGGGTCTGGGACATTTTCTCTACACCATCTGCTGGACGAGGTCGACGGGCTTGGGCTTGTTGCCGGGTGATGCGTCGAAGCGGCTCTGGATCTCACCGTCGCGCATCACGATGATCGAGTGGCTGAGCGCGATCGTCTCCTCGAGGGTGTCTGCCAGCAGGATGATCGCGATGCCCTGCGTGCAGAGCTGGCGCACGAACGTGTACACGTCCTCCTTGGCCCCGACGTCGAGGCCTCGCGTGGGGTGGTCGAGGATCAGCACCCGCAGTCGGGGCGAGTTGAGCCACTTCGCGAGGACGACTTTCTGCTGGTTTCCGCCGCTCAGGTTCGAGATGTTCGCGTTGCGGTCCGGGGTGCGGATACGCAGCCGCTCGATCCACTGCGACGCGATCTCGCTGGCCTTCTTCGGCAGCAGGAACGGACCGAAGCTGACGGGACGCGGATCGGCGAGGAACATGTTGTCCTGCACGGACATGCCCTGCGCGATTCCCTCGATACGACGCTCGGCAGGGATGTAGCCGAACCCGGCCGCGACGGCGCCGACCGGCGACGCGAAACGCACCTTCTTGCCGTCGAGCGTGATGGTGCCGCTGTCGAAGGGCTCGGCGCCGAACAACACGCGAGTGAGCTCTTCGCGGCCGGAGCCGAGAACACCCGAGATGCCGAGCACCTCGCCGAGACGCACGTCGAAGGACACGTCGGAGAAGGCGTGGCTCTTGCCCAGCCCGTCGACCTGGAGCACGACTTTCTCGTTGTGCACGGGCTTCTGGTCGTTCTCGCGGTAGAACTCCGCTGAGCTCTCTCGGCCGACCATTAGACGGTGCAGCTCGTCGACGTCGGCGGTCTCCGGGTTGCGCTCGGCGACACACTTTCCGTCCTTGAGGATGTAGACCCGGTCGGAGACGCGCAGCACCTCGTCGAGACGGTGCGAGACGAAGATGACGGAGGCGATCTGACGCAGGCGTTCGATCTGCGCGAACAGCACCTCGAGCTCGTCTCCCTCGAGAACGCTCGACGGCTCGTCGAGAACGATGACGGGCTCGTCTGCACTGAACTCCTCGACGCCGAGGGCCTTCGCGAGTTCCACCATCTGGCGCTGCGCGAAGGAGAGGTCTTCGACATGCTCCTTGGGGGAGATCGGCGACTGGATCTTGTCGAGCTGCTTCTGGGCTTTCGCGTTGAGCGCCCGCCAGTTGTAGATCCCGGCGATCACGGCATTGCCCTCGGAACCGAGAAGGATGTTCTCGGCGACGGTGACGCTCGTCACGAGCGATTGCTCCTGGTGAACCATCCCGATACCGGCCTTGGCCGAGTCATTCACCCCGCGGAAGACGGTCTTCTTGCCGTTGCGGAGTATCTCGCCCGCGTCGGGCTGGTAGATGCCGGAGAGGATCTTGAGCAGCGTCGACTTTCCCGCGCCGTTCTCCCCGATGAGACCTACGACCTCGTGCCTGCGCACCTCGAACGTGACGTCGTCGAGCGCGACCACGTTCTTGAACGTCTTTGTGAGGTTCTTGACCTCGAGTACCGGAGAGCTCATTTGATGACACGTACCCTTCTGCGCAGCGACCAGCCGCTCGCGATGACTGCGACCACGATGACGAGGCCCTGCACTGCGGTCTGGATGTAGGGGTCGACGCCGACGAGGATGAGCCCGTTGGCGAGGACGGTGATGATCGCGACGCCGATGAGCGTGCGGATGACTCCGCCGCGCCCGCCGACGAGGAGGGTTCCGCCCAGAACGACCGCGGTGATCGCCGTGAAGAGGAAGCCGGTGCCGATGGTCGTGTCGCCGACGCCCAACTGAGTGGCGGCCATGACGCCCGCGATACCGGACGCCGTTCCCGACAGGACGAACGACGAGATCTTGTACTTGCGGATGTTGATGCCGGAGAGTTTGGCGATGGGTTCGTCGCCGCCGATGACGTATCCGTAGCGGCCCACCCTAGTGAAGCGCTGCACGAGGAAGGCGAGCCCGAGCACGACGATCGCGATGAAGACGAGGTTGGAGAGGCCCGCGGTGGAGCCGACGCCCCAGGCGCGCAGGCCTTCGTCGAGCAGCCGTGGCGCGCGACCGCCGAACAGCACGGTGGCGAGGCCGATTCCGATCGCACCGGTGCCGAGCGTCACCATGAACGACGGGATCCCCAGCCGTACGTGGAGTACACCGTTGACGAGGCCGAAGAGCGATCCGGTGAGGATGCCGGCGACCACCGCGAGAAGTCCGAACTCGAAGTCGTTGCGGTCGTTGGCCGCGAAGAGCACGAAGACGAGAGACGAAGAGGCCATGACTCCCTCGACCGAGAGGTCGATGCTGCCGAGCAGGATCACGAAGGTGAGCCCGACGCCGATGACCAGGAGGATCGACAGCTGGGTGAGCAGGATGCTCAGGTTGCCGGGCTGGGAGAAGGTCGGGGAGGCGATGGCGAAGAACACCACGAGGGCGACCAGGGCGACCAGGGGCCCTGCCCCCACGACGAACTTCTTGATCTGAGCGCCGCGGGTCGTGGTGACCGATTCGCCGATGGTGGTGCTGGTGGATGTCATTGGGAGTTCTCGATCGGGGTCGTGTTCGAGTAGTGGGGGTGGGGGCGGGCGGAGACACGGGTCTCCGCCCGCCCGCGCCGTCACGGAAGTGTCGTGACGACTAGTTGATGCCGCCCTGGCTGCGCTTCCACGGGTCGTCGAAGTCGGCCTCGAGCTTGTCGAGAGTCGGCGGCGTGATGAAGTCGTCGACGTTGTCGCCGGTTACGACGATCTGCGTTCCGTAGAAGGCGCGCTGGTCGTGCGAGAGGTCGGATACCTTGATGGCTCCGCTCGCAGCCATGTAGGCGAGCGACAGTGCCGCGCCGCCCTGCCAGAATGCGTCCGTCGACACCGAGGCGATGTATCCGCTCGTTCCCGACTTGATCTCGTCGAGCGCCTGCGGAACGGCGTCGAAGCCGACGATCGGGATCTCACCGTCGAGGCCGGCAGCCTTCAGCGCCTCGAGAGCTCCGAGTGCCATCTCGTCGTTCGCGGCCCAAATGCCCTTGACGCTGTCGCCGTGCTTGGCGAGCAGGGTCTGTGTCACGGTGAGCGCTTCAGAACGGCTCCAGTTGGCCGTCTGCTGGTCGAGAAGCGTGATGCCCGGCGCTTCGGCGAGCGCATTGTTGAGGCCCTCGAATCGCTGCTTGGATGCCACGTTGTCGAGGATGCCCTGCAGGGCGATGATTCCGCCCTCGCCTGCCATCGCGTCGAAGAGCTTTGCCGAGACCTCTTTGCCGCTCACACGTCCGTCGAAGCTGATGTGGGCTACCCAGTGGTCGCCGATGTCCCAGGGATTGAGGTCGTCGGGCTTGTTCCACTGTGTGACGACGTAGCCGCCGGCGTCGGTGACCGCGCGCACGATCGCCTCGGTGTCGGCCGAGGTGTTGGGGTCGACGTTGAGCGCGTAGACATTGCCGGATCCGGCGAGCGCCTTGATCTGCGAGAGCTGCTTCTGCGAGTCGGCCTCATCGGTGATGACGTCGAGCTTCTTGTCGACCGAGTCGGCGAACAGCTGCCCGCCGGCGACCCAGTTGGCGTGGTACGAGTTAGAGAGGCTTCGCACGCCCTCTACGAGCTGCACGTCTTCGGCGGCAGCGGTTGCCGACCCGCCGCCGTCCTCCGAGGCCGACGAGCAGCCGGCGAGGGCGATGGTGGCCACCGTGACGAGTGCCGCTGCCGTGACGAGCTGACGCTTGAAGCTGCGCCGCGTTACCTGTGGGGTTCTCATGGAATGGATCTCCTTCACTACGTTGTGATTTGCAAACTGACATCTTTGTGGTTTGACAGGCGAGGCGGCTGGCTTCATCACCTGGTTTCATTATGTAGCAAAACTACAGAACCTGCTAGTAATTGGCGCATAATGAGCGGCATTAGTCGAGAAATTGGGCTCAAACCTAGTTTGACTACGAATTTAGTCGGGAGGCGCGCCAGAGCGCATCCCCGCTCACGCCTGCCTACTCAGCGCTGGACGGGCTCCCGCGCGCCGAGCATCGCCAGCTCGCTCCTGCGCGGCATGCCCTCCCAGTCGCCGGGCACGAGGCACGCGAACGCGCCTGCCGTCACGGCTGTCGCGAGCCGGTCATCTACGCTCGCGCCCGACAGGAAGTCGGCGAGGTACGCACCCACGAAGGCGTCGCCGGCCCCGACGGTGTCGATCGCTTGAACGGGTACCGCTGGGCGCTCGTACTCCGCCCCGTCGACGAGGGCGACGCACCCGTCGATGCCGAGCTTGACGATCACCTGCCGCGGACCGAGGGCCGACACGGCGTGGGCGATCTCCAGTGGATGCGTCAGCGCCCCGGTGACGAGGGCGAATTCGTCGTCGCCTCCGAACACGATGTCACAGAGCGGGATCAGCTCGGCAAACTCCGTCGCCGCACGCTCGGGCGACCACAGCGCCGACCGGTAGTTCAGGTCGAACGATACGGTCACTCCCGCGTCGCGGGCCAGGTCCACGGCAGCGTGGACCGCCTCGCGGGCGTTCTGCGACAGGGCGGGCGTGATCCCCGTGATGTGAAGCAGCGACGCCGAGCGGATGTGCCCGGGGTCGATGTCGCCAACGGTCAGGCGCGAACCCGCACTCCCCGCCCGGTAGTACCAGACCTTGGTGGAGGCGGCGGTGCGGCGTTCCTTGAGCATGAGACCCGTCTGCGCGTCGGGATCCCGCTCGGCGGTGACCGCGATCCCCTCGGCCACGAGCTCGCGCACCACGAGGTCGCCAAGGCTGTCTGTTCCGAGCCGGCCGATCCAGCGCGTCGGAATCCCGAGTCGGGTGAGGGCGATCGCGACGTTCGACTCCGCCCCGCCGATCCCGAGCTGCAGGGCGCCGATGTGCGGAAACGAGCCCACCTCGGTCGCGCGCGCGAGTGCCATGGTCTCGCCGAGGGTGACCACGGTCGGCACGGTCACTAGCGGGCCAGCCAGCCGCCGTCGACGGGGAGGACGATCCCGTTGACGTAGTTGGCGGCCCTGGATGAGAGGAATACGGCGGCACCGCCGATGTCGGCGGCGTCGCCCCATCGGCCGGCGGGTATTCGCGACAGGATCGAGTCGCTGCGGTCGGGATCCGCCCTCAGCGCTGTGGTGTTGTCGGTCGCGATATACCCCGGGGCGATCGCGTTAACGTTGACGCCTGAACCGGCCCATTCGTTGGCGAGGGCCCGGGTGAGCCCGGCGACCGCACTCTTCGAGGCCGTGTATCCGGGCACGTTCACACCTCCTTGGAAGCTCAGCATCGAGGCGATGAAGACGATGCGCCCCGACCCGCGCTCGACGAACCCGCGCCCCAGCTCTCGTGCGAGCACGAACTGCGATCGCAGGTTGACGTCGATGACGTAGTCCCAGTCCTCGTCGCTATGGTTCACGGCCGGGCTGCGGCGGATCGTGCCGCCGTTGTTGACGAGCACGTCCGCGTCACGTCCCGCGAGCTCCGCGGCGAGGCCGGCGACAGCGCCGCGGTCAGAGAGGTCGGCCGAGAGCCCCTCGAACCGCCGGCCGTGCGACTCGACGAGCCGTCGGACGGGGCTGTCGCCGTTGTCAAGCGTGGCGCTCACGCCGACGATGTCCGCCCCGGCGGCGGCGAGCGAACCTGCGATGGCGAGGCCGATACCGCGACTCGCTCCCGTCACGACGGCCGTCGAGCCCGCCAGAGAGAAGAGGTCCTCGATCATCGCGTGTCCTTCTGGTTGCGGCCGGGTCATCGCATGTCCGAGATCGCGAAGCCGTCCATGTCGTCGAACGACTGGTTCTCGCCCGCCATCGCCCAGACGAAGCTGTAGCTAGCGGTACCTACGCCGGAGTGCACCGACCAGCTCGGCGCGATGATGGCCTGTTCGTTCGCGACGACCAGGTGACGGGTCTCGGTCGGCTCCCCCAGTATGTGGACGACCCGCGCCTCGTCGGGCAGACCGAAATAGAGATAGCACTCGGTGCGTCGGTCGTGGGTATGGGCAGGGAGCGTGTTCCACATATTGCCCGGATGCAGCTCGGTGACGCCCATGACGACCTGGCAGCTGCGCACGCCGTTCTCGTGGATGTACTGGTTGAGCGTGCGCCGGTTGGAGGTGAGCGGATCGCCCAGCTCGCGACGGATGCCGCCTCCCGCCGGCACGAGGGTCGTAGGGTAGCGCGTGTGGGCGGGAGCCGAGAAGATGTAGAGCCGGGCGGGTTCCGCCGCGGCATCCGATTCGAATTCGACCGAGGCCGCGCCCATTCCGACATAGAGACACGACCCGGTAGCCATTTCGAAGGACTCCCCATCGATCGTCGCGCGCCCGCTTCCTCCGACGTTGACGATTCCTGCTTCCCGGTGTTCGAAGAAGTAGTCGCTGCGAATCTCCGGGTAGGGAGGCAACGTCACCGGCCCTGACACCGGCTTGACGCCGACCAGTACGACGCGGTCGTGATGGGTGTACACCGCGGTCGCCCCGTCGTCGACGAATAGACCCTCGACGAGGTATCGGTCACGGAGGGCGGCAGTGTCGAAGCCGGGTATCTGCTCGGGGTTGGTCGCGTATCGCGTCTGCATGAACTGCTCTGTTCTCGAGATGTTGGCGGTGAGGAGGTGGCGGTCTAGAAGTCGTCGATGAAGTCGTTCGGGTGCTGACCCACGCGCTCGCCCCGGTGGATAGCGGCGAAGGCAGCCATGTCGTCTTCACTCAGCTCGAAGTCGAACAGAGCGATGTTCTCGCGGATGCGCGACTCGGTGGCCGACTTCGGCACGACGATGTTGCCCAGCTGCAGCTGCCAGCGAAGGATTACCTGGGCGGGAGTGCGCCCGAGCCGGTCGGCGATCGCGCGGATCACCGGGTCTCCGAGCACGGTCCCCTGGCCGAGGGGGCTCCACGACTCTGTCGCGATGCCCAGCTCCCGGTGCAGCGCGAACAGCTCGTGCTGCTGAAGGTACGGGTGGAACTCGATCTGGTTGAGGGCCGGCACGACATCCGCCGAGTCGAGCAGGGTGCGAAGATGGTCGGGCTCGAAGTTCGAGACGCCGATCGCCCGGACTCGGCCGTCGGCGTAGAGCTTCTCGAATGCCCGCCAGGTCTCGACATAGCGGTTGTGGAACGGCACCGGCCAGTGCACGAGGTACATGTCGATGTAGTCGGTTCCGAGCTTCGCGAGGCTGTTGTCGAACGCTCGCAGCACACTGTCGTAGCCCTGCTCGTTGTTCCAGAGCTTGGTGGTCACGAACACGTCTGAACGAGCGAGGTTGGATGCCTCGAGTGCGGCGCCGACGCCGCCCTCGTTCGTGTAGATGCGTGCCGTGTCAACGGCGCGATAGCCCGCGTCGAAGGCGGTGAGCACGGCCTCGGTCGCGCGTTCGTCAGGAGTGATCTGCCACACGCCGAAGCCGAGTTGGGGCATTTCCACCCCGTTGTTCAAAGTGACGGTGGGTACGGAAACGGTTGTACTCATTCGCGGCGACTCCTTCGTGGCGCTCATGCAGGGCAATTCGGGAAGAACCGCGTGGTCTCATTCTCGTCGCACGCGCTTCGGTAGTGATACTACCTAAATACTCGACTTTTCGGACGGAAAGTGATCAAATTGGACACGGCGACCTATTCATTGTCAGTTTCGCTACAGAAACCTTTCGCGAGAGTCGCTGCATCCGTTCCGAAACGAACACAGGAGTTCACCATGTCATCGTCGACACCTCAAACCCGACGCCGCGTCCATATCCCGAGCCCGGATGTGGTCGAGATAGTCTCCGAAGCGCTCCCCGAACTCGGAGATGACGAAGCGCTGGTCTCCATGCTCGTCGCCGGCGTCTGCGGCTCCGACACCCACGCCATGCACGGCCACCATCCGCAGATGAAGCTGCCCTACTATCCGGGGCACGAGGTTGTGGGAGTGGTCGAGGCGGTCGGCCGGAACGTCACCGGCGTGACCGTCGGCACGCGCGTCACCCCCGAGCCCACCCTGCCCTGCGGCGAATGCAAGATGTGCCGTACGGGGCGGGAGAACATCTGCGACAACCTCGAATTCTTCGGCTGCGGTTTTCGAGAAGGGGGCATGGCCGATGTCTTCACGGTGCGCGCCGACCGGCTGCACGCGATCCCCGACGGCATGAGCGACCTCGAGGCCGCCCTGATCGAACCGCTGGCCACGCCGGTCCACGCGGTCCGCCTGGCGGGCGACGTCAAAGGGAAGACGGTCGCGATTCTTGGCGCGGGCACCATCGCACTACTCGTTCTCGCGACCGTGCGCTACCGCGGCGCGCGTCGCGTAGTGATGACCGACGTGCTCGAGTCCAAGCGTGCACTCGCACTCAAGCTCGGCGCCGACGCCGTGCTCGATGCGGCCGACCCCGACGTCGCCGCCCAAGTCGTGGCACAGCTCGGCGAGACGGCCGACTTCGTGTTCGACTGCGTCTCCATCCAGCCCACTTTCGACTCCGCGGTCGAGATGGTGGGCAAGGGCGGAACGATCGTTGTCGTGGGCGTCCCGCAGAAATCGGTCGTCGTTCCCCTGCCTACCCTGCAGGACCGGCAGGTTCGCGTGCAGGGCGCGGCCACCTACGTTGCCGAGGATTACGCCGACGCCACGGAGATCATCCGCTCGGGCGCCGTCTCCACGAGCGACATGATCTCCAGTTCGTACCCGATGGCCGAATCGGCCGCCGCCTTCGCCGCCTCGGCTGGCGGGCACGAGGTGAAGGTCGTCATCACGGCCTGACGGTCAGCTGGGGGAGAGGCGGTCTCGGGTCCGGAACGACGCGAGACCGTCTTTCATTGCACGAATTCGCGCGAGGTGCTCGCTCCCGCGCTGCGAGGCGACCGACGTTGCGAGAATGTCGATGATCACGAGCCCCGCGAGCCTGCTGACCGTCGGAGTGTAGATGTCTGTGTCCTCGAAGGTCTTCACAACGAGCGTCACGTCGCTCTCGTCGACCAGAGGGCCGGACGAGGCGCCGGTGATCGCGACCACCGTCGCTCCGTTGGCTCTGGCCCGCGCCGCGACCTCGACGACGGACTGTGTGCGCCCGGTGTGCGAGATCGCCACGAGAACCGTTCCAGGCGCGCTCATCGCGGCGGCCATGAACTGCTGGTGTGCGTCTGTGGGCGCCATACACGGCACACCGAACAGGGAGAACTTCTGCGCCGCGTCCGTGGCGATGATCCCGGAGGCGCCGAAGCCGATAAAGAGAATCTGCTGGGCGGCCACAAGCTGTTCTACCGCCGATTCGATCGCCGCGGTGTCGAGATTGCGCCTGGCCCGGTCGAGGCTGGTGAGAGTGTGGTCGAAGATCTTGGTGACGAGCTCCGCGACGGAATCGTCGTCGTCGATAGCCGAGTGCGTCACCGGGATGCCGAGCGCGAGCGCTTGGGCGAGCGCGATCTTGAAAGACTGGAACCCGTCGAATCCGAGTCCCGTGCAGAACCTCATGACCGTCGGCTCGCTCACGCCGGCGGCCTCGGCTACGGCTGCCATCGTCGAGTGCATAAAGAACTCGGGATTCTCGGCAACCATGTCGGCGACCTTGCGCTCCGACTTGCGCAACGTCGCCGAGATCGTAGCCAGACGCTGCAGCAGCGGCTCCTCCGAACCGTCGAGCGCGGTCGTTGTCACTTCTTGGCTCTCTTCGGCCATTGCGTCAGACATCCCTTGATTCCCGACCGGGTAGCCCCGTCGATGGAATCGTAGCCTACGGTCGACGGCCGGTCAGGCCGTAGTCGTGTCGAGGGCATATCCGGTGTGGTTCGGGTTCGTCACGGCTCTCCAGCCGCCGGCGCCGTCATCTACGACCAACGTCTTCATGCCGCCGGCCGCGGCGATGACCTCGTAGTCCTGCCCGGCGTCGCCGTTGTAGCAGAACAGCGTGACGAACGGTTCGTCACCCACATTGACACTGCGATGTATCCAGTGCCCGGGCACGTGAACCGCGACGCCGGGCGTCATCTCGATGGCTCGCGTCTCGCCCCCGAGGGTGTCCATCAGCATGACTCCGCGGCCGGAGATGCAGTAGTACAACTCGGCGCGATCGGCAAGGGCGTGGAGGTGCCCGCGCGTGACGGCGAATTCCTCGCCCACCTTGCCAGGCAGCAGCGTGCTCGTGCCGATGGTGAGGGACCCCGGCCCGTTGTCATAACTGTGAACGTCGACTGTGTACACGAGCTCGTCCGCTCCACGTTGTGCGAGCTGGTTTTCGAATGCCCCATCATCGGAGTACACACCGGCGAGACGAGGCAGAAACACCTCGTAATTGTCGCTGCGGCCGCCCAGACCCGCGGAACTCACGGTAAACGCGGCAGGAATGGACACGGGGGCTGTGGTCATCGCGAACTCCATCGATTGGTAGTAAAGCTACATTCTGCCCCAATACTCTCAGATGCGAGGCAGGAATGTTGGCTTTGGCATCGTGTTTCTGTAGTATTACTACCACCACACCGCCGTGACGATTGAGAGACAACGTGAAAGCCATTGTGTTCCGAGAGGGCTCCCAGTGGGCCGTCGAAGATGTCGACACCCCCGTGCCCGGCGAGGGCGAAGTGCGTCTGCGCATCATTCGCACGGGAGTGTGCGGGACCGACGAGCACCTGCTGCACGGCGGGTTCATCGCGAAGCTCCCCCTCATCCCCGGCCACGAGATGCTAGGAGAAGTGGAGTCGCTCGGCGAGGGCGTGACCGGCCCCGCCATCGGCACAGTGGTCGCGGTGGACAACACCATCCACTGCGGTGAATGCGGGGCGTGCCTCAAGGGTCGTGCCCTGTTCTGCGAGAACTTCGTGTCTCTCGGCTGCAACGCGCCCGGCGGCTTCGCCGAGTACGTCGTCGTGCGCGCGGCCAAGACCTTCCCCACCCTCGGACTCTCGCCCGACGTGGCCGTCTTCGCGGAACCCACGGCATGCGCGATGCACGGTGTCGACATCCTCGACCTCGCACCAGCATCTGACGTGTTGATCTTCGGCGCCGGACCCACCGGCCTGATCCTCAGCCAGCTCGTGCGCATGGCCGGGGCGGCGCGCGTGACGGTCGCGGCCCCGACGCCGTCCAAGCTCGCTCTGGCGACGCAGTTCGGCGCCGACCACACGGTGGTAGTCGATCGCGACGACCCGAGCGCGGCGATCGCTGAGTTGCATACGATCGCACCGAAGGGATTCGACGCGGTCATCGAAGCGACGGGCGTGGTCGCGTTGCTCGAGCACGCGGTTGGCCTGACGGCGACCGGTGGAACCGTGATGGTCTACGGGGTGGCGTCCGAGGACGCGCGAGCGCGGCTGAGCCCCTATGAGATCTTCAGCCGCGAGCTGACGGTCAAGGGCTCGTTCGCGCAGGCCTTCACGCTGGGGCGGGCAATGACCGCCCTGCGCTCGGGGCGCATCAGCGTCGAGGGAATCGTCACAGACGTCGTCGGACTCGACGACTTCGGCCGGGCCCTCTCGAACCTCAAGGACTCTGGCCAGGTGAAGACCATGGTCGATCCATCGCTCTGGCGCGCCTGAACCCACGAACCGGCCGTCGTCGGCCCGGGCCTGTGGTGGGACCCGCGCCGACGGCCGGCTGCACCGGACGCCCCCCGCACCCCATGGGCGCGGGGGTCGTCTGCGTTACGACTACTCGTCGAGAGAACGCCCGGCGCCCACGGGCTCCAGCTCGCGCCCTCTGGTCTTCAGCAGGCTCGCCACAGTCGCCACGGCCACGGTCGCGGCGATGAACAGCAGCGAGAACCAGATGGGAATCTCGGGCACCCACTCGACGTGCTCGCCGCCGTTGATGAACGGCAGCTCGTTCACGTGCAGGGCGTGGAACACGAGCTTGACGCCGATGAAGCCGAGGATCACGGCAAGGCCCTGGGCCAGGTAGACGAGGCGCTCGAGCAGGCCGCCGATGAGGAAGAACAGCTGGCGCAGGCCCATCAGCGCGAAGGCGTTTGCGGTGAAGACGATGTACGCCTCCTCGGTGAGTCCGTAGATCGCCGGGATCGAGTCGACCGCGAACACCAGGTCGACCACGCCGATCGCGACGATGGTCAGCAGCATCGGGGTGAAGAAGCGCTTGCCGTCGATCTTCACGGTGATGCGGTCGCGGTGGTAGTCGTCGGTGATGGGGAGCACGCGGCGGGCGAGCCTCACCAGCTTGCCGTTGGCGGGGTCGCTCTCGTGGCTGCCGAATGCCTGACGCCAGGCAAGCACGAGCAGCAGGGCGCCGAAGATGTAGAAGATCCACGAGAAGTTCTCGATTAGGGTCGCGCCGACAGCGATGAAGATACCGCGCAGCACGAGCGCGATGATGATGCCGATCATCAGCACCTTCTGCTGGTACGCCTTGGGCACGGCGAAACCGCTCATGATGATGAGGAACACGAACAGGTTGTCGATCGACAGCGCCTTCTCGGTGAGGTAGCCGGCGAAGTACTCGCCGCCGAATACCCAGCCGTTGGTGACGCCGATGCCCACGCCGAAGAGCAGGGCGAGGCTGATGTAGAACACCGACCATCGGGCCGATTCGCCGATGGTGGGTTCGTGCGGCTTGCGCACGTGCACGAAGAACTCGTAGACGAAGAATGCGATGGTGACGGCGATGGTGATCAGCCAGACGGCAGGACTCACGTTCACGTGGGGCTCCAAGGGTAGGTCGAGACTCTAAAGTCTCATCCGCCCCGAGCCGCTCTCGCGATTCGGAAGCCGCCGCTCCGAGACCCAGTCGTGAGTCCGTATTGACGAAGCGTGCGTGTGTGGATTACTCCCCTTATTGCATGCAAAGCTATCGACCGAGTCTGAGAGAACGCGCAGAGGCCGGGCCCGGCATACCCTTGAACAGTGTTCCTCACTATGTTCGCCTCCAAGATCCATCGCGCCCGCGTCACCCACTCCGACCTGCACTATGTCGGCTCGCTCACGGTCGACCTCGACCTTCTGGACGCGGCGCAGATGCTGCCCGGCCAGCAGGTGAGCGTCGTCGACGTCGACAACGGCGAGCGCTTCGAGACCTACCTGATCGCGGGCGAGCGGGGCTCCGGCGTGATCGGGGTGAACGGTGCCGCCGCGCACAAGGCGCACATCGGTGACACGGTGATCCTGATCACCTACGCGGCGATGACACGGGCGGAGGCGTTGGAGTTCATGCCGGTCGTCGTGCACGTGGACCACGACAACCGCATCGTCGACATCGGGGCCGATCCCGCGGCGCCGACCGGCAACTCCGAGGCGCCGCCGTTCGCCGCCGCGGCACGACAAAGGCCGCCTCTCTAGAGAGGCGGCCTCCGTCTGATTCACACGGGAGCGACTAGCTCGCGACCTGCTCGCGGCGGGGCAGCTTCCAGCCCGGGCGCACGTAGTGGCACGTGTAGCCGTCGGGATAGGTCTGCAGGTAGTTCTGGTGCTCGTCCTCGGCCACCCAGAGCGGGCCGACGGGCTCGACCTCGGTGACGACCGGGCCCGGCCAGATGCCCGACGCGTCGACGTCGGCGATCGTGTCGCGGGCGACCCGCTCCTGCTCGGCGTCGGCGTAGTAGATCGCGGAGCGGTAGCTGCGTCCGCGGTCGTTGCCCTGGCGGTCCTTGGTCGACGGGTCGTGGATCTGGAAGAAGAACTCCAGCAGCTCACGGAAGTTCGTCTGCTCGGGGTCGAAGGTGATCTCGATCGCCTCGGCGTGGTCGCCGTGGTTGCGGTAGGTCGCGTTCGGGGTGTCGCCGCCGGTGTAGCCGACGCGCGTCGAGATGACTCCCGCGCGCTTACGCACCAGCTCCTCGACTCCCCAGAAACATCCGCCTGCCAGCGTGGCCTTCTCTGTCGTTGCGCTCATCGTGCGTCCTCCTTGCTTGTGAACAGGCTGCGGAAGTCTCCGTAGCCCTCCTTCTCCAGATCGTCGACCGCGATGAATCGCAGCGCAGCCGAGTTGATGCAATAGCGCAGCCCGCCGCTCTCGACCGGCCCGTCGCCGAAGACGTGGCCGAGGTGGCTGTCGCCGTGCGCGGAACGCACCTCGGTGCGCACCATGCCGTATTCGCGGTCCTGCTTGGTGACGACGTTAGCCGGATCGATGGGCACTGTGAAACTCGGCCAGCCCGATCGGCTGTCGTACTTGTCGGTCGAGGCGAACAGCGGCTCGCCCGACACGACGTCGACGTAGATTCCCGCGTCCTTCTTGTCCCAGAACCGGCCGGCTCGGTCTCCGCCTCCTGGGTCACGCGGTACTGCGTGGGAGTGAGGCCCGAGATCGCCTCGGGGGTCTTGCTGTAGGTGGTCGGCATGGGGCGTTCTCCTTCTCGTGCGGTCGCCGCTGGCTGCAGCGATCATGACGTCGACGGGTACAACGCACGGGGCACGCGAGCTGTTCCGACGCCCCGCGCGCACACAGCCCGCTCGCAGATTCGCCGTGAGCCGCACCGCAGGTCGGAGTAGCGTCGACGCCAACGCGACGAAGGGATATAGACCGTGACGACCTTTGCACTCATTCACGGCGGCGGCTCGACGGCGTGGGACTGGCACCTCGTGAGCCCCCTCCTGCGGGACGCGGGGCACGACGTCGTCGCCGTCGACCTGCCGATCGAGAACCCGGAGGCGCAGCTCGACGACTACGTCGACACCGTGGTGGCGGCGGTGGGCGACAGGCAGCACGTCATCGTCGTCGGCCACTCGCTGGGAGGATTCACCGCTCCTCTCGTCTGCGACGCGCTCCGGGCCGACGGCCTCGTCTATCTCTCCGCGATGATCCCGCTGCCCGGCGAGAGGTTCGGCGTCTGGTGGACGGCGACCGGTCACGACCGCGAGACCATCGACTCCGACCCGGATGTGTTGTTCTTCAACGGAGTGCCGAGGGAGCTCGCCGACGAAGCTCGCCGCAGAGAGCGCGATCAGGCGGGCGCGTGGATGTCGGGCGCCTGGCCGGCGGAGCGGCTCCCCGACGTTGCGACCCTGGCGATCCTCTGCCTCGACGACCGGTTCTTCCCCGCCGGCTTCATGCGGCGGCACGTCGGCGATCGCCTGGGAATCACACCCGTCGAGATCCCGGGCGGGCACTACGCCATGCTGACCCATCCCCGGGCGGTCGCGGGCGCTCTCGACGACTTCGCGAAGGAGATCGCCGCGGCCTAGACCCGGTCGAGCGCCTCGGGAACCACGTCGAGCCAGCGCTCCCGTTCGGCGGACGTCGGCGCAGCGGGCAGATGTCCTTGCCCGTCGGGCTTCGGGATGGCCGCCACCAGAGAGCGGGTGTATGGATGCGACGGGTCGTTCCAGACTTTCTCCGTGACTCCCGATTCCACGATTCTCCCGCGGTACATGACCACGGTCCGGTCGGCGATGAGCCGCACCACCGCGAGGTCGTGCGAGATGAAGAGCAGACCGGCGCCGGAGTCGATCGCCAGCACGCGCATCATCTCGGCCACGGCGGCCTGGCTGGAGGCGTCGAGCGCGGAGATCGGCTCGTCGGCGACCAGCAGGTCGGGGCGCGCGGCGAGCGCCCGGGCGATGGCGATGCGCTGGCGCTGCCCGCCCGAGAAGGAGTTGGGGTAGCGGCCGGCCATGGCGGAGGAGAGTCCGACCCGTTCGAGCCACTCCTCCGGCTTCGATGCGGCAGCCCCGCGACGACGGGCGGCGGCGATGCCCTCGTTGATCTGAGCACCGACGCGGATGCGCGGGTTGAGCGACGAGTTGGGGTCTTGGAAGACCATCTGGATCGACGTGAAGTCGTCAGACCGTTTGCGCACCCCGAGGGCAGGCACGGGGCGACCGCGGTAGCGCACCGTACCCTCACGCGGGGACTCCATACCGACGACAGCACGGGCGAGGCTCGACTTGCCGCACCCGCTTTCGCCGACGAGAGCCACGACTTCGCCGGCAGCGATGTCGAGCGAGACGCCGTCGACGGCGCGCACGACCTTCGTGCCGTGATACTCGACGACCAGGTCGTCGACCGAGAGCAGGCTCATTCCGTGTCTCCGTTCGCGACCTGCGCACCGGGCAGGGCCGCCAGCAGTTCTCGTGTGTACTCGTGCTGCGGTGCGGTGAACAGCTGCTCGCGAGTCCCCGACTCGACGATGAGCCCGGCCCGCATCACCGCGACGTCGTCGGCGATAGCGCTCATCACGCCGAGGTCGTGCGTGACGAGCAGCACGGCGAGCTGTCGTTCGAGCGCGAGGTCGCGCAGCAGCTGCAGGATTCCCGCCTGCACCGTCACGTCGAGGGCGGTGGTCGGCTCGTCGGCGAGCAGCACCTCGGGGTCGCAGGCGAGCGCGATCGCGATGGCGATGCGCTGTCGTTGTCCGCCGGAGAACTGGTGCGGGTAGCGCGCGAGCGCCTCTTCGGGGTCGGGAACCTGCACGCGCTCGAGCAGCTCGATCGCGTGGGCACGCGCCCGCTTGGCGTCGAGCCGGAGGTGCCGACGCACATGGTCGGTGAGCTGGGCGCCGATGCGGATCTGCGGGTGCAGGCTCGCCGACGGGTCCTGGAAGATCATGGCGATGCGGCGGCCGCGAATGCCGCGAAGCCGTTTCAGCGGAAGCCCGATCAGCTCGGTGTCGCCGAGCCGCATCGATCCGCCGACGACGGCGTTGACCGGGAGGAGGCCGAGCACCGCGAGCGACGACACCGTCTTGCCCGAACCGGATTCGCCGGCAAGGCCCTGCACGCGACCGGCGTGCAGGTCGAGCGAGATGCCTTTCACGATCGGGGTCGCAGAGCCCTTCGGGCCGATGGCGATGGTGAGGTCGCGGATGGAGAGTGCGGCGCTCATGCCTTCACCGCCGCCCGGCTCAGTGCCGACGTGGGGTCGAAGATGTCGCGCAGGGAGTCTCCGATGAAGTTGAACGCCATAACGACGGTGAGAATGGCGAGTCCCGGGAAGACCCCGATCCACCAGCTGTCGAAGTTCTGCAGCGAGGCCGAGATCATCGAGCCCCACTCCGCGGTCGGCGGCTGGGCGCCGAGCCCGAGGAACGACAGGCCCGACAGCAGCAGGATCGCCGTGCCGATGTCGAGGGTCGCCAGCACGAGGATCGGGCCGACGATGTTGGGGGCGATGTCGACCGCGAGCGACTTGGCGGGCGAGAAGCCGAGCAGCCGCCCGGCCACGACGTAGTTCTGGGTGCGCAGGCTGAGGACGAGGCTGCGCGTCATCCGCGCGTACTGCGGCCACGAGACGATGATCGCGGCGATGACGGCGTTCCAGAGCGACGGCCCGAGCGAGGCGGCGACGACCATGGCGAGGATGACGGTGGGGAACGCCATGACCAGGTCGGTCAGACGCATGAGTCCTTCGTCGACCCATTTTCCGAAGAACCCGGCGATCGCGCCGACGACGGTACCGAAGATCATGGATGCGGCGACGAGCAGCAGTGCCACCGGCACGGTGACCGCTGCGCCCGACAGCAGTCGGGAGAAGATGTCGCGGCCGAGCGCATCTGTTCCCATCAGTGTGTCGATGCCCGGCTCCTGCAGTCGCGGCAGGTTCTGCGCGAGAGGGTCGTGCGGCAGGTAGAGCGGTGCGGTGAACGCGACGATGATCCAGCCCAACGCGATGACGGCGCCGACGACGCCGAGCGGCGACACCCAGGCTTTCGGAACTCGGAGTCTGCGGCGTCTCATGCGAGCCTCACCCTCGGGTCGAGCACGCCGTAGAGCATGTCGACGATGAAATTGATGCCGAGGTAGATGACGCCGACGACGAGGCCGACCCCCATGATCCCGGGAAGGTCGAGGCTCGTCGCCGACTCGTAGGCGTAGGTGCCGAGCCCCGGCCAGGCGAATACCGCCTCGACGAGCACGGTGCCAGACAAGAGCGATCCGAAGGCGAGGCCGACGATGGTGAGGATCGGCAGCGAAGCCCCGCGCAGCACGTAGCCGAACAGCACCCGCGAACCGCTGAGGCCCTTCGCCCGGCCCGCCCGCACGTAGTCGGCGTCGAGCACCTCGAGCACCGAGGTGCGCACGAAGCGGGTGAGCAGGCCGATGGTGAACAGCGACAGCACGAACACGGGCAGCATGAGGTGCGCCATGGCGTCGAAGAAGATGTCCCACTGGCCGGCCAGCAGCGCGTCGACGGTGTAGAGGCCGGTCACGGTCGGCGGCGGTGTGTAGATCGGCGAGAGCCGGCCGGAGCCTGGCGCGATCCGCAGCTGGAGGAAGAAGATGTAGAAGCTGGTCAGCGCGAGCCAGAACGTCGGGATGCTCAGCCCGATGAGCGAGACGACGCGCACTACCTGGTCGGTGATCTTGCCGCGGCGGTAGGCCGCGAGCGAGCCGAGCGCGGTGCCGACGGCGAGGCTGACGATGATCGCGCCGAGGGCGACCTCGACGGTGGCGGGAACCGCCTTGAGGAGGTCGTCGGCGACGGGCTGGCGGGTGTGCAGCGAGGTGCCCATATCGCCCTGGAACAGGTTGCCGACATACGTGAGGTACTGCAGTGGCAGCGGCTGGTCGAGCCCGTACTTCTCGACGTAGGCGGCCACCGTGGCCGGGTTGCTCGCGGCGCCCTCGCCGAGGGCCGCGGCCACCGGGTTTCCGGGAACGAGGTTGGTCAGAGCGAAGGTGACCACGGTCACGCCGATCAACAGCAGTATGGATGTTCCGAGCCTGCGCAGCAGGTACCCGACCAGAGGACTTCTGGCCGAGTACCTGCGCGGCACGGTGATGCTTGATGCCACGTGTTGACTGTCTCTCGTCGAGATGGGTTGTTACTTGGCGCGGAGTTCCGCGATGTCCATCGTCCAGGTCGAGTTGTACGAGACGCCGGTGATGGATGACGCGGTCGCGATGTTCGAGCCGGGAACGATGAGCGGCACGAACGGGCCGGAGTCCTGCAGTCCCTGGGCGAAGGCGGCGAACGCCGCCTCGCGCTCGTCTACCGAGGTGGCGTTGGCCGCCGCGGCCGACAGGGCGACCGTCTCGGGGCTCATCTCCGCGGTCCAGCCGGCGCGGAGACCGACCTTGTCGCCGGCGGCGAAGGGCAGGAAGTTCGCGGAGTCGGCGTAGTCGGGGCCCCAGAACCAGATGCTGAACGCCTCGCGGCCGTTGACGTACTCGTCGATCTGCGTCGTGAACGGCGCCGGTGCGAGCTCGAGCGTGATGCCCGCCGCGTCGAGCTGCGACTGGATGCGCTCGGCGAGAGGGGTGAAGCTCACGCCGCCGACGGGGTAGTCGTTCGGGTACTCGAGGGTGATGGTCTCGCCGTCGTAGCCGGAGGCCGCGAGGGCGGTGGCCGAGGCATCCAGATCCTGCTCGACCCCGTCGGTGAGCGCACCGAGGAACGACGGGGGGATCACGCCGGTGGCCTGCTCGGAGCCGGCGCCGGCCAGCTCGAGGAGGCCGTCGTAGTCGAGCGCGTAACGCACGGCGTCGACGAAGTCGGGGTTCGAGGTGAACTCGCTGATCTCCGGGTTCTGGTTGAGCAGCAGGAAGATCGTCTGAGCCGACGGACCGGAGGTGACCGTGACGTCGTCGGAGAGGTCGGCCACCTGGTCGCCGCTCAGGTCGACGGCGACGTTGGAGTCGCCGCCCTCGAGGTTGAGCTTCTGGGTGGCGCTCTCGGAGACGCTGCGGATGACCACGCGGCCGAAGTCGATCTCCTCGTCGCCGTTGTACTCGGAGTTCTCGGTGAGCACGACCTGGCTGGCGAAGTCGAGCGAGTCGATCACGTAGGGGCCGGAGCCTGCCGACTCGGAATTGAGGAACTCCTCGGCGGCGTCGGTGTCGTCGGTGGTCCCGCCGTTGGCGATGACGACCTCGGAGTTGAGGATTGCGAGCGAGGGGTTGGTCATGAGGGCGGGCAGCTTGAGCGACGGCGTCTCTGTGGTCAGCTCGACGGTGAGATCGTCGATCTTCGCCACTTCGATGCCCGACATGAGGAAGTTGGCCTTGCTCTCGACCATTCCCTTGACGCGCTCGAGCGAGAACACGACGTCGTCGGCGGTGATCGGCGACCCGTCGGAGAAGACGCGGTCGGCGTCGAGCGTGAACGTGAAGACCGTGGCGTCGGCGTTCTGCTCGAAGGTGGCGAGCCCGGGAACCGGGGTGCTCTCGTCGGAGCCGGCGAAGTCGAGGAGAGTCTCGTAGACGGCCTTCGAGACCATGTAGCCGGTCGGCACGTAGTTGCGGCCCGGGTCTCCGGTCTCGAGGGTGAACGCGGTGTCTATGACCAGGCTCGACGGGGCGTCGCCCGAGGAGGAGGCGCCGGCTGAGCAGCCGGCGAGTGTGACTGTCGCCACGAGTCCAAGGGCTAGTACTGCGACACGGGTGTTGTTGCGCAAGGGTGGTGCCTCCTCATTGATGTGACCGGCGCTGCCCCACCGGAGCACCCGAACACGACTGTTCACAAACGGACGCCACGGCCTATCGCCTTTGGTAACCTCTGGACAGCGTGTGTCGAGAGTCGCATAGTCCACACAATCTGTCCAATCATGCGCGGGGTTGGCAGAAGTCGCGTTCGAAACTGATGATTCGGGGAATGAAATGTCCATAAAAGCGGGAGCCGGTTCTGACGCCGGTGGACAAAACGCCGGACCGCTCGACGAGACCAACGTGAAGATCCTCGCCGAGCTGCGCGACAACGGCCGCATCTCGATGGCGGCCCTCGCCGAGCGCGTGCAGGTGTCGCGCGCCAACGTCTACACACGGGTCGAGGGACTCATCGCAGACGGCGTCATCACCGGATTCTCCGCGCGGATCGACCCGGCGAAGGCGGGACTCGGCATCTGCGCTCTCGTGTTCGTCACGGTGCATCCGCAGACCTGGTCGACCTTCCGACAGAAGATCGAGACGATGCCCGACATCGAGTCGTGCCGCATCACGACCGGCGAGCACGACGCGATGCTCGTCATCCGGGCGCCCGAGGTGGGGGCGATCCACGACTTCGTGATCGGCGTGATCGCCGCGCTCTCCGAGGTCAAATCGGTCGAGACCGTGCTGGTGCTCGACGAGGTCTTCGAGCGGCCGTTCCTGTTGCCCTCCGACCTGCCGGTGCGCGAGACGCAGAACGCGCAGCTGGGCCTCACGCGGTTCACCCGAGCGGCCGCCGGGAGGGCCGGGCTCGGTTCCTAGACGGCGGATGCCCCGTGGCCGTCGACCTGCACGCACACGCTGCGGCCGGGCACGCCGTCGAGCACGAACTCCTCGACGAGCTCGAGCAGACCGTCGGACCGCACCTCGATGCGAGTGGAGCTGTTGCCGCTGAGCGTCTCGCCGGTGGCAACCAGCTCGTGCACGAAGAACTCGTCGAGCGCCTCTCCGGTGCGCACTCCCACGCAGTGGCCCGTGGTGACGGTGTCGCCGCGGTAGACGCCCCAGACGACCCCCTCGCGTTCGCTGAAGTCGAAGCGGGTCGGACCGCCGGAGTCGACGGCGCTCGCGCTCGAGATCGCGAGGTCGAACGAGGTCCCGTCGAGGTGCAGGTCGTCGGCTGTCGCCGGCGGCAGGCCCCAGCCGTCGTCGGGGTCGACCTGCACGCAGACGCTCCGGTGGTGCGCGCCATCCTTCACAAAGGCCTCGACCAGCAGCAGTCGGCCGTCCGCGTCGCGCGTTATCTCGCTCGACCCGCCGCCGAGCAGCGCGGCGCCGCCTTCGGCGAAGGCGTGTGCGAAACCGATCGTGATGCTGTCGCCGAGACGCTGGCCGGCGAACCGGCCGACGCTCACCGTGTCTCCGCGGTATTCGCCCCAGATCATCGACCCGCTCTGGTGATAGCGGAAGCGCGACGGGCTGGTCGTCGACACCTCGCTCGCTGTGGAGGAGATCATCTCGAACTCGCATCCGTCGAGGCTGGGCATGGTGGTGGTCTGGTCGGTGTCGCTCATCCCCACGAGTATCTCTGCGCGAACCGGCCGTCCGCCAATCGCGGCGGATCGATCCGCCGACGCCGCCTTCGCGCGAATCATTCTGGACAACGAGCCGCCGATCGCCCGTTCAGACGGAGAATCGTCTAATCCCGTGTCACCACTCCGCGACGTCGACGCCGAGCCATTCGGCCAGGTCGGCGATCTCCGCCCGCACCATCTCGTCTTCCTCGGGGTCGAACGGCGAGAACTCGTGCACCGCGGCGACGACGAGTGCCTCGCGTTCGCGGTCCACCTCCGCATCGAGCATCCCGACGAAACGGTCGCCCATCAGAATCGGGTGCGCGAAGAATCCGTACCTGCGCTGGGGTTTGGGCTTGAACTGCTCGAGCACGTACTCGAATTCGAACAGGTCGCGCAGCCGAGGGCGGTCGAAGAGCATGCCGTCGTACGGGCTGAGAAACGCGACCCGACCGCCCTCATCGGATTCCAGCGCGGCGACCGCCTCCGGATCGACGCGCCACTTCTGCCGCAGGCCCTCGACGACGGCGGGCTCGCCGGCGTCTCCCACCGGCGACCAGGGCGAGTTCTGCCTGGCGATGCCGAGGGCCTGCAGCCGCCGTTCGTTCAGCATCCGCTCGGCTTCTTCGTACTCGTATTCGGGCATGTCTTTCGGGTGCACCCGTTCGGCGAGGTCCCACAACCGGTGGCGGCCCCGGCGCCCGACGATCGCGACCTCGCCCTGGCGTTGCAGGAAGTCGAGCATGTGCACGACCTGGTTCGGCCCGTACCAGCCGTCCGACCCGCGGGGCACCTCGGCCGTGTCGGGAATCTGCGATGCCAGCAGGGGGCCCTCGCCGCGAAGCCGGGCGAGCACGTCGCTGCGGAAACGCATGTTGGCCTCGAGCCAGGCGACGGACTTAGGATGACTCGGCCAACGCCTCATCCCGGGGAGCATGAGCGGCAGCAGGCTCGCGGGCCTGAAGGCGCCGTCGAACTCGAACAGCAGACGGTCGGACTCCACCGCCTTCGACAGCTGAGCCCGGTCGTAGTCTGCGCCGATCCTCGACCAGAGGATCGTGTGCTCGGCCGGCGCGATGGTCGCTGTGGGGTCGATCTTTATGGCCCCGAGCTCCTCCGCGATGCCCACCACGTCGCTCGGTCGGTCGGCGTCGAGCCGCTGGGCGCGCACAGCGATGAGACGGGCCTCGTCGCGGGTGAGCCGGTGCGTCACGACTGCCCAGTCAGAGGTGCGTGTCGAATTCTTCCGCGGCAGGCCAGTCGTCGCTGTTCGGCGAAGCCGTCGGCGGCGAGATCAGCAGCTCGATCTTCCGGGTCATGAATTCGATGCCCTCCGAGTTGTCCGGCTCGGGGATCGTCGAGTTGGTGGTCGCAGACATCAGGTTGGTTCCGCTGCCGAGCACGAAGCTCGCCACTATGGCATCGCCCTCGTTGCCGATGGCGTTGAGGGATACGGCGTCGGCGTGACCCTTCTCGGCGAGAAGCGCCGAGAACCGGATCAAGACGTCGGCGGCTTCATCGCCGATGAGAACTGACTGGTCCGCGTAGGTGAGGTGCTTCATCGCTATAACGTAGGCAGTGGAGTTTCCATCACTCCACGGGGTTGACAAGAATCGGCGGCGACAGAAGCCGCCCGCGACCTATACATGGCTCTTCGGGAGCGGCGTCATTCCTGTGCCCGCACCGGGCTCGGGGAGGAAGGCGAGACCGCTGTTCGAGTTGGCCGTGGCGATCAGGGCGTTCAGCCAGTCGCGGTTGATCGCTACCGGCTTCGAGCCGGAGAACTTGAAGTAGAGCGGGATCGACTGCTCCAGCCAGATCGACGAGCGGCCGCTGCCCACGCTCGCGTTGTCCTGCCAGGAGAAGAAGAACTTCTCACCGCGTCGGAGCTTCGCGCTGATGACGAGTTGGATATGAGCGAGCGCGCGATCCTCGAATCCGATTTCGATTGCTGCACTGCTATAGAGGAGCTTGCCCATTGTCTGCTGCTTTCACTGATTCGAGAACGGAAAACGGAAGCGTCGCGGCCGGGGGCCGGGCGGTCGCCGCCGGATCGTCAACCGAAGCTCGCCGGGTCGGATGCGCGGCACGGCTGGCCCTCGGCGTCGGTGACGAACATGCCTGCGGATGAACTCGCGGAGAAGGTGAGCCTCTCGATCCACTCGCGGTCGATCTTCGCGGCTTCGTTGCTCGAATAGTGAAAGGTGAGCAGAGCGGCGGGATGCAGCCAGATGCCGGTTCGGCCGCCGCCCGCGGAGTCGGGCTCATGCCACGACATGAAGAAGGCCTCCTGCCGCCTCAGTTTCTGAATGACGACGACCTCCATATGGGCGAGGACCCGGTCCTCGAAGTCGACGGTCGTGCCGTCGTATTTGAGTGTCCCCATGCTGAGCCTCGTTCCTTCGTCGGTGTGACGGCTGGTTGACGACGAAAGAAGTTCCAGTTCAGAGGTCCTCCAGCCGGCAAGGGATCTGCGACAAGCGATAGACCCGGTCTCCATGAGGCTATTCGAGCGGGGAACGCGCATATTGACGGCTTGCGCAACTCGCTTCGGTCGGCTAGATAGCGGATAGAGAACGACGCTCTAGGTGAGTAGGGCTTGTTGCGCAACCGTCTGAACTCGATTTCCGGCTCGTGCATAGGCTGCTGGGATGAAGCATCTGACGTACTCCGAGAAGAGCCTGCTGGTCAGTGACGAGGCAATCGAGTACATGCGCGGCAAGCTTCAGGACCTCGCCTTTCCTCCACACGCCCAGCCGGAGCCCCACCACGAGTCGCACTACGCGGGCGACGACTACCAGCTCGGGTAGCCCTCTCACCGCCCCGAGGGAACCTCCACCGCGCACGTGTCGGCCACCGGTTGTGAATCGAGGCGGCTCCTCAACGCACGCTCCGGTGTCGCGGCGAGCTTCATCCGCTGCCCCCGGTAGACCACGCCCCCGTTCAGGCGAGCGCCTACCGCGAGCCAGACGCAGACGGCGCGTTCGGCCAGCCACACCGGCGCCCACAGACTGCTCGTCGGGGGGAACACGGTCGTGCCTTTAGCACGCCGGCGGCCGACCTCGGCGACCCCGACCGCCGCGGCGACCAAGGGGATCAGACGAGTCGGGCGTGCGACCGCCCACACCAGGGCGGGCAGGAGCGCGAGCTCGGCGGCCAGCCGCATGGGCTGAGCGAAGTCGTCGTACGCCTGACGAACCCGCTGCGCGAGAAACTTCTCGCGGCTGGGTGCGGTTCGCCCCACGAAGACACCGTCGGCCCGGTACTCTCGTCCTCCCGCGGCGCGGACCGTTCGGAGGAGCTCGAGGTTCTCGAAGAGGGCGTCGGCGCAGTAGCCCCCGGCAGCGAGGACGACGCTGCGACGCACCGCGAGCGTACCCGCGTAGTCGGACCAGAACGCACGGTTGACGAGGGTCCGCGCGGTGTCCCACTGTGTATGCCACGCGCGCTCGAGAAAGTAGTTCTGCGGCCGCACGATGTCGGCTCGACCGAGACATTCGACCACGCGTCTGAGTTCGGAGTAGCTGTAGCGCACGTCGTCGTCGCCGATGACGACCGCTTCGTGCCGGGAGAGGCGGAGTCCGGTCATGACTCCCAGCACTTTGCCGTTGAACCCCGGCCCGGGCTCCGGCGCCACGTGCCTGACGAGTCGCTGCCACCGTGCCGCGTTGTGCCGGAAGACCTCGTCGTCCGAGCCGTCGACGACCGTGACATCCGCCCACTCGGCCAGCCTGCTCAGATACTCGGTGAGGTCGTCGTGATCGTCTCCACGCTCGCACCTGATCGGCAGCACGTACTCCACGGCGAGCCTGGGCGC
The DNA here is from genome assembly GCF_040548875.1 of Conyzicola nivalis. Taxonomy (GTDB): domain Bacteria; phylum Actinomycetota; class Actinomycetes; order Actinomycetales; family Microbacteriaceae; genus Conyzicola; species Conyzicola nivalis_A. The sequence continues at coordinate 723,821 of NZ_JBEPSJ010000002.1, forward strand.
GTCGCGCATCAGCGCGCCAGCGGCATCGGGCTGCCGTCGGTTCCGAGCCCGAGCGCGAACCTGAACTCGTCGAACCATTCGACGCACTCGCCTAGGGTGCCGAACGAGTAGGCCTCGACCTCCTCCCCGTCGAGGCCGACGCGGAACCGGTCACCGTCGCAGACGATGTGACCGATCACCGCGCCGGCGACGGGCTGCTTGAACGCGCGTACCTCCCACAGCAGCGGCGCGACCGCGATAGCGGCTACGTCGCGCTGCGAGTCGGGCGGGCGGCGTCCGGTGTTCATGGCCGGGCGTCAGTTGGAAGTGACAGCGTCCTTGATCACTCCCGCTGCCTTCTCCACGATGTTCGGCTTGGGGGTGGTCCCGTACAGACGCTCGTCCGGCTGCGTGGGCGGGGGCATCGGCACGCCACGTGGCGGCTCTGCGACGTAGGTGAACTCCCCCTTGCCGTCGGGGGTCGCACCGCTCGCCCACGAGCCTTCGCTCGCCTTGGCGCCGTCGGAGAAGTTGATGTACTGGTACGAGACGTCGCGCTCCTCCTTGTCGATCGGGAAGTTGCTCGGCACAGGCAGGTCTTCCACTCCCTCGGCGCGGAGCTCCGCGGCCGCGGCGATCCACTGGTTCTGGTGCATCGTGTCTCTCGCCAGCAGGAACGAGAGCAGGTCACGCACGCCGTGGTCGTCGGTCATGTGATACAGCCGCGCCACCTGCAACCGACCCTGCATCTCGGCGTTGGCGTTCGACGTGAAGTCGGCCAGGAGATTGCCGCTGGCTGTCACGTAGCTTCCCTGCCACGGGTTGCCGTTGCTGTCGACGGGGCGAGCGCCGGCGCCGGCCACGATGGCCGCCTGAACGTCGGTGCCGCCGATGACCGCGCCGAGCACCGGGTCGGCCCTCATCGCGTCTTCCGACTGCTCGACCGGCGCCTTCTCCAGCAACTGCGCGATCATGATCGCGAGCATCTCGACGTGCCCGAACTCCTCCGCTCCGATGCCGTAGAGGAGGTCGCGGTACTTGCCCGGTTCGTGCGAGTTCCAGGCCTGGAAGCCGTATTGCATGGCGACGCTGATCTCGCCGTATTGTCCGCCCAGCACCTCTTGCAGCCGGCGGGCGAACACCGCGTCGGGCTTGCTGGGCGAGGCCTTGAACTGCAGTTCCTGTCGGTGGAAGAACATGGCTCTCCATTGCGTTTGGTGGGTGTGAAGCCGCGATACCGCGGCCAGATGCGTCTACGGTAGGCACCTCGTCGGCGCTGCAGATCCGGGGGTTGACCAACGCCGTTCGAAGGCAGATAGTGCCTCCCCGTGGGTAGTGGCGCCTCACGCACGACGGGCACGGATTTCTGCTTTTGTCCACCCTCGGGCGCGGTGTCGGCTGCGGTTGTTTGAATTGAGGCAACCACGGAGGACTCATGAGACATTCACCGACGCTCCAGGGACAGGCCATGGTCCTTCCGATCTCGGCAACGGAGTGGCGGATCAGCGACCCCCGCCGCAGCGAGAACGATGCGCTGTGCCTGATCGGCTTTGTCCAGCAGATCGACCAGGTCTTCGAGACCACCCGAATCGGCCGCCCGCTCGAACGACGCTTTTTCGTATCCCTGTCGGCCGCCGTGGAATTCCTGACCGTCCCGTGAACCAGTCGGTCGAGTTCGACCACCGCGCGCCCGCGGCGAAGTCCTATGCAGCGGGACTGCTCATCGGCATCGGGCTGATGGCGGCCGTTGACGAGATCGTCTTCCACCAGCTTCTCGGCTGGCACCACTTCTACGACCGAGACACGACCCGGGTCGGCCTCGTCTCCGACGGCCTCCTTCACGCCGCCGAGCTGGTGGCGTTGGTGGCGGGGTTCTTTCTTCTGGCGGATGCTCGCAGGTGGGGCTCATCCGTGGGGCTGTTCCCCTGGGCGGGGCTCTTCGTGGGCCTCGGCGTCTTCCAGCTCTGGGACGGCCTCGTGAATCACAAGGTCCTGCGGCTCCACCAGGTGCGTTACGACGTCGACCTCCTCCCCTACGACCTGCTGTGGAACGGGGCCGCCGCACTCCTGTTGGCGGTCGGTGTCGTGCTCACGATCGTGGCGGTCACGCGACGCCGCCGCGGGTGACCCCGGTGCACGGTCACGGCACGTCGACGATCGGGCTGGGTACGCCGATCCTCGCGCTCGCTGCCGTGCTGACCGTCGCGTATGTGGCGGCCGCGATCCGCCTGCGGCGCCCGGGCGGCCGGGGATGGCCCGCGCCGCGGGTCGTCGCCGCCGTGCTCGCGTTCTGCGCCGTGTCGGCGACCCTGGTCGGCCCCATCGCGGTCGGGGCGTCCGACGATCTCGCCGCGCACATGGCCGCGCACCTCGCGGTGGGCATGCTCGCACCGCTGCTGATAGTCGTCGCGGCGCCGGGCACTCTCGCCCTGCGCGCGCTCGACGTCGTGCCGGCCAGACGCCTCTCCCGGCTGCTCCGTTCGGGCCCTGTGCGCCTGGCCACCCATCCGTTGTTCGCCGGCACCCTCTACACCGCGTCGATGTGGCTGCTCTATACGACCCCTTTCGGCGTGGGCCTCACCGGCAATCCGCTGCTGCACTGGGTGCTCCTCGTGCATTTCCTCGTGGCCGGCTGCCTCTTCACCGCGTCGATCGTGCCCGTCGATCCGTCGCCGCACAGGTCGAGCTTCCGGCTTCGGCTCACGGTCTTCCTGCTGGCGGCCGCCGCGCATTCGGTGCTCGCCAAGCAGATCTACGCGCATCCGCCGCCCGGCACGACGACGGACGAAGCGCAACTCGGCGGCCTGATCATGTACTACGGCGGCGACACCGTCGGGCTTGCCATCCTCGTCGTCATGTTCACACGGCAGTACATTGCCACCCGCCCGCGGGGACGACTCCGTGGCCATCCGTCAGGGGTTGCGGCGGCCCGGCAGCATCGTGACGATCAGCGGAACGACCGACACTATGAGCAAAACCGTGCTGAGCACCTCGTCGTCGGCGCGAACCACGGCGCCGGCGACCACCAGGGCGCCGAACACGAGACCCGAGACAAGACGCCGTAGGGTGCGGTCGAGTCGTGCGACCTGCCGCTCGAGCCGCGGAGTCGCGATGGACACCGTGCCGTCTTCGAACCTGCTGATGAGGGAGTCGAGCCGCCCCGGCAGCCGCACCGCGACGCCGGCCGCATCGACGGCCTTCTGCGCGAAATCCTGCACGATGTTGCCGCTCTCGTCGCGCAGCAATTTCGCGGCGTACGGCTCGACCGAGTCCCAGAGGTTGAACCGGGGATCGAGCGAGCTGCTCACGCCCGATATCAACGACATCGCGCGGATGACCAGCAGGAAGTTCTCGGGCAGCTGGAACGGCAGCGACCGCACGACGTCGCCGAACTGCACGGCGAACTGCCGGAACTCGCGGGGGTCGACCTCGCGCAGCTCGGCGAAGCCCATCCCGCCGAAGCGGCCGAACAGCTGGGTCATGGCTCGCTCGAGCTCGATGACGTCGGCGGAGGGCAGGAGCACGCCGACGTCGCGCATCGCGTCGACCATGCCCTTGCCGTCGCGGGAGGCCGCGGCGATCAGCAGCTTGCGCAGGCCGCTGCGGGTGGAGTTGGGGATGGCGCCCATCATCCCGAAGTCGATGAAGGTGAGCTTCCACGGTCGGCCGTCGGAGCCCTCGTCCGCGGGGGTGACGAAGATGTTTCCGGGGTGCGGATCGGCGTGGAAGAAGCCGGTGGAGAAGAGCTGGTCGAACATCACCGCGGCGAAGTCCCGCGCCACGTCGGCGGGGTCGATCCCGGCGGCGCGCAGCCCGGGCAGGTCGGTGATCTTGATGGCGGTCACGTCTTCGAGAGTGAGCACCCGCCTGGTAGTGCGCTCCCAGACGACGCTCGGCACGCCGACCCGGTCGTCTCCGGCGAAGAACTCCGCGAAGCGCTCGGAGTTCGCGGCCTCGTGCAGATAGTCGATCTCCTCGAGGCTCGTCACGGCGAACTCCTCGATCAGGGCGGGCATGTCGACCCGGTCGTAGACCAGCCGGATCCGGCTGAGCCAGCCGCCGACGCGGCGCAGAGCCGACAGGTCGACGGCGACGATCTCGTCGATGCCCGGCCGCTGCACCTTGATCACGACGCCGGTGAGCCCGGTCGCTGCCGCGTCCTCCGGACCGAGCCACGCCCGGTGCGCCTGGCCGAGCGATGCCGCCGCGATCGGCGTCTCGTCGACCGAGGCGAACGCGTCGGCGAGCCGAACACCGAGCTCCGCCTCGGCGAGCGCGCGGATCCCCTCGAAGGGAACCGGCGGCACCTCGTCCTGCAGGCCCTCGAGCTCCTTGGTGAACTCGGGCGGCAGAACATCCAGCCTCGACGACATGAACTGGCCGACCTTGATCATGAGCCCGCCGAGATCGAGGGCGAGCACGTGGAAGCGTCGCGCGAAGCGCTGCATCCGCTTCGCCCGCGTGCGCTCCGTGACCCGCGTGAACCCGACTCGGGGCAGGAAGAGCTCGTACCACCAGGTGACGGCGAGGTGCCAGGCGGCGAATCGCAGGATGCGACGGTAACGGTCGCGATGAGCCCCGCGCCCCGGCCGCTCGGACTCCGCGGTCAGCGGAGCAGACGTGGTCGTGGTCACACTCGCGCGAGGATCGAGTAGAGGCGACGGCGCGCGTCGTCGAGCACGGCCACGGCCTCCTGGATCTGCTCAGGGGTACCGGTGCGCCCGACCTGCGCGGTAGCCTGCGCGAGCTCGACGCCCGCCTTCGGCAGAGCGGCGAATCCGCTGCCCGGCGCCGCGCCCGTCGACTCCCACGGCGACGACGCGTCCGGGCCGGCGACGGCCTCCCGGCCGGTGTCGGTCAGCGAGTAGATCTTGCGGCCGTTTCCCTCTTCGACGCTGATGAGTCCCTCGTCGGCCAGAAGCTGCAGGGTCGGGTACACCGATCCGGCGCTGGGCTTCCAGCTTCCGCCGCTGCGCTCCTCGATCTCATGGATCATCTGGTAGCCGTGCATGGGCTTCTCGGCGAGCAGTGCGAGCACCGCGGCGCGCACGTCACCGCGACCTACGCGCGACCCGGCGCGCTTCTCGAACGTCGTGCGCATCTGCTCCATCGCCTGCCACACGCCGTCGATGTTGTTGCCGAGATTGAAGCCGCCTGCCGGAAATGAAGCACCCATGCTGTCCTCCTACGTGGACCGTGAACGATATACAACGATACTGAACGATATACCCTTCGAGGTGCATCCGCGCGGATGCTCGCGCTCAGAGTCGCGCGTAGAGAGCGAGCGGGTTCTCGACCGCGGCCACGACCGAACGCAGGAAGCCCGCGGCGTAGCCGCCGTCGCAGACGCGGTGGTCGAAGACGAGCGAGATCTGCATGATGCGCCGCGGCACCACCGCTCCTTCGACGACCCACGGGCGCTCGATCATGCGCCCGAGTCCGAGGATCGCGACCTCCGGGTGGTTGATGATCGCCGCCGACCCGTCGACGCCCAGGCTGCCGTAGTTGTTGAGGGTGAAGGTGGATCCGGTCAGCTGGGCCGGCGACGCCGCGCCGGAACGCGCCGCCTCCGCGAGCCGACGGATCTCCGCGTCGAGGGAGGCGATCGAGTGTCGCTCCGCGTGGCGGAGAACGGGCACCATCAGGCCGCGCGGAGTATCCGCGGCGAAGCCGAGGTTCACGCCGTCGAACTGGATGATCTCGCCGCCGTCGTCGCTCAGCCGGCCGGCGAGAACGGGGTAGTCGGCCAGGGCGATCAGCACGAACTTCGCAACCATCGCCGTGAACGACGGCCGGGAGTCGCCGATCGACTCGCGCAGCGTGTGGAGCTCGGTGGCGTCGACGTCGACCCACACCGTGGCCTCGGGGATCTCCGTGCGGCTGCGGCTCAGCCTCGCTGCCACGGTCTTCCGCAGCATCCCGAGCGGCTCCCGCGATACCACCCGCAGCTCGTTGGTGGAGTCTTCCGTCGCCGCCGACGAGGGCGACACGGCGGCGAGCACGTCGGAGCGGCGGATGACCCCGTCGGGCGCGCTGGGGTGGATGGCTCGCAGGTCGACCCCGCGGCTGCGGGCGAGGCTGCGCACGATGGGCGACCGCACCGGCACCGGCCCTCGAGCGGGATGCGTGGTGCCGGATGCCGCGCCCGACGGAGCACCGGGGGTCGCGGCCGCGACCCGGGCGCGACCGCGACGGCGGCCCGCGCCTCCGCTCTCGCTCGTGCCGTAGCCGATGAGCACGTTGCCGGATCCGGCTCGCTCCTCCGCGCGGTGCGCGTCGAGCTCGACGTCTGTCGGCACCTCGGCGTCCACCTCCATAAACGGGGAGCCGACGTCGAGGGTCTGCCCCTCCTCGCCGTGGAGGGCCGTGACGACGCCGGCGAACGGCGACGGCAGCTCGACGATGCTCTTGGCGGTCTCGACCTCGGCGATCGGCTCGTCGACGGCAACCCTGTCGCCCACGGCGACGATCCACCGCACGAGAGCGGCCTCGGTGAGCCCCTCGCCCAGATCGGGCAGTCGGAAGACCCGGCCCGCCATCAGTCGTCCCACTGCAACGTGTCGACCGCGTCGAGAACACGGTCGACGTCGGGCAGGTAGAAGTGCTCGAGCTTCGGCGGAGCGTACGGCACGTCGAAGCCGGTGACGCGGCGCACCGGCGCCTCGAGCCAGGAGAAGCAACGCTCCGAGATGCGGGCCGCGATCTCCGAGGCGACACTCGCGAAGCCCGGCGCCTCGGCGATGACCACCGCGCGACCCGTCGAGCGCACCGCGGCATCCACCGTCTCGTCGTCGTACGGCGTCAGGCTCCTCAGGTCGACGACCTGCAGGCTGCGCCCCTCCTCTTCGGCGACGGCGGCGGCCTCGAGGGCGATGGGGACGGATGTCCCGTAGGCGACGAGGGTCGCATCCGTGCCCTCGCGCGCGATGCGCGCCCTGCCGATCGGCGTCTCGACCGCGGGGTCGACGGCGCCCTTGGTCCAGTAGAGCTTCTTCGGCTCGAGGAACACGACCGGGTCGGGGCAGCGGATCGCCTCGCGCAGGAGGCTGTAGGCGTCTTGCGGGGTGGCCGGGGCGACGACGGTCAGACCGGGCGTGTGCACGTAGTACGACTCGGAGGAGTCGCAGTGGTGCTCCACTCCGCCGATGCCTCCGGCGTAGGGGATCCGGATGACGATCGGCATGCGCATCGCACCGCGCGTGCGGTTGCCCATCTTCGCGACGTGGCTCACCACCTGCTCGAATGCCGGGTACGCGAAGGCGTCGAACTGCATCTCGACGACGGGAATCAAGCCGTTCATCGCCATGCCGACGGCCGTGCCGACGATGCCGGCCTCGGCGAGGGGCGTGTCGAAGCAGCGGCTCTCGCCGAACCGGGCGGTGAGGCCGTCGGTCACCCGGAACACCCCGCCGAGCACGCCGACGTCTTCGCCGAAGACGAGCACTCTGTCGTCGGCCTGCATGGCGTCGGCGAGCGCGAGGTTGATCGCCCCGGCCATCGTCAGGGTGGTGGCGGCCGCGGGAGTCGCGGCCGGTCGCTCGGAGGTCATGGTCATCGGGCGTCCTCTCGGCTGCGCTCGAGCTCCCCACGCAGCAGCTCGTACTGCTCGTCGAGCTGCGGGTTGCCCGACGCGTACACGTGCTCGAACAGGGCTCGCGGGTCGGGCGCCGTGTCGGCGTTGAGCGCATCCCGCAGCTCGGTCGCTATCGCCTCGGCCTCGTCGGCGATCGCCGTCTCCGCGCTCGCGTCGAGCAGGTTCGCGCGCGTCAGGTGGGCGCGCAGGCGGGTGAGCGGGTCGCGCTCCACCCACTCCTGCACCTCGGAACGCTCGCGGTAGCGGGTGTCGTCGTCGGCGTTGGTGTGGGCCTGCATGCGGTAGGTGTGCGCCTCCACGAGGGTCGGACCGCCGCCGGAACGGGCTCGCGCGACGGCGACCTCGAGCACCGACGCGAGGGCGGCGAGGTCGTTGCCGTCGACGCGCTCTCCCGGCATGCCGTAGCCGATCGCCTTGTGCGCCAGCGACTCGGCCGCGGTCTGCCTCGAGAGCGGCACGGAGATCGCGAATCTGTTGTTCTGCACCAGGAAGACGACGGGAACGCGGAAGACCGCGGCGAAGTTGAGGGCCTCGTGGAAGTCGCCCTCGCTCGTCGCGCCGTCACCGCACATGGCGAGTGCGACCGTGTTCTCGCCTTTCAACACCGCCGCGTGGGCGAAGCCGACGGCGTGCAGCAACTGGGTGGCGAGGGGTGTGGTGAGGGGCGCGACGTTGTGGTCGTAGGGGTCGTAGCCGTTGTGCCAGTCGCCCTTGAGCAGCACCATCGCGTCGGCTGGCCTCACGCCCCTGAGCATCACCGCGACCGAGTCGCGGTAGGTCGGGAAGAGCCAGTCTCCCGCCTCGAGTGCGCCGACGGCAGCGATCTGACACGCCTCCTGCCCGTGTGACGAGGGGTACACGGCGAGACGACCCTGACGCACGAGAGCGTTGCACTGGTCGTTGATCCGGCGGCCGATCACGAGAGACCGGTAGCCGTCGAGCAGCGCCGCCGTCGACGGCGCGGCGTAGCCGTCGTCGTCGCGGACCAGACCTTCAGCGTCGATGAGCTGCACCGGCACGCCCCTGGGAAGCAAGTCGTTCATGAGGTCTCCGTTGATTGCATGGACGCTTTGGTGAAGATCATGCGCTTCCCGGGTCAATTGAGACAGCTTCGACGGCGAACCCTAGATGTATTGCCGTGTTCTGGTGAATACTCGTACAACGCGTATGACCAATCCACCGCCGGAGGTCGCCTGATGCCCATCGAACTGGACGAGCTCGATCGACGAATCCTCGCCGAGCTGCGCCGAGACGGCAGGGCGTCGGTCAGCGCGGTCGCTGCCGCCACCCACATCTCGCGTGCGAACGCCTACACCCGGGTCAACCGCCTCATCGACTCGCAGGTGATCAAGGGTTTCGGCGCCCGCATCGACCCCGTGCTCTCTGGCCAGCACTCGTCGGCCTATGTGACGCTCACCCTCGACCAGGCCTCGTGGCAGGACACCCGCGCGCGCCTCTCCCAGATTCCCGAGGTGAGCCACATCGCTCTCGTGGGCGGCGATTTCGACTGCATCCTGTTGGTGCGCGCCCGCGACAACGGCGACCTGCGGCGTGTCGTGCTCGAGGAGCTGCAGTCGATCCCCGGGGTGAGGTCGTCGAAGACGGCGCTGATCTTCGAGGACTTCGAGACCGTCTGACCGCGCGTGTTGACTTCGTTTCGAGAGCCGTGCCATTCTTACAGAACGAACGGTCAGTAGGTATAGCCAGCGAGGGTGACGGGGCCATGGCAGAGGCATTCACGACGCTCGAGGTGGTCGACGATCGTTCCGACCGCCTGCACGTGCGGCTCGACCGGCCCGAGGTGCGCAACGCCATCGACCGCACCATGGTGCTCGAGCTGCACGACGTATGCGCGGCGCTCGAGGAGACGCCGCGCATCCTCATCATCAGCGGCGGCGACGGGGTGTTCGCGTCGGGCGCCGACATCTCCGAACTGCGGGAACGCACCGCGTCCGACGCGCTGGAAGGCATCAACTCCCGCCTGTTCTCGCGCATCGCGGCACTGCCCATGCCCGTGATCGCGGCGATCGACGGCTGGGCCCTCGGCGGCGGCGCCGAGCTCGCCTACGCCGCCGACTTCCGCATCGCCAGCTCGCGCGCCCGCATCGGCAACCCCGAGACATCCCTCGGCATCATCGCCGCGGCCGGAGGCACCTGGCGCCTTCCCGAGCTCGTCGGCGAGCCGCTGGCGAAGGAGATCCTCCTCGCCGGGCGTGTGCTCGACGCCGAGGAGGCTCTCGCCGTGCGACTGGTCACCGAGGTGCACGAGCCCGACGCCCTCGACGCCGCCGCGCACGCCCTCGCCGACCGCATCGCCGGGCAGGACCCGCTCGCCGTGCGGTTCACCAAGTCGGTGATGCACGCCCCTCGGGCCGAGCACCCTGCCGTCGACGATCGCGCGCAGTCGGTGCTGTTCGCGTCGCCCGAGAAGCACGCGCGGATGACCGCGTTTCTCGAGAGGCGGGCGAAGTGACCGGCGTTCCCGAGGTCGTCGGCGTCGTGGGCGGCGGTCGCATGGGAGCGGGTATCGCGCACGCATTCCTGCTCGCCGGGGCATCCGTCACCGTTCTCGAGCGTGACGCGGATGCCGCGGCCCACGCCCTCGAATCCCTCGGTACCGCGATCGACACCTCCATCGCCCGCGGCACGACGACCGAGCCGCGCGAGGCGTTGCTCGCCCGCGCGACGAGCACCGACTCCGCGGAGGCGCTCGCGGGCGCGATGCTCGTCGTCGAGGCCGTTCCCGAAGACCTCGCCCTCAAGACCGGGATGCTCGAGCGCGTGGAGCGGGTCGTCGGTGCCGACGCCTGGCTCGCCTCGAACACCTCGTCGCTCTCGATCGCGCTGCTCGCCGAGCCGCTTCAGCGCCCGGAGCGCCTGTGCGGGCTGCATTTTTTCAACCCCGTGCCGAGTTCGACGCTCGTCGAGATCGTGCGCGGCCCACGGTCCGCCCCCGAGTTGATCACCCTCGCGCAGCAGTGGACCGCCGCCATCGGCAAGACGCCGGTGACAGTCAACGACTCGCCCGGCTTCGCGAGCTCCCGGCTCGGCGTCGCCGTCGCCCTGGAGGCGATCCGGATGCTCGAGGAGGGCGTCGCCTCGGCCGAGGACATCGACACGGCCATGGTGCTCGGCTACAGGTTCCCGGTCGGGCCCCTGCGCCTCACCGACATGGTCGGCCTCGACGTGCGGCTCGGCATCGCGGACTACCTGCACGGCACGCTCGGAGACCGGTTCGCGCCGCCGAAGCTGCTGCGCACGATGGTCGCCGACGGCAGGCTGGGCCGCAAGAGCGGCGAGGGGTTCTTCGTATGGAACGACTAGCGCCGGTCGACGATGAGGTTGGTGATGCGCACGGTGCACAGCCGCGCCCCCGACTCGTCGGTCACGACCACCTCGTGACTGGTGATCGTGTTGCCGAGCTGCAGCGCCGTCGCGGTGCCCGTCACGATGCCTGCGCGGACGCCGCGATGGTGGGTTCCGCTGATGTCGAGGCCGACCGCGGTCTTGCCCAGTGTGCTCGCGTGGATGACGGCGGCCCACGAGCCGAGGGCTTCGCCGAGCACCATGGATGCACCGCCGTGAAGGGCACCGAACGACTGGGTGTTGCCGATCACCGGCATCGTCGCGACCACCCGCTGCGCCGACTGCTCGAGGATCTCGATCCCCATCTTGCGGTCGAGCTCGCCGAGTTCGATGGTCCAGGGTGCATGCGTCATGCCCGTCAGTGTATTGACCGAACAGCGAAAGCAGAGAGCAGAAGCCGATGACCTCCACCATGACCGACACGCGAGTACTGCCGAGCTACGTCCTGGGCGACTGGTGGGACCCGCAGACCGGCACCCCGACCCGCGACGCCTCCACCGGCGAGGTACTCGCCCTGGTCGGCAGCGACGGCATCGACCTGGCCGGCGCCGTCGACTTCGCCCGCACCGTCGGGCAGCACAGCCTCGGCGAGCTCACCTTCCACCAGCGCGCGCTCCTGCTGAAGTCGCTCGCCGTGGCGCTCACCGCCGCCAAAGACGACCTGTACGCGGTGAGCGGCCGTACCGGCGCGACCCCACGCGACTCGCTCGTCGACGTCGACGGCGGCATCGGCGTGCTCTTCACCTACTCCTCGAAGGGGCGGCGCGAACTGCCGAACACCCGAACGCGCATCGTCGACGGGCCCGCGGAGAACCTCTCGAAGGACGGCAGCTTCGGCGGCCAGCACGTCTACGAACGCATCCCCGGGGTGGCCGTGCAGGTGAACGCCTTCAACTTCCCCGTCTGGGGCATGCTCGAGAAGTTCGCGCCGGCCTTCCTCGCCGGTGTTCCCACCATCGTCAAGCCGGCGACGCCGACCGCTCTGCTCACCGAGGCGGCAGTGCGCGTGATGGTCGACTCGGGCCTGCTGCCGGCCGGTTCGCTGCAGCTCGTCTGCGGCGGCGCCCGCGACCTCCTCGACCTGCTCGACGTGCGCGACCACGTCGCGTTCACCGGTTCGGCGAGCACGGCACAGTCGCTCGCGGTGCACTCCAACGTCATCCGCCGCGGCCTGACGATCACGTGCGAGACCGACTCCCTCAACGCCGCGATCCTCGGCCCGGACGTCACGCCGGACGCCCCCGAGTTCGCGGCGTTCGTCGCCTCGGTCGTCACCGAGATGACCAGCAAGGCCGGCCAGAAGTGCACGAGCATCCGCCGCGTCATCGTGCCCCGCGGCGTCGCAGACGAGGTCGTCGCCGCGATCGGCGACCGGATCGAAGCCCGCACCGTGGTGGGCGACCCGCGTGCCGAGGGCGTGACCATGGGACCGTTGGCCAGCTCCGAGCAGCGCGACGAGGTGCGCCGCAGCGTCGAGCGCCTCGTTTCAGGCGGCGGCCGGATCGTGCTCGGCGGCCTCGACGATCCCCAGGTGCGCCACGACGACGGCACGACCGGGCCCGCCCCCGACGGTGCTTTCCTCGCCCCCGTGCTGCTGCGTTTCGACGACGCGGAGGCACACGCCGTGCACGAGATCGAGGCCTTCGGACCGGTGGCCTCGCTCATCGCCTACGACACCGTCGCCGAGGCCGTGCACCTCGCCAACCGCGGCGGCGGCTCGCTGGTCGCGACCGTCTGCAGCTACGACGCCGAGACCGTGTCGGCACTGGTCGACGGCATCGCCCCGTTCCACGGCCGCATCCTCGTGCTCGACCGCGACGACGCGCGCAGCTCCACGGGCCACGGCTCGCCCGTCCCCCACCTGGTGCACGGAGGCCCCGGCCGGGCCGGCGGCAGCGAGGAGCTCGGCGGCATCCGCGCGGTCAAGCACCACATGCGGCGCCTCGCCCTGCAGGGCACGCCGAACGTGCTCACCGGCCTGACCGGCGAGTGGCGCACCGGCGCGGACACCGCCACGGGCGAGCATCCGTTCCGTAGGCCGCTGTCGCGACTGCGGCTGGGCGACTCGGTGCAGTCGGAGGAGCGCGTGATCACCCTCGACGACATCGCGCACTTCGCCGAGTTCACGGGCGACACGTTCTACGCGCACACCGACGAGGAGGCCGCCGCGGCCAACCCGTTCTTCCCCGGCCGGGTCGCTCACGGCTACCTGCTGCTCTCCTGGGCCGCAGGCCTCTTCGTCGACCCCGCACCGGGCCCGGTGCTCGCCAACTACGGGCTCGAGAACCTGCGCTTCGTCACACCGGTGTCGCCCGGCGACCTGGTCAAGGTGCGGCTGACCGCCAAGCGGATCACACCGAGAGAGACGGATGACTACGGCGAGGTGTCGTGGGACGCGCTGCTCACCAACCAGCGCGACGAGGTGGTGGCCACCTACGACGTGCTCACCCTCGTGGCGAAGGAGTAGCACGCCGGCTATGCGCGGGCGACGCCGTCGAACGCGACGGAGATGACGTCGTCTGCGAGCTGGTCGGGCGTCAGTGGTCCACCCGGCCGGTACCACTCGACGATCGAGTTGATCATGCCGAAGAGCAGCCTCGTGGTGGTGCGGGCGTCGATGTCGGCCCGCAGGCTGCCCTCGTCGCGCGCCTCGTCCACGAGCCGTGCGACGGCGTGGTCGAACTCGCGCCTGCGTTCGAGGGCCTCCCGCTCGACCGCGGAGTTGCCGCGCAGCCGCAGCAGCAGGGTCACGTACGGCAGGTCGTCGACGAGCACACGCACGGCGCCGCGCACGACGAATCGCAGCCGGGCGTCGGCCTTGCCGGTCGTCGCGCCCTCCTGCTCGAGCACGCGCTCCAGCTCGCCCAGAGCGCGGTCGAGCGCGAGGCGCAGCAGGTCTTCCTTGCTGGTCACGTGGTAGTAGATCGCCGACTTGCTCGTACCCAGCCGCTCGGCCAGGACGCCCATCGACGTGGCCTCGTAGCCGAACTCGTTGAAGGCAGCCGTCGCGATGTCGAGCACCGCCGCGAGGTCGTACGGATCGCGGCCCGCGCGACCGTTGCCGCCCCGACGCTCGCCAGTCGCGCTAGTCATCCGTGCCCCTCCGCCCGTGGTCTTCCGACACTACCCGACGCCTTGAAAAGCCTATCCGCCCGCTGGTACAGTCTACTGAACGGACGGTAAGTAATCGGGAGGCGTTGTGGCCGAGTCGACGGAGACTATGGACGACGATGCGGGTGCCGCGCGCTTCGCGGAGCTGCTCGCGAACGAGCACCGGGTCGAACCTACCGACTGGATGCCCGAGGGCTACCGCAAGACCCTCATCCGGCAGATCTCCCAGCACGCGCACTCGGAGATCATCGGCATGCAGCCCGAGGGCAACTGGATCACGCGGGCGCCTAGCCTGAAGCGCAAGGCGATCCTCATGGCCAAGGTGCAAGACGAGGCCGGCCACGGACTCTACCTCTATTCCGCCGCCCAGACCCTCGGCATCGAACGCGAGACGATGTTCGATCAGCTGATCACCGGCAAGGCCAAGTACTCGTCGATCTTCAACTACACGACACCCACCTGGGCAGATATGGGATCGATCGGCTGGCTCGTCGACGGCGCCGCAATCTGCAACCAGGTGCCCCTGTGCCGGGCGTCGTACGGGCCGTACGGCCGGGCCATGGTGCGCATCTGCAAGGAGGAGTCGTTTCACCAGCGCCAGGGGTTCGAGATCCTGCTGCAGCTCATGCGCGGCACCGACGCGCAGCGGGCGATGGCGCAGGAGTCGGTGAATCGCTGGTACGCCCCGGCGCTCATGATGTTCGGCCCGCCCGACGACGACTCGCCCAACTCGAAGCAGAGCATGGCCTGGAACATCAAACGCTTCAGCAACGACGACCTTCGGCAACGATTCGTCGACATGCTCGTGCCGCAGGCCGAGATTCTCGGGATCACCCTGCCCGATCCCGACATCGCCTGGAACGAGGGACGCGGGCACTATGACTTCGGCGAGCTCGACTGGGCAGAGTTCCACGAGGTGCTCGCCGGGCGCGGGCCCGCCAACGCGATCCGCGTGGCCCGCCGGCGCACCGCGCACGAGGAGGGCGCCTGGGTGCGCGAGGCCGCCCGCGCCTACGCCGACGCCCGATCGACCGAGAGGATCGCGTCATGACCAGCCCCGGCGACTCCGGCGGCAGGGAGACCTGGCCGCTCTGGGAGGTCTTCGTGCGATCATCCCGGGGGCTCTCACACGTGCACGCCGGGTCGCTCCATGCGCCCGACGAGATCATGGCCGTGCGCAACGCCCGCGACCTCTACACCCGCCGCGCCGAGGGAGTCTCGATCTGGGTCGTGCCCGCCTCGGCGATCACGGCCTCCGACCCCGATGCGCGCGGCACCTTCTTCGAGTCGCCGCAGGGCAAGGAGTACCGTCACGCCACGTACTACACCGAGTCGGAGGCGGTGCCGCACCTGTGAAGACCAGCCACGTGAAATCGACCGCTATCACCCCGGAGTCGATCGTCGAGGCCGGAGCTATCGCCCCGGGCCCGGTGGCCGATTACGCCCTGGGACTGGGAGACGATGCCCTCGTGCTCGCCCAGCGTCTCGGCGAGTGGATCGCGCACGCGCCCGAGCTCGAGGAAGACGTCGCGCTCGGAAACATCGCCCTCGACCAGCTGGGCCACGCGCGCAGCATGCTCACCTACGCGGGTTCCGCGTGGGGAAAGACGGAAGACGAACTCGCCTACTTCCGCGGCGAATCGGAGTTCCGCAACCGGCAGCTGTTCGAGCGGCCGAACGGCGATTTCGCCGTGACAATCGCCCGCCAGCTGGTGGCGTCGGTCTACTTCGACTCCCTCTACACCGCCCTCGCCGACTCCACAGACCCGACCCTCGCCGCCATCGCCGCGAAGGCCGTCAAGGAGGTCGACTACCACCTCGACCACAGCGTGCAGTGGCTGCTGCGGCTCGGGCGCGGAACCGAGCTGTCTCACGAGCGCATGCAGCGCGGACTCGAGACCATCTGGCCGTTCGTCGGCGAGCTGTACAGCGCCGACCCGTTTGCCGAGGGGCTCGACGGCGTCGCGGTCGACCCGCGCACACTCCAGGCGCGATTCGACGACGTCGTGCCGCGACTCATCGCCGACGCCTCGCTCACCCTTCCCGCCATCCCGTTCGCCCGGGGCGGCGGCCGTGACGGGCGCCACTCCGAGTCGATGGGCCCGCTCCTGGCCGAGATGCAGGTGCTCGCGCGCGCCCATCCGGGTGCGAAATGGTGACCGTCGAGCGGGTCGCCCGTCCGCGCCCCGACGACGCGGTCGAACGGCAGATCTGGGATGTCGCGGCGACGGTCGTCGACCCCGAGGTGCCCGTGCTCACCATCGAAGACCTCGGCGTGCTGCGCTCGGTGCGGCTGGCCGACGACGGGATCGTCGTGCAGATAACTCCGACATACTCCGGATGCCCCGCCGTCGACGCCATCCGCGACGACATAGTCTCCGCGCTGTCCGCCGCCGGGCACCCCCCGGCGCGCGTCGAGGTGGTGCTGGCCCCGGCCTGGACCACCGACTGGATGAGCGAATCCGGCCGCGACAAGCTCGAGCGGTACGGCATCGCCCCTCCCGCCCCCCGCCGCGCCGACGGTGTCATCCGCCTCGGCCTCGGGGTGCGGTGCCCGAACTGCGGATCGCTGCACACGCGCGAGGCCTCCCGCTTCGGCTCGACCTCGTGCAAGGCCCTCTACGTGTGCCAGCGCTGCCAGGAGCCCTTCGACTACTTCAAGGAACACTGATGGCGACGAGCACCCGGCGCCGGGCCAGCTTCCACGACCTGACCGTCTCCGGGGTGCGCCCGCTCACCGACGATGCCATCGAGGTCACCTTCGCGGTGCCCGACGAGCTCGTCGACGAGTACGACTACGCGCCCGGCCAGTACATCGCGCTGCGCACGACGGTCGAGGGCGAAGACGTGCGCCGCAGCTATTCGATCTGCCAGGCACCCGTGACGGGCGAGCTGAAGGTGGGCATCAAGCGTGACCTCGGCGGGCTGTTCTCCACCTGGGCGGTCGAGAACCTGCGGCCCGGGATGCGGCTCTCGGTCATGGTGCCAGAGGGCGGGTTCGTCTCGCAGCTCGTCGCCGGGCCGGCGCACTACGTCGCCATCGCCGCCGGATCCGGCATCACGCCGGCCATCGCGCTCATCGAGGGCGCACTGCGCGAGCATCCGCTCAACCGTTTCTCGCTCGTCTACTCCAACCGCACGGCGATGGACACGATGTTCGTCGACGAGCTCGCCGACCTGAAGGACCGCTACCCGTCGCGGCTCGCGCTGTACCACGTGCTAACGCGAGAGCAGCGGAGCTCGGAGCTGCTCTCGGGCCGGCTCGACGCCGAGAAGCTCGACGCGATACTCGACCGGCTCATCGCACCGGACGCGGTCGACGAGTGGTTCGTCTGCGGCCCCTTCGACCTGGTGCAGCTCGTGCGCGACACCCTCGCCGACCGGGGGGTGCCGGCCGCCGCCATCCGTTTCGAGCTGTTCAGCACCGGGCGCCCGGAGGGTCTCGCCGGCCAGACCGGCCGCCCCGTCGTCGTCGAGGCCGGGCAGGACGTGCACACGGTGCGCTTCACGCTCGACGGCACCACGGCGACGGTCACCACGCCGGTGCACAGCAACGAGAGCATCCTCAACGCCGCCCTGCGGGTTCGCGGCGACGTACCGTTCGCCTGCGCGGGCGGGGTCTGCGGCACCTGTCGCGCGACCGTGGTCTCGGGCTCGGTGAACATGGTCGAGAACTACGCGCTCGAGCCGGAGGAGGTCGCGCGAGGGTACGTGCTCACCTGCCAGTCCATACCGACGAGCGAGTTCGTCGACGTCAACTACGACAGCTAGGAGCCGCCATGACCATCGACCTCACGATCGACGGCGCCGTCGGCGAGATCGTCTTGAACGACCCGGCCAAGCTCAACGCTCTCGACGAGACCGCGCTCGGCGAGCTCGCCGAGGCCTACGCCGAAGCCGCCGCTGCGCGGGTGGGCGCGGTGCTGCTGCGAGGGGAGGGACGCGCGTTCTGCGCCGGCCGCGACATCTCGCACGTCGACCCCGCCACCGACGACGCCACCGGCTACCTCGCCGGGGTGGTCACACCCGTGCTGCGGCAGATCGACGGGTTTCCGGCACCGACGTTCGCCATGGCAACGGGCGCGTGCCTCGGCGTCGGGCTCGGGCTGCTCATCGCGAGCGACGTCGTCTACGTCGCCGACACCGCGAAGATCGGGTCGCCCTTCGCGAACCTCGGCGCGACCCTCGACTCCGGCGGCCACGCCCTCTTCTTCGAACGGCTCGGCGCGCACCGCACCCTCGACCTCGTCTACACCGGCGAGCTGATGAGCGGCGCCGAGGCGGTCGCCGCGGGGCTGTTCAGCCGCGTCGTGCCCGCCGCCGAGCTGCTCGACTTCACCCGCGAACGCGTGCACCGGGTATCGCTCGGGGCCACCGAGGCGTTCCGCGCGAGCAAGGCGCTCGTGCACGAGCTGCGCGACGAGCGCCTCGGCCTGTGGGATTCGATCGACCACGAGAACGTCGCACAGGGCGAGCTCTGTTCGACCGACGACTACCGGGAGGGTTTCGCCGCGTTCCAGCAGAAACGTGCGCCGGTGTTCGGTGCGGCCCGGTTGTGACTCCCCGTGAGATGTTCGAGCGGGACGCGGCATCCGCGGCTCTCGGCATGCGGCTCGTCGACCTCGGGCCACAGCGCGCGGTCGTGACGATGACCGTGCGCGACGACATGCTCAACGGCTTCGCGGTCGCCCACGGCGGCATCGTCTTCGCGGTGGCCGACACCGCCTTCGCCATGGCCTGCAACGACGGCACGGCGGTGACCCTCTCCGCCGGGGCCGACATCAGCTTCTTGCGGCCGGTGCGCGCGGGCCAGGTGCTCACGGCGAGCGCGGTCGTACGCTCGGATATTGGGCGCAGCGGCCTCTACGACGTCACCGTGACCGACGAGACGGGCGCCGCGGTGGCGGAGTTCCGCGGTCGGAGCCGGCGGACGAGCCTGGACGCGCCGGCGTAACCACGCGCGGAACACCCATCCCAGACCACGCTCACACGGTACGTCGTTCCCATGGCGAAGAGGGAGTCGCCCCGGTCATGAGACTTTCGCGCCGGCGCCTTCGGGCGCAATTCCCCGTCGGCGTCGCAGGAGTGCTACGGCCCCCGTCAGCGCCAGACCCGCGGCTCCCACCGCACAGACCCACAAGCCCGCGTACGTGCCGTAGACGATCCAGC
This sequence comes from Conyzicola nivalis, assembly GCF_040548875.1. Lineage (GTDB taxonomy): Bacteria > Actinomycetota > Actinomycetes > Actinomycetales > Microbacteriaceae > Conyzicola > Conyzicola nivalis_A. Next base: position 743,040 of record NZ_JBEPSJ010000002.1, read on the forward strand.
CGGGTGCGTATTGCGGCTGCAGGCCCTGGTCCTCTCGGATCCGGTACTGCACCCCGGAGATGACCGTGAAGACTGATCTGTTCGTTTACGGCCCGCACGTACGCGCTATTGATGGGCGACTCTCGGCCGTCGATGATGAACTGCGCGACGTCACGCAGGTCCTCGAGCAGAGCCAGGTCAGCGCGAGAGGTGATTCCTTCGATGCTGCCTGAGCGCAGGAAGTTCTCTGTATGGAGGCGGCTCGCACGTAGTCCGTCGAACGTCTTGCCCGCGGAATAGACGACTTCTGCGAGATTGGCGACGGTGAGGACGGTGGTCGCGGCAGCACCCGCAAGGATCGGCGGCGTGCGCTTATGTGCGTCGAGCATCACGGCCTCCTCGTGTTCGCTGATATGTGGAGGTTAGTGCTGTCGTCGCACTTCTACTTGTAGACCTCACGGTGGGCCACGCGGACCACGGTCACGACGAGCACATCGTCGAGGACCTCGTACAGCACGCGGCAGTCGCCGATCCGGATCCGCCAGGCGTCGCCCTCGCCGACGAGCTTCTCGACCGCCTCCTCGACGACGAAAGACGCACGGCCGCGTTGTTGCAATGCGCCCGTGCGCCTTTATGCCGAGCTACTTAGATCGTCGTCCGAACGGCCAAACAAGAATGGCGAGCACGGCCACGACCATGATCGTGGCGGCCAAGAACGCGTCGACCTTGAAGAAGAACAGAATCAAGTAGACCGCAACCACCGCGATAGCGCGGACTACGTCCGCAATCCACTGCCCGGCGGTCTTCTTCACTGGGGAACTTCCGTTTCCTTCTAGCAATTCTCGCTCCTTATCCCGCCTGCGAGAAACTGCGCTACGGCCGGGAAGGAGAAGGTGAAGGCCAAGCACTTTCCCGGAGTGTTGTATGCGCTGTTGATCGCGGTGATGCCCGCCGTGAATGCGACGGCGACAGCCGCTTTACAGGCTACGCCCAACGGTCCGCCGGCTGACTTGCACATGTCAGCGGCTATGACGGCCGCGCCAGCTCCACTAGCGGCGAGGGCGCCCGCTGACCGCGTCTCGGCTCGCGTGTACTTGAAGCATTGAGCTGGGTACCATCCGCCGAGGGTGCAGTACGAGACGGCCGGATCGGCGACTACGGGGTAGGCCACTCCCGCACGGTCGTGCTCCACGACCTGCACCAGGGCGGAGCCGCGGATTTCAAAGTGGGTCGCGACACTCTCGCCGTTGGCATCAGCCGCCCACGGTGCGCTGATGAAGCCAGCCGAGATCGTCTGTCCTTCCGCATCTGACCGTCCGAGGAAGACAGAGCCATCTTCGTTGATTACGGGAGTGACGTTGGAAGACAGCTGGAAGCTGTACTCGGTGTCTGCGCTCGAGTCGCGGATGATGGTCTGGATCCTCACCCCGCCGTCGAACGACTGGACGGCGATGTCGGTCGCGAGAGCGGAGTCGTTTTTGTACACCGCGGTCCCGTCCTCGGCTACGACCGCGTCGCTGTGGGCAGACGTAGCCGGCAGCCCGATTGTCACGGCCTCGAGGCCGCCCGAGCTGGGAAGCTCGACGCTTCCTTCTGCGGAGACCGGGAGGATCGCGTCAGCGTTGGACACGGGCGTGGGCGCCGAGTCGAACTGAGGAGTCGTAACCTCCAGCGACGGCGCGACGGCGGCGACCTCTGCAGCGACCTCGTCGGCGTCGCTCTGCCCGTCTTGGGCGTGGGCGACACCCACGCTTGCCAGGACCATGGATGCGGAGAGCAGGGCGATCGCGGCGAGCCGCGGTTTGTACCCTGTGTGAATTCGTCGTTGAATCATGAGGCTTCCCTTTCGGACCGACAGCGTTTCCCCCCGTCATGCCGAACCTAGCAGCGACTCGAGCAGAAGTCAGGTTAAATCTGAGGAAATCTTTTATAAAACAAACTGTCTCATCGGAGGCCCTGCTCGACCGTCAACAATGCCGGGTCGGCCCGTCTTGAGGGCGATGCGCACGTACCGGGTGCTGATCTGCCCTCGCTGGACAGCGATGCGTGACGAGTGCCGGAGTCGTCATGGCGCGACCGTGTCGGCCTCCGTGCCGCTTGCCCACCTTTGGGGGCCAAGGCCAGTGGGAGCCCCGCATGACGCAGCCAGCTCCTCGACTTGGACTCGAACGCATTAACAGTGCGTTGCTCTGCCAATTGAGCTATCGAGGATGGAACAACATCGCAATTGATGTTGTCAGGCGAATCGCTCGTCACGACCAAGCTAGTGCATCCGAGGCTTCATGCAGATTTCAAGGCCAGCGAGGCACGGGCCAATCGTCGAGCAGGGGCTCCCTTGGGTGCCTGCAACGCGCTATCGCCTGCTCTCCGGCCAGCCCGCCAAAGGTTCGATTGCGACTCTGGTGTCGGCGCGCCATACTCGGTGAAACAGTTAACTCGTTTCAACGAGTCTCTGGGTGACAACCTATTAGCTCGGGTGTGGACTTCGACGGCTGAGGGAATCGTACGACGGCCGTAGGCGCAATTCGCCCCGGTCCGGTGCGCCGCGACTGAGCCGCCGTTTTATGGCGTCGCGCGTATCGCCGAGCGATCTCTGGCTAGCTCATCGTCGTCGATCGGCCAATCGGTCAGCACCGCGAAGAGCGAGCCGCCCGCTGTCATGGTCTGGACCGGTCGCACGAGCGATTCGGCCGCCTCGCGTGCGGAAGCCAACCATAGCTCCGGGGCAACATCAAGGTCGTCAATACTCGATGAAACAGCACCTGTCCGGACTAACGCCGATCGGAGCTCCGAGATGAGGTCGCCTGACCGGTCAGGGTTTTCTCGCTTCGATTTCGGCCACGACTGAAGGGTAGCGGGCGACGAGCGTCTCCGCGCGGCTCCTTACACATGGCAACGAGAGATTGCGGGGGCGAACCCCTACGGCTGCGGAACGGTGACGCCCCACCCGCGCTCCGCAGCGAGCAGGGATTCCGCCGCTTCCGCCTCTTCGGCAGTTTCCGCGGGCATCCCTCGCTCCGCCCTCATTACGGCGCGCGCCTCGGCCGCGGTCAGATGACCTCGGCTCGCGGGGTAGAAGCACCGCCATCCATCGGCGTTGGCATACGCGATCGATCGCAACTCCTCGTTCGTCAGCGGCTCAATTGGAGGGTTATCGCGAACTGTTGGGAACGTGACCAGATGCAGGCCGTCGTCAAAGCGACTGCCGATCTCGAGCTGGATTTCCATCTCTGAGTTCTGCACATTTGCCGAAGCTAATTCCAACGCACGTCCCTTTCGCAGCACCGCCGAGCAAACCGCTCATTACTAGATGTCCGGACCTGCAAGAAAGGTTCACGGCTAGGCGTGTCGCGACTGCGTACACTTACCGAGGGCAAGGGGGATTGTTGACTGACGTGCAGGATTCGGACGCGGCGCTCTGGCTAGCCGCGTCGTCAGGGACGGAACGCGCCTTCGTCACGATTTTCGACCGGTACCGCTCTCGAATTTTCAGCGCAGCTTTCAGGCGGACGAATAAGGTCAGCGACGCTGAAGAGGTTGTCGCCATCGTGTTCCTAGAGGCATGGAAACTGAGAAAGCGCGTGCGGATCGTAGATGGCTCGCTACTGCCCTGGCTCTTGGCCGTCACAGCCAACGTCACGTCGAACCTTTCCCGGTCGCAGCGACGGTACGAACGGATGATCGCTCGGCTGCCGCTGCCCCCGGAACAAGAGGATCACACGTCGTTGGTCGACGAGCGCTTGGACAGCCTGCCGTATAGGAAGGCGATTGACGAAGCCTTGAAAGCGCTCAGCGCCGGTGATCGCGCTGTCGTCGAACTCTGCCTGATCGAAGAACTTCCGCTCGCCGCGGCCGCGGCCGCACTGGACCTTCCCATCGGGACTGTGAAATCCCGGCTGCATCGCGCGCGCAAGCAGCTTCAGACCCGCCTGGCGGTCGCGGAGTTGCCCGACAACCTTTTCACGATGAATACCGCCGAGGAGGTGGCCTGAGATGCCTTCCCAAGACCCGAAAATGACCGAGGTGCGAACGGACGCGATCCGGGGCCTCCTCGCTGAGACCATCCGTGACGAGCCCGAGTTCCGCCGTCGCCGAATACGCCGCCGACTGCTCATCTGGGGAGGAGTCGGACTCATCACCATTGGCGGTCTGAGCACCGCCGGCTCGGTGCTCTTCGGGGACGCACCGCTCACCGACCAGTCCATCGTTCAATGCTTCAGCTCCACCGTCCCTAATGCGGACGGAACTTTCCCCGGCTCAGGGGCGACGGTCGCGACAAAGGACGGACCGGGCCGCGTCGACGATGCTCTAGCTCTATGCAGCGAGATGTGGCGTCATGGCATTCTCAGCAGCGGGTACGATCCCACCGCAGCGACCTACGCACCGGAGGAGACCGAAGTTCCCGCGTTGCAGGTGTGCGTGATGCGCGATGGGACCGCCGCAGTTGTGCCGAGTGAAGATGCCGCTATTTGCCAAGCTCTCGGCATGTCTGCTTTAGCGCGTTAGCCGCTACCCGAGAGTCCCGGTTGGACGGAACACGATCGATTTCACCGCATCGTTCACCGCCCCGAGCGCCGAACAGAACGGCGTGCAATTTAGGCGAGTGCCGCCGTAGTTCGTCGCCGTGTAGACGGTGCCCCAACAGCTGTTCGTCGCCCGCAAGGAGCTGATGCTGTTTTCCCAGCCTGACGGTACGGTCGAGAATCCGAACGTCACGCCGGAGCACCCGCTCGAGCCGAAGAATGTCAGGCTTCCTCCAGTCCCGCCTGCGTCTTTGTACACGGTACCGACCGCAACGCTCGCGGCGGCTCCTCGTGCGGCATTGCCGGAAAGGAACGCTGTGACTTCCTCGGGCGTGCCGAAGCACACAGCTTCGCCATCTGCGTCGCTCTGTTCGCCTATCGGGAAGATCTCAACCGCACAAAACGGCAGTTCCACTTCTACTGGATTGGCAACTGCACCTTGAACCGGCGCGGTGGCCGCTCCCAGCACCAAAGCCAAAACAACCCCTGAATAGCCCAACTTATATTTCCGCATGACTTCTCCGTCTCAACAGAGCGCGCTCGCGCCCGTCGGATGGATATGTCCGATCGCACCGGATCGGTTCGCGCTTCAAGCGCGGCAGGGTGCGCCGGTGGCAGCGCGGAGCGTTTGCGCGGGCACTGGGATAACCCGGTTCGATCGGAGATATCTACGCCGGGGCGAGACCCGCCCCGTCGGCCTCGCGACTCGACTGCCCGGCTGGATAGACGCGGCCGGTGGCCGTTACGTGCTCCGCACAGGCTCCACCTGGTCGAACGAGGTCGACACCACCACGGAACTAGCCCCCGATTCGCTGGCGAGCTGACGGCGCCGCAATTGGTCAAGAAGATGGGACTCGAGCGCTCGAGGCTCGGGCAAGCGGCCGCCCGGAGCGGTTCACCCCCTGATGCGCAGGTAGTGAACTGCTAGCTCCCGCCCAGCTTCGGCGGGCGGATCGGCACTCGCTATAACCTTCCGCTTGCATCTGACTCTGTCCACGACGAGATACCCAAGGTCAGCACACAATCCCTCCACAACGTATCTGCGGCACTAGCGGACCCAACTTCCAGCCCCGCGACCGCGCTTCAAGCCCCCACGAAGGGGAGCATCTGGTGCAACTCCGGCGCGCGATCGCTGGCGAGCGCGCGCCGGATGCTCGCGGATCCCACCTGAAGGGTCACCGCGATGCTGCCCTAGGTAGCGCTCTCAGAACCGACCCGTCCGCTCACGTGATTGTTTTCAGGTCGAGTTGTGACACGTCGACGAAGGTTGCCAGATCCAGCCCGAAGATATCGACGAAGCGTGAAGGGCAGGGAGTGCTGGTCACTTCGACGGCGTGCTCGCGTGTTGTGCGCTCGCCTCGCAAATCTATGCACGTGTAGTACTCGACTACCTGGCTGCTGAATCCCCCCGACATTACCCCGGTGGCTAGCAAGAACTTCGCCCGTACCTCGAGTTCGCTCTGTTCGAAGTCGAATAGGCCCTGCCTCGCACCGCCGTAGTCTGCGTACTCACGTTCCGTTACATCGCGGATGTCTTCTTCCAATTTTTCATCGATTTCGGCGAGTAGATCCGTTTCCGGCCCCGTAGAGGAGGAGGAGAGAAATCCCTGTAGTCGGTCGTGGGCCCTCTCGACTCGCGAGAGCACCGCCGCGTTCCCGTCGGCGTCCATGGATGAACAACCGCAGAGCGACAGGGCCACCCCCATGACGGTTGCGGCCGCGAGTAGCCTGCGAGTGGTAACGCTTCTTCCTGCCAAAACGATCTCCTCTGTTGAGCGGGTCGGGGTCGGGAAGCCGAGCTCTTCGGTACTTCGATGAGCTAACCACCTTGTGAGCTATAGTCAAGCACCGCGAACTCCGGCAGCTCGAGAAGGTAGACATCCCATGCGCCCAACAGCTCAGACGAAAATCGCGCGTTCAGCATTCCTCACGGCGTGCGTTGCCGCTGCCGTCGTTCTTTCGGGCTGCACCTCTAGCCAGCTCCTCGATGAAACTAAGCAGGCGCCGCAAGTCGACTCCACGGAAGTGGAAACGCCAGTTGCGGGCACCTCGGGCCAGGCCGGCTGGCAGACGGAATTGCCCGACACTCCTCCTAGAGGCCCGCGAACCGGGAATTTCATTTCCCAAGCGGCCGCCACGTCGGGAGCTGTCGCGCTCGAGACCGATGCTGACGGTCGACTGCTCCTGACTTTCACAGACTTCTCAACCGCCGACGTTCCCGACCTGCGAGTGAATCTGAACGAAGGAGCGCTCTTCCTCGACTCGAACGGCGAGTACCAGGTCGATCACAACGAGCCGACCAGCGCCGTGCTCGAACTTGGTCCCCTCGCCTCGATCGACGGAGACCAGTCCTATGACGTCACCGCGGTGTCGAACTGGCTGACACGCACTCAGAGCATCACCGTCTTCGACTATCGAAACAAACGCGACATGGGCTCCGTGGCCGTCGGCCCCTTCTAGATCATCCCGCCGGGCACCGGCTGAAATCTCACGGTTCGAAGCAGCAGTTGGTTCCAGACGTTGCTGCCTTGTAGGTGCGAACCCCCAACAGATCCAGGGAGTGATGTCCGTAGGTCGATCGGCTTATCAACATCGCTGCGGACATTCTGTGGAACCGGATGGCCCGCCGAAAACGGTTCCAAAACCACCTGCCGATTGAACCTGCTCGATACCTGTTTGAATTCGAGCAGACTTTCGATCATCGGTTTCGATCAAGTTGTGAGCAGCCGCATTCCGTTCTCGTTTTCTCGGCCGCAAACGATCATTTCCGACGGATCGCTATGCGCAGCTGCGGTTGACGTCGCGGGCACCTGCTCCTCTCCTTGGGCGAGATTGGCCCATAGTCTGCTCCCATGACGAACCGTCCAAACGAACGCGTACTGCGTGCATTCAGCCTGTCGAGCGAGCTCACAACGGCGACGGAGCTTCTCGCCCTCGGATTAAACCAGGCCGCTAATGCGAAATGGGTAGCTCGTCAGCCAGGAGGTGTATTTACGCAGCTCTCGCAGGGAGTTGAGCGCGTTCTTAAAGTCACGTTCTGGCTCCACGAACAAAGCAAAGGGCGAGAGGTCGATCCGAAGTTCGGTTCCGGATCATCAGGGCACGCGCTCAGAGAACTGAACGCGAAGGTATTTGACATTTTCGTATTTGAATCCCAACTGAAGACGCCCTACATTGCAGGGCTCGTTGAAGAGGTAGTCGTCGATCCATATTGGCCCGATCTGCTTCTTGCGCTAGATCGGTGGGCTGCAACGTCTGGTCGCTATCGCGATCTGGATGCGCTGAGAGGAAAGGATCTTCAAGGCGATCCGCCGTGGGCATCGTGGGAGGAAGCTGAGCATCGGGCAGTGACGGCGGCCGACGGCTGGGCGAATCCGACCGATGAGACGTTCGCGGCGAGTCGGATGCGGATGCTTTTGAGCATCATGCAGTGGTGGCACACTCTGTACCGGGGTTGGCAGCATGGCCTCGTCGGAGAGGACGGGATCATGTTCTCAAGCGCACTAGACCCGAAAAACATCCATTTAGACGATGCCGTGTTCAAACTGATAGCTGGGCGGTAGCGACGCCGCTTGCGGGCGACTAGTGAACGAGCTTGTGCACCGGTTGGACGATGCTGGCGCCCCCTCTGTCGTTTCTCGTCATCCGTTCTCGGGACGCCCACGCCGGCAGGAAGTCGCGCACCAGGGCATCCGGGGCCTGTGACCAGAACCATCGTTCGAATCGCGCCCACTCGGGGCTGCGTTCGGTCGTGAGCGCCTGCCGGCCGGTGTGCGGCTCGCTCTCCATGAACGTGACCGCCATGTCGGCCATTTCGAGTGTCGGGAAGTACTCGAACAGCCGGCGGTCGGTGGGCTCTGGCGCCCATCGGACGACGCGGTAGCGCTCTTCCGGCTTGTCCTCGAGGTAGCGCACGAGAGCGGCCGGCTTCGACGGGTGGTCGCGCATGACGACCCACTCGCAGCCGGATATCTGGATCAACGGCCACGGGGTCTGCCAACGGATTACGTGCAATGGTTGCTCCTCGTGATGACGAAGCAGCCGGCCCTGCATTTACCCGATCAGGCTACGACAACCGGGCGACTCTGCACGACGGGCACCAGCGCGGGTGCTGCGTCGTGCCGGCGACCTCGACGGAAGTCGAGCACTCCGCGCAGCGCGGCGTCACCATGTCGGCATCATCCATCCGGGCAGCGTGCGCCGCTGCTTCGTGACGGGCAATCAGTGGCGAACTGCCGTTGGCGTCCGAGCTAGAGGAGGCGTTTCGTGCCGTTCGCAGTCAGGCTTAGGCGTCTGTGCCGCACGTACCGGATGTACCGGATGTACCACATTTATGCGGTCCCGAAACTTCGAACACAGTTGGGACCAGCCAAGAGAAAGTGTACGAATATGCACGAAGGGTCTAACTCTCCCGGAATGATGCGCGGGCGGGGGCTCTACAAACTTGTGTTTGTCGCTAGAACGAATGTGTAACGAGCTTCGGGGTGGATGGGCGCCGATCGCGTACGGCACAGGAGTCTGACCGCCATCGAGGCAGTACACATCTGAGGAGACGGAAACGTGCACGTTTGTGTAAACGGGCAGCAATCGACCCTGCGAAAGCCCATTGGGGCAGCCTGAGTCAGCTTCGCCCGGATATCGCTGTTCGCCCTGGCGGTTTGAACCGCGACGCAACGTTGAGTACGAGCGACAACATCGCGGGGATCATTGGCAACTCGTGGTGCAAAGCGGGGCCTATGCGGCAGTTGCGCACATCACCTCACAGATGTTCTGTTACTGCTGCGTTACTGTTCGTATCACAGTAGGCAAATGAAACCCCCCTGCATCCCAGTGCTTACATGGGAAGCAGGGGGGTTGTTAGCTGGCGGAACCGGTGGGATTTGAACCCACGGTGGGCTCAACACCCACACAACTTTTCGAGAGTTGCACCTTCGGCCGCTCGGACACGGTTCCGAGGACGATCTTAGTACAGAGATGGCCGTGTTCATGAATCGGGCACTCAGGCGGTATTCATAGGGTCGACCTAGAGAGCGCATAGACGGCACCGGCAGCCTGCGGGAATGAAGATCTCCCGACCCGTGCTCGTCAACACCTCCCTGGGCGTCGTGATCGCCGGCGCGATCGCCGCGAGCCTGCTCATCCTGCTGCCTGCCCGGGCGAGCACCTCGACCGACGCCACTCAGCTCACCTCGACCGTGCAGCAGGGAGTCGTGAGCAGCACGATCACCGCGAACGGATCCGTCGCCGCGGTGCGCGAGGTCGACGCGAACTTCGCCGTGTCCGGCACGATCGCGAGCGTCGACGTGGCCCTCGGCGCCACCGTGACCGCGGGGCAGCAGCTCGGCACACTCGACGCGACCGAGCTCGACAATGCCGTGGCATCCGCCTCGACGGCGCTCACCCGCGCCACGACGGATCTTGCGACCGCGAACGCCGCGGTGACGAGTGCGACGACGGATGCTTCATCCGCCGATCCCCAGACCGCATCGATCGCGGGGGAGAAGTTGACCAGCGCGAAATCCCAGGTTCTCGACGCGAAAGACAAGGTCGCCGACGCGAACGACGTGCTCGCCGCCGCGCAAGCCGATCGGGCGAACGCGACCCTGGTCTCGCCGATCGCCGGACTCGTCGTCGCGGTGTCCGGCACCGTCGGCGGCAGCAGCGGCTCGAGCACGTCCGGCACGTCGGCGGCGGGCGGCACGACGACCACGTCGAGCGAATTCGTGACCATCGCCGACGTCACCGCGATGACGATGACCGCCGCGATCGCCGAGGCCGACATCGCCCTCGTCGCGGTGGGCCAGACCGCCGCGGTGACCTTTCCCGCGCTCGAAGACGTCACCGCGACGGCGACCGTGACATCGATAGCGCCGACCGGCACGACGAGCAACTCCATCGTCACCTACTCCACCACCATCACGCTCGATACGATCCCCGAGGGGCTGCGCCTGGGCCAGACCGCCGAGGTCACGATAACGACAGTCGCCTCGGCCGACGACGCCCTCTACGTGCCGACCGCGGCGATCACCACCGCGGCCGACGGCACCTCCACCGTCGATGTGATCGGCGACGACGATGTGACGACGACCAACGTCGAGCTGGGCGTCGTTGGCGACGCCGGCACGGTCGTCACCTCGGGGCTCACCGCGGGACAGACGATCGTGCTCGGCGAGGTCGCGGCCACCACCGAGTCCGACGCCGTCACCGGCACGACCGACCAGCGCGGCCAATTCGGCGGCGGCACCGGAACCGGCGGGTTCACCCCTCCGACCGGCGGAACCTTCCCGGGCGGCAACTGATGAGCCTCGTACTCCAGCTCGACGGAATCCAGCAGGTCTACGGCACCGGCGAGGCCGCCGTGCACGCCCTGCGCGGCATCGACCTCGCGGTCGAGGCGGGCGACTACGTGGCCATCATGGGTCCGTCGGGCTCGGGGAAGTCGACGCTCATGAACCTGCTCGGCTGCCTCGACATCGCCTCGCACGGAACCTACTCCCTCGCCGGGCACGACGTCGCCACACTCACCGAGAACGAGCTGGCGACGGTGCGCAACAAGGAGATCGGCTTCATCTTCCAGTCGTTCAACCTCATCGCGCGCATGTCGGCGCTCGCCAACGTCGAACTGCCGCTGATCTACGGCCGCGTGTCCCGCGGCGAGCGCCGCACCCGGGCACTCGCGGCCCTGGAAAGCGTCGGCCTCGCCGCCCGGTCCGGGCACGAGCCGCAGGAGCTTTCCGGCGGCCAACAACAGCGCGTCGCGATCGCGCGAGCGCTCGTCACGGGCCCCACGCTCATCCTCGCCGACGAACCCACCGGCAACCTCGACAACGAGTCGACCGACGACATCCTCGGCCTCTTCGACACCCTGGCCGCGGAAGGCAAAACCATCGTGATCATCACCCACGAAGACCACGTGGCCGCCCGTGCCCACCGCGTCATCACCATCAGCGACGGCCTCGTCGTCGGCGACCGCCTCAGCGCTCGCCCGGCCGGGGCGGTGCTCGCATGAGCGTCTTCGAGATCCTCGTCTCGGCTCTCCGCGGAGTCACGGCCAACAAGCTCCGTTCCATCCTGACCCTCCTCGGCGTCATGATCGGGGTAGCCTCCGTCATCCTGCTGCTCGCCGTGGGCAACGGGTCGGCCCAGGACGTGAAGAGCGCCATCTCGAGCCTGGGCGCCAACACGATCACCGTGCGGGCCAGCGGAATGGGCGGCGGTGGAGGAGAGGAGTCCACCGCCGGCAACACCAAGAAGGTCATCACGACCGGGGTGAGCGACAAGCTCGCCGCCGCGGGCCTCGGCCACGTGGCATCCGTCGTCCCGCAGGTGAGCACGAGCCTGACCGTGTCGTCCACGTCGGCGTCGAGCGACAGCGTCAGCATCGTCGGCACGACGCCCGGCTACTTCGACGTCGGCACGACCGGCGTCGGCACGGGCGAGGCGTTCACCGCCTCCGACGTGACCTCTTCGTCGAAGGTCGCCGTGATCGGGCAGACGCTGGCGACCACGCTTTTCCCGACCGGGTCGGCGCTCGGACAGTCGATCACGGTCGACGGAACCCCGTTGACCGTTATCGGCGTCCTCGAGAGTCAGAGCAGCACCGGAGTCACCGATGCGAACTCGGTCGTGATCGCGCCCATCACGCGCATCCAGAGGTCGTTCACCGGGTTCGGCGCGGTCTCGACGCTGTCGATCGAGGCGACCGACGCCGACTCGGTGGAAGCCGCGGAGGGCGAGATCGAGATCGTGCTCAACCAGCTGCTCGGCCAGACCGACGACGACGAGAGCTACTCGATCTCGAACCAGAGATCGCTGCTCGAGACGCAGGAGGAGAGCGCCGACAGCTTCACCGTGCTGCTCGGCGTGGTCGCGGCCTTCAGCCTGCTCGTCGGCGGGATCGGCGTGACCAACGTCATGCTCGTCTCGGTGACCGAGAGAACGAAGGAGATCGGCATCCGCAAGGCGCTCGGCGCCACTCGCGGCGCGATCCTCGGGCAGTTTCTCGCCGAAGCGGCCATGCTCACCCTGCTCGGCGGCGTGCTGGGCGTGGTCGCGGCGCTCATGGGAGCGAACTACGAGATCTACGGCACCCAGCCGGTGGTGCTCGACTACTCGATCCCCCTGGCCCTCGGCGTCTCCGTCGCCATCGGGGTCTTCTTCGGCGTCTACCCCGCAGCGCGGGCGGCTGCCATGCGCCCGATCCAGGCGCTCCGGGCCGCCTGATTCACCCTCTTCCACTCCCCTATCACCCCGACCCCCACCGAAAACGAAGGACAACCATGACGAACCCCACCCCAAACCCCGTTTCACCGCCCGTTACCGGCGCGTCTCCTTCGTTTTCGGAGACGACGCGTGGCCCAGAGGGCACGGATGGCGCGGGCCGGCCCAAGCGCAAGGCGCGGTTCATCACGCCGGCGCTCGCGCTGGTCGCGGTGCTCGGCGTCGGCATCTTCGGCGGCGTGCTCATCGGCCAGAACACGGCGAGCGCCACCTCCGCCGGATCCGCGGCCCTCGGCCAGGGCCGCCCGGACGGCGCAGCGGGCGATGCGGCCGGGGGCGCCCCCGCAGGCATGGGCGGCTTCACCTCGGGCACAGTCACCGCGGTCGACGGCGACACCGTCACTCTCGAGCTGTCCGACGGCTCGACCGTCACGATCACCACGACCGACGACACCACGGTCACCACGACGCACGACAGCTCGGTCGGCGACCTCACGGAGGGCGACTCGCTCACGGTCATCGGCGAGGCGGACGACGACGGCAACGTCGCGGCCACTTCGATCACCGAGGGCGCACGCGGCTTCGGCGGCGGCACCGGCGGAGCGGGCGGCGGAACCCCGCCCACAGGCACCGGCACCGGCACCGATTCGAACTAGCCTCGAGCACCCGAGATGCGTAGGGTTTTGCCATGGTGGCAAAGACCCCGGGCATCGTCGGCGGGGCGGTGGTCGCGGTAGCGGCCACCGCCTTCGTCGGCTACCGCCTGGCTGAACGCCGCCAGCGCTCGGGGGCCGTGATAGCGGCCGCGGCCATAACCCCGCACGCCGAATGGTGGCACTCGCAGCGCGATGTCAGCGGCGAGCTGCTCTACGTCGCGATCGGGGACTCGGCGGCGCAGGGCGTCGGGGCCAGCGTGCCCGCTCGCAGCTACGTCGGGCTGCTCGCCGAACGCGCCCGCGCCGCGACCGGGCGCACCGTGCGCGTGATCAACCTCAGCCAGTCGGGCGGTCGTGTCACCGAGGCGCTCACCAAGCAGGTCGCCCATCTCGACGACCTCGCCCCCGACGTCGTCACCGTCGCGATCGGCGCGAACGACATCGGCCCGCATTTCGACCCGGCGAAGTTCGAGCGCGAGATCGACGAGCTCTACCGCCGCCTCCCGCGGCTCACGATCGTCGCCGACGTTCCTTCCTTCTATTTCGGATGGCGCGAGCGTCAGGTGCGTGTAGCGAGCGAGATCATCCACCGTGTGGCCGAGACCTACGGACTCGACGTCGCCCCGCTGCACTCCACGACGAGGCGCCAGAGCGCGCCCCGCTATTTCCTCAATCAGGTCGCCGCCGACCTCTTCCACCCGAACGACCGCGGCTACGCGGTGTGGGCGTCCGCATTCTTTCCACACTTCGACCGTCGGCTCACCGGGGGTGACGGTGGCCTCGCCTAGGCTGGCCAGATGGCCCGAGTCACCACTAATTTCCGCTGCACAGAGTGCGACTGGTCGAGCATCAAATGGGTGGGCCGTTGTGGCGAGTGCCAGTCCTGGGGCACCGTGGTCGACCAGGCCGAGACGGTCGGCATCGCCGCACGCGGCGTGACCGCGGTCAAGATCACGGATGCGCGCAGCGCCCGCCCGATCACCGAGATCGGCGCGGACTCCGTGGCCCACTGGCCCAGCGGCATCTCGGAGTTCGACCGTGTGCTCGGCGGCGGCATCGTTCCCGGCGCGGCCATCCTGCTGAGCGGCGAGCCGGGAGTGGGCAAGTCCACCCTGCTGCTCGAGGTCGCGTCGCGCGCCGCCGCGACCGGGCAGCGCGTGCTCTACGTCAGTGCCGAGGAGTCGGTCAGCCAGGTGCGCCTGCGCGCGCAGCGCACCAACGCGCTGCAACCCTCGCTCTACCTCGCCGCCGAGACCGACCTCGCCACCATCCTCGGCCAGATCGACCAGGTGCAGCCGCAGCTGGTCATCGTCGACTCGGTGCAGACGGTTTCGTCGTCGCTGTCCGAGGGGCTCGCCGGCGGTCCGTCGCAGGTCCGGGAGGTGGCATCCACTCTCATCCGCGTCTCGAAAGACCGCAACCTGCCCGTTCTGCTCGTCGGCCACGTCACCAAGGACGGTTCGATCGCCGGCCCCCGTCTGCTCGAGCACCTCGTCGACGTGGTGCTGCAGTTCGAGGGCGACCGGCAGACCGCGCTGCGCTTCGTGCGGGCGCACAAGAACCGCTTCGGACCCACCGACGAGGTCGGCTGCTTCGAGATGACCGGCGAGGGTATCGCCGAGGTCGCCGACCCGTCGGGTCTGTTCCTCTCGCGCGCACGCCAGCCGGTGAGCGGCACCTGTGTCACGATCGCCGTCGAGGGGCGACGCGCCCTTCCGGTCGAGGTGCAGGCGCTCATCGTGAAGAGCGGAGCCCCGAACCCCCGCCGGGTGGTCAACGGGGTCGACGGCTCCCGGGTCGCGATGCTGCTCGCGGTGCTCGAGCGCCGGGCGGGCTTCAAGCTCTCCGAGGTCGACGTCTACGTCTCCACGGTCGGCGGCATCCGGGTGACCGAGCCGGGCGCCGACCTCGCGATCGCCCTCGCCATCGCGAGCGCCTTCAACGACAAGGCCTTCCCGATCACGCAGGCGGTCATGGGCGAGATCAGCCTCGCCGGTGAGATCCGTCCCGCGTCATCCGCCAAACAACGCGTCGCCGAAGCCCGCCGACTCGGTTTCTCGACCATCATCGACGCCGAGGCGATCCATCTGCGCGAGGCTCTGCGTCAGGCGTTCACCGCCTCGACGGTCGAGAGGGTCGAGGTGCCGCAGTTCTAAGCGGCTCTTCTCACGGCTGGTCTTCTTCGCTGTCGTCGGCGGGGGTCCCGTCGCGCATGCCTTGGTCGGCCAGCGGCAGGTTGGGCGCCTCGCCCTCGTAGCCGGGCTTCTCGCTCGACTCCATGTCCTCGGCCGTGCCGACCCGATTGCCCTCGATCAGCGCGTCGGGGTTGCCGCCCTCGGTGAACGGGTTGCCCTTGTCGCCGAGCTGTTCGTACATCGGCTCGTCGGCTGGATCACTCATCGTCGTCTCCTGTCGGCTCGGGCGCCCCTCCGGACGCGTCGTCGGGCGGCGTGCCCTCCGCGTTCGTCGTCTTGTCGGGATCGGCGTTGGTGGCCGTCTCCATGTCTCCGAAGACCTTGTCGTCGCTCACTGGGTGCCTCCCGTCGCGGGCTTCGTCGTCGCGGGCTTGTCCGACGATGGGGTTTCGGTGCCTGAGCCCGTAGCGCCCGACGACGTGTCGGGCGACGTGTCATTGACGCTGTCGACGACAGCCGCGCCGAGGTCGTGTGCCACGGGCGCCTTGTCTCCCACGAAGTCATCCACCTTCTTCACCGTGTTCTGCACCTCGGGGCGCTCCCACAGGTCGGTCACCGTCGTCTTGATCTTCTCGTACTGCTTGCGGCCCGCGGCCGCGCCAACCACGTATCCCGCGGCGAAGCCGAGCAGAATCCATCCTTTTGCCATTGTCATTCCTTTTCTGTCGGGTGGTGCGTTCAGGGGAGGGGCGCGTCGCCGCCGGGACGGATGTCGCGGGCGTTCAGATCCGGCTCGTCCTCGCCCTCGTCCAGGCGGCTGCCGCCCGGGAGCAGTCCGGCGACGTCGCCGCCGTCGGGATTCATGTCTGCGTCGGCCGGCACGCTGCCGTCGTCGTAGGGGTCATGGGTCTTCTCGGTGTTGCTCATTGCTCTCCTGGTTTCAGTACGACCTTGATACAGCCGTCGCTCTTCTTCTGGAACGTGTCGTACATCTCGGGGGCCCGGTCGATCGGCACCGTGTGCGTCACGAGATCCGTGACGCCGAGCGGGTCGGCCGGGTCTTCGACGAGGGGCAGCAGGTCGTCGATCCAGTTCTTCACGTTGCACTGCCCCATGCGCAGGGAGACCTGCTTGTCGAACATCGTCTTCATCGGCATCACGTCTGCCTCGCCGGCGTACACGCCGCTCAGCGAGACGCTGCCACCACGACGCACGAGGTCGACGGAGGCGTGCAACGCGGCGAGCCGGTCGATGCCCGCGACGTCCATTGCCTTGCGGGCGAGCGCGTCCGGCAGCACGCCGACGGCAGCCTGGGCGAACCCCGCGATGGGGTTGCCGTGGGCCTCCATGCCCACGGCGTCGACCACGGCGTCGGGCCCGCGGCCGAGAGTGCGCTCGCGCAGTGCGGCGGTCGTGTCGCCGGTGAGGTCCCACGTCTCGATGCCGTGCCTCTCGGCCATCGCACGGCGCTCCGGCACCGGGTCGACGCCGAGCACTTCGTAGCCGAGGTGGCGGGCCACGCGAGTGACGAGCTGCCCGACGGGGCCGAGGCCCATGACGGCGATCGTGCCGCCCTCGGGAGCGTTCGTGTACTTGACGCCCTGCCATGCCGTCGGGAGGATGTCGCTGAGGAAGAGATAGCGCTCGTCGGGCAGGTCCGAGCCCACGACGATGGTGTTGTAGTCGGCGAGCGGTACGCGCAGCAGTTCTGCCTGCCCGCCCGGCACCTGGCCGTAGAGCTTCGTGTACCCGAAGAGCGCGGCGCCGGAACCGTGCTCGCGCACCTGGGTCGTCTCGCACTGGCTCTGCAGCCCGCGCACGCACATAAAACACGTGCCGCACGCGATGTTGAACGGCACGACGACGCGGTCGCCCGGGCGCAGGCCGACGACGGCCTCCCCGGTCTCGACGACGACCCCCATCGCCTCATGGCCGAGGATGTCGCCGGCGTCGAGAAACGGGCCGAGCAGTTCGTAGAGATGCAGGTCCGACCCGCAGATGGCGGTCGACGTGATGCGCACGATGGCGTCGGTGGGTTCGAGCACGATCGGATCGGGCACGGTGTCGACGCTCACCTTGCGCCGCCCCTGCCAGGTGACGGCCTTCATCAACGCACCTTGCTGGCGCAGCCCACGCACTGGGTCGAGTAGGGGCGTACTTCGAGGCGCGCGACGGGGATCGGCTTGTGGCAGGTCACGCACACGCCGTAGGTTCCGCCGTCGATGTGCTCGAGCGCGCTCTCGATCTGGGAGAGGTGGATGCGCGTCTGCCCGAGGATCGCGGTGGACTGCGACCGTTCGAACGCGAGGGTAGGGCCTTCGGGATCGTGCTCGTCGTCGACGGGGGCGTCCTGGCGCGAGTGCTGGAACGAATCGAGGTCTGAGACCAGTCGGGAGATCAGCAGCTCGGTCGCCTTGTGGTCGTCGACGAGTCGCGATCGTAGCTTGGCGCGCTGGCGTGTCGAGAGTGTTGCTGTGTCTTCCGCGGTCGTGGTCATCTGGCAAGTCCACACCCGAACCACGAGAAGTGTCATCCCCTATCGCGACCCCGATGCATTTGATAGGCCGCCGGCGGCGCTCAGTCGGTGAGGGCGAGCAGGTACTCGTTGATGCCGGCGGTGAGCGCGGCGTCGACCGGGAACGGCGCACCGTCGAGGGCCCGCACCGGCGCGGCGAGCCGCACGCTCGACACCAGCCACGCGGCATCCGCGCTTCGCAGCTGGTCGGGGGTGACCAGTTCGAATCCCGTCGTGAACCCCAGCGACTCGGCGTAGCGGAAGACGTTCGCCTGCGTCGTGCCGTCGAGGATGCCCAGGCCGGTCCCCGGGGTGAGCAGCCGGTCGCCGCGGCGGAAGACCACCGACGACGTCGGCCCCTCGAGCACGAACCCGTCGCTCGAGACGAAGATCACGTCGTCGGCGTCGCGGCGGTGCGCCTCGCGCAGCACGGACCGGTTCACGGCGTAGCTCAGCGTCTTGGCGCCCGCGAGCAACCAGGGCGACGTCTGCTCGACGTCGTGCCGGTAACCGCGATCGAGGGTTACCACCCGCACGCCCGTGGTGCGGGCCTGCGAGAAGTCGGAGGTATGGGCCGCGTACACCCAGCCCGTCGGGCGTCCGTCGCCCTCGACGCCGCGCGTCAGCACCGTCTTCACCCACGACTCCGCGCCCGGCTCCAGCTCGACGATGGCCGCGAGGATCGCCTCACGCCACGCGTCGAGGTCGGGCGCGGGCAGGTCGAGCTTCGCCGCCGAGCTCGCGAACCGGCGGAGATGGTGTTCGAGCGCCTGGGCGTGGCCGTGGCCGACGCTGATCGACTCGAAGATGCCGTCGCCGCGGGTGACGCCGAGATCCATGACGCTGAGGTGCGGCTCAGCGGCGTCGGCGAAGGCGAACGGCGCGGCGCCCGGGGTGTGCGGCGGGGCGTCGGCTGAGGGTTGGTTGAGAATCGCGAGTACGTGGAGAGCCATTTGTTCCATTCTGCATGCTCC
The DNA here is from genome assembly GCF_040548875.1 of Conyzicola nivalis. Taxonomy (GTDB): domain Bacteria; phylum Actinomycetota; class Actinomycetes; order Actinomycetales; family Microbacteriaceae; genus Conyzicola; species Conyzicola nivalis_A. The sequence goes on from NZ_JBEPSJ010000002.1 coordinate 762,042, forward strand.
GGTGCGAGCATGAAGCATGTCCGACAACGAAGAACAGACCATGCAAGACGGCAACCACGCCACCGACGACGACAAGGTACAGGGGATTATCGGCCAGGTGCGGGCGGATGTCTCGCTCGGCAACGAGGGCGACGTGCGCACTCTTCTCGAGCAGCGACTTCACGATGCCGGCATCACGCTCTCGGCCGAGCAGTTCGATGCCGCCCTCGCCGAGGTGAGCGCCGCCTAGAACAGCGCCGCTGCCTAAGGCTGAACCGGGATGCTCGCCGTCTCGTAGGTGGGCCTGGCCTTCGGGATGAAGATCGCGATGACCACGCCCACCACCGACACGGCGGCGCCGATCGCGAACGTCAGCTGGAACGCCGCGGTCGTCGGGATCGAGACGCCGTCGGCCACGACGACCTGGGTCGACAGGATCACGCCGACGATGGTCGCCGCCACGGTGGAGCCGAGTGTGCGCATCACCGAGTTGAGCCCGTTCGCGGCCGCGGTCTCGCTGGGCGGCACGGCGTTCATGATGAGCGTCGGCATGGCGGCATAGGCATACCCCACGCCGAGGCCCACGAACACCGAGATCAGCACCACGTGCCAGACCTCGCCGGTGAGCAGGATGCCCGCCGCGAAGGTCAAGGCGATGATCGAGCCGCCGAGGATCAGGCTGGTGCGCGGCCCGCGTGCGTTCGATAGCTTGGCGGCGAGCGGGGATGTGAAGAACATCACCAGGCCGAGCGGCATGAGGCACAGGCTGGCGACGATCAACGGCAGCCCGAAGGCCACACCCGTGGTCGTAGGCGCCTGCAGGAGCACTGGCAGCGCCGCCGACGTGATGAAGAAGGCGAATCCGACCGAGATGGAGGTGAGGTTCGTCAGCAGCACGGGGCGCCGGGCGGCGACCCGCAGGTCGATCAGCGCGTGCGGTGTGCGCAGCTCGTAGAAGCCCCACGCCACGAGCACGACGGTTCCGCCGAGGAGCAGGCCGAGGATCGTCGGGCTGGTCCAGCCCCACTCCGACCCCTTCGAGACGCCGAGTAGGATGCCGATCAACCCGACGCCGAGCCCCACCGCTCCGACGAAGTCGAACCGGCCGGCGGTGCGCAGTGTGCTGACGGGCACGATCCAGGCCACGAGCGCCAGTGCGACGAGGCTGAGCGCCGTCGCGAGCCAGAACAGGTAGTGCCACGAGAAGTTCTCGGCGATGAGAGCCGCGACCGGCAGTCCGACCGCGCCGCCGATTCCTAGGGTGGCGCTCACGAGCGCGACCGCCCCGCCGAGGTTCTTCGGGTGGATGACGTCGCGCAGGATGCTGATGCCGAGGGAGATCACGCCCAGGCCGATGCCCTGCAGCGAGCGCCCGACGATCATCGGGATGACGGAGTCCGACAGCGCGGCCACGACAGACCCGATCGTCATGATCACGAGCAGCGCGAGCACGATGCGGCGCTTGCCGTACATGTCGCCGAGCCGGCCCGCGATGGGTGTCGCGATGGCGGCGGCGAGCAGGGTGGAGGTGAGGACCCACGACGTGTCAGAGGGCACACTGTTCAACAGCACGGGCAGCTCGGCGATGATCGGGGTCACGAGCGTCTGCATGAACGCGGCGATGAGCCCGGTACTGGCGAGCACGGCGACGACCGTACGGTCGCTGCGCACCCGGGTGAGACGGCGTCGATCGCGGGGCGAGAGCGAGCCGGCGTCATCCGACGTGTTTTCTGGGGGGTCGGATGGTGGTGTGGTCACGCTGTGCCTTTCGGGGCCACCGTCGCCCGGGGAAGGTCACGCGGGAGGCAGGGGCGTTCCACTCTATCCCCGCGGGACGCTCTGCCGCCGGGCCGTGCGCTTCCGCGGCTCAGAGGTCGTGGTGTCCCTCGTCGAGGTGCGTCTCGACGTCGGGGTCCTCGCCGAATTCGGCGTATGCGGCCGCGTCCTCGCCGTCGATGAGAACCTCGTCGTCGGTGTACTCGACGCCCAGGGTGTGGGGGTGGCCGGCGGCCGTCTCCGCGACGTCCACGGCCGGGCGTTCCGGGTTGTTCATGGTGAAATGCGGATTGCGCATCGCCTGCTCCTCACGTCGTCACACCACGTTAGTAAACGGTGCTCGCCGCGGGCAAGAAGAGATTGCGGCGGTGATCAGCGCAGGCTCACGCTGTCGGCCGCCGTGGCCCTCCGCCCGCCCGCGGCGCGAGCCACCAGGTACCGGCGGCGCATCCAACCCGGCCAATTGAGGGCGATAGTCGCCACGCCGCGCCAGGCGCGCACGGCGAACGAGTCGAGCGAGTCGAACGGCCGCGCAGAGATCTCCATGAGCCGCGCGTCGTCGTAGTCGACCACCATGCCGGGCTGCACCTGGAAGCTGAGATCGAGGTCGTCGTGCACCGTGGCGCTCTCACGGTGGAATCCGTTGCGCAGCCGTTGCCATGCGGCGGATCGCAGCACCAGGTTGGATCCGAAGAACGGCGGATGCCCCAGCATCAGACCCATCGCCCAGAAGTACCAGCCGAGGTAGGCGACACGCCCGACCCACGCGGTGAACCGGCTGCCGTCGATGAAGTCGGCCGAGCCCGTGAGCGCGTCGAGCCCCGGGTGCGCGTCGAACCGCTGCTCGGCGCGCAGCAGCCAGTCGCGGGCGGGCACGCAGTCCGCGTCGATGCGGGCCAGCAGCTCGCCGCGCGCCGCGTCGAAACCGGCGGCCGATGCGGGGGCGATGCCCCGACGGGGTTCGACGACGACGCGCGCACCCCGGGCCCGCGCGACCGCCGCGGAGTCGTCGCTCGAGCCGTTGTCGACGACGACGATCTCATCGGGCAGGCGGCTGCCGGCCCCGAGGGCGTCCAGGCAGCGGGCGAGAAGCCGGGCGTCGTTGAACACGGGGATGACGACGGATATGGTGCTCATTGTCTGCCCACACTAGGTCGGGCGGTCGTCGTCGCGCGCGCCCTTGACTGCCGTCGGGGACTAGTCCTCGCTCGACAGCGTGAGCGCATCCAGCACGTCGGCGGGGTCGGCCTGCATGGCGTGCGGGCCCGCGACGTCGAACCAGACGGCCTCGAGAACTCCGATATTGGTCTCGAGGAACTCACGCAGCAGCGCCCGGTCGTAGGCGAGCACCCGGTGGTCGGTCTCGTTCGGCAGCATCTTCACGTAGGTGGCCGCCGACGAGAAGAGCAGCAGCATGTACTTGTCGGCGTCGTCGCGTCGGAAGACGCGTACCTGGGCCGGCCCCTCCACGGGAAGGAGCGGCACGATCACCTTGTCGTTGCGCAGCGCGAACGCCACAGCCGCGGCATCCTGGGCCTTCAGGGCGTGTTCGAGCGGCTCGGAACGGAAGTCTTCGTTTCGGGGTGTGGTCTTTTTTGCCATGACCCTAGTTCAGCAGAAATTGCTTGGTGTCGGCGCTCTCGACGCCGTTGATGGCCACGGCGAGGTGGTAGCTCGCGCCGCCACCGGTGACGGGGGCGCGCTCGGTGGACTCGCAGGCGGCGGGGTCGGAGCGGGTGCGGTCCCAGGTGAACGGCGTGGTCGCGAGGGCTACGCCGGGCTCGAGCACGCGCGACTCCGGTGTGGCGGCGGCCTGGCAGTCGGTGGAGGTCCAGATCTGCTCGGTGCCGCTCGTGATCGTGTACTTCTGCACGTCGGCGCCGACGGCGAAGGTGCAGGCGGCGGTTCCGGTGTTGGTCACGGAGAGCGAGAGAAGGGGCTGCTGCCCTGCGATGTAGTCGCCGGCATCGGTGATGGCCTCCACCGTCACGACTCCTGGGGCGCACGGCGTCTCGGGGTCTGCGGCCTTCCCGCTGTCGGCGGGCGCCGCGGTGTTGGTCTTCTTGTCGTCGCCGGTCGTCGCGGCGGGCGTGCTCCCCGGCCGCACCGCGATGAGCACGATCACCACGATGACCGCGACCAGCCCGAGGATCACCATCAGTCTGCGGCGCCAGTAGGTGCTGCTCGGCTGGGGGCCAACGGGGTTCCGGAACGTCGACATGGTCTCAGGGTAAGCCCGACTCGCCCGCAGATCGGGTCACCGCACCGGCGTGTACGCGCGCTACGCCAGAATCTTCAGCATGCGCGTGTTGCCGAGGGTGTTCGGCTTCACGCGAGACAGGTCGAGGAACTCCGCGACACCCTCGTCAGACGACAGCGCGAGCTCGGCGAACACCGCGGGATCGACGACGCCCTCGCCCGTGGGCAGGAAGCCGTTGCGCTCGAAGAACGACACCTCGAAGGTGAGGCAGAACAACCGGTGAACGCCGAGCGCGAGCGCGTCGGTCTCGAGCCGATCGAGGATCGCGCGTCCGACGCCCTTGCCCAGCCATGCGGCATCCACCGCCAGGGTGCGCACTTCGGCGAGGTCGTCCCACATGACGTGCAGCGCGCCGCAGCCGATCGGGGTGCCGTGCTCGTCTTCGGCGATGCGGAACTCCTGCACGGCCTCGTAGAAGACGACGCGGTCTTTGCCCAGCAGGATGCGCTGCTGCACCAGGGGCTCGACGAGCGCCTGGATGTAGGGGACATCGGATGTTCGGGCGGGGCGCACGGAGAATGTCACGGTGTCGAGTCTAAGACGCCTTAAACGCCGAATGGGCCTGTCGAAACTCGACAGGCCCATTCGGATTCGGGTTACGCCTCGACGGCGATCGGCTCCGCCTCGTTGAGACCGGCCTGGCGGCTGGTCGTGAACACGAACACGTTGTCGATGAAGTCGACGTGCACGTGGTCGCCGGCACCGAGCTCGCCGTGCAGGATCTTCTCGCTCAGGGCGTCTTCGATCTCGTGCTGCACAGCGCGGCGCAGCGGCCGTGCTCCGAGCGAAGGATCGAACCCGACCTTGATGAGACGCTCCTTGGCGGGAACGGTCAGCTCGACCGAGAGGTCGCGGTCGAGCAGACGCTCGCTGAGTCGCTTGAGGAAGAGGTCGACGATCTGCAGCAGCTCTCCGGGGCTGAGCTGCGGGAACACGATCGTCTCGTCGACGCGGTTCAGGAACTCGGGCTTGAAGTGCTTCTTCAGCTCCTCGACGACCTTGCCGCGCATGCGGTCGTAGCCGGTCGCGGTGTCGGTGGACGACGTGAACCCGATGGGGGTTCCCGTGATGTCCTTCGTTCCGAGGTTCGTGGTCATGATGATCACGGTGTTCTTGAAGTCGACGACTCGACCCTGGCCATCCGTCAGGCGCCCCTCTTCCAGAATCTGGAGGAGCGAGTTGAAGATGTCGGGGTGGGCCTTCTCGATCTCGTCGAACAGCACCACGGAGAACGGCTTGCGGCGCACCTTCTCGGTGAGCTGGCCGCCCTCTTCGAAGCCGACGAACCCGGGAGGGGCACCGAACAGTCGCGAGACCGTGTGCTTCTCGCCGTACTCGCTCATGTCGAGGGAGATCAGCGCGTTCTCGTCGTCGAACAGGAACTCGGCGAGTGCCTTGGCGAGCTCGGTCTTTCCGACACCGGTGGGGCCGGCGAAGATGAACGAACCGCTCGGACGCTTCGGGTCCTTGAGTCCGGCGCGGGTGCGACGGATGGTCTTCGACAGGACCGAGATGGCCTCTTCCTGGCCGATGACGCGCATGTGCAGCGCCTTCTCCATGAAGATGAGTCGGCTCGACTCCTCCTCGGTCAGCTTGAAGACCGGGATGCCGGTTGCCTGGGCGAGAACCTCGGCGATGAGTCCTTCATCGACGGTTCCGCTGGCTCCGACGTCGCCGCTCTTCCACTGCTTCTCGAGACGCAGACGCTCACCGAGCAGCTTCTTCTCCTCATCGCGGAGAGAGGCGGCCTTCTCGAAGTCCTGATCCTCGATCGCGCCTTCCTTCTGGCCGCGGACGACGGAGATCTTGTCGTCGAACTCGCGCAGCTCGGGCGGAGCGGAGAGGATCGAGAGACGCAGGCGCGCTCCGGCCTCGTCGAGCAGGTCGATCGCCTTGTCGGGCAGGAAGCGGTCGCTCACGTAGCGGTCGGCGAGGTTCGCCGCCGCGACGATCGCGCCGTCGGTGATCGAGACCTTGTGGAACGCCTCGTACTTGTCGCGCAGCCCCTTGAGGATGTTGATGGTGTGAGGCAGAGACGGCTCGTGCACCTGCACAGGCTGGAAGCGACGCTCGAGAGCGGCGTCCTTCTCGAAGTGCTTGCGGTACTCGTCGAGCGTGGTCGCACCGATCGTCTGCAGCTCTCCGCGCGCGAGAAGCGGCTTCAGAATGGATGCGGCGTCGATGGCACCCTCCGCGGCGCCGGCTCCCACCAGCGTGTGAATCTCGTCGATGAAGACGATGATGTCGCCGCGGGTGCGGACCTCCTTCGTCACCTTCTTGAGGCGCTCTTCGAAGTCACCGCGGTAGCGGCTGCCGGCGATGAGCGAGCCGAGGTCGAGCGAGTAGAGCTGCTTGTCCTTCAGCGTCTCGGGGACATCGCCCTTGACGATCGCCTGGGCGAGACCCTCGACGACGGCGGTCTTGCCGACGCCGGGCTCGCCGATCAGCACGGGGTTGTTCTTGGAGCGACGGGAGAGGATCTGCATAACGCGCTCCATCTCCTTCTCGCGCCCGATGACCGGGTCGAGCTTTCCGTCGCGCGCAGCCTGCGTGAGGTTGCGACCGAACTGATCGAGTACCTGCGAACCCTTGTCGGGTGCCGCGTCGTTGGCGCCCACCGCGACGGCCTCCTTGCCCTGATAGCCAGAGAGAAGCTGGATCACCTGCTGGCGAACACGGTTCAGATCGGCACCCAGCTTCACGAGCACCTGCGCAGCTACGCCCTCACCCTCGCGGATGAGACCGAGCAGGATGTGCTCCGTACCGATGTAGTTGTGGCCGAGCTGCAGCGCTTCGCGCAGGCTCAGCTCGAGTACCTTCTTCGCGCGAGGCGTGAAGGGGATGTGGCCGGTGGGCTGTTGCTGCCCCTGGCCGATAATGTCTTGGACCTGCTCGCGCACCGCGTCGAGCGAGATGTTGAGCGACTCCAGAGCCTTGGCTGCCACGCCCTCACCCTCGTGGATGAGTCCGAGCAGGATGTGCTCCGTGCCGATGTAGTTGTGGTTGAGCATCTTGGCCTCTTCTTGGGCCAGGACGACAACGCGACGTGCTCGGTCGGTAAATCTTTCAAACATGTTTACTCCCTAAGCACCAGGCAGGAATTGGTGCCGATATAGAGAGACTAACCACCGTTTCGGCCTATTGATGCCTGTGTTCGCCGTGGGCGTTACACCATCTACAGGCTTCGAACGGGGCTCACGTAATGGCCCGCAAACTGGTCGCGAAATCCACGTTAAAGCAGAATAGCCAGCCCCGAGGGGCTGGCTATTCTTCAAATTATGTCCGGCGGTGTCCTACTCTCCCACAAGGTCCCCCTTGCAGTACCATCGGCGCAGAGAGTCTTAGCTTCCGGGTTCGGAATGTGACCGGGC
>NZ_JBEPSJ010000003.1:0-419871 GCF_040548875.1 Conyzicola nivalis
TCCGGGCTCTGTGTGGTGCCGGCGTGGGGTGGTCGTGCGGGGGGGGGGGGGGGGGGGGGGGGGGGGGGGGCGGGGCGGGGGGGGGGGGGGGGCGGGGGGCCCCCCCCCCCCCCCCCCCCGGCCGGAGAGGGGCTACTTGATGTCGTCGACGCCGGACTGGTAGTCCTCACCCAGCTGGGTGAGAACGTCCTCGGGCGACTTGGTGCCGTTCACGAGCTCCTGCAGGCCGGCGTTCAGCTGGTCGTAGAAGGTCGGGGTGGGCCAGTCCGGGTAGAAGGCGAGGCCGTCTTGCTCGGTGAGGGTGTTGAAGTTGGCGATCAGCTCCTGGCTCTTCGGGTCGGTGATGTCGGCCGCGTCGGCCGCCACGGGGATGCCGCCGTTGTTGCCGATGAGCGCCTGGATCTCGGGGCTCATCGTGATGTCGATGAACTTGTAGGCGAGGTCCTTCTGCTTCGAGTTCTCCGGGACCACCCACAGGTTTCCGCTGGAGCCGGGGGACATCTTCGCCTCGGGGAACAGGAACGTTCCCCAGTCGAAGGTCGTGACATCCGTCACCATGCGTCCGTACCACCAGCTACCCGAGTAGAAGATCGGGTTGGTGCCGTTGATGAAGCTCGTGCCGGCGTCTTCGGCCTTGAGCCCTGTCGAGTCCTTGGAGATGTAGCCCTTGTCGACCCAGTCCTTGATGGTCTCGGCCGCGAAGGTGAAGTTCTCGTCCTGGAAGTCGACGGTGCCGGTGTACAGCTGGTAGTCGTTCACCCACTCGCGCGTGGCGTCGCTCAGCGCGAGCTGGTAGAACAGCTGTCCGAGCGGGTACTCGGCCGCCGACTCGGCGAGCGGGGTGACGCCGTTCTCCTTGAACGTCGCGAGCGCGGCCTCGAACTCGTCGAACGTGGTCGGAACGGCGATGCCGTACTCGGCGAAGGCGTCTTTGTTGTAGTACACCTCGACGAACTCGCCGTAGTTCGGGATGCCGTAGTACGCGCCGTTGCCCATCACGCCGTCTTCGTCGTAACGGGCGGTGGTCTGCAGCGACTCGGCGAGCTTGTCGTCCCAGCCGTAGGCCTCGACGGCGGGGTCGAGGTCGGTGAGCAGTCCTTGGCTCGCGAGCAGGCCGGCGGTCGCGTTGCCCTTGTTGTACTCGAGGATGTCGGGGCTGGCGTCGGAGTTGAGCACCTGGCTCGCGGTGGAGCGGATCTGCTCGAAGCTCTTCGCCTCGAACTCGACCTTCGCGCCGGTCTCCTCCTCGAACTTCTCGATGGCGGCGTTCCAGGCGATGCCCATCGCGCTCGTGTCGCTCTCGTAGTGCCAGAGGGTGAGCGTCTTGCCCGCTCCGTCCGGGTCGACGCTGACGGGTGCGTCCTCGGTCGCGCCGCCGGCGCAGCCCGCGAGCAGCATGGCCGCGGTCGCGAGAATGGCCCCTGTCGCAAAGTATTTCTTGCGCATCTCATACCTCCTTGTAGAAGGAGCGCCGCCCAGTGCAGGCTGGCAGCCACTCCGATGCCAAATGTTGTAGTGGACAACATACACAGAGCTTTACCGGTAAAGCTAGCGATTCGAAGAAAATGGTTGAGCGGTAAAACACTCATATTCCGGATGGCACGAAGGTGGCGGCCGGGCGGCGCGGTACGGCGTTCCGGCCGGGCGAGCGGTTCGGCTTCCCGGCCGGCCGCGCGGTTGCGGGGCCGTGCGCGCGGTTCGGGCCGGGCGCGCGGTTCGGGCCGGGCGCGCGGTTGCGGCGCCGTGCGCTACAGCCGCATGCGAGTGCGCGTGTCTGACTGGCCATTTCGGCACAGTTACCGGAGCAACTGGCCGTCACAAGTGGCCACCCGTCGCCTGTCGACGCTCGGGCCTGTCACGGGCGCCCCCGGAAGTGCACTTGTGACCCCTTTTTGGCGCCGGTTTTGGCACACAAGTGCACTCTCGTGGGCGGACCATGGACGCGGCTGGACGGCGCGCAGGCGCGGCCGGGGCGGCGCGCAGGCGCGGCAGGCGCGGCGCGGCAGGCGCGGCGCGCAGGCGCGGCGCGCAGGCGGCGCGCGGCCGCCCGCTAGAACGCGGCGGGGTCGGCGAGCACGGCCGAGAATGCGAGCTCGGCGGCGCCGATCATCAACAGGTTCAAGCCGAGGGCGGCCCGCCCGATCGTGACCCCCTCGCGCGACGCCCGCAGCGGCTGGTGCGCGACGAGCGCGTCGAGATGCCCGGGCGCGACGGCGTAGAGCGAGCCGAGAAACCCGCCGAGCAGGATCTTCTGCGGGTTGAGCGTGTTGATCGCATTGCGCAGGGCGACCGCGAGGAAGTCGAGCTGGCGGTGCACCTCGGCGAGCACCTCGGCCGACTCCGAGGCGAGCAGCGCGTTCTCGAGCTCGTCGCTGTCGGCGTCGGCGAGCCCGACGAGGGCGAGCAGCGGCGCACGTCTGACTTCGGTCTCGAGACATCCGACACCGCCGCAGTGGCAGACGATTCCGCGGGAGTTGACCAGGGTGTGGCCGAGCTCGCCCGCATAGCCGGCGGCGCCCGTGAGCGGCTGGCCCCCGGCGATGACTCCCCCGCCGATTCCGCTCGCGCCGCCGTTGAGGTAGATGAAGTCGGTGAGGTCGCGCCCCGCCCCGAAGGTGCTCTCGGCGAGCGTGCCGAGGCGGGCGTCGTTGCCCGCTACGACCGGATAGCCCGTGGCCTCCGACAGCATGCCGGCGAGCGGCTCGTCGACCCAGCCGAGGTGCGGCGCGAGCCGGACGACGCCGTCGAGCTCGCGCACGAGACCGGGCACGGCGACACCGATGCCGACGACGCGGTAGTTCGCGTCGAGCTCGTCGCGGAGCCCGTCGATGACCGTGGCGCAGATCTGCACTGCCTCGCGCGCCTCCGGCTCGTGGTCTGTGGCGTGACGGACGCGCTTGATCACCTGGCCGCCGAGCCCGACGACGGCGATGGTGATGGCGTCGATCTCCGGGTTGACGGCGAGCGCGACGGCGAGAGGCGCGGGCTTCACGATGGGGCTCGGGCGGCCGACCTGGCCCTGCACGTCGGCGTCGACCTCAACGACGAGCCGGCGTTCCACGAGCTCGCCGACGAGGGCGGCGACCGTCGACCGGTTGAGGCCGGTCTGCCGTGTGAGCAGCGAGCGGGAGACGCCCTGCGACCGGTGCACGAGACCCAGCACGACGGCGAGGTTGTGCCGGCGCACATGGTCGGCGCTGTTTCCGCGCCCCGTCTGCTGCGATTCGACCAGACTCACTGTCCCCACCATTCCATCGTGCTGAAACCATAACCCTGCTGCAGGTTAGCGGTTGTATCGACGACTTGTGGCTGATATGTTGTGCCAGTCAACAAATCACCGACGACGCTGAAGGACACTTCCATGAGCACCCTCCCCACCCGCGACGACAAGTTCTCATTCGGTCTCTGGACCATCGGATACAACGGCGCCGACCCCTTCGGCGGACCCACCCGTGCTCCCCTCGACGTCGTGCACGGCGTGGAGAAGCTCGCCGAGATCGGCGCATACGGCCTGACTTTCCACGACGACGACCTGTTCGCCTTCGGCTCGACCGACACCGAGCGCCAGACGCAGATCGACCGCCTCAAGCAGGCACTCTCCGACACCGGCATCATCGTGCCGATGGTCACCACCAACCTGTTCAGCGCCCCGGTCTTCAAGGACGGCGGCTTCACGTCGAACGACCGCGACGTGCGCCGTTTCGCGCTGCGCAAGGTGCTGCGCAACGTCGACCTCGCTGCCGAGCTCGGCGCGAAGACCTTCGTGATGTGGGGCGGCCGCGAGGGCGCAGAGTACGACGCGGCGAAGGACATCCGCGGCGCGCTCGAGCGCTACCGCGAGGCCGTCAACCTGCTCGGCGACTACGTCACCGACAAGGGATACGACATCAAGTTCGCGATCGAGCCCAAGCCCAACGAGCCGCGCGGCGACATCCTGCTGCCCACCCTCGGCCACGCCCTCGCCTTCATCGAGACCCTCGAACGCCCCGAGCTCGTCGGCGTCAACCCCGAGGTCGGCCACGAGCAGATGGCCGGGCTCAACTTCACCGCCGGCATCGCGCAGGCGCTGTACCAGGGCAAGCTGTTCCACATCGACCTCAACGGCCAGCGCGGCATCAAGTACGACCAGGACCTGGTCTTCGGCCACGGCGACCTGCAGAACGCCTTCTCGCTCGTCGACCTGCTCGAGAACGGCGGCCCGAACGGCGGACCCTCGTACGACGGCCCCCGCCACTTCGACTACAAGCCCTCGCGCACCGAGGACGAGACCGGAGTCTGGGAGTCGGCCAAGGCCAACATGCGCATGTACCTGCTGCTCAAGGAGCGCGCCGCGGCCTTCCGCGCCGACCCCGAGGTGCAGGAGGCGCTGCTCGCCTCGCGCGTCGAGCAGATTAACGAGCCGACGCTCGGTGCCGGCGAGAGCTACGACGACCTGCTCGCCGACCGCTCGGCCTACGAGGAGTTCGACGCAGACGCCTACTTCAACGGCAAGGGCTTCGGCTTCGTGCGCCTGCAGCAGCTCGCCGTCGAGCACCTCGTCGGCGCGCGCTAACCCCTCCCCACCCCGGTCGGGCGCCAGTTCGGGCGTCGGGCTGCAGCGCGCGCTGCGGCCCGACGCCCGAACTGCAGCCCGACGCAATCGCCGAACCCGAAAGGCCCCCGCATGACACTCGTCGCCGGAGTCGACTCATCGACCCAGAGCTGCAAGGTGGTCGTGCGCGACCTCGAGACGGGCGCGATCGTGCGCTCGGGCCGCGCCGCCCACCCCGAGGGCACCGAGGTCGACCCGGCCTTCTGGTGGTCGGCCCTCATCAAGGCGATCGGCGACGCGGGCGGCCTCGACGGCGTCTCGGCGATCTCGATCTCCGCGCAGCAGCACGGCTGTGTCGTGCTCGACGACTCGGGACGCGTCATCCGCCCCGCCCTGCTCTGGAACGACACCCGGTCGGCGGATGCCGCGGCAGAACTCATCCGCGAGTTCGGCGCCGAGCGTCTCGCCGAGCGAACCGGCTCGGTGCCCGTCGCATCGTTCACGCTCACCAAGCTGCGCTGGCTGCAGACGCACGAGCCGCGGAACGCCGCGCGCATCGCGGCGGTCGCGCTCCCCCACGACTGGCTCACCTGGCGGCTGCGCGGCTACGGTCCCGAGGGCGAGAGTCCGCTCGGCCCGGTGCTCGGCGAGCTCACGACCGACCGCTCCGACGCGAGCGGCACCTCTTACTGGAACCCGTCGACGGGCGAGTACGACCGCGAGCTGCTCGACGCCGCCCTCGGAAATTCAGGAGTAGGCCACACCGTCGTGCTGCCGACCGTGATTCCGCCGGGGGGCCGTGCCGGCACCGTGGGCGCTACTCCTGAGTTTCCGAACGGCGGCGGCATCGTCGTCGGGACGGGCACCGGCGACAACGCGGGCGCCGCGCTCGGGCTGGGGGCCGCCACCGGAGACGTCGTCGTCTCGATCGGCACGAGCGGCACGGTCTTCGCCGTGACGGAGGCGCCCACCGCCGACGCGACGGGCACCGTCGCCGGATTCGCGGACGCGACAGGCAACTTCCTGCCGCTCGTCGCGACACTCAACGCGGCCCGCATCCTCGATGCCGTCGCCGGCCTGCTCGGCGTCGGCCACGACGAGCTCGGCACCCTCGCGCTCGAGGCGCCGGCCGGCGCGGGCGGCCTCGTGCTGCAGCCCTATTTCGAGGGCGAGCGCACGCCGAATCTTCCGGATGCCACGGCCACCCTTTTCGGCATGACCCTGGCCAACACGACCCGCGCGGGTCTCGCGCGCGCCGCCGTCGAGGGCATGCTCAGCGCGCTCGCCGACGGTCTCGCGGCCGTCGCCGGGGAGGGGGTGGCGGCGACACGCATCCTGCTCATCGGCGGAGCGGCGCAGAATCCCGCTGTGCAGCAGATCGCCGCGCAGGTCTTCGACGTGCCGGTCGAGGTTCCGCTTCCGGGCGAGTACGTGGCGAGCGGCGCCGCGCGCCAGGCCGGCTGGGCCCTCACCGGCGAGCTGCCCGCGTGGTCGACCGAGATCGCGGCGAGCTTCGCACCCGCGCGAGCGGGCGTCATCGGCGAGCAGTACGCGGCCCGCCGGGCCTGAGCCCGGCGCGGCCCCGTCTGCGCACCCGGTTGCGTCTGCGCCTGCGCCTGCGCCTGCGCAATCATGGGACGACCGCGCACGCGCGCCGTGCCGCAGTCGTCCCGGGACCGCGCAGAAGCCGGAGCGGATGCTTCGGCTGCAGTTCGGGCGAAGGGCGCCAGCGCGCGCTGTAGCCCTCCGCCCAGGGTGTAGCCCAACCGCGCCCGGCCAGCAGCGCAGCTACCGGCCGCCCGGCGCCGCGGTGCTGTCGCGCACCACGAGCCGGGTCGCGAGGTCGACGCGCGGGATCGACTCGAGCTGCTCCTCGCTCATGCGCACGACGAGCCGCGCCGCCTCCTCCGCCATGCGCGTGAGCGGCTGGTGCACCGTCGTGAGCGCGGGGCTCGACCACTGGGCCAGCTGCAGGTCGTCGTAGCCCACGACCGACAGGTCCTCCGGCACGCGGATGCCGAGCGACCGCGCGGCGTCGAAAACCCCGAGCGCCTGCAGGTCGCTGCCGGCGAAGATCGCGGTCGGCCGGTTCTCCCCGGCGAGCATACGGCGCGCGTTCTCGCGCCCGCCGTCGACGTGGAAGTCTCCGAAGGCGACGAGCGACTCGTCGACGGTGAGCCCGGCGGTGTTCATCGCAGAGCGGAAGCCGTCGAGCCGCGCGTGCGAGCACATCATGTCGTCCGGTCCGGTGATCGCGGCGATGCGCGAGTGTCCCAGCTCGATGAGGTGGCGCGTGGCCATGAGGCCGCCCGACCAGTTCGCCGAGCCGACAGAGGGCACGTCGGGCGACGGATCGCCCGCCGGGTCGACGATCACGAACGGGATGGCGCGCGAGCGCAGCTGCGCCTTGTAGCCGTCTGCGAGGTCGGAGAACACGAGCACCACGCCGACGGGCCGCCGGCGCAGCACGCCGGTGATCCAGTCGGGCGCTGGGGCGTGGCGAGTGCCGGTCTCGGAGATCACGACACTGAGGCCGTGCTCCTTCGCGACGTTCTCGACGCCCCGGATGAGCTCCATCGCCCACACCGTGTCGAGGTCGGGGAAGACGAGCTCGATGAGCGTGTTGCGGTTCGGCAGGCCCATGCGCCGCTGATACCCGTGGGCGTCGAGTATGCCTTCGACGCGCGTGCGGGTGGCCGCAGCGACATCCGACCGCCCATTGAGCACCTTCGAGACCGTCGACAGGGAAACCCCGGCCTCATCGGCAAGTTCGTTAAGTTTCACTCGCCCGATCGACGTCGTGGATTCGCTCATGGCCCCTCGGTTCTCGAATTTGTTGCCTCAAACAACTTGTGCGCGATACATGCTTCTGCTTAGACTCCAGCCATCCTAATCATTTTCGACGTAGTTGTCGAAACTTTCGAGAGGCGTTCAACGATGAACACACGCAGCACAAGAAAATACGTGGCGGCGGGGGCGGTCGCGCTGATGTCGCTCGGCGCCCTGTCGGGCTGCAGCGGGGGCGACGGCGACTCCGCCGACGGCACCACGACGCTCACCTTCTGGCACAACGGAACCACCGAGCCGATCCAGTCGATCTGGCAGGACGCGGTCGACGAGTACGAGAAGGCCAACCCCGACATCACGATCGACGTCGTACCGATCCAGAACGAGGACATCGACACGAAGATCCCGCTGGCGCTGTCATCGGACAGCCCGCCCGACATCTACTTCAGCCGGGGCGGCGGACAGCTCGCCACGCAGGCGCAGTCGGGTCAGATCGCCGACATCACCGAGTACACGAGCGACTGGATCGGCGACCTCGGGAAGGCAGCCGACAACTGGGCGGTCGACGGCGTGCAGCACGGCGTGCCGTACGCCTCGCAGGTCGTCGGCTTCTGGTACCGCACCGACCTGTTCGCCCAGGCGGGCATCACGAGCACCCCGACGACGCTCGACGAACTGAACGACACGGTCGACAAGCTCAAGGCGGCCGGTATCGCGCCCATCGCCGTGGGCGGAAAAGACCGCTGGCCCGACGCGTTCTACTACAACTCCTTCGCGGTGCGCGAGTGTGGCGAGGACGTGCTGAAGAAGGGCCTCGCAGAGGGTGACCTCTCCGACGAGTGCTTCACCAAGGCAGGCCAGGACGTGATCGACTTCATCGCGACCGAGCCGTTCCAGGAGGGCTTCAACGGCACGCCCGCCCAGCAGGGCGCCGGCAGCTCGGCCGGCCTCGTCGCCAACGGCGGAGCCGCCATGGAGCTGCAGGGCACCTGGCACAAGTCGGTCATGCAGGGTCTCACCGACACCGACCTCGACCCGCTCGTCGGCTGGTTCCCGTTCCCCGAGGTCGACGGCGGCGAGGGCGACCCGAGCGCGACGCTCGGCGGCGGCGACGGTTTCGCCTGCACGCAGAAGCACGCCGAGGAGTGCGCCGACTTCCTGGAGTTCCTGTCCAACGACGACATCCAGAGCGAGCTCGTCGAGAGCCAGGTCGTGGCGATCCCGGTCAAGGAGGCCGCCGCCGCGACCATCACCGACCCGGTGATGAAGTCGGTGTACGACTTCAACACCGAGGCCGCCTACATCGCCACGTACTTCGACGTGGCGCTCCCCACCGCCGCGGGCTCGGCCCTGAACGACGCCGTGGCCAACCTGTTCGCCGGCAAAGGCACGGCAGAGTCGGTCGCCGAGGCAGTCAAGGCGGCCGAGTAGAGATGAGCACCATCACCGCCGTCGTGACTCGAGACGTCACGACGGCGGCGGGCTCGCCTTCACCGCAAGGCGCCCCCCGCCGCCGCTCCCACCTGCGCAAGAGGCTAGAACTGGCCCTGCTGCTCGGCCCCGCCACCCTCCTCTTCGTGACCTTCGTCTTCCTGCCGCTCGTCGCGGCCGCCTACTACAGCCTCTTCGACTGGAACGGCTTCGGTCCCCTCGTCGACTTCGTCGGCCTCGACAACTACACGAAGGCGCTCGGCGACCCGCTCTTCCAGGGCGCCATCAGCCACAACCTGTTCATCGTGATCGCCTCGCTCGTGGTGCAGCTGCCGCTCAGCATCGCGCTCGCCCTGCTGCTCAACGGCAAGATCAAGGGCCGCACCGCGCTGCGCCTGCTGGTCTTCGCCCCCTACGTGCTCTCCGAGGCGGTCACCGCCGTCATCTGGCTCTCGCTGCTGCAGCCGAACGGCGTGGTCGACGGCCTGCTCGAGGGCGCGGGACTCGGCGGGCTGGTGCAGCTCTGGCTCGCCGACCAGAACATCGTGATGCTCACGCTCTTCGCCGTGATCACGTGGAAGTACATCGGCTTCGGAATCATCCTGTTCCTCGCCGGCCTGCAGGGCGTACCGGAGGAGCTGCGCGAGGCCGCGCAGATCGACGGTGCGACGGGCTGGCAGACCACGCGGCTCATCGTGCTGCCGCTGCTCGGCCCGACGATCCGCATCTGGGTCTTCCTCTCCATCATCGGCTCGCTGCAGCTGTTCGACCTGGTCTGGATCATGACGCTCGGCGGACCGGCCGGCGCCTCGACGACCATGGCGAGCTACCTCATCGACCGCGGCTTCCGGCGCTACGAGTTCGGATTCGGCAGTGCCGTCGCCATCATCCTGTTCGCGATCTGCTTCGTGTTCGCGCTGTTCTACCAGCGCTTCGCCCTGCGCCGCGACACCCAGGGTGCGATCACCGGAAGGGTCGAGTAGATGACCGCCACCACCATCGCCCCCGCTCCGGCCCCCGCCAGGAGCAAGGCGTCCTTCGGCGTCATGACGCCCGTGCGCTACCTGTTCGCACTGCTCATCGTCGGCGTCACCGTGGCCCCGCTGTTCTTCGTCATCCTCGGCGGGTTCCGCTCGAACGCGCAGATCAACAGCGACCCGGCCGGCCTGCCCTCGCCGTGGGTGTTCTCCAACTACGCGGCGATCCTCGTCTCGGAGTCGTTCTGGCGGTTCCTCGCCAACAGCACGCTCATCTCGGTCGCCGCGACCGTGCTCGCGGTGGGACTCGGCTCGATGGCGGCGTTCGCGCTGTCGCGCTACCGGTTCCGGGGTCGCGAGGCGCTGTACTCCATGTTCACGGTCGGACTGCTCTTCCCGCTCGGGGTGGCGATCCTGCCGGTGTACCTGCTGCTGCGCCAGCTGCACCTGCTCGAGTCGTGGATCGGGGTGGCGCTGCCGCAGGCCGCATTCGCCCTGCCCGTGACGATCATCATCCTGCGTCCGTTTATGGCCGCGATTCCGACGGAGATCGAAGACGCGGCCGTGATGGATGGCGCGACGCGGCTCGGTTTCTTCTGGCGGATCCTGCTCCCCCTCTCGAGACCTGCGCTCGTGACGGTGTCGGTGCTGGCCTTCATCACGAGCTGGAACGGCTACCTGCTGCCCCTGCTCGTGTTCAACGACCCGGCGAACTTCACGGTGCCGCTCGGGGTCGCGACCTTCCAGTCGCAGTACGCGCAAGACACGGCGTCGATCCTCGCGTTCACCGCGCTGTCGATCGTTCCGGCGCTGGTCTTCTTCATCTTCGCCGAGCGACACATCGTCGGCGGCCTCACGGGATCGGTAAAGGGATGATCACGGGACTCTGGAACGACAGCACGGCACCGACCGGCGACCGCGTCGAGGCGCTCGTCGCCGCGATGACGCTCGAGGAGAAGATCGCACAGCTCTACGGCGTGTGGGTCGGCGCCTCGAGCGACGGCGGCGAGGTCGCCCCGCACCAGCACGACATGGACGACGCGATCGACCTCGACGCGCTGCTCCCGCGCGGGCTCGGACAGCTCACCCGGCCGTTCGGCAGCGCGCCGGTCGAACCGGCGATGGGCGCGGCCTCGCTGCAGCGCACACAGGAGCGCATCGTCGCCGGAAGCCGGTTCGGCATCCCCGCGATCGCGCACGAGGAGTGCCTCGCCGGCTTCGCCGCGTGGGGCGCCACCGCCTACCCGGTGCCGCTCGCCTGGGGCGCCACCTTCAACCCCGCGCTCGTCACCACGATGGCGGCGCGGATCGGCGCCGACATGCGCTCCGTCGGCGTGCACCAGGGCCTCGCCCCGGTGCTCGACGTGGTGCGCGACGCCCGCTGGGGCCGGGTCGAGGAGACCATCGGCGAGGATCCCTACCTCGTGGCGACGATCGGCACCGCCTACGTGCGCGGCCTCGAGAGCGCGGGGCTGGTCGCGACGCTCAAGCACTTCGTCGGCTACTCGGCGTCGAAGGCGGGCCGCAACCTCGCGCCCGTGTCGATGGGGCGCCGCGAGGTCAACGACGTGCTCATCCCGCCGTTCGAGATGGCGGTCCGCGACGGCGGAGCGCGCTCGGTCATGCACTCCTACTCCGACGTCGACGGAATCCCCTCGGCCGCCGACACGGCCCTGCTGACCGGGCTGCTGCGCGAGACGTGGGGCTTCACCGGCACCGTCGTCGCCGACTACTTCGGCGTCGCGTTCCTGCACCTGCTGCACGGTGTCGCCGGCAGCTGGGGCGAGGCCGCGGCACTCGCGCTCGGCGCGGGCGTCGACGTGGAGCTGCCCACCGTGAAGACCTTCGGCGAGCCGCTCGTGGCCGCCGTCACGTCCGGCGCGCTCGACGAGGCGCTCGTCGACCGCGCGCTGCGCCGGGTGCTCGCCCAGAAGGTGCAGCTCGGCATGCTCGACCCCGGCTACTCCCCCGCTCCCGCGCGGTCGGGCTTCGACCTCGACCCCGCCGAGAACCGCGAGCTCGCCCTCCGGATCGCCGAGCAGTCGGTCGTGCTGCTGTCGAACGACGGGACCCTGCCGCTCGACCGCCCGGCGCGCATCGCCGTGGTCGGCCCCAATGCGGACGACCCCTTCGCCGTGCTGGGCTGCTACTCCTTTCCGTCCCACGTCGGCACGCAGCATCCCGAGTGGGAGATCGGCATCGACCTGCCGACCGTGCTCGACGCCGTTCGTGCCGAGTTCGGCTCGAGCATCGTCGAGTACGCAGCGGGAACGAGCGTCGACGGCGGCGAGACCGACTTCCGGGCCGCGCTCGAGCTCGCCGCGGCATCCGACGTCGTCGTGCTCGCCCTCGGCGACCGGGCGGGCCTCTTCGGCCGGGGCACCAGCGGCGAGGGCTGCGACGCCGAGTCGCTCGTGCTGCCGGGCGCGCAGCAGCAGCTCGTCGACGCCCTGCTCGAGGGAAGCACCCCCGTGATCGTCACCCTGCTCGCCGGCCGGCCGTACGCGCTCGGCCGAGCGGTGACCGAGGCGGCCGCGATCGTGCAGTCGTTCTTCCCCGGCGAGGAGGGCGCGACGGCGATCGCCCGGGTCCTCAGCGGCGCGGTCGCCCCGTCGGGCCGGCTGCCGGTGAGCGTGCCCGCCCTGGCCGGCACCCAGCCGACCACCTATCTCGCATCGCCGTTGGCCCGGGCGAGCGACGTGTCGAACATCGACCCGACCGCCGCGTTCCCGTTCGGCCACGGGCTCGGCTACACCTCGTTCGAGTGGGACGACGTCGAACAGGCCGCGGACGAGGTGGCGACGGATGCCTCGATGGCTGCGAGTCTCACGGTGCGCAACGCCGGCGACCGCGCGGGGGTCGAGGTCGTGCAGGTCTACCTGCACGACCCGGTGGCCTCTGTCGTGCGACCGGTGCAGCGGCTCGTCGGCTACGCGCGGGTGCCGCTCGAACCGGGCGAGAGCGCGCGGGTCCGCTTCGACGTTCCCGCCGACCTCGCCCAGTTCACCGGCCGCGACGGCGAGCGCATCGTCGAACCGGGCGCTCTCGAGCTGAGGTTCGCCCGCTCGTCGGCGAGCGCGGTGTTCACCGTCGGGTTCACCCTCACCGGCCCGGTGCGCACCGTCGACCACACCCGAGCACTGCGCTCGGAGGTCGAGGTCACGCGAACGCCGACGCTCGCGGCGCTGTAGCCCGGGGTCCCGTCGGTAGGGCTACAGCTTGGGCGTCGGGCTCCAGCGCGCGCTGTAGCCCGACGCCCGAACTGTAGCCCTACGTGGCCGGGGTCGGGCCGGGGGCCGGCGCCGTCGACTCGCGCACGACGAGATGCGGCACGGGGTGCTTCGCCTCCTCGAGCGTTCCGTCGAGGATGAGCTCGAGCAGGGTCGACATCACCGTCGCCCCGAGCTCGGAGAAGTCCTGACGGATCGTCGTCAGCGGCGGCGTGAGGTGCTCGGCCTCGGGGATGTCGTCGAAGCCGATCACGCTGACGTCCTGCGGGATGCGGATGCCGGCCTGGCTGAACGCGTGCATCGCGCCGAGCGCCATCTGGTCGTTGGCGACGAACAGGGCGGTGAAGCTGCGCGCCGGGTCGGCGGCGTACAGCTGGCCGAGCCGGTAGCCGCTGCCGGGCGACCAGTCGCCGACGAGCGGCTCGAGCGCGACGAGACCGTGCTCCGAGAGGGCCGCGCGCCAGCCGCGCACACGCTCCGTGGCATCCATCGAGTCCTCGGGGCCGGCGAGGTGCAGGATGCTGCGGTGCCCGAGCCCGATCAGGTGCTCTGTCGCGTCGTACGCGCCGCGGAACTGGTCGATCGACACGCTGTGGAAGCCGACACGTCCGCTCGACTCGACGGCGATGAGCGGCACGCCGAGGTCGATGCCCTGGATGGCCTCCAGCGCACCGCGGTGCGCCGCGATCAGCACGATCGCCTCGACGTTCTGGCTGAGCAGCAGCTCCACCGCGGCCCGCATCGACGCGACATCCGTCTCCAGCATGCTCGAGATGCTCACGAGGTAGCGGGCGTTGCGGGCCGCCTCGGTGAAGCCGAGCAGGATGCTGGATGGCCCGTAGTCGGGGTTTCCGGTCGTGATGAGCCCGATCGTGCGGGAACGGCGGGTGACGAGCGACCTGGCCGCGGTCGACGGCCGGTAGCGCAGCTGCTTGATCGCGTCCTCGACCCGGGTGCGGGTGGCCGGCCGCACGTTGGGCAGGTCGTTGAGCACGCGCGACACCGTCTGATGCGACACCCCGGCCAGTCTCGCGACATCGAAGATGTTCGCGACGCGGGCCTTGTCTTCGGTACTCACTTGCCCATTATGGAGCGGATCGTCACCGGCGCCTCGCCGTCAGCAGCCGCTGCAGCACGATGAAGACGAGCAGGAGCGAGCCGACCACGATCTTCGTCCACCAGGAGCTGAGGTTGCCCTCGAAGCTGATGATGGTCTGGATGACTCCGAGGAGGAGCACCCCGAGAACGGAGCCGAGCACGAATCCGTACCCGCCGGTGAGCAGTGTGCCGCCGATGACGACCGCGGCGATGGCGTCGAGCTCCATGCCGACCGCCGTCAGGCTGTAGCCCGACAGCGTGTAGAAGGTGAAGAGCACTCCGGCGACGCCGGAGCAGAACCCGCTGATCACGTAGACGAGCACCTTGGTGCGCGGCACGCGGAGGCCCATCAGCATCGCCGAGTTCTCGCCGCCGCCGATGGCGTAGACGGTGCGGCCGAGGCGCGTGTAGTGCAGCACGACGAACGCGACCACCACGACGATCGCGGCGACGATCACACTCGGCGAGATGGTGAAGCCGGGCAGGATCGGGATGCGGGTCTGCGCCATGGCGGTGAACCACGGGTCGGTGATCGAGATCGAGTTGAGGCTGATCACGTAGCAGAGGCCGCGGGCCAGGAACATGGCCGCGAGCGTCGCGATGAACGGCTGGATCTGGAAATAGTGGATGACTATTCCGACGAGCAGCCCGAGGGTCGACGTGGTCACGAGCACGACGAGGATCACCGCGAGAGGCGGCCACCCGTCGCGGGCGAGGGTCGCGGCGATCATCGTCGACAGCGCGACGACCGACCCGACCGACAGGTCGATGCCGCCGGTGAGGATCACGAACGTCATGCCGACGGCGAGCACGATGAGGAACGCGTTGTCGACGAACAGGTTCGCGATCACCTGGCCGGAGGCGAAGCCGCGGTAGCGGGTCGATCCGACGATGAAGACGACGACGAGCAGCACCAGCGTGACGAGCACGGGGGCGAAGCGAGAGCCGAGCAGGTCGCGGCCGCGGCGGGCGGAGGTCGAGACGATCGTGGTCATGCGAGGGCTCCCGCCTTGGTCGTTGAACGGCGTTGACGCAGCTTCTCCTGCAGCACGGGCGACTGCAGCAGACACACGGCGATCACCACGAGCGCCTTGAAGACGAGGGTGATCGACGGCGCGATGCCCACGGTGTACACGGTGGTGGTGAGGGTCTGGATGATGAAGGCGCCTATGAGGGTGCCGGTGAGCGAGTAGCGGCCGCCGGCGAGGCTGGTGCCGCCGATCACGACGGCCAGGATGGCGTCCATCTCTATGTAGAGCCCGGCGCTGTTGGCGTCGGCCGCGGTGACGTTCGACGCGATCATCAGGCCGGCGATCCCGGCGCACAGGGCGCTGAAGACGTAGACCACCCAGATGATGCCCCGCGACCGCACGCCGGCGAGCCGGGAGGCGACCGGGTTGATGCCGACCGACTCGATCAGCAGGCCGAGCGCGGTCTTGCGGGTCAGCAGTGCGGCGAGCGCGAACATCCCGCCCGCGATCACGATAGAGGCCGGAAGCCCGAACCAGTGCCCGGCGCCGATCACCTTGAACGGCGCGCTCGTGATCGTGATGATCTGACCCTCGGTGATGAGCATCGCGATGCCCCGGCCGGCGGTCATCAGGATGAGTGTGGCGATGATGGGTTGGATGCCGAACACCGCGACCAGCAGCCCGTTCCACGCGCCGAGCACCAGCGAGAAGAGCAGGGCGACGGAGACGGCGGCGAGCACGGTGCCGACGCTGCCGGGGTCGGGCGAGTCGGCGATGATCGTGCAGGCCAGCGCTCCGGAGATCGCCACGACCGCGCCGACGGAGAGGTCGATGCCGCGGGTGGCGATCACGAGGGTCATACCGAGGGCGACGAGCAGCGTCGGCGCTCCGTTGCGGAGGATGTCGATCAGGCTGCCGAAGAGGTGGCCGTTCTGCACCCGGATCGCGAAGAACCCGGGGGCCACAGCCGCGTTGAGCAGCAGCAGCGCGACGAGGGTGACGATGGGCCAGAAGAGGCGGGCCTTGGGCAGGTCGGTCAGGCGGTTCATGCTTCTGCTCCACTCGCGATGAGGCCCATGATCTCGCCCACGGTGACGTCTTCGTTGGGAAGGTCGGCGACCTTGCGCCGGTCCCGCATCACGGCGATGCGGTGGCTGAGGCGCAGAACCTCCTCGAGCTCCGCCGAGATGAACACCACCGCCATCCCCTCGTCGGCGAGGCTCGAGACCAGCTTCTGGATCTCGGCCTTCGCCCCGACGTCGATGCCGCGGGTGGGCTCGTCGAGCACGAGCAGCCGCGGTGCGACGGCGAGCCAGCGGGCGAGCAGCACCTTCTGCTGGTTGCCGCCGCTCAGGTTGCGCACGAGCGCGTCGGGGTTCGCCGGGCGGATGCCGAGGGCCGAGATGTAGCTGTTCGCGAGCTCGTCCTGCCGGCGCTTCGAGATGCGGCGGAACCAGCCGCGGTCGGCCTGCAGGGCGAGCACGATGTTGTCGCGCACGCTGAGCTCCTCGACGATGCCCTCGCGCTTGCGGTCTTCGGACGAGTAGGCGATGCGGTCGCGCAGCGCGACGCGGGGTGTGCGCAGGCGCTTCCTCGTGCCGCGCACGAAGAGCTCGCCGCTGTCGGCACGGTCGGCTCCGGTGATGAGGCGGGCGATCTCGGTGCGGCCCGAGCCGAGCAGGCCGGCGAGGCCGACGACCTCGCCCTCATGGATCACAAGGTCGGTCGGCTCGACCGAGCCCTTGCGCCCGAGTCCCACCGCCTTCAGGTACGGCACCTCCTCGGTCTCGCCCTCCACGGCGGCCGCGCGGGTCTTGTTCTCGAGACTCTCGAGAGTCGCGAGCTCTTTGCCGATCATCTTGTGCACCAGCTCGATACGCAGGATCTCCCGGGTGAGGTACTCCCCGACGAGCGCCCCGTTGCGCAGCACCGTGAGGCGGTCGGAGATCTCGTAGACCTGGTCGAGAAAATGGGAGACGAAGAGGATGGCCACGCCGTCGTCCTTGAGCCCGCGGATGACCCGGAAGAGCTCTGATACCTCGTCGGCGTCGAGGCTCGAGGTCGGTTCATCCAGAATCAGCACCTTCGCGTCGATGTCCGTCGCCCGGGCGATGGCCACGAGCTGCTGGACGGCGAGCGAGTGCGAGCTGAGCTGGGAGCCGGGGTCGATGTCGAGGTGCAGCCGGGCGAGCAGCTCGCCGGCGCGGTCGCGCATGGTGCGCCAGTCGATGGCGCCGAGTCGGCGGGGCTCTCGGCCGAGCATGATGTTCTCGGCGACCGACAGGTTGGGCAGCAGGTTCACCTCCTGGTAGACCGTGCTGATGCCGGCGGCCTGCGCCTGCGCCGGCCCGGAGATGACGAGCGGTTCTCCGCCGAGCGACATCGTGCCGCTGTCGATCGAGTAGACGCCGGTGAGCGCCTTGATGAGCGTCGACTTGCCCGCCCCGTTCTCGCCCATGAGCGAGTGGACCTCGCCGGGGAACATCCGGAAGCTGACCGAGTCGAGGGCCTTCACCCCCGGGAAGCTGATGGAGATGTCCTCCATCTCGATGATGGGCCTGCCGGTCGGCGCCGGGGCGTCCGTCGCCCGGCTGGTGCTGGGGGTGATCGTCATTCTCTCAGCTGTCCTCTTCGTTGAGTACGTGGGATGGCCGGGCCCGGCGGTGTGCCGGGCCCGACCGATCGTGGTGCCTAGTACTGGCGGTCGGGCAGAGCCTCGATCGCCTGCTCCTGCGTGAAGGTAGTCTCCTCGGTCACGATCCGCTTCTCCACCGACTCGCCCGCGGCGACCTTCTCCGCGATCTCGACGAGCTGCGGTCCGAGCAGCGGCGAGCACTCCACGATGAAGTTGATCTTGCCCTCGGAGAGCGCCGTCATGCCGTCTTTCACGGCGTCGACCGTGACGATCTTGATGTCCTCACCGGGAACGAGCCCGGCGGCCTCGATGGCCTCGATCGCTCCGAGCCCCATGTCGTCGTTGTGCGCGTAGACGAGATCGATGTCGGGGTTCGCCTGCAGGAAGGCCTCCATGACCTGCTTGCCGCCGGCACGGGTGAAGTCGCCGGTCTGGGTCGCGATGATCTCGAACTTCGGGTCGGTCACCTTGTTGCGGAAGCCCTCGGCCCGGTCGTTCGCCGGAGCGGCGCCCGTCGTGCCCTGCAGCTCGACGATGTTGACCTTGTCGGCGTCGGCGAACTCGGTGTTGACCCAGTCGCCGGCCTTCTCGCCCTCGAGGATGAAGTCGGATCCGAGGAACGACTCGTACAGCGACTCGTCTTCGGAGTCGACCGAGCGGTCGGTGAGCACGACGGGGATGCCGGCGTCTTTCGCTTCCTTCAGCACGGTGTCCCACCCCGACTCGACGACGGGCGAGAAGGCGATCACGTCGACCTGCTGCTGGATGAACGAGCGGATGGCCTTGATCTGGTTCTCCTGCTTGCCCTGGGCGTCGGAGAATTTCAGTTCGATACCGGCGTCTTCGAACGCACCCTGGATCGACTTGGTGTTCGCGGTGCGCCAGCCGCTCTCGGCGCCGACCTGCGAGAAGCCGACGATGAGGTCTTCGCTGCCGCCGGCACCGCCGCCGCCATCGTCACCTCCCGCGCATCCCGTGAGAGCTACGAGCATCGCGCCGACCGCCGCGATTCCAATGAGTTTCTTCATCGAACTAAACCTCCTTGTTCAGTGTTCCGAGCCGCGTGGTCACTGCCACACGCGGGATGCACCCGGCAAACCAGTCCGTTCTGGTTGGTTGAGATGTTAGCGTTCACAATTGGCGCTCGACAACGGCGCAGGGTAACGGTTGGGTAACGAGAAGGGGCTTCTCGCCCGTCATGGCGGGGTTCCACCACGCCGGGGTCGGGTGGGCGGATGCCTCGGCTCGGGTCATCCGCCCGTGAATGTGAGGGTTCTCAACGGGCACCCACCCGGCCGGTCCGCGCGCGGGGCCACCGAGTGCGGAAGAGTCGCGGCCCGCAACCCCCCGCCATTTCGGTAACGATTGCGTAACGTTCATGGCCGTTCGGTGGGCCATGCGGAAGCCTCGCTTGGGTAGAGGGTGTGCCCTATTCGGGGGGCCTGCCCGGAATAGGGAGACATCGTGCGAGGAAAAGCAACGCTGCTTGCCGGCCTGGTTGTCGCGGCGGTAGCAATTCCGTCGACCGCCGCTCTGGCGATCGACGACATCAATACGAACAAGCTCGAGAAGGCCGTGACGGTCAACGGCATCCTGCAACACGAGAGGGTGTTCCAACGCATCGCCAACAACAACGGCGGAACGCGCGCCTCCGGAACGCCGGGCTACGACGCCTCGGCGGCCTATGTGATGCAGAAGCTCACGGCAGCCGGCTACGAGGTGTCGACGCAGGAATTCGAGTTCCCGTTCTACCAGGAGCTCGGCGAGTCAGTGCTGACTCAGGTCTCCCCCGTCGCCGGCGACATCGAATCGGCGACGCTCGAGTACTCGGGCAGCGGCGACGTGACCGGCGTGATCGTGCCGGCCGGGGGCATCGTGATCCCCGCGACCCCGACGCCCAGTTCGGCCTCGGGCTGCGCGCCGGGCGACTTCGTGCCGGCGTCGGCGACAGACCCCCAGGTGGCGCTGATCCAGCGCGGCACGTGCGACTTCGCCGTCAAGGTGGCGAACGCCGTGGCCGCGGGCTACGACGCCGCGGTGATCTTCAACGAGGGCAACCCGGGTCGCACCGAACTGCTCACAGGGGTGACGCTGGGCGGACCGGTTGCGGTGCCGGTGGTCGGCATCAGCTACGCCGACGGAGTGGCCCTCTACGAGGCCGCACAGACCGAGCCCGTCACTGTGAGCGTGAGCACCGACACCCTGTCGGAGACCCGCACCACGGTGAACGTCCTGGCGGACTCCCCCAAGGGCGACCCGAACAGGGTCGTCGTGGTCGGGGCACACCTCGACTCCGTGCTCGAGGGACCGGGCATCAACGACAACGGCAGCGGGTCGGCGACGATCCTGGAGACCGCCATCCAGCTCGCCAAGGAGGGCAAGAAGCAGCAACAGCAGGTGCGCTTCGCCTTCTGGGGCGCCGAGGAGAACGGTCTGCTCGGGTCGGAGTACTACGTCGCGAACCTGAGCGACGACGAGCTGGCGACCATCTACGCGAACCTCAACTTCGACATGCTCGGTTCTCCGAACTACGTGCGGTTCGTCTACGACGGCGACGGATCCGACGACCCCGACGGCCTCTCGGGCCCTCCCGGATCGGCGCAGATCGAGTCGATCTTCACGAACTACTTCGCGGGCAAGGGACTCGAGACCGAGCCGACGGCCTTCGACGGACGGTCTGACTACGGACCGTTCATCGCGGCGGGCATCCCCGCCGGCGGCCTGTTCAGCGGAGCCGAGGGGATCAAGACCGAGGAGGAGGCCGCGATCTACGGCGGCACCGCGGGAGAACCGTACGACCCGTGCTACCACCAGGCCTGCGACGACATCACCAACCTCAACACCGCCGCGCTGAACGAGCTCGGCGATGCGGTGGCGCACTCCGTGGGAACCCTCGCTCGCACCAAGACCGGGTTCTTCGAGGACGGCAGCCGCATGGCCGTCGGACCCACGCTGACCGCCGAGAGCTTCGACTACGTCGGAAGCCACCTGCGGCGCTAGCAGCACGCACAGCACACGAGGCCCCGCCCGTCGTCACGACGGGCGGGGCTCCGTGTGTTTCCGGTGTTGCGGGCGCGGCGGCCTCCGTGGCTTCTGCGGGGTTCGGGGACGAATGCCGGTGGGCGCGCAGGCGCAGTCGTCCCGAGATAGCGCGGAAGCCGCGGTCGTCACCGCGGCCGGCGTTGCCTGCGGGCCGCGCCGGGCGCATCCGCTCGCTCCGGAGCCCGTGCGCCGGCTGACCCGCACCTTCCGCGCCATCGCGGTACGCGCGCTACGTCTCGAGCTGTGGCGCTCGTACCGGACTGGCGCGCACACCGCCCCGCGCGGCCTCGCGCCCTCCCCAACGCAGAAGCCCCGCCCGTCGGACGTCGACGGGCGGGGCTTCTCGTTCTGACTGGCTGCCTAGCGGCCGCCGGAGCGGCGCTTGTTGAACACGTCGAAGGCGACGGCGAGGAGCAGCACGAGACCCTTCACGGTCTGCTGCCACTCGATGCCGATGCCGAGGATCGACATACCGTTGTTCAGCACACCGATGATCAGACCACCGATGATCGCTCCGCCGATGGTGCCGACGCCGCCCTGGACCGCGGCGCCACCGATGAACGCGGCTGAGATGGCCTCGAGCTCGAAACCGTCACCCGCCTTCGGCCCGGCGAGGTTGAGTCGTGCGGTGAACACGAGGCCCGCGAGGGCCGCGAGGAAGCCCATGTTGACGAAGATGAAGAAGTCGACCTTCTTCGTCTTGACACCGGAGAGCTCCGCTGCGTGGCGGTTGCCGCCGATCGCGTAGATGTGGCGGCCGAAGACGCTGCGGTTCGTGACGATGCCGTAGACCAGCACGAGCACGGCCAGGATGATCAGCGTGACCGGGATGCCCTTGAAGCTGGCGAGCGCCCACGAGATCGCGAAGATCGCGACCGAGACGAGTGCGAGCTTGCCGACGAACCAGCCGAGCGGCTCCACTTCCTGCGCGTAGCTCTTGCGTCCGGAGCGGGTGCGCAGCTGCTGGATGACGAAGGCGATGATCGCGATGACGCCGATGCCGAGCGTGAACGGGTCGACCTCGAACTCGCCGAAAAGGTCGGTGAGGAATCCGTTGCCCAGCGCTCGGTAGCCCTCGGGGAACGAGCCGATGTTCGTGTTGCCGAGCACCACGAGCGCGAGCCCGCGGAAGATCAGCATGCCCGCGAGCGTCACGATGAACGCCGGTATGCCCACGTAGGCGATCCAGTACCCCTGCCAGGCTCCCACGGCCGCGCCGATGATCAGCGAGAGCACGATGGCGACCCACCACTCGAAGCCCGCGTCGCGGATCAGCACGCCGGAGACGGCGCCGATGAACGCGGCGACCGAGCCGACCGACAGGTCGATGTGGCCGGCGACGATCACCATCACCATTCCGATCGCGAGGATCAGGATGTACCCGTTCTGCACGATCAGGTTCGAGATGTTCTGCGGCCGCAGCAGGATGCCGTCGGTGAGGATCTGGAACAGCACGACCACGGCGATGAGCGCGAGGAAGATGCCGTTCTTGCCGAGGTCGGTGGCGATGTGGCTCAGCGACGAACCGAGCTTGCTCACCGGCCGGGTAAGCGTTGTGTTCTTGTCAGTCATTGGGATCTCTCCTTGAACAACTAGCCGCGGCTAGCTGGGCTTTTCCATGGTCATGAGCTTGATGAGGGACTCGGGGTTGGCCTCCGCGATGGGAAGCTCGCCCGTGATGGTGCCCTCGGAGAGGGCGTAGATGCGGTCGCAGATGCCGAGCAGCTCCGGCAGCTCCGAGGAGATGACGATGATGCCCTTGCCGGCCGCGGCCAGCCGGTTGATGATCGTGTAGATCTCGTACTTCGCACCCACGTCGATGCCGCGGGTGGGCTCGTCGAGGATGAGCACGTCGGGATCCGAGTAGATCCACTTGCTCAGCACGACCTTCTGCTGGTTTCCGCCCGAGAGCTTGCCGGTCTTGGCGAGCACCGTCGGCGCCTTGATGTTCATGCTGGTGCGGTATTCGTTCGCGACCTTGAACTCTTCGTTGTCGTCGACCAGGCCGCCGCGGACGAGCTTGCCGAGCGATGCCATCGAGATGTTGCGCTTGATGTCCTCGATGAGGTTCAGCCCGAAGGTCTTGCGGTCCTCCGTGGCGTAGGCGAGACCGTTCTCGATCGCCTCCGACACCGTGCGGGTCTTGATCTCCGTGCCGTTCTTGAACACCTTGCCCGAGATACGCGAGCCGTAGCTGCGCCCGAACAGGCTCATCGCGAACTCGGTGCGACCGGCGCCCATGAGCCCGGCGATACCGACGATCTCACCGCGGCGAACGTTGATGTTGACGTTGTCGACGATGACACGGGTCGGGTCCTGCGGATGATGCGCCGTCCAGTTCTCGACGCGGAGGATCTCGTCGCCGATGTGCGGCGTGTGGTCGGGATACCGGTGCTCGAGGTCGCGGCCGACCATGTCCTTGATGATGCGCTCTTCGGTCACATCCGCCTTGGCGATCGTCTCGATCGTCTTGCCGTCGCGGATGACCGTCACCGTGTCGGAGATCTTCTTGATCTCGTTCAGCTTGTGGGAAATGATGATCGACGTGATGCCCTGTTCCTTGAGGTGCATCATCAGGTCGAGCAGGTGGGCGGAGTCCTCGTCGTTCAGGGCAGCGGTGGGCTCGTCGAGGATGAGCAGCTTGACCTCCTTCGAGAGCGCCTTGGCAATCTCGACGAGCTGCTGCTTGCCCACTCCGATGTCCATGACCTTGGTCGTGGGGTTCTCGCGCAGGCCGACCCGGGCGAGCAGCTTGGCCGCCTCCTGGTTCGACTTGTTCCAGTCGATGAGGCCGAGCGGGCCCTTGACCTCGTTGTTGAGGAAGATGTTCTCGGCGATCGACAGGTAGGGGCTCAGGGCGAGCTCCTGGTGGATGATGACGATGCCCTTGGCTTCGCTGTCACGGATGTCGCGGAATTCGACTGTCTCGTTCTCGAAGACGATGTCGCCCTCGTAAGTACCGTGCGGGTATACGCCGGACAGCACCTTCATAAGCGTGGATTTTCCCGCGCCGTTCTCGCCGCAGATTGCGTGGATCTCGCCTCGAGCCACCTCGAGGGTGACGTCCTGCAGGGCTTTCACGCCGGGAAAGGTCTTGGTTATCGACCGCATTTCCAGGATATTCGTGGTCACTGTGTGTGCCGGCTTCCTTGAGCTCGTGTGAAGAAATGGGGTGCCGGTGCCGGGGAGCACGCTCCCCGGCACCGGCAGTGCTTAGATCAGCGGATTAACCGTTGACCTCGGCGTCGGTCCAGTAGCCGGAGTCGACCAGTTCCGTCTGGATGTTGTCCTTGACCACGATGACGGGCTCGAGGAGGTAGGACGGAACGTCCTTGACGTTGTTGTTGTAGGTGCTGTCGTCGTTCGTCTCGACGGTGTCGTCGTTCAGAGCCGCGATGGCCATGCCCGCCGCCTTCTTGGCCAGCTCGCGCGTGTCCTTGAAGATGGTGGCGTACTGCTCGCCCTTGTTGATGGCCTTGACCGAGTCGATCTCGGCGTCCTGGCCGGAGATCGTGGGCCAAGCGTCGCCCACGGTGTAGCCGGCGTCGGTGAGGGCGCCGATGATTCCGCGGGAGATGCCGTCGTAGGGCGAGAGAACGGCGTTGACCGCGCTGCCGTCGGAGTAGTTGGCCGTGAGGAGGTCCTCCATACGGCTCTGTGCCGTCTCACCGTCCCAGCGAAGCGTCGCCGCCTGCTCGATGGTGGTCTGGCCGCTCTTGACCACGAGCGTTCCGTCGTCGATCAGCGGCTGGAGGATGTCCATGGCGCCGTTGAAGAAGAAGAACGCGTTGTTGTCGTCGAGCGAGCCGGCGAACAGCTCGATGTTGAACGGGCCGGCGGGGGCGCCCTCGATGGGTGTTCCGTCGAGCTCGGTCAGGCCGAGGCCGTTGAGCAGCGACCAGGCCTGCTGGTTGCCGACGAGCTCGTTGTCGAAGGTGGCGTAGTAGTCGACGTCTTCGGTGTCCATGAGCAGACGGTCGTAGGCGATGACCGGGATCTCCGCGTCCTTGGCGTCAGCCAGGATGTTGGTGAGCGTGGTGCCGTCGATCGACGCGATGATCAGGGCCTCTGCACCCTTGGTGATCATGTTCTCGATCTGGCTGACCTGGGTGGGGATGTCGTCTTCTGCGTACTGCAGGTCGACCTTGTAGCCCTGGTCTTCGAGCGCCTTCTTGACGGCTGCGCCGTCGGCGATCCAGCGCTCGGAGGACTTGGTGGGCATCGCGACACCGATGAGTGCGCCGCCGCCTTCACCGGAGCCGGAGTCGCCCGAACCGGAGCAAGCCGCGAGGCTCGCAACCATGGCACCGGCGGCGATGAGCGAGAATACTGCTCTCTTTTTCACTGTGTGTTCCTTTCAATGATGGACATCTTTGTCTGGTGCAACAAACCCGATTTGTCCATGTAAACCGGGTCCCGCCGGGGCCGAAAGGGCCGTCCCTGGCAAGTCTGTTCGGCTAGATTCCCTGCGCGAGTCGGTAGTACGCGGAGTTCCACTTGACCTCGTGGGCGAACCCGCGCTTCGTGGTGTTCTCGTCGATGATCAGCAGTTCGGTACGCGCGATCTCGGCGAAGTCCTCCCACGCCTCGACGCCGATGGCGGTCGAGAGCACGGTGTGGTGGGCGGCGCCGGCGGTGAGCCACGCCGTGGCGCTGGTCGCGAGGTCGGGGGCGGGCTTCCACACGGCACGCGCCACGGGGAGGTGCGGCAGCGGCGCGGGCAGGTCGACGACCTCGACCACGTTGGCGACGAGGCGGAAGCGGTCGCGCATGTCGGAGAGGGCGACGACGACGCCGGCTCCCGCGTCGGTGTCGAAGACGAGGCGCACGGGGTCTTCGCGTCCGCCGATGCCGAGCGGGTGGATCTCGAGGCTGGGCTTCTTCGTCGTGAGCGTGGGGCAGATCTCGAGCATGTGGGCGCCGAGGATCGACTCTTCGCCGGGGACGAGGTTGTAGGTGTAGTCCTCCATGAGGGATGCGCCCCCGGGCAGCCCGGCACCCATCACCTTCGCGGCGCGGATGAGCACCGCGGTCTTCCAGTCGCCCTCGCCGCCGAAGCCGTAGCCGTCGGCCATAAGACGCTGCACGGCGAGGCCGGGCAGCTGGCGCAGTCCGCCGAGGTCTTCGAAGCTCGTGGTGAAGGCGGTGAAGCCGCCCTCCTCGAGGAAGGAGCGCAGGCCGAGCTCGATGCGGGCGCCGTAGCGCAGCGACTCGTGGCGGTCGCCGTCGGGGCGCAGCTCGGGCACGACGTCGTACGACTCGAGGTAGACGGCGATCAGAGCGTCGACGTCTGCCTCGGTCGCGGCATCCACCCGCTCCACCAGCTCGTTGACGCCCCACGTGTTGACGCTGACGCCGAAGCGGATCTCGGCCTCGGTCTTGTCGCCCTCGGTGACGGCGACGTTGCGCATGTTGTCGCCGAAGCGGGCGAGCTTCATGCCCTGGGTGGCGACCCAGCCGGATGCGGCGCGGGTCCAGGTTCCGACCTGAGCGGTGACTGCGGGGTTGGATGCGTGGCCGACGACGGTCTTGCGGGGCACGGCCATGCGGGTGGCTATGTAGCCGAACTCGCGGTCGCCGTGCGCGGCCTGGTTGAGGTTCATGAAGTCGAAGTCGATCTCGGCCCACGGCAGCTCGACGTTCGCCTGCGTGTGCAGGTGGAGGAAGGGCTTGCGCAGCGCGTCGAGTCCGTGGATCCACATCTTGGCCGGGCTGAACGTGTGCATCCACGCGATGACGCCGACGACCGAGTCATCCGTCGTCGCATCGAGCATCGCCCGACGGATCGCGTCGGAGCTCTTGAGCACCGGCTTCCAGACGATGGTGACCGGGATGTCGCTCGAGTCGTTGAGCAGGCGCACGACCTCCTGCGACTGCTCGGCGACCTGGCGCAGGGTGTCGTCGCCGTAGAGGTCCTGGCTGCCGGTGAGGAACCAGACCTCGTTCTTCTTCAGGTCGGGGACGATCGAGTTGGTCACTTGAGTGCTCCTGTGGGGTCTTGGCCGTAGACGTTCTGGTACCGGTCGTACAGCGAGTCGATCGCCGTCTGGGGAATGGGGAGTGGCGCGCCCAGCTGGCGCGAGATGTGCACGGTCTTCGCGACGTCCTCGGCCATGACGGCCGCCTTGACGGCGTCCTTGGCGTTCTTGCCGATCGTGAACACGCCGTGGTTCTGCATCAGCACGGCGCGCGAGCGGTGGCCGGTGAGCGTCTCGACGATGCCGTGGCCGATCGAGTCGTCGCCGATGATGGCGAACGGCCCCACCGGGATCTCGCCGCCGAACTCGTCGGCCATCGCGGTGATGACGCACGGGATGGCCTCGCCGCGGGCGGCCCAGGCGGTGGCGTAGGTGGAGTGCGTGTGCACGACCCCGCCGACCTCGGGCATGTTGCGGTAGACGTAGGCGTGCGCGGCGGTGTCGCTCGACGGGCTGCGCTCCCAGCCGGGGGTGCCCTCGATGACGTTGCCGTCGAGGTCGCAGAGGATCTGGTTCTCGGGGCTGAGGTCGTCGTAGGAGACGCCGGACGGCTTGATCACGAACAGGTCGGCGCCGGGCACGCGGCCGGAGACGTTGCCGCCGGTCCAGACGACGAGCTCGTAGCGCACCAGCTCGGCGTGCAGCCGGGCGACGTCGTCGCGGGTGCGCGCGATGGCGACCTGGATCTCGGGGGTGAAGGCGGTCATCGGGTGGTTCCTAACAACGAGATGGATTCGACGGCGGCCTGCTCGGCGGCGAGGCCGTCGCGGTAGCGGTCGAGGTAGGTGGCGAAGCCCGCGACGTCGGCGGCCTCCGGGGCGACGGTGGTGAAGCTCGCCTCGTCGAAGACGCGGTCGCGGAGGTAGCCGTCGAGGGTGCGTCCTTCGCCGGATGCGACGTAGGACGCGAGCACGGCCATGCCCCA
This sequence comes from Conyzicola nivalis, assembly GCF_040548875.1. Lineage (GTDB taxonomy): Bacteria > Actinomycetota > Actinomycetes > Actinomycetales > Microbacteriaceae > Conyzicola > Conyzicola nivalis_A. Next base: position 27,606 of record NZ_JBEPSJ010000003.1, read on the forward strand.
CGCGCCGCCCTCCGAGGCGGTCTCGGCGACGGACACGGGTGCGCCGAGTGCGCCGGCGAGGAACCGCTGCGCGACGCCCGCGGTGCGGAACATGCCGCCGTGGGCGAACATCCGGTCGAGCTCGACCTTCTCGCCGTCGAGCACGCGCATGCCGAGCGCGAGGGTGCCGAAGACGCCGTAGAGCTGGGCGCGCATGAAGTTGGCGAGCGTGAGCCGGCTGTCGGGCGTGCGCACGACGAGCGGGCGGCCCTCGGCGAGGCCGGCGATGGGCTCTCCGGCGAGGTGGTTGTAGGCGAGCACTCCGCCGGCGTCGGCCTCGCCCTCGAGAGCCTCGCGGAACAGGGTCTCGAACACGGTGTCGGAGGAGACGGGGCTGCCGGCGGCGGTGGAGAACCGGCCGAACATGCCCGCCCAGGCGGCGAGCTCGCTCGCGCCGTTGTTGCAGTGCACCATGGCGACGGGGTCGCCGGCCGGGGTGGTGACGAGGTCGATCTCGTGGTGCAGGTTCGCAAGCGGGCGCTCGAGCACGACCATCGCGAAGATGCTGGTGCCCGCGCTCACGTTGCCGGTGCGCGGGGCGACCGACTGCGTGGCGACCATGCCGGTTCCGGCGTCGCCCTCGGGCGGTGCCGTCACCGCGCCGGGCTTGAGAGCGCCGGTCGGGTCGAGGAGGGCCGCGCCCTGCTCCGTGAGCTCGCCCGCGGGCTGGCCGGCGACGAGCACCTCGGGGAGCAGGGCTTCGAGGTCGAGTGCGGGCACGAGCGCCGCGTACTTCGCCATCAGCTCGGCGTCGTAGGTGCGCGTCTGTGCGTCGATGGGGAACATGCCCGACGCGTCGCCGACCCCGAGCACCTTGCGGCCGGTGAGCTGCCAGTGCACGTAGCCGGCGAGGGTCGTGACGAAGTCGAGGTCTGCGACGTGCGGCTCGGCGTCGACCACGGCCTGGTGGAGGTGGGCGATCGACCAGCGCAGCGGGATGTTCACGCCGAAGAGCTCGGTCAGCTCGTCTGCCGCGACGCCAGTGGTCGTGTTGCGCCAGGTGCGGAACGGCACCAGCTGCTCGTCGGCGGCGCCGAACGCGAGGTAGCCGTGCATCATCGCCGAGACGCCGATCGCGCCGAAGGTCTCGGGGCGCACGCCGTAGCGGCGCTCGATGTCGGCGACCAGGTCGGCGTACGCCGCCTGCACCCCCGACCACACGTCGGCGAGCGAGTAGGTCCACACGCGGTCGACGAACGAGTTCTCCCACTCGTCGCTGCCGACGGCGAGCACGACCGACGCGTCGTCTCCGATCAGGCAGGCCTTGATGCGGGTCGATCCGAGCTCGATACCGAGCGAGGTGCGCCCGCCGAGGATAGCGCTGCGGACGTCGTCGAGCGGTACGTCGACGGTGTTCTTCTCGTCGCCTGCTGGCTCGGTGGCTGCGCTCACTCTGCGGACCTCATTGTCGGGTAGCTCGTGTCTCGGCGTTTAGGGCAAACACCGGATGTGACCGTTCACATCAATTCCGCAATGTTACATGCGAAACGGTCACACGTGTCAAGTCTCGAAGGTCACGGCTGGGTAACCCCGTGGCGGGGGCGCAGCGGTCGGGGTGGTGGGCGGAAGTCGCGGGCACGAGCCACATCGATGGCCGGCATTTTCGCGAGCTGCATTCGGACCCGTGACTCCGCCGCGGCGGGCGCATCCGACCGGATCCGGCTCGCGAAGATCGCGACTCCTCGCGGCGGGCGCATCCGTCCGAAAACGGCTCGCGACGCGGGAGGCACCCGCGGCGTGGGCCCGCGGCCGCTACCAGGCGGGCGGTGCAGTGGTGGCGCGCACGACGAGCTCCGGACGGATCTGGTCGTGGTTCTGCCCGGCTCCCCCGCTGAGCTCCGAGAGCAGGAGCTCGACGGCGCGGCGCCCGATCTCGGCGAAGTTCTGGCGCACCGTCGTGAGCGGCGGCGAGAAGTGGGCGGCCTCCGGGATGTCGTCGAAGCCGACGACGCTGATGTCTCCGGGAACGTCGAGCCCCGACTCGCGGCAGGCGTGCATGAACCCGAGGGCCATCTGGTCGTTGCCGGCGAAGACGGCGGTGAAGTCGCGGAACCGCAGCAGCTCGAGCCCGGCGTAGTAGCCGAAGTGCGCGCTCCAGTCGCCGAGGATGGGCGCGCGCGTACGCAGTTCGGCGTCGTTGATCTCGTGGAGGAAGCCCTGCATCCTGGCGTCTGCCTCTATCCAGTCCTGCGGCCCCGAGATGTGGGTGATCTCGGTGTGCCCGAGATCGATGAGGTGCTTGGTTGCCAGCCGGGCGCCGGCGACCTGGTCGACCGAGAGGCTGTGGCCGCTGTCACGACCGGTCGACTCGAGGGTCACGTACGGCACGTTGATCGACAGGTCGGCGAGGGCGTCGAAGACGCGCACCTGCGGGGCGATCACGACGAGCGCCTCGACGGCCTGGCTCAGCAGGTAGTCGATCGCCGACTTGATCGAGGCGTAGTCGCCCGACGAGATGCTCGTGATGCTCAGCCGGTAGCCGGCCTCGCGGGCCGCCTGCTCGATCGCGTTGACGCTCGTGGTGGGGCCGTAGTGTGCGGTCTGCGACGACAGGACGCCGATGGTTCGCGAGCGGCTCGTCACCAGCGCGCGCGCCGCCTGGTTGGGCCGGTAGCCCACTTCGGCGATGACGTCGAGCACCCGCTGCCGGGTCGACGGCTTGATGCTGGGGCTGTCGTTGAGCACCCGGGAGACGGTCTGGTAGGAGACTCCGGCCAGCGCGGCGACGTCGCGGATGTTCGGCGCGCGAACCTTTTCCGGCTCCATGGTCAATCGTGGTACCCGACTTCATTGGCGATGTGTACGTTCACATTCAAGAATCACTCCCCATTATGCATGGAAGTGCGAGGCGCTCGGTGTGCGCCGCCTGAGGCAGGCCGGCGCTCCCCGACGCGAGAAGGCCGGCCGCCCCGAGGGAGCGACCGGCCTTCTATTCAGCGGGTGTTACTTGGTGAGTGCGAGCAGCTCGGGGTTGTTCGCGTACGCCTCGGCTGCGTTCTCCTTGGTGACGATGACCGGCTCCAGGTAGAGCGTGGGGACCTCGACGTTGCCGTTGTCGGTCTCGGTGGTCGTCGCGGGCTCGTCGCCCTTCTGCAGGTCCTGAGCCATCTCGATCGCGGTCGCAACGAGCTCACGCGTGTCCTTGTAGATGGTGGAGTACTGCTGGCCCGACATGATCAGCGGGATGGAGGCGGCTTCGGAGTCCTGGCCGGTGACGATCGGCAGGTCGGCCTGTCCGGCATCCGTCACCGAGGTGATGATCGCGCGGGCCAGGGTGTCGTTGGGCGAGAGGACGCCGTCGACGGTCGTGCCCTGGTAGGAGCCCTGCATGATGGTGTCCATGCGCTTCTGGGCGTTCTCCGGCTTCCAGCCGTCGGTCGCCGTCTGCTTGATGTCGGTCTGGCCGGAGACGACGACGAGCGTGCCGTCATCGATCTTCGGCTGGAGGATGTCCATGGCGCCCTCGAAGAAGACCGGAGCGTTGGCGTCGTCGGACGAGCCGGAGAACAGCTCGACGTTGTACGACGTCTTGTCCGGGAACTTGGCGGCGAGGCCGTCGAGCAGCGCCTGGCCCTGCAGCTGGCCGACCTTGAAGTTGTCGAAGGCTACGTAGTAGTCGACGGCGTCGGAGTTCAGGATGAGGCGGTCGTAGGCGATCACGACGGCGCCTGCATCACGGGCCTCGGCGACCTGGGTGCCGAGCTGTGCGCCGTCCTTCGCGCCGATGATGATGACCTTGGCACCGTTGGTGACCATGGTCGAGATCTGCTGCTGCTGGTCGGCGACAGCGTTGCTGGCTCCCGCGTACTGCACGTCGCCCTCGAAGCCGGCTTCTGCGAGGCCGTCTTCGAAGAGCCCGCCGGCGAGAACCCAGTTCTCACTGGTCTTGTCGGGCAGTGCGACGCCGATGAGCGAGTCTGCAGCGAAGCCGGAGGCGCTCTCGCCGCCGGTCTCTCCGCCACGGCCTCCGCCGTCGGATGCGCAGCCGGTGAGGCCGAGCGCGGCCACTGCCATGACGGCTGTGGTTGCAAGAAGGATTTTCTTCATTGGATATCTTTCTCTCTATCTGTGATTGGTGCGTTGGGTGAAGCGTGGTGGATCGGTCGGATAAGTCGTTATTTCCTGAGGTCGCCGGGCACGACGGTGTCGGGCGTGCCGCCGCCGGGGGTGACCTCGTTCGACGTCGAGTCGTTGGTGGGCGCGGCGCCGCTCTTGTTGCGGTTCGTCATGAGGCCGATGATCGACGGGCGGCCCTGCGTCTTGTTGTAGACGTCGACGCCGACGGCGATCAGGAGCACGAGGCCCTTGATGATCTGCACGAGGTCGCTCTGGATGCCCTTGAGCGCGAGTCCGTTGGAGAGCACGGCCATAACGAGTCCACCGATGATGGACCCGGCTACGGTACCGATACCGCCGGAGACCGCGGCGCCGCCGATGAACACGGCCGCGATCGCGTCGAGCTCCCAGCCGACACCGTCGAACGGGCCAGAGGCCTGCGACCGCGCCACGAAGATCATGCCGGCGAGCGCTGCCAGAACCGACATGTTCATCATCACGAAGAAGTTGACGCGCTTCGAGTTGACGCCCGACAGCTCGGCGGCGTGCTTGTTGCCGCCCACCGCGTAGATGTGGCGGCCGATGATCGTGTTGTTGGTGAGGAACGAATAGCCGATGACGAGCGCGGCGAGGATGATGCCCGACACCGGGAAGCTGGTGCCGACGCGGCCGGTGGCGAACAGGTACGCGGCCACGAGCACCACGCCGCCGAGGATGACGACTCGCAGAACGCTGAGCCACACCGGGTCGGCTGCCGCTCCCATGACCTTACGGGTGCGACGACCGCGCACCTCGAGGCCGATGAGCACGAGCACGACCAGGAAGCCGAGCAGCATGGTGAGGTTGTTGACGCCGAAGTTCGGGCCGACCTCGGGCAGGTAGCCCTTTCCGATGACCTGGAACCCGGCCTCGACCGGCACGGTCGCCGAGTCGCCGATGAGCTGGTTGCCGCCGCGCCAGATGAGCATGCCGGCCAGTGTCACGATGAAGGCTGGCACGCCTATATAGGCCACCCAGAATCCGTGCCACGTGCCGATGAGCGCTCCGACGACGAGACCGAGGATGATCGCCGCCCACCAGGGGAAGTTCCAGTCCTTCATGGCCAGCGCCACGATGATGCCGGTGAACGCGGCCACGGAACCGACCGAGAGGTCGATGTGGCCCGCGATGATCACCATCACCATGCCGATCGCGAGGATCAGGATGTAGGAGTACTGCTGCACGATGTTGATGATGTTTCCGGGCTGCAGCGTCTTGCCTCCCGTCCAGATCTGGAAGATGAGGATGATCACGACGAGGGCGCCGAGAATACCGAACTGCTTGAGCGAACCGCCGCCGCCGAAGAGGTTCTTGAGGTCGCGGATGTCGAATCCGCTCTTCTTCTCAGTAACTGGAGCGCTCATTACGCGACTACTTTCTGTGAGGACGAGGTCATGCTGCGCATGAGGGTTTCGGGATCGGCCTGGGCGACCGGGAGTTCGTTGGTTATCTGGCCTTCGAAGATCGTGTAGATGCGGTCGGAGACGCCGAGGAGTTCGGGCAGTTCGGAGGAGATCATGATGATGCCCTTGCCCTGTGCGGCGAGGTCGCGGATGATTCCGTAGATCTCCGCCTTGGCGCCGACGTCGATGCCGCGGGTGGGCTCGTCGAGGATCAGCAGGTCGGGGTCGGTGAACATCCACTTCGCCAGCACGACCTTCTGCTGGTTTCCGCCGGACAGCTTGTTGACGCCCTCTTCAACCGTCGGGGTCTTGATCCGCAGGCTCTTGCGGTACTCCTCGGAGATCTGGGCCTCCTGGATCTCGTTCACCACGTCGCCGCGCGAGATCTTGCGCAGCTTCGCCGAGACGATCGACCGCTTGATGGTGTCGAGCAGGTTGAGACCGAGCGCCTTGCGGTCTTCGCTCACGTAGGCGATTCCGTGGCCGATGGCCTCGGAGACGGTGCGGAGCTTGATCTCCTTGCCGTCTTTGAACACCCGGCCGCCGAGGAACTTGCCGTACGAGCGGCCGAAGATGCTCATCGCCAGCTCCGTGCGACCGGCGCCCATGAGCCCGGCGAAACCGACGACCTCGCCGCGGCGCACGGTGAAGCTGGAGTTCTTGACCACGAGCCGCTCGGCGGTGAGCGGGTGCTGCACCGTCCAGTCGCGCACCTCGAAGAACACCTCGCCGATCTCGGCGGTGTGCTCGGGGAACCTGTTGCCGAGTGTGCGGCCGACCATGCCGCGGATGATGCGGTCTTCGTCGACTCCGTCGGCCTTGACGTTCAGCGTCTCGATCGACTTGCCGTCGCGGATGATCGTGATCTCGTCGGCGATCTGCTCGATCTCGTTGAGCTTGTGCGAGATCATGATCGACGAGATGCCCTTGCTCTTCAGACCGAGGATCAGGTCGAGCAGGTGCTGCGAGTCGTTCTCGTTGAGCGCCGCGGTGGGCTCGTCGAGGATGAGGAGCTTCACGTTCTTGTTCAGGGCCTTGGCGATCTCGACGAGCTGCTGCTTGCCGACGCCGATGTTCTTGATCTGCGTGTCGGGGTCGTCGTCGAGTCCGACGCGGGCGAGCAGCTGCGTCGCCTCCTTCTGCGCCTCGACCCAGTCGATGACGCCGCCGCGGCCGGGCTCGTTGCCGAGGAAGATGTTCTCGGTGATCGACAGCTCGGGGATGAGCGCGAGCTCCTGGTGGATGATGACGATGCCGGCGGCCTCGCTCGACTTGATGTCCTTGAAGCGCACGACCTTGCCCTCGTAGACGATGTCGCCCTCGTAGGTGCCGTAGGGGTAGACGCCGGAGAGAACCTTCATCAGCGTCGACTTGCCCGCGCCGTTCTCGCCGCAGATGGCGTGGATCTCATTCGCCTTGACCGTCAGCGAGACCCTGTCGAGGGCCTTGACGCCCGGGAATTCCTTGGTGATGGACTGCATCTCCAGGATTGTCGGCTCAGTGTTCAGGCCCTGTTCCACGGCGCGACCTCCTCGTCATGGACACCCGCGTGTTTGGTGCCCTTGTAGAAACTAAGCCCTGCAAGCGTTGTCGTCAACCTGTGAACGCATCAGCTTGACAACGATACGGAAACGGATGGCTCGGAGCCGTCGGTCTTATCCGATGGGCGTGTGCAGTCCCGCGTGCCGCAGCACCAGCGCGACGGCGCCGAGCGCCTCGGCCTCCTCGCCGAGCGACGACATCACGAGCTCGGTGTTCTCGCTGAGCATCGGCACCGCGTAGACCGCGAGTCCGCGACGGATCGGGTCGAGCAGGAGCTCGCCGAGCCCGGCCAGGGGGCCGCCGATGACCACCGTCTCGGGGTTCACGAGGTTGACGATGGAGGCGACCGACCGCCCGACGGCGAGGCCGGCGTCGTCGATGATGCGCAGCGTCGCGTGGTCGCCGGCGAGAGCGGCCCGCACGATGTCGCTCGTCGCGATCGTGGTCGGGCTCGTGCGGCCGAGGAGTTCGAGCATCACCGTCGTCGAGGCGACGGTCTCGAGGCACCCGCGGTTGCCGCAGCGGCAGAGGAGGCCGTGGTCGTGCACGGGGGTGTGCCCGATCTCTCCGGTGACCCCCATGTTGCCCCCGAAGGGCAGGCCGCCCAGGATGAGCCCGGCGCCGATGCCGCTGCCGATCTTCACGAAGACGAGGTTCTCGGTGCCGTTGTGCGGGCCCCAGGTCACCTCGGCCAGGGCGCCGAGGTTGGCGTCGTTGTCGATGTAGACCGGGAAGTTGAGACGCGCCTCGATCGCCGAGTGCGTGATGCCGACCCACTCGGGAAGGATCGCGCCCTCGATCACGGTCTGGGTGCGCCGGTCGATGGGGCCCGGGATGCCGACTCCGATACCGAGCACGAGGGTGGGGCTCACACGGTTCGACTCCAGCACCTCGTCGAGCAGCACGGCGGCGGCCTCGAGTGCGACGCGCGCGCTGTGCCCGAGCGGCAGCGACACCGACTCGGAGGCGATCACCTGGTAGTCGAGCCCCGAGAGCACGATGCGCACGTGCCTGCGCCCGAAGTCGATGCCGACGGCCACGGCGCCGTTCTCCCCGGAGAGGCTGACCGAGAGGGCGCGGCGGCCGGAGCTCGTGGTGGGCGCGGTGCTGACGATCCCCCGCTCGGCGAGGGCCTTGACGATGTTCGAGACCGTGGCGTTCGAGAGCCCGGTGTTTCGCGAGATCTCGGCCTGGGTGGACGGGCCGCCGGAGACGAGGCTGGAGATGATGCGCTGCTGGTTGGACTGGCGCAGCGCCGTCTGCGATCCCGGGTTGCGGGATCTATGCCTCGTTGTCATATATGTAGCGTGCAACAACAAAGCCTTGCCGTCAAGAAATTAACGCAACAACTGCGTCACATTACGCGCGCGTAGGCCCGCACCGGGAAGGTGCCGAAACCGACGACGCGCGGTGGCACCGCGGTGAACAGCGCGCCGCTGGGCGGCAGCGCGTCGAGGCCGGTGAGGTGCTCGACCACGTGGATGCCCGCGTCGAGCAGCAGGGAGTGGGCGGGCCGCGTGCCGCCCGACTCGGTGTCGTCGATGTTGAGCGAGTCGATGCCGACGAGCGTCACGCCCTGCTCGACGAGGTACGCGGCGCCGTCTTCGGTGAGGAACGGCGCCCCGTGCGCGTAGGCGGGGGCGCCGAAGTGGCGGTCCCACCCGGTATGCAGCAGCACCGCACGTCCGGCGACGTCGCGATCGAGGAACACAGACGCGCGGATGCCTCGGGCCGAGGCATCCGTCAGATGGAAGACCTCCGCCCGCTGGTCGACCAGCGTCTCCAGCGTCAGGCCGGCCAGGTCGGTGCCGCCCTCGTAGCGATGGAACGGGCTGTCGAGGTAGGTGCCGGTGTTGCCGAGCATCGTGATCGTGTCGAGGGCGAACTCGGTGCCCGGCGCGTAGCGCGACCTCGAGTCGGCGCGGCTGAGGTGCGGTGTGATTGTCGGCTCGGGCAGCCCGGGGTAGGTGACGAGGCCGTCGCGGATCGTGTGGCCGAGGTCGACGAGTCGACCGCGCTGGTCGGCTGCTGGTGCGGCAGGCTCGATGCCGCGCGAGCCCCGATGCCGTTCTTCGACGATCGCCAGATTGGAGACGTCGATCGAGTCGACGAGCGCGAGGCCCAGGTGACGCACGAGCAGCCGGCCGACGACGCTCTCGTCGGCGCTCTCGGGTGGGAGGTCGCCGGGAAGGTCGAGGCGGAATCCCTCGGCGACGAGCGACCCGCCGTTGACGAACTCGATACGGGCGTCACAGTGCGCGCGGTACTGGGGCATTCCTTCTCCTCTGGATCACGGTGACCACGACGGCGGCCAGGGCCAGCGCAGCGGGGATGAACAGCGTGGCGCCGGCGAGCACGACCAGACCGGCGACGAGCACGACGCTCACCACGGCCAGCCACCAGCCGATGCTCCAGCGCCGCAGGATGCGCACCGCGGCGACCATCCCGAGCGCGTAGACCACGACCATGCAGGTGGTGTGGATGAGGATGAACGGCGTGAGGTCGAGTCCCGAGACGACGAGCGCGGTGAGGTACGTGGCCGCGAGGGCGCCGACGACGAGCAGGCTGCGGCGCGGCACGCCGCCGGCCTCCGCGCCGCGCGCGAGCCAGTGCGGCAGGTCGCCGTCGCGGCCGAGCGAGGCGCCCAGCTTCGCGAACGCGCCGAGGTAGGCGTTGAGCACGCCGAGCGCGACGACGGCGGCGACGGCAGCGACCACGGCGGGGCCGACGCCCGGTGCGGCGGTCGCGACCAGGGTCAGCAGGGGCACTGCGGTGTCGCCCGCGGCCTCGCCCAGCACGCCGACGGTGACGAGCTGCAGCGCCAGGTACGCGGCGCCGACGGCGACGATCGCGATGGCCGTCGCGATCGGGATCGTGCGCCGCGGGTTAGCGAACTCGCCCGCGATGTGGGTGACCGCCTCCCAGCCGGCGAAGGCCCAGACGAACAGACTGATCGCGGCACCGACTCCGGCCCAGCCGTGGGGCATGAACGGTGTGAAGTTCGTCGCCTGGGCCGCGGGCGAGGCGAGCGCCACCACGAAGACGACGATGGCGACCAGGGCGCCGGTGAGCACCAGCTGCACCCGGCCCGAGACGCGCAGCCCCCACGCGTTCGACAGGAAGGGCGGAACGAACAACGCGACGGCCACGATCACGACGGCCCACGGCTCCCCGCCGAAGATCGCGACGACGTAGGAGGCGCCGAGCACGGCGACGACCGGGGTGCCGGCGCTCACCCCGAAGTAGAACAGGTAGCCGGCCACGCGCGCCGCGGTCGGGCCGAGCGCCATCCGCACGTAGGTGGCCACTCCCCCGGAGTCCGGATGCCGCGCCGCGAGCGCCGCGAAGGTTCCCGCGAGCGGGATCGAGAGCAGCAGGACCGCGACCACCGAGAGGATGGACGCGGGCCCCGCGACCGTCGCGGCGAGGGCGGGCAGCGCGAGGATGCCGGTGCCGAGCACCGCCGCGATGTAGAGCGCCGAGGCCTGCACGAGGCCGATGGAACCGCCTTGACCGGTTACGGCTGGCGGGGCGGCTGTCGTCGTCATAGTGCCACTCTGTCAGTGGCAGTAATGCGCTGTCCCGCGACTTTCGGACATCGTGTGGCGACAACCTGCCACGGGCGACTACCGGGAGGCGGCGGTGACCCTGTCGAGGGCGGTGAGCAGGTCGGCGGTCAGGTCTGCGACGTCTTCGATGCCGACCGAGAGGCGCACGATGTTGGGCGCCACCTCCAGCTCGGTGCCGCGCACCGACGCGTGCGTCATCTCCGACGGATAGCCGATGAGCGACTCGACGCCGCCGAGCGACTCGGCCAGCTGGAACAGCTCGGTCGACTCCGCGAGCTTTCGGGCCGCCACCTCGCCGCCGGCGAGACCCAGGGAGATCATGCCGCCGAAGGCCTTCATCTGCCGTGACGCGAGGTCGTGGCCGGGGTGCGTCGGCAGCCCCGGGTAGTACACGGTCTCGATGGCCGGGTGACCCGTGAGCGACTCCGCGATGGACTGGGCATTCGACGAGTGACGGTCGAGGCGCACCGCGAGGGTCTTGATCCCTCGGATGGTGAGCCAGGCATCCAGAGGCCCCGAGACGGCGCCGACACCGAACTGCAGGAAGCCGACCTTGGCCGCGAGCTCCTCGTCGTTCACGACGACGGCGCCGCCGACCACGTCGGAGTGGCCGCCGAGGTACTTGGTGGTCGAGTGGATGACGGCGTCGGCGCCGAGGGCGATCGGCTGCTGCAGGTAGGGCGAGGCGAAAGTGTTGTCGACCACCACGAGCACCCCGAACTCGTGGCCGAGCTCGGCGAGGGCGGCGATGTCGTTGATCTTCATCAGCGGATTCGTGGGCGTCTCGATCCAGAGCACCTTGGTGGATCCCGGACGGATCGCGGCACGCACCCGGTCGAGGTCGGTGAGCTCGACAACGTCGAGGTCGATCCCCCACGGCACGAACACCCGGTTCACCAGCCGGTGGGTTCCGCCGTAGACGTCGTTGCCCATCACGATGTGGTCGCCGGGGGTGAGCACCGCGCGCAGCAGCGCGTCCTCCGCGGCGAGCCCGGAGGCGAAACTGAACGCCTTGACCCCGCCCTCGAGTGAGGCGAGCTGCTCCTGCAGCGAGTCCCGCGTGGGGTTGCCGCCCCGCGCGTACTCGTAGCCGCCGCGGAACCCGCCGATGCCGTCCTGAACGAACGTCGAGGTCAGGTACACGGGGGGCACGACGGCGCCCGTCGTCGGATCGAAGTGCTGGCCCGCCGTGATGGCGCGCGTGCTGAAGCCGTACTGCTCTTCTGACAAGGGGATCTCTTCTGTTCTGGGAGGGTTACGCGGTGAGGAAGGTGAGCAGGTCCTGGCGGGTCAGCACGCCGACGGGCTTGCCGTCGCTCACCACCATGAGGGCGTCGGCCCCGGCGAGCGCCGCCCGGGCGGCCGACACCGACTCGTGCTTGCCGATCAGCCCGAGCGGTTCTCCGACGAACTTCGCGATGGAGTCGGTCATCTTCGCGGTGCCGGTGAAGATGTCCTCGAGCAGGGCACGCTCGTCGATGGCTCCCGCGACCTCGCCCATCACGACGGGCGGCTCGGCGGTGAGCACGGGCAGCTGCGAAATGTCGTACTCGGCCATGATCTTCACGGCGTCGCGCACGGTGTCGACGGGGTGCACGTGCACCAGGTCGGGGATGTCGCCGGTCTTGCGGCTGAGCACGTCGGCCACGGTCTTCTCCTCGGAGACCTGGGTGAAGCCGTACGACTGCATCCACTTCTCGTTGAAGATCTTGCCGAGATAGCCGCGGCCGCCGTCGGGTAGCAGGATGACGACGACGGCGTCGGCCGGCAGGTCCTTGGCTGCTTTGAGAGCGGATGCCACGGCGAGACCGCTCGACCCACCGACGAGCAGCCCCTCCTCGCGCGCCAGCCGTCGGGTGAGCTCGAACGACTCGGCGTCCGACGACGCGATGATCTCGTCGACGACGGTGGGGTCGTAGGCGGTGGGCCAGAAGTCCTCGCCGACTCCTTCCACGAGGTAGGGACGGCCGGTACCGCCTGAGTAGACCGAACCCTCGGGGTCGGCGCCGATGATCTGCACCGCGCCGTTCGAGACCTCTTTGAGGTACTTTCCTACCCCGCTGATGGTGCCGCCGGTGCCGACGCCCGCCACGAAGTGCGTCACCTCGCCCTCGGTGTCGCGCCAGATCTCGGGGCCGGTGGTCTCGTAGTGACTGAGCGGGCCGTTGGGGTTGGAGTATTGGTTCGGCTTGAACGCGCCGGGGATCTCGCGCACCAGACGGTCGGACACGCTGTAGTACGACTCGGGGCTCTCGGGCGCGACCGCGGTCGGGGTCACGACGATCTCCGCGCCGTAGGCGAGCAGCACGTTGCGCTTGTCCTCGCCGACCTTGTCGGGCAGGACGAAGACGCAGCGGTAGCCGCGCTGCTGCGCGACGAGCGCCAGGCCGATCCCGGTGTTGCCGCTCGTCGGTTCGACGATGGTTCCGCCCGGCTTGAGGAGACCGTCGCGCTCGGCGGCGTCGATGATGCGGGTCGCGATGCGGTCCTTGGATGAACCGCCCGGGTTCAGGTACTCGATCTTGGCCAGCACGGTCGCGGCGATGCCGGTCGTGACGCTGTTGAGCCGCACGAGCGGGGTGTTTCCGACGAGGTCGAGCACTGAGTTGGCGTACTTCATGGTTCCGCCAATCTACCAGCGGGGCCCGAGGCAGGCCTTTATCGGGATTCCCAGCTTGCGCAAGGCATAATCATTGAAGCAACAAGCTTTCGAGTTGCCCTTTTCCACTGCCGCTAACGAACGACAGGTGTCCTCCATGGCCAGCAACAATCCCGCCACTCCGTCGGTCAAAGAGCAGCGCGAAGCCAAGCGCGCCGCCAAGGTCGCCGTGCTCAAGAAGCAGCAGGCCAAGGAGAAGCGCAACCGCATCATCGGCTTCAGCGTCGGCGGCCTGCTCGTGGCGGGCGCCATCGCCCTCGTCATCACGTTCGTCGTCTCGAGCGCCGTGCCCAAGGTCAACCCCGACGACATCGCGATCGAGGGCCTCGACACGTTCGACGGCCTCACCGCCGTGCACATCGACCCCAACCCGGTCGACTACGAGGCCGAGTACGGCATGAACCCGCCCGCCGGCGGAGACCATTTCGGCGCGTGGCTGAACTGCGGCGTGTACACCGAGCCGCAGCAGAACGAGAACGCCGTGCACGCCCTCGAGCACGGCGCCGTGTGGGTGACCTACGACCCCGACGTGCTGGGAGAGGCCGAGATCGAGACGCTGCGCGAGTCGATCCCGAAGACCTACATGGTGCTCTCGCCGTACCCCGGCCTGCCCGCCCCCGTCGTCGCCTCGGCGTGGGCCAACCAGGTGCAGCTCGACGGTGTCGACGACCCGCGCCTCGCCGACTTCATCGAGAAGTTCCGCCAGTCGCCCGACGCCCCGGAGCCCGGCGCAGCGTGCACCGGAGCGGTCAATGGACCAGGCCGAATCTCCTGACTCGGGGCGGCGCGTCCGGCTGATCGTCGCCGCCGTCGTCGCAGTCGCGTTGCTCGTCGCCGCCGCCTTCGCCGCGGGCAGTCTCTCCGCCCCCGTCGCGACCGCGCCGTCGACGACGAGCGCCGAGGCCGGCTTCGCGCGCGACATGCAGACCCACCACGCGCAGGCCGTCGAGATGTCGTTGATCGTGCGGGATCTGACGGATGACCCGGACGTGCGACTTCTCGCCTACGACATCGCGACCTCGCAGTCGCAGCAGGCCGGACAGATGAACGGCTGGCTCACCGTGTGGAACCTGCCGCAGACCTCGCCGGAGCCCGCCATGACGTGGATGTCCCGGCCGGCTCTCACCGGCGTCAGCCACGAGGGCATGAGCGAGATGGGAACCGGCGAGAGCGACCACGAGCCCGGCGGGGACATGCCCGGCATGGCGACTGCCGAGCAGCTCGCCGAGCTCGAGGCGGCCACCGGCGACGAGGCGGAGCGTATCTTCCTGCAGCTCATGATCGCGCACCACGAGGGCGGCGTGGAGATGGCCGACGCCGTGCTCGTGCGCAGCAACGAGCGCGTCGTGCGCTCGCTCGCGGCGAGCATCGTCAAGGCGCAGTCGAGCGAGATCGGCTACATGCAGGACCTGCTCGACGCGCTGCCCGCCGCGTAGCCCGACCACGCGTTCGACGCGACGGCGTCAGGCGTTCTGGTCGAAGTACAGCTCCCAGTACGTGCCGCGCGCGGCCAGCAGCTCGGCGTGGGTGCCGCTCTCGGCGATCTGGCCAGCCACCACCACGTAGATGACGTCGGCGTCGACGATGGTCGAGAGGCGGTGGGCGATCGCGATGGTGGTGCGTCCGCGCGAGGCGGTATCCAGCGCGTCCTGCACGACCCGCTCCGAGATGGAGTCGAGCGCACTCGTGGCCTCGTCGAGGATGAGCACCGCCGGGTCTTTCAGCAACACCCGCGCGATCGCGATGCGCTGCTTCTCGCCGCCGCTCAGCCGGTACCCGCGTTCGCCGACGAGCGTGCTGTAGCCGTCGGGGAACGACTCGATGGTGGCGTGGATGTTCGCGGCCTTCGCCGCTCTCACGAGCTCGTCGTCGGTGGCGTCGGGTTTGGCGTAGCGCAGGTTGTCGCCGATCGAGGCGTGGAAGAGGTAGGTCTCCTGGCTGACGATGCCGATGTTCTTCACGAGCGACAGCTCGGAGAGCGCGCGCACGTCGTCGCCGGCGAACCGCACGCTGCCGCTCGACGCGTCGTGCAGGCGCGGGATAAGGTACGACACCGTGGTCTTGCCGGCACCCGACGGGCCGACGAACGCGGCGAACTGCCCGGGCTCGATGCGGAACGAGACGCCGTCGAGGGTGGCCCTGGTGTCGCTGGCCGCGTCCGGGTAGCGGAACACGACGTCGTCGAATTCGACGAGCCCGAGTTTCGCCGGGTCGACCTCCTTCGCATCCGGGGCGTCCTTAATGGCCGGCTTCAGATCGAGGTACTCGAAGATGCGGGAGAACAGTGCGGAGGAGGTCTGCAGGTCGAGGGCGACGCGCATCAGGCCGAGCAGCGGGAAGGTGAGCCGGGCCTGCACCGTGGTGAAGGCGACGATCGTTCCGGCCGTGACGGGCACGTCGCGCAGGATCAGCCAGGCCGCCACGAGGTACACCACCGCGGGGATCACCGAGAGGAAGATGCCGACCATGGCGAAGAACCACTGGCCGCTCATCGCCTGCCGCACCTGCAGGCCGATCTGGTTGTCGTTCTCGAGCGCGTAGCGGTCGGTCTCCGACTTCTGCTGGTTGAAGCTCTTCGCGAGCAGGATGCCCGAGACGCTCAGCGTCTCCTGCGTGATCGCGGTCATGTCGCTCAGCGACTCCTGCGTCTTGGTCGCGATCCGGGCACGAACCTGGCCGACCTTGCGCTGGGCGAGCACGAGCACCGGCAGCAGGATGACCGCGACGATGGTGAGCTGCCAGCTCAGAATGAGCATGCTGACGAAAGCGGCGATCACCGTGACGGTGTTGCCGATGACGCTCGAGATCGTGTTGCTGAGCACGCCGGCCACACCGCCCACGTCGTTCTGCAGCCTCGACTGGATGATGCCCGTCTTG
This sequence comes from Conyzicola nivalis, assembly GCF_040548875.1. Taxonomy (GTDB): domain Bacteria; phylum Actinomycetota; class Actinomycetes; order Actinomycetales; family Microbacteriaceae; genus Conyzicola; species Conyzicola nivalis_A. The sequence continues at coordinate 43,790 of NZ_JBEPSJ010000003.1, forward strand.
GTGCGGGTGAAGAACGCGAGCTCCATCGCCTGCAGGTGCTCGAACAGCCGCACGCGCAGCGAGCCCATCACCTTGTTGCCGACGGTGGCGGTGAGCCAGGTCTGCCAGACGCCGAGGGCGGATGACGCGATCCAGATCAGCACCATGATGCCGACGAGCTCGAGCAGCACGGGCATGTTCGGCCCTCCCGTCGGGAAGAGGCCGAGGTCGAACGCCTGCTTCGTCAGCAGAGGCGGCGCGACGCTGAGCGCCGCGCTCACGAGTACCAGCACGATGGTGACGGTGAGCTGCGACCTGTACGGGGCGAACAGGTCGCCGATGCGCTTCAGGAGGTCGGGGATGCGCGGAGCCTCCGCGTTCTGGGCCTTCTGCGCCGCCGCGTCTCCGCTGCTGACTCGTCCGGGATGACCCCCACCGCGCATTCCACTCACGGGTCGAGCCTACGCTTCGTTCTCGAACGGCGATCGAGCCTGTCGAGATCCCACCGACGCTGACGGACGGGAGATGTCGACAGGCTCGATCTACGGCCTCGATCAGCCCTTCGTCGACCCGGCGAGCAGGCCGCGCACGAAGTACCGCTGGAGTCCGAAGAACACGATCAGCGGCACTATGAGCGACACGAACGCGGCGGCGGTGAGGCGCTGCCAGTCCTGACCGCGCGTGCCCGTCAGCTCGGCCAGCCTCTGTGTGAGCGGTGCGGCATCCTGCGTTCCGCCGGAGAAGATCAGGGCCACCAGCAGGTCGTTCCACACCCAGAGGAACTGGAAGATGGCGAACGATGCGATAGCCGGCAGCGCGAGCGGGAGCACGATCCGGATGAACACCTGCATGTGGCTCGCACCGTCGACACGGGCCGCCTCGATGACCTCGCCCGGGATCTCGGTGATGAAGTTGTGCAGCAGGAAGATCGCCAGCGGCAGCGCGAAGATCGTGTGCGCTATCCAGATCGGCAGGTAATTCTGCTCGGGTATCGACGGGATGATGTCGTGCAGGAACTCCTGACCGGGGCGCAGGATCGTGCCGAAGACCTGCAGCAGCGGGATGAGCGCCATCTGCAGCGGGACGATCTGCAACGCGAAGACGACGATGAAGATCCAGCCGCTGCCTCGGAACTTGATCCACGCGAAGGCGTAGGCCGCCATCGACGCGATCACGAGCGGGAAGATCGTCGCGGGTATCGCGATGGCCAGGGAGTTCATGAAGTAGGCGCCGAGCTGCGGCGACGACTGCGACGACGAGAGGAGCACGTCCTGGTAGTTGTCGAGCGTCAGCGCCGGGTTGGAGAAGAAGGTCCACCAGCCGGTCTCGCGGATCGCCTCGGCCGGACGGAACGAGGAGACGAGCAGGCCGAAGGTCGGCGTCGTCCACAGCACCGCGATAATCAACGCGGCGAAGGTGGCCCGGCGCGAGGTGAGACGGCGCTTGACCCTGCCGGCCTTCGACAGGCCCTGGTCGGCCAATTCGATCGAGCCCTTGAGCTTGCCGTCTTTCGGGATGGGCAGGTCGACTGGAGATACGCTCATCGGATTTCCTTCTGGCTACGGAGAACGCGGACGTTGTAGATGACGATGGGGAGCACGAGGATGAACAGGATCACCGCGAGCGCGGCCCCCCTGCCCGGTTCGTTCGCTCGAAACGCCTGCGTGTACATCTCGTTGGCGACGACGCTGGTGTCGAAGTTTCCGGCAGTCATCGTGCGGACTATGTCGAACACCTTGAGTGTGGCGATCGAGATCGTGGTCACAACCACTACGAGGGAGCCGCGGATGCCCGGGATGGTCACGTTGCGGAACCGCTGCCAGGCATTGGTGCCGTCGAGCTGGGCGGCCTCGATCTGCTCGGTCGGCACGCCCTTGATGGCTGCGGAGAGCACGACCATGGCGAATCCGGTCTGGATCCACACCATGACGGCGATCAGCAGGAAGGTGTTGAGCGGGCCGGTCTGCAGCCACTGCACGGGATCGCCGCCGAAGGCGACGACCACGGCGTTCAGCAGACCGATCTGGTCACGGCCCTGCGACTTGTAGTCGTAGACGAACTTCCAGATGATGCCGGCGCCGACGAAGGAGATCGCCATCGGCATGAAGACAAGGGCCTTGAAGAACTTCTCACCCCGCGACTTGTCGATGAACACCGCGTAGGCGAGGCCGATCGCGGTGGAGACGGTGGGCACGAGCACGACCCAGATGACGGTGTTGACGAGGGTGCGCACCGCGTCGGGCTGGGTGAACGCCCAGATGAAGTTCTCGAACCCGACCGGGTCTCCGGTGCGGTTGAAGAACGCCAGCGAGGTGGTGCGAATCGCCGGGTAGATGAGACCGCCGACGAGCAGGATGAGTGCCGGTCCGATGAAGGCGGCGAGTTGGAAGTAGTCGCGAGAGCGCTTGGGCGCCTTGTCGACGATGAACAGGATCAGCCCGATGACGGCGGCGAAAATCGCGAGTCCGCCGGCGACCTGGACGATTTTACCGATGAGATCCGCAGTGGTCATGGGATTCCTCTAAGTTTTCTTTCGGCTCTGAAATGGTGGGAAGTCGGCGTAGTGAATGGGGCGGAGCCGACGTCGGCCCCGCCCCTCACTGTGTCCGCGACTGCGGTACTACTGAGGCCAGCTGGCCTCGATGGTGTCCACCGTCTGCTGGGTGCTGTCGCCGCTGAGCCAGCCGACGATTCCCTTCCAGAAGGAGTTCGCGCCGACGGCGCCCGGCATCAGGTCGGAGCCGTCGTAGCGGAAGGTCGCCTCGGGGTCCTGAAGGATCTCGATGGTGTCCTCGAGCAGCGGGCTCGATGCGAGCGACGGGTCGACCCCGTTGTTGGCGCTGACCGTTCCGCCCTGCTCGACGCGCAGGTTGGCGAACGTGTCGCTCGACATGTGGGTGAGCACGGCCGTGATGGCGTCGCTCTCCTCGAATGCCACGACGGTCTCGCCGCCGCCGGTGACGGCGAGCGGGTCATCCGCGTTGACGGGCGGCATCAGGAAGGCGTAGACGTCTCCGTCGGGCGATACGTCGACGCCGTCGCCCCAGTTGACCTCGTAGAAGGAGGCCTGGTGGTGCAGCGAGCACGCTCCGTCGAGGATCGGGAGTCCACCCTCCTGGAACGGGGTCGAGATCAGCGACTCGGTGTCGATGTACTCGGGGTTCTTCAGGATCTCGCCTGCCGCGTCGAACGCGGAGACGATGGCGGGGTCGTTGAACGGGATCTGGTGGGTGACCCACTGGTCGTAGACGTCGGGGCCGGACTGGCGGAGCACGAAGTCTTCGATCCAGTCGGTTCCCGGCCAGCCGGTGGCGTCGCCCGACTCCATGCCGGCGCACCAGGGGAGGTGGTCGCCCTCGTCTGCGATGGTCTGGGTGAGTTCCGTCAGTTCTTCGAGCGACTTCGGGATCTCGTAGCCCTTGTCTTCGAACTCCGCGGGCGAGTACCAGATGTAGCCCTTGACGCTCGCGAGCATCGGGGCTCCGTAGAAGACGTCGTCGAAGGTGCTGTAGGCCTTCCAGTCTTCCGACCAGAACTCGTCGGTGTTCGCTTCGACCTCGGCGGGTGCCGGCTTCAGGAATCCGTTCTCGGCGAGCAGCGAGACGAGTCCGGGCTGCGGCACGATTCCGATGTCGGGGGCGTTGCCACCCTCGGCGAGCTGGGCGATGTTGCCTTCGAAGTCGCGGCTGCCCTGGTAGTCGATGGTGATGTCGGTGCAGGTGGCGAAGTCGGCCCACGATGCGATGAGGCGGTCGGCCTCGGTCTCGACGATGGTGCCGGAGATGGTGACCTCGTCACCGTCGAACGTTCCGTAGGACTCGTACTCGCTGCAGTCGGTGTCTTCCTTCGACTGCTGCGTGTCACCGGTACAGCCGGTGAGCGCGAGGCCGATGACGCCTGCTGCGGCGATCGGCACGAGTAGGCGGCGTTTAAACGCTGAACTCATAGTTCCTCCTCATTGAGATGTGCCCGTCCGCGCCTAGCGCGGGGACGAACGAATGTGTTGCAAGGGTGGTTGTGCGGTGTGGTAGCGCTCCCACGCCCGCTGCTTCGCGGGTTTGAGAATTCGTACAAGACTCAAGCTATGGCACGCGCTCAGAGAGAGCAAGCGCTTGTGGTCAAGAAACGATTACTTTGCGTCAGGCCTGACAATGTGTCGTCTAACGAACGAAGGCACCGCTCCCCGAGGGGAGCGATGCCTTCGTGAATCCCCTAGCGGGGACGGGACTACTTGAGCGTGACGGTGGCGCCAGCTTCTTCGAGCTGAGCCTTTGCCTTCTCGGCGGTCTCCTTGTTGACACCCTCGAGGACTGCGCCGGGGGCGCCGTCTACGACAGCCTTGGCCTCGCCGAGTCCGAGGCTGGTGAGCGCGCGAACCTCCTTGATGACCTGGATCTTCTTCTCGCCGGCCGACTCGAGGATGACGTCGAAGGAATCCTTCTCCTCAACCTCTTCGACAGCGGCAGCAGCGCCACCGGCAGCGGCAACCGCGACGGGAGCGGCGGCGGTTACTTCGAAGACCTCTTCGAACTTCTTGACGAAGTCGCTGAGCTCAATGAGGGTCAGTTCCTTGAAGGCTTCGATGAGCTCTTCGCTTGACAGCTTTGCCATGATTTTCTCCTTGTGTGTTTCTTACTTCTACAAACCGCGGGTCAGGCAATGCCTAGTTCGCGGACTCCTGCTTCTCACGCAGCGCCTCGACCGTGCGAACGGCCTTCGAGAGCGGAGCGTTGAAGAGATATGCCGCACCGAACAGCGAAGCCTTGATTGCGCCGGCCATCTTGGCAAGCAGCACTTCACGGGAATCGAGGTCGGCGAGCTTCGCTACGTCTTCCGCGGTGAGGGCGTTACCGTCGAGGTAACCGCTCTTCACAACGAGCAGCGGGTTTGCCTTGGCAAAGTCGCGCAGAATCTTCGCAACGGCGACGGTGTCGCCGTGTACGAAAGCGATTGCGGACGGGCCGGTCAGTTCGTCGTCAAACGAAGTGATACCTGCCGCGTTGGCCGAAATCTTGGTCAGCGTGTTCTTCACCACGGCGTACGTTGCGTCTGCACTGAGTGACTTGCGCAGCGTCTTCAGCTGAGCAACAGTGAGACCGCGGTACTCGGTGAGCAGTACGGCGTTCGAGTTACGGAACTTGTCCGTAAGCTCGGCAACCGATGCTTCCTTGTTCGCCATGGCTCTCCTTAATTGATGATTGTCATTAGCCAAGGAGACGCGGGTATAAAACTAAAAAAGCCCCACGCAGTTGCGCGGAGCTTTGAACCCTTTCGGGGAAACTTCGAACACCTGCGCTGGATTTATGGAATCGCACCCGTGAGGGCGCAAGACAACCTGCGGTCTTTGGCTTCGTACACAGTAGCACAGGGTTCGGGGGCCTCGCCGTCCGCTGAGCCTGTCGAAGCGTCTACCGCCTACAGCCCTTCGACAGGCTCAGGGATCGCACGGTCAGTCGCGCCAGCTGTGCCGCGGCTCGTAGCCGAGCACCCGGCGCGCCTTCTCGATCGAGAGCAGGGTCTCGGTGCCCGACAGCTCGCGCGTCACCTCGACGTCGGGAAAGCCTGTGGCCGCGAGCTCGGCGCTCGGCGTGCGCATGACCGAGTCGGCCGCCGCGATGATGAACCGGTCGAAACCGGGAGCCGAGAGTTCGACGGCCTTGAGCACGGCCTGTGCTCCGTCTCTCGAGTCGATGTAGCCCCAGGCGTTCCAGCGGCGAACCGCCGGGTCATCTTGAAACCCTTCGAATCCCTCGTAGTCGACCTCGTTCATGACGTTCGAGAAGCGCAGCGCCGTGATGCTGAGCCGGGGGTCCCAGCGCACGAGCTTCTGGGCGAGCTCCTCTTCGAGGTGCTTCACGACCGCGTACATCGACTCCGGTCGCGACGGGTACTCCTCGTCGATCGGCAGGTAGGGCGGGTCGATGTCGAACGGGATGCCGAGCAGTGTCTCGCTCGAGGCGTAGACGACCGTGCGGATGCCGGCGCGACGAGCCGCCTGGAACACGTTGAACGTCGAGTTCATGTTGTTGTGGAAGGTGGCGGAGTCGGCCTGGATGCCGCCGGCGGGAATCGCGGCGAGGTGCACTATGGCGTCGGCGCCGTCGATGCGGTCGTTCACGCCGAACACGGCGTCGATGACCTGGCCGTAGTCGGTGAGGTCGACGCGGGTGAATCCCGGTCCGCGCTCGCCCACCGCGTCGAGGTTGAGCACCGTGTGCCCCGCCTCATTCAGTGCGGTGACGACCGCAGTGCCGAGCTTGCCTGAACCGCCGGTGACGAGAATGCGCATGGTCTCAGTCTTGCACTGCAACGGGCAGGGCCACCTCGAAAACCGTGTCGCCCGTATCGCTGCGCACCGCGACGGTGCCGCCGTGCGCCTCCACGATGGCGGCGACGATGGCGAGACCGAGGCCGGTGCTGCCCGCCGCCCGCGACCGGGAGCTGTCTCCGCGCGCGAACCGCTCGAAAACCGAGTCGCGCACGCGCTCGTCGATTCCGGGGCCGTTGTCGGCGACCCGCACCATGGCGTGCTCGCCGTCGACGGCGACGGATGTCACGACCCTGGTGCCCGCCGGCGTGTGCACCCGCGCGTTGGCGAGCAGGTTCGCGACCACCTGGTGCAGCCGTGCGCCGTCTCCGTCGACCAGCACCGGCTCGTCGGGCAGCTCGAGCTGCCACTCGTGGTCGGGGGCCGCGGCATAGGCGTCGCTCACCGCGTCGGTGAGCAGCAGGCACAGGTCGACCGGCGCGCTCTCGAGACTGCGGCCGTCGTCGAGCCGCGCGAGCAGCAGCAGGTCTTCGACGAGCGAGGTCATGCGGATCGACTCCGACTCGACCCTCGCGAGGGCGTGCACGACGTCGGGCGGCAGCTCGTGCCCGCCGCGGCGGGTCAGTTCGGCGTACCCGCGGATCGACGCGAGGGGTGTGCGCAGCTCGTGGCTGGCGTCCGCGACGAACGAGCGCACCTTCTTCTCGCTGGCCTCTCGGGCGGCGAGGGCGGATGCGATGTGCCCGAGCATGTGGTTGATCGCCGCGCCGACCTGGCCGACCTCGGTGCGGGGGTCGGCGTCGGCGTCGGGCACACGCACCGCGAGCGCGACCTCGCCCCGCTCGAGGGGCAGCTCGGCGACGTGCGACGCGGTGGCGGCGACCCGGTCGAGCGGCCGCAGCGCGACCCGCACGATGGCGGTGCCGGCGAGAAAGGCGGCGGCCAGCCCGGCGATCGTGACGATGAGGATCACCAGCATCAGCTGCGCCACGGTGCCGCTCACAGGGCTCAGCGGCTGCCCGATCACGACGTACTGCCCGGTCGACGTCTGGGTCACGATCACCCGGTACTGTCCGAGGTCACCGCCGAGGTCGATGGTCGTGGGGCGCGTGTCGGTCGTGAGCTCGAGCAGCGCCTCGTTCTGCGCGTCGGTCACCGGGGTGAAGCCGAGCCGTTCGTTGAGCACCGCTCCGTCGAGCGAGTCGTTGCTCACGAACGCCACGAGGGTGCCCGGCGTGAGGCCGGCGCGAAGCAGCACGTCGTCGGGGCGCGGGCCGCCGTTGCCGGTCTGACCGGGAGGCGTCACCCCCTGCACGCGGGAGCTCGCGGTCGTCAGCTGGCTGTCGAGCTGGCGCACGAGAGAGGTCTGCAGCGCGACGACGCTCACGGTGCCGACGATGAGGCTGATCGCCGCCAGCAGGGCGACGATGCCGACGACGAGGCGGCGGCGGAGTGTCCACGCGCGCGGGCCGGCCATCAGTTCGCGGCTTTCAGCACGTAGCCGACGCCGCGCACCGTGTGGATCATCGGTTCGCCGAGCGAGTCGACCTTCTTGCGCAGGTAGGAGATGTACAACTCGACGACGCTCGACTTGCCGCCGAAGTCGTAGCTCCACACCCGGTCGAGGATCTGGGTCTTGCTGAGCACCCGGCGTGGGTTGCGCATCAGGTAGCGCAGCAGCTCGAACTCGGTCGCGGTGAGCTCGATGACGGTGCCGGCGCGCTGCACCTCGTACGAGTCCTCGTCGAGGGTGAGGTCGCCGACCGCGAGAAACGAGTCGTCGCTGTCGCTGACGACGAGCGTCGACCGGCGGATGAGCCCGCGCAACCGAGCGACGAGTTCTTCGAGGCTGAACGGCTTGGTGACGTAGTCGTCGCCGCCGACGGTGAGACCGACGATGCGGTCGTCGAGCGAGTCCTTCGCCGTGAGGAACAGGACGGGGGTGTTGATGCCGTCGGCGCGCAGCCTGGTCAGCACCTGCAGGCCGTCCACGTCGGGGAGCATGATGTCGAGCACGATGACGTCGGGGCGGAACTCCCGCGTGATCGCCATGGCCTTCTGCCCGTCGGAGGCGATGCGCACGTCCCATCCCTCGTAGCGCAGAGCCATCGACAGCAGGTCGGTGAGCGAGTCCTCGTCGTCGACGACGACCGCCCTGATCGGCGATCCGTCGGCGCGCGTGATGCGGGGAGGCTGTGCTGCGGCTGTGTGGCGGGAGGTCGGCACATTGCTCATCCTCTCTATTATTGGGAGTTTTCTATGCGTCTCCTGTGAGTGATCAATCCCGTCGATCCGGTCGAGGCAGGGCACAATGGGGAGGTGACTTTCGTGCAGCCGACCCTCTCCCTCTGGGACGAGCCGGCCCCCGACCACCGCAGCCGCGTGCTCGCCGACTCGACCGACCGGGTCGCCTGGCTGCGCGCCCGCAGCTCCGGGGTCACGGCGACCGACGTCGCCCGGCTGTCGAGCGAGAGATCACTGCCCTCCGTCGCGTTCGACAAGATCAACGGGTCGTCATTCGGCGGAAATGCGTACACCGACCACGGCAACACCCGCGAGCCGGAGATTGCCCGGTGGGTGCGGGCGAAGCACGGCATCCACCCCAGCTCGCAGCTGTTCCACGCGCACGGCGAACGTTCCCACCTGGCCACACCCGACGGTGTCGCGGTGATCGACGGTGTCGTCGTGCTCGCCGAGATCAAGACCACGTCGTCGCTGTGGAAGAGCGTCCCCCGGTCGTACCTGCGGCAGATCTGGTGGCAGCAGTACGTGCTCGGCGCCGAGCGCACGCTGCTCGTCTGGGAGCAGCACCTCGACTTCGTGCCCGTGAACCCCGAGCCGACGTCGCGCTGGATCGAACGCGACGACAACGAGATCCACGTGCTCGTGGGGCTCGCCAACAAACTGCTCGGCATGATGCGGCGCTAGCGATGGGGATCCTCCTGCTGCACGGGCTCGGCGGCGATCGCCGACAGCCGCTCGCGCTGCTGAGGCCCGTGCTGCCCGAGACGGCGACCGTTGTGGCTCCCGACGTGCGGGCCCACGGCACGTCGACGGTCGTGGGCACCCGCGCCGACTTCGCCCTCGACGCGCTCGCCGCCGAGATCGCGGCAGACCTCCCCGACGAGCCCCTCACCATCATCGGCATCTCGATGGGCGCCGCGATCGGGCTGCGCCTCGCGCTGCTGGTCGAGGTGGAGAAGCTCGTCTTCATCCGCCCGGCGTTCACCGACCGCGCTCTGCCCGACAACCTCGCCGCGTACCCGGCGATGGGCGAGCTGCTCGAGACCTTCGGCGCGAAGCACGCCGAGAAGCTCTTCCGCGAGACCGACTTCTTCCACGACCTCGAGACCGTGTCGCCGCTGGCGGCGGAGGGTGCGATCGAGCAGTTCAGAAAGCCGGATGCCGCGGCACGCGCCATCCGCCTCATCGAGATTCCGAAGAACGCGGCCTTCGAGTCGGCGTCCGACCTGGCGGCGGTGACTGCCCCGGCATCGATCGTGGCTGCGCCGCGGGATCCCGTCCACCCGGTCGACGTGGCGGAGCTGTGGGCCTCGTCGCTGCCGAACGCGAGCCTCAGCCTGGTGCCCGCTCGCGACGAGAGCGTCGAGGTGTACACGACCGCTATCCGCGCAGCCGTCACGCGGGCGCTCGACCACGACGTGCCGGCCTAGCGCCATCCGGACGTGGGTGGCCAGCTGTGGCCGGTTCTCTCGTCGTGAAACGGCCACAACTGGCCACCTGGGCCTCGCTGACGGCCTAGCGCACGAACCGCACCTCGTGGATCTCCTCGCCGAGGAAGGGCTCGGTATGCTCGGCCCCGTCGAGCACGAAGCCGTTGCGCTCGTAGAACCGGTGCGCACGCGGATTGTCGCTCGCGACCCAGAGGAAGGCCGGCCCCGGTTCGACGACGGCGTCGAACAACCTCTGCCCGAGGCCCTGCCCGTGGAACTCGTCGCGCAGGTAGATGAAGTGAAGCTCGCGCACGCCAGGCAGCTCCGGGTCGCGGCTCGGACCCGATCCGGCGAACCCGACGATCTCGCCGTCGACGAGCACGGCGACGTGCGAGTACTCGGGGCCGAGGCCCGCGTAGTGGATCCACAGCTCGGCCATGCGCTTGGGCGAGAGTCTGGTGAGGGCGGCCTGGCTCACGAGGTGGTCGTAGGTCTCGTGCCAGCACGCGGCCTGCACTCGGCCGAGCTCCTCGGCGTCGACGTCTCGGACGGGGCGAACAACTACGGTGGCGTTCATGCTCCGACGGTAGCGCCGACCGGCCACGACCGCCAATCGAACGGCCGCGGCATCCGCCCGCCTGTCAGCGGGTCGCGAACGGCCCGCGCAGCACCGCCCACTGCAGCAGCATGATGCTCTTCGCGTCGATGATGCCGCCGCTCTCGACCAGGTCGAGGGCGGCGTCGATGTCGAGCTCGACGAGGGTGATGTGCTCGCCCTCGTCGACGAGCCCGCCGCCGGCGTGCTCGCGGGTACCCGCGTCGTAGGGCGCCGCGTAGAAGTGCAGGCGCTCGGTCACCGAGCCCGGGCTCATAAACGCGTCAAAGACGTGCGTGACCTCGCCGACGCGGTGGCCGGTCTCCTCGATCGCCTCGCGGCGGATCGCGGTCTCCGGATCGTCGTCGTCGAGCAGCCCGGCCGCGGTCTCGAGCAGCATGCCGTCGGGGTGGCCGTTGACGTACGCGGGGTAGCGGAACTGCGACGTGAGCAGCACCGTGCGACGGTCGACGTCGTAGAGCAGGATCGTCGCACCGTTGCCGCGGTCGTAGGTCTCGCGCGACTGCGAGCTCCACGATCCGTCTGCGGCCTGGATGTCGAACGTCGTTGTGTGCAGCGTGTACCAGTTGTCGCTCAGCAGGCGAACGTCGGTGACTCGGATGCGCGGGTTGGTGGTCGGGGGTGTCTCTGCGGCTCTCACGCCTCCAGACTATCGAGAGCGATAGTTTGCCTCGGGGTGACGTGTCTGTAACAGCGCCGAATCATTCATCGCCTTTACTGGGTTCACCAGCACCACGGCGGGAAGGCCAACGATGACGACGATGCGAGCCATCCTGATGGGCGGCGCGGGCGGACCGGAAGTTCTCGAGTGCGGCACCGCCACGGTGCCCGTCAGCGTCAACTCCGAGTTCCTCGTGCGCGTCGTCGCCGCGGGCGTGAACCCGATCGACGCGAAGACCCGTGCGGGGCGCGGGGTCACACCGGCGATCGCGTCCTTCCCCGTCGTGCTCGGCAACGACTTCAGCGGCGTCGTCGTCGCCAGCCCCTACGAGGGCCACCCGATCAAGGTCGGCGACGAGGTCTACGGCATGACCGGGTTTCCCCGGTTCGGCGGCAGCTACGCCGAGTACGTCGCGGTGTCGAGCCTCAGCGTCGCCCGTAAGCCGAAGGCGCTCTCGCACGTCGAGGCGGCCGCGGTACCGCTCGCCGCACTCACCGCGTGGGGCATGGTCGTCGAGGTGGCGAAGGCGCACGAGGGACAGCGCATCCTGATCCACGCCGGCGCCGGCGGCGTCGGACACTTCGCCGTTCAGTTCGCCCGCTTCTTCGGCGCGTACGTGATCGCGACGGGATCGACCCGCAACCTCGGCTGGCTCTCCGAGCTCGGCGCGAACGAGACGGTGGACTACACCGCGGAGCGCTTCGACGAGGTGCTCGACACCGTCGACGTCGTGATCGACCTGGTCGGCAACGTCTACGACGACACAGGGTCGCGATCGCTGGGCGTCGTGCGCCACGGCGGGCTCATCATCAACGCCCCGACCGGCAGCTGGCCGACCTTCATCGACGACGCGACCGCGGCTGGGCTGCGCGCCACGACCTACAAGGTCGCCCCCGACGGCACCAACCTGGCGGTGATCTCGCGTCTGCTCGAGTCGGGCGACGTGCGGGTGTTCGTCGACCAGGTCTTCGAGATGGATGCCGCGGCCGACGCCCACCGCTCGCTCGAGACCGGGCACACGCGGGGCAAGATCGTGCTGAAGGTCAGCGACTACTGAGCGGCAGCTCGCGCACGAAGTCGTCTTCCCACTTGCCGCCGACGAGGAACCGTTTCGTGCCCACGTTGACGAATCCGTGCTTCTCGTAGAAACGGTTCGCGCGCGCGTTCTGCTGGTTGACGCCGAGCCAGACGGATGCCGCGGCTCGCGCCCTCGCGGCCTCGACGCTCGCCTCCATCAGCACCCCCGCCGCGCCGCCGCCGTGCGCCGTCGCCAGCATGTAGAACTTGCTGAGCTCCACGGTGGGACGGTCTGTGACCACGGCGGCCACGTCGGAGTCGGTGGGCTCCGCCGCGATCAGCATCGTGTATCCCACCGCCTCACCGTCGACCTCGACGAGCAGCAGGTCGCGTGACTCGTCGGCCAGGTAGCCGGCGAAATGGGCCTCGGAGAGGTTCGAGGCGACGAAGTCGGCCACCGCCTCCTGGGTGGTGCCGGGCGGACACGCCAGAGCGAAGGTGGCTGCGGCGATGCGGTGAAGCAGAGCCGCGTCATCCGGCCCCGCCAATCGTGTGCTGACTGTCATGGTTGCCTTTCGGGGAGCAGAAAAGGGGCCCGCGCGAACGCGGACCCCTTCACGTGATTGCGAAAACGCTTAGATCGCGTTGACGTCCAGCGGGATGCCAGGACCGAAGGTCGTCGAAACGGTGCCCTTGGTGATGTAGCGGCCCTTGGAGCTGGACGGCTTCGAACGGACGATCTCATCGAGAGCGGCCTTGATGTTCTCGGCGAGCTGCTCCTCGGTGAAGGAGGCCTTGCCAGCGACGAAGTGCACGTTGGAGTGCTTGTCGACGCGGAACTCGATCTTTCCGCCCTTGATCTCGGAGACGGCCTTGGCCGTGTCCATGGTCACGGTACCGGTCTTCGGGTTCGGCATGAGGCCACGCGGGCCGAGTACCTTTCCGAGACGACCGACCTGGCCCATGAGCTCGGGGGTCGAGACGGCGGCGTCGAATGCGACGTAGCCGGCGGCGACCTTCTCGATGAGCTCGGAGCCACCGACCTCGTCGGCGCCGGCAGCGATTGCTGCCTCAGCCGCGGGGCCCGTTGCGAACACGATGACGCGGGCGGTCTTACCGGTTCCGTGAGGAAGGATGACCGTTCCGCGGACCATCTGGTCTGCCTTGCGGGGGTCGACGCCGAGCTTGAGGGCGACCTCAACCGTGGAGTCGAACTTTGCGGAGCCCGTGACGCGAGCGACCGAGACGGCCTCGCTCGGGGAGTAGAACTTGCCTTCTTCGATCTTGTCGGCAGCGGCGCGGTAGGCCTTGGATTTCGTAGCCATTATGCATCCACCGTGATTCCCATAGAGCGAGCGGTTCCCGCGATGATCTTCTCTGCGCCTTCGATGTCGTTGGCGTTGAGGTCGGCCATCTTCTGCTCGGCGATGGCGCGAACCTGCTCGCGAGTGAGCTTGGCGACCTTGACGGTGTGCGGCGTGGGCGAACCCTTGGCAACACCGGCAGCCTTCTTGATGAGCTCGGCTGCGGGCGGGGTCTTGAGGATGAACGTGAACGAACGGTCCTCGTAGACGGTGATCTCGACGGGGATGACGTTTCCACGCTGAGATTCGGTCGCGGCGTTGTACGCCTTGCAGAACTCCATGATGTTGACGCCGTGCTGGCCCAGCGCGGGGCCGATGGGCGGCGCGGGGTTAGCGGCGCCGGCCTGGATCTGAAGCTTAATCAGACCCGTGACCTTCTTTTTCGATGCCATTGTTTTTCCTTTTCTGTTCGAGAGGCCATTGCTGGCCGCTCTCCCGCACCTCGGGCGGTTCCCGGGTGCGGTGGTTCAGGCGAAGCCGACGTGTCGCCCGAAGGGCGAACCGTATGACTAGAGCTTGGTGACCTGGTCGAAGCTGAGCTCGACCGGGGTCTCACGCTCGAAGAGCGATACGAGCACGGTGAGCTTGCCGCTCTCCGGCTTGATCTCGCTGATCGAGCCGGGAAGACCCGCGAACGAGCCCTCCTTGATCGTGATGGTCTCGCCGACCTCGAAGTCGATCTCGGCCGGGATGGAGCGGGCGGTGTTCTTGCCCTTCCCGGGAGCCGACTTGGAGGGGGCTTCGACGATCTGCACGAGGCCCTTGAGCATCTCGAACGCCTCGTTGAAGCGCAACGGCGTCGGGTTGTGGGCGTTGCCCACGAAGCCGGTGACGCCGGGGGTGTGACGCACGACGCTCCAGGAGTCTTCGTTCAGCTCCATGCGCACGAGCACGTATCCGGGGATGCGCACGCGGGTGACGAGCTTGCGCTGGCCGTTCTTGATCTCGACGACGTCTTCCATCGGAACCTCGACCTGGAAGATCGAGTCTTCGACGGTCATGGAGATCTTGCGGTTCTCGATGTTCTGCTTCACGCGCTTCTCGAAGCCCGCGTAGGAGTGGATGACGAACCACTTGCCGGGAAGCGACTTCAGCTCGGTGCGGAACGCCTCGTAGGGGTCGACCTCGATGGGGTCGCCGTTGTCGTCGAGCTCGGGACCGTCGTAGGGGGGAACGTCGAGTTCTTCGTTCGCTGCCTCTTCGGCCTCGATGTCTGCTTCGTCGTCGGCTGCGGCGACAGAGGCGTCTGCCTCGTCGGGCGAGTCGATGTCGAGGGCGTCGTCGACGATGGCGTCGGCCTCGGGGTCGATCGCGGCGTCGAGAGCCTCGAGGAGGCCGGCGAGGTCGCCCTCTTCCTGCGTCTCTTCGTCTTCGATGTGCAGCGCGGTGTGCTCGGCTGCGTCTACGGAATTCTCGTCGACAGCCAGCGAGTTGCCCTCCTGGGCCTCATCGTCCTCAGAGGACTGCTCTGCAGCGGTCGCGAGGTCGATATCGTCGCGGTGATTCTCAGACACTGAATTCCATTCCATTTCTTGTTTCGTGACCGGACGGATCCGGCCACGTCGAGCAGGCGGGCCTCGCTAGGAGGCTAAGTCGCCGTCGCCGAAGATGTAGTTGACCGCGAGCGAGAACACCCAGTCGAGTCCGCCTACGAGGGCCATCATGATGACCACGAAGACCAGCACGACGAGCGTGTAGCTCACGAGCTCTTTGCGAGTCGGAGTCACGACCTTCTTGAGCTCGCCGACGACCTGTCGGATGAACAGCGACAAACGGCCGAACGGGCTGCGCTTGACAGCGCTGTCCTTCCGGGCGTTCTCTACGACGTCCTCGCTGGGCTCGTCGGTGATTCTTCTAGCCACTGTTACTACCTTCCGACAACTCGTCGTTGTGGTGCACGGCACCCCGCACGGAAATGTACGAGGACACCTGCAGGGCGGACAGGACTTGAACCTGCAACCTGCGGTTTTGGAGACCGCTGCTCTACCAATTGAGCCACCGCCCTTTGCGTGCTCTTGCGAACACACGGGGTACTGCTTTTCTCACACGGCTTCGCTACTGAAACTCACAGGCTGGAATGCCAGAAGATGGCGCGCAAGAGCTTGGCAGAATTACTACCTCGACAAGTGTAAGGCATCGACGGCATTCCGTCATCTCGAGCGGACCGAGAACGACTCTGCCGTGCGCTCTACACTAGCTGCGTGGCCACATTTCCTCGAATCTCCCGGCGCATTGGCGCTATTGCCGAGTCCGCGACCCTGAAGGTCGACGCGAAAGCGAAGGCTCTACAGGCGCAGGGACGCCCCGTCATCTCCTACGCGGCGGGGGAACCCGATTTCTCGACGCCCGCGACCATCGTCGAGGCGGCATCCGCTGCTGTTCTCGACCCCAGGAACTACCGCTACACCCCCGCGGTCGGCCTGCCCGAGTTGCGGGAGGCGATCGCGGCGAAGACCCTGCGCGACAGCGGGCTCGAGGTCGCCGCCTCGCAGGTCGTCGTGACCAACGGCGGCAAGCAGGCCGTGTACCAGGCCTTCGCCACGATCGTCGACCCGGGCGACGAGGTGTTGCTGCCCGCACCGTACTGGACCACCTACCCCGAGGCCATCCAGCTGGCCGGCGGCGTGCCCGTCGAGGTCTTCGCCGGCAGCGACCAGGGCTACCTCGTGACCGTCGAGCAGCTCGAGGCGGCGCGCACCGAGCGCACCAAGGTGCTGCTCTTCGTCTCGCCGTCGAACCCGACCGGCGCCGTGTACTCGGCCGCCGAGACCGCCGCGATCGGCGAGTGGGCGCTGTCGCACGGTATCTGGGTGATCTCCGACGAGATCTACCAGAACCTGACCTACTCCGACGACCCCGACGTCGCGCCCCGCGCCATCTCGATCGTCGAGGCCGTTCCCGCCCTGGCCGACACGACGATCCTCGTGAACGGCGTCGCGAAGACCTATGCCATGACCGGTTGGCGCGTGGGCTGGATGGTCGGCCCGGTCGACGCCATGAAGGCCGCCGGAAACCTGCAGTCGCACCTGTCGTCGAACGTGTCGAACATCTCGCAGCGCGCGGCCCTCGCCGCCCTCACCGGCCCGCAGGACGCCGTCGAGGAGATGCGACGCGCCTTCGACCGCCGTCGTCGCCTCATCGTCGACGAGCTGAACAAGATCGACGGGATCGTCTGCCCGGTTCCCGAGGGCGCCTTCTACGTCTACCCGGATGTCACGGGGTTGCTGAACCGCGAATGGGGCGGCGTCACGCCCACGACGTCGCTCGAACTGGCCGACCTGATCCTCGACCAGGCCGAGGTCGCCGTGGTGCCCGGCGAGGCTTTCGGGCCGAGCGGCTACCTGCGCCTCTCCTACGCGCTCGGCGACGCCCCGTTGCTCGAGGGAGTTCAGCGGCTGCAGCGGCTCTTCGCGTAGGCGCCCGCGAGCCGAGGGGCAAGGTTTCGACCTTTACGCACCCGCTGAATGTCGATTGTTTGCCCCTTGCTGAACCACCGGGCGCAGGGGGCAATGAAACGACTTTCAGGCATTCGTTCGACAGCCGAAGTTTGCCCCTCTGCTCGCCTCGAGAGGCGGCGCAGACGCCAGCTCAGAGCAGCTTTCGCTCCAGCGCCCACGCGGTGAGCTCGTAGCGCGACGAGAGCTGCAGCTTGCGCAGCACGGCCGAGACGTGCGTCTCGACGGTCTTCACCGAGATGAACAGCTCGGTCGCCACCTCTTTGTACGCATAGCCGCGCGCGATGAGGCGCATGACCTCGCGTTCGCGCGCGCTGAGCCGGTCGAGCTCGTCGTCCGACGCCGCCTGCTCGCCCGCGACCGCCCCGAAGGCGTCGAGCACGAAGCCGGCGAGGCGGGGCGAGAACACGGCGTCGCCGCCCGCGACCGCCGCGACCGCGCGCGACACCTCGCCGCCCGACGAGCCCTTGGTGATGTAGCCGCGCGCGCCGGCCCGGATCACGCCGACCACGTCTTCGGCCGAGTCCGACACCGACAGGGCGAGGAAGCGCACGGAGTCGAGCAGCGCGCTCGAACGGCGCAGCACCTCGGCTCCCCCGCCGCCGGCGCCGCCCGGCAGGTGCACGTCGAGCAGCACGACCTCGGGACGCAGCGATTCGATGAGCGCGACGGCCTCGTCGACGGTCGCGGCCTCTCCGAGAACGGTGACGGTGTCGTCGAGGTCGGCGCGCAGCCCCGAGCGGAAGATCGAGTGGTCGTCGACGATGAGCACGTTCGTCATGCGGGTTCTCCTGAATTCTCACTGCGCCGGCCGCCGATGGGACGGATGCCACGGCTCACGTCACCGGGCACGTTACACCTCGAGGTGCAGGTGCACCTCGGTGCCCGATCCGCCGGTACCCGGTCGCACGCTCGCGGAGCCGCCGGCACGGGACATCCGCCCCACTATCGATTCTCGGATGCCCAGGCGGTCGGCCGGAAGGGCCGACAGGTCGACGCCCGGTCCGCGGTCTCGCACGAACACGTCGATGGCCTCGGGCGACGTCTCGAGGTAGACGGAGACCTCTCCGCCGGCGTGCCGCGCCGCGTTCAGCATCGCCTCGCGGGCGGCCGCCACGAGCGCGGCGCTGGGGCGATCGACCGGGGCGCCGGCCGTGACCACGTCGATGCGCACCGCGTAGTCGAGCTCGATCGCGGCGGCGACGTCGCGCAGCTCGGTCGCCAGATCGCTCGCCACCGGGGTGTCGCCGACGAACAGCCAGTCGCGCAGCTCGCGCTCCTGCGCCCGGGCGATGCGGGCGACCTCGGTCGAGGCCCCCGCCCGGTTCTGGATCAGGGCGAGGGTCTGCAGCACGGAATCGTGCAGGTGCGCCGCGATCTCGGCCCGCTGCTCCTCGCGCACCTGCGCGGTGCGCGAGGCCTGCAGGTCGCTCCACAGCGTGACGACGCGCGGGGCGACGATCACGGCCACCCCGAGCACCACCATCGTGACGCCGAGCACCGCGCCGGAGGCGGTGGGACGCGACAGGAGCACGGCCACCCCGGTGAGCACTAGCAGCACGACGGCGGCGATCCGCTTCCACACTCCCTGGGCCGCACTGCGGTCGGGGTCGTTGCGGTCGAACGTCAGGCTCCAGGCGACGGCCAGCCCGCTCGCCACGGTGACCACGAGAAGGGCGGTGATCGACTCGCGAGCGCTCGCGAGGAACAGGATCGCGCCGAGGGCGGCGATCACGAGCAGCAGCAGCGACGCGGGAGCGGAGCGCCGCACGGCCCCCGGCTCGTCGTCGGGGTCGGTCACGGCCTCGTCGAGCGGCACGAACGCCCAGAGCCACAGGTAGAGCAGGATGCCGCCGCCACCGAACAACGCGAGCACGACGGCGAGCGCGCGCACGCCGCCCACCGAGACGTCGAGGTGTCGGGCGACGGCGAGGCACACCCCGCCGACCACGACTCGGCGGGGGCGCACGAGAGGCGGGCGGGCTCGTGGAGTGGTCACCCTTGAATACAAGCAGGTTTGGCGGACCCCCGGATGCCCGGGCCCGCCTTTCAGGGTGCGGTCAGGGTGATACCCCATGGCAGCTCGGCGTGCTCGGCGGCCACCATTGAGACATGCCCAAGAACACCACCCCGCAGCCCGAGCCGGACGAGTCCGTCGGCCAGGCAGCCCTCCCCGGCGCCGATCAGCCCGGCGCAGAACACCCCACCACAGACCTGCCCGGCCCCGACCACACCGGCCCCGACCACTCCGCCACAGACGGCGCCGGCCAGCCGCCCACCGCTCCGCCGCTCGTCGAGCCGCTCGCCGGCAACCGCTTCTTCGCCTGGATGCGCTCGCTCAACCTGAACCGCGAGCCCGGCTGGATCGGCGGCGTCGCAGCCGGCATCGCAGCCCGCCTCGGCGTCGACCCGCTCATCGTGCGCGGCATCCTCGTGGTCGTCGCCGTGCTCGGCGGACCCGCGCTGCTGCTCTACGCCGCCGCATGGCTGCTGCTGCCCGACGAGAACGACAAGATCCACCTCGAGGAGGTCTTCAAGGGCCGCCTCGACTCGCCCATCGCCGGCATCGGAGCGCTCATCCTGCTGAGCATGCTGCCCGTGACCCAGGGATTCTGGTTCGCCGGCAACGCCTTCTGGGGCGAGCCCTACTGGGCGCAGTCGTTCGGCCGCGCGCTGTGGACCGTCGTGGTGCTCGGACTCATCGTCTGGTTCGTGATCTGGGTGGCCCGCAGGTCGAGCCGCGCGTCGAACGTGCCGACACCGACACCGGCGACGACGGATGCGCGTCCCGAGACGATCCCCCAGCCCCATACGGCGGCCTACTCCGCCGCCGGGGCCGGCGCGGCGGGCGCGCCCGGTGCCCGCCCCGTCGCGCCCCCCGGCACGGCGACGGCCGAGGAGTTCGCGGCCTGGCGCCTGCAGCAGGAGCAGTGGAAGGCCGAGAACGTCGCCTTCCGCACCCGGCAGGCCAACGAGCAGCGCGCCGCGAGCCTCGCCGCGCAGGCGCAGTACCGCGCCGAGCGGGCCGCCCGCCGTGCCGTCTACGAGGCGCACCAGGCGCGCACACGCTCCAACCCGCTCTACTCGTTCATCGCCATCGGGCTCGCGCTCGTCGTCGGCGGCGTCGTCACCGTGCTCCAGGGCGACGGCGCGATCGAGCCGGCCGGAGTGCTCGCCGGCCTCGGCGCGACCCTCGCGGTGCTCGCAGTGGCGATCATCGTCAACGGCGTGCGCGGCCACCGCCCGGGCGGCGCGCAGGGCGTCGCCGCCATCGTGCTGGTGCCGCTGCTCATCGCCGCGGTGCTTCCGCACAGCCCGAACATCAGCTACGTCGACAACGCGACCTTCGCGCCACAGGCTGAGGACAGCTACTCGAACGACGTGTACTTCGTCGCCGCCGCCGACACGGTCATCGATCTGCGGGGTTATTTCGACGAACCGCTGCCGGCGGGCTACGAGGGCGACCTGTTCAGCGACACGACCATCGTGTCGGGGGCGGGCGATGTGACCGTGCTCGTTCCGGCGGACGCCGCGTTCAGCTACTCGGCGACCATCGGCTCCGGCCGTCTCGACTCGCCCGACGGCGACGCGCGCGGCGCCTGGGTCCGTGAGTACGGACAGTTCAACCTCGTCGACGGGGTCCCGCCCGGCGAAGAGCCCGAGCGCGCCATGTACCTCGTCGTGGCGATGGGCACCGGCACCCTCCGATTCGAGCAGACCGCAGCAACTGAAGGAGCAAGCGAATGACCGACACCGAGCAGCATCCCGTCACGACCGACACCCCGCCCGCCCCGCTTGCGCCGCTCAAGCCCCGTATCGGCACGATCGTCTGGGGCTGCATCCTGCTCGTCGTGGCAGCGATCGCCATCGCAGCCTCACAAGTCGACTTCGGCGATCTGACCCCCACCGTCATCGTCTGGAGCATCATCGGATTCGGCGGGATCCTCGTGGTGGCCGGGATCGTCACCGCCATCGTGCGTGCGGCGACGCGCATCAAGGACGACCCGCCGGTCGGATGACCGCCGCGCGTCGGGCGGTCGTCCGGGCTAACCTTGCCCGAATGACCGCCCATAAGCGCGCCCAGCCCGACCCCGTCGACTACGCACCCGCCGACCAGTCCCCGTTCGGTGCGGCACGCGTGGTCGTCGGGCTGCTCCTCGTTCTCGCCGGCGCGGTCGTGCTGGCTGTCGCCATGCTCCCGCAACTCGTCCCCACGTTCGGCGCCGACCCATTCACGTTCCTGATCCAAGACCGGACGGGCGCGCCGGAGGACGGCAACGGCACCCTGCTCACTTTCGGCGCCCTCGTGCTTCCGGCCGGCGGATTCTCGCTCGCCTATCTGAGCGCCACGTCGCGCACCCGCCTCTGGATCGCCGGTTTCTGTGCCGCGTTCTTCACCCTGCAGACCGTTCTGCTGGCGGGGGCGGTGTTGTGGATCACGGGAGCCGGCCTCCACGCCGCGGCCCTCTTCGCCCTGCCCAGGAGCTTCGACACGGGAGTCATCACGTCGCCGCTGGCACTCCTGTTCAGCGTGGCGGCCGCGGCGATCATGTTCGTCCTGGCCAAGCGCACCACGTTCGACGCCCAGAGCGCCGACTACTTCGCCGAGGGCAACACGGTGGTGCGCGTGCGTCCGCTCCCCGTCGTCGTCCACGCGCTCTGGGCGGTCGTGGCTCTCGCGGTGCTGGCCGCCGTGCTCTACGTGCCACTGGCGCTCATCGAGCGGGCGGCGCTCGACTCCGCTGCCGGAACCCTGCCCGAGGGATCGTCGGCGCCGTGGCCCCGCCACACCGATCTCGACTTCGCCGACGCGCGAGCCGCCTACGCCGTCACCGTGGGCATCCTGGTCGGCGCGATCGTGTCGTCGCTGATCAAGAAGGTCCTCTACCGCACCGTGCTTCGCGGCTACATCGGCGCCCCCGTGTCCGCGCAGACGGAGGACCGCTGGAAGGGCATCCAGTCGTTCGCCCACTACCCGATCGCCGTCGCCGGGGGCACAGCGACGGCCGTCGTGCTCTTCCTGCTGCCGACCAACGACTACGACGAGCCCGATGCGACGGCGATCGCGATCTTCACGTCGATCTCGATCGCGCTCCTGCTACTCGGCCTGTTCCTGCTGTCGTCGGTCTGGAAGTCGGGCGACGACCCACTCCACGAATCCGCACTGCAGCAGGGCGTGGTCGGCGATCTGCACAAGACATTCGCCGTGCCCGACCGGAGGAAGCGCACCCCGAAGCGGCCGAAACGGCCGCGGCGCAACCGCTAGGCATCCACCGGTCGGTTGAGGGCGGGACCCACCGGTGCACCACTGTTCCCGAGCCCCCGGGCACGCCAGAGTGGAAGCATGACGAAACCCCCAGCCGCGGTCAGCGTTCGCGACCTGCGCAAGTCCTACGGAAAGCTGAATGCCCTCGACGGCGTCAGCTTCGACATCGAGCGCGGAGAGACCTTCGCGCTCCTCGGTCCCAACGGAGCGGGCAAGAGCACCGCCATCGAGATCCTCGAGGGCTACCGTGACCGCACCTCCGGCGAAGCGACCGTGCTCGGCACCGACCCGGGCCGCGGCGGTCTGGCCTGGAAGGCGCAGCTCGGCATCGTGCTCCAGTCGACCGGCGAGAGCGGCAACGTCACGGTGCACGAGCAGCTCACCCACTTCGCCGGCTTCTACCCGAACCCGCGCCCCGTCGACGAGGTCATCGCGTCCGTCGGGCTCGAGGCGAAGGAGAGAACGCTCATCCGCAAGCTCTCCGGCGGACAGCGCCGTCGCGTCGACGTGGCCCTCGGCATCATCGGCAACCCCACCCTGCTCTTCCTCGACGAACCGACCACGGGCTTCGATCCAGAGTCGCGCCGCCAGTTCTGGGAGCTCATCCGCTCGCTCAAAGACGAGGGCACCACCATCCTGCTCACCACCCACTACCTCGACGAGGCGGCGAACCTGGGCGACCGGGCCGGCATCATCGCGGGCGGGCGGCTCATCGACATCGGCACCATCGACGCGATAGGCGGGGCGGATGCGCGCGTGCCGCTCGTACGCTGGGTCGACCGGGGCGTCCGGCGCGAGCAGAGAACGGCCGAGCCGGCCACGCTCGTCGCCGCCCTGGTGCGCGACAACGGCGGCGTCGAACTCGACGGCCTCGAGGTCGTGCGGCCGAGTCTGGAGGACATCTACCTCGAGCTGGTCGCGGCGTACGAGCATCCGGCCCCTGAACGTGTCGAAGGGCCTGAGCGTGTCGAAGGGCCTGCCGCTTCGACAAGCTCAGCGACCGACCTTTCGAAGGAGAACGCACGATGACCACCATCGCCATCCCCCGCCTGCCCGCCGGCCGCACCGTGCGCCTGGGCCTCAGCCGCATCGTCAACGAGGTGCGCGCGTACTTCCGACAGGGCGACTCGGTGTTCTTCACCTTCCTGTTCCCCCTGGTGATGCTCACGATCTTCGCCACCGCCTTCAGCAACCAGTCGTTCGGTACGGATGCCTCGGGCAACGAGGTCTCCGCGGCGGCGTACTACCTGCCGGGGATGCTCGCCGCGGGGCTCCTGCTCAGCGGCCTGCAGAACCTGGCCGTCGACATCGCGACCGAGCGCAGCGACGGAACCCTCAAGCGTCTCGCCGGCACCCCCCTGCCGGTGGTGAGCTACTTCATCGGCAAGATCGGGCAGGTGCTCGTGACCGGTGCGGCGCAGGCTGCCCTGCTGCTGCTCGCCGCCGGGCTCGTCTTCGGGGTGTCCCTGCCGACCGCGCTCGAGGATTGGTTCACCTTCGCCTGGGTGTTCCTGCTCGGTGTGACCACATCGGCCGTGCTGGGCATCGCTCTCAGCCGGCTGCCGCGCACCGGCAAGAGCGCGACCGCCGTGGTCATCCCGATCACGCTCGTGCTGCAGTTCATCTCGGGGGTCTACCTGCCGTTCAGCCAGCTGCCGGAGTGGCTGCAGAACGTCGCCAACGCGTTCCCGCTGAAGTGGATGGCGCAGGGCATGCGCGCCGTATTCCTGCCCGATACCTTCGAGTCGGCGGAGCCGGGCGGCGAGTGGAACCTCATCGGCGTTTTCATCGCCACCTCGGCCTGGCTCGTGGTCGGACTCGTGGTCTGTCGTCTGACCTTCCGCTGGATCCGCAAGGATAGCTGAATGGGCAGTACCAAATGGTGGGATATCGCGGTCGTCACGGCGGCCGCGATTCTCTGCGTGCTGCTGTTCGCGAACGACGCGGAGGGCTTCGCGTTGCTCGCCGCCTTCGGAGTGATCGGCGCGCTGCTCGCCACCTGGTTCTTCATCGGGCGCGGCCACGACCAGGGCGGAACCCGCCGGTCGGCAACTGCGGCGGCCCTCGTCATCGTGCTTTCCGGGGTCGGAACGGCGCTCAACCCGGGAATGGCCACGATCCAGGTGATCGCCTTCCCGCTGCTCTGGTACTTCGCCAGCGGCCTGCGCAACGCGGTGATCACGAACGCCCTGCTCGCCGTCTCGGTCGGGGTCGGATACTTCGTCGGGCTCGGTGCCACGAGAAACGCGTTCTTCAACGCGTCACTGGTAGAGGCCATCTCGCTCGCCGGCAGCCTCGCGATCGGCCTGTGGATCACCCGCATCTCGGTCGAGAGCGAATCTCGCGAGCGGTTGCTCGTGCAGCTGCGTGAGACGCAGGCGCAGCTCGCCGCGGTCAGCCGCGACGCCGGCGTCATGGGCGAGCGTGAGCGGCTCGCCCGCGAGATCCATGACACCATCGCGCAAGACCTCACCGGGCTCGTGTTGCTCGCCCAACGCACCCGCCGGGAGCTGCAGAGCGGCAGCCCCACCGTGGGAGAGACCCTCGACCTGTTGGAGGACAGCGCCCGATCGGCCCTGGCCGAGACCCGCTCCCTCGTCGCAGCCAGCGCGCCGGTCGGACTCGCCGAGGGCGGCATCCGCGCCGCCCTCGACCGGCTCGCGGTGCGCTTCGGCCGGGAGACCGGCATCGCCGTGACCGTCGCCGGCGAGACCCCGCCGCTCGACCGCGACACCGAGGTGGTGCTGCTGCGGTGCGCCCAGGAGGGACTCGCGAATGTGCGCAAACATTCGGCCGCCGCGAACGCCACCCTCGAGCTCGCCTTCGACGAAGCATCCGTCACCCTGATCGTCACCGACGACGGCGGCGGCTTCGATCCCGCTGCGGCGATCGACGGCTACGGCCTGAGCGGCATGCGCGACCGCCTCACCCTCGTGGGCGGCACGCTCGCCGTCGACAGCGCGCCCGGGGCCGGGGCCTCGCTCACGGCCGTCCTGCCTCGCTCGGCGGTGCACGCGTGATCCGGGTGCTCGTGGCCGACGACCACCCGATCGTGCGCAGCGGGATCGTGGCCCTGCTCGCCGCCGCCGCCGACATCGAGGTCGTCGGCGAGGCCGCGAACGGGCGGGAGGCCGTCGACCTCGCGCTGGCGCTCTCCCCCGAACTCGTGCTGATGGACCTGCAGATGCCCGAGCTGAACGGTGACGAGGCGACCGCGCTCATCCTCGCGGCGCTGCCGGAGACCCGGGTCGTGGTGCTCACCACCTACGAGACCGACGCGAGCATCCTCACCGCGATCGAGGCGGGCGCGAGCGGCTACCTGCTGAAGGCCGCACCGCAGGAGGAGATCCTGGCCGGCATCCGTTCGGTCGCCCGCGGCGAGGTGGCGCTCGCGCCGTCGATCGCGGCCATGCTGGTCGGACGCGTCAAGACCCGCGCGATCACGCTGAGCCCGCGCGAGACGGAGGTGCTCGGTCTCGTCGCCCAGGGCATGAGCAACCCGTCGATCGCGAAGAAGCTGTTCCTCGGCGAGGCGACGGTGAAGACGCACCTGCTGCACGCCTTCGAGAAGCTCGAAGTGAGCGACCGCACGCGCGCGGTCACGAAGGCGATGGAGCTGGGGCTGCTGTAGCCGGCGGTCCCTGAGCCTGTCGAAGGGGGTCCTACAGCGACAGCCCCACCATCACCGGCTCGGGGTGCATGCGCACGCCGAACTCCGAGAAGACCCGGGTCTGCACGAAACGGCCGAGCTCGGCGATCTCGGCGGCGGTCGCACCCCCGGTGTTGACGATCGCGAGGGTGTGTTTGCTCGAGATCGCGGCACGCGAGCCGGGGAGCGAGAATCCGCGTGAGATTCCGGCCTTCTCGATGAGCCACGCGGCGCTGAGCTTCACGCGGAAGTCGGTCTGCGTCGGCGGGGCCGCCGGCTCCTCGCCGAGCGGCACGGCGATCGCCTGAGGCTCCGGGGCGTTCGCCCAGCGCGGCGCCTGCTCCGGCAGCGTTCGGGCGAAGTTCTCGCCCACGATCGGGTTGGTGAAGAACGAGCCACAGCTCACCGAGTCGGGGTCGGCCGGGTCGAGCACCATGCCCTTGGATGCTCGCAGGGCGAGAACCGTGTCGCGCACCGTCTGCACCCCGACGCGTTCGCCGAGCTCGACCCCGAGCGACGACGCGAGCTGGGCGTAGGCCACCGGGGCGCCGGCGGGGTCGCGGTCGAGCTCGAGCTCCACGGCCACGACGAGGCCCTGCTTGCCCTGTTTGAGCGCCGAGGTGCGGTAGTCGAACCGGAGGTCGGCCGCCGTGAGCCGCTGGAGCTCGCCGCTCAGATAGTCGAGGAAGTCGATCGCGACGAGGGTCGACGCGATCTCCTGGCCGTAGGCGCCGATGTTCTGCACGGGGGCGGCACCGGTCGACCCGGGGATTCCGCTGAGCGCCTCGATACCGCTGAGCCCGCGCGCGACGGTGTACGCGACGAGGTCGTCCCACGGCTCGCCGGCCTGCACGCGAAGGCGCACACGGTCCGGGGCATCCACCACCGTCTCGATGCCACGGGTGAGCACGCGGATGACCGTGCCGTCGAATCCGTCGTCGGCGACCACGAGGTTCGACCCGCCGCCGAGAACCAGCCATTCCTCGCTGCTCCCCCACACCTCGAGGGTCTGCGCGATGAGCTCGTGTGGCGTCTCGGGCGCGAGCATCGTGTGGGCTGCACCGCCGACGCGCATGGTCGTCAGCTCGGAGAGATCGGTCATGCGTCAGACCAGGCTGACGCGGGCTTGCGCCTTGCCGAGCACCGTCTGGTTGTCGAAGGTGACCGTGAGGTCGATGCGGGCGACGTTCTCCTCGACCGCGCCGACCTTGGCCACTACGGTGACGCTCGCGCCGGCGAGGGCGTCGACGGCGACGGGGCGGGTGAAGCGCACCTGGTAGTCGAGCACCTTGCCGCTGTCGCCGATCCAGTCCACGACCGGCTGGATGGCGAAGCCCATCGTGAGCATGCCGTGCGCGAGCACACCGGGCAGGCCGACGCTCGTCGCGACGTCGTCGCGGTAGTGGATCGCATTGAAATCACCGGATGCTCCGGCGTAGCGGACGAGGGAATCGCGCGTGATCGAGAAGGTGGTCTCGGCGACGATCTCGCCGACGGTCAGCGTTTCGGTGGGCATTACTCGTCTCCTCGCACGACCAGCGTCGAGATCGCGGTCACCACGTGGGCGCCGGTCGAATCGGTGATCGTGGACTCGGCGGTGATCATCGAGTGCCCGCCGAGCGACTTGATGTTCGCCACCGCCAGCGTCGCGGTGAGCTCGTCGCCGGCGACGATGGGGCGCGAGAAGCTGAAGCGCTGGTCGCCGTGGACCACGCGTGTGAAGTCGATGCCGGCGTCGGGCTCGGCGAGCAGCTGAGCGAGCGTGGACTCCTGGATGACCACCGGGAACGTCGGCGGCGCGACCAGGTCGGGGTAGCCTGCCGCCTTCGCGGCATCCACATCGAAGTTGACGGGGCTCGTGGAGAGCACGGCGCGGGAGAATTCGCGGATCTTCTCCCGACCGACGAGGTACGGGGCAGTGGGCGCGAACACGCGGCCCTGCAGTTCGGGGTTCACTGGCACCTTGTGATTCTAGCCAGTCGTACAACCACAAAACCCCGATTGCATTTCTGCAACCGGGGTTTCGTTGGGGGTCTTGAGGGTGCTTATCCGCCTACTGGCAGGAGTCGCACTGCAGAAGATCCATCGGGTCAACGGGAACTGCGTAGCCGCCGACTGAATCGTTGTCGTTGTCCATGTGATCCTCCTTCTGTGTAGTCGAGATCGCGACTGCTTGCCGCGAGGGTTCTCACTATATAACGGGAATCACAGCTGTGTCATTCCACTACATCTAGTGTTTCGGCGTGTCGCGTCGATTAACATTCTGTGCCCGGCCACCGACATTTCGTGTACCGCGAGATTCCGCGGAAGTTGAGTCGCGCGACACGTTCTCGCACGATTTTCTGGCCCCCGATCTGGGTGCGCGGCCCGGGAGTGTCGCGTCGCACGGCGTGTCGCGCGTGTGCGGGCGGTGGCTCGCCCGACGAGCCGCGAGCGCTCGAGCCGCGGGGCAAACAATCGACCCTCAAGCCAACGCTCAACGTCAAAACGTTGCCCCTCAGCAATAGGCAGCGTCACCCGACGAGCTGTGGGGCAAACAATCGACGTCGAAACCGGCGCTCAACGTCGAAACCTTGCCCCTCGGCTCTTAGCGGTAGGAGGCGGCGAGCCGTTCGAAGCCCTCGTCGAGCGAAACAGCCGGCGTCCACTGCAGGTCGGCGCGGGTGCGGCGCTGGTCGAACCAGTGTGCGGTCGACAGCTGTTCGGCGAGGAACCGGGTCATCGGCGGCTCGTCGACGCCGGGGCGCACGCGCCACACCGCCTCGATGACCGATCCCGCGGCGCGGGCCACGCCGGCCGGCACGCTCCAGCGCGGGGCCGGCACTCCGGCGGCGGCGCACATGCCGGCGAGCAGCTCGGCCACCGGGCGCGGCTCGCCGTTGGTCACGACGTACGAGTTGCCGTGCACCTCGGGCGCCCGCTCCAGGGCTGCGGCGATCGCCGACGCGGCGTTGTCGATGTAGGTCGTGTCGATGAGGGCGGCGCCGTGGCCGAGCAGCGGCAGGCGTCCGCGGCTGGCACGGTCGACGATGCGGGCGACGAGCTGCGTGTCGCCCGGTCCCCAGACGAGGTGCGGGCGCACGGCGACGACGGCGAGCTCCGGCGAGTCGGCGGCGAGGGCCATCAGCTCGGCGGTCGCCTTGGTGCGGGCGTAGTCGCCCCGGGCGCGCAGCGGGTCGGCGGGGAGGGCGTCGTCGCCGACGATGGATGCCCCGGCGTGCGCCACCGACGGAGACGACACGAATACGAAGCGGCTGGCCGTCGAGTCGGTTGCCGCCCGCAGCAGCCGGAGGGTGCCGCCCACGTTGATGTTCTCGAACTCCGCGGGGGCGCCGGCGAGAGAGACCTTCGCGGCCAGGTGGACGATCGCGTCGACCCCGGCGACGGCGTGGGCGACCGTGGTCGCATCCGTCACCGAGCCCAGCAGATCGGTGACGCCCACGACACCGGACGGACGGCGCTGCAGCGTGCGCACCTCGTGCCCGGCGTCCCGAACCGCGGCCGCGACGGCACCGCCGAGCAGACCGCTCGCGCCGGTGACGAGAACGATCACGGTCGCGTCATCCGCCCGCCGGTGAGCACGTCGGCCGCCCAGTCGCCGAGGCGCACGCGGTCGATCTTGGAGTTGTGACGGATGTCGGTGGGCAGCTGCGGCACGACCAGCACCGCGGCGATGGGCAGCTCGACGGAGCCGCGCACGGCGCTGGCCATGGCCGACGTCGCCAGCGACACGCGGAACGCGGGCGGGACGGTCTCGATCACGGCGACGAGCTGTTCCTCGCCGAGCGGGCCGACGCCGACGAGGGCCGCGCGGGCGACCTCGAAGACCGACTCGATCTGCTGCTCCGGTCCGACCGGGGTGACGACGCCGTCCTCGGTGACGATGACGTGCGGCATCCTGCCCTCGACCCACAGGCGCCCCTCGGCGTCGATGTGGCCGACGTCGCCGGTGCGGTGCCAGCGCTCCCCCGTCAGGGCACCGCGGCGCGACTCGCGCTCGGTGAGCCAGAGCGAGTCGTAGTGGTCTTTGATGTGCGGCGCCGAGACGACGATCTCGCCCGTCAGCATCGGTTCGTCGGTGAGCTCGCCCGTCGCCTCGCCCCACGCGTTGAGCGCGCTGATGCGCACGCGGGTGGATGCCGCGGGCAGGCCGACGCAGACGCCGCCGGGGCCGCCGAGGGTGAGCGCGGCGTCGCGGATGCCCTCGAGCGTGATGTCGGTCATAAGCAGACCCTCGGTCATGCCGTACGGCGTGTGCGCGGTCGCGTTCGGCATGAGGGCGGATGCCGCGGCGAGCAGCCGCTCGGAGACCGGCGCCCCCGCCGACAGGAACTCCTGCACGCTGGTGAGCGCCTCGCGGTCGGCGTCGGTGAGCGAGTGCGCCGTGGCGACCACGTTCGTGATCGCGGCGGGCGAGAGGAACACCACGGTGGCGTCGACGGCGGCGACCGCGGCGGCGACGGCCGTCGCGGTGAGCGTCTTCGGCGAGGTGACGACCATGTCGGGGGTGACCGAGCGCGCGCCGAGCGCGGGGCCGAGCAGCGCGAAGGGGGCGAATCCGGCGACCAGGCCGGTGCCGACTCCGACGCCGTAGGTGTCGGCGAGCGCGTCGACCAGGGCGGCCAACTGGCCGTGCGTATAGACGACGCCCTTCGCCGGCCCGGTGGAGCCGGAGGTGAACAGCACCGCAGCGGTGTCGTCGGGGGCGGGGAAGTCGGGCAGCTCCTCCTCGACGCCGAGCGACACGAGGTCGCCGAGCGAGTAGGCCACGTCGAGCGAGCGGCGCACCGGCTTGATGTAGCGCGCGGTGGAGATCTTCTGCCCCGGCCAGCCGAGGGCGGTCGCCGCGGCGAGCCCGGCTGGCGCGCCGATCACGTGGTCGGGCCAGGCGCCGCGCACGGCGCGGGTGAGCCCCTTGAGGCCGAGTCCGGCGTCGGCCACGACCACGACGGCGCCGATGCGCAGGCACGCGTAGAGCACTGCGGTGAGGTCGGCGCCGGGCTGCACGAGCAGCGAGACGCGGTCGCCGCGCTTGACGCCGACCATGGCGAGGCCGGCGGCGATCTGGCGCACGCGCTTGGAGAGCAGGCGCCAGCTGACGACGTTGGGCTCGGATCCGCGCGCCGGCGCCATCTCGACGAGCGCGGTGTCGGTGCTGTCGCGCAGCGGGTCGAGGTAGCGGAACAGCCCGGCCGGGTTGCCCTCGACGACGGGCTTCACGTAGTCCTCGTCGAAACGGTTCGGGTCGAGGTCGTCGTCGTCGAGCCCGGCGGGCCCTTCGACAGGCTCAGGGACCGTGAACCGCGAGGGGTTGGCCGCCGCGGTGCCGAGGCTGCCGAGCTCCGTTCCGCGGTCGCCGAGCCAGGTGAGGACGGCCGCCGCGTAGTCGACGTCTTCGGCGACCAGGTGTCCCGCGCCTTCGAAGCGGTGCACGTCGGCGTGCGGCATCCGGTCGACCAGGTCGTCGAGGTAGCGGTCGCCGAAGATCGGGTCTTCGGGGCCCCACAGGGCGAGGGCGGGCACCGCGAGGTAGCGCAGCGACTCGGCGATGCGGGCGAGCTCCGGATGGCTCGGGTGCGACTCGTCGGCCGGGATGTCGGCGACGAAGCCGCCGATGCCCGCGCGGCGGTCGGCCTCGAGGTAGGGCGCGCGGTAGCCGTCGCGGATCTCGTCGGAGAGGGGCGGATGCGCCAGGGAGAGCGTGGTCTCGAGGAACGCGGGCGTCGCGACCGTCGCGGAGCCCAGCACGCCGCGCAGCAGCGTCAGCCGCAGCGGCGCGGGGATCGGGGTGCCCTCCGGCTGGAAGATCGCGGTGTTGAGCACGGCGACGCCGGCGAGCAGGTCGGGGTGGTCGACGGCCCAGCCGAGGCTGACGACGCCGCCCCAGTCGTGGCCGAGCGTGATGACGGGGCCGGTGAGGCCGAGCGACGCCGTGAGGTCGCCGAGGTCGCGCACCCGTCGCGCGAGGTCGCGCGGCTCTCCGGTGCGTTCGGAGAATCCCATGTCGAGCTGGTCGACGGCGACGACCCGCCATGCCTCGCGGCCCTGGGCCGCGGCATCCGTCGCCTGGGTCAGCAGGTCACGCCACAGGTAGCTCCACGTGGGGTTGCCGTGCACGCACAGGATCGTGCCGACCGGCGTGACGCCGAGCTCGGCGAGCCGCGCGGCGTTGTCGAGCAGGTGCCACTCGTGGGTGACGCCGTCGTCGCCGGCACTGACCAGACGCGAGAACGACGGGTCGAGACCGTCGAGTCCCGCGGGTGGAAGGCTCGCCGGAAGGGGAGCGGAACGCGGGATTCGAGAAGTCACCAGGCGATCTCCAACATTGCGGTATTGAGTCCGGAACCGACGCCCATCAGCAGCACGCGGTCACCCTTCTTGAGGTCTTCGGCCTCGTAAGCGAGCGTGATCGGGATCGACGCGGGGCCGATGTTTCCGAGCAGCGGGTAGGTGCGTGGCACCTTGGCCTCGTCGAGGCCCGCGGCCTTGACGATGGCGTTGGTGTGCACGGAGGAGACCTGGTGCAGGATGTAGCGGTCCATCTTGCCCCACGACCAGTCGGACTTCGCCTCGTTCCAGGCGGAGACGACGAGCTCCATGCCGCCCTTGAGCAGCGCCTTCGCGTCGGTGAACATGCCGTCGACGCTGCCGACGCAGAGGTCGTTGAACTGGGTGGCCGCGCGCGTGACGCCGCCGAGGATGCGGTGCCCCTCGGGGTGGGCGTCTGCGCGGCCGATGACGGCCGCCGCGGCACCCGAGCCGAGCGTGAGGCTGGCGAACTCGCTCATGAAGTCTTTACGGTTCAGGCTGTTCGCCTCGAGCCGGTCGACGGTGTTGTTCTGGATCTCGTCGGCGTCCTCGCCCGCGACGATCACGGCGTAGTCGATCTGGCCGGAGTCGATGAGCGACGAGGCGAGGCTCATGCCGTTGACGAAGCCGAGACACGCGTTCGCGATGTCGAAGTTGAGGGCGGAGCTCGGCAGGCCGAGGCCGTGGTGGATGCTCACGGCGACCGAGGGCTCGAGGTTCTTGCGAGTCACCGAGGTGTTGATGAGCAGGCCGACCTGGTCGGGGCGGACGCCGGCCTGGGCGAGCGCGCGCTTGCCGGCGGCGATCGCGGCGTCGTCGAACTGCTGACCCTCTTCCCAGTTGCGGCGCTCGTACACGCCCGCGACGCGTTGCAGCAGTCCCTTGGGAAGGTGGAGTCGCTTGAGCGCCCCCTGCAGTCGCTGGTCGATCGATTCCGACGTCGTGATGCGTGAGGCGATCGTCGATGCGACCGAGAGCAGTGCGACGTTCTTGTGCGTCGTCGTGGCGTTTCCGTCCAACGGATCTCCCTATCGAATTGTCAACTGGGTGCGAGATGACAAGTTAATTATTGTCCTTCGCGAAGCTGACCGTTGACCGGGCTGGCGCTGGACGGTCTCGAGCGACCGCCACCGGGCCCCCGAACTGTCGCAAGGGGGGCTATTCCGGCGTGATCAGGCCCGTTTGCGACAAGTCCATCGACATGTCAATGGGGTCGGCGCAAGCACCGGCGTGCCCCTCGTGGTGCATGGTACTTTTGCCGGAATCGGCTGGACGCTTCGCGCGGCTTACCCGCGCGCGCGCTCATCCTTCGTTCAATGACGAACACCTGGAAGGCACACCCGACATGAAGAAACTCATCAACGCTCCGGAGGCCGTGCTGGCCGACGCCCTCGTAGGCATCGATGCGGCTCATCCCGAGCTCACCGTCGACCACGCGAACCGCATCATCTACCGCGGCACCCCCACGCGGGCCGGCAAGGTCGCGCTGATCTCCGGCGGCGGCTCGGGACACGAGCCGTTGCACGGCGGCTACGTCGGCCTCGGCATGCTCGACGCCGCGTGCGCCGGCGAGGTCTTCACCTCCCCCACCCCCGACCAGATGCAGGAGGCGACCAAGGTCGCCGACGCGGGCGCGGGCGTGCTGCACATCGTCAAGAACTACACGGGCGACGTGATGAACTTCGAGATGGCCGCCGAGCTCGCCGAGGCGGAGGCCGGAACGAGGGTCGCCTCCATCGTGGTCAACGACGACGTGGCCGTCGAGGACTCGACCTGGACCGCCGGCCGGCGCGGCGTCGGCCTCACCGTGCTGCTGGAGAAGATCGTGGGCGCCGCCGCCGAGGAGGGACGCGACCTCGACGCCGTCGTCGCGCTCGCCACGCGGGTCAACGAGTCGGGGCGCTCCATGGGGATGGCGCTGACGAGCTGCACCGTGCCCTCGGCCGGCAGGCCAACCTTCGACCTGCCCGACGACATGATGGAGATCGGCGTGGGGATCCACGGCGAACCGGGCAGACACCGGGTGCCGCTGGCGCCGGCCGCATCCATCGCCCAGCAGCTGGTCGAGCCGATCCTCGCCGACCTCGACTTCACCAAGGGGCCGGTGATCGCGATGCTGAACGGCATGGGAGGCTCCCCGTTGATCGAGCTGTATCTGATGTACGGCGAGGTCGCGAAGCTGCTCGAGAAGGCCGGCGTCACCGTCGCCCGCAACCTGGTCGGCAACTACATCACGAGCCTCGACATGGCCGGGTGCTCGGTCACGCTGCTGCAGGCCGACGACGAGCTGCTCGGCCTGTGGGACGCGCCCGTCAACACCCCCGGCCTCCGCTGGGGCGTGTGACCGTGGCAGACGTCTCGCTCGACCGGCTCGTCGACTGGCTGACCCGATTCCGTGCGCTCGTGACCGAGAACCAGGGCTACCTCACCGAGCTCGACTCGGCGATCGGAGACGCCGACCACGGGTCGAACATGGCGCGCGGCATGAACGCGGTGATCGACAAGCTCGGTGAGCCGCAGACGGTCGACGCGTTGTTCAAGACCGTCGGCATGACCCTCGTGAGCTCGGTGGGCGGCGCGAGCGGGCCGCTCTACGGCACGTTCTTCCTGCGCATCGGAACGACGGCGGGGGCGGTGGACTCGCTCGACGGCGCCACCCTCTCGGCCGGACTGCGCGCCGGGTTCGAGGGCGTGATCTCTCGCGGCAAGGCCGAGCCGGGCGACAAGACGATGGTGGATGCCATGGGCCCGGCCCTCGACGCCCTGGACGCGAGCCTCGGGTCGGGTTCGGACCCCGCCGCCGCGGCCGCCGCGGCGTTCGAGGCGGCGCAGCGCGGCCGCGACGCGACCGAGCCGCTCGTGGCGCGCAAGGGCCGGGCGAGCTACCTCGGCGAGCGCAGCGCCGGCCACCTCGACCCCGGGGCGACCTCGACCGCGTTCCTGTTCCAGGCCCTCGCGGAGGCGCTGGCTTGATCGGCATCGTGGTCGTCTCGCACAGCCCCGCGCTGGCGGACGCCGCGGTGGCCCTCGCGCTCGAGATGGTCGCCGGGGCTCCGCCGCCGATCGCCGTGGCCGCGGGAGCCGGAGAGGGCGTCATCGGCACCGACGCGATCGCCGTGGCCGCCGCCATCGACGAGGTGGCCTCGCCCGACGGGGTGCTCGTGTTCATGGACCTCGGATCGGCCGTGCTCAGCGCGTCGATGGCGCTCGAGTTCACCGCGACCGACGCCGAGGTGCGGCTCAGCGACGCCCCGTTCGTGGAGGGAGTCGTCGCGGGCATCGTGCTGGCCGCGGCCGGGGCCTCACTCGCCGACGCGGCGAGGGAGGCGTCGAGCGCGATGACCGCCAAGAACGCGCAGCTCGAGTCCGCGCCGCCGGCGGACCCGCAGACGGCGGCGCCCGTCGTCGACGGCTCGGTCACGGCAGAGGCCGAGGCGACGATCGTGAACGACGTAGGCCTGCACGCACGGCCGGCGTCGGTGATCGTGGCGAAGATGGCCGAGTTCGATGCGAGAGTGCGGATAGCCGATGCGGACGACCCGACGCGGTCGGCGCCCGCGGGCAGCCTGCTGGCCCTGATGGGCCTCGGACTCGGGAAGGGCACCAGGCTGCGCATCAGCGGCACCGGCCCCGACGCCGCGGCCGCCGTGGAATGGGTGCGCGCGATGACGGCGGACGGGTACGGCGAGTGACAGGTTAGTCGCACCCGTTTCATCCGCCCGCGCCCGCCCGAGTACCACTCGGTGGATCGCAGCTTGCCAACCCCAGCGCGTCGGAATAGCGTCCGAGGCACAACCGGATCGACGACGATCGAGGAGCTGGCACATGAGAAGAAGTCTTGTGAATCGGACGGGCACGGCGGGGTTCGGAGCCCTCCTGCTGCTCGCGTTAACCGCGGTCCCCGTCCAGGGTGCGGCTGCCGCCACACCGGCCGAGACGCCGGCCGGTGAGACAGCGCCGAGCGGGCTCACCGGGCTCCGACCCACCGGTGACGACATGCCGACGGTGGGCGGCAATCTCGGCAATCAGCACTATTCCGCGCTGACGCAGATCGGCAAGCGCAACGTCGACAAGCTCGCCCCTGCCTGGCGCACGCACGTGTCGGCGGTGGAACCGGCCACCGACGACGTCGGCCAGCAGACCACCCCCATCGTGGTCGACGGCGTGATCTACCTCGACTCCCCGAGCGGCGGCGTGATCGCCGTCGACGGCGCGACCGGTGCGGCCGTATGGAAGTGGGAGCCGACGGAGTTCGCCACCGTAGACACGCGACGCGGGGTCTCGGCCGGCGAAGGCAGGATCTACACCCTCGCCGACGGCGACCGGGTCGTCGCCCTCGACCAGGCGACGGGTCAGCAGCTCTGGGTCGTGCAGCCGACCGCCCCCGACGGGCAGAGCCTCGGAAACCTGGAACGCGTCGCGACCGTCTACAACGACGGCATCGTCTACGCGCACGCCGCCAACGGCGACCGCGCGGCGGTCGTCGCACTCGACGCCGACGACGGCAGCTACCTCTGGCACTTCTTCGGCGGCCCCGACCGCGACGCCGTGTACACCGACGTGAACGGCAACACGGTCGCGGCCGGCGAGACCTGGGGACCGCCGCTGCCCGACGGCACCGAGTGCGCGCTCATCGGCGGGGCGACGCCGTGGATCCACGGTTCCGTCGACCCCGAGCTGGGCATGTACTACATGACCTTCGGCAACGCCCGCAGCTGCCGGTCGTCGCAGGACGGATCCCTCCGCCCCGGCGACAACCTCTTCTCGAGCACCCTCGTCGCCGTCGACGCGGCTACGGGCGACTACAAGTGGCACTACCAGTCCATCCGGCACGACGTGTGGGACATGGACAACGTGCACCCGCCGACCCTCGCAGACATCACCGTGGCCGGAGAGGCGCGCAAGGTGCTGTTCTACGGCAGCAAGTCGGGTCACCAGTTCGTTCTCGATCGCACGGACGGCACGCCCGTGCTGCCGGTCGTCGAAAATGAGATGATCACCGACTCGAGGCAGAAGAACGCCGAGACCCAGCCGTTCCCCGAGGAGCGCCTGCTCCCCGAGTGCGTCGTCTGGCAGAGGCTCGATCCCGAGAACGTCCCGGGAGATCCTTGGCGCGCGGTTCCTAACTACAACGGCTACCAGGCCGACGCCGACGGCAACCTGGTCTTCAACCCCGACAGCTATGTGAAGGCGGATGAGCCGTTCCTCACCTATCCCGAGGACTACCCGGCCGACCACCGCCAGGGCTGCATGTACGACCCGCAGTGGGACCTGCCGATCCTCTCGACCACGAGCCAGAACGGCGGCGCCGACTGGTCGAACAACGCCTACAGCCACCGCACCGATCTGGTGTACTACCCCTACGGCACCAACCCGGTGGCACACTGGAACGGCGCCGCGGCAAACGGCCAGCGCGCGATCGGCCAGTACCAGACCGGCGGCATCCTCGCCTACGACGCCTCGACCGGCGAAGTGCAGTGGCAGAACCATCTGGGCACCGACATGTCGCACGGCCAGGGCCCGCTGGTGACCGCGTCCGACCTGCTGTTCGCCGGCCAGATCGACGGGCGGCTGCTCGCGATGAACGCCCGCGACGGCAAGGTCCTGTGGGACTTCCAGACCGGATCGGGCATCGCCTCGGCTCCCATCACCTACAGGGTGAACGGCGAGCAGTACGTGGCGGTATTCGCGGCCGGCTCGACGAATCCGTACGGCAACTCGGTCACGCAGGGCGACTCCCTCTGGGCGTTCAAACTGGGAGGCGGCTACACCACGGAATCGGGGAGCCCCGAGGGCCCGGATCCCGCTCCGCTGTCGATCCGGCGGCCGGTGAGCGGTGCCGCAGTCGAGGGTTCGACGGTCGGCAACACGGTGCTCCTCGCACGCGGCGACCGCACGACCGACACCGCGGCCGTGCAGGACGCCACGGCGCAGAACGCCATGCAGCCGACACATCTGCGGGTGCCGGTGGGAAGCACGGTCACGTTCCTGAACCCGGGCGCGGAAACGTTCCCGAACTTCCCCAACCTGAAGGAACACTGCGCGACGCAGTTCTTCGAGGGCGAGTTCAACGCCCGACTGCAGCCCGGCGAGAGCTACCAGCACACCTTCGCTCGAGCGGGCGAGTACTACTTCAACGACTGCACCGACCCGAGGCCGACCGGAAAGATCGAGGTGTACCTCGATCCGCAGGACCAGCCCGGCGCACTCCGGTTCATCCCGAGCCGACTCGACCTGGAACCGAAGAGAGGCATCTTCTCCCCCATGACGAGCAAGGTCCTCGCCCACTTCCAGCTCCCCCGCGGCTACCGGTACGACAGTGCGGCGGAGCTCATCACGCCCCTGTCGCAGAACCCGGTCGAACCGGTCAAGGTGACCTCGGTGAAGAACCAGGTCGTGCTGGTGTTCGACGAGACGGACATCGACCACAACGTGCCGGAGGGCCAGACCTCTCTGACCGTTCGGTTGAACGTGGTGCGCGACGGCGTGCAGCAGCAGTTCACGTCGACGGCAGCAGTCAGGGTCGTCAAGTGAGACCCGAGTAGTCACCGCACTCGAGGCCGCGCTCGATCGCCCGGGCGGCGGCCTCGAGGGGGGCTGCATTCACGTCGACGTCGCCGGGGAAGACGAGGGTGATCGCGGCGTCGATACCCGCCGAGAACACTCGCACCGGCCGGGTCACGCGCGACGGCCCTGGTGTGTCGCGCCGCTCCAGTGCGGGTGTGCGATCCCCGATACGCCGGGAGACGTCGGGCGCCCTGTCCCGCACCATAGCGATGAGCACCATGTCGGCCCCGTCGCGGATCGCCAGTTCGACGGTCGCACCCGTCTCCGTGCGCAGAGCCGACATCATCGGCAGGGCGGCGCGTCTCAGCCTCTGCGGCGCCTCGGCGAGCTGGCCGAGTTCGAACAGTCGCACTCCCAGGCGGATGGTCGAGCCGTCGCGCTCGAGATAGCGACGGTCGACGAGGCCGCTCACCAGCCGGGAGACCGTGGACTTGGGCAGACCCGTCCGCTGCGCGAGTTCAGAGACCCCCATGCCACGATCGTCTTCGCCGAGAACCTCGAAGATGACTGTGATGCGGTCGAGCACGCCGACCGGGTCATCGACCGCCATCGATCACACCGCTTGCAGCGCGAGCCGACGGGTGAGCGCCAGTGCGGCGTGGCGCACCAGGGGAATCATCCGCTCGGTGTCCATCTCTCTCACCGGCCCGGCGACCGAGATCGCGGCGACGGGCGCCAATTGTGGCGAGAGGACCGGGCTCGCGACTCCGACGACCCCAGGGAAGGTTCTGCATCGGTCGATCGCGACAGCGCACGACCGCACGTGTTCGAGCTCACGCTCGAGTTGGTTGCGCCCCATGCTGTCCAGGCCGCCCGTGATGGCGCGCGCGGCCGACTCGTCGCTCGTGAAGGCGAGAAACGCCTTGCCGAGGGCGGTCGTCACGGCGGGCACGCGAACGCCCGCGCGGGAGGGCGCGGGTCGCAACCGGCCGCGCACGGATATCACCGAGAGCATGTCGCGCCCATCCTGAACGGCGACGTTGAGGTGCTCGCCGGTGGCGTTGAAGAGCTCGGCGAGCACGGGGAGTGCGGCGGCGCCGAGGCGGCGTGGGGTGGAAGCGCGAGCCCCCAGCTCGAACAGCCTCAACCCGATGACGACCCCCGCTTCGGTGCGTTCGAGATAGCCGCGGCGAACGAGCTCGGCCACTGTGCGTGATGCGGTCGACTTGGGGATTCCCGTCGCGAGGGCGAGCTCCGTCACCGAGGCACAGCCGCCGCACTCACGCACGGCTTCGACAATCGCGATGATCCGGTCGAGCACCGATACCGGCTCATCACCCTGAGCGGTTCGCATGCGGTCCAGTATCGGCCTGTGACGGGGCGCCGAGGCGGCCCAGTCCCGCTGAGTGGAACGCGGAGCTCCCGCCTCGACGCCTCGACGTCATCTGGTGGTCGTGCAGAACTGCTTGATGCCCATGGCGCTCTCCAGGCCCTCCATCACGTGCTGCTTGAAGAGGTCGTCACCCGCCAGGCTCGCATCGGTCCACGCGGCCGGGTCGTGACCCAGCGTCGTCAGCCACGACTTGCCGCCGTCGTAGTAGTGGCACCAGCTCACGGCGTGCTCTTTTCCGTGACCCGGGTGCCCGGTCGCCCGGCCGTTGAGGCTCGTCTTCTCGTCGACCTCGAGCAGCACGTTGACGTAGCTCGGGTACGGCACGAGGTTGTACCACTCGTCGGTGAAGGCCCAGGTTCGCGGCATAAACGAGGTCGAGACGTCGCGACGGTTGATCGTCTCGACCGTGCCCGGCCGGTTGGGCGCGTGGTCGTAGAAATTCGCCCCGCCGAGCAGTCCCTCGTACCACGGCCAGTGGTACTCGGCACCGAACGCGTTGTGGATGCCCACGAAGCCTCCGCCGCCACGCACGTACTGCATGAGCGTCGTCTGCGCGGTGTCGTCGAGGGTGTCGCGGTTGGAGCTGAGGAACACGACCGCCTGGTACTGGCTCAGGCGGCTGAAGCTCGCGAGGTCCTCGGTGTAGTCGACCGCGATACCGCGTTCTTCGGCCCACGCCTTCAGGCCTGCTTGCGCGATGTTGTCTGCGTTGAGCGGGGGGTTCAGCCCCGGGGCGAGCGGCGTGCCGAGGTGGGCGTGACGCGGGCCGGCCGTGCGGCTCCAGATGAGGATGCGCTTCGCCTCGCCCTCGACCCAGCCGTTGCCCCAGTTGTTGTAGCAGACGGGGTCGGTACCGCGGCAGACGCCGTAGTCCTTGATCTCGTCCTGGTAGATCTGGCTGGCGGTCGCGGGTCTCCCGCTGTTCCCGTTGCGGTCGCCCCACCCCCGGTCGCCGTCCCTGTCGGTGCCGATCCCGGCGGCGGTGAGCACAATTCCTCCGCCGAGGGTTGCCGCGGCGACGAGAGCGACGCCCGACCGTAGTAGCGATTTCACGAGATCTCCTTTGATCGTTGTGCGACGCACTCCGGCCATCGACGCCCGGAGGCTGGTGCGAATCTATGCGCGCCGAATCGGATCAGGCAAAGCGCGTTCCATCCAGTAAGCCCTCGCGCGGTGGAGAACGACCGCGGGGCCGGGGAGTGTCGAATGTGTGTGGTAGCTGAGGCGGGGTACGATCCCGCGACCTCACGATTATGAGTCGTGCGCTCTAACCAACTGAGCTACTCAGCCATATAACCGCCGGGGCGGTTATGGAGCCCCCTGTGGGAATCGGACCCACTACCTCTTCCTTACCAAGGAAGTGCTCTACCAATGAGCTAAGGGGGCACAAAGCGACTTTCATCGTTTTGGCACCGTAAGAGACTAGCATCCGCCGGGCCCTGTTCTGCACACGGCGGATGCTCGACGGTCACGACCCGCGGAGAGCCGTGATCGGTTCGATGTTGGACGCCCGGCGGGCCGGGAGCGCGCCGGCCGCGAGACCGACGACGGCGCCGAGGAGCGCGGAACCGACGGCGAGCCACGGGTCGAGAATCGGCGTCCA
Organism: Conyzicola nivalis; assembly: GCF_040548875.1. Lineage (GTDB taxonomy): Bacteria > Actinomycetota > Actinomycetes > Actinomycetales > Microbacteriaceae > Conyzicola > Conyzicola nivalis_A. The sequence goes on from NZ_JBEPSJ010000003.1 coordinate 85,551, forward strand.
GCCCTGGAGCAGCGAGACGATGACGACGGCGAACACGCCCAGCGCCGAGCCGATGAGGCCGCCGAGCAGGCCGATCACCACCGACTCGATCATGAACTGGCGGGCGATGTCCCGCCGGGTGGCGCCGAGCGCGCGGCGCAGCCCGATCTCGCCGACCCGCTCCATCACCGAGAGCATCGTCACGTTCGCGATGCCGAGACCGCCGGCGAGCAGCGCGATGCCGCCGAGGATGAGGAACACCACGTTGATGTCGGCTTGGATGTTGTCGCGCAGCGACGACTTGGTCGATGGAGCAGTCACGTCGAAGTTCTCCGGCGCGTTCGGCGACAGCGCGATCGGCGCCTGACGTTCGACGACGCTGCCGGCGCCGACGGCGATCTGCACCTGCAGTTCGGCCGGTGCGCTCACACCGAAGTCGGCGCGCGCCGTGCCCATCGGAAGGATCACCGAGTCGAGCAGATCGGAGCGCCGTTCGACGCCCTTGATGATGCCGATCACGGTGTACGAGGTCTCGCCGATGAAGACCGACGGCTGGCTGTCGACCCGGTTGATGCCGAGCTCCTCCGCCGCGCGCATGCCGAGCACCACCACCCGGTCGCCGCGCAGGTCGTGTCCCGCGTCGAAGTAGCGACCGGTGACGACGTCGCCGCGCACCGCGTCGAGCAGTTCGGCCGTGGTGGCCACGACCGCGGGGCTGAGCACCGCGGGTGCCGACGGGTCGTTCACGGGCACGGATGTCACGGCGAGCTCCCGCACGTCGACCTCGGCCACGAGTCCCGCGCGTTCGACTCCCGCGAGTCGCTCGACCCGCTCCGGGGCATCCCACGGCAGCACGCCGACCGCTCGCTCGCCGCCGTTTCCCTGCGCCGTCGCGGGCGCGACGACCACCTGGGTGGCGGCGACCGCGTCGAACTGGTTGGCTATCTGGCCGGCCGCGGTCTGGGCGAAGCCCACGGTCACGACGAGCGAGGCGATACCCAGCACTGTGCCCAGCGTCGTCATGATGAGCCGGCTGGGCTTCGCGCCGATGCCGAAGCTGGCCTCGACCAGGAGGTCCTGCAGCGAGAACCGGTCGGCGCGCGGTATGGCCGGCGGCGCGCCCCAGCCCGCCTCGGCGGAATCGGCGTCGGCCGTGTCGGCGAGTTCGGCGAGCTTCGCCTTGCGCCCGAATCCCCGCAGTGAGATCTTCACGAGAGCTCCTGTAGTCGACCGTCGGTGATGCGGATGCTGCGTTCCGCGCGTTCGGCGACGGCGCGGTCGTGCGTGATGATGACGAGGCTCAGTCCGTCGGCGTTGAGCTCCTCGAAGAGGTCCATGACCTCGCCGGAGGTGGTGGCGTCGAGGTTTCCGGTCGGCTCGTCGGCGAGCAGCAGCTCGGGCGAGCCGACGACCGCTCGGGCGACGGCTACCCGCTGACGCTCTCCGCCGGAGAGGGTTCCAGGCACGAAGTCGACACGGTGTCCGAGCCCGACACGCTCGATGGCGGCCCGGGCGCGCGGTTCGCGCTCGGCGCGCGGAACCCCGCTGTAGAGCGTCGCGAGCAGCACGTTGTCGAGCACCGTGCGGTGCGGCATCAGATGGAACGCCTGGAAGACGAATCCGATCTTGCCGCCGCGCAGGGCGGCGCGCTGCTCTTCGTCGAGCGCGCCGGTCGACGCGCCGTCGAGGTAGTACTCGCCGACGCTCGGGCGGTCGAGCAGCCCGAGCAGGTTGAGCATGGTGGACTTGCCCGAGCCGCTCGGCCCGACGATCGACAGGTAGTCGCCGCTCTCCACGCGGAGGTTGACCGACTTGAGAGCCTGCACCTCCGGCGGACCCGGAAACGACCGGGTGACGTCGATCAGCTCGACGACGGGGGGCCGGGTCATCGACCGACCACGACGAGGTCGCCCTCGGCGATGGCGCCTTCCTCGGAGGAGATCTCGACGAAGCCGTCGGCGGCCAGGCCCGTCGTCACCTCGACGAGAGTGGTCTCGTCGCCGTCGCCGGTGCTGACCTCGACGCGTGACTCGCCTCCGGGGCCGGCGGTGAGCGCGGCGAGCGGAACGGCGAGCACCGCGCCGGCGGTCGCCGACACCGGGATGCTCACGCGCACGTTGTTTCCCTGCAGCGCGGCGATCTGCTCGGCCGAGAGCTCCGCAGGGGTGAACAGCACGGTGAACCTGCCGCTGGGCTCCGTGGACCCCTCGGCCGGCTTGGCCGGGGTGACCGAGGCGACGGTGGCCGGATGCTCGCTGCCGTCGGGCATTGCGAGCAGAGCGGCGTCACCCTCCTTGAGCAGCTTCGCGTCGGTCTCGGCCGCCGTGCCCGAGATGACGAGCGTCGCGCCGGAGACGCGCATGACGGCCCCGGTGATGGTGGTGCCGCGCTGCACGGTGACCTCGTCCACTCGACGCGGGAGGCCGGGCAGGTAGAGCACCTCACTGGCGGGGAACGCCGTGAGGGCGCCGTTCTTGGCGTCGGCGAGTGTCTGGGTCGCCGAGGCGAGCTGCTGGGTGGCAGCCGCAACGCCCGCGACCTCCGCGCTGGTATCGCGCGGTGCGGTGAGCTCGCTGCGCTTCACCAGCTCGAGGTCGATGATGTCCTGCAGGTTGGCGAGCTCCGTCGGGTTCGCGCCCTCGTCCACCGCGGCCTGCCAGTTGCGCTGGGCAACACGGATCGCGTTGTCCTGCCCGAGGCGCTCCGACGCCGTCGCTCCTCCTCGCGCCACCGCGAGGTCGCGCTGGGCGGCGGCGAGCTGGTTCTTCGCCGATGCGATCGCCTCGGTGGCGGAGCGGAGCGCTTCGGCGCCGCCCTCCTCGGAGGAGGGGACGGGGTAGCCGACCTTGTCGTACAGGGCGGCGACGGCGGCCGCGGTGGCCGCGTCGTAGACCGCGGAACCGAGGTCGCCGGGGCTGATGCCGACCGCGCTGAGCGCCTGCTTGAGCTGGGTGACGTCGGGCCCGGAGACGCCGACGCGGAGCGTGCGGTAGACGGGGAGGTCGCCGGGCAGCACGATCACCGGGCGACCGGTGACCTCGAGCGCCACGTTGCCCGCGCCGAAGGTCGCGCCGACCTCGGGCACCTGGCCGGTGACGACGGCGGGGCCGCCGAGGTCGCCGGTCTCGATCTTCACCTCGACGGAGTCGGCGTACGTCGCGTCTCCGCGGATGGTGACGTCGTTGCCGAGCTCGCGGCTCTCCACGGGCACGGTGATGAGGCCGGCCTTCGGCGCCTTCGCGTCGGCCGCGGCCTGGCCCGGCGAGACGATGAACTGCCCGAGGGCGAGCCCGGCGACGAGCGATACGACGGCGACGGCCGCGACGACCCACATCGTGCGGTTGCCGCGCAGGAGGCGGCCCCAGCCCTGAGTGCGCGACGGCCCGGTCGGCTCGGCGGTCACCTCGAGGTCGGATCCGGGCTCGTCGAGCGCCGTTCCGGGCGCGACGGCGCGCTTGCCCAACGGAAACTTCACGGTCTACTTGCCCTGTTCCACGTCGGCGATCATGGCGTCGAGCTCCGACTTGTGGTCGTCGATGAACTGGCGCTCCACGTCGAACTGCACGGCGAGCATCTTGTCCTGATAGTCGAGCTTCTTGCCGCACTTGAAGTCGGCGAGCGCCACGGCGATCTCGTTCTCGCGCAGTTCGGCGAGCTTCGCCTCGTCGGGCGTATCCGTCAGCGTCTCGTAGTAGGCGTTGGACGCGTCGTTGACCAGGGTCATCGCGTCTTCCTTCTTCTTCAGGTCGGAGTAGCCGGCGTCGGCCATGCAGGCCGACCACTCGGCGTCGAGCTTCTTGACCTTCGGGTCCTTCTGGACCTTCTCCCAGACCGTGTTGAGCTCGTCCATGAGCGGCTTGTACTTGTCGCTCTGGGTCACGTCTTCGCCGTTGATCTCGTGCTGCGCCGCTCCCTGGCAGCCCGCGGTCTCCCAGTTGTACTCGTAGCTGCCGTCGCCGTCCTCCATGGCCGCGAGCTCCTCCTCGGTGGGGCCCGGGCCGTAGAGCACCTCGTAGTAGGCGGTCTGCTCGCCGGGCGAGAGCACCTCGACGTAGGGCTGGTTCGGGTCGACGAACTGCTCCGCCTGCTCGTTCTGCTTCTCCTGCTCTTCGGGCGACAGCGTCATCCCGTAGCCGTTCGCCGCGACCCACTTCTCCGTGTCGCGGTCTTCCATGTCCTCCTCGGAGAAGTTCATGTACTGCGACTGGTCGACGGGCGTGTACTCGAAGCCCTCCTCCGACATGCAGACGGCCACGAGCTCTTCCGACTTCTTCTGCTTGGCGATCTGCTCCTTCTCGTCGAAGCCGCCGTACATCGCCTCGTAGTACTCGGTGAGCGGGGTCTCGTTGGCGTCGAGCTTGTCGCCGCCTCCCCCTCCGCCGCTGCAGGCCGAGAGGGCGAGCGTGGCGGCGACGGCCAGAACGATGGTGGTGGACAGACGCTTGCGCAAGGGGACCTCCGGCATTGGGGGAAAGGATGCTCGGAAGGCGCCACTGAGACACGGATCCGATCGTGTTTCTTACGATAGCGAAGAACGAAAGGAAAACTCGTCATACTTGGGAATGATCTCGGGCGTCCGGGTCATCCGAAAGGCTGAGTCGTTTGCTGCCTCGTCGGCCGGCCGGAGCGCTGAGAAATCGTTCCCGTTGCCGAACCGCTTTCGCGATTAGGCTTGCCCGCATGACTACCGCAAGCCAGTCCGTCGCCGCGCCCGCAAACGCTTCCACCCTGGGCAAGGAGTGGTGGCGCAGCGCCGTCATCTACCAGATCTACCCGCGGTCGTTCGCCGACCTCTCGGGAGACGGCATCGGCGACCTGCCCGGCATCACCGCGCGCCTCGACTCGCTCGCCGCACTCGGCGTCGACGCCATCTGGCTCTCCCCCTTCTACACCTCCCCGCAGAAGGACGCCGGCTACGACGTCGCCGACTACTGCGACGTGGACCCCCTGTTCGGCACCCTCGACGACTTCGAGGTGATGCAGAACCGGGCGCACGAGCTCGGACTGCGCGTCATCGTCGACATCGTGCCCAATCACACGTCGGACGCGCACCGCTGGTTCCAGGAGGCCGTGGCCGCTCCCGCGGGATCGGCCGAGCGCGCGCGCTACATGTTCCGCGACGGAAAGGGCGCATCCGGAGAGCTCGCCCCCAACAACTGGGAGTCGGTGTTCGGCGGTCCAGCATGGACCCGCCTCGTCGAGCCCGACGGCACCCCGGGCCAGTGGTACCTGCACCTGTTCGACTCCTCGCAGCCCGACCTCGACTGGCAGAACCCGTGGGTGCGCGACCAGTTCCGCGACATCCTGCGCTTCTGGCTCGACCGCGGCGTCGACGGATTCCGTGTCGACGTCGCCCACGGCATGATCAAGGCCGAGGGCCTGCCCGACTACACTCCCACTCCCGGCGGGAGCATGGGCGGCAGCGGCTCGACGGCCGAGGGCGTGGCGCTCGAGCCCGGCATCAGCGACCACTCCGAAGACCAGCCGACCGCGCCGTTCTGGGCTCAGGACGGCGTGCACGAGATCTACCGCGACTGGCACACCGTGCTCGCCGCCTACGAGGGCGACCGCGTGCTCTGCGCCGAGGCCTGGGTCGAACCGCTCACCAAACTCGCCCGCTGGGTGCGCCCCGACGAGATGCACCAGGCCTTCAACTTCAGCTACCTCGAGACCCCGTGGACCGGGCCCGCGCTGCGCCGCATCATCGACGATTCGATCTCGGCCTTCGCGGGCGTCGGTGCGCCGAGCACCTGGGTCCTGTCGAACCACGACGTCGTGCGTCACGCGAGCCGCCTCGCCCTCACCGCCGAGAACCCTCAGGGCGCCGGCATCGGGCCAGACTCCCTCGGCCTGCCCGACCAGGATCTCGGCCTGCACCGCGCCCGCGCCGCGACCGCACTGATGCTCGGCCTGCCCGGCAGCGCCTACGTCTACCAGGGCGAGGAGCTCGGGCTCCCCGAGGTCATCCACCTGCCCGACGCCGCCCGCCAGGACCCGACGTGGTTCCGAACCAACGGAGAGCGCTACGGACGAGACGGATGCCGCGTGCCGATCCCCTGGGAGGCGCAGGCACCCGCGTTCGGCTTCAACGACAGCGGCGAGAGCTGGCTGCCGCAGCCCGACGAGTGGGCGACGTACGCGCGCGACGCGCAGGCGGGCGTCGAGGGCAGCACGCTCGAGCTCTACACAGAGCTGCTGCGCCTGCGCCGCGAGAACGACCTCGGCATGGGGTCGCTCGAGTGGCTCAGCGGCTTCGGCGAGTCCGTCGTCGCGTTCAGCAACGGGCCGATCACCGTGATCGCGAACACCGGCCAGGTTCCGGTTGAGCTGCCGCTCGGAACGATCGTGGCCTCGAGCGGCCCGGTCGACGGCGGGGTCCTCCCGGCCGACACCACGGTCTGGATCACCGCCTAGGGCACGGCCTCCTGCCCGCCCGGCCGGCCTCCGCCGGCCTCCGCCGGCCTCTGGCCCGCCTCGTCGGCCTCCGGCCCGCCTCGTCAGCCTCCGGCCGGCCGAGCCGACCCCGCCGGCCCAAGCCGACCCCGCCGGCCCCGCCGGCCCAACCGTAGAGACCCCGCTGACGCCTCGCGCAGCGGGGTCTCGCGCGTTCGGTGGCGGCGCGATGCTGCTCGATCGCGGTCGCGAGAGCTATCTGCCGCTACCGAGGGCGACGGGTAGCGCAGAGCGCCCGGTGAAGCGGGCCTCTCGCGTCGGGTCTGCGCTGACTGGCCAGTTGCGCACGGTTGCCTGCCGCTATTACCGCACGAAGTGGCCACCCACGGCGGCAGACCGGCCGAGATCGGACGCGGAGGCGGCGGGGTGCCGCGGGGTGGGGATGGGTGCCACGGGGTGGCAGGGGTGCGACGAGCTAGCTGACGGCGTTCGCCTGCAGCCAGGCGAACGGGTCGAGCACGACGCCGTCGACGTGGATCTCTAGGTGGAGGTGGGCGCCCGTCGATGCGCCGGTGGAGCCGACGAGGCCGATCAGGTCGCCGACCTTGACGGTCTGCCCCGCCACGAGGGGGCTGGAGCCGCCGATCATGTGGCCGTAGATGCTCTCGACCTTCTTGCCGTTGATCACGTGGTCCAGGTAGACGTGCTGCCCGAAGCTGCCGGAGAACTGCGACTGGGTGACGACGCCGTCGGCGATCGCATAGATCGGGGTTCCGGAGCCGGGGGTGAAGTCGACGCCGTTGTGGTGGCTGGAGCAGCCGCGGCAGGGTGCGACGCGGTCGCCGTAGCCGGAGCTGATGGGGGTCGCGTACGGGAAGGGCCACCGCACCGAGCCGGAGGTCGGTGCGAACGTGTAGATGCGCGTTCCGTACTTGGCCTTGAGCACCTCGGAGTACGAGGTCACGGTGAACGCGTCGCGGGCGACCGCGCCGACGGTGGCATCGGCGGCGACCTCGACTGTCTGTGCCGGCGCGGACGCAACGGTTGCCGCCTCGCCGCTGGCCGACGGGCCTGACTCGAAGGTGATGAACGCGTTCGCCGGAACCGTGGTCCCGACGAGCAGGGCGCCGGAGAAGAGCATCGCGCCGATCGACAGCAGAGTCGACGCCGGGCCGCGCTTCGGCGTGCCCGTCGTGGTGGTGCGCTTGGAACGCGGGAGCTTCTTCACGCGGAGCTTCGGCTCTGCGGCGACTCGACGGCGTTCGGTGCGGGCGACCCGACGGCTGCCCTTGATACGGCCCTTGCCGCTGACGATGGGAATCGCCTCGGGGTGCACGGCGGCCTCGGGGGCGGAGAACAGGCTCAGCAGGAACGGGTCGTCTGCCGGAGCCGAGGTGACCGTGTCGTCGGAGAGCGACGGCGCTACTCCGGGTGACTGGGCGAGGCCGGGCTCATCGCCGACGATGGACTCGACGGGCAGGTGGACCATGGACGCCTCGACCGCGATGGGCAGCGATGCGAAGAACCCGACGTCGGTCGGTTCGCTCGAGCTCACGGGAGCGGTGGATGCCACGGACGCCGGCGGCGCGGGAATGGCGGGCACGGGGGTGCCGGCCGCCTCCATGGCGCGCAGCTGGCGCCGGGTGAGGGGTACGGATGGTTCAGGTGTCACGATGCGAGGTACTCCGACTGCGAGAAGAATTCGGCGCGCGCGATGACATCAAAATCTAGAGTCATTGCGGGTTTCTCCTCTAAAAAGGTGCCCGTCGGGGTCTGACGGGGCTCTGTTTCTCGGGTAATCACCACGGTGGCAGAAAGCCAAACGGGTAACGGCTAGGTAAACGTTAGCTGCAAACGCATGGATCTGCCACCCCAGTGTGGGTCACACGGCGAGGTCGGCGAGTGCTCGCTCCAGAGTCGAGGCAAGCTCGCGCGGCGCGGCGAGCAGGAAGGCGTGGTCGGCAGGGGCTCCGTCGCGGCCCGTCACGACGGCTCCGGCCTCCCGTGCGATGAGGGCGGCGGCTGCGTGATCCCACGGCTTGAGGCCGCTTTCGAAATAGCCGTTCAGGCGGCCGGTCGCGACCGCGCACAGGTCGAGAGACGCCGCGCCGAAACGGCGGATGTCGCGTACCAGAGGCAGCAGCCCGGCCACCACCCGGCCCTGCTCACGGCGCACCTCCGCGGCGTACCCGAAGCCGGTCCCGATCAGCGCCTGAGCGAGGGATACGGGCTCGACGACCCGAAGCTGCTGATTTCCCGAGAAGGCGCCACCGGCATCCGTCGCCGTGTAGATCTCGCCCGTGACAGGGTTGGTGACGCACCCGGCCAACGCCCGCCAGGTGAGCGGGTCGGGGTCGCCCTCGACCACGGCGATGCTCACCGCCCAGCTCGGGATTCCGTAGAGATAATTCACCGTTCCGTCGATCGGGTCGACCACCCAGGTGAGGCCGCTCGATCCCTGTTCGGCGCCGCCCTCCTCGCCGAGGAACCCGTCGTCGGGACGGGCGTCCGCGATGAGCGAGCGGATGAGGTTCTCGGTCTCACGGTCGGCGAGGGTGACCACGTCGACCGGGCTCGACTTGTGATCGGCGATCTCGACGCCCTCTACACGCCTGCGGTGCGCGAGCTCGCCCGCCCTGACGGCTATGTCTCGGGCGAGGTCGATCAGTTCGTCGTTGGGCATGCATGCAACGCTACCCGTACGGCACGGATCGAATAGGTGGGAGCGGACAACGAATCCCCCAGTACTGGGGTGTCGGCATAAATGCCGACACGATTGTACCCTTTTTCACAAGCGAGGACTTGCCTGAAGTAATCGCCAGAGCTGGACCAGCCGAACCGCTTCTCCCTAGGTGGCGGCGATCCACGCTGTTCCGCGCCCACCGACCCGACGGCTGGCGCAGGGTGCCCGTCGCCGCTCCCCCGGTGCGGGTACCCGCACGCCCCGCCTAGCGAGACAACCCGAACAACGCAAAAGGCCCCGACTCTCGTCGGGGCCTTTTCCATCTCTGGTGGCGAGTGAGGGATTCGAACCCCCGAATGCGATGCAGTCTGATTTACAGTCAGATCCCTTTGGCCGCTTGGGTAACTCGCCAGGGCGCTTCCGTCCACATGTGATCATCTGACCGAAGGCGCTGAACAAGAATAGCGTGACTTTCGACTCATTAATTCACACCGACGATTTCGCGCCGATCGCGCCGTGGCAGGCCGATAGTATCGCTGTGCCAAGGGAGGTGCCGTCGCGTGCCGGGAATCAATGAAGTCGCTGTGCTCGCGGGGGTCTCGACCGCAACTGTGTCACGCGCGCTGAGCGGCAACGGCCACGTCTCGGCCGCCACCAAGTCGCGCGTGAAGGCCGCCGCCGTGGAGCTCGGCTACGTCGTGTCATCCAACGCATCGAGCCTCGCGACCGGCCGCACCAAGAACGTCGGCGTCGTCATCCCGTTTCTCAACCGCTGGTTCTTCAGCTCGGTGGTCGAGGGGGCCGAGCACTCGCTGCTCAGCCACGGCTACGACCTCACCCTGTACAACCTGAGCGGCAACGGCGACGAGCGGCGCAGCGTCTTCGAGCACTTCCTGCTGCGCAAACGGGTGGACGCCGTCATCGCCATCTCCCTCGAGCTCACGGCGAGCGAGGTGAGCAGCCTGCTCGACATGAACAAGCCGATCGTCGGCGTGGGCGGGCCCCTGCCGGGAGTGCGCACGCTGAGCATCGACGACGAGCAGGTCGCCCGCCTCGCGACCGAGCACCTGCTCTCGCTCGGGCATCGCTCGATCGCCCACATCGGCGGCAACAACGACGTCGAGCTCGACTTCCACCTGCCGACGCACCGCCGCGTCGGCTACGAGGCGGCCCTGGAGGCCGTGGGCATCCCGATCGACCCCGGCCTCTTCGCCGCCGCCGACTTCACGCTGCAGGGCGGCTACCGGGCTGCGAAGCAGCTGCTCGGCAATCCGCGAAAGCGCCCGACCGCCGTCTTCGCCGCGTCGGACGAGATGGCGATCGGCACGATCCTCGCCGCCCGCGACCTCGGACTCCACGTACCCGGCGACGTCTCGGTGATCGGCGTCGACGACCACGAGCTCAGCGACTTCTTCGGCCTCAGCACCGTCGCGCAATTTCCCGCCGAGCAGGGCCGCCGCGCCGTCGAGATCCTCATGGACCAGCTGCACCCGGACCGGCGTGCGCCCGCCAGCAACATCCCGCTGCGGTTCGAGTTGATCGTGCGCTCGAGCACCGCCCGCCCCGGCGGTTAGAGGTCGCGACCGCGGCGGCGCATCCGCACACCGTAGATGCTGCCCGCGAAGCCGACCACGACGAGGATGATCGGAACGATGAACGGGCCTATTTCCATGACCCGATGCTAGCTCGTCGCGCTGGTCTGACCGCTAACGGCTACTGCGCCTGCGAGCGGTATCGCGAACCGGCCTCCGCGATGGTGACCGCGTAGGCGGGGTCGGAGTTGTACGCGGCGATGCCCGAGTGCCAGCCCGACTCGGCTGCCATGTCGCCGCTCGCCCGGCACAGGTAGTTCGCCGAGGCCAGGGTCGCGTCGTCGATGTTCTGCGGGTCTTCGGCGCCGTCGGCGTTCGCGTCGACGTGCCAGTTGCGCCAGGTCTGCGGGATCAACTGCATCGGACCGACGGCCCGGTCGTACTCGGCGTCGCCGTCGACGGCGCCCGCGTCGGAGTCGGGGATGTGGTCGGTGGATGACCCGTCGAGGGCGATCCCGTAGATGCCGGGTGTCGCGGTGCCGTCCGGCCCGATCTCGGAACCGCCGTGCGTGCCGTGGCGGCTCTCGGCGAAGCCGATCGCGGCGAGAGTGTTCCACGCCAGCCCGCAGGCCGGCATCTCGACCGCCTTCGAGAGCGCGACGCCCGCGTAGGCGGCGAGGGCCCGCGCGGGGATGCCCGTGCTCGAGGCGGTCTGCGCCAGCCAGTCGGCGTCGACCAGGCCGGCCACGCCGGGGGCGGTCGGCGCCGCGGCGGAGACGGGCGCCGCTGCGGGCGACGCCCACGTCGGCTGCGGCAGCGCATCCTCCGCACCCGGTCCGGCGGCGAGGGGCCTCAGGGCGAGGAAGACGAGCAGCGCGAGCACGAGAACCCCCGCACCCGCCACGATGAATATCCAGAGGTGACGACGAGCGGGCATCCCTCGTTCTACCATGGGGGTATGGCAGACCCCACATTCGACATCGTCAGCAAGGTCGACAAAATGGAGGCGGACAACGCCGTCAACCAGGCCCAGAAGGAAATAGCGCAACGCTACGACTTCAAGGGAGTCGGCGCATCCGTCGAGTGGAGCGGCGAGAAGCTGCTCCTCAAGGCGAGCGCCGAAGACCGCGTCAAGGCGGTTCTCGAGGTGCTCGAGGCGAAGTTCATCAAGCGCGGCATCGGCCTGCGCAGCCTCGACGCCGGCGACCCCTACCCCAGCGGCAAGGAGTACCGCATCGAGGTGTCGCTGAAGAACGGCATCTCGTCGGAGGACGCGAAGAAGGTCAGCAAAATCATCCGCGACGAGGCGCCGAAGGGCGTCAAGTCGCAGATCCAGGGCGACGAGCTGCGGGTCACGTCGAAGAGCCGCGACGACCTGCAGGCGGTCATGGCGCTGCTCAAGGGCAAGGATCTCGACATCGCCCTGCAATTCGTCAACTTCCGCTAACCCTTTCGCCCCGACGGGGCCGATCGCGTCGCTAGAATTCGAAGCATATGGATAGCTTCGCGTGGTGGCCCACCGTCTTATTCGCGTTCGCTGTCATCGACTTCCTGATCCGGCTGACGTGCCTCATCTACGTACCGCGCAACCGTAAGCCGCAGACCGCGACCGCGTGGCTGCTCGCGATCTTCTTCCTGCCGCCCTACATCGGTGTGACGCTGTTCCTGCTGCTCGGAAGCCGACGCCTCCCGCGCGGACGGCGGGAGAAGCAGGCGGAGATCAATTCGTTCATCACCGACACGACCGAGGGGATCGAGGACGTCAAGCACGACCACCCGTGGCTCGACCCGGTGGTCGAGCTGAACCGACGGCTCGGCGCGATGCCCCTCGTGGGCGGCAACACCGCGAAACTCTACGGAACCTACGAGGTGACCCTCGTCGAGATGACGGCCGCGGTGAACGCCGCCACCAAGTGGGTGCACGCCGAGTTCTACATCCTCTCGTACGACAAGACCACTGCACCGTTCTTCGACGCATTGGAGGCCGCCGTCAAGCGCGGAGTCACGGTGCGCGTGCTGCTCGACCACGTCGCAGGTCTCCGCACGACCCGCTACCGGCGCACCCTGCGCCGACTGCGCAAGGCGGGCGTCTACTGGTCGCTGATGCTCCCGATCCAGCCGCTGCGCGGCAAATGGCAGCGCCCCGACCTGCGCAACCACCGCAAGATCCTGGTGATCGACGGCGACGTGGCGTTCACCGGGTCGCAGAACGTCATCGACTCGAGCTACAACAAGAAGGGCAACATCCGGCGCGGGCTGCACTGGAAAGACCTCATGGTGCGCTTCGAGGGCCCGATCGTCGCCGGCATCAACGCCCTGTTCGTCACCGACTGGTACACCGAGACCGACGAGCTGCTCATGCGCGAGGTGAGCACGGTTCCGCGCCCGATCTCGGAGGACACGCTCGACGCCCAGGTGGTGCCGAGCGGGCCGGGCTTCGCGGGCGAGAACAACCTACGCCTGTTCAACTCCCTGCTCTACCTGGCGCAGGAGCGGATCATCATCACCTCCCCCTACTTCGTTCCCGACGAGTCGATGCTGTACGCCATCACCACGGCCGCGCAGAGCGGAATCGACGTGCAGCTGTTCGTGTCGGAGATCGGCGACCAGCCCGTCGTCTACCACGCGCAGCGCAGCTACTACGAGGCGCTGCTGCGCGCGGGCGTGCGAATCTGGCTCTACAAGGCGCCCACCGTGCTGCACTCGAAGTTCTTCACGATCGACGACGAGGTGGCGGTGATCGGGTCGAGCAACATGGACATGCGCTCGTTCAGCCTCAACCTCGAGATCTCGGTGATGGTGCACGGAAAGTCGTTCGTGACCGACCTGCGCAAGATCGAACAGGAGTACCGCGACACCAGCCGCGAACTCTTCCTCGACGAGTGGATGCAACGGAACCGGGCCAGCGCCGTGCTCGACAACGTCGCCCGGCTCACCGCCGCCGTTCAGTAGCGGCTGCGCGCCTCGGGGCGCATCCTTCACATCATCTGCCCGGCGGGGCACACGCCGCAAGTCTTTGCTCCTCACCGAACGCGAAGCATATTCTTTTTAGGCGCCCGCGATCACAGACGATGCGGGCAGCGCACCATTGATTGCCGCCCGACCCCAGGCCGGGCGCCAAGCGAAAGCCGGGGCCCACACGTGTCCAGTCTTCTCACACTCGTCGCGAGCACACCCGCCGCGGTCGCCGGGCTCGACGACACGTCGACCTGGTGGCTTGTGATCGCCGCCCTGCTGGCCTGCCTGCTCGCGAGCGCCGGCGCTGTCGTCACCGCCGTGCACCACCGGAGGCAGCACACTCCGCGCTACCGCCGTCACTCCCCCACCGGGATCGACGAGAAGTAAGCGCGCCCGCTCGATCGTGCCGCGGCCTTCCGCGGGCTGCTGCCGCTGCCGACGCCGCCGACGTTGCAACTTTCCCGACGCGTTGCACCGTTCACGACGGCTAGGCGTTGGAGACGCGCACCATCTCGTCGCGCTCGACGACCTTGATGCGGGTGCGTCCGACGGCCTCGCCGAGTCCGAGCTCGTGCTGGTCGAGGTTGTGCCAGCCGTCGAGGTTCGTGAACTCCACGCCGCGGCTCTCGAGCAGCTCGACGACGGCGGCCTCGTCGGGGTGGGCGGGCGCCCACCAGTTGGCCTGGTCGTTGACGACGTGCTTGATGGTCTCCATCGCGTCGCTCTTGGTGTGGCCGATGAGGCCGACCGGTCCGCGCTTGATCCAGCCGGTGGCGTAGACGCCGTGCACCTGCTCGTGGTTGTCGTCGATCACCTGGCCCTCGCGGTTGGGGATGACGCCGCGCTTCTCGTCGAAGGGGATGCCGTCGAGCGGCGAACCGAAGTAGCCGACCGCGCGGTAGACGGCCTGGATCGGGATCTCACGGATCTCGCCCGTGCCGCGGGTCCCGCCCTCGCCGTCGGGCTCGGTGCGCTCGTAGCGGATGCCGGCGACGCGAGCCGAGTTGGTCGACTCGTCGAAGGTGCCGGTGATCTCGAGCGGCTTCGCGTGGAAGTGCAGGTGAAGGCGGCGCGAGGCGGTGCCGGTCTCGCGGGCGCGCCACTGGGTGAGCACCTTGTCGATCACGAAGACCTGCTTGTTGCTCGCGATCGCGGCCTTCGACGCCTCGTCGTAGTCGAAGTCCTCGTCGTAGAGGACCATGTCGACGTCTTTCAGCTCGCCGAGCTCGCGCAGTTCGAGCGGCGAGAACTTCACCTGGGCGGGTCCGCGACGGCCGAAGACGTGCACGTCGGTGACAGGGCTCGCCTTGAGGCCGGCGTAGACGTTCTCCGGGATCTCGGTGGGAAGCAGGTCGTCGGCGTGCTTCGCGAGCATCCGGGCGACGTCGAGCGCGACGTTGCCGTTTCCGATGACGGCGACGGATGACGCGTCGAGGGGCCACTCGCGCGGGAAGTCGGGGTGCCCGTCGTACCAGCTGACGAAGTCGGCCGCACCGTAGCTGCCCGGCAGGTCGATGCCCGGGATGTCGAGCGAGGCGTCGCGGATGGAGCCGGTGGAGAAGATCACGGCGTTGTAGTGCTTCTTGAGGTCGTCGAGGGTGATGTCGCGGCCGAAGCTCACATTTCCGAAGAGGCGGATCTTGCCCGAGTCGAGCACGTCGCGCAGCGCGTTGATGATGCCCTTGATGCGCGGGTGGTCGGGCGCGACGCCGTAGCGCACGAGCCCGTAGGGGGCGGGCAGCTGCTCGAACAGGTCGATCGAGACGTCGAACTGCTTCTCTGCCTTCAGCAGGATGTCAGCGGCGTAGATACCGGCGGGGCCGGCTCCGACGATGGCCAATCGTAGTTTGGTCATTGTGGTGTCTTTCGATCGTGTGGTCTCGGTGCGCCCGTGGGCGGCCGCCTCGACCAGTGGGTGGGGCAGGCTAGTTGGAGCGTTCGACGACCGTGTCGGCGAATCGGGTCAGGGATTTCTTCACCGGGCCGTCGGGCAGCGGTTCGAGGGCGGCTACGGCCTCGCGGGCCCAGCGACGCGCCTCGGCCAGGGTGCGGGCCGTGACCTCGTGCTCGCGCAGCTCGGCGATCGCGGCGTCGAGGTCGGCATCGGCGTCGGCGCTCGCGCGGCCCTCCGCGATGTCGCTCACGTCGCGCTCGATGCGGCCGAGCAGCTCGGCAGCGCCGGGCTCGGTGAGCGCGAGCTGGCGCAGGTAGAGCAGCGGCAGCGTCGAGACGCCCGCGCGCAGGTCGGTACCGGGAACCTTGCCGGTCTCCGAGGAGTCTCCGGCGAGGTCGATGATGTCGTCGATCAGCTGGAAGGCCACGCCGATCTTCTCGCCGAACGTGACGACGGGAACGCGGTACTGCTCGGGGGCGTTCGACGTCACGACGCCGACCTCGGCGGCAGCGGCGATGAGCGAGCCAGTCTTGTCGGCGAGCACCTGGATGTAGTGCGCGATCTCGTCTTCGCCGTCGCGCGGGCCGATGGTCTCGTGCAGCTGGCCGAGGCACAGGCGCTCGAAAGTGTCGGCCTGCAGCCGGATGACGCGTTCGCCGAGGCCGGCCACGAGCTTGCTGGCCCTGGCGAACAGCAGGTCGCCGGTGAGGATGGCCACGGAGTTGCCCCAGACCGCCTGCGCGGTGGGAACGCCGCGGCGCATGGTCGACTCGTCCATCACGTCGTCGTGGTACAGCGATGCGAGGTGGGTGATCTCGATGGCCTTCGCGGCGGCGAAGACCTGCTCGTGGTTGCCGTCACCGAGCTGGGCGGAGAGCAGGGTGAGCAGTGGCCGCACGCGCTTGCCGCCCGCCTCGAGGAGGTAGCGGCTCGTGACATCCGCCATGTCGTCGGCGAACGACATCTCGACGAGGAGGCCTTCCTCGACGACGTCCAGTCCGTCTTCGATCTCCTTGACGAACCTGCGCTCGTCGCCCGACGAGAAAAGCTTGTCGCCGAGTCCGAGCGAGGAGCTCAGGGTGTTCCGTCGACGCGCTACCGGAACGCTCGCGTTCACTCGCTGCTCATTTCTAGAGATTCGTTTCTGCCGGGAGACCCTCGCGGGCCTCGTCGAGGTTACTGGGCCTGTACGGGGATCGAACGGGTGGTCGCGCTCTTCTTGCGTTTGGCGACCGAGGCGAGCACCGTCGCGTCTTCGGGCTTGCGACCGCGGTGCAGCGCCACGACGCCGGCGGTGAGGTTGCGCCAGGCGACGCGGGTGAAGCCGACGCCGCGGATCCACCGGCTGAGCTCGCCCTGGTCGGGCCAGGCGCGGATCGACTCGGCGAGGTAGTCGTAGGCGGCCGTGTTGGAGCTGGTCGCCCCGGCGACGATCGGCATCACGTAGCTGAGGTAGGCGTTGTAGCCGGCGCGCAGCACGGCGCGGGGCGGCTTCGAGAACTCGCAGATCACGAGGCGTCCGCCCGGCTTGAGCACGCGGTACATCTCGGCGAGCGCGGCCTTGGGGTCGTTGATGTTGCGCAGCCCGAAGCTGATGGTGACCGCGTCGAACTCGTCGTCGCCGAAGGGGAGGTGCTCGGCGTCGCCCTCGATGAACTCGAGCTCGGGGTGGCGGCGGCGGCCCTCGGCCACCATGCCGGGAGAGAAGTCGAACGCCACGACGGTGGCGCCGGTCTTGGTCAGCGCGACCGAGCTCGTGCCCGTTCCCGCCGCGATATCGAGGATTCGCTCACCGGGCTGCGGGTCGATTGCTCGCACGGTCGCGAAGCGCCAGATGGGCGCGTTGCCCGCCGACAGAACGTTGTTGGTTCGGTCGTAGTGCTTCGCGACGCCGTCGAACATGTCAGCGACCTCGCCCGGTTGCTTGTTCATGTCGGCTTTAGTCACCCGATAAGTCTAGTGAGTACGGGTTTCCTTGTCTGAGGATCGGCGGGGGTACGCTTGTGAAGTGAGTACGCCTGTCGGATCCATCGCCCATCTGGCCGCAACGACAGTGCAGACCGACGACATCGGTCGTCTCATCCCCCTGATCGATCCCCGCGACCCGCTGCTGTTCATCCGCCGCGGGCAGGGAATCGCGGGCATCGGCGAGGCCATGCGCCTCGAGTTCACCGGGCCGAACCGCATGACCGACGCCGCCGCCGCGTGGCGCGAGGTTCTCGCCACGTCGACCATCGACGACCCGCTCGGCATCCCCGGCACCGGTCTCGTCGCGCTCGGCAGCTTCGCCTTCTCGGAGCACTCGGCCGCTACGAGCGTGCTGATCGTGCCCGCAGTGATCCTGGGCCGCCGCGACGGCGTCTCGTGGATCACCCGGGTCAATACGGATGCGCCCGTGCCCGCCCCGCGGCCGTTCGGCGCGGAGTACAGGATCTCGCTCCTGCCCGGCCAGATGACGGCCGACGCCTTCGTGGCCGCCGTCGACATCGCCCTCGAGCGCATCCACGCCGGCGACGTGCGCAAGGTGGTGCTCGCCCGCGACCTCATCGGCCATCTGCCCGAGGGGAGCGACCTGCGTCTCGTGCTCGGCTCCCTCGCGCTCGGCTATCCCGACTGCTTCACCTTCGCGGTCAACGGCTTCATCGGCAGCTCGCCCGAGACGCTCGTGCGCGTCGACGCGGGCTCGGTGAGCGCCCGTGTGCTCGCCGGCAGCATCGGCCGGGGCGCCGACGCCGAGGCCGACCATGACGCCGCCGTGTCGCTGGCGACCTCGACCAAGGACCTCGACGAGCACCAGTACGCGCTGACCTCGGTGCTGACGGCGCTGGCGCCGCACAGCTCGACCCTCGCCACGAGCGACCAGCCGTTCACCCTCAAGCTGCCCAACCTGTGGCACCTCGCGAGCGACGTCGCCGGAACGCTGAGCGACGGCTCCACCTCGCTCGACCTCATCGCCGCGCTGCACCCCACCGCGGCGGTCGCGGGCGCCCCGACGCAGGCGGCGCTCGACCTGATCCACGAGCTCGAGCCCTTCGACCGCGGCCGCTACGCCGGGCCGGTCGGCTGGGTCGGCGCGAACGGCGACGGCGAGTGGGCCGTCGCGCTGCGCTCGGCGCACGTCTCGCACACCGGCCGCGTCACCGCCTATGCGGGCGGCGGCATCGTCGACGGCTCGGAGCCCGCGCGCGAGCTGGCCGAGACGAAGCTGAAGTTCCGCCCGATCGTCGAGGCCTTCGGCTAGCTCGCCGCGAGCCGCGCCTTCTCCGCCTCGACGTCGTAGTCGGGCTGAGGCCACTCCAGGTGCATGTCGCGCAGCGCCGCGAGCATCAGCCGGTGCACCGCGAGGCGCGCGTACCACTTGCGGTTCGCCGGAACGACGAACCACGGGGCATCCGTCGTCGACGTCCTGGTCACGGCGACCTGGTACGCCTCCTGGTACGCCGGCCACAGCAGACGCTCGTCGACGTCGCCGGGGTTGTACTTCCAGTGCTTCTCGGGACGCTCGAGGCGGGCGGCGAGGCGCTCGCGCTGCTCCTCGGGCCCGATGTGCAGCATGACCTTCACGATCGTCGCTCCCGCGGCGACCAGCTGGCTCTCGAACTCGGCGATGAGGCCGTAGCGCTCCTCGATCGCCTCGGGGGCGGACAGGCCGCGCACCCGGTGGATGAGCACGTCCTCGTAGTGCGACCGGTCGAAGACGCCGATGTATCCCGGCGGCGGAACCTGCGACCGCACCCGCCAGAGGAAGTCGTGCTTCTTCTCCTCGTCTGTCGGCGCCTTGAACCCGACGGCGCGCACGCCCTGCGGGTTCACCTGCCCGACGACGTGGCCGACGATGCCGCCCTTGCCCGAGGTGTCCATGCCCTGCAGCACGAGCAGCAGTCTGCGCGTGCCGCCGTAGAGGCTCTCGGCGTAGAGCTTCTCCTGCAGGTCGGCGAGCTCGGCGGCCCCGGCGGCGAGCTCGGCCTCCCCCGACTTCTTGTCGCCGTCGAAGTCGGGGGTGGAGTCCGGGTCGACGTCGGCGAGCACAAAACCGGGACCCACGCGCAGCTGATCGCTCATGCGGCAAGGCTAGCCCGCCGCCCCTACCAAAACGAAGGAGATGGCACCGCTATCGGCCCGAAAACGCGTTCCGGAGCCGCTCGGCCGAGATACTCCTTCGTTTTCGGTACGCGCTTCGTTCTTGGTGCGCGGGTTGGGTCTCGGTCCCGGGGCGCGCGCGAGCTCAGCGGGCGAGCGGCACTTCGATCAGGGTGGGGACGTCGGATGCCGTCAGGCCCGAGTCGAGCTCGCCCCGGTTCGCGAGGCGACGGTACTCCCACCCGTATGCCGCGGCGAGCTGCTCGAACGACACGGACTGCGCGGTGAGCATCACGCGGTCGAGCGGGCCGGCGGGCGCCGTCGTGGCGACCTCGAGCGAGTCGAAGATCGTGCCGCCGCCGTCGTTGCCGACGATGACCTGCAGCCGCGGCCGGGGCTCGCCCACGCCGAACAGCAGCGAGTTCGCGTCGTGCAGCAGGGTGAGGTCGCCGAGCAGCACGCGCGTGACGCCTCCGGCGCTCGGGCCGGCGACGCCCTGGCTGGCGAGCGCGACCCCGATGCCGGTGGCGACGGTGCCGTCGATGCCGGCGAGCCCGCGGTTGGCGTGCACGCGGATCTTCTTGCCGGGCACCACGCGGTCGGCCTCGCGGATGAGCCGCGAGGCGCCGAGCACGAGCCGGTCGTGCGGCCACGTGACGCGCCACACCGCCTCGACGAGGGCGCGACGGGTGACCGGCGCGCGCAGGCCGGCGAGCACCTGGCGCGAGAAGGCGGCCTGCGCGGCGGGCTCGGCCGAGATGGCGAGGTCGACGTCGGGCGAGTCCTGCTGCTCGAGCAGCGCGCGCGAGGTCGTGACCCAGCGGCCCAGCCAGGCGCGTCCCGCCGGCGATGCGTCTGGCTCGCCCGTGACGCGCACAGCGTCGGCGAACGTGGCGACGGCGTGACCGGGGTTGTAGTCGTCGAACGCGGGCGAGCGGACGACGACGGCCGAGACATCCGCCCGCTGGATGAGCGCGGGGATCTCGCGGCTGAGCGTGGGGTGGCCGAACACGATGACGCGTTCGATGCGTTCGCCGAACTCGATGGTGCCGAGCATCTCGCGGTAGGCGACGACGAGGTTGGGCCCGAAGTGCGCACCGCTCGAGACCTCGGCGAACAGGGGCGCTCCGAGGGCCCGTGCGGTGGCCTCTGCGATCTCGCCCGCGCCATGGCCGGCGACGACGACGGTGCCCGGCGCCTGATAGATCGGCAGCGCGTCGCCCGCGAGGCGCGGCGGTGCGTAGGCGGCAGGCTCCGACTCTGGCGGCAGCGGCACGATCGCCGACAGCGGCTCGACGAACGCGATGTTCAGGTGTACCGGACCGGTGGTGATCGGCGAGGTGCCCGCGGCGGCCACTGCCTCCGCTGCGATGCGGCGGGCGGATGCCTCTTCCCCCGACGATCCCGTCGGGGCCACAACGTCGAACGACGCACGCACGGCGGTGGCGAAGATCCCCGGCTGGGTGGTGGCCTGGTTGGCGCCGATGCCGCGCAGCTCCACCGGCCGGTCGGCGCTGACGACGATGAGCGGAACACCCGAGTGGTGCGCCTCGAGCACGGCGGGGTGCAGGTTCGCGACGGCGGTGCCCGAGGTGGTGACGACGAGGACGGGTGCCGCGGTCTCCACGGCGAGGCCGAGAGCGGTGAACCCGGCACCGCGCTCGTCGATGCGCACGCGCAGCCGCACGCGGCCGGCGGCCTCCAGCTCGGCGGCGGCGAGCGCGAGGGCCTGCGAGCGGGAGCCGGGGCTGAGCACTATGTCTCGCACTCCCTGCCTGACGAACTCGTCGAGCAGGGCGACGGCGAAGAGGGATGCGGGAGAGCTATTCCTTGGGCGGGTCATCGTCGAGTTCGGCGAGTTCCTGCTCGAGCCGGCGAATGCGTTCGTCTTGCTCCTCGTCGCGGCGGATGTTCTTGAGGAAGTTGGGGTCGTCGTCGGGGGCGACGGTGCGGCGTTCGCCTCCGCTGTCTTTTCGCTCCTTGCCGAGCAGGAACCACAGCACTGCACCGACGATGGGCAGGAGAACGATGATGACGACCCAGGCGAACTTGTTGAGCGCGCGCACGCGGCGCGCATCGGTGAGAATCACGTCGACGATTGCGAACACGTCGACAGCCACCACCACGAAGGGGAGGATGACGAGGAATCGAGCCATGCAGTCAATCTTAGGCTTAGCGCTGCCTACACTTGTCAGGTGAAGCCATGGTTGTTATATAGCGTGATCCGACTGTCGATCTTCGTCGCGGTTCTCGTGGTGCTGCTGGTCGCACAGGTACCCGGGTGGCTCGCCGCCATCGTCGCAGCGCTCTTCGGCTTCGCCGTCTCGTATCTCTTTCTGGGAAAGCTCCGTGCGCCCGTCGTGCAGGGTGTCGCCGACCGCCGCAGCGGCAAGACGCGTGCCGCGACCGACGACGAAGACATCGAAGACGCCCTCGAGCGCAACGACTTCCTAGAAGGCGATGGCCCAGCCAAGCGCTAGCCCGTAGACGAGCCCGGTGAGGCTGGTCAGCTGCAGCACGAGGATCAGCTCCTTCGCCGTCTTGGCTGTGAGCGCGATGATCACGGCGGGGATCGCGATGAGCAGCGCGCCGTACACGTAGGCGGCGTTCGCGAACTCGAGGGTGAATACCCCGAGGATCACGAACGGTGCGAGCAGCAGCACGGTGAACAGGATGCGTGACGCGCGGTCGCCGATGATGACGCTGAGCGTGCGCTTTCCGGCGAGCGTGTCTTGCTGGATGTCGCGGGTGTTGTTGATCACGAGCACCGCGACCGAGATCAGCCCGATCGCGACGGCGGCCAGCCAGCACTCGAAGCTGACAGTGCCCACCTGCACGAACATGGTGCCGGCGGTCGCGACGAGGCCGAAGAAGACGAAGACCGCCACCTCGCCGAGCGCGTTGTAACCGTACGGCTTCTTGCCGCCGGTGTAGAACCAGGCAGCGACGATGCAGACGGCGCCGACGGCGAGCAGCCACCAGTAGCCGGTGAGCACGACGAGGGTGATGCCGGCCAGCGCGGCGAGGCCGAAGAAGACGAGCGAGACGGTGAGCACGGCACGCGGGCTCGCGGCACCCGACCCGGTGAGGCGCGACGGCCCGACCCGGTTCTTGTCGGTGCCGCGCACGCCGTCGGAGTAGTCGTTGGCGTAGTTGACGGCGACCTGCAAGGCGAGGGCCACGGCGAGGCAGAGCAGCGCGCGAACCCAGTGCCAGCCCTCGTCGTTGTCGAACTGGTACGCGGTAGCGGTGCCGAGCGCGACGGGGGCGATCGCGAGCGGGAGGGTGCGCAGTCGCGCTCCGCCGATCCACTCGGCGGCTCCGGCCTTCTTCACCTGGGCGACGCCGGGCGGGCGTCCGCCCGGGCGTCCGCTCCTGCCCGCGTTCTTGCCCGAGTTCGTACCAGGACGGGCGGCGTTCACTGTCGTGTTCTTCTTCTTCTTCGCTTCAGGCACAGCGAGAGTCTAACCAGCGACGGCCGCACGGATCGCGACCCGGTCGGGCTTGCCGGAGGGCAGCACCGGCAGGCTGGCGACGACGACGATGCGCGCGGGCACGGCCGCACGGCCGAGCCTCTCGACGACGACCGGCTTGAGCGCCGCGAGCGGGTAGTCGACGGTCGCCACGAGCACGGGCACCTCGCCCCACTGCTCGCTGAGCTCGGAGACGACGACCGCGTCGCCGAGTCCCTCGACCTCGCGCACGACCCGTTCGAGGGCGCCGAGCGAGACCTTGAGGCCGCCCGAGACGATGACGTCGTCGAGACGGCCCACGACGCGCAGCACGCCGTCGACGATCTCGCCCGCGTCGCCGGTGCGGTACCAGCGCTGGCCGCGGTCGGTGTGGAACGCCTCGTCGGTGCGCTCCGGGTCGCCGAGGTAGCCCTCGGCGAGCACCGGTCCGGCGAGCTCGATCTGCCCGTCGACGATGCGCGCCTCGGTCGAGCCGATCGGGATGCCGTCGTAGACGCAGCCGCCGCTGGTCTCGCTCGAGCCGTAGGTGCGGGTGACGTTGAGGCCGAGCTCGAGGGCGCGGGCGATGAGCGCGACCGGGCTGGCCTGCCCGCCGACGAGGATGCGGTCGAACCGCCGCAGCGCCGCGAGGGCGCCGTCGGCGTCGATCAGCCTGGCGAGCTGGGCGGGCACGAGCGAGGTGTAGCGCTGGGCGTGGTCCATGGCCCCGGCCGCGGCGACAAACGCCTCGGCGTCGAAGTGCCCGGGCGCGAGCTGCACGGGCACGGTCTCGGCGCTGAGCGACCGCACCAGCACGTTGACGCCGGCGATGTAGGTGGTCGGCAGCGCGAGCAGCCACTGGCCCGGTCCGCCGAGGGCGGTGTCGGATGCCGCGGCGCTGGCCAGCAGCGCGTCGCTCGAGAGCGCCACCCGTTTCGGCGTGCCCGTCGAGCCGCTCGACTCGATCACGAGGGCGACGCGCGTGGGAACCGTGTCGGGGATGGGGCCGGTGGGCCGGCCGGCGAACACGGCGGGGCCCTCGCCGGAGAGCGCCTCGCGCAGGGCGACGAACATCCCGTCGCCGTGGACCGCGGTGAGCGCCCTCGTCATCAGTACTGCCAGGGGTAGGGAGACCAGTCGGGCGCGCGCTTCTCGAGGAACGCGTCGCGGCCCTCGACGGCCTCGTCTGTGCCGTAGGCGAGGCGGGTGGCCTCGCCGGCGAAGACCTGCTGGCCGACCATGCCGTCGTCGACGGCGTTGAAGGCGAACTTCAGCATGCGGATCGCGGTCGGGCTCTTGCCGAGGATGGTGTTCGCCCAGCGGTACGCCTCGGTCTCGAGCTCGGCGTGCGGCACCACGGCGTTGATCGCGCCGATCTCGAGGGCGCGCTGCGCGTCGTACTCCTCGGCGAGGAAGAAGATCTCACGGGCGAACTTCTGCCCGACCTGCCGGGCGAAGTACGCGCTTCCGTAGCCGCCGTCGAACGAACCCACGTCGGCGTCGGTCTGCTTGAACTTGCCGTGCTCTGCGCTCGCTATCGACAGGTCGCAGACCACGTGCAGCGAGTGCCCGCCGCCGGCCGCCCAGCCGGGGATGACCGCGATGACGACCTTGGGCATAAAGCGGATCAGCCGCTGCACCTCGAGGATGTGCAGGCGCCCGGTCGCGGCGGCGCTCGGAGCGACCTCGCCCTCGTTCACCTCGTAGAGGTACCCGTCGCGCCCCCGGATCCGCTGGTCGCCGCCCGAGCAGAACGCCCAGCCGCCGTCTTTCGCGCTCGGGCCGTTGCCGGTGAGCAGCACGACGCCGATCGCCGAGTTCTGCCGTGCGTCGTCGAGGGCGCGGTACAGCTCGTCGACCGTGTGCGGCCGGAACGCGTTGCGCACCTCGGGCCGGTTGAACGCGATGCGCGCCACCCTGCCCGCGGTGTCGTGGTGGTACGTGACATCCGTCAGCGCTTCGAAGCCGGCGACCGGCTTCCAGACGCTCGGGTCGAACAGGTCTGAGACTTCGGGCATGCACCCAGCCTACGAGTTGTCGTCGATGCCGGTCAGCCCGCGCCGAGCGCGAAGCCGAGTACGAGCAGCCCGGCGACGCCCAGCAGGAAGACGCCGGCGAGCGCTGCGAGTACCAGCACGACCGTCGCCAGGGTGCCGCGGCGTCGGCGGGGCGCGGTGTCGAGGGTCTGCATCATCGGCACTGTGGTGACGCCGCCGAGCGCGAGCCGGCGCTGGGTCTCTTCGAGGGTCTCCTGCAGCTTGCCGGTCATGGGTTCACCCTAGACCCCCCATTGATCGGCGAACCTTGCGAGACTGGAGCCATGCTGGCAACGCTGACTGACATCCTGGCCACCGCTCGTGTCGTGTCGATCCCGTTGCGGCAACGCTTTCGCGGCATCGACACCCGCGAGGCGATGCTCTTCGAGGGGCCACAGGGCTGGACCGAGTTCTCCCCCTTCGTCGAGTACGGCGACGAGGAGGCGGCCGCGTGGCTCGCCGCGGCGATCGACTTCGGCTGGAACGAGACTCCGGCGCTCGTGCGCGACTCGATCCCGGTGAACGCGACGCTGCCCGCGGTGGGCGCGGGGCTCGTGCCCGACGTGCTCGACCGGTTCGCCGGCTGCCGCACCGTGAAGGTCAAGGTCGCCGAGATCGGCCAGACCCTCGACGACGACGTGCAGCGCGTCGCCGCGGCACGGTCGTATCTGGGGGCGGAGGGGCGCATCCGTATCGACGCCAACGGCGGGTGGAACGTCGACGAGGCCGAGCACGCGATCCACGCGCTGGCCGAGTACGACCTCGAGTACGTCGAGCAGCCGTGCGCGACCGTCGAGGAGCTCTGGCAGATCCGACAGCGGGTGAAGTACATGGGGCTGCCGATCGCCGCCGACGAGAGCGTGAGAAAGGCGGATGACCCGCTCGAGGTCGCCCGGCAGGAGGCGGCCGACATCCTCGTGATCAAGGCGCAGCCGCTCGGCGGCATCCACGCCGCCCTCGGCATCGCGGGGCAGACCGGGCTGCCGCTCGTGGTCTCGAGCGCCCTGGAGACCTCCGTGGGCATCTCCATGGGGCTGCACCTCGCGGCGGCGCTGCCCGAACTGCCGTACGACTGCGGCCTTGCCACGGTGAGCCTGCTGTCGCTCGACGTCGCGCTCGACCCGCTCGTGCCGGTCGACGGCAGCATCGGCGTGCGCCGGGTGGTGCCGAACGGCCGCGTGTTCGTCGACTACGCCGCGGGCGCCGACCGCGACGCGTGGTGGCGGGCCCGCCTCGAGCGCGCCTTCGCCCTGCTCGACCCGGCGTGACCGGCGCGGCGCGCGGGGCCTACAGGCCGCTGTACGCGTGCAGTCCCTTGAAGAACAGGTTCACGACGGTGAAGTTGAACATCACGGCACCGAAGCCGATGATCGCCAGCCACGCCGAACGTGAGCCGCGCCATCCGCGGGTCGCCCTGGCGTGGATGTAGCCGGCGAAGATAGTCCAGATGATGAACGTCCAGACCTCCTTCGTGTCCCAGCCCCAGTAGCGTCCCCACGCCCGCTCGGCCCAGACGGCGCCGGCGATGAGGGTGAAGGTCCAGAAGACGAAGCCGATCAGGATGAGGCGGTACGCGAGGTTCTCGAGGCGTTCCGCGTTCGGCAGGGTGGCGAGGAACGCCATGCCCTCTCCGCCGCGCGCCTCCCGGCGGGACTGCAGCAACTGCACGACCGACAGGCCGCCGCCGAGGGCGAAGAACGAGGTGCCGAGGATCGCCACGAACACGTGGATCACGAGCCATGCCGACTGCAGGGCTGGCGGCTGCGGGGTGACGGCGACATAGAAGTTCACCGTGGCGAGCCCGAGGAAGACCAGGCAGAAGCCCACGATGTAGGCGCCGAGGAACCGCAGGTCCTGCCAGAACTGCACGAGCAGGAACACCCCGACGATGATCGCCGTCGCGGTGATGGCGAAGCCGTACATGTTCGACCAGGGCGCGTAGCCGGCGGCGAAACCGCGCAGCACGACGCCGGCGGTGTGCAGCACCCAGCCGAGCACCGTGAAGCCCATCGCCAGTCGCAGCGCACGCGAGCGCTTCAGCGGCGCGGCCGCGGGCGCATCCGTCGCCAGCCTGTCGACCAGCGCCGAGGCGCGGTTTCCGGATGCCGCGGCGAGCATGCCCACGGGGGCGGCCTCGGCCACCTCCTCGACGGGCTGCGCGGCCGAACGGCGGGCGAGGTCGACCGTGAACGCGATGAAGGCGAGTGTGTAGATCGCCATCGCCGAGTACACGGCGAGGAGGGAGACGGTCTCCAGAGTCATGGTCACGATTCCACCTTAAGCCCGAGCTGTTTGACGTGCGCGGCCGCGATGTCGGTGACCGCGGCCTCGAGACGGGGATCCTCGCCGCGGGCCAGACCCGCGTACTCGAGAGTCACGGTGCCGTCGGCCTTCTGCGTGGCCTTCACCCAGACGCGACGACGCGGGATGAACAGCCCCGTGAAGAGCCCGGCGAGGATGAGGATCGCGAACGACAGCACCCACACCTGCGACGGGTCGCGGTGGATGTCGAACGACGCGAAGCGTTTCACGTCGGTGAGCTCGATGGTTCCGAGGCCGTTGGGCAGCTCGACGGTCTCGCCGATCTTCAGCTGCAGGGCGGGAACCTCGGCACCGGACGCGTCGACCGCGCCGTCGCCCGCGATCGGGGTGAGCGGGTCGGTGTTGAGCTGGTAGACCGAGCGGGGAACGCCGGCATCGAGACCGAGGTCGCCGGTGTAGACGCGCAGCGACAGCACCGGGTCGAGCAGGTCGGGGAAACCCGACGAGAGGGCGCCGCTGTCGAGCTTCGCGGCGGTCGGGTAGAAGAATCCGACGAGGCCGAGCTGCTCGGAGAGGCCGTCGGGGATCTTGAGCACACCGAGCGACGTCAGGAAGGTGTCCTGCGGGAGGAACGGCGTCGAGTCGGTCCAGACGACGGTGCCCTCCGGGTCGCGAACCGTGACGGTCGGCGCGTAGCCGTTGCCGAGCAGGAACACGTCGGTGCCGCCGATCGCGAGCGGCTCGTTGACCTTGATGTTCGCCTTCTGGTCGTCGCCGCCGGGAGTCGTGGTGGTGACGTAGGCCGAGTAGTCGGTGACCTGGCCGATGGCCTTCTGGTTCTCGAGCTCGTAGGTGGCCTCGAACTTGTCGAGGCTGATGCGGAACGGCTCGAGCACGTCGCTGGCGAAGAATCGGCCGGGGTTGAACGAGTCGTAGTCGCCGAGCACGTTGACGAACTTCTGCCCCTCGACGACGACCCGCTGCCCGCTGTAGCCGAAGCTGCCGCCGATGGCGACGGAGACCAGGATGCCGACGAGCGCCGTGTGGAAGACGAGGTTGCCGGTCTCACGCAGGTAGCCGCGCTCGGCGCTCACCGAGTACGAGGCGCCGGCCTGCCCCGAGCTTGTCGAATGGGCCGACGGGTACAGCTCGGTGCGGTACCCGCTGCGCTTCAACTGCGCGCGGGCGACGTCGATGGCGGATGCCGCATCCGTCTGCCCCGTCACCGATGTGTACCCGGCGAGACGGTTCAGCCGGGCCGGCGTCTTCGGCGGCCGCGACCGCAGCGCGCGGTAGTGGTGCACGCTGCGGGGGATGATGCAGCCAATGAGCGAGATGAACAGCAGCAGGTAGATCGACGAGAACCAGATCGACGTGTAGGTGCTGAACACCTGGAGGCCGTCGAGGATCGGGTACAGGTCGGGGTAGTCGAGCTTGTACTGGATGACGCCGTTCGGGTCGGAGCTGCGCTGCGGAACGAGCGACCCGGGAATCGACGCGAACGCGAGCAGGAGCAGCAGGAAAAGCGCGGTGCGCATGCTGGTGAGCTGGCGCCAGAAGAACCGCAGGTAGCCGACGAATCCGAGCTGCGGCTGCGCGATCGTCGGATCGACCGGTGCCGAGTCGATGTGGTCAGAGGGGCGTGACGAAGACATTGATCACCGCTCCTAACTGGCTCATCCACTGCGACCACAAGCCTGTCACCATCAGCACACCGATGATTACCAACATCGAGCCGCCGACGATGTTCACGAGGCGGATGCGCTTCTTCACCCAGGCGACGGATGTCGCGACCCAGCCGAACCCGAAGGCGACGAGCAGGAACGGGATGCCGAGGCCGAGCGAGTAGACGATGCCGAGGATGACACCCTGCCACGCCGACCCGCCGTTGAAGCTGATCGCGGTGATCGCCGCGAGGGTGGGGCTGAGGCACGGCGTCCAGCCGAGCCCGAAGACGATGCCGAGCAGCGGTGCGCCGGCCACTCCGGTCGCCGGCATCCAGCTCACCTTGAAGTCACGCTGCATAAACGTGAACTGGCCGATGAACACCAGCCCGAGCAGGATCACGATGACGCCGGCGATGCGGGTGATGGTGTCGCCGTAGACGAACAGCCAGGTTCCGAGGGCCCCGAAGGCCGCGTTGGTGGCCACGAAGACGATCGTGAAGCCGAGGATGAACAGGCTCACCCCGAGAACGAGCCGGGAACGGTCGCGGCGGCCGGTGCCGCTCAGGCCGCCGACGTAGCCGAGGTAGCCGGGCACGAGCGGGAGGATGCACGGGGACAGGAAGGAGAGCAGTCCGGCGAGGAGTGCGATCGGAAGCGCGATGATGAGTTGCCCGTCGCCGACGAGCTCACCGACTCCTGGCACGCTCAGCCGTCCTCGGCGAGGGCGTCGTTGATCAGGGTGCGCAGGTTGGATGTGCCCTCGATGCCGCCGAGGATGCGGGCGGCGACGCGACCCTCCTTGTCGATGACCAGAGTCGTCGGAACCGCGTTGGGTGCGACCGTGCCCGAGAAGGCGAGCAGCAGGTTGCCATCGTCCGAGTCCATCACCGACGGGTAGGTGATACCGAACTCCTCGGCGAAACTCAGCGACTGCGCTGCCTGGTCGCGCACGTTGACGCCGAGGAAACTCACGCCCTCGCCCGCGAAGGAGGCGTTGAGCTTCTCGAGGTCGGGCGCCTCGACGCGGCACGGCGGGCAGCCCGCGTACCAGAAGTTGAGCACGAGCACCTCGCCGGCATAGTCGTCGGAGCTGACCTCGTCGCCCGAGTCGGTGACGCCGGCGAATGACACCGGCGCCTCACGGTCGGCGGGGGCGATCTCGCTGATCGTGCCCTCGCCCGAGATGTAGTTCTTGGTGGTGCCTGCGGAGTACTGCTCGGCGAGCGGGTCGTTCGTGCACCCGGCCAGGAGGGTCAACGCGGCGACCGCTGCTGCGGCGGAGAGAAAGACGCGCTTCACACTGCTCCAAAATCGACGGATGCTGCGAGCAAGTCTTTCGCAGGATCCTGATAGTTGACCTCGACGAAGCGGTCGCCCTCGCGGCGGAGGGTCGTGATGCTCGAGAGGGTGCAGCGTCGTTTGCGGGGGTCGTGGTAGAGCTTCATGTTCTTCACCGACCGAGCGACCATCACGATCGGCATCTGGTGGCTGACCATCACGACCTCGCCGCCGTCGGCCGCGGCCCACGCGTCGCCGACCGCGGCGAGCATGCGCGCCTCGACGCTCACGAACGGCTCGCCCCAGCTCGGCTTGGTCGGGTTGACCACCCACGGCCAGACCCGCGGGCGCAAGAGCACCCCCGGTCCGAACTCGAACTTCTTGCCCTCGAACTTGTTCCACGGTTCGATGATGCGGTCCTCGGTGACGACGGGCAGGCCGAAGTCGGCCGACCACGGTGCTGCGGACTCCTGCGCGCGCTGCAGCGGGCTGGCGTAGACGGCGGTGATGTCGCGCCCGGCGAGGCTCGCCGCCGCCGAGGCCGCCATCCTGTGGCCGAGTTCGGAGAGGTGGTAGCCCGGGATGCGTCCGTAGAGGATGCCGTCGGGGTTGAACACTTCGCCGTGGCGCACGAGATGGATGAGGTTCGCTGGCATGCGGCAATTCTACGTTCGGTGCCGCTGGGAGTACGGCCCGCGACCATGGGCGAGGACTGTAAACTCGCGGGGTGACTGAACGCACCCTCATCAAAGACCTGGCCGCGGCATCCGACGGCCCCATTTCCGTATCCGGCTGGGTCGAGACGGTGAGGGATCAGAAGAAGGTGCAGTTCGTCGTGCTGCGTGACGAGTCCGGCGCCGTGCAGCTCGTTCATCCCCGCAACTTCAACGAGGACAAGACCCCGGCCGACGACCCGATCGCCGACATCATCTCCGGCCTCGCGCAGGGCACCTTCCTCACCGCGGCCGGCGAGCTCAAGCACGACGAGCGCGTGAAGCTCGGCGGCGTCGAGATCAAGCTGGACGCCCTGGTCATCGCCTCCGAGGCGATCCCCGAGACCCCCATCGCCGAGGACTCCAGCGGCGACAAGCGCATGGACTGGCGCTTCCTCGACCTGCGCGTTCCCAAGAACGCCCTCGTCTTCAAGATCCAGACCACCTTCCTGCACGCGCTGCGCAGCTACTGGGTCGAACGCGACTTCGTCGAGATCCACACCCCCAAGCTCATGGCGTCCGCCTCCGAGTCGAAGGCCGAGCTGTTCGAGGTCGACTACTTCGAGGGCAAGGCGTACCTGTCGCAGAGCCCCCAGTTCTTCAAGCAGATGGCGCAGCCCGCCGGCTTCGGCAAGATCTTCGAGGTCGGCCCGGCCTTCCGCGCCGACCCGTCGTTCACTTCTCGTCACGCCACCGAGTTCACCTCCGTCGACACCGAGGTCAGCTGGATCGACAGCCACGAAGACGTCATGACCCTGCACGAAGAGCTGCTGGTCGCCGGTTTCCAGGCCGTCAAGGACAAGCACGGCGACGAGATCAAGGCCCTGTGGGACGTGGATGTCACGGTGCCGACCACCCCGTTCCCCCGAGTGCCCCTCGCCGAGGCCAAGCGCATCGTCGCCGAGCGCGGCTACGAGGTGCCCCGCGCCGACGACGACATGGACCCGGAGGGCGAGCGCCAGATCGCCGCGTGGGCCAAGGACACCTACGGGCACGAGTTCGTCTTCCTCACCGACTACGCCTCGAGCATCCGGCCGTTCTACCACATGCGTCACGAGGGCGACGAGACGATCACCAAGTCGTACGACCTCATCTTCAACGGCGTCGAGATCTCGACGGGAGCCCAGCGCGAGCACCGCATCGACGTGCTCGTCGAGCAGGCGAAGCAGAAGGGGCTCGACCCCGAGGAGCTCGACTTCTACCTCGACTTCTTCCGCTACGGCGTGCCCCCGCACGGTGGATTCGGCATGGGACTCAGCCGCGTGCTCATGCTGATGCTGCACCTTCCGAACATCCGCGAGGCCACGTACCTCTTCCGCGGCCCCACGCGTCTCACGCCGTAGCCGTCTCTGCCCGATCCGTTAACTTTGATAAGGCAGGATGACCCCTATGTCCAAGAAAATTGACTCAGCACGTAAGGACCTCACCAAGGCCCTGAAGAAGCACGCCGAAGTCGTCGGAGCGACCGCCGTGTCGCTCAAGAAGGCTCAGCGAGCCGCCGCCGAGGTGCACCTCGCCGCCATCGCCTATGTCGCAGCGGTAGAGGCGAAGACCGGGCTGACCAGCCCGTTCGGCGACACCCTGCAGCCCGGGCTCGACACGTCGACGATGGACTCGCTCTCGGCCGAGCGCGACGCACTCGCGACGAAGAAGCCCCGCAAGAAGTAGCCGGCCGGCCCGCCCCGCAGGGGTTGCGCGCCATCCTGGGACGAGCGCTACAGCGCGCGCTGTAGCGCTTGTCCCGAACTGGCGCGCTTGCCCGCGAGCGACGCTCAGTCGGCCGTGAGCACGCTCTCGACCTCGAAGTCGACGTTCGAGCGCGCCGACACCAGCGGCTTGATGACGTGCGTCGCGGCGACGTGGTCGGGGTGCACCTGGTACGCCTCGAGACCCTCGAGCGAGTCGTAGTCGGCGATGAGCACGACGTCCCAGTTGCTGTCGGGGTACGCCGAGTTGGTCCCCACCTCGAGCGACAGGATCTCGGGGATGACCGCCGGCAGCGCGGTGAGTGTGGCCGTGATGGTCGCGGCCTGCTCGGCGCGAGCCGCGGCATCCGTACCGTTCAATTTCCAGCTGACGACGTGACGGATCATGCGGATGCCTCCAGGAGCGCGTTCTTCAGGCGAGTCGGGTCGATGCGCCAGATGTTGTGGACCTTGCCGTTGATGAGCACGACCGGGATCTCCTCGACGTACTTCTCGTAGAGGTCGGGGTGCTCGAGGATCGACAGCTCTTCGATGTGCACGGATGCCTCGGAGCCGAGCTCCGCGACGACGCCGTCGACCACGTCCCGGGCGGTCTCGCACAGGTGGCAGTCGGGTTTGCTGACGAAGGTGAGCTGGATCTCGGGCACCCGCCAAGTCTACTTAACGCAAAAAGCGCCAGTCCGTGTTCGTGATGAACACGAGGACTGACGCTAGTGCGTAAGAAGCTCTACTTCTTGTTGCGACGCTGGTGACGAGTCTTGCGAAGCAGCTTGCGGTGCTTCTTCTTCGCCATACGCTTGCGGCGCTTCTTGATTACTGAACCCATGGGTACCTCACTGGTTACTGAATTAGACCGACCCGGTCCGATTCGGAACCGCGGAAAAATGTACTGCGTAAGTCTAGCGCAAAGCGCTGCGAGCGCTAACCGGTGTGCGAAATGGGCGTCTGGATCAGCGCGACGACCGCGGATTCGGGGATCCGGAACGACCGGCCGAAGCGGATCGCCGGCATCTCGCCCGCGTGGACCATGCGGTACACCGTCATGTTCGAGACACGCATCATGTCGGCCACTTCTGCGACCGTGAGAAAACGCACATCGGAGAGATCCCCTGACATGTCTGTGCCCCTCGCGATTATGGAGCACTCGTTACGGGTGTTACTAGAGTGCTGATTCGCAACACTAGGGGCTGGTGTGACTCGCTGTCTACGGCTTGTGTGCGAACCGTTTGGTGACCGCGTCGGGCAGCGCCCCCGACACCCTCTCCGACGCGCCCTGGAACGCCGTTCTCGCCCGGTGCGAGCGGTCGGCGATGGCGCGTCCGATGGTCGACCCCACGTCGGTCCCGGCCCACGCCGAGAAGACGACGGCGTCTTCGGATGCCTCGGGCACGGTGTCGTACGCGTCCCCGACGAACGGCGCCAGCCACGACTGCAGCTCGTCGAAGGGCGCGAACTCGAGGCTGAAGTACTTCGAACGGCCCTCCTCGCGGGCGCCGACGAAGCCCAGCTCGCGCAGCACTCCCAGATGCTTGGTCGCGGTGGGGGTCGTGACGCCGATCTGCTCGGCGAGCTCGGCCGCGGAGATCTCGCCGGTTCCTCCCCTGCCGAGCAGCGCGTGCAGGATGTCCCGTCGGGTGGAGTCGGCGATTGCGTCGAAGGTGTCGGCCATTGGGAAAGGCTAGCGGGGCCGGGCGGGTAGTACCATGACAACCTGTTCCGTCAAGAGCGTTTCGACCCCGGTACCGAGAAGAGGTAGTCATGCGCACGAAGCCCGTGCAGCACGGCTCTACCCTCGGCAGGATCCGCGACTACTTCGAGCACTTCGCCGCGGCGACTCCGGCGCGGTTCGCCATCCTCATCTTCGCGGCCCTCGTGCTCGTCTTCACCCTGCTGTTCTCCCTTCCCATCTCGACCACCTCGGGAAAGGTACCCCCGTTCGTCGACGCTCTATTCACCGCGGTGTCGGTCATCTGCGTCACGGGACTCTCGACAGTCGACATGGCGTCGTACTGGTCGCCGTTCGGCCACGTCGTGATCCTCGTCGGCGTGCAGATCGGTGGAATCGGCGTTCTGACCCTCGCCTCGATCCTCGGGCTCGTGATCTCGCGCAAGCTCGGCCTCCGCCAACGGCTCCTCGCGGCGGGAGACAGCAACCCGCTGCGCATGCACAAAGGCTCGATCGCCGAGGGCCAGGCGGTGCGGCTGGGCGAGGTCGGGTCGCTGCTCGTCACCGTGGCCCTGAGCGTGCTCGTGATCGAATTCGCGATCGCCGCGCTGCTCTTCCCCCGACTCCTGATCTCCGGGATCCCTCCGCTCGAGGCGGCCTGGGAGGCGTTCTACTACTCGGCCATGGCCTTCACCAACACCGGCTTCCAGCCCACGAGCAACGGCCTCGTGCCCTTCGCCACGGACTACTGGTTTCTCAGCGTCCTGATGCTCGGCGTGTTCCTCGGCGCAGTCGGCTTCCCCGTGATCTACGTGCTGATGCGCAACATCCGGCGCCCCAAGAAGTGGTCTCTGCACGTCAAGCTCACCCTGACGACGACCATCCTGCTCTTCATCCTCGGTGGGCTGGCCTTCTTCGTGCTCGAACTCGGCAACACCAAGACCTTCGCGAGCATGGATTTCGGGCAGCAGGTCTTCCAGCCCTTCTTCCTCTCGATGATGACGCGTTCCGGCGGGTTCAACACGATCGACATCGCCGAGCTGAACGGCTCGAGCCTGCTCGTGGCCGACATGCTGATGTTCATCGGCGGCGGATCCGCGTCGACCGCCGGCGGCATCAAGGTGACGACCCTGGCGATCCTGTTCCTCGCCGCGTTCGCCGAGGCACGCGGCCGGGAGGGGATGGAGGCGTTCGACCGCCGCATCCCGGGCGACGTCCTCCGACTCGGC
Source organism: Conyzicola nivalis (assembly GCF_040548875.1). Taxonomy (GTDB): domain Bacteria; phylum Actinomycetota; class Actinomycetes; order Actinomycetales; family Microbacteriaceae; genus Conyzicola; species Conyzicola nivalis_A. The sequence continues at coordinate 121,079 of NZ_JBEPSJ010000003.1, forward strand.
GTGAGTGTCGTGCTCTGGGGCGCCACGACCGTGGCGACGTCATCCATTCTTCTCCTGCAGATCTCAGGCGCCTCGCTCGACTTCGTGCTGTTCGAGGTCATCTCGGCCTTCGCGACGTCGGGGCTCAGTACCGGGCTCACCGCGTCGGTGTCGGATGCGGGGGTTTACGTGCTCGCCGCGACCATGTTCCTCGGTCGAGTGGGTACGGTGACTCTGGCGGCCGCACTCGCCGCCAGCACGAGCCGCCAATTGTTCAAACGTGCTGAAGAGAGGCCCATCGTTGGTTGACAGGATTGCGCACAACGCGCCCGTGCTCGTGATCGGCCTCGGCCGCTTCGGGGCTGCGACGGCCGGCCAGCTCGACAGGCTCGACCGCGAGGTTCTCGCCGTCGACGCCGACGAGGGACTCGTGCAGAAATGGTCGGAGCGCGTCACCCACGCTGTCCAGGCGGATGCGCGCAGCATCGATGCCCTCCGCCAGATCGGCGCGCAGGAATTCTCCATCGCGGTCGTCGCCGTCGGCTCGTCGATCGAGGCGAGCGTGCTCATCACCGCGAACCTGGTCGACCTCAAGATCCCGCAGATCTGGGCGAAGGCGATCAGCCAGTCGCACGGCAAGATCCTCTCGCGCATCGGCGCGAACCACGTCATCTACCCCGAGGCGGAGGCCGGCGAACGCGTCGCCCACCTCGTCTCCGGGCGCATGATCGACTTCATCGAGTTCGACGACGACTTCGCGCTCGTCAAGATGTACCCGCCCAAGCCGATCCGTGGCATTCCGCTGTCTGAATCGCAGGTGCGCCGCAAATTCGGCATCACGGTGGTCGGCGTGAAGGCGCCGGGCAAGGACTTCACCTACGCGACCCCCGAGACCGTGATCTCCAACCACGACCTCATCATCGTGAGCGGAAATTCGGCCGATATCGAACGGTTCGCGAGCATCTCGAGCTGACGTTTACACTCGCTTAGTGGTAACTGTCATCATCCCCTGGCGCCCGCAGCCCTCGCGGCTCGCAGCGTTCGAAGCGACGTCTGAGTGGTACCGGGCGAATCTGCCCGGAGCCGAGATCCGCACGGTCGACTCGGGCGACGTGCCGTTCAACCTGGCGCGCTGCCGCAACGTGGGCATGGACGCCGTCGCCGATCCGGACGAGGTCGTCATCATCGGCGACGCGGACACTATCCCGAGCATCGCGCCGCTGCTCGAGGCCGTCTCGGCCGCTCGCGACTCGGGGCTAGTGCACCTGCCGTACACGCGCTACCAGTGGCTCGGAGCGGTCGGCACCGCGGCCTTCTTCGACGGGGCGCCACTCGAATCCGTCGAGGCGACTCTCGTCGTCGGCGCCTGCTCGGGCGTCTACGTGACCACGCCGCGCACGTGGGCCTCGCACGGCGGCCAGGACGAGCGGTTCCGCGGCTGGGGCTTCGAGGACTCCGCGTGGTTCGCAGCGCACACCACGCTGCTCGGCTCGCAGCCGCAGCGGCACGACGGCAACGTCTACGCCCTGCACCACGAGACGCAGCTGCGCGAGGGCGAGCAGTACGACGCCAACGCCGCGCTGCGCGAGCGCTACCGTGAGGCCGAGCCGTCGGCCGACGCCATGCGCGCGCTCGTCTTCGGGGCGTAGCGGGGCGTTTTCGCGCGTTACGCGGCTACTCCACCGGCTGGCGCAGGATCGTGCGCAGCCGCGCCGGCTCGACCCTGCGCGCGTCGCTGAGGTAGATCTCATGGTGCTTGCCGCGCATGGCGAGCCCCGCGCCGGGGATGAACTCGTAGTGCAGGCGCTCGAGGATCTCCGCCTCGTCGTCGTACGAGCCGATGTGCAGGGTCTGCACGCAGCGTCCCTCGGTCAGGGTCTCGAGGCGAACGCGGTCGAGGCTCGCCGGCGCGCCGCCCGCGGCAACGGCGGCTCGTGCGGCGTCGAACATCTCCTCGGTGATCCACTCGGGCACCATCATCATCAGCGTCCAGTCCCAGCGGGACTTGTCGCGCGCCGCCGTGAAAGCCTCCATGTCGGCCGACCACCACTGGCCTTCGAGCGGCATGACCACGTAGTCGCGGCCGAGCTGTTGTCTGCTCGCGAACTTCAACTTGTAGGCCATGGGGTACATGACCTCGAGCGCGTCGGCGAACTGCGACGAGCTGTTCGGATCGCCGTGCCCGTCGAGCATGAGGTACTGCGTCGGCGGCACATCCACTATCCGGAACTCGTTGTGCTTCGCCCGGTAGGCGTCCAGCGTCTTCTTGAAGTCGGTCTTCGTCGGTTCCACGTCGCTCCTCCATGGCGTCGGCAGCAACGGCACGCGCTCAATCTAGGGCCTCCGCGGATCGCGGGGCAACGCGGGCTGGCGCCGGGGGCGCGCGCGGCGGCTCCGGCTCGACGAGGCGCTTCAGGCTTCGCGACGGGGTTCCGGCGGGGCCGTTTTCGCTCACGGCGAGGTTGCGGCTCGATGAGCCCGCCGCGGCAGGCTCATTCGTCAGGAAGCGGCTCGCGAGCGTTTGCGACCCGCCTGCCAGCCCGCCTACGCCAGCGCCGCGTGCGCGCGCTCGCGCCCCGGCGTGGTGCGCAGAGACTCGCCGAGCGCCGTCAGCCGGGGCTCCCGCAGCGCGAGCACCCGCTCGAGCGCGGCCCGAAGCTCGTCGACCGTCGCCGTGTTCGGTGCGAGCGACTCGCCGAAGCCCTCGCGCTCGATGGCGGCGGCTCCCGCGAACTGGTCGGTCGAGAACGGCAGCACGAGCAACGGCAGCCCGTAGGTCATCGACTCGGTGACGCTGTTGTTGCCGCCGTGGTTCACGGCCGCCGCGGCGTGCGCGAGCAGCGTCACCTGCGGCAGGAACTCGCGAACGAGCCAGTCGGCGGGCAGGTCGCCGAGTTCGGCCCGGTCGGCGGATCCGATCGCGACGGCCACGCGGATGCGCAGCGACGCCAGCGCCGCCAACACCCTCGCGAGGACATCCCCTCGCACCGACAGAAAACTGCCGAAGCTCACGTAGACGAACGGTTCTTCGCTCGACGCGATCCAGGCATCCACCTCGTCGTCCGCCGCCTCGGAGCGCACGGCCGATCCGATGAACTCGTGTGCGGGCAGCAGAGCCGTGCGCGCCGGTTCGTGCAGTTCGCGCGGGTAGTTGAACAGCAGCAGCTCGCCGTGCTCCGCGAACGCGTTCTCGCTGCGCAGATGCGAGGCGTCGAGACCGTCGAGGGCGGCGTTCCACTCGGCGGTGAACGACGCGCTCACGTCGTCGCAGAGGGCGCGCAGGGCTGCGAGCGAGGCGGCATCCGGCTCGAACGCCCGCGGCCAGGAAGGCGGATAGCCGTAGACCTCGTCGCCGACGGGAAGGGCCGAGGGATGCCCGAGCACGACGTCGGCGTACGGGGTGCCGTGGGCGAGGAGCGCGAGCCGCGCGCTGAAGGCCAGGTGGTCGACGATCACGCGGTCGGGCTTCACCTCGTCGACGACGCGCTGCACGGCGCGGGCGGTGTCGACCGGGTCCCAGAGCAGGTCGTTCTTGCGCGCGGACGCCTGGAAGGCGAGTGTCTCGACCATGCCGAGCCGGGTGGCGGCGAAGAACCCGCGCAGCGCGTCGTCTTCGCCCTTGGGCTGGTCCTCGGCCTTGATGATGCCCGGATTCGAGCCGCGACCCAGCTGCAGGTGCACCCGTTCGAAGCCGAATGAGTCGACGATCGACGCGGTGGCGCTGCCCGTGGCGACCACGACGCGCTCCCCCGCGGCCTGCCAGGCGGTGCCGAGCGTCGCGAGCGGAAGCAGGTGGGAGGCGTAGTCCGGGCTGATGATGAGCAGCGTCACCGGATGACCGCGCTGCCCGCGTGCGCGTCGTACACGGTGTCGCTCACGCCGGAGTAGACGACCGCGAGGGCGCGGGCCATGGCCTGAATGGTGAAGTTCTGCACCACGGTGTCGCGTGAGCGGTGCGGCCGCGCGTCGGTCGTCGCCGTCTGGGCGGCCTCGAGCGCCACGGTGTCGAGCGCGTCGCTCATCGATGCGGCGAGCAGGGCGGCGTCGGACGTGCGGGTGAGGAACCCGGTGACGCCCTCTTCGACGTATGTCGCCGGGCCTCCGCCCGCGGGGGCGACCACGAGCAGGCCCGCGGCCATCGCCTCGAGGATCGCGATGCCGAACTCCTCTTTCAGGCTGCCGCAGACGTAGACGCCGCCGGGGGCCGCGAGACCGGGAACCCCGAAGCGTGCCGCGGCCACCCAGCGTGCCACGGTGTCGTTGGGGCGGTGCCCAGCGAGCAGGAGACCGGATGCCACGGCCTCGTGTCTCGGGATCGTGCGGTCGATGCGGTCGAGCTGTTCGAGCTCGTCGGCCGACGGGTTCTCGAGGTCGCCGCCGACCAGCAGCAGGTTGGCGCGCTCGCGCAGCGGTCCGTTGGCCCAGGCGGAGGCGACGGTGGCCATGCCCTTGATGCGGTGGAAGCGGCCGACGGAGATCAGCAGCGGCAGCCCGCGGCGTTCCTCCGGGAGGCCGTCGAGCAGCGTGCGCAGGCTCTCGAGCGTCGGCGTGGCCGGCGCGCCCGTGGCGTGGTCGGCGGCCTCCCCGACGGCGCGGTCGACGACCTCGAGGTCGATCCCCTCCGGCACGATCGAGTGACGCTCGGGGTGCGCCGTGATGTCGATGCCGACGAGCTCGCGCATGTCGGTCTCGAGATTGGGCCGCGGGAAGAGCACGGTGTGCGCGGCGTCGGCGGCGAGGCGCTGCACGAGCCGGGCGCGGAACCAGAAGTGCTCCCGCTCGTCGACCTCTCCGAAGTTGGCGCGGGTCAGGTCGCCCGACTGGTCGAGCGTGCGGATCACGGCGTGCGGGTCGGGCGCGACGGTGAACACGACGGGGATGCCGAGGTCGCGGGCGACGTTGGCGGCGGCGAGGCTGCCGACGTCGGCCATGCGCAGGTGCAGCACGTCGACGGTGCCCACGGCGCGCAGCACCCGTCGGATGCCCCGTTCCGCGGCGACCCGCAGCTGCCATGCGTCCGACGATGCGACGGGCTCGCTCAGCAGGGGAACGGACGCGTAGGCGTGCCCGCGCACGGTGGACGCGACGCCGGACAGGCTGTCGAGCGCCTCCGTGGCGCTTCCGCGGGAGAGCGTGACGACCCGCTGCACGGCCGCAGACTCCGCAGGCACGCCGGTCGCGGCGGCCAGGGCGTCGCCGAGACGGACGAGCAGGGTGGCGATGCCTCCGTTGTCTCCGCTGCCCGCCCGGGTGAGCTGCGGGTCGATGTCGGCGTGCAGGAAGAGCTGGGCGACGGTGAGCCCGTTCTGCCACGGGGCACGCACGGCCGGACTGGACGTGAGGTCGACGAGTGCGAGGCGGGCGGCGTCGGCGACGAAGCCGTCGCCCGCGGCGAGTCGTGTGACCAGCTCGACGCTGCGCGAGTCCCCGGCCCGGTCGCCGAGGCCGGCGACCGCGGCGACCCGCACGGAGACCGGCTCGCTCTCGGTTGCGGCGACGCGGAGGAGCGCTGCAGTGGCGATCTGGCCGCGAGCGACTCCTAGGGTCTCGACGAGCCGGGTGCGCGGTCTCGGGTCGCGCACGCCGAGCAGCGCGCTCTCGAGCCCGACGGTCACCTGGTCGGGTGCGGAGGATGCCCACTGCTGCAGGGTGCGCTGGGCGAGCATTCCGCTGAAGCCGCCGTCGACGACGAGGCCGATCAGCCGGGCGATGGTGTCGTATCGGGGAAGCCGGGCCGAGAACGCCCAGGCGGCGTGCTCGCGCAGATAGCCGCGCTCGCTCGAGAGGAGTCCTGACAGCACGTCGTCGGCCTCGTCGTCGAACACCTGGGCGAGCGCGTGGATGGAAGCGATGGCGGTGAGCTGGTCGTCGCCGTCGACGGTCGACGCGAGAACGCGCACCGTGCGGGCGCCTCCGTTGCGGCTCGCCACGAACGCCAGTTCGTCGGCAACCCGCATCGCATCGACGATGTGCGTCGTCTGGCGAAGCTCGTCTAGAGAGGTCTGAATTCCCACTGTGGCACTTCCGTTCCGATTGACCCTGATCATTATCAACGGCGACGCTGAACGCATGGTGCCCCGTCACGAAACCACTAGCCCATTGCCAACGGGAGCGGTTGCCGCTAGGCGCTACGACCCGGCATCGGAATCATCATCGGTCTCCGTCCCTCCGGAGTTCGGAGCCGATGGGCCGGGCGGATTGGTATCGCCGCGAGACGCTGCTCAGGGCGATCCCGCCGTCGCGTCGGCCCTGACAGCGGCACGCGTCCTCTGGGAGATCAGCAGCCGCTGGCGAGCTCTTCGGCCCGCGCGAGTGCGGCCGCTGTCGCGCGGTCGAACACCGCGGTGAGATCGGCGGCCTCGAGCTCTGTGATCGCCCGCTCGGTCGTGCCCTTGGGGCTCGTCACCTTGGCGCGCAGCTCAGCAGGTGTGGAATCGGATGCGGCCAGCAGCTGCGTCGCCCCGATGAACGTGCCGTCGACCATGGTCGACGCCTGCTCCGCCGTGAACCCGAGGCCGATGGCGGTGCGCGTGAGCTGCTCGATGAGGAAGTACACGTACGCCGGGCCGGAGCCCGAGATGGTGCTGAGCGCGTCGATCTTCGACTCCGGGATCACGAGCACGTCGCCCACGGTCTCGAAGAGCTGCCGCACGATCGCGAGGTCGTCGTCGCTCGACCGGGTTCCCGCCGCGAGTCCCGTGACTCCGAGCCCGACGACCGATGGCGTGTTCGGCATCGAACGCAGCACGGCGCCGGGAACCAGCGCCTCCATCGTCTCGATCGTGACGCCGGCCGCGACGCTCACAACGATGGCGTCGGGCTCGAGGCTGTCGGCGATCTCGCGCAACAGGTCGGGAACCATGCCCGGCTTGACGCCGATGAGCACGATGCGTGCGCCGGCGACGGCGATGCGGTTGGCGTCCGGGTCGACGGATGTCGCGAGCGAGGTGACCCCGTCGGCGGCGAGCCGCTCGGCCTTCTCCGCCGAGCGGTTGGTGACACGGATGCCGCCGGTGACCCCGACGCCGGGGTTGAGCAGGCCGCTGAGGATGGCTCCTCCCATCGAACCCGTTCCGAGAATGGCGATGCTGGGGAGAGTGACGGTCATAGGAGCATTCTAGGATTGCCCCATGAGCGCATCCGGTGGGAACAAGGCAATCGTCGCGGCACTCCTCGCAAACCTGGGAATCGCGGTCACGAAGTTCATCGCCTTCGCCTTCTCCGGGTCGAGCTCCATGCTCGCCGAGGGCGTGCACTCCCTCGCCGACACCGGCAACCAGGGTCTGCTGCTGCTCGGCGGACGCAAGGCGAAGAAGAAAGCCAACGCGGAGCATCCGTTCGGCTTCGGGCGTGAACGCTACGTCTACGCCTTCGTCGTCTCCATCATCCTGTTCTCCATCGGCGGCGTCTTCTCGATCTACGAGGGCATCGAGAAGATCCAGCACCCGCACGAACTCGAGAACGCGTGGCTGCCGATCGTCGTGCTGATCGTCGCGATCGGGCTCGAGAGCTTCTCGTTCCGTACCGCGATCCGCGAGTCGAACCACGTTCGCGGCAAGCAGGGCTGGGTGCAGTTCATCCGTCGCTCGAAGTCGCCGGAGCTGCCTGTCGTCCTGCTCGAGGACTTCGCCGCGCTGATCGGACTGCTGCTCGCCCTGTTCGGCGTCGGCCTCACCATCCTCACGGGCAACTCGCTCTTCGACGCCCTGGGCACCCTCGCGATCGGCATCCTGCTGGTGCTCGTCGCTATCGTGCTCGGCATCGAGACCAAGAGCCTTCTGGTGGGCGAGGGTGCCAGCGTCGCCGACACCGACGCGATCCGCAACGCGATCAACGCCCAGCCGCAGGTCGAGGCGCTCATCCACATGAAGACGCTGTACCTGGGCCCGGAGGAGCTGCTCGTCGGCGCGAAGGTCGCCTTCGCCCGGTCGCGCAAGCTCGCCGACGTGGCGAACGACATCAACGAGCTCGAGGTCAGCATCCGTGCCGCCGTCCCGGTCGCCCGCATCATCTACATCGAGCCCGACGTGTACATGCCGCCGAACGAGGCCAACCCGGCCACCGACTCGTTCGTGATCAAGGCCGCCGACTAGCCCCATACCGCTCCCCGAGCCTGTCGGTCCCGGAGCCTGTCGGTCCCGGAGCCTGTCGGAGGGCCGCTGTTCCACCGAAGTGCACTTATCGCCCGTTTTCACGCGGCGATTGGGGGCGCAACTGCACTCTCGCGCGCCGGTCGCGCGCCGGTCGCGGCGCTGTGATGCGCCGGTTCGCTGGGTGGCCAGTTGTGGCTCCACATACCGCGAGAAACCGTGCACAAATGGCCACCCAGCGCCGCTTCGACGGGCTCAGCGGCCGCCCGCGGCTAGGGCGCCCAGTGGCGCGGCGGGACGGGCGGGGGCGGCGAGCGGCACCGGCGGGCGGGGCGCCGGTCAGCGACGCGAGTCGGCGGGGCGGCTCTAGCGGCGCTGCGTGAAGAAGTCGAGCAGCAGGTCGGCGCAGGCCTCGGCCTCGACGCCCGCGACGACCTCCACACGGTGGTTGAGCCGACGGTCGCGCAGCAGGTCGTAGACGCTGCCCACGGCGCCGGCCTTCTCGTCCCAGGCGCCGAAGACGACGCGCGGGATCCGCGAGTTGAGGATCGCGCCCGCGCACATGATGCACGGCTCGAGGGTGACGACCAGAGTCGTGTCGAGCAGGTGCCAGTCGCTCAGCGCGGCCGCCGCCTCCCGGATCGCGAGCACCTCGGCGTGGGCGGTCGGGTCCTTGTGCAGTTCGCGCTCGTTGCGGCCCGAGCCGATGCGCTTTCCGTCGCCGTCGAGGATGAACGCCGCGACAGGAACGTCGCCCGTGTCGAACGCGAGGCGCGCATCCGCGATCGCCTCGTGCATCCACTCTTCGTACTGGCCCATGCAGCGAGCCTAGGCGCTGGGCTGAAGTAGATTGGGCACATGCGAGTTCACGTTGCCGACCATCCGCTCATCACGCACAAGCTCACCGTGCTGCGCGACAAGACGACCCCGTCGCCGACGTTCCGTGCTCTCGCCGAAGAGCTCATGACGCTGCTCGCCTACGAGGCAACCCGCAACGTGCGCACCGAGGTCGTCACCGTGCAGACCCCCGTGGCCGAGACGCAGGGGCTCGCGATCAGCACGCCCCGCCCGCTCGTCGTCCCGATCCTCCGCGCCGGGCTCGGAATGCTCGAAGGCATGGTCAAGCTGGTGCCCACCGCCGAGGTCGGATTCCTCGGCATGGTGCGCGACGAGGAGACCCTCCAGCCCACCACCTACGCCGAGCGTCTGCCCGACGACCTGTCGGGCCGCCAGTGCTTCGTGCTCGACCCGATGCTCGCCACCGGCGGCTCCCTCATCGCCGCGATCGACTTCCTCTTCGCGCGCGGCGCAGAAGACGTGACCGCCGTGTGCCTCATCGCCGCCCCCGAGGGCCTCGCCGCCGTCGAGACGGCCATGGCCGGCCGAGGCGACGTGACCATCGTGCTCGGCGCCGTCGACGAGAAGCTCAACGAGCAGGGTTTCATCGTCCCCGGCCTCGGCGACGCCGGAGACCGCCTCTACGGGCTCGTGTAAACCCCCAGCGCACATTGAGCAATCGGGCGTACCGTCGCATTTGACGTGTTCGAAAGGTCGCCCGCCGTGAACAGAAACTCCAAGCGCTGGATCCCAGCCGCAGTAGTCCCCGTGGTCATCGTCACCGCCGCAATCGCCGTGCCCGCCGCCGCGAACGCCGACCCGACGCTGCCCGAGAAGAGCCCGCAACAGCTGCTCGAGCTGGTCGCCGACAGCGCGGGCACCGCGTACTCGGGCACCGTCGAGCAGTCGTCCGACATGGGACTCCCGGATGTCTCGGCCCTCGGCCAGACGCCGGGGGGCGACTCCGCGGCATCCGCCCTCGAACTGATCACCGGTTCGCACACGGCCAACGTCTTCGTCGGCGGACCCACCACCCAGCGGGTGCAGGTGCTCGACCGGTTCGCCGAGCGCGACGCGATCCGCAACGGCGACAGCGTCTGGCTCTACGACTCGAAGAAGAAGGAAGCCGTGCACCTCACGGCTCCGGCCGACGCCGCCGCCGCGAAGACCACCACGGTGACACCCGCCGAGGCGGCCCAGAGGCTCCTCGCCGCGATCGAGCCCTCCACCGAGATCGAGGTCGTCGACACCGCGCGCGTCGCGGGCCGCGCGGCGTACGAGCTGAGGCTCACCCCCGGCGACGCCGACACCCTGGTCGACTCCGTGGTGCTGAGCGTCGACGCCGAGACCGGCCTGCCGCTCGGCGCGAGCGTCACCGCGAAGGGCCAGTCCGAACCGGCCTTCGACGTGCGCTTCAGCAAGATCAGCTTCGACGCCCCCGACGCTTCCCTGTTCGAGTTCGCGCCGCCCAGCGACGTCACCGTCACCGAGAAGACCGTGACCGGCGACGTGCCGGACGCCGCGCCGGCGGCCCATCCCGAGCCGACCGTCGTCGGCGACGGCTGGGACGCTGTCGTCGTGATCCCCGCCGGAGAGGTGCCCGTCGGAGCCCGCGCCCCGATGCTCGACCGGTTGACCACGAAGGTCGACGGCGGACGGGTGCTCAGCACCAGCCTCGTCTCCGTGATGCTCGCCGACGACGGACGCGTGCTCGTCGGCGCCGTCGGCACCGAGACGCTCCAGGCCGCCGCCGCGCAGTGAGCCCCGCCGACCTCGCGATCGAGACCCACGCGCTCAGCAAGACGTTCGGGCGGCAGACCGCGGTCGACGAGCTCGCGCTGGCGGTGCCCCGCGGATCCGTGTTCGGCTTCCTCGGCCCGAACGGGTCGGGCAAGACCACGACGATCCGTATGCTGCTCGGGCTGGCCTCGGCGACGGAGGGCGAGATCCGGGTGCTGGGCAGGGAGATTCCGGATGCCGCGGCCGAGGTTCTCCCCCGGGTGGGCGCCCTCGTCGAGGGACCGGCGTTCTACCCCTTCCTCTCCGGCCGCGAGAACCTGCGGCGCTTCGATACGGCCAATCGGCACGCGCCATCCGCCACCCGCTCCGCCCGTGTCGACGCCGCTCTCGACCGCGTCGGGCTCGGGCACGCGGCACGCAAGGCCGCCCACGCCTACTCGCTCGGCATGAAGCAGCGTCTCGGTCTGGCCAACGCGCTGCTGACGCCGCGCGACCTGCTGACCCTCGACGAGCCCACCAACGGCCTCGACCCGCAGGGCACCCGCGAGGTGCGGTCGCTCATCCGCTCGCTCGCCGACGAGGGCACCACGGTGTTCCTGTCCAGCCACCTGCTCGCCGAGGTGGAGCAGGTATGCACCCACGTCGCGGTGATGAGCACCGGCCGCCTCGTCGCCCAGGGCTCGCTCGACGAGCTGCGCGCCGAGGGCACCGTGCGCATCACGGTGCGCACGCCGGATCCCGCCGAGGCACGCCGGGTGCTGGCGACGCTGGGGCTCGCACCCGACGGCGACGGCGACGAGATCACCGCCGAGCTGCCCGCGGGTATCCAGCCCGAGGTCGTCACCGAGGCGCTCGTGCGCGCCGGCGTGCGGGTGCGCGGCATCGCGGCTGCCGGCGCCTCGCTCGAGGACCGCTTCGTCGCGCTCACCGGGGAGGGATTCGATGTCGCCGAGTGAGCTCCGCGCCGCCGAGGGCCGCTCGACCGGGCTCGCCCTGCTCGGGTCGGAGCTCGGCGTGCTCTTCCGCCGTCGGCGCACATGGGCCATGCTCGCCGCCCTCGCCGCGGTGCCGGTGCTGATCGCGGTGGCTGTGCGGCTCTCCGACTCCGACGGCCGGGGTGGCGGCCCGCCGTTTCTCTCGAGCATCACCCAGAACGGCCTGTTCGTCGCGTTGACCGCGCTCGTGGTGTCTGTGCCGCTGTTCCTGCCGCTCACCGTCGGAGTGGTCGCCGGCGACACGATCGCGGGCGAGGCGAGTCTCGGCACGCTGCGCTACCTGCTCGCCGCCCCCGCCGGCCGGGTGCGCCTGCTGCTGGTGAAGTACGCCGGAGCCGCGGCCTTCTGCCTCGTCGCCACCCTCCTGATCGTGATCACCGGAGTGCTGATCGGCGCCGCGCTCTTCCCCGTCGGACCGGTGACCTTGCTCTCCGGCGACACCATCGGAGTCGACGGGTTCGCGCTGAGGGCCGCGCTGTTCGCCGGCTACGTGACCGTCTCGCTGCTCGGCCTCAGCGCGATCGGGCTCTTCATCTCCACACTGACGACCGTGCCGGTGGGGGCGATGGCCGCCACGATCGTGCTCTCGGCGGTGAGCCAGATCCTCGACGCGCTGCCCCAGCTCGAGGTCATCCATCCCTGGCTGTTCACCCACCACTGGCTCGGATTCGCCGACCTGCTGCGCACACCCGTCGACCTCACCGTGTTCGGCGAGAACGCGCTGCTGCAGCTCGGCTACATCGCCGTGTTCGGCGCCTTGGCCTACGGACGGTTCGCCACCAAGGACGTGTTGAGCTGAGACCGAGCTTGACACGCGGCGTAACTATGCAAGATAGTTGCCTCTATGACTTTCCACGCGCTCTCCCTGTCTGGCCTTGCGGCTCGCGGGACCGCCGGCATGATGCCGGCCAGCGCGATGTGTTGTCGAATGTGCGCCTAACGGCCAACCCCTCGCCGAGTGAGATTTTCATCCTTGAGATCTGACTCCCGGTTGTCTCCTTTCATTACGGAGCCATCCTGCACCGCACGACCCAGATATACCCAGAAGGAATCACACCCTCATCATTAGAGGCCCTTCACCCCTTTCAAGGATTCTTCCGACTCATGTCACTCGCAACTCTCGACCGTCCGACCACCTCTTTCTCCGCCCCGAGCGCTCGTAGCCTCGTCGCAGCCGAGCAGCAGTTCGCGCCGGCACCGATCGAATCGACGGATGCGGCCCAGCCTCGATTGCGCGCCGTTCCCGCCGGAACCGAGGCCCGCGGCTTCGTTCTCTACGTGGGTGTCGACGAGCTGAAGGCCGAGCTGGCCGGCACCGACCTCGGCCAGATCGTCGAACAGCTCAAGAACCTCGTCGCCGGCCTGGTGCCCAACGCCGAGACCTACGCCGCAGTCGCCCTCGCACCGCAGGGTGCCGGCGGCCGTGACGTCGACGTCGTGCGTCTCGCCCTGCAGGACCCCGCCGCCCTCGCCCGCCAGCGCCAGACTCCCGCGGTCGAGGCGAAGCCGCGCGGCGGAGTCGTCATCGACATCTCGCGCAAGCGCCTGCTGCTCGACGGCGAGACCGCTCCCCTCACCTACAAGGAGTTCGAGCTGCTGCAGTACCTGGTGCTGCGCGAGGGCCGCACGATCGACCGTGCCGAGCTCATCAGCTCGCTCTGGGCCGCCGGCGACGACGAGATCCCCAACGAGCGCACCATCGACGTTCACGTGCGCCGTCTGCGCTCCAAGCTCGGCGCCTACGAGGACATCGTGCGCACCGTGCGCGGCGTCGGCTACCGCTTCGACCGTCACGCCGACGTCTCGATCCGCCAGGCGACCACGCCCAGCCCCGACTTCATCTGACGCGGTCGCCGGCCCTCGGCGTCAGTTCTGCGGGAACCCCAGGTTGATCCCGCCGTGGCTCGGGTCGAGCCAGCGGGCGGTGATCGCCTTCTCGCGCGTGAAGAAGTGGAAGCCCTGCAGGCCGTACGCCTTCGAGTCGCCGAAGATCGAGTCTTTGAATCCACCGAAGGAGTAGTAGGCGACGGGCACGGGGATCGGCACGTTGATGCCGATCATCCCCACCTCGATCTCGTTCTGGAACCGTCGGGCAGCACCGCCGTCGTTGGTGAAGATAGCGGTGCCGTTGCCGAACGCGCCGTCGTTGATGAGCGCCACCCCGTCTTCATACGACGCGACCCGCACAACCGACAGCACCGGCCCGAAGATCTCCTCGGTGTAGACACGTGACGTGAGCGGCACCTTGTCGATGAGCGTCGGTCCGAGCCAGAAACCGTCGGATGCCCCGTCGACCTCTATTCCGCGGCCGTCGACCACGACATCCGCTCCGTCGGCGATCGCGACGTCGATGTAGCTCGCCACCTTGTCGCGGTGCACCTCGGTGATCAGGGGCCCCATGTCGCAGGAGCGGCGTCCGTCGCCTACCGTCAGCGACGACATCCGCTGTTTGATCTTCTCGATCAGCTCGTCGGCGACGGGCTCCACCGCGACGACGACCGAGATGGCCATGCAGCGCTCTCCCGCGGAGCCGAATCCGGCGTTGATCGCCGAGTCGGCCACGAGGTCGAGATCGGCGTCGGGCAGTACGAGCATGTGGTTCTTCGCGCCGCCGAGCGCCTGCACACGCTTGCCGTTCTTCGATGCCGTCTCGTAGATGTACCGGGCGATCGGGGTCGATCCGACGAACGAGATCGACTTCACGTCGGGGTGCGTCAGCAGTCCGTCGACCGCTTCCTTGTCGCCGTGCAGCACGTTGAGCACGCCGTCGGGCAGTCCGGCCTCGCTGAAGAGCGCGGCCAGCCAGTTCGCCGCCGACGGGTCCTTCTCACTCGGCTTGAGCACCACCGTGTTGCCCACGGCTATCGCGATCGGGAAGAACCACATCGGCACCATCGCCGGGAAGTTGAACGGGCTGATGATGCCGACGACGCCGAGCGGCTGCTTGGTGGAGTACACGTCGACGCCGGTCGACACCTGCTCGGAGTACTCGCCCTTGATCAGGTGCGGAAAACCGGTGGCCAGCTCGACGACCTCGAGGCCGCGGGTGATCTCGCCGAGCGCGTCGGACAGCACCTTGCCGTGCTCGGAGGTGAGGATCGCCGCGAGCTCGCCCTTGCGCTCATTGAGCAGCTCACGGAAACGGAACAGCACCTGCTGGCGCTTTGTGATCGACGTGTCGCGCCAGGCCGGGAAGGCGGCCTTGGCCGCGGCGACCGCCGAGTCGATCTCGGCGGCGTCGGCCAGCGCGACGGTCTTGGTCTGCTCGCCCAGGGCCGGATCGAACACGGGGGCCGTGCGGCCGCTCGCACTCTCGACGGTCGCGCCGTCGATGTAGTGCTGGACGATGGGGAGAGCGGACGTGTCGGTCATGGTGTTCCTCGCTCGGAGAGTGGACGCAATGAGTACACCCTACGAGTCGGCACCCGCTGGGTTCTAGCGCCTCTCGACGACCTCGAGGTAGTGCGGATTCTGCATGATGCCGAGGATGTTGCCGAACGGGTCGACGACGGCAGCGCCCACGAAGTTCTCGCCGAAGTTTCGTGGGGGCTGGTGTGGGGTCGCGCCGAGTTCTATCAGGCGGTCGTAGGCCGCCTGGGCGTCGTCGACGTGCCAGTAGACGATGGCACCCCCGGGAGTGCCCGACTGCTGTTCGCCGCCCAGGTCGGGGAGGTACTTGCTGTCGAGGATGCCGAGCTCGTGCTCGTAGTCGCCGACGCGGAATTCTACGTACTCGGTGCGGGTGTAGTACGGCTCGATGCCGAGCACGCCCGAGTACCAGCGCTTCGCTGCGTCGAGGTCGGCGGACTGATAGGCGACGGTGGTGAGTCCTCTTAACATCGGTGTTTCCCTTCGTTGTCGTGTATGCCTCCCACCAACAACGTAGACCCGGCAGCCGACACCGGGCGGGCGCTTCTCGACCGTCGAGCGTGGACGGTGGCCGTCGCTCAGGCGTAGGTGCCGACGAGGATCCACTGCGATCTGGCCGGGTCGAAGCGCACGTCGAACACGCGGCTGCGACCCGAGTCGTCGGTGCCCTGGAACCGCCAACCCACGGGCGGCACGACGGGCAGGTGCGTGATGCGCTCGTCGAGGAAGTCGGCGAGAGCGGTCGGCTCGTCGGAGACCCGATACCGCTGCCCCTCCCAGACCAGCCGTGACGGCTTGCCGTCGTCGTCGATCCAGACGGCCACCGGGCCTCGTACCAATGTCATGATTCTCCCAACACTCGAACGTGTGTTCGAATGTCACTAGTGTAGATTCGTCGCGCGCGACACGCCAAGAGGGAATCTCGGGCAGAGAATCATCCGTGCTCGAAGGCGCCCGCTCAGCTCCGAGACTTTGGCCTCGACCGTTTGCGCACGACGCCTACCGCTAGTGCGACCGTGAGCGCCGACCCGGCGAAGAAGGCGCCGCCGCCCAGGGCGAAGCCGACCCACGTGTTGCCGCCGTCGGTCAGGTACGCCACGGACGGGTCGGCCGGGTCGTAGACGATGTCGGCGTGGTGACCGATGTCGACCTCGTCGGGATCGGAGGCGCATCCGGAACTGACCTCGAGGAAGTGAACGTCGCCTTCAGTGGTCTCGAACCGGTACTCGGGGCAGTAGCGGTGGCCCCTGGGCTGCCCGATCGGAGCGCGAGTGCTGCCCGGCTGCTGGATCGCCTCGGGGAATATTCATCAGTTCTGTGAGTGTAGCTCGGCTCCGACGAGTCGCCCGCGCCGGGGTGATTGACTGTAGCCATGACCAACGAGCTGCGCGGCGACAAGCGGCGGTTCGACTTCCGGCGGGCGGCCGTCGGCGGGGTGACCATTCTCGCGCTGCTGACGATCGGCGCGTTGTGGCAGCGGGCGCATCCGTACTCCATCGAGACCAGCACCACCATCGACGCGAGTCCAGACGAGGTCTGGGCGGTTCTCACCGACTTCGACGCGTACGACGAATGGAATCCCACGCTCACCGGCATGACCGGCGACCTGCGCGAGGGGGCGACGGTCTCGTTCTCGAACGACGGCATGGACTTCACGCCCACCGTGCGCCAGGTCGAGGCGCCGCGGCTGCTGCGCTGGGAGGGTCACGTGGGCGTCGTCGGCGTCTTCGACGGCGAGCACAGCTTCACGCTGGAACAACAGGACGACGGCAGCACCGTGTTCACCCAGAGCGAGCTGTTCCGCGGAGTGGCCGTGCTGTTCGTGACGGACATGCTTCGGGATGACACGGCGCCGTCGTCCCACGCGATGAATGCCGCGCTGCGTGAACGGGTCGAGGGCGACTAGGGGCACTTCCCGGGCACCGCGGCCCTCGGTTTGGGGTCTACCTACCTCGCGACCGATGCGTCCGACGTGAACGGCGATCTCGCCCGTGGCTATGAGCCGGACGCCGAGGCCCTGGCCCCGGTTCGCACTCGCCCTCCAGTCGGGCGAGCTCACTACGCCGGACCTGCTCGAGCAGATGCGGACCACCGTCGGCTTCGACCGCTACGGTCTCGGGCTCGAGAAACGCAGGACCTTGTGCGGAGTCGTCTGGGGTCACCCCGGGAGCCTCCCCGGCTACACCACCCATACCTATACCGACTCCGCCGGAACTCGCACCCTGTCGATACTCGTGTCGACGACGTTCGGGATCGACGAACGGGAGGCTGCCGCTGCCTACGACGAGCTCCTCCGCGGGGCCGTATGCGCGATGTTCGACGAGCCGGTGCCGAACAGCTGAACTACTTGCGCTTGCCCTTCCACTCTCGTGAGAAGACCCAGAGTCCCGCCACGAGCACCACGGCGCCTGCGATGCCGGCGATGATGCCGAAGGGACTGGCTCCCCCGTCGTCTGCCGATCCCAGGAACGTCGAGCCCGCAAACAGGAACGTCGCGCCCACGAAGTACCAGACCGCGGTGCCGGCGGATTCGCTCGAACTCGGGTCGTTCCCCATCATCGGTCCCTCCCGCGCCTGCCAGCGCGACGTCGTCGTCTCAAACCAACCGTAGCGCGCCCGATCAGTTGTTCTTGCGGCGCATCCGGCTCAAAAGCGAGCCGCCGAAGACCCCGCGCTCGGTGGGCTCCTCGACTTCGAGGCCGTAGTAGTCGCCGATGCGGTCGAGGAGCGCGGCGCGTTCCGCCTTGTCGTACGCCCGCAGCTCGCGATTGAAGGCGACGACCGTCGACCAGCAGATGGCGATCATGATCACGGAGAACGGCAGGGCGATGATGATCGCCGCCGTCTTCAGTGCCTCCAGCCCGCCCGACAGCAGCAGGGCGATGGCGAGCAGCGAGGTGATGCAGGTGAAGAACACCCGGATCCAGCCCTTCGGCTCGATCTGCCCGCCTGTCGCGATCATGCTCATCACCAGCGAGCCGGAGTCGGCCGAGGTGATGAAGAAGATGGCGATGAGGATGATCGCCCCGATCACCAGCACCGAGCCGCCCGGCAGCTGGCCGAGGGCGGCGAACAGCGCACCTTCGACGTTGACTGAGCCGTCTGCGCCGACGAGCCCGCCCTCGCCGTGCAGCTGCGAGTACAGCGCGGTGCCGCCGAGCACGCTGAACCAGAGGAACGTGATGAGGGTCGGCACGAGGATGACGCCGGTCACGAACTGCCGCACGGTGCGCCCGCGCGAGATGCGGGCGATGAAAATGCCCACGAACGGCGACCAGGATATCCACCATGCCCAGTAGAAGGTGGTCCACGCGCCCTGCCAGCTCTCGCCGGCGTCGCCGGTGAAAGCGCTCACGTTGAACGTGAGGCCGACCACGTTCTGCAGGTAGTTTCCGATCGACTGCACGAACTCGCGCAGGAGGAACTGCGACGGTCCGACGATCAGCACGAACAGCACGAGCGCCGCGGCGAGCGCGAGGTTGAAGTTCGACAGCCACTTCATGCCTTTGGACACCCCGGAGAGCACCGAGAACAGGACGAATCCGGTGATCACGACGATGATGCCCACGTTCAACAGCTCCGACGACTCGACGAAGCCGGCGCTCTCGAGCCCGGCGCTGATCTGCAGCACTCCGAGGCCCAGCGAGGTCGCGACGCCGAACAGCGTTCCGACGAGCGCGATGACGTCGATGGCGTGGCCCCAGCCTCCGCGCACCCGCTTTCCGAGCACGGGCTCGAGCGCCCAGCGGATGGAGACGGGGCGACCGCGGCGGTGGATCGCGTATGCCAGGGCGAGGCCGATGACGACGTAGATCGACCAGGCGTGCACACCCCAGTGCAGGTAGGTCTGCGACAACGCCTGCTGGGCGAGCTGGTTGTCGGTGCCGGTGACGCCGGGGCGCGGCTGGGCGAAGTGGCTGAGCGGCTCGCTGACCCCGTAGAAGACCAGGCCGATTCCCATGCCTGCCGCGAACAGCAGCGAGAACCAGGATCCGAGCGAGAACTCGGGCTCGTCGTCGTCTTTGCCGAGCTTGATGTTGCCGTAGCGGCTGAAGCCCATCCACAGGCAGAAGGCGACGAAGAATGCCGCGAGCAGCACGTAGTACCAGTTGAAGTTGCTCACGATGCTCGACTGCACGGCGTCGAACACCGCCTCCGTGGCATCCGGAAGCAGCATGGCGAAGGCGACGAAGATCGTGACCACTACCGCGGCCGGCCAGAAGACCCATCGTTGAACGGTCGGGGTGCGGCGCGTTGGTGAGATCACCGCCCCAGACTAAAACGGAAGAGTTTCGACTTCGACTTTGCATTTCGCGCGCACCTGCGCATGTCACCGCCCTCTCGGCCCCGGTAGTTACCATGAGGGATGACGAATGACATGAACCTCGATATTTTCTCAGACATGGAGTCTGACGTACGGGGCTACATCAGGTCGTTCCCGGTCATCTTCGAACGTGCCGTCGGCTCGATCATGATCGATCAGGACGGCGCCGAGTACGTCGACTTCTTCAGCGGTGCGGGCGCCCTCAACTACGGGCACAACAACCCGATAATGAAGAAGGCACTGATCGACTACATCGAGGGCGACTCGATCTCGCACTCCCTCGACATGGCTACCGTCGCCAAGAAGGCGTTCCTCGAGGCGTTTCAGAGCATTGTGCTCGAGCCGCGTGGACTGGACTACAAGCTGCAGTTCACCGGCCCCACCGGCACCAACGCGGTGGAGGCGGCGCTCAAGATCGCCCGCCTGTCGACCGGACGCTCGACGGTCGTGGCATTCACGCGCGCCTTCCACGGCGTTAGCGGTGGATCGCTCGCCACCACGGCGAACCAGCATTTCCGCCAGGCGGCCGGCTACGAGCTCGACAACGTCGTGTTCGTGCCCTTCGACGGCTACCTCCCCGGACTCGATACGCTCGCGTACCTCGAGAAGCTGCTCGACGACCCCAGCAGCGGCCTCGAACTGCCCGCCGCCGTCATCGTCGAGACGATCCAGGCCGAGGGCGGCATCAACGTCGCGAGCCCAGAGTGGCTTCGGGGCCTCCGCGAGCTGACCGAACGCCACGGAATCGTGCTGATCGTCGACGACATCCAGGTCGGCTCCGGTCGCACCGGCGAGTTCTTCAGCTTCGAGGCATCCGGAATCGTTCCCGACATTGTGACGCTGTCGAAGTCGCTGTCGGGCTACGGCCTGCCGATGTCGCTCGTGCTGCTCAAGCGCGACATCGACGTTCTCAAGCGCGGATCGCACAGCGGCACGTTCCGAGGCAACAACATGGCCTTCGTCTGTGCCACCGTGGCCCTCGAGACCTACTGGAAGGACGACGCGCTCACCGCCGACGTGCACCGCAAGGAGGCGATCGTGCGCGAGCGGCTCGCGGCGATCGCCTCACTCCACCCGGAGGCGCAGCTCGAGGTACGCGGCCGCGGGTTCATCTTCGGATTCGCCAGCACCGCCATGCCGGCACTCGCACAGGCGGTCGCGGCCGAGGCGTTCACCCGCGGACTCGTCGTCGAGACGTCGGGGCCGGTCGACGAGGTGCTCAAGCTGCTTCCCGCGCTCGTCATCGACGACGCCACCCTGAACCGCGGCCTCGACATCATCGCGGCGAGCGTGGAAGCGGTGCTCGCGAAGGCGTAGGCGATGGCGATGGCCGCGTGATTTGACCCCCGTCCGGGGGGTGCGCGCCGTCGAGCATTCGTGCGAGGATTCCTTGCCAGATATCAGACCACGTCCTCGGCTTCGGTGACCCCTTTCCGCGCCCTGCGATGAGACTCCCGAAGGCAGGCGTCAATGTCGATAATCACCGAGCCCGCTCCTGCGGCGGAGGAATTCGACTGTTGCGTCGTCGGGGCGGGTCCGGTGGGACTGTCGCTCGCTCTCGAAGCGGCGGATGCCGGACTGCGAGTGCTGCTCCTGGACGCCGGAGCCGCCACCCCGAGAGACAACGCCGCCGCGGCTGCAGCACGCCCTCCGGGACACGTGGTCGATCCCACCACGCACGCCCCTCTGGAGCTGACGACCGGGCGAGGCATCGGCGGCTCGTCGTGGCTGTGGGGCGGTCGCTGCGTGCAGTTCGACGCTCTCGACTTCGAGCCCCGCGACTACATCGCCGGTAGCGGGTGGCCCATCACCGAGGCGGACGTCTCTCCGTGGGCGGCCGCCGCCGCCGAATACCTCGATTGCGGAGTGCCGACTTTTCGAAGCGACGCGGCGGAGTGGGACGGCCTGAGCCAGGTCAGCGTGACGAAGCTCGAACGCTGGGCGCGGCAGCCCAAGCTCGCCGCCCGGCTCGGCGCGCGGGCCACGGAGCACCCCGGCATCTCGGCGCTCTGCGAGGCCACGGTCATCGACATCGGCTTCGATCAGACAGGAACGGGCGTGGCCCATCTTCTCGTCCTTCATGGGCGGGACAGGGTCGAGGTGCGAGCCAGCAGCTTCGTCCTCGCCTGCGGAGGACTCGAGACCACGCGCCTGCTCTTGAGCGTGCAACGCCGGCTGCCGAATCACTTCGGCGGAGTCGACGGGCCGTTGGGCCGTTACTACATGGGGCACCTGAGCGGGAGCATCGCCAATATCGAGCTCACCGACACGTCAGACATCCGGGACCTGGACTTCGCTCTCGACGATCACAACGTCTATGTCCGTCGGCGCTTCACCTTCTCGGATCGGATCAAACGCGAACGCCGCCTGTTGAATACGAGCTTCTACGCCGACAACCCGCCTTTCTACGATGCGAGGCACCGCAACGCCACCCTGTCTCTCGTCTTCCTGGCGCTCTCCATTGCGCCGATCGGCCGACGCCTCATCGCGGAGGGCATCCGCCTGCGGCACATCGGTCCGCCCCCGCGCCGCTACGCGCCCCACGTCGCGAATATCGCAAAGCGGCCCTTTCGGGCAGCGGGCGACGTCGTCCAGGTCCTCCGGAAGCGGTACCTCTCCCCCACCCGGAAACCGGGCTTCCTGCTGCGCAACCCGGCGGGCATCTACGCGTTGCACTTCCACGCCGAGCAGGTGCCCGATGCCGACTCCAGAGTCACGCTGAATGCGGCGACATCCGCCGACGGCCAGCCGGGACTCGACATCGACTTCCGCTACACCCAGCAGGACTTGGACTCGGTGCTCGCGTCGCATCGATTCCTCGACGAGCAGCTGCGGGAGTCCGGCCGCGGCCGGCTGCTGTACCTCGATGCCGAGGATGACCGCGCGGCGGGGGTGCGCGCGGCCGCCACCGACGGCTTCCACCACATCGGCACGACCAGGATGAGCGTCGACGCGAGCGACGGCGTAGTCGACGGCGACTGCCGCGTGCACGGAGTCGACAACCTGTTCATCGCGTCCAGCGGCGTCTTCAGGACCTCGGGCGAAGCCAACCCGACGTTCCTCGCGGTCTGTCTGGCCGTACGGCTGGCGAGACATCTCGCCGAAGCCCTGGCACCGGACGGCTCCCGCCCCGGCTCGGGGCGGGCCCGCGGCACGATGAACGGGCCGGCTTCGGCGTGAGTCCTTCGGCGAGAGAGGAAGCCGTGCACCGCGAAGCCGTCGTTGTGCGCGGCGAGGGCGCTGCGCTACTCTGCCGAGACCACTGAACCCGCGAATCGAGAGATCGATATGCCCACTGACGACCGGCGCGCCGCCGCTCCCGTCACGTTCGCGGACGGGGTGCTCGACCGCTATCGCCACGTGTGCGCCTTCACGAGCAACGGACGGCACGACGATGCCGTGCTCGATGCGTTCGTGCGCCAGGGGGTCGAGGCCGGCGACCGGCTGCTCTACCTCGTCGATCCCGCCGAGTCGGCCGCCCCCGTCAACCGTCTCAGGCATCTCGGATACGACGCGGGCGAGCTGCTGGCACAGCACAGGTGCCAGGTTCGCACGTGGACAGAGACCTATCTACGCAGTGGCCGATTCGACCCGGACGACATGCTCGCCCAGCTCGACGAGATGCTGCCCGGCAGCACGACGCCGCGTATCCGCCTGGTCGCAGACATGGGCTGGGCGACCGCGCTGAGCGACGACGCCGACGACCTCATCGACTTCGAGGCGAAGGCGAACTTCGTGCACGCGCGCCACGAGCACGTGGTGATCTGCTCCTATGACGCCGAGAAATTCGACGGCTCGTTCATCATCGACATCCTCCGCACCCATCCGATCGTCTTGATCGGCGGGGTCCTGCAGGAGAATCCGTTCTTCGTGCCGCCGTCGGAGCTCCTGGAGGAGCGGGCGCGGCGGAACCGCTGAGCGGCGGCCCGGTCGATATGGACACCCGCACGCCAGACGGAGCGCAGGATCGAAGGCCGACGGATGCCTCTGCCTCCGACACTCGACGCTGGTTACGCGACATGGGCGCCCTGCTCGCACTGCCCGCCCTGTGGGTCGACCACGAACCGGGCGAGATCGCCACGGGACTGCTGAGCGTGCTGTTCAGCGTGCTGCGGCTCGACGGCGCCTACGCGCGCTTCGACGATCCCGAAGGCGGCGTGCCGCTCGTGATCTGGCGCCCCTCGGGAACGGCCGTGCCCGTCGAACTGGGGGTCGTGCTCGACGCGGAGCGCTCCCTTGCGCCGGGGATCACGACGACCTCGGTCGGGCTCGATGCCGGCGCCTACCGCGTCACGAACGTCGCCCTCGCACTGCCGTGGGAGACCGGTCGAGTGCTGGTCTCCGCCAGGCGGAGCGACTTCCCGACGGCCATGGAGACGCACCTGCTGCGGGTGGCGATCAGCCAGGCCGCGATCGCCATCCACACCGCCCGCCGGCTCGGCCGCGAGCACGAGGCGAGGGTCTCGGCCGAACGCATGCTCGTGAAGCAGAACGAGTTGCTCCGGTCGCTCGTCGACGAGGTAGAACCGTCGCTGGCGTCGCTCTCGAAGCACGTGCACGACGCGTCGCGGCTGGTGTCGGACGTGGACGACTGGAATGCCACACGACTGTCGGCGCGCGCCGCAGGCCCGCCCAACGAGGCGGAGGAGAAGGCGGCGCGCCCCGCCCGGCTACCCCTGACCCGCCGGGAGCTCGAGGTGCTGGGCCTGCTCGCCCAGGGGCTCAGCAACAAGGAGATCGCCGGGATCCTCTGGTTGAGCGACCGCACGGTGGAGCGGCACATCACCAGCCTGTACCGCAAGATCGGGGTCGCCCGCCGCAGCGAGGCGACGGCCTTCGCTCTCCGCAACGGTGTCGTCTAGCCGAACGTGAAGCAGTAGGCCTCGACACCTCCCTCGGCGAACTCGATCTCGAAGACGCGGTCGCCGATCGGCCCGGGCTGCCTGATCAGCTGGTACGTCCCGGCGGTGTCGACGACTCCGCGACCGTCGACGTCCACGTCGCTCCCTCGCGCATCCCCGACCGGCTGCCCGTCGAGGAAGACCCGGAAGGGCACTGCCCGCCCGCGGGTCGACGGAGCCATGACCAGGTTGACGTCGCGGGCATGGAAGGCGAACGCTATCCGCCCGCCCGGCGCGTTCGACACGGCGGCGTGCCGGGCGACCGTCCAGTCGCCGGCGAGGTCCCAGCCGTTGAGCGGGAGCCCGGCGCTGCCCTCGTAGACGTGCGCGCGGTCGTAGAGCGCCCGGTCTTCGGATGCGAAGCCGCTGCTCTGCCCGTATCCGAGGTAGCTCTCGGGCGAGCGCAGCGACGTCCAGTCGGCGGCGACCTCCAGCCCCTCCGGGCGCACGTCGACGAGGTCGAGGTCGATGTCCGTCGCGCCTGCCTCGGCGAGGAGCTGCTGAATCGCCATCTCGGTCATCGCGTACTCCCCCTCGCCGAAGTGGTGGTAGCGGATGCGGCCCGCCGCGTCGGCCAGATACACCGCGGGCCAGTAGTGGTTCGCGAACTCGTTCCACACGCCGTAGTCGGAGTCGACCGCGACCGGGTACTCGACCCCCAGCTCGCGCGAGTGCGCCTCGACGTTGACAGGGTCGCCCTCGAAACCGAACTCCGGCGTGTGCACCCCCACGATGGTGAGCCCGGCATCCCGGTACTTCGCGTCCCACGCCCGCAGGTACGGAAGCGTGCGCAGCCAGTTCACGCACGTGTAGGTCCAGAAATCGACGAGCACGACCCGCCCGCGCAGGCTCTCCGTCGTCAACGGCTCGGTTCCGAGCCATCCCGTGGCCCGGTCGAACGAACCGAGGCGCCCCTCGTCGGGCAGCGCCCGGGTGTCTCCCGAGAGCCGGTGCGCTAGCGAGCGGAACAGACCGCCACGGCCCTGACCGTCGGACCGATCAGCCGACATGGGACACCTCCGATGCCGCCTCGGCCCGCTGCGCCGCGCGGTCGACGGCCATCACCGCGTCGGCGAACTCCCGTGGCGCCTCCTGAGGGAGGTTGTGGCCGACGCCCCCGGTGACGACCCGGTGCTCGTAGGGGCCGGTGAAGAGCGGACGATAGGCGGATGCCTCGGGGTGCGGTGCCCCGTTGGTGTCGCCCTCGAGTGTGACGGTGGGCACCGCGACCGGCGGCCGTGCGGCCAGCCGGCGTTCGACGTCGGCGTACTTCTCCTCCCCCTCGGCGAGTCCCAGCCGCCAGCGGTAGTTCGCGATGACGATGTCGACGTGGTCGGGGTTGTCGAACGATGCGACGGTGCGGGCGAAGGTCGCGTCATCGAACCGCCATCGAGGCGATGCGGTCTGCCAGATGAGCCGTGCGAACTCGCTTCGGTACCGGTCGTAGCCGTCGCGGCCGCGTTCGGTGGCGAAGTAGTACTGGTACCACCAGGCGAGTTCCGCCGCGGGCGGGAGCGGGGCCGCGTTCGCCTGCTGGCTTCCGATCAGGTAGCCGCTGACCGCGACGTGCCCGAGGCAGCGCTCGGGCCAGAGTGCCGCGAGGATGTTCGCGGTTCGCGCACCCCAGTCGAACCCGGCGACGACCGCCCGGTCGATCGCGAGCGCGTCGAGCAGCGCGATGGCGTCGAAAGCGAACACCGACTGCTGCCCGTTGCGCGGGCTCGTGGCCGACAGGAACGTCGTCGAGCCGAATCCGCGCAGATGCGGAACGATGACCCGGTGGCCCGCGTGGGCGAGGATCTGCGCGACCTCGGAGTAGCTGTGGATGTCGTACGGCCAGCCGTGCAGAAGCAGCACGGCCGCACCGTCGGAGGGTCCGACATCCGCGAATCCGACGTTCAGATCTCCGGCCTCGACCTGCCGGATCTCTCCCATGGCCGCGCTCATCGCAGCGACCGGAACGCAGCGCGGATCTCCTGCGCGAACAGCTCGGGCTGCTCCCAGGCGGCGAAGTGGCCGCCGCGGTCGAGACGGTTGAAATGCACGAGATTCGGGTAGGCCTGCGCGGCCCAGCTGCGCGGGGCGGCGTAGATCTCGTCGGGGAAGACGCTGACGGCGACCGGCAGCGTGACGCCCTTCGGGGCGAAGAACGGGAGCTTGCTCTCCCAGTAGAGCCGGGCGGAGGAGACCGCCGTGTTGGTGAGCCAGTAGAGCGTGACGTTGTCGAGCACGTCGTCACGGCTCAGGCCCTCCGCCTCGCCGGCGAACACTCGCGCGACCAGCTCGTAGCTGGCGGCATCGTGGTCGAGCATCCAGGCGGCAAGGCCGACCGGCGAGTCGGCGATTCCGTAGAGCGTCTGCGGCCGGTTGCCCATCTCCTGGGCGTAGGCGAGACCGTGGGCGTAGAACGTGGCGAGCTGATCCCACGCACCACGTTCTTCCCCGGTCAGGTCGTCGGGCGCCGCCTCGCCGTCGGTCAGCGCCTGCTGGATCGAGTCGGGCACCGTCGCCGGCATGTTCGTGTGAATGCCGATCAGACCCGGCGGGGTCTGCAGGGCGAGCTGCTCGGTCACGGCATTGCCCCAGTCGCCGCCCTGCGCGACGTAGCGGTCGTAGCCGAGGCGCCGCATGAGCTCGGCCCACGCCCGGGCGATCCTGATCGGATCCCACCCCGGCTGCTCGGGCTTGCCGGAGAAGCCGTGGCCCGGCAGCGACGGGATGACGAGGTGGAACGCGTCGGACGCGCTCGCGCCGTGCGCGGTGGGATCGGTCAGCGGCCCCACGATCTTCATCTGCTCGATCACCGATCCGGGCCAGCCGTGGGTGACGATCATCGGCAGGGCTTCGGCGTGCAGCGATCGCACGTGGATGAAGTGGATGTCGAGTCCGTCGATCTCGGTGACGAACTGCGGCAGGTCATTGAGTCGCGACTCCACCGAGCGCCAGTCGTGCTCCTCCGCCCAGTAGCGTGCGAGCGCCTCGACGACGTGCAGCTGCACGCCCTGCGACGCGTCGGTCACGGTCTCACGCTCGGGCAGGCGGGTGTCGCGGATGCGACGGCGCAGGTCGTCGAGGTCGGCCTGTGGAACGGCGATGGTGAAGGGGCGCACGGCGGTGCTGTCGTCCGTCTCGGTGCGGTGTTCGCTGATGGTCATGGCGTCTCCCTGGGGTTTCGGCGGAAGGGCGACGGATTGCCGCCTCTGACCTCGACTCTGTCTCGGGCCGCACCCCCGCGACATCCGCACCACCCCTCACTTCCGGGCGACCAGCCCCGAGACGTGAGGAGAACCCCTCACTCCACCGGCGACGCCTGCCGCTCGAGAGCCCTGTAGTGGCGGTTGCGCAGGGAGAGCATGGTGCCGCCGATGGTCGCCGCGATCAGCGAGCCGGCGAGCACGCCGACCTTCACGTGCTCGTCGGACTCGCTTCCGCTGCCGAACGAGAGCTCGCCGACCAGCAGCGACACGGTGAATCCGATGCCGGCGACGAAGGCCATCCCCACCATGTCGATCCATTTGATCGACGGGTCGATCCGCAGTCCGGGTAGCCGGGTGACGAGGAAGGTCGTCGCGGTGATGCCGATCGCCTTGCCGAGCACGAGGCCTGCGATGATCCCGAGGGCGATCGTGTCCTGCAGTGACTCGGCGAGGCCGGCGAGACCGCCGACGGCGACACCGGCGGAGAAGAAGGCGAAGAGCGGCACGGCGACGGCTGTCGAGACGACGCTCCACCGGTCGGCGAAGTGGGCGGCGAGACCGTCGTACAGCTGGCGTCCGGAGGCGTCGACGCCGCTCTTCACCCGCGCGCGCTTGGTGGCGATGACGGGCACCATGAATCCGAGGAGCACCCCGGCCACGGTGGCGTGGATGCCGGAAGCGTGGATGAGAGCCCAGGTGATGACACCGAGCGGGATCAGGAGCCACCAGGCGCGCACGCCGCGCTGCACCGCGACGCCGAACGCGGCGAGCGGGATCAGGGCGAGCGCCAGAGGGACGAACGCTATCTCGTCGGTGTAGAAGATCGCGATGATCGAGATGGCGAGCAGATCGTCGACGACGGCGAGGGTGAGCAGGAAGGTGCGAAGGGCCGGTGGCAGATTGCGCCCCACGACGGCGATCACGGCGACGGCGAATGCGATGTCGGTCGCCGCGGGGATCGCCCACCCCTGCAGCGCCTCGTCGCCCGCGTTGAGGTTCACGATCACGTAGATCAGCGCGGGCACGGCGACTCCGCCCACGGCGGCGGCGATAGGCACGATCGCGGTCGAGAACTCGCGCAGCTTGCCGGCAACGAACTCCTCTTTCAACTCCAGCCCGACGACGAAGAAGAAGATCGCGAGCAGCCCGTCGGCGGCCCACGCGCCGACGCTGAGGTGCAGGTGCAGTGCCTCCGGTCCGAAGGTGAAGTCGCGCAGGGCGTTGTAGAAGCCGACCGCGCCCGTATTGGCGAGGACGAGCGCGAGCACCGTGGCCCCCAGAAGGAGCGCGCCGCCCACGGTGTCCTTGGCAAGGGTCTGATGGATGCCGCGCCAGATCGAGTGCGGGGCCTGGTCGTCGGGCAGGTGGTTCGGCGCGTGATGAGTCACGGGTTCCTTCGTCTGTGCGTTTGGTCGCTCGAGTCGTGAGAGGTCTATCGACCCCGCCGACCAGACTTCCCGGCACACCAGCAGCTACTTTACGCGGTCGTCGAGGGCGCTGCTCGGGCTCACCCGCGCAACCACCGAGCGGACGCGCCAGCCCGCTTCGCCGCCGGCACTGCCTCGCGCCCGTGCCAGAGTCAATGGTCACCGACGAAAACGTGCCCCGTCGCCGCAGGACCGATGATGGAAAAGCGGGATTACCCGTCTCACCACAGGCCCCGAGCGGGCCAAGACCGAAAGCGACGCCCCCATGCTCCGTTTCATCAAGTTCGCCGTCGTGGCCGTGCCCGTAGTCACCAAGTTCGTCAAGAGCCCTCGAGGCCAGAAACTGGTCGCGAGCGCCAAGTCCCGTCTCGGCGGTCGCAGCACCCCGGGCACCACGGGCGCCGGGGGACGCTAGATGTTTCTGCTCTTCGGCTCGCGGGCCACGGAGCAGATCGTCAACGTCGTGACCTTCGTGTGCGGCTACTGCCACACGAGCGCTCGGCAGAACGTGGTCAGATCGGCGAACCGGTTCACCCTCTTCTTCGTGCCGCTGTTCACGTTCTCCACGCGTTTCTACAACGAATGCACCAACTGCGGCGGGCGCACCGCGTTGACGCGCGCGCAGGTGGAGCATTCGCTCAGCAGCGTGGCTCGCGACACGGCGCGTTAGCGCTCCGGCTCTCCGGTATCACCGCGCGCCGCGCGTGCGCCGCCCGGCGAGGACGGCCGAGCGGTCGAGGCCGAAGGTGCGTCTGGCCGCGAAACCGCCGATGGTGGTTCCCGCAGCGAGCCCGATGCCGGTCGCCAGTGCGATGACCATCGCGGGAAGAGCCTCCGTCACTCCCTCGGCCGAGTCCATAAAGGCGTAGAGCGACCGATAGACGGCGAGTCCGGGGATGAGACCGATGATGCCGGCCATGGTCATCGCGCTCTCGGGCACCTTGACCCAGCGGTAGACGAGGTATCCGATGACGCCCGCGAAGATGCCGGCGATGCCGGGTGCGAGCCCCGGCTGGGAGGCGAGGGGAAGCACCAACGAGTACAGGGCGAAGACGAGACCGGCCACCGTCGCCATGAGCGGAACGTACCGCAGACGCACGTACGAGGTGAGCGCGAATCCGACTCCGATCAGCGCCGACCCGGCGACGCCGGGAACGAACCCTATGTCGCTGCCCAACGACGTGCCGATCGTCACCGGCAGCCCCATCCGCAACGCAGCGCCGAGCACGATAGAGATGCCGACGGCGAGGCCGAGGGTGAGCATGAGCACTTCCATGCCGCGTGCGGTCGCCGTGACGTAGTATCCGTCGATCGCGTCGCGGGCGGATGCCGTCAGGCCGACACCGGAGAGCAGTGTGATGATCCCCGCGATCACGATGACGGTGGGGCTGTTCGACCCGGGTAGTTCGATCCCGATAGAACGCAGCCAGAAGATGAAGACGGCGACGCTCGTCGTAGCCATCGCCGCGGCGATCTGGGCGAAGAAGGCGGGTACCAGCAGCTTTCCCAGTCTTCGGGTGATGAGGTCGGAGACGATCGCGGACGCGGCCGCGACGAACACGAGCACGAAGCTCACGTCGAACATCACCACCACTCCGCCGGCCAGAACGGCCTTGCCCGCCGCGACGACCCAGCGGCGGTACGGGTGCGGACTGGTCAGAATGGAGGTGAGGCTGTCGCGTGCTTCCTCGACGCCTATCCGGGTGTCGGTGCCGGTGATCTCGTCGATGAGCCGGTACACATCCTGCAGACGCGAGTAGTCGGTGGTTCGCACTTTCACGATCCGCATGACCGACATGGGGTCTTCGTTCATGCCGCGGTGAATGGACACGGTGAGCGAGGTGAACGTCACGTCCACGTGCATCCCGCTGATGCCGTACGCGTGGCTGATTCTCAGAACGGTGGCTACCACGTCGGCGGCGGAAGCGCCGGTGGCCAGCATCGCCTCGCCCGCACGCAGGCACAGGTCGATTACCAGTCTGGCGTGGCGCTGGGGCATCTGGTCGTCGACCGTGACGACGGATATGACCTGGGTGGGGGCGTCGAGTCCGCGGATCGCGCCACCGGCCAGCCTCGAGATGGATCGGCTCACACGATCGCGAAGCACGTCTCGTCGGTCGTTGGCGCTGTCTGTCACGCGTTAAGGCTACGGGCTGATCGAGACGTCGGATCACCCGATGTTCCTCGTCGCCCAGATGGTGCAGGTGCCCTCGGAGGGGCCGAGCATACGGGGCGTCACAGGCGTTCGGAAAACTCTCAGAAATATAACGGTTCGATAACTAGCGCTTCGTTACCGCACCGTTATATATTAATGGAGCAGAAGTTGTTTGCTGTGGCAGCTGATGCGGAATGTGATTGCAGGACACTCTTGGTGCAAGGGAGAGGGTCGGTTTCTAGCCTCTGAAACCGACCCTCAATCCTGTTTAAGGCTGCCCTCATTCCTACGGCATGTTGCGCTCACCCGATCCAGAGGTTGCGTTGGTATCGGTGCGCATACATAGAGTTGTCCCGTGAGCGATAAATCCTTGGCTGTAGACGCGTGGGAGTCCCTGTTTCGCGCGCAGGTCTCCGTTCTGCGGCAGCTGAATTCAGAGTTCCCCTCCGGCGAGCTGTCGTTCAACGAGTACGACGTGCTCTTCAACCTCGCGCGTCAGCCCGAACGCCGGCTGCGCATCCGCGACCTCAACCGTCACCTCCTGCTCACCCAGCCGAGCGTGAGCCGGCTCGTCGACCGCCTCGTGCAGCGCGAGCTCGTCACCAAGGAGAGCGACCCCGGCGACGGCCGCGGCACCATCGTGCAGCTCACCGACGAGGGATTCGCCCTGTTCCGCAGGGTCGCCGTGGTGCACGCCGAGTCGATCCGCAACCGCGTCGGCGGCATCCTCGACGCCGACGAGCTGCGCCAGCTGACGGTGCTCACCGAGAAGCTGCGGCTCGGCGGAAAGTGACCGTGCCGAACGAACGACCGTCGGTCGTCTGGCTGCGCGACGACCTGCGCCTGGCCGACAACCCCGCCCTCGACGCCGCGGTCGCGCGGGGCGGCCCGGTCGTGGTCGTCTACCTTCTCGATGAGGTGAGCCGCGGCATCCGCCCCCTCGGCGGAGCCGTCAAGTGGTGGCTGCACCACAGCCTCGCCTCCCTCGGCGCCGACATCGCGGCCCGCGGCGGCACTCTCACGCTGCGCCGCGGAGACGCCGCCACCGAGATCGCGCGCATCGTCGCCGAGACGGATGCCGCCGCGGTCTTCTGGAACCGCCGCTATGGCCGGGCCCGCGACATCGACGCCGCCCTGAAGTCGAGCCTGCGTGAAGCCGGCGTCGAGGCGCAGAGCTTCCGCGCCAACCTGCTGTTCGAGCCGTGGACGGTCACGACACAGGAGGGCAACCCCTACCGGGTCTTCACGCAGTTCTGGAAGACCTGCCTGGAACAGGGCGTCGCAAGGGACCCGCTCGACGCGCCCGACAGCATCCGCCCGTTCGACGTGCGCAGCGACGACCTCGGCGACTGGGGCCTGCTGCCCACAAAACCCGACTGGGCCGGCGGGCTGCGCGAGCACTGCCGCCCGGGCGAGGACAACGCGCACGAACGGCTCGAGGGCTTCGTCGACGAGGTGCTCGAGAGCTACAACCGACGCGACGAGCCCGGCTTCGAGGCGACCAGCGGACTCAGCCCGCACCTCCGCTTCGGCGAGATCAGCCCCCTGCAGATCTGGCACCGGCTGCACGGCGCGCTGGGCGCCGGCGCGAAGGCGAACGCCGCGGGGTTCCTGCGCGAGGTCGGCTGGCGCGAGTTCAACTGGAACATCCTGTACCACTTCCCCGAGCTGCACGAACGCAACTACCGCAGCGCCTTCGACGCGTTCCCCTGGGCCGACACCCCCGAGTGGGAGATCGACGCCTGGCGCCACGGCACGACCGGGGTCCCGCTCGTCGACGCCGGCATGCGCGAGCTGTGGGAGACCGGCACGATGCACAACCGGGTGCGCATGGTCACCGCGAGTTTTCTCATCAAGAACCTGCTCGTCGACTGGCGGGTGGGCGAGGCCTGGTTCTGGGACACCCTCGTCGACGCCGACGAGGCCAACAACCCGGCGAACTGGCAGTGGGTCGCGGGCAGCGGGGCGGATGCCGCGCCCTACTTCCGCGTGTTCAACCCGGTTCTGCAGGCCCAGAAGTTCGACAAGCACGGGCGGTACATCCGTCGCTGGGTCCCCGAGCTGGAGGCGGGCGAGTACCCGCTCGAGCCGATCGTCGATCTCGCCCAGTCGAGGCGCGACGCCCTCGCCGCGTACGACACGATGAAGGCCTCGACCTCGTAACCACGGGGTTGTGGCGGGCGTCGCCCGGTTGCCAGAATTCAGGGGATCAAAGGAGATTTCCATGGTGACACGACTCAACCCGTACCTCGGCTTCCGCGACAACGCCCGCGAGGCGATGGAGTTCTACCGGTCGGTGTTCGGTGGCGAACTGACCGTCAGCACGTTCGGCGACCTTCAGATGAGCGACGACCCGGCCGAGAAAGACAAGGTCATGCACGCGCAGCTGGAGACCCCGAACGGGCTGGTGCTGATGGGCGCAGACACCCCGAGCTCGGTGGACTACACCGGCGGCGGCGACCTGGTGTCCGTCTCCCTGAGCGGGGAGGACGTCGAGGAGCTGACCGGCTACTGGGAGAAGCTCTCCGAGGGCGGCACGGTGCAGGAGCCGTTGACCGCGGCACCGTGGGGCGACCAGTTCGGCATGTGCGACGACAAGTTCGGGGTTCACTGGCTCGTGAACATCTCCGGCTCACCCGCCTGAGCGGGGCCTTCCGTCCGGCGTCAACCCCGCGCGCCCGAAATCGGTCGCGCGAGTAGCGTCGCCCGCACACGCACGGCGACCCGTGCCGTCGTGGCCAACGGGAGGAAGACAGATGTCACAACGCAACACCCTCGTACGCAGCATGCACGACCTCGGGCTGGCCGCTTGGTTCGGAGGCTCGCTGATGGGCGCGGTCGGTTTGAACGGCGCAGCGGCGACGGCCAACTCCCCCGCCGAGCGGCTGGCGATCTCGTCGCGCGGCTGGGCCAAGTGGGCGCCGGTGCAGCTCGCCGCAATCGTCGTGCACGGCGTCGGAGGGATCGGTCTGATCGCCGGCAACAAGACTCGGTTGATGGGGCAGCAGGAGAGCCGCACGAACACGATCATCAAGACCGCCGTCACCGGGCTCGCCGGTGCCTCGTCTCTCGCATCGGGCATCGCGGGCAAGAGGATGAGCGACCACTCCGACGAAGGGGCGCGCGGAGTCACAGAGCCGGGCAGCGGGTCGTCGCCGGAGCTGAGCTCGGCGCAGCGTGTCCAGAGAGTGCTGCAGTGGACGACGCCGGTGCTCACCGCCGTGCTCATCGTCCTCGCCGCCCAGCAGGGCGAACAGCAGCGACCTGTGAAGGGACTGTGGGAGACGACTCTCAAGAACCTCCGGCGCTAGTGGGCGGATATCAAAGAACTCCTGATCGCACTGCCAGCACTCGCTCAGGTTTGGTGACGGCGTCGCCGGGATCCGCGGGATGGCGCGGCAGACGCGGCTCCGAGATTGTTCGAATCAGGCACGAGACGGTGTCGATCCCGACCGCCGCCCAATCCGATTCCCGCGTCCGGTCCGGACCCCCAGTGCACCCGGGAACGACCGGCCTCACTGGTTCGGGGAGATTCGGGTGCTGACTTGAAGGAGTTCAGACAATGAACAACATCACGAAGAAGACTCTGCTCGCCACCGGCGGAACCGCCGCCGCTGCCGCCCTCGCGATCGTCGGCTTCGCCGGCCCCGCATCGGCCGACACCACGAGCGACACGTCCAGCGAGTACAGCTCCACTCAGACCAGCACCGATCTCTTCGGTGACATCTCCGACCTGTTCGGCAACGTCTCGCTCGCCGGACAGTCGCCCATCGTGATCGCCCCGCAGGTGGGCGATGTCGCTTCCGGCGACGTGCTCGGCGGCGGCGTCCTGAGCGGCAACGACGTGACCGCACCCGTCACCGCCCCGGTCACTGCCCCGGTCGCCTCGGGCAACGACGCCTCGGTCGAGGCGCCCGTCACCGCGCCGATCACAGCACCCGTGACGGCCCCCGTCACCGGCGGCGACACCAGCACCGACATCGGCGCCGGCGTGAGCGACCTGGTCGACAGCGTCACCGACGTCGACGGCCTCATCGGCGACGTGACCGGCGGACTCGGACTCGAAAGCGTCCTCGGCCGCTAACCAGCCACGGCGCGAGAAGGCTCCCGGTTGACGCCGGGGGCCTTCTTTCGCATACCGCTCTTTCAGGCGGCGTCAATGCCGCGAGCGAAAACCGATCCGCGGGTAGCGTCGCCTGAACACGTCAACCAAAGGATCACTGTGAACACTGCTGCGAACGTCAAGCACATCAACGAAGCGCTGGCCACCTACGGGGCCGGACCGTTCATCACCACCGACACGACGGGCGACGACGAGAAGAGCGTCGTCACGGGCACCCTCGACGGCCGTTCGGTCCGTGTGGAGTTCACCGTCGGCAGCGGCAGCCCCGACCCCGCCCACGCTGTGGCGATGTTCGACGCGGAGACCGGCGATCAGCTCGGGCAGGGCGACAGCGCGGCCACGTTCGCAGACGCGATCTCCAGCTACCACTGGAACGGCGCGCTCACCGGCACCGACGAGAGCCGCTAGCAGCCGCCCGCGCACGAGAAGGCCCCCGGTCCACGCCGGGGGCCTTCGACGTTCGCGTCACGCCGTGAAGCGGTGGGCCCCGGATGCCACGGCGAACGGCTCTCGGCCGGGCAGTTCGACGCGCGCTGTCGATCCCGTCGGCACCACCAGCTCGACGGTGAGCCTCTCCGCGTCGATCACCCAGGCGATCGACAGCTCCCCGTACGGCGTCAGGTGCCGCGCGCTGGCGGAGGTGAGGCCGCCGCCCGGCTGCGGTCGCACGAGGATCTCCCGGTAACCGGCGCTCGCGGGCGAGATGCCCGCCACAACACGGTGCATCCAGTCGGCGACGGCTCCGAGGGCGTAGTGGTTGAACGAGGTCATCTCCCCCGGGTTGATCGAGCCGTCGGGACGCTGCGAGTCCCAGCGTTCCCAGATCGTCGTCCCGCCCTGCAGCACGGTGTACAGCCACGACGGGCACTCCCGCTCGAGCAGCAGGTCGTAGGCGATCTCAACCGTGCCGGCCGTGGTGAGCGCGTCGGAGATCACGGGCGTGCCCGCGAACCCGGTGGCGATGCGGTTTCCGGCCGCGTGCACGAGCTCGCCGACGCGGGCGCGCGCCATGGTGGCGCGCTCCGTGTCATCCGGAATCAGCCCGAACTGGATAGCGAGCGCGTACGCGGTCTGCGCGTCGCTCGTCATCCTTCCGCTCTCCTCGAAGTACTCGGCGATGAAAGCCTCTCGCACGGCCGCGGCGAGCGCCTCGTAGTGCGCGGCGTCGGCGTCTCGGCCGATCACGCGCGCTGTCTCGGCGAGCCGGCGCGTCGACCAGGCGAAGTAGGCGGTCGCGACGAGGTAGCGGTCGGTGAGCGCGGCGGCGGGGTCCTCCGGCGGTGCGGCCGGGTCGAGCCAGTCGCCGAGCTGCTTTCCCTCGTTCCACAGGTGGTCGTCGCCGGCGAGCCGGTCGGCGAGGTCGACCCAGGCCTTCGCGCTCTCGTACTGCTGCTCGAGGATGCCGGTGTCGCCGAACCTCTCGTAGAGCGTCCACGGGGTGAGCACGGCCACGTCGCCCCACACCGCGCCCGGGTCGATCGGCGTCCACGAGTCGCCGCCCGGGATCACCGGCACGTACCAGGGCACCGTGCCGTCGGGCAGCTGTTCGACGGCGACGTCTTTCAGCCACGAGCCGAGCATGCCCGACACGTCGTAGAGGAAGGCCGCGGTCGGGGCGAAGACCTGCAGGTCGCCGGTCCAGCCGAGGCGCTCGTCGCGCTGCGGGCAGTCGGTGGGGATGTCGACGAAGTTGCCGCGCATGCTCCAGCGCACGTTCTCGTGCAGCCGGTTGACGAGCGGGTCGGATGATTCGAACCAGCCGGTTCTCTCGAGGTCGGAGTGGTAGACCTTCGCCACGACCGCGCCAGCCGCGAGCTCGCCCGGCCAGCCCGAGACCTCGGCGAAGCGGAAACCGTGGATGGTGAACCGCGGCTCCCACCGACGCTCGCCGCAACCGTCGAGCACGAGCGTGTCGGTCGACGCCGCCAGGCGCAGCGGGCGGGTGTAGAGCTCGCCGTCCTGCAGGACCTCGGCATGGCGCAGCGTGATCGTGGCGCCGGCCGGGCCGTCGACGACGAGGCTGAGGCGGCCGACGAGGTTCTGCCCGAAGTCGAGGATGTACGCGCCGGAGGCCGAGCGGGTCACCGCGACCGGGGCGAGCTCCTCGGTGCAGCGCACGGGCGGACCCTCGGGGGCGACGAGGGTGGAGGGGTCGCGCTCGGCGATCGCCACCGGGGTCCAGCCCGCGGCGTCGAACGCCGCGCTCGACCAGCCCGGCTGCTCGGCGCGGGCGTCGTAGGTCTCGCCGTCGTAGAGTCCCGACTCGAGGATGGGGCCGAACGAGGCCGTCCACGACTCGTCGGTGGCGACGGTGTCGACCCGTCCGTCGTCGTACTCGACCTCGAGTTGGGCGATGAGCGAGACATCCGCCCCGTAGAGATTGCGGTAGCCGCCGTTGAAGCCCATGCGGCCGCGGTACCAGCCGTCTCCGAGCCAGGCGCCGACGGCGTTCTGGCCCGTGGTGAGCAGATCGGTCACGTCGTGCGTGTAGTAGCGCAGACGCTCGCCGTAGACCGTCCACCCCGGGGACAGGATGTCGTCGCCGACGCGCACGCCGTTGATCTCGGTCTCGTGCACGCCGTGCGCGCTCACGTAGAGGCGGGCGCGGCGGACGGGCGCCGTGACGGTGAACTCGCGGCGCACGAGCGGCGGTCGTCGGTCGGTGTCGGGATCCTCGTCCCAGGCGGGGCCGACCGCCTTCGCGACCCAGTCGCCGGGTTCGAGCAGCCCGGCCTCGACGTAGCCGGTCTCGCTGAACGCCGACGCCACACCGTCGTCGCCGTAGACGCGCACGCGGACGCCCACGCGCTCGCGCGAGGCGAGCGGCGCGACGGGCCAGGCGACGAGCACCTGCTCGTGCGACTCGAGCCGGCCGGTGCTCTGCGTGCCGTCCGCGCGGTCGAACTCGAGCTCGTAGCCGGCCTGCATGAATCCGGGTTCGGCCGTCGTCTGCCAGGAGATGCGCGGGGAAGCCACTCCGATGCCGATCGCTTCGTCGTAGTGGTGCTCGAAGCGCACTGGTCGGCTGATTGTTGCTTGCACGGAGGTGACTACCCTTTCACGGAGCCCGCGGTGAGGCCCTTTTGAACGCGTTGGTTGAGGATCAGATAGAGCACCAACGTGCCGAACACATTGATGCAGATGGCGGCGAAGAGCGGGCCGTAGTTCGTGGCGCCGAATTCGCCGTTGAAGTTCAGGAGCCCGACCTGGATGGTGCGCAGGTCGCTCGAGTTCGTGAAAGTCAGGGCGATGAGCAGGTCGTTCCAGATGAAGAAGAACTGCACGAGGGCGACGGTGAAGATCGCGTTGCTCACCATCGGCATCCCCACCGAGAAGAACGTGCGGATGATGCTCGCCCCGTCGAGCGTGGCCGCCTCGAACACCTCGCGCGGGATCGCCCTGAAGTAGGTGGCCATCATGAATACCGTCAGCGGGAGGCCGATCGCCGTGTAGGTGATGACCAGCGGCCACAGCGTTCCGGTCAGCCCGGTCTGGAAGTAGACGGTGAACAGCGGCAGCAGGATCATCTGGGTGGGCACCATGATGCCGATGAGGAAGGCGAGCAGCACGCCGCCGCGCCCCTTCCAGACCAGCACCTCGAGCGCGAAGCCGGCGGCCGTGCCGAACAGGATGATGAAGAACAGCGCCGGGAACACCGACAGCACGCTGTTGGTGGCGTACTGGGCGATGTTGCCGGTGTTCCAGGCTTCGACGTAGTTGTCGAAGGTGAATTGCGACGGAAGCGACCAGGTTGGATTGTTGAGGAACTCGGCGTTGGTCTTGAACGAGCCGAGCAGGAGCCAGACGAGCGGGTAGACGACGAGGACGAGCAGGATGGCCACGAGGATCGTGGTCGGCACTTTCTTGACGAGCCGTCGCGTCGTTCGGCTGCGCTGGGTCGGGCGACGGCCGGGTTGCCGCGTCGACTGCTGGGTCGTGCGCTGGAGTGCGGGAGCAGACACGGTCTAGCCCTTCGTGAGGTCGCGGCGTGAGGAACGGAAGATGAAGACCGTCACGACGAGACAGAGGATGGTGAGCAGCAGCGCGATGGTGCTGCCATAGCCGTACTCGCCGTAGGTGAACGAGGTCTGGAACATGTAGAGCGTCAGCGGGCTGGTGGTCGTGCCCGGCCCGCCGTTCGTGAGGGCGAGGACGCTATCGAAGACCTTCAGCGTTCCGTTGATGCTGAAGATGATCGAGGAAAGCAGCACGGGCAGCGAGAGCGGGATGACGATGTGGCGCACGAGTTTCAGCCCGCTCGCCCCGTCGAGCCGGGCGGACTCGAGGGTCTCCTCGGGGATGTCGACGAGGCCGGCGTAGAGCAGCACGCCGTAGAAACCCATGGAGCGCCAGATGTCCATGACGGCGATGACGAGGAAGGCGCTGCCGGCGGAGCCGAACCAGTCGACCGACGGAATTCCCACCACGTTGAGCAGTTCGTTGACGAGGCCGTTCTGCGGCGCTACCTCGAACATCTTCTGGAACATGAGTGCGACCGCGACGGTCGGCAGCACGACGGGGAAGAAGACGAGCGTGCGAACGATGCTCGACGAGCGCCGCAGCACGAAGACGTAGAGCAGCGAGAGCGCGTAGCCGAACAGGACCTGGCCGATGGTGATGACGAAGGCGTAGCGGATCGTGAACCAGAGCGCATCGTGCACGCGGGTGTCGCCGATCATCGTGGCGAAGTTGTCGAGGCCGACGAAGGTGAAGCCGACGATGGCGTTGCCTTCGAAGACCGTGTAGCCGAGCGACCATATGACGGGCACCAGCATGACGAGGGTGTAGACGAGGAGGGCGGGGCCGACCAGGATCAGGATCGACTTCTTGTCGCCGAGGACGTTCTTCATTCAGACTTCTTTTCTCGCGATGGCGATCCGGCCGCGACTGTGTCGCCGCGGCCGGATGCCTGCAGTGGTGTTCTCGGTGCGGTCAGAGGTCGTTCTGCACGAGCTCCATGAACTCCTCGGCCGTGATGTCGCCGGTCACGAGCTGCGCGGCGTTGGTCTGGCTCGTCGTCGTGGCCTTCGTCGAGAAGAGCGCCTCGAACCAGAGGACGGCCTGCTCGGTCGTCGCGATACGCTCCTGCACCTCCTGCGTGAGGGCGGGCAGGTCGTCGACGGGAGTGTTCACCTTGAAGCCGGAGACGCGTCCCTGGCTGGTGAGGGCCTCGCTGCCGTAGTTGTCGGCGATGCAGCTGAGCCAGTCGCCGACCTTCGAGTCGTAGGTCTTCGCGTTGAAGGTCGCGGGCAGGCCGACGTTGGCCGCGATCTGCGAGCTGTCGCCCTCGCCGCCCTCGACGTTCGGGAACGGCATGAAGCCGATGTTGTCGAGACCGACCTGGTTGCGCTCCGCGTCGTTGAAGTCGCTGAGCGCCCAGCTGCCCATGTAGAACATGGCGGCGCTGCCGTTGAGGAACTGGTTCGTGGCGGTGTCGTAGTCGATCGACCCGACACCCTGCCCGAAGTACCCCTCTGCGCCGAGGTCGGCGACGGCCTGCGCGGCCTCGACGTACTCGGGGTCGGTCAGCTTCGCGTCGCCGTCGGTGACCTTCTGAAGCGCGTCGGGTCCGAGGGTGCGGAAGATGTAGTTGCCCAGCAGCCGGGTGATCGGCCAGCCCTGCTCGCCGCTCGCGGAGAACGGAGTGACTCCCGCGTCGTCGAACGTGCCCGCCGCCGCGACGAGGTCGTCCCAGGTCTCGGGAACCTCGACGCCGTTGTCGGCGAAGATCGTCTTGTTGTACCAGATGCCCTCGATGTTGTACTCGAACGGCAGAACCTTGAAGCCGCCGTACAGGGCCTCGATGGTGGAGATCGCCGCTGGCTCGATGTTCTCGATCGCGTCGAGCTCGGTGAGGGTGCTCTCGAAGTCGAGCACATTGCCCGAGTCATCCAGAGTCTTGGTCAGCGCGGGCGCGTTGCCTGCGGAGTACACGACCGGCAGGGCGTTCTGCCCGGCGAGCAGCTGCAGCCGCTGGTCGAGGTTCGTCTGCGGAACGGAGTCGCTCGTGAACGGCAGCGCCTCGTTCTCGGTGGCGCAGGCGTCTTCGGACAGCGCGGTGAAGATGGCGGGCAGTTCGGCGTTCTCCGAGTTGGTGAGCAGGCTGAACTCGTCGGGCGACGAGCTGCCTCCTCCACCGCCTCCGCCAGCGCAGCCGGAGAGCAGCAGAGCCGCGCTTCCGACTCCGGCGACCAGTGCGAGGGTGCGTCGCCTGCTGTGACGTGTGGTCATCATTCCTCCTTGAATGGTGAGCGCTGGCATTATTGAAGCGCTTCAAAAGCAAGATAGTCTGTTGTCGAGCGAAAGCGCAACCCGCTCTGTAACGATTCATCCGGAGTTTGTTTTCTCCCCGAGTAAGTTAGGCACCATGACGACGTTGTTGGGCGATGGCCGCCGCGCGAAGGATCCGGCGCCGAGCATGGCCGACGTCGCGCGTCACGCGGGGGTATCGCTCGGCACGGTGTCGAACGTGCTTAACTCGCCGGCCAAGGTCGCGCCGTCCACCCTGACGCGGGTGCGGGCATCCATCGACGCCCTCGGCTTCGTGCGCAACAACCTCGCCCGCTCGCTCGCGGCCGGCCGCGCCGACACCCTCGGTTTCGTGATCGTCGACATCGGCAACTCGCTCTTCGTCGACATCGCCCGCGGCGCGCAGGAGGTGTCGGGCGAGCAGGGGATGAAACTGCTGCTCGCCAACAGCGATGTCGACCTCGCGGCGCAGAACTCCTACCTCGACCTGTTCGACGAGGCGCGGGTCGGCGGGGTGCTGCTTGCCCCCCTCGACGGACCTCTGGATGCGGCCGCACGAGTGCGCAGCCACGGTCGGCCCGTCGTGCTGGTCAACGCCCCCGATCCGCAGACCGACACCTGCGGGGTGGTCGTCGACGAGGAGCTCGGCGGGTATCTCGCGACCCGTCACGTGCTCGACTCGGGGCGGCGTCGACTGGCGTACACCGGCGGGCCGCTCACGCTGCACGCCGTGGCCCAGCGCTACGCCGGGGCCAGACGCGCGGTCGAGGAGGCGGGTGCCGGGGCGACGCTCGAGCTCATCGAGACGACGAAACTGACGATCTCGGAGGGCCTGGCGCTCGGACGCTCCCTCGCCGAACGCGACGAGACCCACCGCCCCACCGCCGTGATCTCCGCGGCCGACGCGCTCGCCTCGGGCTGCGTGCAGGCGCTCATCTACGCGGGCATCCGGGTTCCCGACGACATCGCGATCATCGGCTACGACAACAACCACTTCGCCTCCGACAGCGTCGTGCCGATCTCGACTGTCGGGCAGCCGGGTCACGAGATGGGGCGCATCGCGACCGAGCTCCTGCTCGAGGAGATCCGCTCGCCGGGCGACCACGTGCACCGCACGATCACCCTCGAGCCGCAGCTGATCGCCCGGGCGAGCACTCGGTCGGTCTGAGCCCGGAACACGGCCGCGGCTCGCGTTCGTGACTCAGGATGAACCGTGCCGGGCGCACCCCGCGGACCCGGAATAACGCGAGCGCGGCGGCATGCGCAACCCGTTCGTCCTGAGTGATGAACGCGGCGCACCGGCCGGCGCCTACTCCCCAGACGGCACCAGGCGCTGCCGCCGCCGCGCGTTCAGGTCGAACACGCCGAGCGCGAGCGCCGCGACCATCAGCCCGATCGAGATGAGCAGCGCGTTGCGGAAGCCGTCCTGGTAGGCGACGAGCTCGACCTCGGTGCCCGACTCGCGCAGGATCGTCGCGAAGTACATGGCGGTCGCCGCCGCGACGCCGATCGAGGTGCCGACACGCTGGCCGAGCTGCGCCATCGATCCCGCGACGCCGCCCTCGCTCACGGGCACGTCGGCGAGGGTCAGCGTCTGGTTGGGCGAGATGACGAAGCCGCCGCCGATGCCCGCGATCAGCAGCGCGGCACCCATGCCCCACGGCGCGAGCTCGGCGGGCAGCGAGATCGCGAGAACGAGGTCGAGCGAGAAGCCGATGATCACGAACACGAGTCCGAACACGACGAGCGCCCTCCCGTAGCGCTGCACCAGCCGCCCGCCGATGAAGGCCGTGATGGCGGATGTCAGTGCGAACGGAATCGAGACCAGTCCGGCGAACACGGGTGCGAGCCCGAGCCCCTCCTGCAGGAACAGCGTGCTGATGAGGAACACCGCCGGCAGGGCGCCGAAGTACGCGGTGGCGAGCAGCAGCCCGTTGCGGTACGACGACTTGCGGAACAGGGCGAAGTGCACGACCGGCGACTTCCCCCGGCGCTGGTAGGCGAGCTCCCACCAGACGAAGACGCCGCCGAACAGCGCAGCCGACGCGAGCCAGAGCCAGCGCAGCGGGCTGTCTCCCGGCCCGCCGGTGGTGAGCACGAACGGGAAGAGC
Organism: Conyzicola nivalis; assembly: GCF_040548875.1. Lineage (GTDB taxonomy): Bacteria > Actinomycetota > Actinomycetes > Actinomycetales > Microbacteriaceae > Conyzicola > Conyzicola nivalis_A. The sequence continues at coordinate 164,576 of NZ_JBEPSJ010000003.1, forward strand.
AGGCTGAACGTGGCGACCCCGAGCAGTAGCACGCCGATCAGGTCGAGGTTGGATCTCACGCGCGGCCCCGACCGCTTCGGCAGCAGCCTCAGCGCGAAGAAGATCGCCGCGAGCCCGAGCGGGATGTTCATCCAGAACAGCAGACGCCAGCCGTCTTCCGGCCCGCCGAGCAGGATGAGCAGCCCGCCGAGGCTCGGCGCGAAGGCGGTGGAGACGCCGATGGTGGCGCCGAAGACGCCGAACGCCCGCCCGCGCGCCTCACCCTGGAAGAGCTGCTGCACGAGGCCGAGAACCTGCGGCATCTGCACGCCGGCCGCGATGCCCTGCAGGATGCGCCCGATCACGAGCGCCTCGATGCTCGGCGCGAGAGCACACAGCAGGCTCGCCGCGGTGAAGCCGCTGAGGCCGATCACGAACATGAGCTTGCGCGAGTAGATGTCTCCGAGCCTGCCGGCGGGCACGAGGGCCAGCCCGAACGCGAGCGCGTAGCCGGCGACGATCACCTGCAGCTCGGTGGCGCCGGCGCCGAGAGACTTCTCGATCGACGGGAGCCCCACGTTGACCTTGCTCAGGTCGAGGATCGTCAGCGCCGCGACGCTGACGGCCACCGCGAACGCCTGCCACTTCGCTCGGTCGCTCAGCGCGGCAGGCGGCGGCGTCTCACTCATTGTGCAAACCTACGCCAGCCGGTGTTTCATGCGTGCGAACTCTTCAGCGCAGGGCGAGCAGCGCCTTCTGCGCCTCCGAGCCCTCCGGCACGTCGATCGGGATGCGCGTCGAGCCGACCTGCAGCGTGACGACGCTGACACCGAGATACCGTGGATGCTCGGCCACGGTCACCGACCGCAGGGCGTCGAGGGAGACGACGGTGCGCCCCCGCGAGAGCGCCGGCACTCCCCCACGGGTGAACCATTCGCGACGGCTCAGCACCTGCAGCTCGGTCGGGGTCGCGGCGACCAGCGCTCCGTGCAGGGTGATCGGCAGCACAGCATCCGCAATCCTGCTCAGCACGCCGCCGCGGCGGCGCACGACGACACGCCCGTGGGCGGCCAGCAGCCGGATGTCGGGCTCGCGGCGCCTCAGATCGCGGAACCCGGTCACAAACAGGGCGTCCTTCTTGCCGAGGTCGTCGAGCTCGAGGGGCGGATGCTCGGGCGGAAGCCCGCGCGTGCGGCCGGTCTGCTCGGCCCGCCTGCGGAGCAGGTCGGTGAGGGCGACGACGGTGTCGTTCGAGGAGCCGTTGTAGGGCACGATCACCGCGTCGCCGACGAGGGTGAAGATGGTGAGCTGGGCGTCGAGCAGATTCACCCAGTCGTTGATCGCGGCGATCTCGTCGAACCCGACCGACAGCTCGGTGAAGCGGTCGCCGTCGCGGCCGAGGATGGTGAGCGCCCGCTCGTCGACGATAATCAGGTGGTCGTAGAGGTGCATCGCCGGCGTCGCGTCGCGCCGGGCGATGTTGCGGGGGAACTTCAGCACGAGGATGGTCGCGGCGAAGTCGATCGGACGGCCGCGGTAGAGGGGCGGCACCTCGTCGGCGGTCGTGACCTCGTCGATCCACGGGCCGAACGCGTCGTATTCCGCGGTCGAGGTGTAGCTCGCAGTAGTCACGAGATCGAGACCTCCAGTGGTCGGGGTGGCCGGTCGCCGGCTAGGGGCAATGCTAACCCCGCCGCCCGCACCGGCGGCCGAATTAGTTATTGAACCACACGGTTCAGTGATGTATTCTGAACCACATGGTTCAGCAACAGGTTCTCGATCGGGCATTCGCCGCACTCGCCGACTCGACTCGCCGTGACATCCTGACCCGGCTCGGCGAGGGGCCGGCGACGATCGGCGAGCTCGCCGAGCCGTTCGGGATGACGCTCACCGGACTCAAGAAGCACGTGAACGTGCTCGAGTCGGCCGGACTCGTCACGACGACGAAGGTCGGCCGGTCACGCGAGTGCAGATTGGGATCCGAGCGATTGGACGACGTCATGCACTGGATCACCCTGTATCAACGCCTCTGGGAGCGTCGACTCGACGGGCTCGAGGCCTACTTCACCCTCGAGAAAGGAACGGACGAATGACCAACGACACCGCAACCCACACCCTCCAGATGAGTCGCTTCCTGCCGGCGACCCCCGACGAGGTCTTCGACGCGTACACCGACGCCGAGAAGCAGAAGATCTGGTTCAGCATCCTCGACACCGAGCCCGGCATCGTCGAGATCGAGGTCGACCTGCGCGTCGGCGGGCAGCAGACCGCCGCCTGGGGCGCGAGCCGTGACGAGCTGTTCCGCGAGACGCAGATCTTCCGCGTGATCGACCGGCCGAACCGGCTCGTGACGACCTCGACCGGCAGCACGCCCGACGGCCAGACGATGACGACCGAGATCGAGGTGACCTTCGCTGAGCAAGACGGCGGCACCCTGATGAGCGTCGTGCAGACCGGCTTCCCCACCGCCGAGCTGCGCGACTACTTCTCGACCTACGCCTGGGTCGGCGCGTTCGACCGCATCGAGGCCTACCTCACGCGCGAGTAGCGCCGCGCCCGGCCCGCTGCCGTGCCGGCGCGCCCCTCGCCCGCTCGCCCGCTGGCCCGCTGCCAAACGAAGGAGATTCTGCGATTCACACCCGCGCATCCGGGCCAACGTGTGACTCGACGCCCGGTTCTCCTTCATTTGGCAGAGGGGCGGCGGCGGGGTTCCGGGCGGCGGGCGAGCGGCCCTACGATTGCCCCGGACCGACAGGACGGAGCAACGGATGGCACGGCTGATCTACTCGGCGACCGCGTCCCTCGACGGCTACATCAACGACGCGCAGGGCGCGTTCGACTTCACGGCTCCCGACGCCGAGGTGCACGCCTTCGTCAACGACCGCGAGCGGGAGATCGGCACCTATCTGCTCGGGCGGCGCGTGTACGACGTCATGACCTACTGGGACACGGCACCGGTCGACGACGTGCCGAGTGGCGAGGGCGGACCAGCCGAGGGAGCCGAGGCAGCGATCATGGCCGACTACGCCCGCATCTGGCGGCGGATCGACAAGGTCGTGTACTCCCGGTCGCTCGACACGGTGACGGCCGATCGCACCCGGCTCGAGCGGGACTTCGATCCCGAGGCGGTGCGCGCGCTCAAGGAGGCGGCGCACCGCGACCTCTCGGTCGGCGGCGCCGAGCTCGCCGGTCAGGCGCTGGCCGCGGGCCTCGTCGACCTGCTGCGCGTCTACATCGTGCCGGTGGTGGTGGGCGGCGGCACACGACTGCTGCCCGACGGGCTGCACCTCGAGCTGGAGCTCGTCGACCAGCACCGCTTCACCGACGGCACCGTCCACCTGCTGTACGCCGTCGAGAACTGACGTCCCACGCGATCAGGTGCGGTCGACCGCGGCGAGGATCGCGGCGGCGAGCTCGCGAGGGCGGGTGAGCTGCGGCCAGTGTCCCGTGGGCAGGTCGACGAGCTCGTAGTCGGTGAGCCTGGCGAGCTCGGCGAAGTACGGGCTGCCGGCCGCCATCCACTCCCGCAACGCGTCGGTCGTGAACTCGCAGCAGATCACCGTCGCCGGCACGTCGTAGCGCCGCGGGTCGCCGAGGACCTGCTTGTCACTCGCGACCCGCGCGGGCTCCGGGATGGCGATCGAGCGGAACCGCTCGCGCAGCGCCTCGTCGAGGTCGACGAGGTCGCCGTCGTCGAACACCGACCAGTCGGGCAGCGGGATCTCGCCGTCGACGACCGGCAGCTCGTCGTTGATCGAGTCGCCCGCCCCGAGCGGTCCGCTGTCGACGTAGACGACGCGGGCCACGGAGTCGGGCCGGGCGTCGGCCACGGCGTGCGCGATCGCGCCGCCTCCGCTGTGACCGACGAGGACGACCGGGTCGGGTGACGCGTCGACCGCCGAGACCACGGCGGCGACGTGGTCGCTCAGGCCGATGTCGGTGCGGTCGGCATCAACGGACTCGAGACCGGGCAGGGTGAGGGCGCGAACGTCGTGTCCGGCATCCGCCAAGGGCTTCGCCACGTCGTTCCACGAGGCGCCGTCGAGCCAGAAACCGGGAATCAGGATGATCTGCATGGCCCGAGGCTAGGGGATGGCGCCGACAACGAAAAGGGTCAGGCGACGGAGACGACGACGAGGCGCAGCGCCTCGGTCTGCTCTGCCCAGGTTCCCGAGATCGACGCGTCACCCGTTTCGCCGAGCTCGACCACTCCGGGGTAGCGCGTGATCGTCACGCTCAGCCCGCCGGCCGTGGCCGTGGTGATGCCGCGCTCGTGCCGGGTCGACACGTCGGCCACGGCGGGAGGCGCGACCGACGTCGTCTGCGCGCCGCTGCCGGAGACGCGCGCCGTGGGTTCGCGGCGCACGGTCTCGCCGTCGATCTGCACGACCAGCTCGGCCTGCACGCCCCCGGTGAGTGCCGCGGTCGCGGTCGCTGCGAGATAGGCGGGGTCGCCTGCGCCGTCGTACACCCAGCGGTCGCCGAGCACCGAGTGCTGCATCGTGGTGATCAGCCACGCTTCGGCGCCCTCGAGCGGGGCGCCGCGGTACGTGAGCGGTATCTGCACGACCGCGCCATCCGACTGTCGCAGCAGCACCGTCTCGATTCCGACCTCACCCTCGGGGTCGTCAAGCCGGTAGGCGGCGCGCGCCGCGAATCCCGTGCCGGCCGCACCCACGAACCACGGCTGGCTGGGCGCCCACGCCTCCACGAGTTCGAGCTTCGACGGTCGGATTTCTGCCTGGTGCAAGAGGGCCATGCGCCCACTCTAAAGCCCCTGTCACCCGCGGTGGCCGGATCGCTATCCTGTGCACAATCGAGCAGAAGGGAAGCAGCACATGGAGCGCACGTATCCCCCGGGAGTCACCTGCTGGATCGACACGGCCCAGCCGGATCCCGAGGCGGCGCGCCGGTTCTACGGCGGGCTGTTCGGCTGGACGTTCGAGAACGTCTCGCCCCCGGGCGACGACGTCTACCTGATGGGCCGCCTCGACGGGCAGGACGCCGCCGCCGTCGCGCGCGGCGACGGCCCCGCAGAATGGACCACGTACATCTCGACGGACGACATCGACGCCACCGTGGCGCGGGTGGTCGCGGCGGGCGGCACCGCGCTCGGGCCCCCGCTAGCGGCGGGCGACAGCGGCACCAGCGCGCCGTGCGCCGACCCGCAGGGCGCACGGTTCGAGCTCTGGAAGGCGGGATCGTTCTCGGGAGCGCAGGCCGTCAACGGCCCCGCCTCCTGGAACTTCAGCGACCTGCGCACCCCCGACCCGACGGCCGGCAAGGCGTTCTACACGTCGGTGTTCGGGTGGGACTACCTCGATCTCGGGCCGACGGTCGAGGCGATGATCAGCGTCGCCGGCTACGGCGCCCACCTCGCCGCGACGGCCGACCCCGACATCTACGAGCGGCAGGCGGTGGCCCCCGACGGCTTCGAGAACGTCATCGGCGCGGTCGAGCCCACGGCGGGCGACGAGAGGCCGCGATGGCGGGTGAAGTTCAGCGTGGCGAACCGCGCCGCCAGCATGGAGCTGGCGGAGAGCCTCGGCGCGACGGTGCTCGGCACCGAAGACCAGGTGTGGGCACTGCTCGCCGACATCCGCGACCCGCAGGGTGCGGAGTTCACCATCAGCGAGTTCGTCGAACCGGAGTAGCTACCAGGTGCCGCCGGGCGACTTCACGACGGGCACCGGCGCCTGCGACCAGTGCGCGCCGTTGGCGTAATGGCTGTCGCCCAGGGCGAGGCCCAGATGGCCTGTTCGATCTGCGCGGTGGGGGCGGATGCCGCGAAGCCGGCGACGATCGCGGCATAGCCCGGGTTGCCGTGCAGCGCCTTGGCCGCGTTCTGAGCGGCCAGGTCGAGATTCGCGTAGCTCCCCAGGCCGCTGCCGCCCCCGGATCCCCAGCCGTTGTTCAGCGGGTTGTTGCGGTTCCACCAGTCGTCGGTGCCGTTCTCCTGACGCATCCACCGGGTGAACACCGCGACGTTCGAGTCCGACATCGGGAAACCGGCGTAGAGCATCACGAGCTTCGCCCAGTCGTGGTTGGTGCCGCCGGCGGCGAGCCGCGCGTAGCCCGATTCGGCGGTGAAGCCGTCGCGTGGGGCGTCGGCGGCGTGCACAGCGTCGAGCGGCACGGAGACCGACTGGGCGTTCGCGGCCACGTACTCCTTGAGGCGGTTGGGGTCGGCGACCGCGGCGGGCGGGACGGCGAGCACGCTCGCGGCGCAGATCGCCAGGGCGGCGGCGGATGCGACGAGCCCGAGTGCCCGGGACGTGAGACCCGCGTGCAGGGAGAGCGGTGCCGCTCGGAGCGCGCGGTACGAGGGAAGTGGAGAGGTCATAGGAGGGGGACGGGCACGGATTGTCCGGCACAGGTCTGTACCACCCTCGCAGTGGTACTTGGCAAAGTCCTGAGAGTGTGGGAGCGTGGCGGCCAGGCACAGAGAAAGGGCTCACATGGCCGGGTTCGCGTCCTGGCTGTTCGGCCTCTCGGTGCAGCAGCCGACCGAGTACCGCCACCTCATGCGGATCCGTCACGCCGTCTTCACGCCCGTCGCCTCGTTGCATGCCGAGATCGTGCGGTCGGCCGAGCCGATCCCGTTCGACGAACTCGACCGCGACGCGTTCGCGCCCTTGAGCGCGGGCACCGGCTGGGGTAGGACATTCGACTGCGCCTGGCTGCGCGTATCCGGCGAGATTCCAGCCGGCGTCAGCGACCCGGTCGTGATGCTCGGCATCCGCGGCGAGGGGCTCGTGCACTCCCCCGAGGGCGAGATCGTCGACTCGGTGAGCACGGTGTTCCAGCAGGGCGACCTGCCGCACAGCGGCGGAAAGTACCGGCCGGTGCGGGTCGACACCTCGACCGGCGCCGTGGAGTTCTATGCCGACGTCACCTACAACGGCTTCATCCTCTACGAGTTCGGCCGGCCGGCCTTCCACGGGGCCTATGTGGCGACCCGCGACGAAGAGGTCTACGCGCTCTACTACGACTATCTGACGCTCGTCGTGCTGGCCGGCGCCACCGACGACGCCCAGCTCGAGGGCGACCTGCGGCTCGCCCTCGGCGACTGCTACGCCCGGTTCTCCGCGGGCGACGTCACCGGCGCGCGGGCCGCACTCGCCGATTCGCTGAGCGCCACGTCGGAGAGCGACTTCGTCTACAGCGCCGTCGGCCACGGGCACCTCGACATGGCGTGGCTCTGGCCGTTGCGTGAGACGCGGCGTAAGGCGGCACGCACCTACGTGCGAGCGCTCAACACGCTCGACCGCCGGCCCGACTACGTCTACGGAACGAGCCAGCCGCAACAGATGCACTGGATGAAGCAGCGTCATCCGGCCCTCTACGCCCGCATGAAGCAGGCCGTCGCCGGCGGCCGCATGGAGCTGCAGGGCTCGTTCTGGGTGGAACCCGACACCAACCTGCCCTCGGGCGAATCGCTCGTGCGGCAGGCGCTCGTCGGCCGACGGTTCCTGCAGCAGGAGTTCGAGCTCACCGACGACCAGCTTCGTCTCTGCTGGCTGCCCGACACGTTCGGCTACAACGGCAATCTTCCGCAGATCCTGCGCGGCACCGGCATGGACTGGTTCCAGACGATCAAGCTCGCGTGGAACAAGGTCAACGACTTCCCCCACCGCACCTTCACCTGGCAGGGCATCGACGGCTCCACCGTGCTCGTGCACATGCCGCCCGAGGGCGACTACAACAGCCGCGGGGCCGCCGACGGACTGCTCACCGGGGTCGAGAACTACCCGGAACGCGACCTGGGCACCGCGCTGCTCGTCTACGGCTCGGGCGACGGCGGCGGCGGCCCCGGCGAGATCCACCACGAGGTGACCGAGCGCGAGCGCGACCTGCGCGGGCTGCCCCGCGTCGAGCACTCCACGGCGAGCGCGTTCTTCCGCGAGCTTGAGAAACGCGAGATCGAGCACACCCACACGGGCGAGCTCTACCTCGAGACCCATCAGGGCACGTACACGACGCAGGCGCAGATCAAGCGCCACAACCGGCTGGTCGAGCGCAAGCTGCACGAGGCGGAGGCACTGGCCGTGATCGTCGGCGACGACAGCAGGCCGGTGCTCGAGCAGCACTGGCGGGACGTGCTGCTGAACCAGTTCCACGACATCATCCCCGGGTCATCCATCGCCCGCGTCAATCGCGAGGCCATCGAGACGTACGAACGCGTGGAGACCGCGCTCGACGGCTACGCGGGCGAGCTCGTCGCCCGGCTGCCCGGAGTCGGCGACGCGCCCGGCGCGATCAACCTCACCGGCTTCCCCCGCCGGGAGAGCGTGAAGGTCGGCGACGGCTGGTTCGACGTCGCGGTGCCGCCGTACGCCGCGGCCGCCCTGACGCCCGCTGCGCACGACCCCGCGCTCACGTACACCGACGACTCCCTCGGCAACGGCGAGCTCACACTGCGGTTCGGGGCGTCGGGCGAGATCGTCTCCTGCCTCGACCGCGCCGGCGTCGAGCACGCGGGTGCCGGCCTCAACCGGCTCGTCGTGCACAAGGACCCGTACGTGTGGCCGTTCAACGCCTGGGACATCGACCCCGGCTACACCACCAAGACACCGCGCACCCTGCGGCTCACGGAGTCGTCGAGCGAGGTCGACGGCTCGACGGTCGTGCGTCGGCAGGTCTTCCGCGCGCGCACGGTGACGGTGGTGCAGCGCGTGATCCTCGAGGCGGGCAGCGACGTGGTGCGGTTCGACACCGAGGTCGACTGGAAAGAGCGGCACCGGATGCTCCGTGCCGAGTTCCGACCGGAACGCTACGGCGACACCGCGCTCTGCGAGATCCAGTTCGGCCACATCGCGCGGCCGACGACCGAGCGCGACGCCGTGGAGAAGGCGCAGTTCGAGGTGTGCGCCCACAAGTGGATCGCGACCGAGAACGGGCAGGGCGGCTTCGCGCTGCTCAACGACGGCAAGTACGGGCACAGGGCGAAGAACGGCCTGCTCAGCCTCAACCTGCTGCGCGCACCGACCTTTCCCGATAAGACGGCCGACCGAGGCATCCACCGCTTCACCTACGCCTTCTGCCCGTTCGAGACCGGCGACCTCGCCAAGGTCGTGCGCGAGGGCTACCGCCTGAACAACCCGCTGCTCGTCGCCGACGGAGCGCGGTTCGACTCGGTGGCGAGCGTCGACGACCCGGGCATCGTCATCGAGACCGTCAAGCGGGCGGAGCACGGCGACGGCGTGGTGCTGCGTCTGTACGAGAGCCTCGGCCGCGCCACGACCACCGCGCTGCGGGTGGACCTGCCGCACAGAACGGCGCGGCTCACCGACCTGCTCGAGCGGCCGACAGGCGAGGCCGACCTCGGCCGGCTCGAGTTCGGGCCGTTCCAGATCATGACCATCCTGCTGGAGGGCTGAGCGATGTCGACGGCGACCGCCACCGAAGTGCCGACGAGAAAGCAGAGCATCGCGGTGATCACCGCGGGTTTCGGGCAGAACTTCGTGCTCACGACGGTGTCCACGTTCATGCTGGTCTACCTGCTGCAGTACGCGGGCATCAGCACGGCGGGCATCGGCGTGGTGACGGTGATCATCACGGCGGCGAAGATCGGCGACGCGATACTCGACCCGGTGATGGGCACCATCATCGACATGACGCGCACGCGGTGGGGCAAGCTGCGGCCGTACATCCTCTTCTCCGCGCTGCCGGTCGCGGTTCTGTCGGGGCTGCTGTTCTCGGTGCCCGACACGAGCGAACCGCTCAAGCTGCTGTACTTCGGCGTCTGCTACGTGCTGTGGGGGCTCGCCTACACGGTGTGCGACGTGCCATTCTGGGGCCTCATCGGCTCGGCCTTCGCCGACCCCGTCGCCCGCACCCGGGTGATCGGAAAGGTGCGCGCGTACGGCGCGATCGCCCTCGGACTCTCGACCCTGGGCATGCCGTGGCTCGCCCGCCTGCTCAGCTTCGGCCCCGAGACGACCGGGCGGGGCTGGTCGCTCGCCGTCTTCCTCACCTCGCTCGCCGGCATGGCGCTGTTCCTGCTCGCCTTCTTCAACACACGCGAGCGGCGCACCACGGCGGCGAGCACCGGGCTCTCGGTGCGGCAGCTCGTGACCACTCTCGTGCGCAACACCCCGCTGCTCATGGTGCTGCTCGGCTCGGTGCTCGGCTTCGGCCGCTTTCTCGTCCAGGCGGGCGGCGCCGTGTTCGTCGTCATCGCCTACGGCGACGAGGGCACCTTCACGCTCGTGGGCGCCGCGATCATCGTCGGCATGGTGATCGCGTCGTTCACCACTCCCCTGCTGCTCAGCCGCATCTCGGGCCGCACGCTCGTCATCGCGAGCTCGCTCGTGGGCGCGGCGCTGTACCTCGGCATGTACGTCGCCGGGTTCGAGAACCTCGCGGTCATCCTCGTGTTCATCTTCCTGACCGGGCTCACCCTCGGCATCTTCCTCGTCGTGCAGGCCACGATGATCGCCGACTCGGTCGACGACGTCGAGCGCCGGCTGGGCGTGCGCAACGACGGCATCTCGTTCGCGACGCTGACCTTCGTCTCGAAGATCATGAACGCGCTGGCCGTACTCGTCTTCGGACTGTTCATCGTGCTCGCCGGGTATGAGAACGGGGTGGAGATAACCCCGGTCATGCAGAACACGGTGTTCGCGGCGATCACACTGGTTCCGGCCGTGAGCTGCCTGCTGTCTGCCATCCCGTTCCTGTTCTACCGGCTGGGCGGGCCGCGGCCGCGTGCGGGTGCGGGCCCTGATACGGGAACCGGCACCGGCACCGCATAGCCACGGATTGCGCCGTTTGGGGCACCTCGCGCGTGTTCCTGCCCCAAACGGCGCAGATCGGTGGGGGCAGCGGTCAGGACAGCAGGGTCAGCGGGGCGTGGGGGCGGATGACCCGTGCACCAACGTCGCGGCGATGCCCTCTGCATACGGGGTGGGCCCGACGCCGAACTCCCGTTCGAAGGCCGACGAGTCGAAGATGTACGGTGCCGTGTTCTGGTACGCCATCTCGAGTGCCTCCCGCGCCGCACCGTTGAACAGCGCGCCGATGCGCATCGTGGTGGCGCTCATCACCGCGTACTTCTGTGCGCCGGCCAGTTCGAGGTACTCGGCGCCGGTAAGCGCGGGCGCGGTGGGCAGGTGCCACACGCCCCCTCGCGCGTCGATCTCGGTTCCGAGAACGGCGAGCGCGCGGCCGATGTCGGGCGTGTAGGTCATCGAGTGCGGCAGATGGGCGTCGAAGAGCCAGGTGGGCTTCTTGCCCGCCCTGATCCTGTCGATCGCGAAGGAGTTGAACACGCTCGTCCCCGCGCCGGGGCCGTAGAAGTCTGCGCTGCGGCCGACGGTGACCTCGAGTCCGCGGTCGCGGGCCTCGTCGAGCATGGTGAGCAGCGAGGCGCGCAGCTCACCCTTCCTGCTGCTCGGACCAACCGGCGTCGACTCGGTCATCGGGCCCTCGGATGCCCCGTAGGCATAGACGTTGTCGAAATAGACGAGGTGCGTGCCGCCTGCGAGGCATCCGTCGATCGTGGCGCGCACCACCCGCGGCCAGTCGGCCTGCCAGGTCTTCAGCGCGTACGGCAGGCCCACCGTGAGGTAGGCGACCGAGGCGCCGTCGAGCACCTCGGCGACCGCCGCGGAGTCGCGCAGGTCGGCGGTCGAGCGAGAGACCCCCGTCACCGGGAGGCCCGCTGCGGTCAGGGCGTTCACCGTCTCGCGGCCGACGACGCCGGTCGCCCCGAGTACAACGTGGTTGCTGCTCATGATGGGTCCGTCTTTGTGATTGGTTCGGGCCCTGTGATGGGTTCGGGCTCTGTCATGGGTTCGGGCTCTGGCGCGGGTTCTGGGAAGAATTCGCTCGTCACGCTCTCGTGGGCGAGGCGACGCAGTCCGGCGAGAAGCGAGTCGCCGAGCACCGTGCCGACCACCATGAGCTCGGCGACGAGGTCGGGTCGGCTGCGCGTCGTGAGGGCGGCGAGGTCGGCGCGGGCGACGGTGGTGGCTGCGGAGGCGTAGGCCGTCAGATATTCGTCGGAGGGGTCGAAGCCGATGGCGGCCAGGCCGTCGAGCACTCGCGCGGCGACATCGGTGCCGGGGTTTGCGCCGACCGACTTCCACCGCTGCGCCGCGGCGAGCGCCTCCACGCGCGCCAGCGACCCGCTCGACGGCGGCGTCGTCGAGCCAGTGCCCGCGAGGGAGTGCTGCGCCGCTTCGAAGGTCACCGCGAGCGAGTCGTCCGGGGAGTCGATCGTCGACACGACGGCCTTTGCCTGCTCGATCGACAGCCCGCCGGTCTCGAGCAGGGCCCGCACGAGCCGAACCCGCTGCACGTGCTCGTCGGCGTAGGCGGTCTGGTTGCCCGACAGGCGCGTGCCCTCCGGCACGAGCCCCTCACGCAGGTAGTACTTGAACGTCGAGACGGTAACGCCGCCGTCTCGCGCGGCTTCGGAGATCTTCACGAACTGATAGTAGCACTACTAATAGTCAAACTACCAGCGCGCGCTAACGAGCGATGGCGCTGTGCAGCTCCGGGTCATCCGCACATTCCTGCTCGCCGGAGGCCGGCGCCCTGCGGCCCGCCAACACACCCGCGAAGACGACCACGAGCAGCCCCGCGACGGGCACGATCAGCAGGCCGAAACGCAGCGCCGAGCTGTCGGCGATCGCACCGACGATCGGCGGCGACACGAGGAATCCCACCCGCAGGAGCCAGCTCACGATCGTGAGACCGGTGCCGGCGCGGAAGCCGGGCAGCTCGTCGGCAGCCTGCATCGCGGCGGGGATGAGGGTCGAGACGCCCAGGCCTGCGAGCCCGAATCCGACGATCGTGCCCGCCATCGAGGGGAAGGCCAGCGCGACGCCCATGCCGACGAAGACGACCACACCGCCGGTGCGCGCCACCGCGCGCTGGCCGAAGCGGTCGACGAGCCCGTCGCCGAAGATGCGACCGACGAACTGCATGCCCTGCAGTGCGACGAAGCCGGTGCCGGCGAGGAAGGCGGACGCCCCCAGCGAGCCGGAGAGGTAGATGGCTGCCCACGACGCCCCCGAGTCCTCGACGATCGCCCCGGCCGAGGCGATGATGACGAGGGCGGCGAGCACCCCGTACTTGGCGAGCGACGTCGCGAACCCCGCGCGACGGGATGCGGGCGCCTCGACGGGCGCCGCCTCTACCTCCGCCGGTTCGGCGCCCGGGAGGAGCAACCGGTAGGACACCGCGGCGAGAACGGTGAAGAGCACGAGCGACCCCAGCAGGTGCAGCGTGATCGGGATGCCGAGCTGGGCGGCACCCGCGCCCAGCAGGCCGCCGACCACCGCGCCGATGCTCCAGATGGCATGGAAGGAGTTGAGGATGGAGCGCCCGTAGAGCCGTTGCACCCGCAGCCCGTGCGAGTTCTGCGCCACGTCGGTGATCGAGTCCATGGCGCCGGCGACGAACAGGCCGGCGGCGAGCACCGCCCACGACTGGCCGGCGCCGGCGACCAGGATGCCGACCGCGGTGAGGAAGGTGGCGACCACGGCGACGCGGGAGGAACGGAAGCGACGCACGAGCGTGCCGGCGCTGAGCCCGGCGAGCAGCGCGCCGAGGGGGAACGCGGCGACGGCCAGGCCGAATGCGGCGTTGCTGACGTCGAGGTTCTGCATGACCTCCGGGTAGCGCGGCAGCAGGTTGGCGAAGATCGCGCCGTTCGTGAAAAACAGCACCGCGACGCCGATGCGGGCACGGCGGGCGGTCTCGGATGGGCGCGGCGAACGCGTCGGAGTCGGGGTCGGGGTCACGGTTAACGACCGTAACAGCGAAGCCGACGCCCGAATCTCATCCTCCGGTCGGCGGTTGTCACCCGGCAGGATGACGAGGGCGGCTCGACATCTGCCTAGCGTGGATGCAATGGAATCGTCCGCATCACCGTCTCACACCCGCCCACGGATCGCCGTCGTCGGAGGCGGCGAGAGTTCGGAGCACGACGTGTCCCTCGCGTCTGCGGCATCCGTGCGCAGGGCAGTCGACGCGTTGCGCTTCGACGTCGTCGACCTGACCATCGGGCGCGACGGGCACTGGAGCGAGAACGGCGAACCGCGTACGTTCGGGCAGGCGATCGACGTGCTGCAGTCGTGCAGCGCGGCGTTCCCGGTTCTGCACGGCCCGCGCGGCGAGGACGGCACGATCGCCGCCCTGCTCGAGCTCGCCGGGGTCCCCTACGTCGGGTCGGGCGTCAGGGCGGGAGCCGTCGCAATGGACAAGTGGACGACGAAGCTGGTCGCCGCCGCGGTCGGCGTGGCCACCGCCCGCGGCGAACTGCTCGAGCGCGGCCGCACGACGACGACGATGGCGACGCCCGTCGTCGTCAAGCCCGTCGCATCCGGCTCCAGCTTCGGCGTCTCCCTCGTCGACGATCCAGCGCTGCTGAAGTCGGCCATCGACGAGGCCCTGCGTTTCGACGACCGGGTCCTGGTCGAGCAGCTACTCGTCGGACGGGAGATCGACATCGCCGTGCTCGGCCGGGCGGACGGAACGCGCCGCGTCGGCGCGCCGCTCGAGATCGTGGTGCGCGACGGCCTGTTCGACCTGGAGACCAAGTACGACGGCAGCGCGGACTTCCGCGTGCCGGCGGCGCTGCCGCCCGAGACCGTCACCCAGCTGGAGCGCGCCGCCGTCGCGGTCTACGACGCGGTCGGGTGCGCCGGGGTGGCGCGCGTGGACTTCTTCGTGACCGCGAACGGCATAGTGCTCAACGAGGTCAACACGATGCCGGGCATGACCGACCTGTCACAGGTGCCGCGCATGTTCGCCGCGGTGGGAGTCTCGTACGTCGAGCTCGTCAACACGCTCATCGACGACGTGCTCGCCTCCCACCGGTGAGCGGCGCACGGAACGGCGGACGGGTCGGCGCACGGATTCAGGGCATCGACCTCCTCCGCGGCGTCGCGGTCGGGCTGGTGCTGCTGCGGCACGCTCTGCCCGAGCAGTTCGCCGGCGCGGGCGTGGTCGGCGTCGTCATGTTCTTCTCGCTCAGCGGGCACCTCATCACCGGGCTCCTCGTCGACGAGTTCGAGCGCTCGGGCACGGTGCGACTGCGGCGGTTCTACGCCAACCGCGCCCTGCGCCTCGTGCCGGCGCTGCTGGTTCTCGTCGCCGCCTTCGCCGCGGTGACCCTGGTCTTCGACCCGCTGGACGACGTCGAACTGCTGCCGCGCAGCGTCGCGGTCGCGCTCACCTGGACCGCCAACCTGCCGTTCGCGGGCGGCAGCGACGCCATCTTCCATCTGTGGACCCTCGCCACCGAGGAGCAGTTCTACCTGCTCTGGCCGGCACTCCTCCTCTTCGCGGCCCGGCGCGGCCGCACCGCGTGGGCCGTCGCCCTGGCGGCAGTGGCGGGCATCGGTGTGTGCGTCGCGAGCCTCGTCTGGCTCGACCCGCACCCCGATCTCGCCTACGCGCTGCCCACGTCGTGGGTGGTGTGCTTCGTCATCGGCGCCGCCTCCCGGTACTGGCGCGGAACCATACACGTCGGCGCGTGGGTCACCCCGGTCGCCCTCGTGGGGCTCGTCGCGCTGAGCGTGCTGCCGGTGCGCGGCCACGTCTGGACCTACCTCGTCGTCGGCCCGCTCGTCGCGGTTCTCGCGGCGGCGCTCATGCTGCGGTGGTCGTCGTGGCCCGTCGTGCCGGCATGGCTGCGCCCCCTCGTCCTGCTGGGCACCGTGTCGTACGCGGCGTACCTGTGGAACTACCCGCTGACACTGTGGCTGCGGGCCGCATTCGAGCCGCTCGACGCACCGTGGCTCGGCGGTCTCGTCGCGCTGCCGCTCACGGTGGCGGCGGCCGCCCTCAGCTGGCTGTTCGTCGAGCGCCCGGTCGCCGGCTGGCGCGCCCGACGTTCGGCCGACACGGTCGTTCGGCGAGCAGGGTTCATGCCCTGAGGTGGTCGAGGGCCACACGGGAGCCGAAGCCGGTGAGCACCTCGTGCGGGATCGTGCCGGCCAGCGTCGCCCACTCGGTCACGGTCGGCTCCCCCGGGTTCGCGCCGATCAACACGACCTCGTCGCCGAGCCGCACCCCGGCGTCGACCTCGACCATGAGCTGGTCCATCGAGATGGCGCCGCGGATCGGGAACGATCGCCCGTCGATCACCACGCGTCCGCTCCGGCTGAGGGCGCGCGGCACGCCGTCGCCGTAGCCGATGGGCACCAGCGCGAGCCGTGACGTCGCCGCGACCCGGTAGGAGTGGTGGTAGCCCACGCCGGTTCCGGCGGCCACGTCGCGCAGCTGGGTGACCCGCGAGGTCACCCGCAGGGCCGGGCGCAGCCCGTGCGTCTCGCCGTCGACGGTCTCGATGCCGTACACGGCCGCTCCGGCGCGCACCATGGTCAGTGCGGTGTCGGGGTGGGCGAGCGCCCCGGCCGAGTTCGCGATGTGCACGTGCGCGGGGCTGAGCCCGGCGGCCGTCGCGACCGCGGCGCCGGCGCGGAGCACGGACAGCGGATGCGCCACGCTGTGCGCGCCGGGCACGCTGGCGAGAGCGAGGTGCGACCAGACTCCGTCGACTGTGACGGAGCCCGCCTGCTCGGCGTCACGCGCGGCCAGACACAGGCCCGGCCAGGCGGCGGGGGTCGCGCCGCCGCGGGCCATGCCCGTGTCGAGCTCGAGGTGCACGCGTGCGACGAGTCCCGAGCGGCGGGCCGTCTGGGCGATCGCGCCGAGGGTCTCCACATTGGAGCAGGAGAGCGTGATGCCGTGCGTGATCGCCGACTCCAGATCGCTCCACGGGTCGATCAGCCAGGCGAACACCGGGCAGGCGAAACCGCCGGCGCGCAGGTCGACGGCCTCGTCTACGGTCGCCACGCCCAGCCAGGTCGCACCGGCGGCGAGCGCCGTCGCGGCGACCTCCCGGGCACCGTGGCCGAAGCCGTTCGCCTTGACCACCGCCATGACGGGGCGCCCGCTGGCGGCGAGCAGGGTGCGCACGTTGTGCGCGATCGCGGCGTGGTCGACGCTACGGGTCGCGAGCGCCCGGCGCGCGGCCAGGGCGACGGGGCTCACTGGGCGATCCCGGCGAGCCGATCCCCGAGAAAGCGTAGGTTCGCCGACTTCGACGACTTGACCAGCACGACGTCGTCGGGGCCGAGTTCGGCCTCGAGCAGCCCGAAGGCGGCGTCTGCCGTGGGCACGAAGTCGGCCGTTCCCGCCCAGCCGTCTGTGGCGGTGACCGCGCTGTGGATGCCCTTGGCCCGCTCGCCGACGACGACGAGGCGGTGGATGCCGAGCCGGTTCACCAGCGCGCCGATCGCGGCGTGCTCCTCGTCGGCGCTCGCCCCGAGCTCGGTCATCTCGCCGAGAACCGCGACCGAGCGCGACCCGGCGGGGCGCACCGCGACGAGGGCGTGCAGAGCGGCCGAGGCCGACTCGGGGCTCGCGTTGTACGCGTCGTTGATGATCACCGCACCGGCCGGAGACCTGAGCAGTTCCATCCGCCACCTCTCCGCCCTGGGCATGGCCTCGAGAGCGGCGACCGCCTCGTCGGTGTCGATGCCCAGCACCTGCGCCGCCGAGAGCGCGGCGAGCGCGTTCATGGCGTGGTGCTGCCCGACGATCCGCAGCCGCACCGCGACGATGCGGCCGTCGATCACGAGGTCGAACGCGGTGCCGGCGAGGGTGGAGACGACGTTCCAGGCGCGCAGCCCGCTGCCCTCGCCGCGTCCGAACCAGCGCACGCCGGCTGCGGTCTGCCCCGCCATGCCGGCGACCCGGCGGTCGTCGGAGTTGAGGATGGCTGTGGCGGTCTCCGGCAGTTCGACGACCATCTCGGCCTTGGCCCGTGCGATCACGTCGATTCCGCCGAACTCGCCGACGTGCGCGCGGCCGACGGCGAGCACGATGCCGATGTCGGGGCGGGCGATCGACACGAGGTGGGCGATCTCGCCGGTGTGGCTGGCCCCCATCTCGACGATGAGATAGCGGGTGGACTCGTCGACCCGCAGCATCGAGATGGGTGCGCCGACGTGGTTGTTGAAGGATGCCTCGGGAGCGACCGTGCGGCCCTGGGCACCGAGGATCGCACGCAGCATGTTCTTCGTCGTGGTCTTGCCGTTCGAACCGGTGACGGCGACCACGCGCAGGGTGCCGCGGGCACGAACCCGGGCGACGACCGCACGGGCGAGGTCGGCGAGCGCGGCGACCCCGTCGCCGACGACGATCACGGGCACCGCCGCGTCTGCCGCCCGCGCGGCGATGACGAGCGCTGCCCCGTTGGCGATCGCCTGCGGGATGTAGTCGTGCCCGTCGGCCTCCCCGCCGGGCATCGCGAAGAAGATCGAACCGGGAGTGACGAGACGGGAGTCCGTCTCCACCGACCCGCCGACCGTGGCGTCTCGCGGTGCGGTGGGCGCGAGGCGGCCGTTCACGATGGTGGCGATCTCGCGAAGGGTGAGGCTGATCATGGGGCTCCTGTGGTCGTGGCTGACGACCGGGAGCGTGGCTCGCCGATCGTCGCACTTCGACGTTAGAAACTCCGTCGGCTGAGCGAGTCGCCCGTCAGGCGCACGCACCGTCATCCGAGCGACGGATATTGCCTAGGGCGCTGTGGCTAGCGTGTCGGCGAGGGCGGCGGGGTGGCGTCGCCGGAGCGCGGTTCGCGACCGCTGAGGAGCTTCCACACCGCGACCGCGGAACCGAGCCAGACGGCGAGGTCGTCGGTGAGACCCAGCGGACCGGTGAGCAGTTCGGGGATCACGTCGAGCGGGGAGAGCCCGTAGAGCACCGCGGCGGCGGCAACCAGCACGGCTGCGACATTCCTCCGACCACGACTCATGCCATCGAGTATCGATCATCGCTTCGCCGGATACAACCCCTCAGCGCTTGCGTCGGCCACAGCACAGAAGCGTCTCACTTTCAATGCTCTGCGGCGTCTGAACTGGCTTGGGACAATTTATCCATGAGCGTTCTCCAGCATGACCTCGCCGTGACCGCGTTCCCCATGGAGGCACGCGGGCCCCTCAGCACCCGGTTGACCGCGATCCTGTCGCAGGGCCCTGACGACTCCGCACAGGGCCTCGACCTCTCCCCCGTCGCGGAGGCGGCCGTGGCTGCGGCGTCGTCGGTCGTCCGCGACGACGACGTGCAGCTCAGCCTCTTCATCCTCTACGGCCTCCACTACGGCTCCTTCCCCGCCGTATCGGCGGACTGGGAGTGGCATCCAGCGCTCGTGGCCGCGCGACGTGTGCTCGAGCGCGCCTTCGAGGACGAGCTGCGGGCGACGGTCGCGGTGCCGCCGCTGCCCCGGCCGACGCGCGTCGCCGTGGCGCGGGCGCTGTCGGAGCTCACCTCCGCCGACTCCGGCCCGAGCCTGTCGCGCTACATCGCGAAGAAGGCGACGCGGGAGCAGCTGGGCGAGTTCCTCATCCAACGCTCGGTCTACACACTGCGCGAGGCCGACCCGCACTCGTGGGCGATCCCCCGGTTGACCGGGCGTGCGAAGGCCGCCCTGGTCGAGATCCAGGCCGACGAATACGGCGGCGGGCGACCGGCGCGGATGCACTCGGAGATCTTCGCCACGACGATGGAGGAGTTCGGGCTCGACCGCCGCTACGGGCGCTACGTCGACGAGGTGCCGGCCATCACCCTCGCCTCGCTCAACGTCATGTCGATGTTCGGGCTGAACCGACGCCTCCTCGGCGCGATCGTCGGGCACCTCGCCGCCTTCGAGATGACGTCGTCGATCCCGAACGCGATGTACGCGAACGGGTTCCGGCGCCTCGGATACGGCGTCGGGGTCACCGCCTACTTCGACGAGCACGTCGCCGCGGATGCGGTGCACGAGCAGATCGCGGCCAATGATCTCGCCGGCGCACTGGCCGAAGACGAACCCGCGCTGCTCCCCGATATCCTCTTCGGCGCCGCCGCCTGCCTCGTCGTCGACGGCTGGGCCGGGGCGCACATCCTCGACTCGTGGACCGCCGATCGTTCGTCGCTACGCTCGGGCACCCCGTGAGCGCCGAGATCGCCGGCGACGGCGCCACCATCACCCCGTACACCGACGGCCCGCTGATCGTGCGCGGAGACTTCGAGATCCTGTCGGTCGACGGCGAGGTGCTGCCGAGCGGCCGCAAGACCGTCGCCCTGTGCCGGTGCGGCGTCTCGGCGATCAAGCCGTTCTGTGACGGCACCCACAAACTGGTGGGCTTCAGGTCGGGCGACGGAGAGTGACACCGACCTACCTCCTCCTGCACGGCATCGGCCTGTCGCACCGCGCGTTCATAGGGCTCGAGGCGCACCTGTCGCGCCACGGCCGGGTCATCAACTTCGACCTGCCGGGGTTCGGCTCGACGCCCCGCCCCTCGCGCCGGATGAGCGTCGAGGACTACGCCGCGGCGATCCGCCACGAGCTGCAGACCCGGGATGCCGGGCCGGTGGTGGTCGTCGGCCATTCCATGGGCGCCCAATTCGCCGTCGAGCTGGCCCGCCAGGACCCCGACGCCGTGACGCACGTCGTGCTGGTCGGGCCGGTCGTCGACGAGAAGAAGCGCTCTCTCGTCGCGCAGGGGCTCGTCCTACTGCGCGACTCCGCGCTCGAGCCGCCGGCGACACAGCTGATGGTGGTGCGCGACTACCTCCGCTGCGGTCCGCGCTGGTACTTCACCGAGACCGGCGCGATGCTCGCCTACCCGACGTACCTCGCGATCGAGGACGTGCGGCATCCGGTGCTCATCATCCGTGGGCAGAACGACCCGATCGCGGATGCTGCGTGGTGCGAGTCGCTCAGCGAGCGCACGCACGACGGGTCGGTCGTGCACATCGCGAAAAACCGGCACAATGTGGTTCACGCCGATCCGGCCGCCACCGCCGCCGCGATCGTCGAGTTCGTCACGGTCGCTCGGCCATCTGAGCGATCTCCGCTATGACCCGGGGGTGCGCCAGCACCCGGAAGTGACCGCCGGTGTCGAGCCGCACGTTCTTCGCGCCGTCGAGTCTGCTGCCGCCCGGGATGTGGGGGTCGAACTGCCCGAACACCGAGACGATGCGCGAGTTGGCCCGCAGATCCTGCGTCAGCGCGCGGATCACCATGTTGCGGGGGGAGAAGATGCGCAGGCTGGGCAGCACCATGAACCGTGCGTAGAACGAACCGTTGAACGGCGCCGCTACGGCGACCATCCCGCGCAGTCGGGGCGCCGACCGCCCGTTCACCATCACGTACTTGCCGATCAACCCGCCCTTGCTGTGCGCCACGAGCAGGACGTCGTCGAGCGCGTGCTGTTCGAGGTAGTCGTCGACGTGGCCCGCGGCATCGACGACCGGTCTGCCGTTGTGCCGCAGCAGCTGGACGACATGCACCGGGTGCCCACGGTCGTGCAGGCTCGTGATGAGCGGCTGCATGAACTTCCACGACTCCCAGATGCCGGGGATCACCACGATCGGGGTGCCCACCCCCGTCTGGAAGGTGGCGGGATCGGTTCGGTTCGCGAAGCTGCGCAGCTGCCAGATCGCGGCGTAGGCGTAGTCGGCAGCCCACCACGCGAGCTTGCGGAGAACGCCCGCCGCGCGGGTCATCCGTCTGTGGCGGGAATCATGACTTTGATCGATCGCGGTTCGATCCACGCCTTGAACGCCGCGGCCTTGCCGAAGCCGTCGCCGTCGAGTTCGATCTCCTCCGGCCTCGTCAGCCGCGCGACGATGCTCGTGCCGGTCTCGTAGCTCAGGTCGCCGTCGTTCTTGTGCTCGCCGGCGAGCGCCTTTCCGGCCTTCGTGCGGCGGACGACCCCGTTGGTCCAGGCGACCTTCAGCCAGACGCGGATCCAGCCGAGCAGTCCGCCCGGTCGCGTCATCATGAGGTCGAACAGGCCGTCGTCGACGACCGCGTCGGGCATCAGGAGGATGTTGGCGGGCAGCGAGCCGCAGTTGCCGATGATCAGGGTGTGCACCGTGGTGCGTCGCGCGGGCCCGTCGTCGAGGCGGAAACGGAGGTGGAGTTCGTGGGGATCCCGCAGCGACGCGGCGATCGCCTTGACGTAGGCGGCCCATCCGGCCTTCGCCTTCAGGTCTTCGTCGGTGTTGGCGATCATCTTCGCGTCGAGTCCGAGCCCGGCCATCACGACGAAGGCGTGCTCGTCGCGGGTTCCGTCTTCACGTTCGATCCGGATCATCCCGAGGTCGATGTCGCGAGTCTCCCCGGTGAAGGCGAGACGCACGCTGCCCGGCATGTCGTTGAGTGTCATCTTGAGATTGCGGGCGAGCAGGTTGCCGGTGCCGGAGGGGAGCAGCGCCACCGCGACATCGTGTCCGCGCACGGCCTCGAGCACGGCGCGCACGGTGCCGTCGCCGCCCGCCGCGACCACGAGGTCGACACTCTGGGCCAGCGCCTCGCGGGTGACCTCCTGCCCGACGTCGTCGACCGAGGTCTCGAGCCAGAGCGTCTCGCCCCAGCCGGCCGCCGCGGCCTCCGTGTCGACCGCCGCGCGCAGGGCGTCGAGGTCGACCTTGATCGGGTTGTAGATGACCGCTGCGGTCTTGGTAGTCGTGTTCGTCACGGCGCAATCGTACGGGCGACGGCCGATGATCGTCGGGCATGGTGCCGCGACGCCGGATCGGTTATCGTGTCGGGTTTTCCACCATCAGACCCCGTCAGACCGCTGCCGGAACCGCTCGCGGCTTCGGGGCTCCGGGGATCCAGCAGCGCACCGAGTCGCGGTAGCGGCGGTACTCGTCGCCGAACCGCTCGTCGAGGTCGGCCTCCTCGAGCGGCCTGATGGCGTAGTTCCACAGCAACGAGCCGAGCAGCGCGTACACGACCACGAGCCAGGACGACATGAGCAGGCCCACCGCTACGCCCTGGGCGATGCCGGAGACGGCCATCGGATTGCGGATCAGGCGGTAGGGACCCGCGACGACGAGCCGATTCGCCATGGCCGCGGGAAGCGGCGTGCCGTCGCCGAGCACCGACATCGAGAACGCCGCCCAGAACCCGAGCGCGCTGGCGAGCGCCAGCAGCGTGATTCCGGCGACGGCGATGCCGACGGGCCACGGTGTGGGCAGGGCGACCGCCCAGCGCTGCTCGAGAAACGCCACGACGAGCGGGACGACCACGAGGAAGAAACCCCAGAAAACGACGATCTGCCCGAGGGAGGAGGCGAGGTGCGCCGCCGAGTTGCTGCGCGGCATGGCGGGGCGGAAGGCGAACGGCCCCGAGGCGAGCCACGCCGTCGGCACCCGTCCGACCAGCAGGAGGCAGAGGGCTGCGACGGAGCCGCCGGCCGCCGCGGCCATGGCGAGAACGCCCCACCCGGCCTCGGTCGTGACCGTCGCGTAGGCCGCGAGGCCCAGCGCCACGAGAATGGTCCAGCCCGTGGCGACCCACGCGGCCGCTCGGACCCCCGCAGCGGCGGCGGCCGAGGCGACGACGAACAGCGGCACGTCGAACGTCGCGACGACAACGGGATCGAGGCCGCCGAGCGTGGCCTCGCGCACAAAGGGCGACAGCGCCACCGCGATCCACCAGACGGCTCCGGCCAGGGCCTGCGCTGCGAAGTAGACGCGGCCCCGGTTCATGCCCGAACGATAGCACCGAGCGGCGGCCGGCTAGTGCCTGGCCAGAAGTCCGCGCCGGGCGAGCACGACGGCGATGACGCTCACCGCGACGAACGGCACGCCGCCGGCGATGAGCATGCCCGCGGGCGCGCCGAGGTGTTCGACGACGAAACCCATGGCAGGCCCGCCGATCGACTGGCCGCCGAGCAGCACGAGCACGTAGAGCGCCATCACGCGGCCGCGCACGCCCGTGTTCGACGACAGCTGCACGAGCGAGTTCGCCGCCGTGATGAACAGCAGCCAGGCCAGCCCGACCGCGACGAGCGCCACGGCGAGGGTCTCCTCGGTCGGCATGAGCCCGCTCGCGGTCTGCACGAGCGAGTAGCAGAGTGCGGTCACGACGATCGCGCGCAGGCTGAACCCGCGTCGCCGGGTCGACAGCAGCGCTCCGGCGAGCGCGCCGACCGCGACGACCGTGTTGAACAGGCCGTAGCCGGCGGCGCCGACGCCGAACTCGTCTTTCGCATACGCCGAGAGGATCACCGGCAGGTTCTGGCCGAACACGGCGAGGAAGCCCATGATGATGATCGTGTAGAGGATGGCCGGCTTCGACGAGACATAGCGGATGCCCGCCCGCAGCTGGCCGCGTGCGCGCGGCATCGAGGGGGTGCGGAACAGCTCGCTGGTGCGCAGTCGTCCGAGGCTGACGACGACGAACGCGCAGGCGAGCGCGTTGATGGCGAACGACCAGCCGGCGCCGACGGCGACGAGCAGGGCCCCGCTGAGGGCCGGGCCGACGAGCGCGCCGAGCTGGAAGGTCGACGAGTTGACGCTGATGGCGTTGCGCAGGTGGAAGGGCCCGACCATCTCGCCCGTGAACGACTGCCGGGCGGGGTTGTCGACGACGGTGACGAAGCCGAGCACGAGGGCGGCCACGTAGATGTGCCAGACCTCGACCCTCTCGGTGAGCACGAGGGCGGCGAGGGCCGCGCTGGTGAGCACGGCGACCGACTGGCAGAGCATCAGCAGGGTGCGCTTGGGATAGCGGTCGACGATCACGCCTCCGACGAGGCCGAAGAGGAGCATGGGGGCGAATTGCAGCGCCACGGTGATGCCGACGGCCGTGACGCTGCCGGAGAGCTCGAGCACGAGCCAGTCTTGCGCGATGCGCTGCATCCACAGCGCGGTCATGGCGATCAGGTTGGAGACGGCGAAGATGCGGAAGTTGCGCACCTGGAGAGAGGCGAAGGTCTGCTTCCAGGGAGGCGGGGAGGTGAGCTGGGTGAGTGGTTCTGTCGGCGGGTAGCCGGCGCTTGTCGCGGTGGTCACGTATGTCCTGGATCGGTTGCGTATGCCGGAGAGTGGCGGCCCTTACGACGGTAGTCAGCGCGACACTGATCGGGATAGTCAATTGCGGGTATAACTGGTATTACGTTTTCGAATGAGAGGCCGCGATGTTCGACCCTGTGCTGCTGCAGACTTTCCTCGCCGTGGCCGAGACGCGCAGCTTCACCGGCGCTGCGGCGCAACTCGGGCTCAGCCAACCGACCGTGAGCCAGCAGATCCGCAAGCTCGAGGTCGCCGCCGGGCGCCAGCTCGTCGCCCGCGACACCCGCGAGGTGCGCCTGACCGACAACGGCGACGCCATGGCCGGCTTCGCGCGCACGATCCTCGCCGCCCACGCTTCGGCCTCGAGCTACTTCAGCGGGTCGGCCACACGCGGCCGCCTACGGTTCGGGGCCGCCGACGATCTCGCCACGACACAGCTTCCGCGCATCCTCAGGCACTTCCGCCAGTCGTACCCGCACATCTCGCTCGAGCTCGTGGTCAACCAGAGCGGCGTTCTGCACCGGCGCCTCAAGGCCGGGCAGCTCGACCTCATCTTCATCAAGCAGTTTCCCGAGGCCACAGACCCCGCGTCGACCGACGTCGGCACTGTGGTGCGCACCGACGAGATGGTGTGGATGGCGCAGGAGAAGACCCTGCTCGAAGCGGACGAGCCGGTGCCGCTGGTCATGTACAAGTCGCCGAGCATCAGCCGGCGGCTCGCGATCGAGGCCCTCGAGGCCGGCGGCCGCACCTGGCGCATCGGCTGCAACACCCGCGAGGTCAACGGCGTGCTCGCGGCGGTGCGCGCCGGACTCGGGGTCGCGGTGTATCCGCACACGCTCATTCCCGACGACCTCGTCAAGGTGAGCAGGCGCTTCGACCTGCCCGACCTCGGCCAGGTGCGTTTCACCCTGCTGTCGAACCCGCTCGCACCCGCGGAACCGGTAGCCGCCCTGTCGGCGGCGATCATGCAACGGTCGCTGGTCTAACTCGAGGCCGCCGTCGCGTAACGCTCGGCCAGCCGGCCGAACGCCTCGGAGAGCTCGGGCGGCCCCACCACCTCGATCTCCGCGTCGAACCTGCCGAGCGATGCGGCGAGCGCCGTCCACGACCACGATCCGGACTCGTAACGGCACCGGTCGGGGCCGAGCTCCTCGACCGTTCCGTCGCCCGCGAACGGTGTCACAGCGGCGGCCGGCAGGTGCAGCACGACTGTGCCGACGCACGGCCACACGTCGGCCCTGCCTGACCCCTTGAAGCGGGCCGAGACGAAGTCGCGCACGCTCCCCCCGGGCAGTTCGCGCGGCGTGAACCGGGGTCCGGTCGGGGTTCGCGGCGTGACCCGGTCGGCGCGGAAGACGCGCCAGTCGTCTTTGTCGAGGTCCCAGGCGACGAGATACCAGCGTCCATTGGAGGTCACGAGGCGGTGCGGCTCGACGCGGCGGGGCGGGCGTGGCTTTCCCCCGACGGCCGACGGGCTCGCGTACTCGAACCGGAGCACCTCCCGGGCCCGGACGGCAGTCGACAGCGCGATCAGCACCTCCGGCGTCGCCGGGTCGACGGATGCGCCCTGGCCGGCCGGAATGGTCGAGAACCGCAGGGCGTCGAGACGATGGCGCAGCCTGGACGGCATGACCTGCCGCACCGTGGTGAGGGCGCGCAGTGCGGCCTCCTCGACGCCGGCGCCCGCCGACGCGGCCGACTGCAGTGCGATCGCCAGGGCGATGACCTGGTCGTCGTCGAACAACAGCGGCGGAAGCTCGGCTCCCGCATCGAGGCGGTATCCGCCGTCGGGCCCCATCGTGGCCCGGATGCTGTAGCCCATCTCCCGGAGCCGGTCGACATCGCGACGCACCGTGCGGTGGCTGATCTCGAGCCTCTCGGCCAGCACAGGGCCCGGCCAGTCCCGGCGCGCCTGCAGCAGCGACAGCAGGCTGAGCAATCGCGAGGTGGTGGTCGTCATCCCTCGACAATAGTTCGAGTCTAGGACTGATGCTGTCCTAGACGCCCATGAGTCTTGTTCTGTCGGGAAAAGCCCCGACGACGTTCTCACAAGGAGTAGATATGAGCATCACCACCACCACCCACCTGAACTTCCGCGGCGACGCCCGTGCGGCCCTGGAGTTCTACCAGTCGGTCTTCGGCGGCGAGGTCGCCATCGCGACCTACGGCGATTTCGGCATGCCCGCCGGCGTCCCCGGCGCCGAGAACGTCGTCTTCGGCCAGGTGGAGACGGCCGAGGGCTTCCGGGTCATGGCCTATGACATTCCGGGGCAGTCGGACGGTTCGGCGGCCTCCGCCGGTTCGACGCGTCGCGAGAACGGGACCACCGTCACCGACCAGCCGTTCTTCGTCTCCGTGCGCGGCGAGACCCTCCACGAGGTGGAGGGATACTGGGCCGGCCTCTCGGTCGGCGCATCCATCGTCGAACCCCTCGCAGCATCCGCATGGAGCCCGGGCTTCGGCATGCTCACCGACAGCTTCGGCGTGACCTGGATCCTCGACGTCGCGGCCGCCTACAGCGCGGAGTAGCTCCTACTCCGCAGCCGCGGCGCCTCGCGGCATCCGCACAGCGGCTCGACCAGAGCGACCGCGAACGTGGTGGCGTCGGCTCCCTTGCTCTGCCCGTGCGGATGGCTCGGACGTCATGGGTTTAGCGTAGGGCGACCCACCGTCGCTACCGGAGCGACCGCAGCTCGGCCAGGGCGGCGTCGTAGTCGACGAGACACAACGCCGCGCCGTGGCGCTCCACCTCGTGGAGCACTCCGTGATCGAAGGCCGCCGCGCCCCTGCCCGCCGTGTCGCGCAGATGCCGTTGCATCATCACGCTGTCGCGGTGCTCGCCCAGAAGGTCGTGCACCGCCTCCGCCGCGCCGGCGAGCTTGCGGGTCTTCTTTCCGAACACCCCCGCGTCGCCCTGGCTGACCGCCTCGGCGGCGTAGCGCAGCCGCTTCGCCGCCTTGCGGACCTCGTGCAGCAGCGGGAGGCGGTCGTCGTCGGAGTCGGCGCGGTTCGCGGCCTTCGCCCGCTTCAGCACGCGGCGCAGGTCCTTGCGCAGAGCGGGCGGGACGGCGTCTGAGATCGGCTCCATCGAACCCGAGGCGATCGCGGGGCGGGCCACGAACCCGTCGAGTTCGTCGAGCAGCCCCAGCCAGCCGTCGCCCGAGAGCACGGAGACCGCGCGCCCGTGGGCGGCCCGGTACCGCTCGGTCAGCGGCCCGCGCAGCCGTTCGTCCAGCCCGTCGGACAGCGGCTCGTAGTCGTCGAGCAGGGTGCGCGCCCTGTCGCGCATCACCTCAGCGTCGCGAGCCTCGCCGAGCGCGGTGCCGACCTCCTGCAGCCGGTCGCGCAGCGGATCGGTGACCTCCCGGTCGAAGACCGTGCGGTAGGTGGCGAACAGGCTGCGCAGGCGCCGGATGCGTGTGCGCAGCTGGTGCACGGAGTCGTGCTCGTCCGCCCTGACCAGCGGGTCGATGCGCACGAGGTCGTCGACCAGCCCCGCGACTGCCGCGAGCAGCACCGCCTGGGCGGGTGTCGACTTGTCGAGCTCTACCGGTTCGCTATCGGACCGTCCGCCGTCGAGCTCGGTCCGGCCGAGCGCCGACGCGAGCTTCGACTTGCTCGCCGAGGGCACAGCGCCGGCCGCGAGAAGCTTCTCCTCGACCGCGTCGAGCAGCTCGGTGCGCTCCCGCTCCGAATCGGGAGCGCCGGCGAGCAGCTCGACCTCCCACTCGCGCCACAGCCGCAGCACGCCCGTCGTCGCGTCGGTCGCGGAGACGGTGTCGTCTGCCACTTCGAGCAGCGGCTCCCCCGCTTCGGTGAACAGGTGGGTGAGGGTTCGGTGGGTCCGCAGCGTCGCGATCACGCCGAGCTCTCTCCCCCGCACGCGTGACCGGACACGATCGACGACCTCGGAGGGCGGAGCGTCGGCGTCGGTGACCGGCCAGTGCAGCTCGGTGCGCCCCTCGTCTGCCGGGACCTTGATGTGCCAGCCCTCGTCGCTGCCGCCGCGCCTCCGGCGAAGCACGATGCGGTGGGCGGCGAGATCGCCGCCTTCGGTGTCGAAGTACTGTGCCTCGAGCTCCGCCTCTCCGGCCTGTTCGACCCGTGCTATCTCGCTCAGGTCGGGCACGGCCGCCTTCTCGTCGACGTCGTACTTACGCTCGATCTCGGTCTGCGTGGTCATCGTCATGCAGTCCGTTCTACCCCCTGCGGGTGGGCGATGCCTACAGGCGCCGAAAAAGCGACCGCTCGAACACTCGACATGTTGACGGTGTCTACATATACTGGTGCGCACGCCGATCGAAGAGGACCGCATGGCCACCACCGAGGAGACCCCCGCCGAGGCATCCGTCGCCCACCAGCCGCCGCCCGGCGGTTCGCGCACGTTCGCGCAAGTACTCGTGAACACCGCCGTCGCTAACGTGACGACGAGCTTTCTCTGGTTCGCCCTGACCTTCTGGGTGTACCTCGAGACGCGTTCGGTGCTCGCAACCGGCGTCATCGGCGGCGCCTACATGCTGCTCGTCGCCGTGTGCTCGATGGCGTTCGGCACCATCGTCGACCGACACCGCAAGCACCTCGTGATGGTCTTTGCCGGTGCCGTCACGCTGGTCGCCTTCAGCATCAGCCTCGGGCTGTACGAGGCGTTTCCCGAGTCGACGCTGCTCGACATCAGCGGACCGATGTTCTGGCTGTTCAGCGGGGTCATCCTCTTCGGAGCCGTCATCGAGAACATGCGCAACATCGCCCTGTCCACCACGGTGACCCTGCTCATCCCAGTAGATAGGCACGCGAACGCGAACGGGCTGGTCGGCACCGTGCAGGGGCTGGCCTTCATGGTGACCAGCGTGTTCAGCGGTCTGGCCATCGGCTTCCTCGGCATGGGCTGGACCCTCGTGATCGCCATCGCTCTCTCGGCGGCGGCGCTCGCCCACCTGCTGTTCCTGCGGATCCCCGAGGAGAAGCCGCAGCACGACGGCGAGAGGCGCCCTCTGATCGACCTGCGCGGCAGCATCACCGCGGTGCGTGCAGCCACGGGCCTCTTCGCGCTGATCATCTTCTCGACGTTCAACAACCTGATAGGCGGCGTGTACATGGCGCTGATGGACCCGTACGGGCTCGAGCTGTTCCCCGTCGAGTGGTGGGGCATCGTGCTGGGCGTCACGTCGACCGGTTTCATCATCGGCGGACTCCTGGTCGCCAAGTTCGGTCTCGGGCAGAACCCGATCCGAACGATGCTGCTGCTCGTCGTGGCCATGGGGGTGCTCGGCGCCCTCTTCACGATCCGCGACTGGTGGTGGCTCTACGCGGGTGGCATCTGGCTCTACATGATGCTGATCCCCGCCGTGGAGGCCTCGGAGCAGACCGTGATCCAGAAGGTGGTGCCGTTCCGCACCCAGGGCCGCGTGTTCGGTTTCGCCGCGGCGTTCGAGTCGGCGGCGGCACCCGTCACCGCGTTCCTCATCGCGCCGATCGCGGAGTTCCTGATCATCCCCTACATGGAGTCCGACACCGGGCGGTCGACCTTCGGATGGCTGCTGGGAGAGGGCGAGGCCAGGGGAATCGCGCTGGTGTTCCTCGTCGCCGGCATCGTCATGGTGCTCGCCGCCGTCGGCGCGTTCTTCACGCGCTCGTACCGCCGCATCTCGGCGCAATATCTCGAGGCGGACGAGCCGGTCGAGGATGCGGCGAGCGCGGAGGCAACGGCCGCTGCGCGTGAAGAAGAGCCCGAGCCCGGCCGGCCCGCCGAATCCCTGCCACAGCAGTAGTCGCGGGTCAGCTCGGTGCGCCGACGAGGGCGTTCTCGGCGGCCGCGACGATGACGTCGGCGACGACGCGCGGCTGCGTCACGTACACGGCATGGCTGGCGGCGACGGTCGTGACCGTCGCGCCGGCACGTGCCGCCATGTGCTGCAGCATCGCCTGGTCGAACGCCTGGTCGTCGGTGCCGATGACCGCCCAACTCGGCTTGTCACGCCAGGCGGCGTGGGCGACCTCGGCGCCGAACACCGACATGTTGATGGGCACCTGCGTGTCGCGGAGGAATGCCGCGTCGGCGTCGCTGGCGTCCGCCGCGAAGCCGATCGCGAACGTGTCGCGGTTGAGAAACCCGTAGCCGTCGTCGCCGATGTCGATGATGAAGTTCGGGGTCGGGGCGAAGCCCTCGTATTGCTGGGATGTGGTCTCGCCCGAGTCTGGCGCGAGTGCCGCTACATAGACGAGCCCCGCCACGCGGTCGTGGACACCCGCCTCGGTGATCACCGTGCCTCCCCAGGAGTGACCGACGAGGATCGACGGGCCGTCCTGCTGGTCGAGCACCCGCGTCGTGGCGGCTACATCGGCCTCGAGCGAGGTGAGAGGGTTCTGCACGACGGTCACGCGATAGCCGCGGGCCGTCAGATCGTCGTAGACGCCGCGCCAGCCCGAGCCGTCGGCGAATGCTCCGTGCACGAGCACGATGTTCTTGATTTCCTGTTCTGTGGTGTTCATGATGCCCCTTCCTGTCAGTACCGCGATTTGCGGTTGCAATGTGCAACATATTGCATACCGATTAATATTCCAAGGGCCTGTCGACGATTTGCGCGACCACCGAACGTCTGCGCAATATATTGCATGCCAATCCCCATCGGTTCCACCGGTCTCGACCGCTCGCTCCTCCGCAACGATGTCTACAAGCGCCTGCGAGACGCGATCGTCGACGGGACCTTCGCGCCCGGCGAGCAGCTCAAAGACGGCGAGCTGGCCGACTGGCTCGGCGTGAGCCGCACCCCGATCCGCGAGGCCCTCCTGCGTCTCGGCACGAGCGGGCTGGTCGTGGCGGTCCCAGGGCGATCGACCACCGTCACGGCGATCGACGCGGACGCGGTTCGTGACGCGAGGGACGTCATCGCCTCGATGCACTCACTGGCCGTGCGCCAGATGGCCGGAAAACTCAGCGCCGACGAATTGGCGCTGATGGGCGAGGCGAATCGCCGGTTCGCCGCGGCGGTCGCGGCGGCAGACGTGGATGCCGCCCTCGACGCCGACGAGGAACTCCACAGGATCCCGGTCGCCGCGCTCGGCAACCACGCGCTCGAGTCGGTGATCGACCACTTCGACCCCGTGGTGCGCCGAGCGGAACGGCTGCGGTTCACTCACGACGGCCGCACGTCCGTCGACCTTCACGAGCGGCTGATCGCATCGCTGGCAGCCGGAGACGCAGAAGCAGCCGCAGCCGTCGCCTTCGGCATCTGGCACAGCCTCCCGACCGACGACGGCGCCGATCCGGGCCATTGAGCTACGGCGGCCCGAGTCGGAGAATGGGCGCATGCCCGACGCACACGTGATCAAGCCGCTCACCCCCGAGACCTTTCCCGCGTGGCTGGCGCTCGCGCAGAAGCACAACGGCGTCTGGGGCGGTTGCTACTGCTCGTACTTCCACAACGACACCGCGGAGACGGCGAAGGACGACTACGACAGACCCACGTTCAAACTACGGCTCGTGCACGAGGGAGTCGCTCACGCCGCACTCGTCTTCGAGGGCGACGCCGCCATCGCCTGGTGCCAGTACGGCAGCCCGGAAGAGCTTCCGAACATCTACCACCGCAAGCAATACGACGCCGGCGAGACCAACCCAGCGCCCTGGCGGATCACGTGTTTCTTCGTCGACCGCGACCACCGCCGCTCCGGCGTCGCCTACGAGGCTCTTGGCGGCGCGTTGTCGCTCATCGCCGAGGCGGGCGGGGGCGAGGTCGTGTCGTTCCCGAACGAACTGGTGCCGGGCAAGAAGACCTCGTCGTCGTTCCTTCACAACGGAACCAGGGCGATGTTCGAGCAGGCGGGATTCACGTTCGAGCGTCACATCGGCAAGAGCAAGACCGTGATGCGCAAGACGGTCGCGAGCCGCGAACGCACATCGCCGGCGTAGCCGCTCGGGACGGCGCGTGCCACGGCCGGGACCTTCGGCACTATCGAGCGCCCGTCATCGCTGGTGCGATAGTGCCACGGCCGGGACCTTCGGCACTATCGAGCGCCCGTCATCGCTGGTGCGATGGATGTCGACCCCGCAGCCCGCACCCACCGACGACGAAGGACCCGATGCACATCGCCCCACCCGCTCTCCACACCGTGCGCGAATGAGGTTCGTCTCGCATGCGGAGTGGGACCTCCTGAAGCGGCACACGGCCGCGCATCTGCACGACCACGCCACCGCACACCGCGACTCCGCGACTCCCTCGTCGGCCTCGGCCGACAAGGCGCCGCCCAAAGAAGTCACCGAGCCCCACTACTTCAGCGGCAACTTTCCGGGCCAGACCGGGGAATGACCATCGCCGGGCCCGCGAGGTTCAGGAGCAGGTCCCGCACCCCGGCCGCCCCCTCCGAACCCACAGACTCCGCCGCGGCCGGGTAGGGCAGAACCACGAGCGTCGCGACCATCGCGGAGTCGATGAGATCGCGCACGACCCCGTGTCTGGCCACGCGGGCGCTCACGTGGAGGAGGGGGTGGCCGAGTCGCACCCGGTCCGTCGCCTCCGCGAACACGCGGCTCTCGGACGGCAACACGAGGGTCAGCCGTTCGGCGGCCGATTCCGCGGTGTCGGCGGCTATCTCGACGGCCCGACGCCCGGTGACCGAGTCGTCTACCCCGACGACCACCCCCCTTCGCGAGGTCAGGGGGACGCTGGGGATCACGGCGACGGGGACGGCGACCACCGAAGGCAAGTCGAGGTACCTCGACCCGATCGCCCTGCCCTGGATGAACCCGGTCTTGTGGGTTCCGATGACGAGCAGGTCGGCCTCCCGCGAGGCCTCGGCGAGGCCCGCGAACGGCTCTCCCAGGCTCAGTTCCGTGAGGATATCGAGAGCCGGATAGACCGCACGCAGCGTTCGGATGCCGGTCCGGAGCGGGTCTGCGCGCGCGTCGTCGCCGACGCTCCCGGATTCGCCCCGCGACGACACATGGACCAAGGTCAACGTCGACCGCATCGCCACCGCGCGGGCGCCGGCCCAGAGCAGAGCCGACCGAGCCGGGGTCGAGCCGTCTGTTCCTACAACGATGCTGCCTCGCATGCGCGTCCTCACTGGTCGCATCCCAGCATCCGCGGGCAGCGCCGACGCCGATAGGGCCGTTGTACCCTTCCCGCATCACGGTCCGTCACGCGGCAGGAGTACACTCGCGCCAGTGGGGACCTGAAGGCCGAGCAGCCATATACGAGATTTCTCGAGGCGGGAGCTGCAGTGACCGATCCGCAGGCGTTCTCCTTTCCCGACGTCCCCCGAGGCGCGCTCGACCGAGCCCTCGACGACCTCGTGCAGCGCGCGAAGGGCGTCCTCGCCACCCAGGGCCGGCTCCGCGCACTCCTCCGCGCCAATCAGGCAGTCGTCGAGCATCGCGACCTGCCCGTGGTCCTGCGCCGCATCGTCGAAGCGGCAGTCGAGCTCGTGGGCGCGGAGTACGGCGCGCTCGGCGTGATCTCTCCGCAGGGCGGGCTCGAGCAGTTCATCACAGTCGGCATGTCCGACGAACTCGTCGCGCACATCGGCCACCTTCCCGAGGGCCGCGGCCTGCTGGGCGCACTCATCGACGACCCGCGCACCATCCGCCTACCCCGGCTCGCTGACGACTCCCGCTCGATCGGGTTTCCGGCGGGGCATCCGTCGATGTCCAGCTTCCTCGGGGTTCCGATCACGGTACGCGGCATCGTCTACGGCAATATCTATCTGAGCAATCAGGCAGCCGGGGAGTTCAGCGACGACGACGAGCAACTCGTCACCGCGCTCGCGGCCACGGCGGGCATCGCCATCGAGAACGCCCGGTTGTTCGCCGAGACGCACCGCCGACAGGCGTGGTCAGCGGCATCGGCCGAAGTCACCGCGACGCTGCTGTCGTCCGAGAACAGCGATTCGATCTCGACCATCGTCACGCGCGTACTCGGCCTCGCCGAGGCGGACCTGGTATGGATGCTTCTTCCGACCGGTATCCCGGCGGAATACACGATAGAACGCGCTCGCGGAGTCGACGCCGACGCCGTCGAGGGCACCGTTCTCGCCGCCCTCGCGAGCGAGCTGGGGAACATGCTCGAGGCGCACCATCCGCAACTCATCGACGACGCAGGGAACGGGGCGATCGCACTCGACGACGGGCGCCGGATCGGGCCGATGATGGTGGTGCCACTGGCCGGGCCGGCGATTGCGCAGGGCGTGCTGCTGGTGGGACGGCTCGCCGGCTCCGGGCGTTTCTCCACCGCGGATCTCGAGATGGCGGCCGACTTCGCCGGACAGGCGAGCATCGCCGTCAGCCTCGGTGCCGCCCGCGCGGACCGTCAACGCATGGAACTGCTCGAAGACCGCAGCCGCATCGCCCGCGACCTCCACGACCACGTCATCCAGCAGCTGTTCGCCACGGGGCTCGATCTGAACCGTGTCGCCGCGATGAGCAGGTCCGCCGGCGTCGCCTCCGACATCATGGCCGCCGTCGGCAATATCGACGCGAGCATCGCGCAGATCAGAACGGCCATATTCGCCCTGAGCGTGCGGGACGACGACCCCCGGGATTCGATGCGCCACCAGCTGATCGATCTCGTCAACGACGTGTCGGCCGGTCTCGGCTCGACGCCCGCGGTCAGCTTCGCCGGCCCGGTCGATCTCATGGTGACCGACGACCTCGCCGCCGACGTCATCGCCGTGACGAGGGAGGGGCTGGCCAACATCGTCAAACACGCCTCCGCCCGGTACACCACCGTCGCTCTCGCGGTAGTCGACGACGGCGTCCGTCTGGTCATCAGCGACGACGGAACCGGCCTCGCCGGCACAGCCAGACGCAGCGGCCTGGCCAATCTCGAAGCGCGTGCCCTGCGCCGCGGCGGCGAGCTGCGAGTCGATTCGGGGGCGGACGGCACCACGCTCACCTGGCTTGCGCCGTTCGAATCCCCCGCCGCTGAACCCGTGCGCCGATGATCCGCGTGTTCCTGGTCGACGACCACGAGATGGTGCGGCGCGGGATCGCCGGGCTGTTCGAATCGGAAGCCGACATCACCGTGGTCGGAGAGGCGGCCAGCGTCGCACAGGCGGTCGCGCGTATCCCGACGATGATGCCGGATGTCACGATCCTCGACGTCCGGCTGCCGGACGGCAGCGGCGTCGACGTGTGCCGCGAGATCCGGGCAGCGCATCCCGAGATCCGCTGCATCATGCTGACCTCGTTCGACGACGACGCCGCCATCTACGCGGCCGTTCTGGCGGGGGCCGCCGGCTACCTGATGAAGGACGTCCTCGGCGGTTCGCTCATCGACGCGGTGCGGGATGTCTCGGCGGGACGTTCCCTCATGGACCCGACGCTGACCAAGCGTGTGCTCGAACGCATGCAGACGGGATCTCGCGGAGATCCCAGGATCGAGTCGCTGAGCCCGCGAGAGCGGGAGATCCTCGCCCTGGTGGGCGAGGGGCTCACCAATCGCGAGATCGGCGAGCGTATCTCCCTCTCCGAGAAGACGGTCAAGAACTATGTGTCCTCCATGCTGAGCAAGCTCGGGCTGCAACGCCGCACCCAGGCGGCCGTGTTGCACGCCACCTCCGAGTGACGCTGCCGGTCTAGGCGAGCCAGCGCTGCGAGCGCACCAGCGCGAGCGACTTCCACTGCTTCCCGAAGCCCCACGTGTCACCGGCCGCCAGGGTCGCGATGGCGATGAGGGCGAGCGCGTAGATGATGTGGTAGTCGACGAGGGGGTTGGTCGACGCGAGGTTCGCGGCGAACGGCCACTCGGCCAGGTACATGAACACCATGATGAGCGATCCCGCCACCGCACTGACGTAGAGACCGATGCCGAGCATGACCGCTACGCCGACGCCGAGCATCCCGAGCATAAAGAAGAAGTCGGTCGCCGGGCTGGCGATGCCTGCGAAGAACTCCTTGAGGGGACCGGTGACCGCGTCGCTCTTCAGGAAGCCCTGGCTCGGGGTTCCGCCATTGATCCATGCGCGTTCGGCCGGGGTCGAGAACCCCAGGCCGAATGTCTTGTCGAGGAATGCCCAGAGGAAGATGAAGCCGGTGGCGAGCCGCAGCACGGCCAACGCGACGCGCCCGCCCCGTTTCGGGGCGAAGTCGACGCTGGCAGCGTTCGACGTGTCGAGGGTGGGTGACGTGAGTGTCGTTGTCATGAGCCGGAGCCATTCTGATCAGCCGACATGGTGACGAGTCGGCGTGCCGAGGTGGCAGTGAGGCCACTCTGACGGCTCGTGCGCGCG
This sequence comes from Conyzicola nivalis, assembly GCF_040548875.1. Classification (GTDB taxonomy): domain Bacteria; phylum Actinomycetota; class Actinomycetes; order Actinomycetales; family Microbacteriaceae; genus Conyzicola; species Conyzicola nivalis_A. The sequence continues at coordinate 201,599 of NZ_JBEPSJ010000003.1, forward strand.
CCCGTTAGTGCCGAAGGTCCCGAACGATCGGCGCCGCCCGGTCACACCCTCACCCCTTGATCGCGCCTCCCAGTCCCGCGCTGCGCAGGAACAGGCGCTGGAACACGACGAAGAGGGCGATGGGGATGACGGTCGAGATGGCGAGCGCCGCGAGGTACACGTCGAGCTCGATGGTCTGCTGCAGGGCCGGCAGCCGCACCGAGAGCGGCTGGATGGCCGGGAGGGTGAGCACGAGCATGGGCCAGAGGTAGTCCTTCCACGCGGCGATGATCGCGAAGACGGATACGACGCCGAGGATCGGCCGAGACATCGGCAGCACGACCGACCAGAAAAGCCGGAACGAGCCAGCCCCGTCCATGCGGGCCGCCTCGAAGATCTCGCCCGGCAGGTTGTCGAAGAACCGTTTGACGAGAACGACATTGAAGGCGGATGCCCCGGCCGGAAGCCACACCGCCCAGTAGGTGTTGAGCAGCGAGGTGCCGATCAACGGCGGGTTCAATATCGTCAGATACAGCGGCACGAGCAGCACGACCGCCGGGACGAATAGCGTCGCGAGCACGAGCCCGTAGACGATCCTGCCGTAGCGCGGGCGGAGCACACTGAGCGCGAATCCCCCGGTGGTCGCCACGATGAGCTGCACCGCCCAGGCGCCCGCCGCCACAATGACGGTGTTCATGAACTGCACGTCGATGTGGATGGTGGTCCACGCCGTCACGAGGTTCTGCCAGTCGACGCCGTTGGGGAAGATCGCCATCGGCGTGCGCAGCGTGTCCTGCGTGGGGGTGATCGACGCCTTGAGCAGCCAGAGGAGCGGGCCGAGCCCGGCCACTACCAGCAGCACGAGCAGTGTCGCGTGGATGGCGCGGGTGGTGCGACGGATCGACGGTTTCCTCCAGTCGGCGAGCGAGACGATGCCACGGTCGCTGGCCTGACCCGCACCGCCGCGCCGGGGACGCCGGCCGGCGCGACGGCCGAGCCCGGGGTCACCGCCGGGAGCGCCGTCCGCCGTCGTCTCGCCGGGGGGCGCGAGGGGTGCGCCGGGGAAGTCGATCGTGGTTGTCATTCGGAGCTCCATGATCTCGTGAGCCGGAAGTAGAGGAGTGAGAACCCGGCGAGGAACACGGCGAGCAGCACGCTCAAGGCTGTGGCCGCGCCGTAGTTGCCACCGAGGGAGTTCTGGAAGGCGTAACGGTAGATGAGCAGCAGCACCGTCGTCGTGGAGTTCGCCGGACCTCCGTTGGTGAACAGGAACGGCTCGAGGAAGACCTGCGCCGTGCCGATGATCTGCAGGATGAAGGTGATGAGCAGCACCGGCCGCAGCTGGGGCAGCGTGACGTGGCGCACCTTCTTCCAGATGCCTGCGCCGTCGATCTCGGCCGCGTCGTACAGATCCGGATTCACGGCGGTCAGGGCGGCGAGGTAGATGATGATGGTGCCGCCGGCCCCCGCCCAGGTCGCCTCGAGCACGAGCGAGGGCATGGCGCTCGCGGCGCTCTGCAGCCACGGTTGCGGTGGAATGCCCACCCAGGAGAGGACGGTGTTGAACGGACCGTTGGGGTCGGCGTTGTAGAACACCTTCCATAGCAGCACCGCGACGACGGGCGGCACGACGACGGGCAGGTACGCGAGCGCGCTGTACAGGCCCCGCATCCGCTTCACCTCGCTCATGAGCACGGCGACGACCAGGGGCACCGGGTACCCGAAGAGCAGCGCGAGCAGCGCGAAGTACACGGTGTTGAGCACCGCCTGCCCCAGCTGCGGGTCGGACAGCACACGCACGTAGTTGTCGAGCCCGACGAAGGCGGCCGGGCTCACGAGGTTGGTCTTCTGAAGGCTCATCACGACCGCTTCGACGATGGGCTTCCAGGAGAAGACGCCGAAGATGACGAGCAGCGGCAGCATGAACAGCAGGGTGGAGAGGCCGCCCCGCCGCACCCACGAGACGGGCGAGCGTCTCGTGGGTGCGGCGGGGCGCTGGAGGGTCGACATCAGCCGGCGTCGACCAATGCCTGCACGTCGGCGTCGGCGCGGGCGAGCAGCGCGTCGATGTCTGCGTTCTCGTCGGTGAGCACCGCCTGCACGACGCTGTCGAGCGCCGCGTAGAGCTCCTGCGTCTTCGCCGCCGGCTCGCCGACGATGGTGCGGCCCTCGTTGCCCTCGGCGAAGTACGACACCTGGTCCTGGGGCACGTTGACGTAGTCGGCGATCCACTCTCGCGAGGCGTCGAACGTCTCCTGGTCGAGGATCGGGAGGGCGGGGGTGCCCACGGCCTGGTCCTGCTCGGCGAGGATCTTCGCGTCTGCCACCGCGGCCTCCTCGTCGACGAGCTTCGCCACGTCGTAGAAGTCGATCCACTTCACCGCGGCGTCCTTCTGCTCGTCGGTCGCCTTGGCGCTCACGACGTTCAGGGTGCCGCCGCCGAGGATCGCCGCGTCGGGCGAGTCGCTGATCGGGATGGCGGTGAGTCCGTAGATCGCCGGATCGAGGTTGTTCTCACGGGTGAGCGACGTGAAGATGTCGGAGCCCGAGGTGTACATGCCGATCTGGCCCGCGGCGAAGGCCTGGTTGATCGTTCCCCAGTCGTACAGGAAGTTCGAGCCCATCGAGTTGTCGGTCCAGCGCAGCTCCTTGAGGAACTCGAGCGCCTCCCGGGTGCCCTCGTTGTCGAGGGTCACCGTGACATCGGCGCCCTGCCCCTCCTGCATCCGGCCTCCGCGCGACACCGTCGCGGCGGTGGTCTGCCAGCCGCCGGTGTTGCTCTGCGTCATCTGCATGTACCCGGCCTGGCCGGTCTTCTCGGCGATGGCCTTCGCGGCCGAGCGCACCTCGTCCCACGTCGTCGGCGGAGCGTCGGGGTCGAGACCCGCCTCCTCGAACAGCTGCCGGTTGTAGTGCAGGCCGATCGCGTATGCCTCTCGCGGGATGCCGAAGACGCTGCCCGCGTCATCCTGCGCCGTCTCGAGCACGCTCGGGTTGAACTGGTCGAAGTACGGCAGCGCTTCGACCTGGCTCGTGATGTCGGCCAGCTGGCCGTTGGCGATGAGGGTGCGGCCGTCGGTCAGCGGGATGCGGAAGACGTCGGGCAGCGTGCCTCCGGCGAGCTGCGCCGTGAACGTCGTCGCCTTCCACTCGTACTCCACCGGCTCGACGTCGATGTCGGGGTTCGCCTCCTCGAACTCGGCCACGCGGGCGTCGAACGCGTCGAACGCCGCCTGCTCCGTTCCGGGGATGAGCGAAGCGACCGAGATCTTCACTTTGCCGTCGTCGCTCGCGGTGTCAGCTGTGCAGGCGCTGAGCAGCCCTGCGGACATAAGGCCGACCGCGACGATCGCGGCGGCCTTGCTGGGTGACTTCATTGTCGTTGCCTTTCTCTGGTGTGAGGGATGATGCGGGGTTAGAGCGGTCGCAGCCACGCGGTGGTGTCTGCGGGCAGGAGACCGTCGACGAGGGCCGAGCTGGTGAGGACGACCGCGCTGTGCGCGGGAAGCGGCACCGGGTCGGCACCGAGATTGGTGGCGCAGAGGATGTCGCCGCGGGAGAACGCGAGCACTCCCGGCTCGCCGTCGAGCCAGCGCAGCCCGCCGTCACCGAGGTCGGGCTCGTCGCGCCGGATGCGGAGCGCCGAGCGGTACAGCGACAGCATCGATGCCGGGTCGCGCTCCTGGATCTCGACCGTGTATCCGCTCCAGTCGAGCGGCTGGGGCAGCCACGAGCCGCCCGTGCCGAAGCCGAACGGACGCCGATCGCCCGACCACGGGAGGGGCACGCGGCAGCCCTCGCGGCCCGGGTCGACGCCGGCGGAACGGAAGTGCATGGGATCGGTGCGCAGCTGCGGCGGGAGGTCCTCGACCTCGGGCAGGCCGAGCTCGTCGCCCTGGTAGATGTAGAGCGAGCCGGGGAGCGCCGCGCTGAGCAGGGCGGCAGCGCGCGCCCGGCGTGTGCCGAGAGCGACGTCCGTCGGGATGTCGAACCGCTTCGTGGCGAACGAGAACGCGCTGTCCTCCCGGCCGTAGCGGCTGACCGGTCGCGTGACGTCGTGGTTCGATAGGACCCAGGTAGACGGCGCGCCGACCGGAGCGTGCGCCGCGAGCATCGTGGTGATCGACGACCGCAGCTCGCCGGCATCCCACGCCCGGCTCATGAAGTCGAAGTTGAAGGCCGTGTGCATCTCGTCGGGCCGCAGGTACATCGCGAAGCGCTCTGTGTCGGGCAGCCAGATCTCGCCCACGAGCACCCGTGTGCCGTCGTACTCGTCGGCGATGGCGCGCCAGCTGCGGTAGATGTCGTGCAGCTCGTCGCGGTCGGTGTTCGGATGACCGCCCGGAGCAGGGTTCTCGGGCACCTCGGGCAGTGCCGGGTCTTTGACGAGCAGGGCGGCCGAGTCGATGCGCACGCCGGCGACGCCCCGGTCGAACCAGAAACGCAGGATGTCCTCGTGCTCGCGGCGGATCTCGGGATTGCCCCAATTGAGGTCGGGCTGCTCGGGCGAGAACAGGTGCAGGTACCACTCGCCGGGAGTGCCGTCGGGATTCGTCGTCCGCGTCCACGTGGTGCCGCCGAAGTTCGACACCCAGTCGGTCGGGGGCAGCTCGCCGTGGGCGCCGCGTCCCGGCCGGAACCAGAAACGGTCGCGCTCTGGCGAACCGGGTGCGCTGTCGATGGCCGCACGGAACCAGGGATGCTCGTTCGAGACGTGGTTGGGGACGATGTCGACGATTGTGCGGATGCCGCGGGACAGCGCCGCAGCGATGAGCGACTCGGCCTCGGCGAGGTCTCCGAAGGCGGGGTTGATGGCGCGGTAGTCGCTCACGTCGTAGCCGCCGTCGGCGAGCGGGGACGGATACCACGGGGTGAACCAGAGCGCGTCGACGCCGAGGTCGCGCAGGTAGTCCAGTCGGGAGCGCACGCCGGCCAGGTCTCCGGTGCCGTCACCGTCGCCGTCGGCGAAGCTGCGCACGTACACCTCGTAGATGACGGCGTCGCGCCACCAGTCGACGTCGTCTGAGTCGCGACCGTTCGGCTCGGAAGCGACGAGCGGGCTCGTCGGTTCGCCGTGCGGCGCCGTAGCCGTGTTCGTTTTCACTCGTCCTCGCTTACATGCGTCATCGACGGCAGCGCAGCGACGATGCCGTGAGAGGAATGTAGCTTTAATGACGACGAGTACGCAAGAACTCGACAGGGAGTAAGAAAATTACTCGATCTTGCGTGGCATTGCGGTCACTTGCGCCGGGCTGTCGAGCCTCGCACGACGAGCTCGGGCTCGAAGAAGTACTCGTCGGGCTCGGAGTCGACGCCCTCGATCTGCGCGAGCAGCAGGTCGACGACCATGCGCCCCATGAGCTCGATCGGCTGTCGCACCGTGGTCAGCGGCGGGTCCGTGCTCGTCATGAGCGACGAGTCGTCGAAGCCGATGACCGAGACGTCGGCCGGCACCGAGAGCCCGGCCCGCTTGACCGCCCGGATGGCGCCCAGCGCGAGCGGGTCGGAGGCGCAGACGATCGCCGTCACGCCGGCTCCCAGCAGCCGGGTGGCGCCGGCCTGGCCCGCCTCGAGCGAGTACTGCGAGTGCGCGACGAGCTCGGGCGGCAGGTCTCCGCCGGCGAGCCTGCGAGCCGCATCGAGCTTGCGGCGCGACGGCATGTGGTCCCGCGGCCCGAGCAGGAGTCCGATGCGCTCGTGCCCGAGCTGGGTGAGGTGCCCCCAGGCCTGCTCCACTGCGACGGCGTCGTCGGTGGAGACCGTCGGGACACCGAGCCCTGAGATGGGCGCGTTCGTCACGACCGTGGGCAGACCGAGCTCGACGAGCCGCCGGTAGTGCTCGTGCGGGGCGTCCTGCTGGGTGTACTGCCCGCCCGCGAACACCACGCCCGACACCTGCTGCTGCAGGAGCAGGTCGACGTAGTCGGCTTCGGAGATGCCTCCCGCGGTGACGGTGCACAGCACCGGGGTGTATCCGTGCTGGGCGAGGGCGCCGCCCACCACCTCGCCGAACGCCGGGAAGATCGGGTTCTGCAACTCGGGCAGGAAGAGGCCCACGAGCCGCGCGCGCTCGCCTCGCAGCTTGCTCGGCCGTTCGTAGCCCAGCACGTCGAGGGCCGTGAGAACGGCCTGCCGCGTCGCCGCGCCGACGCCGGGTTTGTCGTTGAGCACGCGGCTCACGGTCGCCTCGCTCACCCCGACCTTGCGGGCCACCTCCGCCAGACGTCTAGACATGCAGCAACCTTACGCAAATCACGCAACTTCTTGCAGAGCTTCTCGCGAACGTGGGCGCGAGGCCGTTCGACGGCGTCGCTGAACGCCGGAAGCCCCGCACGAATGCGGGGCTTCCAGTGGTGCGCCCGGAGGGATTTGAACCCCCGGCCTATTGATCCGTAGTCAATTGCTCTATCCGCTGAGCTACGGGCGCATGTTCTGCATTTTCGCACTGGGCGCAAATGCCAACTGGAAAACTATACCAGCCGTTCGGGCCCGTTCTGTCCACCGGCCGAATCCAGTGCTGTGATCTGCCGCACAAGGGCCACCTGGCGGTACGACGTGTCGATGATCTCGGCCACCCGCACCCAGTCGGTGTCAGGCGCGTCGATCTCGAGGGCGAGCCATCCGCCCGGCCCCCAGTACGGCGGAGAGTAGAACCGCGGCTCCTCGAGATAGGCGAGCCGTTCGCCCGGAGCGGGCTTGAAGACGAAGGTGAAGGGATGGTCCATGCTCGCCGACACCGTGACGAAGATCTTCTTGCCGGCACGGAACGTGGGCCGGCCCCAGGCCTCGACCTCGACGGCCTCCGGGTAGGCGAGGCAGATCGCGCGGATGCGTTCGACCAGCGGATGCCCCGGGTCGATCACCTGAGGATGCTCCATGCCCGAAAGACTAGCGAGAGCGCAGGAGAAATCGCAGCCCGTCGTCGATCGAGTCGAAGACACCGAGCGCCTTCTCGCGCCAGTCGCGCAGCTCGAAGCCCGCGTGAACGCCCGTCAAAGCGCGGGTGACTACGAGGTGGCCCCGGCCAGCTGCGCGACGAGACGGTCGACGGTCTGATTCCAGCCGGCTTCCATGCCGGTGGCGAGTTGCTCGTCGACCTGCTCCTGTGACAGGGTCTCGGGCAGCGATACCGTCACGGTCATCTCCGTCTGCCCGTCGATCTCGACGAGCGCCACCGTGACCACGGGGGCGTCGTCATCGAGTTCGGGCCAGCCGCCCTCCGCACCCCAGGCGAACACGAGCCTCTCCCCCGGCACGATCTCGCGGTAGACGCCGCCCGTGACGTACCGGTCGTCGTCGCCGATGATCATCGTCTGCCGCCAGGCGCCGCCGACCCGCAGGTCGACCCGGGGCGCCTCGGGCTCGCCGTGTCCGCTGAAGAACCAACCCAGGTGGTCGGGGTCGGTCCACGCCCGGAAGACGAGCGCGGGCGGTGCGTCGAGCAGCCGGGTGATCGTGAAGCTTCTGTCAGTCATGGGTGGTCCCCTTCGTGTCGGTCGTTGTTTTCGTGGTCATAGATTCGAGCTGCGCCTCGAGCCGGTCGAAACGGGTGTCGAAGAACTCGCGGTATGGCGCCATCCATTCGTCCGCCGCCTTGAGCCGAGCCGCCTCCAGTCGGCACGGCCGCCACTGCGCGCTCCTACCCTTGCTCACGAGCCCGGCACCCTCGAGCACCTTGAGGTGCCGCGAGATCGCGGGCAGGGTGATGTCGAAGGGGGCGGCGAGTTCGCCCACCGTCGCCTCGCCCTCAGCCAGTCGCGCGAGAATCGCCCGCCGGGTGGGGTCGGCCAGCGCGGAGAACGTAGCACTCAGAGCATCCACCATCATTTCGCACCTTCGTTAATTAACCGATTGGTTAAATATCGCGCACGAGAAATCTACGGTCAACACGCTCTTGACCTGTAGCGCACTACAGGTTGCAGGATGGGCGTATGACCTACCTGCTGCTGCCCGAGATCCCCGTCGAGGTCCCGCCCGAGGGCCTCTCGATCGGACAGGCGTCCGCCGCTACCGGCGTGAGTATCGAGGCTCTGCGCTACTACGAACGCGTCGGGCTACTACTGGATGCCACGCCCCGCGACCCCGGCGGACGACGGCGCTATCGCATGGCAGACCTCGCGTGGATCGCGGGGCTCGTGATGCTGCGGGAGACGGGCATGTCTATCGCCGACATGACCGTAATCGCCGATCTCAGCCGACGCGAGGGCACCGAGGCGGAGCGTCTCGAGTTCTTCGAGCGACACAGGCAGCGGGTCCTGCAACAGATGGAGCGCACGAGGCACCACCTGCTCGCAATCGATAAGAAGATCGCCTCCTACAGGGCGGCCGCGAATGGAGAGACGAATGAAGACGACTGAAATCGGCGACGGCCTGCGGGTCTCCGCCATCGGACTGGGAGCAATGGGGATGAGCGCCTTCTACGGTGCGAGCGACGAGCGCGAGTCGATCGCGACGCTGCGTCACGCCGTCGACATCGGCGTGACGTTCATCGACACCGCCGAGGCATACGGGCCGTTCGAGAACGAGAAGCTGATCGCCCGCGCGCTCGGCGACCGGCGCGACGAGGTGACGATCGCGACAAAGGCGTCGGCCGAGACAGACGACGACGGCACGGTGCGCGGCCGCAACGGCACGCCGGAGTACATCCACCGCGCCGCCGACCGCTCGTTGCTCCACCTGGGAACCGACGTGATCGACCTCTACTACCTGCACCGCGTCGACCCGAACGTGCCGATCGAGGAGTCGGTGGGCGCGATGGCCGAGCTGGTAAAGGCGGGCAAAGTACGACACATCGGCCTCTCCGAGGCATCCGAGTCGACTATCCGCCGGGCGCACGCCGTGCACCCCTTGGCGGCGGTGCAGTCCGAGTTCTCGCTCTTCTCGCGCGACGTGCTGCACAACGGAGAGAAGGCGGCGATCGATGAGCTGGGCATCGGGTTCGTCGCCTTCTCCCCTCTCGGCCGAGGGGTGCTGACCAGCTCGGTGCGCAGCCTCGACGACCTCGCGGCCGACGACGCGCGGCGCACACTCCCGCGCTTCCAGACCGACGCGTTCGCCAACAACCGGACGCTCGTGCAAGAGGTCGAGACCATCGCGGCCGAGAAGGGCGTCACCGTCGCGCAGATAGCACTCGCCTGGCTGCTCGCCCAGGGCGTCGTGCCCATCCCGGGCACGCGCCGACGGTCACGCCTCGACGAGAACGCCGCCGCGACGACGGTACGACTCGACGCACCCTACCTCGACCGACTCGCGGCCGCCCTCCCCGCGGAGTCCATCAGCGGCGACCGAGACTACGTCCCGACCCCGCTCGGGACTGACCGCTAGCCGAATGTTGACACTGTGAACAAGCGCCGATAGCCTGTGCCGTGGAGGTCAGCCGACGATGACAACACTCGAACTACCCGACGGACGCCTGTACTACGAGGTGCGCGGCGCGGGGCCGCACCTGGTGATCTCGGGCTCGCCGATGACCGCGGCCGCATTCGCCCCGCTCGCAGACGCCCTCGCCGCGGACTTCACGGTGATCACACACGATCCGCGCGGCATCTCGAACAGCGCGCTGAACGATCCGGAGGCCCCCTCGGGGCCCGAGCTGCGGGCGCGCGACCTCGTCGCGCTGCTCGACGAGCTCGACGTCGACACCTTCGACATGTTCGGCAGCAGCGGCGGCGCGGTCACCGGTCTCGCGCTCGTGGCCGAGTATCCGGGTCGCGTGCGCACGCTCATCGCCCACGAGCCGCCCCTGCTCGAGCTGCTGCCAGACGCCGCCGAATGGCGAGTGACCACCGAGAACATCATCACCACCTTCCACGAGCACGGAGCCGGGGCGGCCTGGGGCGCGTTCATGGTCGCCGCGGGCTTCGTGCAGGATGACGACGCCCCGCCGCCGCCCCCGTCGGACCACCAGCCGACCGAGCAGGAGAACGCCGACAGCGCGCGGTTCTTCGACCACGACCTGCGCGCGACGACGCGCTATCTGCCGCAGGTCGCCAAGCTCACCAACACGTCGACCCGCATCGTCATCGGTCTCGGCGAGGAATCGGGTCACCTCAACACCCACCAGACCTCGGTCGCCATGGCGGAGTTGCTGGCCGAACCGACCGTCGGTTTTCCCGGAGATCACGCCGGATTCCTCGGGCAGCCGGTCGAGTTCGCCGCCGCTATCCGCTCGGTGCTCGTCGCCGACCCCGCCGTCAACTAGCCGCATTCTCAGCGAACTAACGTGCAATGCACGCTAACGTGCAATACATGACAGTTTCGATAAGCGCACAACTGCGCAAGGGGGTCGTCGAGTACTGCGTGCTCGGCGTCCTCGCCCGAGAACCGACGTATGGCTGGAACCTCTCCGAGGCGCTCATCTCCCGCGGCGTCATCGCGAGCATCGGCACCCTCTACCCCTTGCTTGCCCGGCTGCGCACGCAGGGTCTCGTCGACGCGGTCGAGCAGAAGTCGACGGGTGGGCAGAGCCGCAAGTACTACCATCTGACCCCGGCCGGTTCGCAGCGGCTTCAGGACTTCCGCGAACAGTGGGAGCCGTTCGCTCTCACGGTGAGCGAGCTCGTCTCCGACACGGGCACGGCCGACAGCGCAGAGCGCGGATGACCCGGTGAGCCTGACCACCACCCGCAACGACATCCTCGCGCACATCGCCGGGGTGGCCGACCGGCCCTCCAAGAAGATCCTTCTCACCGGCGAACCAGGCATCGGCAAGTCGACGGTGCTCGACCGCGCCGCTATCGACTTCACGGCTGCCGGCTTCGTGGTGCTTCGCGCCACTCCCTCGTACGCCGAGCGCCGTACCGTCTACAGCACCCTGTGGGATCTCATCTCCGAACTCGGTCGCGCCTCGTTGGAAGAGCTGCCCGCGGAGTACCGATCGTTTCTCGAGGTCGCCCTCGGGCAGAAGCAGCCGTCGGCGGAGGTGCCGTCGCTGGCGACCTCCATCGCACTCGAGAGCCTGCTCGTCCACGCGTCATCCAATGCCCCCGTCGCACTGCTGATCGACGATCTGCAGTGGGCCGACCCGGAATCGATCGCCGCGATCGGCCGCGCGTTCCGTCGGACGACGACTCGACCGGTGCACCTGGTCGCGACCAGTCGCGACTACGATCGGTCTGGAGAGGGCGCGCCGCTCGACTTCGACGCCTCCGATGTCTACGCCCTCGCCGGGCTGACGGTCGAAGAGCTGGAAGCCGTCGCCCAGCCGGCGTGGCCGACCACACTCACCCGGTCGCAGGTCGTCGCCCTGCACGAGCACACCGGCGGAAACCCGATGTGGGCGCTCGAGATCATCGCCCGCGGCCAGCTGGGTTCGCTCGGCGCCCTGGCGATCGGCATGGTGCGCGCCCCGGACTCGCTGGCCAGCGCGGTCGCCGGCCGCCTTCTCACCCTGAGCCCCGACGCCCGCGAGGTCGTCTCGATCGTCGCCCTGCTCGGTCACCCTCCGTTCGAGCTGCTGTCTACGGTGCTCGGCTTCGGAGAGATCGCGGATGGCGCGATCGGCGAGGCCGAGGCGGCCGGTTTTCTCCGCGCCACCACGCGCTCGGTGCGCACCCGGCACCCGCTGCAGGCCTCGGCCGCCGTGTCGCGCCTGACACCCTCCCGGAGGCGGGAACTGCACCGATTCATCGCTCAGGCCATCGACGACCCGGTGGTCCGCGCGCAGCACCTCGAGCAGTCCCAACCGGAAGGGCCCGACGAGACCATCGCGCAGGCCCTGGCGAAGGCCGCAGTGGTGACCCGTCAGCGCGGTGCCCGGTTGCGCGCGGCGCACTTCGCGGCGCAGGCCGTGAACCGCACCGACCCGCTGTCGGCGCCGTTCCAGACCCGCCTCCTGACCCAGGCGCAGCACCTCTTCTCCGCCGGTGACCTGGCATCGGCCCTCGACACCCTCGACCGCGTGTCGCCGTACCGACTCGACGTGGGGCAGTACGACGTGTACCTCGCGCTGTGCACGAGCGCTCTCCACTCGAGCCGAGGCCACACCGCCACGCACGAGTTCCTGCGAGCGCAGATCGAGGAGATCGGAGACGACACCATTCGCCGCGCCATCGTGCGCGCGAACGCGCTGGAAGACGACCTCATGCCCGTCCACGTTCGGGCAAAGGTCTCGGCCCTCTCCTTCGCCGTTCTCGAGGGCGTCGGCGCGCCGAACGCCGTGCACCGCGCGCTGCGCGGCGCCATCCGCGCCCAGATCGACGCGGGCCACGGCCTCAACGCCGAGCTGATCGCGACCAGCACCGAGCGGCAGGGCGTGCAGATAGTCGTCGGTCTCGACGACACCGGACTGGCACGCACGGCCTTCCTTTCCCATCTGATCGACGACGTCGACGCGTCACGGGCGGCGCTCGTCGAGCTGGTGGAGTGGGCCGAACGCGAGGGCAAGGAGGGCATCGCCCGTACCTTCCTGATGTACTCCGCCCTCGCCGAGCTCGTCGCCGGCGACGCCGTCACTGCCCGCCGATTCGCGCAGCAGGCAGGTTTCTCCGCGACGTCGGCCGATATCCCACCGACAGTGCTGCCGATCCTCGGCCTGCTCCTCGTGACCGGGGCAGAGTACGACGCGCTCGAACGGCTGCTGTCGACCTGGGAGTCCTCCGAGGCCGGTAGCGGTATCTACCGCGATCTGGAGATTCCCACGCTGCGCGGCCTGTCGGCGTTAGCCCGACGCGACTGGGCGTCGGCGGTCGCCCATCTGCGCGGCGCGGCCGACCGCGCCGACTCGCTCGGGCTCGTCGAGCCGGGCAGCCGATTCCGCGTCGACGCACCGCTCATCGAGGCGCTCTTCCATCTCGGAGAGGTCGAGGAGGCGCGTCGACGGCTCGACGTGCTGCGCGCGTTCCTCGACGAACACGAACGCCCCATCACCCGCATCGCGGTGCACCGGCTCACGTCGCTCGAGCGCGCGGCCTCCGGCGACCTCGAGGGTGCCCTCGCCGCGGCGACCGAGTCGATCGACGCCGCCGTCGCCGTCGGCCGGAGCGTCGACGAGGCGCTCGGCCTGCTCCAACGCTCGCGCGTGATGGTCCGACTGAGGAAGGTGACGCTCGCGCGACGCGACCTCGAGGCCGCGCACGCCCTGGCTGGAATGAGCGGCGATCGCGACGTGCTCGCCCGAATCGCCTTCGCGATGGAGTCGTCGCGCAGACCGAAGTCGCCCACGCAGCTCACCGCAGCCGAACAACGGGTGCTCGACTGCCTGCGCGAGGGCCACGCGAACAAGGAGATCGCCGCCCGGTTGTTCGTGAGCATCCGCACGGTGGAGTCGCACGTCGCATCCATCTTGCGCAAGACCGGCCAACCCTCGCGGTCGAAACTCATCACCCGCGGCTGAATGCGGCTTCGGTAGAACCACCGATGCAACCCGCCCTGCTGCTCCGTAGCGTCGATGGTCGACAGAACGCCCATCTCGACACCCCCATCTCGACCCCAAACGGACCCGATCATGACCGCACCGCACCTTTCGTCCACCGCCGCCCACTACCTCCACGAGTTGGATGTCGCGCTCTCGAACACCGACGCGCGGGTGCGCTCCGACCTGCTCGACGAGGTGGAGGCGGCTCTCGACGGACTCGACGGCGCGGGCCTGATCGAGCGCATCGAGCGCATCGGCGACCCGCGATTCGTCGCAGCGGAGGCCGGCCGCTAGACGACAGAGGCGTCGGCCCTCTTCACCGACCGCGCGATACGTCGCGCGTCGTTCGCGATGTCGCGCAACGCGCCGGTGGCCGAGACCGAGAATCCCGCGAAGTACAGGCCCGGCGCGACCTCGTGCCCCGAGGGCGAGACCGGACTGCCGATGTCTCCGACCGGGACCGCGCCCGGCAGGATCGCCTCGAGCGCGCGGCGGTACCCCGTGGCCGCGATCACGACGTCGGGGTTCACCAGCGACCCGTCGGCGAGCCGCACCGCCACCGGCTCGAAGGCGACCACCGCGGCGACGGGTTCGACGGCACCCCGCCGCACGAGCTCGACGATTCCCGTGTCCTGCACGGGTACCGAACTGTCGCGCTCCACCCTCGAGTACAGGCCACGGCGTGGCCGGGGCAGGTTCATCGCCGAGAGATCCGGCACCGTGAGCGCGGCGATCAGATCGGCAACCCGGTCCGCCAGGGCGACCGGCAGGCGACCCACGAGGATCGCCACCACCTGCGACGACAGCGGGCCGACGCGTCGACGGACGATGTGCGGCGGCGTGCGCACGGCCATCCGCACCCTGCCCGCCCCCGCCCGGGCGAGGTCGGTCGCCGCCTCGGCGGCGGCGTTGCCCGCTCCGACAACGAGGACGTCGAGGCCGCGGTAGTCGCTGGCGTCCTGGTATTCGCTCACGTGGATGAGGGGCCGCCGGTAGTCGTCGCGGCCCGCCCAGTGCGGGATGTGGGGCACGCGGTTGTGCCCGGTGGCTACGACGAGTGTCGACGTCAGAAACCTCTCGCCCGACGCAGTATTCACAGACCACCGGGTGCCGCTCTCCCGACGCACTTTGTCGACCGAGACGCCGAAGCGGATATCCAGGCGATGGCCGGTCGCGTAGTCCTCGAAGTAGCGCACCAGATCCGCGCTCGACACGTAGCGGCCGTAGGCGCGGGGGATGCTGCGACCCGGCAGGCTCGAGAGCCGGCGCACCGTGTGCAGCCGCAGCCCGGGGCGGTGCGCGCGCCAGCTGGCGGCAACTCCGTCGCCTTTCTCCAAGACCACAACGCGCCGCCCGGATCGCGCCAGACCTCGGGCCGCGGCGAGCCCGGCGGGGCCCGCGCCGATCACAACGCAGTCGGCCGATGTCGTGATTGTCTCGCTCATACATCGACGCTATTTCGCGCCCCGGCCGCACACATCCGCGCTACTACCGAGTGCTCGCCGAACGAGCGCTCGGTTCCCGCTCCGCGAATAGACTCGTACACGTGAGCCAAGCCAGCGCCGTGGTCCTCGTCGCGATGGCAGACGAGGAAGAGCCGTTCCTCGAACGGGCATCCGTCGTCGGCGACCCCGTCTCGGTCGGTCTCGCGGTGCACCGCTACGTGCGTCTCGGCGAGCGCACGGTTCTGCTCGTGCGCACGGGCATCGGGCTCGTGAACGCTGCCGGGGCGGCCACCTCGGCGATCCTCGCCACCGCCCCGCAGCCTGACGCCGAGCCCGGTACCGTCGGTCCGATGCTGATCAGCGCCGGAACCGCGGGTGGTGTCGGCTCCGTCGTGCGCGTCGGCGACGTCGTCGTCGGCAGCGAGTACATCAACATCGACGCCGACGCCCGGGCATTCGGCTACGCGCTCGGCCAGGTTCCGCGGATGCCCGCGTCGTATCTCGCCGACGAGCTGGCCCTGGAGGCGCTGGCCCGGTCCGAGCACACTGCCGGGTTCGCGCCATCCATCGTCCACATCGGGCTGCTGACGTCGAGCTATTCGTTCGTCACCCCGTCGCGCGCTCTCGCCATCCGCGAGGCGCTGCCCGCCGTGCTCGCCACCGACATGGAGTCGGTCGCGATCGCGCAGACCTCGTACGTGCACGGCCGCCCGTTCGTCTCGGTGCGCGGCATCTCCGACCTGTGCGGCCCGGTGGCCGAGTCCGACTTCCGCACGCACGTCGACGACGCCGCCGAACGGTCGGCCGAGTCGGTGATCGCGATGCTCGACCGACTCCCCCACTGATCGCCCGTCGGTTGGTCCGAAAGGATGACCGAGATGGGATGAACGGCCGAGGAGGCCGCCGGATGCCGCGGGTAGAGTCGTCGATTATGCCCGCCGAAGCCAGTGTGTCGCCGCCCGTACTGGCCGCAGCCTTCTCTCGCGCGACCGCGGTCGTGACCACCCGTCCGCTGCTCGGCGACCTGCTGCGCGGGGTCGGACTGCTCGGCGTCTGGCTCGCGGCGATCGCGGTGGGGCTGCAGCTCGGCTGGTATCCGTACGAGCTCGGTGACTACGTCTACCTCGGCGTGCTCTGCGCGACCGCCGTCGGCCTCTGCCGCCCGTTCCCCGTCATCGGGCTCATCGTGGTCGGGGTTGCGACCGCGTGGCCGACGTGGGTGTTCGACGTGACCGAGCTGCGCGTCGTGCCTCTGATCATCGCGGTGTTCTTCGCAACGTCGGCAGGCCCGCGCCTGCCGGTCACCGTGCCGCTGCTGCTGACCTTCACGATCCTCACAGTGCTGCCGCTGGGCGTCTGGTACATCTGGCGCGACATCTTCGAGTACGAGGGCTCCTCGTTCTTCTACTACATCGACCCGTCGACCCGTCTGCTCGCGGCGATCGTGGTGCTGGCCGCCTACGTGCTCGGCATCTCGGTGTTCGCCCAGCGCCGCAGCCTCGCGACGCTCCGCGAGCGCAACGCCGAACTCGTGCGGTTGCGAGAGATGGATGCCGCGCGCATCGCCGCGGAGGAGCGCACAGCTCTCGCCCGCGACATCCACGACGTCGTCGCCCACCACGTCAGCGCGATGGTGATCAGGGCGCAGGCGGCCGACCGGGTCGCCGACACCCGCCCGGAGGAGCTGCGCGAGACGGTGCGCTGGGTCTCGGCGAACGGGCGCGAGGCGCTCACCGCCATGCGGCAGGTGGTCCGCGTGCTCAGGGCAGACGGCGAGGGAGGCGCCGAGCGGTCGCCCGCTGACTTCGCGACGTCGCTCGCCGATGTCATCACCCGGGTGCGCGACGCCGGCATCGACGTGCGCGAGTCGATCCCGGCGGGGCTGGCGCTCTCGACCGTGCTCCAGGCGGTGGTGCTGCGCGTGGTGCAGGAGGCGCTGACCAACACCATGCTGCACTCCGACGCCGTCGCGGTCGACGTGTCGCTGCGCATGCTCGGCGACTCGATCGAGGTCATGGTGCACGACGACGGCTCCCCCGGCTCGGGCAGCACCGACAGCGACGGCGGCAACGGCCTGCGCGGCATGACCGAGCGCGTGCACGCCGTCGGCGGCACGCTCACGACGGGACGCTTCGACCGCGAGGGATGGACCGTGCGGGCCATGCTGCCCGCCGGCGAGCCGGTGTCGGCATGACCGTCGGCACGCAGCCGATCCGGGTGCTCGTGGTCGACGACCAGCCGATCGTGCGCATGGGGCTGCGGATGATGCTCGACGCCGAGCCCGACATCGTGGTCGTCGACGAGGCGACCGACGGAGTCGAGGCGGTGCGGATGGCCGCGGCGCACCGACCCGACGTGGTTCTGATGGACGTGCGGATGCCACGACTCGACGGCGTGGAGGCGACGAGGCGCATCACCGCGGCGGGCACCGCGCGGGCCGTCGTCATCATCACGACCTTCGACGACGAGGAGTACCTGCTCTCGAGCGTCGATGCCGGGGCGTGCGGATTCCTGCTCAAGGACGCCGGAGCCGACCTGCTGGCGGCCGCGGTGCGCACCGCGCTGCGCGGCGACGCGCTCATCGACCCGGCCATGACCCGGTCGCTGCTCGAGCACCGCCTGGGCGCGCCCGCGGCCGCGCGGCCAGGCGCCGTGCCGTCGGCCGCTGTGCCGGTCCCCGCACAGAAACTGGCCCTGCTCGACAGGCTCAGCGACCGCGAGCGGGACGTGCTCGAGTCGCTGTCGCGAGGGCTCAGCAACGCCGCCATCGCCGGCGAGCTCTTCCTCAGCGCCGCGACGGTGAAGACCCACATCAGCAACATCATGGCCAAGACCGAGACGACCAGCAGGGTGCAGGCGACGGTCTTCGCCTACGAGAGCGGCTTCGTGCGGCCGGGCGTGCGCGGCGCCTGAAGAATCGGCGAGAGCGGGCGAACGGATGCCCCGCGCCGGCGTTCGGCACGAGGCATCCGACGTCCGGCTAGGCCGCGATCAGCGCTGCCGCCCGCTCGGCGATGGCGAAGACGGTCGCGTTCGTGTTGGCGGAGACCGGCGACGGCATGATCGAGGCGTCGGCGACGCGCAGGCCGGAGATCCCGCGCACGCGCAGCTCGGGGTCGACGACGGCGAGCTCGTCGGTGCCGACCCGGCAGGTTCCCGCGTAGTGGAAGTAGACCACGAGGCTCTCGCGCAGGTAGTCGCGCACCGACTCGGCATCGGGGAGGGGCCGACCGGGCTGGGCCTCGGCGCCTCGCCACTCGGCGAGCGCGTCTGCCTCGCCGATGGCGCGGGCGACGCGCAGGCCCTCGGCCATCACGACCTCGTCGCGCACGTCGCCGAGGTAGTTCGGGTCGATGAGCGGCCCGACCCCGGCGTCGGGGCTGGCCAGTCGCACGGTCCCCCGGCTGAACGGCAGCATCGCCGAGAACGCGATGGAGTATCCGCTGCCGTTGTCGTATGCGGGTCCGTCGAGCGTATGAGCGCGGTACGGCTTGCTGATAAGCAGCAACTGCAGGTCGGGGCCGCCGAGCGCTCGCTCGGAGTGGATCAGGCCAACGCCCTGTCCGAAAATGTTGTCGGGTGTCTCGGGCATCGCCGCCGCCGACTCGTAGACCACAGTGGACATCGGGTGGTCGTGCAGGTTGGAGCCGACGCCGGGCAGGTCGCGCACCACATCGATGCCGAGGTCACGCAGGTGCTCCGCGGGGCCGACGCCCGAGACCATCAGCAGCTGGGCCGAGCCGATCGCCCCGGCGGTCAGAATGACCTCCTTGCGGGCCACGACCTTGGTGCGCTTCCCAGCGGCGGTGTACTCGATTCCGAGGCACACCCCGTCGACGATCGAGAGCCGGTTGACCATCGTGTCGGTGACGACGACGAGGTTCGGGCGGTCGAGCACCGGGCGCAGGTAGGCGTCGGCGGCACTCTGGCGGGTGCCGCCGCTCGCGTTCGCGTCGGAGAGACCGAAACCGACGTCGACTCCGCCGCTCACGTCCGCGGCCTCGGGGTAGCCGAGCTCGCGGGTCGCGGCGAGCGCGGCCACGATGACCGGGCTCGGGTCGAGTGTCGGGCCGACGAGCATGGGACCGTCGGTGCCGCGCAGCGCGGGGTCGCGACCCTGGGTGGTCTCGCTGCGGCGGAAGTAGGGCAGCAGGTCGTCGTAACCCCAGCCGGTCGCACCCTGCTCGACCCAGGCGTCGTAGCTCGACCGGTGGCCGCGCACGAAGTTGAGTCCGTTGATGCTCGACGAACCGCCGAGGGCGCGCCCGCGGGGCAAGGGCAGGGGTGTGCCGGTGAACGACTGCTCAACGGTCTGCTCGCCCCAGTTGGCGGCGGTGCCGAGCAGCACGGGCCAGTACCCGGGCTTCGCCATCTCGGGCAGGGCCGTTGCCGAGCCGGCCTCGACGAGCAGCACACGCACTGCCGGATCCTCGGTCAGGCGAGATGCGATGACCGATCCGGCGGTTCCCGCGCCGACGACGATGTAGTCGTAGGGCGCGGGAGTGTCGTCGAGGTCGAGCAGGTAGTCGTAGGGAGCGGCGGACGACTCGCGGCGCGCGCCGGCGGGCGGCTGGGTGGTGGGCATTTCGGTGCTCTTTCGTTCGATGACGGGGCGCGTATACCGACCGGCAACCGCTCATTTCACGCTACGGAGCCTCCTCCTGACGCACATGCGTGCAATCACCGAGTAGTCGCCGCCCCCGTACGGAGGTCGCGCGCTCGGCGGTGCCGTGACGACGGGACAGACACCGCGTCCTCGATGATCTGCACCGAGTCGGCCACCGCCGTCTCGCCGAGCAGCGCCGTTCTCAGGTGCGCGGCCCGGCGGCGCGGCCCGGCACTCAGTAGCGGACGGACGGCTCGCTCCAGGGTCTCGTCGGCGAGGTCGGCGAGGTCGAGCCAGTCGCCGACTCCGCGATCGCGCACGGACCGCCCCCAGAAAGCCTGCGCGCGCGACTGGGACAGCACCAGCGACGGTATCCCGGCGCGGGCGACCGCCGCTGTGGTCGCCGCAGTCCCGGCGTGTACGGCCATCCGCGCCCCGTCGAGGCGCACGTGGTCGGCACGGCCGCGCACGACGCGATCGCCCGACCGCGCGGCCACCCGCTCCACGGCGTCGTGCACGGCGTGGCCAAGCGCGACGTCGACGAATATCTCGTCGCCCCCGACCCACGCGCCGGTCGGCAACGGCGCCTCGGCGTCGGTGACGAATCCGACGAGCGGTCGGCGTTCGTCCCACGCGACCAACGAGGGGACCAGCAGTCTGCTGTAGGCCTGGATCTCCACGTAGCCCGCGCGGCGCATCCGGTCCGTCGCCGAGCGCGACGTCGGAGACAGCCCGAGCCGCGCCCGGAAGGCGTTGATGCGTGGCGCGTCCGGCGCCCATTGCGCGTGCAGCTCGGCGTTCTGCAGCACGCGGGCGAGCGGGCGAGGAAGGCGGGTGCCGCCGCCGTGCGCCCGGGAGAACGCCGACTCGTCGGGACCGGGCTCGAGATGCAACGCGACCATCGGCACTCCAGCCGCCTCCGCGAGGCAGGATGCTTCGTCCTGGGAGTGCAGGGCCGAGACGATGAGGTCGGCGCCGGCGGCCGCGTTGACGAAGAGCTCGAGTGTCGACGGATCGGTAGTCGGCGTATCGGGCTCGACGAGAATCACGTTGTGGCCTCGACGATCGAGCTCTGTGCCGAGCACGGCCGACACGTCGAGCGCGTCTCGGTCTCCGACCGCGAAGATGGTGATTCTCATGGCTTCCGGCTTCCGCGCCGGAGACATTCCCGCGCACCATCCACGCTACGGATCCATAGGATTCGCACATCGGTGGATCCACCGAACCCTCACCCCGACGAGACGGCTGCCCAATGAAAAGGAAACGGCCGCACCCGAGGGGTGCGGCCGTTCTTTTGCGCTGCGGTCAGCCTCGCGGGCGACGCGGGCGGCCGCGGCGGGGCGGCTCCTCGCTGTCGTCCGGCGTGCTCGACGCGGCCGAGCCTGCCCGCACGGATGCCCGGTGCGCGGACTCGAGCACCTCGGCCTCGTCTCCGCCGATCGCCTCGCCGCGGGCCACGAGCCCGGCGACATCGGAGAGCGGGATCTGCTTGAGGAAGAGCGAGAGCACGAACGACAGCCCGATGAACGGCAGCAGGTACCAGAACACGGGGGCCAGCGCGTCGGCGTAGGCCACGACGATGCCCTCGCGGATCGCGTCGGGCAGCGCGTTGAGCGCCTGCGGGTCGATGGTGGCCGTGGCGTTCGCCGCGTCAGACGCGCTTGCGCCCGAGCTCGTGAACACGTCGGTGAGGTTGGCGGTCAGCCGAGTGGTGAAGATGGTGCCGAACACGGCGACGCCGAGCGAGGCGCCCACCTCGCGGAAGTAGTTGTTCGTGCTCGTCGCGGTACCCACCATCGACGCGTCGACCGAGTTCTGCGCCACGAGCACCACGACCTGCATGATCATGCCGAGGCCCGCGCCGAACACGAACAGGAAGACGCAGATGAGCCAGATCGGGGTGTCGGCGGTGAGCGTCGTCATGGCCACCATGGCGCTGGCCGTGATCAGCGTGCCGAGGATGGGGAACAGCCGGTAGCGGCCGGTGCGGGTGATCGCGATTCCCGAGACGATCGAGGTGCCGATGAGGCCCACCATCATGGGCAGCATCAGGAGTCCGGACGCCGCGGCCGAGGTGCCCGACGACATCTGCAGGAACGTGGGCACGAAGCCGATCGCCGAGAACATTCCGAGGCCGAGGGTGAGGCCGATCGCGGTCGCGTTGATGAACGTGGGGTTCTTGAACAGCGAGAGCGGGATGATCGGATCCTTCGCGCGCGACTCGACGAGGATGAACAGCAGCACGGCCACGACGAGTCCGACGCCGAAGGCCCAGGTCTCGATGGCGTCCCAGCCGTGGTCGGAGTTGCCGCCGAAGTCGGTGAAGAAGATGAGGCAGGTGGTGGCGGCCGATAGCAGCAGCACGCCGAGGATGTCGATCGGCTGCGTGGCCTTCTTGTTCGGCAGCTTGAGCGTGAACCAGGCCACGGCGAAGGCCGCGATGCCGATGGGGATGTTGATGTAGAACGCCCACTGCCAGGTGAGGTGGTCGACGAAGAAGCCGCCGAGCAGGGGGCCGCCCACGGCGGAGAGGCCGAACACGGCGCCGAGCGGGCCGAGGTACTTGCCACGCTGCGAGGCGGGCACGATGTCGGCGATGATCGCCTGCGAGAGGATGATGAGACCGCCGCCGCCGAGGCCCTGCATGGCGCGGAACGCGACGAGCTGGGTGAAGTCGCCCGCGAAGGCGCAGCCGATCGAGGCGATTGTGAACAGCGCGATCGCGACGAGGAACAGCCGTCGGCGCCCGAGCACGTCGCCGAACTTGCCGTAGACCGGCATCACGATGGTGGTGGCGAGCAGGTAGGCGGTGGTGAGCCATACCTGGTGCTCGACGCCGCCGAGCTGCCCGACGATGGTCGGCATCGCTGTGGAGACGATGGTCTGGTCGAGGCTCGACAGCAGCATGCCGGCGATGAGCGCGGCGAAGATGATCCAGATGCGCCGCTGGGTGAGGAGCATCGGCGCCTCGGTCGTGGTCGTCACAGTTGTGCCTTTCGGGAGGTGGGGGAAGCGAGAACCGCCCGCATGGCGGCGAGGGATTCGCGCAGGATGACGGCGAATTCCCTGGTGTTGCCGGGGTCGAGAAAGGCGTCGCCTGAGGTGCGGATGAGGGTGGAGAGGATGCTGACGGATGCCTCGACGTGCGGGTCGTCCGTGCCGGTTTTCTCGCGCAGCGCTACGAGCTCGACGACCTGCCGGTCGCGGTCGCGGGAGATGCCCATAAAGCGCAGAAGCAGCCGGGGTTCACGCTCGACAGCGGCGACGAACTCGGCGTGTGCGACGGCGTCGACTCCGACCGCCTCGAAGTGATCGATCACGAGGTCGACCAGATCGTCGAGCACCGCCGCCCAGCCGCGCGAGGACCGCGCCAGGAACTCGGCGGCCAAAAGCTCCGTCTCCTCGTCGGGGTTCGCGCCGAGTACGGCGTCGTCCTTCGAGGCGAAGTAGTTGAAGAAGGTGCGGCGCGACACGTCGGCCTGCTCGCATACCTCCTCAATGGTGAAACCGGCGAGTCCGCGCTCGGCGGTGAAGCGTCGGCAGAGTGACGTCAGCCGGGCCGACGTCTCCTGCATCTTCCGCTCGCGGCGGTTTTCGGTTGCACTCGGAGTCACAGAGTGCATTTTTGCACTGTTCTACTGGAAGTGCAAAACCATATGCTACGAGGATCAGCCGACGGTGGCCGCGGCCTCCCCCGCGCTGTTCGGCGTCCAACCGAAGTAACCGCCGTCGGTCTCGACCACGGCCCAGTCACCGCACGCCCAGACCTCGTCGGGCAGGGTCCGCGGAGCCCAGTCCACGCTGTACGTCCAGAGCGACTCGCGTTCTGTCAGCGTGCATGAGGCGGGGTCCAGCGCCGCGTCGGTGGAGGCTCGCAGCACCGCGTGCTCGCTACGCGTCGACTCGCGCACGTCGATGTCCGCCGAGTCCGCCGGCAGCCACGGCGCGGCCTTCCCCCACTGCTCGTCGAGCTCGCCTTTTGTGCCGTAGCTCGACGCCGTCTCGTTCTGAAGGGTGTCGGCGAGCGCGCAGCCGCTGAGGGCCAGGCCGAGGGATGCCGCGACGGCGACGCCGAGGATGCGGGAGGGTGTGTTCATTCCCCCAGCATGGTTGCCTTCCCGGCCGGGCGCGTCAGTCGCGAGTACCCCCTGGCTCGGTCGCAGTGATGACTGTCCGGCGGGCGGGCGCTCAGACCGCGCTGGTCCCCCACTCGATCGCGGCGGCGCCCCAGTACCAGGCGCGGGCCTCGACGGCCTTTCCGTCGCGCACTGTCCAGAGTTCGCTGACCTGTGTCTCGATCTGCTGGCCGGTTGCAGCGACCCGCGCGGTGAGCTTGATGATGAGCGTGTACTGCTCGCCATTCGCGTCTTCCATGTAGTTCAGCTGCTCGGTCTTCAGATCCTCCAGGTGACCCGTCAGCTGACCGAGGAAGTCGAAGAAGCCTTCGACCCCGTAGTACACGCCGCCGAAGGGAAGGCTGGTGTCGTAGTGGATGACGAACGACGGGTCGATGAGACCCTGGATGCTCGCCAGGTCTTGTCGTCCGACGGCTCCGATGAGGTCGGCGTAATACGTTTCCAGTTCAGACATGGGACTCTCTTTTCTCGTGGGTGATTCGCGCGCCGGACGTTGCGGCGCGTTGGATGGTCTCGATGAGCCGATGGGTGGAGAGCGCCTCGCCGAAGTCGGGCGCATCGTGCGAGCCGCGCTTCACATCGGACGCGAAGGCGTCGTACATCCGGGCGACGTTGCCGACCATGATGTCGAGTTCGTCGAGCCCCGGCGTCTGCGCGGTGAGGGCGCCGGGGACGGGGATCTCCGCGATCTCCCCGCTACCTCGGGATCCCGAGACCGTCACGTCGAACATGCCGGGGTGTGCGCTCGCTGCCCGCAGTTGAAGCGTGCCCTCGGTGCCGTTGATCTCCCAGAGGAGCCCGGTTCCGCCGTGATGCCCCTCGCGAAAGTGGACGCTCGCGGTCACGCCGGTCTCGAGCCGCCCGAGGATGCCGATCTGGTCGGGCGAGGTCTTCACCAGCCGCTCACCACTGCCCTCGACCGTGATCGACGGGCGACGGGTTTCGAGTAGGGCGGACAGCTCGGCGAAGTCGCCGAGCACGTGGGTCATGGCGTCGAGGCTGTGCCCGGCGGCGACATTCAGCATGCTCGCGGCGTTCGCCTGGTCGAGGTTGTAAGCATTGCCCGCGTCGATCTCTCCGCCGAGCCGCGAGGAACCGACCATCGTGGTCGACAGGATCGTGCCCAGGTAGCCGTCCGCGATGAGATCGCGCACGTGGCGCACGGCCGGCGAACGACGCGACTGCAGGCCGACGAGCGTCTTGGCTTGGCGGCTCGCCGCGAGCTCCGTCATCTTTCGCGCCTCCACGTGGTCGCGTCCGAGGGGCCATTCGCTATACACGGCCTTTCCCGCATTCAGCGCGGCGGTGACGATCTCCAAGTGATGCGGCACCTTGACGGTGACCACCACGAGATCGACCTCGGGTCGTCGCACGAGGGCTTCGTGGTCGCCGAAAGTCAGCCCGACGCCGAAGACCCGCCCCGCCGCATCCGCGGATTCCTGCCGAGTGGTGCTCAGTGCGGTGATCTCGAAATCGGGGAGCGCTCGAAGAGCGGGGATATGGGCGTTTGCCGCCCATCCTCGCTCAGCGTTGACGCCCACGATCCCGACCCTGATCGGCGCGTTCACGCGCTGGCCGAGGAGTAGACGTCGACGCGGGTGGCTTTCACGTCCATGGCGTCGCTCTTCACCATCGCCGCTCCTGCAGCGAACATCGCCGCCTGTGTTGCCTGAAGGTCGGCGGTCTCGAGCTGGTAGATGCACAGGAACTCCGCCGGGGCGTCGTCAGGGGCTACCAGCCGGTGCAGTTCGGCGGACTCGAAACCCTCGAGCGACAGCACCGCGGGGATGTGGGTGAAGAGGAACCAGTCGTGGTACTCGGTCTGACGGCCGGGGAGCGCTCTGCTGCGCACCGTTTGAATGTAGTGGGTCATGAAGGTGTCCTTCGTCGTGGGTGGCGCTCGGGCATTTCCCGAACCGGAATTAGCAATTCCGCTTTGATGCTAGCCCAATACCGGAATGGGTGAGTCCGTTTTGCGATAATCTTTGGATATGTCCGAGACCACCGCGCCCGCCAACCCGTCTGACCAGCGATCGGACTCCCGGCGCAACCGCGTGCGTCTGGTCGCGGCTGCGCGCGAGCTGGTCGCAGAACGAGGCACCGACGTCACGGCGGCAGAGATCGCCGCCCGAGCGGAGGTCGGAGTCGGCACGCTGTACCGCCGATTCGGCTCGAAGGACGCGCTCATCCGAGACATCCTGGTCGACGGCATCGACGAGGTTCAGTCGGTCGCCGAGGCCGCCCTTGACGATCCGGACTCCTGGAACGGGCTCTCGACGTTCTTCGCTTTCTTCAGCATGACGCAGTTTGCCAATCAGGGGATCGCTCAGTACCTCGCGTCGTCGATCGACCTCGCGGACGAGGAGACGTACCGCCACAACGGCCGCCTGCGCACGCTCGTCCGGCAAATCGTGCAGCGCGCCCACGACAGCGGCTCGCTTCGCGCCGACGTCACGTGGGAGGACATCGTGATCCTGAGCCGGGCCTCGGTCACTGCGGATGAATGCCTAGGCGTGCGCGCCGCTCCGGACCAGTGGCAGCGAACGTGCGCGATCATTCTCGCGGGGATGCGGTCGACCTAGCGGCAGCGGGCGGGCGATCACGGCGCGACTCGCGGAGAGCAGCGCCGGGCCGACGCCGTCGGCGTTCCCGAGATAGCCGGAGACCATCGCGCCGTCGCGCAGCATCATCAGCTCCTCGGCGACCGTCGAGCGGTGGATGCCGGCGCTGACCGCCAGCTCCTCGAAGGCCGCCAGCAGCCACCGCCGGTGGGCGTCCACGACGACACGGACCAGATGTTCCGGTTCCGGGTGCGCGGCCGAGGCGTTGATGAACGGGCAGCCGCGAAATCCGGGAGAACGCACCTCACGGGCGACAGCCTCGGAAAGGACGCGCAGCATTGCGTCGGCGTCACCGCCGGCGGCGCTCCTCGCCGCGACGATCACCCTGCGCTCCGCCTCGGCCCGACGCTCGAGCACCCCCGCGGCCCTAACCGCGTAGACCGAATCCAGCGGTGAGCGGATGTCGTCGTGCCATGCCTGCAGTACGGGTTCATCCATACGGGATCACGCCTTTCGATAGCAAGTGTCAATCACTCACTATGGCCGCCGCTCTCCCCCTGCATCGTCAGCCGCGAGTGTTTCCGTGGTGGACCGCAGGTAGCACGTCGGGTCGGCCGCAGGAATGACCCTGCGGTCGAACTAGCGGCTCCGGGCGATCACGGCGCGGCCCGCGGAGAGCAGCGCCGGGCCGACGCCGTCGGCGTTCCCGAGATAGCCGGAGACCATCGCGCCGTCACGCAGCATCATCAGCTCCTCGGCGACCGTCGAACTACGGATGCCGGCGCTGACCGCCAGCTCCTCGAAGGCCGCCAGCAGCCACCGCCGGTGGGCGTCGACGACCACGCGGACCGGATGCCCGGGCTCCGGGTGCGCGGCCGAGGCATTGATGAACGGGCAGCCGCGAAACCCGGGTGAACGCACCTCGCGCGAGACCGCCTCTGAGAGCAGCTGCAACGCCACGTCGGCGTCGCCGCCCGCGGCACTGCTCGCCCCGAGGATGACCTCCCGCTCCACCTCGGCCCACAGCTCGAGGACGCCGGCGGTCCGGCTCGCGTGAACGGAATCCAGTGGTGAGCGGATGTCGTCGTGCCATTGCTGCAGTACGGGTCCAGCCATGCGGGATCACGCCTTTCTGAAGCGAATGTCTATTCCCCCACGATGGCCGCATTCTCACCCTGCAACGTCAGCCGCGAGTATCTCCGTGATAGGCCCCAGGTACCTCGTCGGGTCGGCCCGAGAGATGACGTGACATCGGCCTAACGACTGCGGGCGATCACGGCGCGACTCGCGGAGAGCAGCGCCGGGCCGACGCCGTCGGCGTTTCCGAGATAGCCGGAGACCATCGCGCCGTCACGCAGCATCATCAGCTCCTCGGCGACCGTCGAGCGGTGGATGCCGGCGCTGACCGCGAGCTCCTCGAAGGCCGCCAGCAGCCACTGCCGATGAGCATCGACGACGACGCGGGTCGGATGTTCGGGTTCCGGATGCGCGGCCGAGGCGTTGATGAACGGGCAGCCGCGAAAGCCGGGAGCACGCACCTCGCGCGCGACGGCCTCGGAGAGCAGCCTCAGCGTCATGTCGGTGTCGCCGCCCGCGGCACCGCGCGCACCGAGGATGACCTCGCGCTCCGCCTCGGCGCGAAGCTCGAGAGCGCCGGCGATCCGGCTCGCCTGAGCGGAGCGCGGCGAAAGACGGACTCGATCGGGCCATGCCTGCAGTACGGGTCCAGCCATGCGGAATCACGCCTTTCGAAGGAATGTCACGTGGGTTACGTTACATTTGGTGACTGTAACGTAACGCTGTGATGTAAAGCAAGAGCAACCCCGAAAAGCGGAAAGAAGTCGACCCGTCGAGGCCGTCAGCGATAGAGGGCGATGACCGCGCGGCTGCCGGCGAGCAATGCCGCAGCGACCTTCTCGGGGTTACCGAGGTAGCCCGCCACCATCGCGCCGTCGCGCAGCATCATCAGCTCTTCTGCGGCGGTCGGATTCTCAATCCCCACCGACGCCGTCAACCGCTCCAGCGCCGACAGGAACCAGGCGCGGTGGCCGTCGACGATGACGCGCACCGGATGCTTCGGATCGGCGAACTCGGCCGCCGCATTGATGAACGGGCAGCCACGGAAGCCCGCGGTGCAGGCCTCCGATCCGATGCCCTCGGAGATGAGCCGCAGGGTCTCGTCGACATCACCGCGAGCCGCCTCGCCCGCGGCCGCGACCGCCTCGCGCTCCCACGCCGCTCTCCGCTCGAGGTAGGCGACGATCAGGTCGTCCTTCGTGGGGAAGTGCCGGTAGAAAGTGACCTTGGTGATGCCGGCGCGCTCGATGATCTTGTCGGCACTGACCGCGCGTAGGCCGTGTGCGTAGAAGAGCTCCGCTGCCGCATCCACGATCTTCTCGCGGGTGATTGCCGCGCGTGTGCCGGGCTCTTTCACCGGCGTACCCTGCGGGTCGACCTCTGTTGACGCACTCACTGTTACCTCTTGTCGCTGGTGTTCAGGCCGCGAAACGGCCGGTTTCTTCTGCCGACTTGCGCTTCCGTCGTCATGGGTACACTATAGACCCTGCACGTAGAGGTACTAGTTCGTCTACATGGTTCTCCACCGCTCGATCAACACATTCGCACCCCTCATCCCCCTCAAGAAAGCAGTCATCATGAACATCGCAAAGAGCTCCTCCCGCTTCTCGTTCGGCCGCAAGGCAGCCATCGTCGCCGCCTCCTCGGTCGTCGCCGTGCTGGCCCTCGCAGGCTGCAGCACCGCCGCCACCCCCGCCGCCGAGGACACCGCGGCTGCGGCATCCGCCTCTTCGCCCAAGCCCACGATCGTCATGGTCCACGGCGCGTGGAGCGACGCCAGCCCCTTCAACGCCGTACGCGACATCCTGAGCGACGACGGCTACACGGTCGTCAACTTCGCCAACCCGCTGCGTTCGCTCGCCGGCGACACCGACTACCTGGCCTCGTTCCTCGAGACCCGCACCACCGGCCCGGTCGTGCTCGTCGGCCACTCCTACGGCGGAGCGCTCATCGGTGGCGCCGCGCTGAGCGACCCCGACGTGAAGTCGCTCGTCTACCTCAACGCGTTCGTGCCCGAAGAGGGCGAGACGATCCTCGAGCTCTCGAGCAAGGCCGGCCCGGTCGACGCCGAGGCCCTGTTCGACCAGGCGCCCTTCACCGGGGACCACAACGTCGACCTCTACCTCAAGAAGGACGCGTTCGCCGGCGGATTCACCAACGGCCTGTCCGACCAGCAGACGGCGACCTACTTCGCCAGCCAGCGCCCGATCACCTTCGCAGCGCTCAATGAGCCGGCCGCCGCCGACCAGGCATGGAAGACCCTCCCGTCGTGGTACGTCGCCGGCACCGAGGACCACAGCATCGATATCTCCACCCAGCTGTTCATGGCCGAGCGCGCCGGCTCCACCCTCACAGAGGTGAAGTCCGGCCACCTGTCGATGGTCGCGGAGCCCAAGAAGGTCGCCGGTGTCATCAAGGACGCCGCGACGACCAAGTAGCCCCCCCGAGAAGGGCGGATGTACGGCAGCCACACCGGTGCCGTACATCCGCCCTTTTCCACGCGACCGCGATCAGGTTGTGTTACGTTTCCTACCTGTAACGCAAGGAGCACTCGGACGCCGATGATCGAAGACCCCCACACCTCAGAAGACGGCCATGCAGCTAAAGGCGGACGCCCCAGGGAGGCCGCGATCGACACCGCGATCATCCTCGCCGCTCGCCGCCGCCTCGTCGTCGACGGCTACTCGAAAATGACACTCGGCGACATCGCCGCGGATGCCGGCGTGACCAGGCCGACCCTCTACCGCCGATGGCCGGGCAAGTTCGAGCTCGTCGTCGACGCCCTCGACTTCGGATTTCGCGCACAGCGCGACACCTATCCGACCTACGAGCTCGACGAACTGCCGGCGCTGGAGGCATTGACCGAGGCGGTGCGCCGCGTCGACCCGGCCTACTTCAACCCCGACGCGATCATACTTATGGGCAATTTCATCGGCGAGACGCATCGCACCCCGGGTCTGATGGAGATCATGCGCGAACACGCCATCGAGCCCCGCGTGACGCTCGTCGAGCGCGTCATCGAGAACCTGCGTGACCGGGGCGAGGTGCGCGCCGACGTCGACGTGCACATGATCGCGTCGCTCTGCTTCGGCGCCTTCTTCGGGGCGTACATGCGGCTCGACACAGACAGGGAAGAGCTCACCGCGCGCATCGTCGCGAGCATCTGGCCGGCGATCCGGGCAGACGGGCAGCAGTAGCGTTCAGGCGCGTTCGGCAGCGCTCCGTCGCCCCAGCATCAGCACGCTCGCGCCGGCCGCGACGAGCACAGCGGCGATGACCATAAAGACCACGGATGGCTCGACCCCTGCGCCGATCGCGAGCCCGACGAGGATCGGCCCGACGATGCCCCCCACGCGGCCGATGCCCAGCGCCCAGCCCACGCCGGTCGACCGCAGTCTGGGCGGGTAGATCAGCGCGGCCAGGGCGACGATGCTCATCTGCCCGCCCGTCACGCAGGTGCCCGACAGGAACGCCGCGACCAGCAGCATCCACGTACTGCCGCCCAGCGCCACCCCGAGCAGCGCGACAAAGACCGCGCCCAGAAGGTAGACCACCCCCAGCGTGAGAAACGGGCTGATCCGGTCCATCGCGGGCCCGATGACGGTCGCGGCGACGATGCCCCCGATCGTGGTCAGGATCGTGGCCCCGATGATCACGGACTGCTCCCGACCGAGCGAGCCCACGATGCTCGGCAACCAGCTCTGGATCGAGTAGAAGGCGGCCAGGTTGGCGATGAAGGCGACCCAGAGGAGCAGAGTGCTCGCGATCCATCGTCGGCGCAGCAGTTCGACGACCAAGGACACGGCCGTCTGCTGCGGTGCGGCGTCGTCGGCGTCGGCGACGAACCTGGCGTCGGCGCCGAGACTCGGGTCTAGACGCCGGAGTATCGACAGCAGTCGCGGAGATTCGGCGGAACGTGCGAGAAGGTATCGCGGTGACTCGGGCAGGAAGCGGATGAGCACGACGGTGAGCAGCAAAGGAAGCACCCCGCCCACCGCGAACATGCCGCGCCAGCCGAACTGCGGAATGACGTATCCCGACACCACACCGGCGGCCACGAACCCCAGTGCGAGCCAGCAGTAGATGAACATGACGAACGACGACCGCCGTCTGCGCGGCGCGAATTCGCTCGTCAGCGCGACGACGCTGGGAATCGCGGCGCCGAGGCCCATCCCGGTCAGGAACCGGAGGGCGATGAGCTCTACCGGGCCGGCGGCGAGTGTGCACAGCAGCGTCAGGGCACCGAACACGGCCGTGGTGACGATGATGACTCGACGATGACCGAAGCGGGCGGCCAAGGGCGACAGTGCCAGGTAGCCGACCATGAGCCCGAAGATCGCGGCCGAGAGCACCGGGCCGAGCGCTTCCGGAGGGAGCCCCCACTCCTTCGCCAGCACGGGTGCCGCGAAGCTTATGGCCTGGGTGTCGAAGCCGTCGAGGAACATCACGAAGCCGCAGAGCATAAGAACGAGCCCATGCACGCGGCCGATCGGCCGGTCGTCGATGATCGACTTCAGAGTGACCGGGGCGGAGCATCTCTGTTGCGCGGGGGCGTCCTGTGGCAAGTGCGGGTTCCGTTTCCCTGGGCGCGTGATCGGTACCGTGAAGAGCAAGAGCCCGCCTGCCGGCGCCCGCCGCCCCGGGGTGGGACCGGGTCGAGCTCAACGCTAGACCGGTCGATTCGTTACAGGCAATAGTTTTGCCGAAACGTCACGAGCCCGTAACTCGACGGGCGATTTTTCGGGCACGTTCGGATTCGGACTTGCGCTCTCGGTGCAATGGGTGCACACTGATCGAAGCAAGTAGAGTTACTAGTTCGTCTACATGGCGTATAGCCCCTCACCCCAACCGAAAGAAGACCCTGATGAACGCCCTCGACCAGTCCACCACCGCCAAGCCCACCATCGTCGTCGTCCACGGCGCATGGAGCGATGCCAGCCCGTTCAACGCGGTACGCGACATCCTCGCCGCCGACGGCTTCACCGTCGTGAACTTCGCCAACCCGCTGCGCTCGCTCGCCGGCGACACCGAGTACCTGGCCTCGTTCCTCGAGACCCGCACCAGCGGACCCGTCGTGCTCGTGGGCCACTCCTACGGTGGAGCGCTCATCGGCGGCGCGGCCCTCAGCCACCCCGACGTGAAGTCGCTCGTCTACGTCAACGCCTTCGTGCCCGAGACGGGCGAGACCATCCTCGAGCTCTCGAGCAAGGCCGGCCCGGTCGACGCTGGAGCCCTCTTCGACCAGGCCCCCTTCCCCGGCGACCACAACGTCGACCTCTACCTCAAGGCCGGCGCGTTCGCGGGCGGCTTCACCAACGGCCTGAGCGACGAGCAGACCGCGACGTACTTCGCCAGCCAGCGCCCCATCACGTACGGTGCGCTCAGCGAGCCGGCCGGCGCCGGCCAGGCGTGGAAGGCCCTGCCGTCGTGGTACGTCGCCGGTACCGAGGACCACAGCATCGCGCTGTCGACCCAGCTCTGGATGGCCGAGCGCGCGGGCTCGACCCTGACCGAGGTCGCAGCGGGCCACCTGTCGATGGTCGCCGAGCCGACCGCCGTCGCCGACGCGATCAAGAAGGCCGCCGCCGTCTAGTCACGCAGCAACAGCACCGAATGCCCGGCGTCCGCGAGGAGGCCGGGCATTCTCGCGTCCGCACCGCCGCACCGCCGCCCCGTCAGCTCACGTGCACGTCGGGCCGGTGGGCGCGGTCCTTCTCCGCCCGGCGCAGAACTTCGCGGGTGACCGGCGCGACCTCGCCGGTTCCGGTGATGAGAAAACGGAACATGTTCGAGACGGGGTTGCCCTCGGTCCACTCGAAGTAGACGTCGGGAACGACGCCGGTGCGGTCGCGGATGGCGAGCAGCACCACGGCGATGGTGTTCGGCACATTCCCGCTGTCGACCTCCAGCACGCGGTATCCGTGCCGCACGACCCCGCGAACCGCGAGGTCTTCTTCGAAGTTGGACGAGTCGCCGCCGGCTACCTCGAGGAAGAGCACGGGGGCGCGCGCCGGGATGCCGCTGTCGCGGCGCTCCTCCTGCAGCTTCTGCCGGTACTCGTGCGCGCTTCCCGCGTTCGGCTCGTGGGCGATCACGTGGATGGCTCCGTAGTCGTCGGCGTCGCCGAGCACGAACTGCTGCGCCGTCGCGTCGAGGTCGACCGACGTCGCCCTCAGCTGGAACGACCGCTGCACCCGCGACACGATGGAGACCACCAGGATTCCCAGGATGAACAGGCCGGCGATGCGCACGCCGTCCGGCCGCTCGACGACGTTGACGACCGTCGTGTAGACGAACACGAGCGCGATCAGTCCGAATCCGAGGGTGCGTTTGGTCTGGCGCTTGCGCCGCGCCGACAGGGTGACCGCCACGGATGCGGAGGTGATGAGCACAAGGACACCGGTCGCGTAGGCGCCACCCTGGGCGTCGACGTCGGCCTGGAACGCGATGGTGATGACGAACGCGATCGCGGTGAAGACGATGACGAGCGGACGCACGGCGCGTGCCCACTGGGGCGCCATGCCGTAGCGGGGCAGATAGCGGGGAACGAGGTTGAGCAGCCCGGCCATCGCCGAGGCGCCTGCGAACCAGAGGATGCAGATGGTGCTGACGTCGTAGAGCGTTCCGAAGCCGTCGCCCAGATAGGCGTGCGCGAGGTAGGCGAGTGCCCGGCCGTTCGCCTCGCCGCCCGACTGGAACTCCTCCTGCGGGATGAGGAACGTCGTGACGATGCTGGAGGTGATGAGAAAGCCGCTCATGGTGATCGCCGCGGTGGTGAGCAGCCGCTGCGCCCCGCGGATGCGCCCCTCGGGGTTGCTCTCGGTGTCGCGCGGGCCGCCGGTGATCTGCGGCATCACTGCGACGCCGGTCTCGAAGCCGGAGAGGCCGAGCGCGAGCTTCGGGAACACCAGAAGCGCGATCCCTACCATGAGCACCGGGTTGCTGTGCTGCGCCGTGAGGGCCGCCCACCAGTCGTCGACGACGGTGAAGTCGGCGCCGATGTGGGCGAACGAGACGACGATGACTATCGCGTTGAGCAGCAGGAACAGCGCCACTAGCACCACCGCGATGCTGATCGCCTCCCTGAACCCGCGCAGGAAGACGGCGGCGAGCAGGCCGACGAAGACGAGGGTGATCAGCACCTCGTTGCCGTGGAACCACTCGGGGGCGAACGGATTCTCGACCGCGTGGGCCGTGGCGTCTGCTGCCGAGAGCGTGATGGTGATCATGAAGTCGGTTGCGGCGAAGCCGAGCAGCACGAGCACGAACAGCTTTCCTCCCCACCAGGGCAGCAGGCGTTCGAGCATCGCGATCGAACCCTCGCCCCGGAAGCTCTCCCTCGCGACGCGGCGGTACACGGGCAGCGCGCCGAGCAGGGTGAGGAGCACGAGCACGATGGTCGCGAGCGGCGACAGCAGCCCGGCGGCGACGGCCGCTATCGCGGGCTGGTAGCCGAGCGTGGAGAAGTAGTCGACGCCGGTGAGGCACATCACCCGCCACCACGACTGCGTCTTCTCGACCGATTCGGCGTGGGGGCCCGGGTGCGAGGCCGCCTGCTGCGGCATGCCTCGCAGCAGCCACGAGCGAGCCGCGCCGCCCGCCGACGGCCTGGAGTCCTCTGCGTGCGGTAACACCTGCTGTGACACTGTCCACCCTCGTCTGTACGCGAAACTCCAACGCTAGGCGCAGCGCCGGGGGCAGAACGGGCCGCGGCCGTATGGATTCCGTTAGGGTTTCGGACCGGTCAGGTCAGCAGCGCGAGCCGCTGGCTCCTCCAGAGCGCATACTGCGACCACGGGTCATCCGCCCCGCCCCTCAGCACGTCGATGTGCGCGGTCAGCGCGTCGTTCACCGCGAACCACTCGGTACGTTCGAGGCGGTGGTCGGCGAACTGCGCGTGACGTCGCTGCTCGAGCGAGCGGTCGCCACGCTCGAAAGCGAGCACCTCGTCGTGCCGCAGCGTCGCCAGGCGCTGACGCGGATTGCCGGATGTCCCGATCTTGATGCGATCACGGAAGCGGAGGTAGTAGACGACGTCGACACGCACCGCGGCGGCGTCGTCGGGGTCGGGAACGTCGCCGACCCGCCACTCGCACACGGCGCACAGCCAGCCGCTGGGGTATCGCACACCCAGGCGGCTGCCGCAGGCGACGCAGGGTGACGGCAGCAGGTCGGTCACACCCAGCTCGTCTGCGACCCAGTCGTGGGCGTCGAGGAGGTGCTGGCGGCAGAGGTTCAGCGGAGCACCGACGGCGGGCGGCTCGGGGCACGGCCGCCCCGGCTCGAGCACGATTGCGCAGGTGATCACGGCGGCAACGCTACGCCCGACCTGCGACACACGAAAGGCCGGGGTCAGCGCAGGTACTCGAGCTCGGCCCTGTCGCCGCCCTTGCCTTTGGCTGCGTACATGGCGCGGTCGGCGAGGCGGATGAGCCGCTCGACCGACGGCGGCGTGCCACCCGTCGTCGCGTCGATGGCGACCCCGATGCTCGCCGTGACCCTGTGGTGCGCCGGCAGTTCGGGAAACGCCGCCGCGATGGCCGCACGGGCGCGCTCGGCGATCTCCATGGCGATGTCGCCGGTGGTGGCCTCGATGATCGCGACGAACTCGTCGCCGCCGAAACGTGCCACAGAGTCGGTTCGGCGGAAGACCCTGCGCAGCCGTTGTGCGACCAGCCCGAGCAGCATGTCTCCGGTGGCGTGGCCGAGCTCGTCGTTGACCGCCTTGAACCCGTCGAGGTCGAGGAACATGATCGCGGTGGTCGGCGACGTCTCGTCGAACTGCTGCTCGAACAGGCGCCGGTTGGGCAGGCCGGTGATCTCGTCGAGCATCGCGCTGCGCCGCAGCTTCTCCTCGAGACGGAGTCGGGTGAACACCTGCGCGGCCTGCTGAGCGAGCGCCCGCACGAGCGGTTCGGCCTGGCCGTCGAACGTGCGTCGCTGCGCGAAGTAGCAGGCGACGGTGCCGAGCGAGACGCCGTGGTCGGTGATGGGGCTGACGAGGATCGAGTGCACCCCGCTCTGCTCCATGACCTCCGCGATCCCCACGCCCGGCAAGTACTCCTCGGCGTCGGCCGGGTCGGTGACGGTGAGGATCCTGCCGAGCTGCATCGTGCGAGCTCCGGTCGGTGGCGCATCGGCCGGCCACCGGTCTGCCAGCGGGTTGTGTCCGCCGGCGTGCACGAAGTCGTCGCCGTCGACGAGGTGCACACTCGACCAGTCGGCGCGGAACGAGCGGCGGGCCGAGTCGGCCAGCTCCTCGGCCAGCTCCTGTGCGGTCGACGAGTTGGCGAAGCTCACCGACGCCGCGAGCAGCAGCTGCAGCCGTTCGCTCTCTCGGAGAGACGCCAGGTGCGCGCGTTCGACATCTTCGTCGAACTCCTGCTGGCCGCTCGCGTCCATGACCGCGACCGCCGTGTTGCCGTTGTCGAGCCGGGTCGACGCCAGCACGAGGGGACGGGCCCCCGCGCCCACGGGTCGCAGCACGGCGGTCGCCGGCACCAGACCCGTGCCGCCGGCGGTCTGCCGGAGGGCCTCGGCGAGTTCGTCGTCCTCGACCCCGAAGACGTCGCACAGCCGGCTGCCGACCGGGTCGGGGCCGAAGAGAAAGAACCAGCGCGAGAACAGGTCGTTGGCGTCGAGGATCACTCCGCCACCGGACAGCTCGACGAGGCCGAACGGCGCGTGGTGGGCTACTGGATCACGCACGCTGGCTCCCCCGGGTCAGTGAGTCGTTCTGCACGCGTACAGCATCTCGTCTGGGCGCGTGATCGTCAATTCGGCGAGCGCACGCCCCCGGACGGGTGCGCTTCGCGGTCGCCCCTACGGTTCGAGGATCCGGTTCAGCAGCGCGAGGCTCTTGGCGATATCGACCTTCGGCTCGAGCAGCCACTGCGTCTGCAGCCCGTCGGATGCCGCGATGATCAGGGCGGCCATGGCCTCCGGTTCGACGTCGGCACGCACGGTGCCCGCCTTCTGTCCCGCCGAGATGCGTTCGATCAGCATGGTGCGGATCCGCTCGAAACGCGGCACGAAGTACTCCCGCGACACGGTCTTGTCGGTCTCGAGCGAGCCGGCGAGCATCGTCGAGTACAGCGCGACGAGCCCCGGGATCGACACGTTTCGCTCGGCCGCGTTGAGCATGACGCTGACGATCTCGCTCTCGTCGTGCGAGCCGCCGCGCACGCGTTCGTCTTCGCGCAGCACCTCGACCAGCAGCTCCTCCCTCGAAGCGAAGTAGTGCAGCAGGGCGGCGTGCGAGACGCCGATCGCGTCCGCGATCGCCCGCAGCGAGGTGCGCTCGGCACCGTTCGTGGCGAACACCTCGATGGTGCGGTCGAGGATCTCCTGCCGGCGCGCGACCCCCTTCGGGTATCGCGACGCTCCGCCGCGCGGGGTCTCGCGGTCATTCGTGCCGGGGCGGGGGACATCCATCGTCACAGGCTAACAATAGAAAACCACCGCGCGGAGGTTTTCGCTGTAGCCTTTTCAGTGATCGACCACCGACCAAGGAAGCAAGGTTCACGAATGAGCACGCCAGCAATCTCCATCCAACTCTGGACAGTGAGGGACGAACTCGCCGCCGACCTCGACGGCACGCTGGCCAGACTCAGCGCGATCGGGTTCACCAACGTCGAGGCCTTCGGCTTCTCCACCCGCGCCGACGAGCTCGCGGCCGCGTTCGCCCGAAACGGCATCGCCTCGCCGACCGGCCACGCGTCGCTCGCCTCCCCCTCGGAGAACCCGTTCGACACCTCGATCGTCGCGCCGGGAGCTGCAGAGGTGTTCGAGGCCGCCGCGAAGCTCGGCATGACCACGGTCATCGACCCGTTCGTCGACCCGCAGCGCTGGACCTCGATCGACGAGATCACCAAGACGGCCGACACGCTCAACGCCGCCGCGGAGAGCGCCGCGAAGGTCGGCATCACCGTCGGCTACCACAACCACAACCAGGAGCTGCTCAACCGCGTCGACGACCGTTTCGCGCTGGAGGTATTCGCCGATCTGCTCGACCCCGCCGTCGTCATCGAGCTCGACCTGTACTGGGCGGCCGCGGGCGGCGCCGACGTCGTGCCGCTCGTCGAGCGTCTCGGCGACCGGCTCGTCGCCCTGCACGTGAAGGACGGCACGCTCGACCCCGCGCCCGGGCTCGGCTCCGTGCCCACCGACCAGGTTCCGGCCGGCCGAGGAGCCGTGCCGCTGGCCGCCGCGCTCGACGCCGCGAAGTCGGCTCGGTACGCCATCGTCGAGTTCGACGCCTACCCCGGCGACATCTGGCAGGGCGTCACCGAGAGCTACGAGTTCCTCACGGCTCGGGGACTCTCCTGATGGCCGCGTTCACCCCCGCCGGTTCGGGCGTCGTCGGCATAGGACTCATCGGCGCCGGAAACATCAGCACCCAGTACCTCAGCAACCTCACGGTGTTCCCCGACCTGAAGGTGCTCTTCGTCGCCGACCTCGACCTCGCCCGCGCTGAGGCCCAGGCGCTCGCGTTCGACGTGCCGTCGTTCGGCACCGTCGACGAGCTACTGGCCCGCGACGACATCGAGATCGTCGTGAACCTCACGATCCCCGCCGTGCACGCGGAGGTGGGCCGGCGCATCATCGCGGCAGGCAAGCACGTCTGGAGCGAGAAGCCGCTGGCGCTCGACCACGAGTCGGGACGCGAGCTGCTCGACTCGGCCGAGGCGGCGGGGCTGCGCGTCGCGTGCGCGCCCGACACGGTTCTCGGTGCGGGCATCCAGTCGGCGCTGCGCGCGATCGCCCGTGGCGACATCGGCGAGCCACTCACCGCGACCACGATCTTCCGCGTCGCCGGCCCGAACTCGTGGCACCCCGACCCCGAGTTCCTCTTCGCGAAGGGCGCGGGCCCGCTGTTCGACATGGGGCCGTACTACGTGACCACCCTCGTGCACGCCTTCGGCGCGGCGAGCAGGGTGAGCGCCGTGTCGTCGAAGTCGCACGACGTGCGCACGATCGGCAGCGGTCCGCGCGCGGGCACGGAGTTCGCGGTCGAGGTGCCCACCTACCACGCGGCGCTGATCAGCTTCGCGGGCGGGCAGTCCGCGCAGTCGACGTTCAGTTTCCAGGACGCGCACAAGCGCGCCGGACTCGTGGAGATCAGCGGCACGGAGGGCTCGCTCGTGCTGCCCGACCCGAACAACTTCGACGGCGACACCACGCTGTGGAGGTTCGGTTCGGAGGAGCCGACCGTGCTTCCCGCGATCGGATCGACCTACGGCCGCGGCTCGGGCGTGCTCGACCTGGCCCGGTCGATCCGCGGCGGGTCGGAGGAGCGCGCGAGCGGTGCGATCGCGCTGCACGTTCTCGACGTGCTGCTGGCGATCTCCGAGTCGGCCGAGACCGGGGCATCCGTCGCCCTCGAGTCGACGGTCGAGCGCCCGGCGCCGCTGCCCGAGTCGTGGGACCCGGCAGCACCCACCCTCTGAGGCCTCGGGCCCGGTATCGGCGGCGCCGGTACCGGGCCGGTGCGTCAGCGTGACGCGCGCTCGAGTCAGTGCGTCGCCCGCGCCGCCGCCAGAAAACCGATGGCGGTGACGAATACGGCGAAACCGACGATGATGAGCAGCAGCGCCAGGTCGTTTCCCGAGAGATAGATCACCATCCCCGGTGCGACGAGCGCGACCGTGAGCGCGAGGCAGATGCCCCCGAGCACGCCCGGCACAGACCTCTTCGGGGCCGCAGCGTTCCTCCACCTGGTCACTCTTGAGTGTGGTCCGCGTCGCCGATCGCTGTCAACGCGGAAATCGCGCCAGCCCGTCAGGGCCCTCACCCGGTCGCGCGGAGATGGAGTCAGTCGGGATCGATGACGATTCCGTCGCCGACACCGCTCACGATCGTCGTCTTCTCGACGTCCGGATCGCCGAGGAGCGGATCCGCCTGACCGATGCGCTGCACGCGCCGCAGGTTGTCGATGCGATCTCTCCGCACCTCCTCTTCGACCTTGAGCACATCGAGCCCGCGATGAGCGAGCTTGAACGGCTCCAGAAGCGCCTGTCCTCCCTTGAGCGCTTCCATCCAGACCTTGCCGGTGGGGAGGACGACCTCCGCCTCGTAGCCGGGGTTCCGGTGTCCCGCGTCGACGATGAGTTTCCCCAGGTGGTCGCGCTCCTCATCGGTGAGGGCGATCTGCGGGTCGTTCCACACGGAGCGCGCGTACTCGAGCAGATCGCCGGCGCTGAACGAGGCGCCGAGACCGGGGTCGCGCACGCCGTAATAGCCGTCGAGGAATCCGACCGTCATGAAGTCGGTGATCAATGAGCTCTCCCGAAGAGGGAAGATCACGAAGTTCCCCTTGAAACCGAGGGGACGGTCCAGGTCGGCGATCTCGACGAGCCGTTTCCGGGGCATCTCGTCCCTGTCCGGCACGGTCGTCGCCGGGAAGATATCCACCATGTAGGGCTCGCCGCCGATCACGACACCCGGGATGTTCATCTCGCGCTCGTCCGCGGTCGGCTTGCGGAGCTTGCATTGGCCCTCCTGAGGAGGCAGGAATGGCACCTCGACGTCATAGAGGCTGAAGAAGAGGTCATCGGCGTCGCGGCGGCGCCAGATCTCGTGCAGGTAGTGAAAGACGTTGCCCTTGACGTGCAGCCGCAACTGCAGGAGCTTCTGATCGGCCATCGCCTTCGCGGTGAGCGCCATGCTGAAGCGGTCGGACGCCTGATCGAATGCGCCCGCGGCCTGACCGCGCGTCTCGGCGGCAGCGCGGATCTCGGTTTCGAGGTACTGCAACTGCTTCTCAGCGGCTTCGCGACGGGCGCGGAGGATATCGTCCTGATTGCTCTGCCCGCCCCCGAACAACTCGGAGAGCCCGCCGGTCAGCACGGCGGCGGCGGCGCGTTCTCCGGTGCTTGCCTGACTCACGTCGGCGACTTTCTCGTCGACGGTGATTCCGATCATCTCCTCGCGTCGGGTGCGGGCGAGCTGTGACAGTCGCTCGAACTCCATGTCGGCCTTCTTCCGCACCGCGGATGCCGCCTCGTAGTTCGCCTTCAGCACCGCGAGCTGGGCGTCGTCGCGCGAGCGGTTGTCTTCGAGGATGTCGAGCGCCTCCTCGAGTTCCCTGTCGAGCAACACCTCGCGGATCACCCACGCGTGCTCGAGCAGCCACGCCTCGTCGATGTCGCCCGGGTCGGGCATTGGCAGGGCGACCAGCAGCACGGGCTGCACGGCCTGCAGGCAGCTCGCGACCCGGTAACGGCGTTCGAGCTCGTAGAGCACGTACGTGACTGTCATCTCGTCATTGGCGTTTCGCAGCGTGCGGGTCACCTCGCTCGTCGACTCTTCGGTCGTCTCGACCTCGTACTGCACCTCCGTCTCGCGGCGCACCTCCTGGCTCGACTTGCGTGCGATCTCCGCGAACGATTTGTGCATCCTCTGCGATTCCTGATTCTGGTTCAGGTTGAACGTCGCCGTCGAGCCGATCGATCCGACGCCCACATTGAAACTTCCCTGGGCGGAGGTCTGCATCGACATTGCGACGGCCGTCTTCTCCATCGCCTCGATCTCCGTACGCCCGATGCTCGAGTCCTCATCGGTGCGGCGAAAGCTCGACAGCTCACGCCTGGTCTGCTTGCGGCGCCGCTTCACCGTGACCGCGAGCTTCGAGATGAGCGTCTCGGAAGGGGTGAGCGCGATCGAGTCCACGACGCGACCGGCCTGGTAGGCGATCGGAGTCCAGGTCTGACGGTAGGTCTGCAGGATCCCGTAGTTGATCGTCCCTGCCGTGAAGTGCTCGAAGGCGTAGGGTTCCCGCAGCGCGGCCGACAGCTCCCGCGCAAGGTCGCCGACTCCCGCCATCGCTGCCGAGCTCGATCCGCCCGCCGCGGCGGCGATGTCGCCCACGTACTTGCGTAGCTGTTGCACGTCGTGCAGGTCGCTCCAGTCGCCGAAGAGCGTGTCGAAGATCGAGGACCCGTCTTCTTTCACGGTCGCACGGTAGAGGCCCTGAGCACTCTCGAGTACCGCGGGCGAGAAGGCGGCGCCCCACGCGGGTTCGAAGGCCACCTGCAGCACATCGACATCGTGCATGGCGGACGCGTTGCCGATTCCGCTCGACTGTTCGAGCTGATCGATGATCGTCCGCAGACGCGACAGGTCGTTGGCCGGGTCGGCAGTGGCAGGGTCACGAGCGAGCCCGTCGGCTTGTTCCTGAAGACGGCTCAGAATCGAGGACCGGAGAGTCTTCTCGGTGGCGGTCGGTGCGGCGTCGACTGGCGCGGCGGGAACCGAGGGCGTGTCGTGCGCGGCGACGAGGTTCGCAATGGCGCGACGCACCTCGACCTGCGAGAGCAGGTTGCGATTGCGGTATGGGCCGGACGAGTATCCGAGCAGGCTCATCAGCTCCGCATAGTCGATCGTCGCCCCACTAGCGGCTCCGACCGAGGCGGCTGTGACGCCGAGTGCGGTGAGCTCGCGGTCGCTCAGGTGGACTCGACCGGTGCGCGGCGTCGACGCGAGTAGCCACGCGATGCCGCGGAATCCCTTCCAGATGAAGTCCTCTATGCGGTCGATTCCCGGTGCGAACCCGATGTAGCCGGTGCGCGTGGCGGGCGTGGGCCTGGCGAGCCCGGTGAGGATCGTGTCGAAGGCCTTCTTCTCGATCGCAAGACGTGGCAGGTCGGACCTAGCGAACAGTTCGGTGGCGGCAGCTCTCCGCGCTTTCGTGGCAGCCGCGCCGCGCTCCGCTCTCTGTTGGAACTCCGCCGGGTTGTTCAGCTCGTCGTCTTCGCCGACGGGCACGCCGAACTCGGCGAGCCGCGAGTCTGGGATTCGGATCACGAAGCTCTCGCGACGACCCGAGGCGAACTGCGCGGGCCGGGTGTAGTGGAGCAGGCGCTCATGGAGCAGCCGTCCCCCGCCGGTCTCGCCTGGGCGATCGGGGGCGAGTACGAGCAGCACGAGGTCGGGGCGACGGTCAGTGAGCTCGTCGCCCCCGTCCGTCCGGTCTGCGAAGAGATCGTCGTCATACTCGAGATGAAACGCGCCGTGCGGGTCCGTGATCACGGAGCCGAGGCGTTGCATCTGGGTCTGCTCCTCGTCTGTTCCCTGCGCGGCGGCGAGGGCGGCAGCGACACCTTGCTCTCGCTGTGCGATGTTTCGGAAATGCTCGGCGCTCGGATTGTCGGCGACCTCGTCCGGAGGCTCCAGCAGGCGAAAGCGGTCGTAGTCGAGCGCGACGACGACCAGATCGGCCACGCCTGCGCCGGTGGTCTCGGCGACTACTTTGCCGGAGATCATGTTCGAACTGATGCTCTCGTTTCTTGGCATGGGGGCTCCTCATCGGTAGTTAC
This sequence comes from Conyzicola nivalis, assembly GCF_040548875.1. GTDB lineage: Bacteria > Actinomycetota > Actinomycetes > Actinomycetales > Microbacteriaceae > Conyzicola > Conyzicola nivalis_A. Next base: position 245,073 of record NZ_JBEPSJ010000003.1, read on the forward strand.
TGGAATGGGTCTTTGTTACGGAGGCCTTCGAGGTTGACGGAGTTCTCACGTGAGGGAGAAAGCGCGAGGTTCGCGATGTCGACGCACCGGGTCGGATCGTCCGACAACCGCACGTCGAAGTGGTCGATGGTGAGGGTCTGCCTCCTGCCGTCCGGCATGGTCCAGAAGGGTGCCCCCGACGCCCCACCGAACTCGAGGCCGGCGTCGTCGAACATCGCCTTGAGGCCCGCGTCACTCTTCATCTGGGCGCGCACCGCCGTCCAGAACCGGTCACGCCACTGTCCGTAGACCTGTTCCCGCGCTAGCGTTCGGGCCGCGGCCTGCGCGTCGGGGGTTCCCAGATTCCAGAGGCGACGGACTTCGTTGAGGCGTGTGCTGGCGTCCGATGTTCCGCGGGTGACCCAGATCGCGCGCAGCGATGGGGGGAACCGCCCGGTTACGACCGAGATGGCGGAGCGCATGCGGGGGCTGAGCCGTGACCCGAGCGCTCCCTCGAGATCGGCGTACGCGCTCGAGACGGTCACGCCGCCTCCGCGGAACGGGGCGCCGGGCGCAAAAGCCCGTTCGACGCCGTGCGGGTCCACGTCGACGGGCGCCCTTCCGCGAGCGGCGATCTGCGGCGCGGGCGCGGGTGCGGGTGCCGACGGGGGCGGAGGCGCCGGCGCCGGCGATGGTTCGGGCTGCCTCCTTGCCTGCACCGGATTCGGCGTCGGTCGCGTGGTTGTACCCCTGTCGGTTGCGCCGCGCATCTCGGCGGCGACCGGCCTCTCCGGTACACCGCGGGATAGCTCGCGGTTCCCGGCCCGTCCCGCGCCGAAGGCGCTCACGCCGCCGAGCAGTCTCCCCACGTTGGCGCCGACGCGTCCCGCCTCGACGGCCTTGTCCCATTGCTCCGGCGTGGCGTTGTGCCATCCGTGCGCCGTCGCGATGAGGTACACGGTCATCGCGATGGATCCGAAGGTGTCGGTGGCGACCTCCAATCGGTTGCGGAGCCGCCATTCCCAGGTGCGCAGCTCGATGATCCACCCACTCGCCGCGGGGCCGCCGTCGGGTCCCGCCGCGCGGGCAAGCAGCGCCTCCACCTGCTCGGGGGTGTGTGGCGAGGTGCCGTATTCCTCACGCAGGGTCGTGGCGAGCACCTCGGTGGGAGCCCGCCCCGAGGCGACGGCCCCCTCTATCCGCCCGCGGAACGCTCGCCAGCGCTGGGCCGCGAGCGGACGGATCTCTTGTCCGTCCCGATTGCGGTCGATGACGCCGAGGTAGCCACCGCGTTCCACACGCAACCATTCGGCGTCTGCGGCCGCGATGACGAACACCCCGCCGAACCGCCGCAGTGCCGCCGCGCCGTATCCCGAGAGGATCGCCTCCGTGTAGAGGCGCCCGCAGTGGTCGAGATACTGATGAAAGTCCGACGATCTCACCTCCCCGCGAACATGGCGTATGCGGCCGGTGGCGGTAAAGGGAGGACTCGCTGATGGTGCGAGGACTGCGAGCCGATCTTCGTGCGTAGACCGTACGGCACCGAACATACTCCTGAGCACACTCCGGGAACAGGCCCGGGCCACAACGCAGAAAACCCGCTAGATCTGAGTGATCTAGCGGGTTTCACGTGCGGAGACGGAGGGATTTGAACCCTCGGTACCCGTTAGGGTACTCCACCTTAGCAGGGTGGTGCACTAGGCCGAACTATGCGACGTCTCCCTAGTTGTTCGTCAGCAATCATAGCCAATTGCCGAGCGCACTTTGTGCGCATGGGCCGAATGGATGCCTCGGGGCGGGTCAGTTGGCGACGGAACAGGTGCTGTCGGCCGCCGTCTGGCCGCGCAGATTGAGCACCTCGGGCGGCGGGGCCACGGTCGCGTTCGGGTCGGCCGTCACCGTGGGAGCCGGTGCCACCGGCGCGTTCGGGTCGGCCACAGCGCCCTCACCGTCGCCGGCAGCGGCAAGCGTGAACGGCTCGTCGGCGCGGATCTTGGCGAACAACTTCTCGGCCTCGTCGGCCACGGGCTGCACCTTGCCCGCGAACACGCCCGTACCCTCGGTCGTTCCCGGGTACTGCACGAACGTGAACTGCTCGAGCGGGATCTTGCGCAGCGCGAGGGCCACCGACGCGAGGGTGTCGAGCTCGGCGAAGTTGTCCGACAGCTTCATCGACGAGGTCGCCGCCCGGGCCAGGTTGTAGACCTTCACCGGATCGCCCAGGGTGTCGTTGCTCTTGATCGTGCGCAGCAACGACGAGAGGAAGACCTGCTGCGAGCTGATGCGTGTGAGGTCGCCGCCGTCGCCCACGCCGTGACGCGAACGCAGGAAGGCGAGAGCGTCGTTACCGGAGAGCGTGTACGTGCCGGCCTCGGGCAGCTGCAGGCCGGAGTACTTGTCGTCGATCGGGCCGCTCACGCAGACCGGCACTCCCCCGACGGCGTCGGACATCGCCACCACGCCGCTGAACTTGATGAGGCCGGCGAACTGGATGTCGACGTCCGTGAGCTTCTGCACCGTGAGCGCGGTGCACGGCAGTCCGCCGTACGACAGCGTCTCGTTGATCGGACGCGCCGACATCGCCGAATAGTCGCCGCTGCCGTCGGCCTTGGGGCACGCCGGCACGGGAACCACGAGGTCACGGGGGAAGCTGACACCGACCGCGTTGGTCTGGTCCTCGGAGACGTGGAGGAGCATGGTGAAGTCGTTGAGCTCCGCGGAACCCCGGCCGTTGCATCCCGACCCGTCTTCGCACACGTCGCTGCCCACGATGAGAATGTTGAAGCCGCCCTTGAAGGCGCCGATCGAGACGGGCTCTTCGTTCTCCTGCCCCGGCAGCACGAACGTGTCGATGTCGGCGTCGAGCTGCGCGACCACGATGGCCGCCAGGGAGGCGCCCGCGACCAGCAGCACCGCGAGCGCTGCGCCGACGAAGGCGAGCAGGCTCGGCAAGACCCTCCGACGCTCGAGCTGGCCGTGCCGAGCCACGGTCGGCGGGCGCGATGGCTCGGCCGACGAGGCGGAGGTCGTGCCTCGCCGCCGTTCGTCGAGTTCACTCATCATGACTCCCGTCGGTGCTGGCCAGACCGGTGTGCGCCGTTAGTTGTTCGCGACCGAGCAGGTGTAGTCGGCCGCGGTCTGGCCCTTGATGTCGAGCACCTCGAGCGGGGTCGCCGGCGGCGCGGTCGCTGCCGGGTCGACCGGTGCCGCGGGATCGACGGGCGCGGCGGGGTCGACCGCGGGAGGCACGACGGCGGGGGCGTTGGGGTCGGCGGCCGAACCACGACCGTCGCCGGCAGCGGCGAGCCCGAAGGGTGTGTCGGTGCGGATCAGCTCGAAGAGCGCGTCGGCCTTGGCCTTCACCGGGGCCACCTTGCCCTGGTACAGCCCGCCGACACCGGTGGTGCCGGGGAACTGAACGAAGGTGACGTTCTCGAGCGGGATGTCCTTGAGGGCGAGACCGATCGAGGCGAGGGTGTCGAGGTTGGCGAAGTTCTTCGACAGGGTCATCGAGCCGGTCGCCGCCTTGGCGAGGTTGTAGATCTTGACCGGGTCGCCGAGCGTGTCCGCGCTCTTGAGCGTGCGCACGAGCGACGAGAGGTACACCTGCTGCGAGCTGATGCGGGTCAGGTCGCTGCCGTCGCCGACGCCGTGACGCGTGCGGAGGAATGCGAGGGCCTGGGGGCCGCTGAGGTTGTAGGTTCCCGCCGCGTCGGCCGTGAATCCGGAGTACTTGTCGCGGATTGGCCCGTCGATGCAGACGTCGACGCCGCCGACGGCGGTGGTCATGTTGATGACGCCGTTGAAGGTGATGAGTCCGGCGAACTGGATGTCGAGCCCGGTGAGAGCCTCCACCGTGAGCACGGTGCACGGCAGGCCGCCGTAGTACAGGGTCTCATTGATGGGTCGCCCCGCCATCTCCGAGGTCGTGCCGGTACCGTCGGCCTGCGGGCAGGAGGGGACGCGCACGACGAGGTCGCGGGGGATGCTCACGGCGACCGCGTTGGTCTGGTCTTCCGAGACGTGCAGCAGCATCGTCACGTCGTTCAGCTCCGCGCTGCCGCGTCCCGCGCAGCCGGAGCCGTCTTCGCAGACGTCGCTGCCGACGATGAGGATGTTGAATCCGCCCTCGTATGCGCCGATGCTGGGCGGCGGGCCCTCCGTCTCCTCGCTGACGAGGGTGACGGTCGTGATGTTCGACTTGATCTGCGAGACGACGATCGCGCCCAGTGACGCACCGCTGACGAGGGCGACCACGAGGGCTGCACCGAGGAACTTGAGGATGGTGGGCCAGGGGCTCGACTTCTTGAGCTGGCCGTGGCGCGCAATGCCGGCGGTCTGCGCTGATCTGCTCGATCGAGGACGAAGGTCGCTCATCTCAGATCCTCTCGGTAGTTGTACGCAATGGAAGTCGAATGTGCGGAGGGCGTGGGATTCGAACCCACGAATGCTTTCACATCACCAGTTTTCAAGACTGGCTCCATCGGCCGCTCGGACAGCCCTCCAGGAGAAACCAAGTCCCGAGTGTATCCGATGGTCGCAACTCGAGCCTGAATATCAGCCCTCCGGGCGTCAAACGCGCCGCGTCAGGCTCTCGAGCACCCGGGCGACGCCCTCGTCGAGGTCGGTGGAGGTGGTCTCGTTGGCCGCTGCGACGACCTCGGCCGGGGCCTGCCCCATCGCCACGGCGCGCCCCTCGGTCGCCGCCCACTCGAGCATCTCGATGTCGTTGCGTCCGTCGCCGACCACCATCACCCTGGAGCGCGGGATGTCGAGCAGCTCGCGCACACGCTCGAGCGCCGTCGACTTGTTGACACCGTCGGGGGCGATGTCGAGCCACGCGGTCCAGCCGACGTTGTAGCTGACCTTGTGCAGGCCCATTCGCTCGACGACCGACAGGAAGTCCTCGATGTCGTGCTCGGGCGAGATCACGACGACGCGGGTCGCCTCGTGCTGCAGCAGCTCGTCGAACTGAACCTTGACGCTGCTCGCGCCGAGGGTTCCGTCGGGGAAGAATCCGGTGAAGCGGTAGAGCCCGGTCTCGTCTTCGACGGCGTAGTGCGCGGCATCCAGATTCGATCTGATCGTCGTGAGCACTTCGCCGGGGTTGAACGTCTCGACGAAGTGCCGGGAGTAGCCGGCCGGCGCGTCGGCGTCGCGCTTCAGGGTGATCGCACCGTTGGAGCAGACCAGGTACTCGGGGGCGATGCCGAGCCGGTCGAGCACGGGCAAAGTCATGGCCACGGAGCGGCCGGTCGCGAGCATGACCTCGTGGCCGAGCTCGCTCGCCCGCTGCACCTGCTCGCGCACGGCGTCGGCGAGTGTGCCGTCTTCGTGCAGCACGGTTCCGTCGATGTCGAGGGCGATGAGCCAGCGGGCGGATGCCATCAGGCGACCGGCTCGAAGATCTCGAGGCCGCCGAGGTAGGGGCGCAGGGCCTCGGGCACAACGACGGAGCCGTCGGACTTCTGGTGGGTCTCGAGGATCGCCACCAGCCAGCGCGTCGTGGCCAGTGTGCCGTTGAGGGTCGAGACGGGGGTCGTCTTGCCGTTCTCGCCACGGAAGCGGATGTCGAGGCGGCGCGACTGGTAGGTGGTGCAGTTGCTCGTCGACGTGAGCTCGCGGTAGGTGCCCTGGGTCGGGACCCACGCCTCGATGTCGAACTTGCGCGCGGCGCTCGAGCCGAGGTCGCCGGCCGCGACGTCGATGACGCGGTAGCTGAGGCCGCAGGCCTGGAGCATCGACTCCTGGTAGCCGACGAGCTTCTCGTGCTCCGCCTCGGCTTCGTCGGGATGCACGTAGCTGAACATCTCGAGCTTGTTGAACTGGTGCACGCGGAGGATGCCGCGGTTGTCGCGTCCCGCCGAACCGGCCTCGCGGCGGTAGCAGGTGCTCCAGCCGGCGTAGCGCAGCGGGCCGCCCGACAGGTCGAGGATCTCGTCGGAGTGGTACCCGGCGAGCGCCACCTCGCTCGTGCCGGTGAGGTACAGGTCGTCGGCCGGCAGGTAGTAGATCTCGTCGGCGTGCTCTCCGAGGAAGCCGGTGCCCGCCATGATCTCGGGGCGCACGAGTGTCGGCGTGATCATCGGCACGAAGTCTTCGGCGAGCGCCTTGTCGAGTGCCATGTTCATGATCGCCAGCTCGAGACGCATGCCGACCCCGCGCAGGAAGTAGAAGCGGCTGCCGCTGACCTTGGTGCCGCGGGTGATGTCGATGGCCTTCAGCATCTCGCCCAGTTCGGCGTGGTCGCGCGGCTCGAAGTCGAACGCGGTCTTCTCACCGACCTCGCGCAGGGTGGTGAAGTTCTCCTCGCCGCCCGACGGCACGCCGTCGATGATGGGGTTCGCGATCGCGCCGACGATCTTCGCGAAAGCGGCCTCGGCCTCGGCCGACGTCTGCTGCGCCGCCTTCACCCGGGCGGCGAGCTCCTGCGCCTGGGCGACGAGGGCGCGCTTCTCGTCTTTCGGCGCCGCCGCGACGGTCTTGCCGAACACGTTCTGCTCGGCGCGCAGGTTCTCGAACTCGCCGATGGACTCCCGGCGGCGCGCGTCGGCGGCGACCGCGTCGTCGACGAGCGACACGGATGCACCGCGGGCGAGCTGAGAGCGTCGGAGAACATCGGGGTTTTCGCGCAGAATCTGTGGATCAATCACCCGTTCAGTCTACTTTGGAGCGCATAGCAGACGAGCGCCGCACCGGTGCGTTAGCGTTGGCGAGGTGCCGACCCCCGAAAACACGCATGCCCGTCAGGCAGCCGTGGTGTACAACCCCATCAAGGTCGACATCCTCGCTCTGAAGACCGCTGTCGCGGCGGCGGCGGATGACGCGGGGTGGCTGCCTCCTCTCTGGTTCGAGACCACCCTCCAAGACGCCGGTCAGCTCGTGACCGCGACGGCGATCGCCCGCGGAGCCGACCTCGTGCTCGCGGCCGGCGGCGACGGCACGGTGCGCGCCGTGGCCGAGGGACTGCGCGACACCGGCGTCGCGATGGCCCTGCTGCCGTCGGGCACCGGCAACCTGCTGGCCCGCAACCTCGACATCGGCTTCGGAACGCTCGACGAGGCGATCCACACCGCGCTGCACGGCGTGGACCGCACCATCGACCTGGGGCTCGCGTCGATCGTGCGCGCCGACGGCGTGCGCGAGGAGCACGTGTTCCTCGTGATGGCCGGCCTCGGACTCGACGCGAAGATGATCGCGAACACCAACTCGAAGCTCAAGAAGGCGGTCGGCTGGCTGGCCTACGTCGACGCCGGCATCCGCTCGCTGCCCGAGATCAAGCCGGTCAGGCTGCGCCTCAGCGTCGACGGTGAGCCGGAGCGCTCGGTCAACGTGCACACGATCATCATCGGCAACTGCGGAAAGCTGCCCGGCGGCATCCTGCTCATCCCCGACGCCAAGCCCGACGACGGCGTGCTCGACTTCGTCGCACTTCGGCCGCGCGGGCCGTTCGGCTGGATCAACGTGTGGAACAAGGTCGCGTGGGAGAACGGGGTGCTGCGCAAGAGCGCGCTCGGCCGCCGCATCATCGACCTGTCGCGTGACGTCAAGGACGTCACCTATCTGACCGGGCGCGACCTGCGGATGGTCGTCGAGGTTCCCCAGGAGTTCCAGCTCGACGGCGACGAGTTCGGCGAGGCCCGGTCGGTGCACACCTGGGTCGACCCCGGTGCGCTCACGGTGCGGGTGCCAGAGGGCTCGTTCTAGCTTTCGTCGGTTGGGTGCCGAGCGCCGCCGCCACGCGAGCTCCGAGCGGGAACTAGCGGCGGGAGCCCCGCTGCAGCCGGATCAGCCGATCAGGCCGTCGAGCCACTGCCGCGCCTCGAGGAAGCTGTCGTCGGCGTAGCGGTTGGTGACCTCGATCGAGAGCTTGTCGGCGCGCGGGTAGCTGCCGAGGAAGATCACGTTCGGGCTGAAGCGCTTGAGGCCGAGCAGCGCTTCGGCCACGCGCTCGTCGCGGATGTGGCCGTCGAGGTCGATCACGAAGCGGTACCGGCCGAGCTCGTCGCCGATCGGACGCGACTCGATGAGGCTGAGGTTGACCCCGCGGGTGGCGAACTGCTCGAGCATTTCGAGCAGACGGCCGGCCGTGTCATCCGGAAGCTCCGCAATGATGCTCGTCTTGTCCGACCCGGTGCGTTCCGGAACGGCGACCGTGCGGCTCACCAGCACGAACCGGGTGACCGCGTTCGAGTTGTCGCCGATGTCGGTGGCGAGCACGTCGAGGTCGTAGTGGCCCACGATCCCGGGCGGCGCGACGGCCGCGTCGGCCATGCCGGCGCCCGAGATGGTCGACGGGTCGAGGAGGCTCGCCGCGGCGGCGACGTTGGAGGTGGCCGGGATGTGGCCGTGGCTGGGCAGGTTTCTGTCGAGCCAGAGGTGGGTCTGGGCGTAGGCGACCGGATGCGCGTTGACGACCTTGACGTCGGCCAGCGTCGTTCCGGGGCGGGCAACCAGGACGAAGTTCACACGCACGAGATACTCGCCGACGATGCGCAGGTCGGGGATGGTCGCGAGAGCGTCTTGCGTGGCGCTCACCCCGCCCTCGATCGAGTTCTCGATCGCGATCATCGCGGCGGTGCTGCGTCCGGCGACGACGTCGTCGAGCGCCTCGCCGACGTTGTTGACCGAGCGCCAGTGCTTGCCCGCCGCCTCGGGAACCTGCGCGAGTGCCGCCTCGGTAAAGGTTCCCGCCGGCCCGAGGTAGCTGTAGGTGTCGTTCGGGGGCGTGGGTTCGGCGGACATGGTGACGAGTTTAGGGCTCGTCGGCCGGCACGCAGACGCTCGCCACTCGCAGCTTGATCGTGCCGTCCATGTCCTCGATGCTGACGAGGTCGACGGCGCCGGACGGATCGCCGACGTAGCCGTACCTGCCCGGCGTGCTCGCCGGGTCGAGCGTGTAGCCCTTCGACTCCCACATCGCGCGCACCCGCTCGATGCCGCCCGTCGCGTCGTCGACCGTGAACCACACCTCGTGGTCGACCTGCTTTCCCTGCACTCGGAGGCAGTCCACCGCGTACACCGGGAAGCTCGTGGTGCCCGGGGCGATGTTGGGGTCGTTGATCGGGCCGGCCACCGCCACCGTGAGGTCGGAGATCTCCTGGCTCGCGGCCATCGCCTGGTCGAGGGTGAACACGGTGGACAGCTCGGCCGCGCGGGGCGCCGCGAACCCGTCGACCGTTTCGGGAGCGACCATGGGCGGCACCTCCGGCTGGCTCGTGTACATCGGCTGGGGTCGTTGCGACGTCGTGATCGTTGGGGCGCCGACCACGGCCTGCAGTATCCACGGCGCGGAGAGCGCCACGAGCAGGAGCGCCCCGAAGACCACCCCCACGACGACGTGCTGACGGGAGCGTGCGCGCTGGCGCTCTGCCGGATCCATGCCCCCAGCGTAAGGTGAGCGGACCACAGTTCGCACCCGTCTCCACAACATCCAGAGTCCGACGCCGGAGGCGACGGCCACTGCTGCCACTCCCGCTGCCGCCTCCGCCGCCCCGAGCGCCTGCGCGTCGATATCACGCCTGGGCAGCGCACCGACGCCGGCAACGCACACGGTCGCGAGAAAAGCGGCGACGACTCCGGCGAGAGCGCGGATGACGGTGTCGGAACCCGATCGGGCGCGCGCCAACCGCCACAGCCCCCATCCGATGGCTACGGCGCCGAGCAACGCCAGAGTTGTGACCGCGGCCAGCTCGGCGGCCGCGGTCGCGAGCGTGCCACCGGAATAGACACAGGTGTACTGCAGAGGGATCAGCGTCTGCACCGTGCCGATGTGCTGGCCACGATCGGCGCTGAGCTCCTGGCACGGAGAGCCCTCGAGAAACCCGGAGCGGCTGAAGGTCGTCGAGAACGAGATCCACGACACGACGATGCTCGCGACCACCCCGGCGCCGATGGCGGCCCACGGACGTCGCGGGGGCAGGGCCACTCGAGTCGCGGCATCCGCCCGAGGTTCTTCGGCGCGAAGCAGCAGCAACCCGAAGAAGACGCCGAATCCGCCACCGAGAGCGGCGCCGCCCAGCGCGGCCCAGAACGTGAGCGACCAGGCGAACAGCGCTGCGGCCAGCCCGAACGCCACGGCGCCCCCGAGGTGGCCGATCAGGGCGAAGACCACGAAGTTGCGCGGCACGAAGACGTGTCTCGGTCGCGTCGTCATGGTTTGAGGCTAGGAGTCGCCAGCGCGGCGCGAGTCGGCCGCGAGGATGACATCGCCGCACCGGAGGTGCCTTTCGCGGCCGGATGCTGAAAGACTGAGCGCATGACAACTCGTGCCGGTCAGCCCGCCCAGGAATCCGATCTCATCAACGTCGAGGAACTCGTCGCAGCGTACTTCGCGAAGATCCCGGACGTGACGAACCCCGACCAGAAGGTCGTCTTCGGCACCAGCGGCCACCGCGGCTCCTCGCTCGACGCCGCGTTCAACGAGACCCACATCGCCGCCATCACGCAGGCGATCGTCGAGTACCGCACCGCGCAGGGCATCACCGGCCCGCTGTTCATCGGCAAGGACAGCCACGGGCTCAGCCGTCCGGCCGAGACCACCGCGCTCGAGGTGCTCACCGCGAACGGCGTGCGCGCCCTCGTCGACGAGTTCGACGACTACGTGCCGACGCCGGCGCTGAGCCTCGCGATCATCGTCTACAACCGCGACCACCCTTCGACAGGCTCAGGGAACGAAGGGCTCGCCGACGGCATCGTCATCACCCCCAGCCACAACCCGCCCCGTGACGGCGGCTTCAAGTACAACCCGCCGCACGGAGGACCGGCCGACAGCGACGCCACCTCCTGGATCGCCAACCGCGCGAACGAACTCATCGCCGACGGCAACCGCGACGTCAAGCGCGCCGAGCCGAGCGGCGTCGAGACCTACGACTACCGCGGCGCCTACGTCTCCGACCTGGCCAACATCATCGACTTCGACGCGATCAAGGCGGCGGACCTGCACATCGGCGCCGACCCGCTGGGCGGCGCGAGCGTGAACTACTGGTCGCTGATCCGTGACCAGTACGGCCTCGACCTCACCGTGGTGAACCCCCTCGTCGACCCGGCCTGGCCGTTCATGACGCTCGACTGGGACGAGAAGATCCGCATGGATCCCTCGTCGCCGTCGGTCATGGCCTCCGTCGTCGCCCACCAGCACGACTACGACATCGTCACCGGAAACGACGCCGACGCCGACCGCCACGGCATCGTCACCCCCGACGGCGGCCTCATGAACCCGAACCATTTTCTGGCCGTCGCCATCCAGTACCTCTACACGCACCGTCCGGAGTGGCGTGAGGATGCCGCGATCGGCAAGACCCTCGTCTCGAGCACGATGATCGACCGCGTCGCCGCATCGCTCGGCCGCACCCTGTGGGAGGTGCCAGTGGGCTTCAAGTGGTTCGTGCCCGGGCTCATCGACGGATCCGTCGCGTTCGGCGGCGAGGAGAGCGCCGGCGCGAGCTTCCTGCGCAAGGACGGCACCGTCTGGACGACCGACAAGGACGGCATCCTGCTGGCGCTGCTCGCGAGCGAGATCCGCGCGGTCACCGGCAAGAGCCCGTCTGAGCTGTACGCCGAGCTGGTGGCCGAGTTCGGCGACCCGGTCTACCAGCGGGTGGATGCCGTGGCGACGAAGACGCAGAAGGCGGCGTTGGCGAAGCTCAACGGCTCGGCGATCACCGCCGACTCGCTCGCGGGAGACCCGATCATCGCGAAGCTCTCTGAGGCGCCGGGCAACGGCGCCGCTGTCGGAGGCGTGAAGGTCGTCACCGAGAACGCCTGGTTCGCGGCCCGCCCGAGCGGCACCGAAGACGTCTACAAGATCTACGCGGAGTCGTTCCTCGGCGACGAGCACCTCAAGCGCGTGCAGGCCGAGGCGAAGGAGATCGTCGACGCGGCCCTCGGCGGCTGATCCGGCGTCAGCTCCATCAGCCGCGCAGCTCGACGCTGATCGCCACCGTGTCGCCTACCTCGACGCCGGCCTTCGCGCGCACGGCCTTTTTGATCGGTAGCACGTAGGCGCCCTCGTCGACCCCGGGGAAGATCGACGTCTCCCACGTCGAATCGCCGAGTCGCACCCGAACGGGCACCGCGCCGAAGCCCGAGGGCGGGCGGGGCCGGTCGGCGATCTCGTCGGAGGCGTCGTGCGGCAGCGTCGCGAACACCCAGAGCTCCTTGCGGGCGGCCCACGCCCAGAGCGTCGACTCGAACTCGTAGCTGTCACCGATCATGTCGACCATTGTCGCCCGGGTCAGGGGGCGTAGGTCGGTGCCGCAGGCAGGCCGAAGTACTGCTCGAGGGTCGTCGCCCCCGTGGCGGCGTAGTCGGCGGCCATGGCGACGCCGACGTACCGGTAGTGCCATGGTTCGAACTCGTACCCCGTCACGGGCGTGCCGCCCGCGGGGTAGCGCAGCACGAAGCCGTAGGTGACGGCGTTCGCCGCCAGCCACTGGCCCTGCGGAGTATCGGCGAAACAGGCCTGCAGTGTGCACACCGCCGGCAGCGCGCTGATGTCGATCGCTAGTCCGGTCTGGTGCTCGCTGTGGCCCGGCCGGGCGCTGGTCAGATCAGCTCCGGCCTGCCCCTTCGACGCCACCCATCCCGCATAGACCGACACCTGGGTCGAGTACGACCGGTAGGCGCTCTGCGCCTGCATCTTCAGGCCGGTCTGCGCTTCGAATGCGGCGAACATCGCGACCGTGGCATCCGCCGCCTCCCGACGCAGGAACGGCTGGTTCGCGTAGGGCACCGCGACCTCGACGACGTCGGCGGGCGCGTAGTCGGCGGGCGTCAACGGGCGCAGCTTGTTCACCACGACCGACAGATCGTTCGGATCGGAGCTCGCGACGGGCGCGACCCGCACCGGCGGCGCGACCGGCGACGGCTCGGGCGTTTCGGCGGGCGTGCTGCTCGGCGACTCCCGCGTCGGCTTCGCGGTCGGAGGGGCGCCGCCGCAGGCGACGAGGCAGCCCACCACGACGACGGCCAACGTCGCGGCCGCGAGGGCCCTGGAACGGAGAATTTGCGGCACCACCCGAGTGTACGAGCAGCGACCCGGGCTTGCGAAGACCTTGCCGTCGGTGTAACTTTGCAGCCTACGCAATAATATCGCCGCCGCCGGACGCGTTCCGCGGCGGTATTGCCGTTAACACACCCCACCCACAGACTCAGAGGTTGTATGTCGCGCGTCGACTCCAAAGGCAAGCAGCAGGCTCAGGCGATCAAGGATGCCGGCGGCGTTATGACGCACCGGCAGATCCTCTTCGTGATCTTCGGCCTTATGGCCGGCATGTTCCTGTCGTCGCTCGACCAGACCATCGTCTCGACCTCGATGCGCACGATCGCCGACGACCTCGACGGGCTGAGCCAGCAGGTCTGGGTGACGACGGCATACCTGATCCTCGCCACCATCTCCACGCCGATCTACGGGAAGCTCAGCGACATCTTCGGCCGACGGCCCCTGTTCATCATCGCGATCAGCATCTTCCTGATCGGCTCGGTCGCGGCCGGGTTCGCCACGTCGATGTACGAGCTCGCGGCGTTCCGCGCCGTCCAGGGCCTCGGCGCCGGCGGCCTGATGGCGCTGCCGCTCGCGATCATGGGCGACATCCTCGCCCCGCGCGAGCGGGCCAAGTACCAGGGCTACTTCCTCGCGGTATTCGGCGTCTCGAGCGTCATCGGCCCCCTCATCGGAGGACTCTTCGCCGGGGCATCCGAGATCCTGTTCATCGACGGATGGCGCTGGGTCTTCCTGATCAACCTCCCGATCGGCGCCGCCGCGCTCGCGATCGTGATCAGGTTCCTCCACATCCCGCACGAACGTCGCGACGTGCGCATCGACTGGTGGGGCGCCTCGACCATCATCATCGGACTCGTACCGCTGCTCCTCGTGGCCGAGCAGGGCCGCGAGTGGGGCTGGGGCTCGCTCGGCTCGATCGCCTGCTACGTGATCGGCGTGCTCGGGCTCGCCGCCTTCGTGCTCAGCGAGAAGCTCATGGGCGACGACGCGCTGATCCCGCTGGGGCTGTTCAAGAGCTCGACGTTCGCGATGGCCACCGTGCTCGGCGTACTCGTGGGCTTCGGCATGTTCGGCGCCATGATGACGCTGCCCCTGTACCTGCAGGTGGTCAACGGCGCCACGCCCACCGAGAGCGGCTTCCTCATGCTGCCGATGATCCTCGGCCTCATGATCTCGTCGATCGTCAGCGGCCAGTTCATCGCCCGCACGGGCAGGTACCAGATGTTCCCGACGATCGGGTTGGGCTTCATGGCCACGGGCTTCTTCGTGTTCACCTTCGCGACCGCCGACAAGCCGGTGTGGTTCATCATGATCGGGATGCTCCTGACCGGCCTCGGGCTCGGCCAGCTGATGCAGACCCTCACCCTGGCCAGCCAGAACGCGGTCGGCCCGCGCGACATGGGGGTCGCGACGAGCGCCTCGACGTTCTTCCGTCAGATCGGCGGCACCGTGGGCACCGCCGTGATCTTCTCGGTCATCTTCACCCGCTGGCCGCTCAACATCGCGGCGGCGTTCGACACCGCCTCGGTGAAAGACGGGCTCGCCGTCGCCATGGCCGACCCGAAGGTGCTCGCCGACCCCGACAACGCGCAGATCCTCGGCATCCTCAAGGACCCGTCCGCGGCGGCCGGTTCGGTGAGCGGCGACACCAGCTTCCTCAACACTTCCGACCCGCGACTCAGCGCGGCCTTCCTCGAGGGTTTCGCCAACTCGGCGATCACGGTCTTCTGGATCGCCCTCGCGGTCGTGCTCGTCGCCTTCGTGCTGAGCTTCTTCCTGAAGGCCCCGCCGCTGCGAGCGAAGTCGGCTCTTCAGGAGAACGCGGATGCCTCGGCCGCCGAGGCCGAACTCGCCGCCGAGGCCGCCGCTCCGATCGCGTCGCCGACACCCTCGCCGAGCACCTCGGCGCGCACCGCGTCCTCCAGCGCGGTGGCCGCCGAGGAGCCGTCGGGAAAATAATCTCCCGACCGCCCAACGGCCCGTCTCCCGCGTGATTGCAGCGCGGAGGCGGGCTGCAAGCGTTTTCGACGAGAAAAAATCGTGGGAGCGCTCTCATCCGGAGCTTGACAGGGATCGATGCACGCGCATAGTGTGACTCCCGATCCCGTGAGAGCGCTCCCACGCTTGTGTGTCACTCTTCGTGGATCTCCCATCCACGCACACAAAGGAGTGACCGTGAGTCTTTCACGACGCACAACCGCCGGCGCTATCGCCGGCGCAGCAGTATTCGCCCTCGTCGCAACCGGCTGCAGCAGCACGCCCGCCGGCGACGCCGACGGCAAGGTCAGCCTGACCGTCGCCACGTTCAACGACTTCGGCTACACCGACGAGCTGTTCGCCGAGTACGAGAAGGCGAACCCGAACGTCACCATCAAGCACAACAAGGCGGCCACGTCCGACGACGCCCGCGCCAACTACTTCACGAAGCTCGGCGCCGGCTCCGGCCTCGCCGACATCGAAGCCGTCGAGATCGACTGGTTCGCCGAACTGCTGCAGTACTCCGACAAGCTCACCGACCTCTCGTCGTCCGACGTCGAGGGCCGCTGGCTCGACTGGAAGGAAGCGGCCGCAACCGACTCCGACGGCCGCCTCATCGCCTACGGAACCGACATCGGCCCCGAGGCCATCTGCTACCGCTCCGACCTGTTCGCCGCAGCCGGTCTCCCGACCGACCGCACCGAGGTCGCAGCACTGCTCGAGGGCGACTGGGACAACTACTTCTCCGTGGGCCAGCAGTTCACCGCCGCGAGCGAGGCCGCCTGGTTCGACGGTTCCGGCGCGATGCTCCAGGGCATCCTCAACCAGCACGAGGAGACCCTCGAGGCCACCGACGGCGAGGTCATCGCGACCACGAACCCCGTCGTCAAGGACGCCTACGAGCAGGTTCTCGACGCGAGCCCCGAGCTCTCGGCCCACCTCAAGCAGTGGAGCGACGACTGGAACGCCGGATTCGCCAACGGCGCCTTCGCGACCATGCTCTGCCCGAGCTGGATCCTCGGCAACATCGAGGGCAACGCCCCCGATGTCACCGGCTGGGACGTCGCCAACGTCTTCCCGGGCGGCGGCGGAAACTGGGGCGGCTCGTACCTCACGGTCCCGGCCCAGGGCGCACACGCCAAGGAGGCGCAGAAGCTCGCAGCCTGGCTGACCGCCCCCGAGCAGCAGCTCAAGTCGTTCGTCAAGACCGGCAACTTCCCCAGCCAGCTCGAGATCCAGGGCTCGGAAGAGCTCACCTCGGTCACCCGCCCGTTCTTCAACGAGGCACCGACCGGCGAGATCTTCGCCGACCGCGCCGCGGCAGTCACCGTCGCACCGTTCAAGAGCGTGAAGTACTTCCCGATCATGAGCTCGCTGCAGGACGCAGTCAACCGTGTCGACGTCGACAAGACGCAGAACGCGGATGACTCGTGGGCGCAGTTCGAGGCCGACGTGAAGTCGCTCGGCTAACAGCACCACCCAGGCCGGGCCGGCTCGCGAGAGCCGGCCCGGCCCCCTTATCTGATCGACCTCTCGACTCCTGCAAGGAACGCTCTTCTATGACTGCAACAGCGCTGGCCACCGAACGGCAGGTGAGACGCATAGCCTTCGGCAACCGCCTGAGCCACTGGGACTTCAAGCTCTCCCCGTACCTCTATGTCTCTCCCTTCTTCATCCTGTTCGCCATCACCGGGCTCTTCCCGATCATCTACACCGCCTACGTCTCGGTCTTCGACTGGCACATCATCGGCGGCCAGGGCGACTTCGTAGGAGCGGGCAACTTCGAGTGGGTGCTCGGCCAGGAGAAGTTCTGGATCGCGCTGCGCAACAGCTTCAGCATCTTCCTGCTCTCCGCCATCCCGCAGGTCATCCTCGCCCTCATCATCGCCGCGGTGCTCTCGCAGAACCTGCGCAACAAGACCTTCTGGCGCATGGGCGTTCTCGTGCCCTACGTCGTCGCCCCCGTCGCCGTCGCGCTCATCTTCAGCAACATGTTCGGCGACCAGTACGGCCTCATCAACAACCTCCTCGGACGCATCGGCCTCGACCCGGTCGGCTGGCACTCGCAGGTCGTGCCCAGCCACCTCGCGATCGCCACCATGGTCAACTTTCGCTGGACCGGCTACAACGCCCTGATCTTCCTCGCCGCGATGCAGGCGATCCCGCGCGACTACTACGAGGCCGCGATGCTCGACGGCGCCAGCAAGGTGCGCCAGTTCTTCTCCATCACGATCCCGTCGCTGCGCCCCACCCTCATCTTCGTGATCATCACCTCCACGATCGGCGGCCTGCAGATCTTCGACGAGCCGCGCATGTACGACACCACCGGCGCCGGCGGATCGAGTGCTCAGTGGCTCACGATCACCATGTTCATCTACAACCAGGGCTTCGGCCAGACCGGCGGCGGCCAGTTCGGGCACGCCGCGGCGGCCGCGTGGCTGCTCTTCCTCATCATCATCGTCGTGGGGCTCATCAACCTCGCGGCCACGAGGGCCATCGCGAGCGCGGGAACGAGAAACGGCAAATGACCACGACAACTGCACCCGGCTGGTTCACCCGCCGCAAGGCGAACGCCGCCGCCACCAACAAGCCGGGCATCTTCGGCTACGCCTTCCTGGTGATCGTCATCCTGTTGGCGCTCTTCCCCCTCTACTGGTCGCTCCTGATCGGCAGCGGCGACTCCACGACCATCAACAAGCAGGACATCGACTGGCTGCCTGGCGGCAACTTCCTGAAGAACGCCGCCGCCGTGGTGAACAACCCCAGCGTCGGCTTCTGGCGGGCGCTCACGAACAGCATCATCGTCTCCACTGTGGTGTCGTTCTCGGTCGTGCTCTTCTCGACCCTCGCCGGCTACGCGTTCGCCAAGCTCAAGTTCAAGGGCAGCCGCGGAATGCTGATGTTCATCATCGCGACCATGGCGGTTCCCACCCAGCTCGGCATCGTTCCGTTGTTCATCGCCATGTCGCAGTGGCTGCACCTCAGCGGCAGCCTCCTCGCCGTCATCCTGCCCGCGCTGGTCACGGCCTTCGGCGTGTTCTGGATGACCCAGTACCTGACCCAGGCGCTGCCCGACGAGCTCATCGAGGCGGCTCGCGTCGACGGTGCATCCATGATCCGCACCTTCTGGCACGTGGGCCTGCCGGCAGCGCGACCCGCGGCCGCCATGCTGGCCCTGTTCACCTTCGTCGCAACCTGGACCAATTTCTTCTGGCCGTTCATTATCCTTGACAGCAACAACCCGACACTTCCCGTGGCACTGTCGCTGCTGCAGAGCAACTACTTCGTCGACTACTCGATCGTCCTCGCCGGTGTGCTGCTCTCCACGATCCCGCTGCTGATCCTCTTCGCCGTCGCGGGCAGGCAGCTCGTCTCGGGAATTATGCAAGGAGCGATCAAGGGATGACCAACCTCATCGATGTGGGCGGCGCACCCGCGCCCTCGGCCACCGACCGCCGGGGCCTCCCGACCGACTTCCTCTTCGGCGTCGCCACAGCGGCGTACCAGATCGAGGGCGCGAGCCACGAAGACGGCCGCACCGACTCCATCTGGGACGCGTTCGCCCGCCTTCCCGGAGCGGTCGTCGACGGCCACAACGGCGACGTGGCGTGCGACCACTACCACCGCTACGAGTCCGACGTCGCGATGATGGCCGACCTGGGCCTGCAGACGTACCGTTTCTCGACGTCGTGGTCGCGCATCCGCCCCGACGGCGGCCCGGTCAACGCGAAGGGACTCGACTTCTACTCGCGGCTCGTCGACTCGCTGCTCGAGAAGAACATCCTGCCGTGGCTCACGCTCTACCACTGGGACCTGCCTCAGGCGCTCGAGGAGAAGGGCGGCTGGACCAACCGGGACACCGCCTACCGCTTCGCCGAGTACGCCATGGACGTGCACGCCGCCCTCGGCGACCGGGTCGACAACTGGACCACTCTGAACGAGCCGTGGTGCTCGTCGTTCCTCAGCTACACCGGCGGGGAGCACGCGCCGGGTCGCCAGGATCCGGAGGCCGGCCTCGCCGCGGGCCACCACCTGCTGCTCGGCCACGGCCTCGCGGTGCGCGACCTGCGCGCGGCCGACCCGACGCTGAAGCTCGGCATCACCCTCAACCTCACGGTGGCCGAACCGGCCGACCCGAGCGACGCCGGCGACCTCGACGCCGCCCGCCGCATCGACGGGCAGTTCAACCGGTTCTTCCTCGACCCGATCTTCCGCGGCGAATACCCCGAAGACGTGCTGGCGGATGTCGCGGCCTACGGTTTCGACAAGTACGTGCAGCCCGGCGACCTCGAGGTCATCCAGACCCCGATCGATGCGCTCGGCGTGAACTACTACCACGGCGAACTCGTGAGCGTCACACCGCCGGAGCGGGCGATGAGCACCGAGGCGCCGTCGCTGCGCCCGAAGCGCTCGCCGTTCCCCGCGGCGGAGGGCATCTTCTGGCACCTGCGCGACCTGCCCGTGACCGCGATGGGCTGGGAGGTGCAGCCCGAGGGGCTCACCCGCCTGCTGCGCCGGGTCAACGACGAGTACACCGGCGAGGCCGTGAAGCTCTACGTCACAGAGAACGGCGCCGCCTACAACGACGTCGTCGAGGCCGACGGCTCGGTGCACGACGCCGATCGCACCGAGTTCCTGCGCCAGCACCTCGCGGCCATCGTCGACGCGATCGATGACGGCGTGCCCGTCTACGGCTACTTCTACTGGTCGCTGATGGACAATTACGAGTGGGCGTGGGGCTACCACAAGCGGTTCGGCCTGGTGCGGGTCGACTACGACACGCAAGAGCGCACCCTCAAGGACAGCGCGCTGGAGTACCGTCGCATCATCGGAAACCGCGCACTGTAGTTTTCGAGGAGACCACCAACCACGCACGAATAGGACGCAGGCGATGAGCACGGATCAGTCGAGGCGCCTGCCTCCCACTCTCGAAGAGGTGGCGGCGGCGGCGGGAGTGTCGCGGTCGACGGTGTCGCGCGTCGTGAACGGTTCGACGCGGGTGAGCCCCGAGGTGCTCACCGCCGTCACCGCCGCGATCGACGAGCTCAAGTACATCCCGAACCGGGCAGCACGATCGCTCGCCAACCGGCAGTCGATGGCGATCGCGCTGGTCGTGCCCGAAGAGACGATGCGCTTCTTCGGCGACCCGTACTTCGCGTCGATCGTGCACGGCATCACCAAGGGCATCGAGCCGAGCGACTACGTGCTCACGCTGCAGCTCGCGAGCCCCGCCGGACCGTCGGAGAAGACGGTGCGCTACCTGCTTGGCAGCAACGTCGACGGCGCGCTCGTGGTGTCGCACCACTCCGGCGACCGGTTTCTCGCGAGCCTCGGCCAGACCCTCCCCGTCGTGTTCGGCGGCCGGCCGCTGCGCCTCGACGGCCAGACCAGCTACTTCGTCGACGTCGACAACGCCGCGGCCGCCGAGATGGGCACCCAGTACCTGATCGACCAGGGCAGGCAGCGCATCGCGAGCATCGCCGGAGCCGCCGACATGCCCGCCGGCATCGACCGGGCCGACGGTTGGAAGCGTGCCATGCTCGCCGCCGGACAGCGCACCGACCTGCTCGCCCACGGGGACTTCTCGATGGCCAGCGGCGCGCGTTGCATGCGCGAGCTGCTCGACCGCGCCCCCGACCTCGACGCCGTCTTCGTCGCGAGCGACCTGATGGCCAACGGCGCCGTCGCGGTCCTGCGCGAGCGCGGGCGCACCATTCCCGGCGACGTCGCGGTGGTCGGCTTCGACGACAGCTCGGCCGCGACCGGTGGCGAGGTCGAGCTCACCACGGTCAGCCAGCCCTCGGTCGAGATGGGCGAGGCCATGGCCGTCATGCTGCTCGCGCTTCTCCGCGGCGAGGATCCAGAGCCGGTGAACATCATGCCCACGCGCATGGTGGTGCGCGACAGCGCGTAGTCCCGCCGGCGGAGAACCCGTCGCTAGCCGACGAACAGTCCGGGCGTGTGGTGTTCGAAGACCAGGCTCGTGCGGGTCGAGGCGACCGACGGATGCGCTGAGAGGTTGTCGACCACGAACTGCCTCGCGTGGTCGGTATCCCGCGTGGCTATGTGGATGATGAAGTCCTCCGCCCCGCCGAGGAAGAACACCTGCACGACCTCGGGCAGCCGTCGCATCTCGTCGGAGAACTGAGCGATCGCCTTGCGCGCCCCGACCCGGATGTTGATGCTGATGATCGCCTCGAGCCCGAGCCCGAGGGCGCGCGGGTCGAGGTCGGCGTGGAATCCGCGCACGACGCCGCGCTCGATGAGGGCCCGCACGCGCGTGAGGCTCGTCGAGGGCGCGATGCCCGCCTCCTCGGCGAGGCGCGCGTTCGAGATGCGCGCGTCGTCGCGCAGCAGTCGCACGAGCACCCTGTCGATGTCGTCGAGCGGTTCGTATCGGCGAAGAATCTCCCGGCTCGCCGTGAGATTCGCATCCGTCTCAGAAGAATCGCTCGTCGTTGGGCCCATTTCAAGAATTATATGCGTCTGAAACCCATTCGAAACGAACAGGTTCCACACTTTTACGCACACCCTCAATAGAAAAGGACCGTGCCATGCGCGTCGGAGTCCCCACCGAGATCAAGAACAACGAGAACCGGGTAGCGCTCACCCCCGCCGGGGTGCACGAGCTCGTGCGGCGCGGACACGAGGTCGTGATCCAGGAGGGTGCCGGGCTAGGGGCGCGCATCACCGACGCGGACTACGTCGAGGCGGGCGGCACGATGCGCGCGACGGCCGAGGAGATCTGGGCGCAGGGCGACCTGCTGCTCAAGGTCAAAGAGCCCATTGCCGCGGAGTACCCGCTGATGCGCCGCGACCAGGTGCTGTTCACCTACCTGCACCTCGCGGCGTCGCGTCCGTGCACCGACGCGCTGCTCGCCGCCGGAACGACCTCGATCGCCTACGAGACGGTGCAGCTGCCCGACCGCTCGCTGCCGCTGCTCACGCCGATGAGCGAGGTTGCCGGTCGCCTCGCCGCGCAGGTCGGCGCCACCCAGCTGATGAGCCCGAACGGCGGTGGCGGGGTGCTCATGGGCGGCGTTCCCGGAACGGCGAAGGCCAAGGTCGTCGTCATCGGCGGAGGCGTCGCGGGCGAGCACGCCGCGGCCAACGCCCTCGGCATGGGCGCCGAGGTCACGGTCGTCGACCTGTCGATCCCCCGGCTGCGTCAGCTCGAGGGCCAGTACCCGGCGCTGAAGACCGCCGTCTCCACCGCCTACGCGATCGCCGCGCTCGTCAAGGACGCCGACCTCGTGATCGGCTCGGTGCTCATCCCGGGCGCCGCCGCCCCGAAGCTCGTGACCGACGCCATGGTCGCCGAGATGAAGCCGGGCAGCGTTCTCGTCGACATCGCGATCGACCAGGGCGGATGCTTCGAGAACAGCCGACCGACGACGCACGACGATCCCACCTTCACGGTGCACAACAGCACCTACTACTGCGTGGCGAACATGCCCGGCGCGGTGGCGCAGACGTCGACGCAGGCGCTCACCAACGCGACCCTCCCGTACGTGCTGCAGATCGCCGACCGCGGCTGGTTGGGCGCGATCGGCGCGAGCGTGCCCCTGTCGAAGGGCCTCAGCACCCACGACGGCGCGCTCTACAATGCCGAGGTCGCCGAGGCGCTGGGCTACGAGGCGCGGCCGCTCGCCGGCCTGCTCGCCTGAGCGCGCGGCCGGCGCCCGGCCGGCGGCCACGCCCGGGCGCACGGCGGCCGACCCCGGCCGGTTGCGCGCCAGTTCGGGACAACCGCTACACGGCGCGCTGTAGCGCTTGTCCCAAGATGTAGCGCAAGCCGAGGTGGAGTGGCCAGCGGTTAGCGCAAGCCGAGGTGGAGTGGCCAGCGGTTAGCGCAAGCCGAGGTGGAGTGGCCAGCGGTTAGCGGTTAGCGCAAGCCGAGGTGGAGTGGCCAGCGGATGGTGACCAGCGGTTAGCGCAAGCCGGCGGGGCGCGCCCGGCCGACCCGGCTAGTGGCGCGGCGAGCGCCGCACGGGCTTCGGGTCGAGGTCGATCTCGACGTGTCCGCGGTAGATGCCCTTGTCGCCGTCGCCCGGCAGGGGCGCTGGCGCTGGCAGCACGGTCTGCCTGTCGAGCTCGATCTGCGCCTCGTGCCGCGTCGGATTGAAGACCTCGTCGCCGATGCCCATGACCCCGCCGCGCGGCCCGCTGTTCTGGTTCTTATTGGAGAGGTCGATCCAGCCGAGACGCTGCGCGATCACGATCGCGAGCACCGCCCCGGCGGAGATTCCCAGTACGAGCCATCCATTCACCCGACTAGCTTACGCAGACGGCGCGGCGCGCACGGGAAGGATTACGGGACGTTCATTCTGCGTTACGACTTCGACGGGAAGCCCGTAGATCCTTCCGACACGTTCGGCGGTGAAGACCTCGGTGGGCGTGCCGGCGGTTTCGAGCCGTCCCGACGCCACGAGCGCCACCCGGTCGGCGTAGGCCGCGGCGAGCGAGAGGTCGTGCACGACGACCACCACGGCGCGGCCCGATCGGGCGAGCCCGGCGGCGGTCGTCATCACCTCTTCCTGGTGTCGCAGGTCGAGCGCCGCGGTCGGCTCGTCGAGGAACACCGTCGGAGTGCCCTGGGCGAGCACCCGCGCTAGCGAGACCCGGGCCTTCTCCCCGCCGGAGAGCGACGTGTACCTGCGGGCGGCGAGGTGCGAGACATCCGTCGCCTGGATCGCCTCGGCGATCGCCCGCTCGTCGTCGTCTCTCGAGCTCGTGCGCTGCCACGGGCTGCGTCCCATCTCGACGACCTCGGTCACCGTGAACGGAAAGCTGACCTGGTTCTCCTGGGTGAGCACGCTGCGCAGGCGGGCGAGTTCGAGGTGACGGATGTCGCGGATGTCGCGGCCGTCGACGGTCACCGACCCGCGAGTCGGGCGCAGGTCGCCGCTGAGCACCGAGAGCAGCGTCGACTTACCTGCGCCGTTGGGGCCGACGAGCGCCAGCACCTCGCCGGCGCGGATCTCGAGGTCGATGTCGGCGAGGATCGTCTGGCCGTCGATGACGACGGAGACGCCGACCGCGGCGATGCGGGCGCTCACGCCCAGCCCCCGCTGCGCTTGCGCTGCCGGTAGAGCAGGTAGAAGAAGAACGGACCGCCGATGAGCGACGTCAGCATGCCGATGGGGAGGTCGGCGCCGGGCACGATGGTGCGGGCCACGAGGTCGGCGAAGGTGAGCAGGGCCGCGCCGCCGACGGCGCTCGCGACGAGCAGCGGGCGGTGCGACGGTCCGATCGCCATGCGGATGACGTGCGGCACGACGAGGCCGACGAACGCGATGATGCCGCAGAACGCGACGGCGACGCCGGTGAGCAGCGCGACGAGCACGATCGACCCGATGCGCAGCGCCTCGACGTTGACACCGAGGTGACGCGCGTTGCGTTCGCCGAGCGCGAGCAGGTCGTAGCGGCGGCCGAGCACAACGGCGGCGACGGTGCCGAGAACGGTGATCGGCGCGACGATCGCGACCTCCCGCCAGAGCGACCCGTTCAACGAGCCGAGCTGCCAGAAGGTGATCTGCTCACGCGTGGCGGTGTCGCCCATGAACAGCATGAAGGCGAGGCCGGCGCCGGCGAAGGCGTTGATGGCGATGCCGGTGAGCAGCAGGGTGACGACCTCGGTGCGCCCGTTCGCGCGCGACACGAAGTAGACGACGAGGGTCGCCAGCAGGCCGCCCGCGAAGGCGAAGACCGCGATACCCCAGCTACCGAGGGCGGCCGTGAGGCCGAGGCTGCCGCCGAAGACGATGGCGGATGCCGCGCCGAGGGCTGCTCCTGATGACACGCCCACGACTCCGGGTTCGGCGAGCGGGTTGCCGAAGATCGCCTGCATGACGGCGCCCGCGACGGCGAGCGCCGCGCCGACCGCGAGTCCCATGACGATGCGCGGAAAGCGCACGATCCAGATGGTCGACTCCACGATCGGGTCGGTCGGCGCCCACGCGTTGTCGATTCCCGCCGCGCGCAACACTGAGCCGACGATCTCGGCGGGCGTGACCGGCAGTTGGCCGACCATGGACGAGAACAGCACGGCGGCCAGGAGGGCCACGGCGAGGGAGACGGAGAGCGTTATGCCTCGGGCGACGCGCGTCACGGGACGCGCTGCAGCCAGTCGTCGGTGCCGAACTTCTCGGCGACGAGCTGCTCGGCCTTCGCGCGCTCCTCCGGGGTGATTGCACTCTCGGTGAGGCCGTAGAGGTTCTTGAACGTCGCTTCCATGCGGTCGATGATCTCGGCGCGGCTGAGGCCGGTCTGGCTGCGCAGCGGGTCGACGCGCTTGGCGGCGCTCTTCGTGCCCTTGTCGCTCATCTTCTCGCGGCCGATGCGCAGCACCTGCACCATCTTCTCGCCGTCCATGTCGTAGCTCATGGTGACGTGGTGCAGCACAGCCCCGTTGCCGAGACGCTTCTGCGCGGCGCCGCCGATCTTGCCGGTGGGGCTCGTGATGTCGTTGAGCGGCTGGTAGCTGGCCTCGATGCCGAGAGACTTAAGCGCCTGCAGGACCCAGTCGTCGAGGAAGGCGTAGGAGTCGGCGAAGCTCATTCCCTGCACGAGGTCGGCCGGGACGTAGATCGAGTAGGTGATGACCGAGCCGGCCTCCATGAACATCGCGCCTCCGCCGCTGATGCGGCGCACGACGTCGAACCCGAACTCGGCGGCCTTGTCGAGGTCGACCTCGTTCTTCACCGACTGGAAGCTTCCGATGACGACGGCGGGCTCGTTCCACTCCCAGATGCGCAGGGTGGGCTTGCGCCTCCCGGCGCCGACCTCCTCGGCGAGAACCTGGTCGAGGGCCATCTGCAGCACGGGCGGTGCCGACTCTCCGTGGATCAGCTGCCAGTCGTAGTCGCGCCACGTGGTGGCGCGCTGCAGCGCCCGGCGGATCGCGGTCGCGACGCCCTCCGGGCTGAAGCCGAGCATGACGGCGCCCTCGGGCAGCGCGTTCTTCACGGCGGCGGCGAGACGCACGGCGTCGGTGTCTGCGGGGAGCCCGTTGACGGCGGCGTCGATCGATTCGAGCGCGCTGTCTGGCTCGAGGAAGAAGTCGCCGGCGAGCCTGAACCCGGTGATCGTGTCGTCGACGACGTCGAGGTCGACGACTACGAGCTTGCCCCCTGGCACCTTGAATTCGCCGTGCATGTCGAGCCTTTCCCTACGGTATTAGGAAAGCCTAACTTGTCTCGGGAATGTGGGTGGTGAGCCAGTGCACGAGGTCGGCGTACACCTCGGTCTTGTTGGTCTCGTTGAGGATCTCGTGGCGGGCGCCGGAGTAGACGATGATCTCGACGTGGGTGAGGCCGCCGCGACGGATGTAGCTCTCGGCGAGGATCTGCACGCTGCGCTCGCCCCCGAGGGAGTCCTCTTCGCCGATCATGATGAGAAGCGGGATGTCGGGGAGGTTCTTCTTCGGGCGCCCGTAGAGGCGCAGCCCGTCGAGACCGAACAGGCCCCACGCGTCGGCGTAGAAGGTGTACTCGTCGTCGGCGAATCCCTGCACGGCCGCCGGGTCGCGGCTCAGCCACTCGAACCGCGTGGTGCCGAGCGTCTTGTGCCTCTTGTTGAGGTCGCCGGCGTTCATGTGCAGCGGCGAACGGTAGGCGGTACCGATGAGCACGACGGCGGCGAAGTCGTCCGCGTGCTCGTTGACGAGCATCTGGCCGACTATCGAGCCCCAGGAGTGGCCGAGGTAGACGATGGGCACCCCGGGGTGGTCGGCCTGGATGATCCCCGTGAACTGATGGGCGTCGTCGACGACCGCGCGTATGCCGCCCTCGCCGAGCCGGCCGAGCTTCGACAGGTCGCCGCCGTGCTGCCGGGCGCCCGTTCGGCCGTGACCGCGCTGGTCGGTCGCGTAGACGGTGATCCCGTGCTGCACGAGGTACTGGGCGAGGTCTTCGTAGCGTGCCGCGTGGTCGCCGAGCCCGTGCGTGAGCTGCACGATGGCGGTGGGCTTGGCGACGTTCCACACGTAGTAGTGGATCGTCACCCCGTGCGCGTCGACGAATTCGTGCTCTCGTCGTGCTGCCGTGAAAGTTGGCACCGTAGCCTCCTGTTTGGGGTAATAGTACGCAGGTCAGCGTGCGAGCAGCTCGTCCACCTCGGCGCGGGTCGGCAGTCCGTCGCGGGCGCCGATCGCCCGTGTCGACAGCGAGCCGGTGGCCGCGGCGAAACGCAGCGCGTCGCGCACGTCCTGGCCCTCGGCGATGGCCGCGGCTAGAGCGCCGTTGAACGAGTCGCCTGCGCCGGTCGTGTCGACCGGCCTGGTCGGGAACACATCCTGATGATGCGGCTCCTCCCCGACGCGTGCGAGGTCGGCGCCGTCGCCCCCTCGCGTCACGATGACCGTCTCGATGCCGGTGGCGTGCAGGTCGGCGATGCTGCCGAGCTGCTCGAGCTCGGTGTCGTTGGGCGTGATGATGGTGACCAGGGCGAGCAGCTCGGCGGGCAGGGCCTCGGCGGGCACCGGCGCCGGGTTGAGCACGAAGGTCCAGTCGTTGGCCTTCGCGATGCGGGCCCACTCGGTGACGGTGTCGATCGGCACCTCGAGGCAGGCGAGCACGACGGCGGGCTTCCCGGCGTAGAGCTCGGCGATCGCTGCGGCCTGGGATGCCGCGACCGTCGCGTTGGCGCCGGGGTTGATGATGATCGAGTTCTCGCCGGCCTTGTCGACGACCACGGCCGCGACCCCGGTCGGCTCCGCGACGCGCGTCACGTGCTCGAGGCCCACGCCGGCCGACTCGAGCGCGGCCCAGGCCCGGTCGCCGAGCTCGTCGGTGCCGATGGCCGCCACGAAGCGCACGTCGGCGCCGAGCCGGGCCGCCGCGGCCGCCTGATTGGCGCCCTTGCCGCCGGGCACGATGCGGAATGTCTCGGACGACACCGTCTGGCCCGGCTTCGGGATGGCGTCGAGGCCGGTGAACAGCAGGTCCATGTTGACCGAGCCGACGACGATGACGGGGGTGGGAGCGCTTTGGTTCATGCTGCGATTATGCCCGAGCACGCGGCATCCGCGAGTCATCTCGCCCATTTGCTTAGCATGGCTAATTGACTATGCTAACTATCGATGACTAACGAACTCGGCCACCAGCTGCGGCACACGATCCTGCGTCTCGCCCGCCGCGTGCGGGCCGAGCGCGCCGACAATGCGATGAGCGACGGCAAGCTCAGTGTGCTGTTCATGCTGGCCAACGAGGGCGCGCAGACTCTGGGCTCGCTCAGCGAGCACGAGCGGGTGACCCCGCCGTCGATGAACCGCACCATCAACGCGCTCGTCGAGGCGGGGCTGGTGACCCGGGTCGCCGACGCGACCGACGGGCGCAAAGTCGCGATCGATGTGACGGATGCCGGCCGTCGCCTCGTGAAGGAGACCCGTCGCCGCCGAGACGCCTGGTTCGCCTCGCGGCTGAACACCCTCAGCGCCGACGAACGGGCGACGCTCGATGCGGCCGAGACGATCTTGAGGAGGCTCGCCGACCAGTGAGTGCCATGTTCCGTTCGCTGAGCGGCGTCAACTACCGGCTCTGGTTCGCCGGTGCCCTCGTGTCGAACGTGGGCACCTGGATGCAGCGGACCGCCCAGGACTGGATCGTGCTCACGATGCTCACCGACAACGACGCCGTCGCGGTCGGGATCACCATGGCGTTGCAGCTCGGTCCGCAGCTGCTGCTCGTGCCGTGGTCGGGGCTCATCGCCGACAGGTTCGACCGCCGCAGGCTGCTGATGCTCACCCAGTCGCTCATGGCGATGCTCGGTGTCGCGCTCGGCACCATGGTGCTCTTCGGGGTGGCCGAGCTGTGGCACGTCTACGCCTTCGCTCTCGCGCTCGGCGTGGTCTCGGCGATCGACGCGCCGGCGCGCCAGGCGTTCGTGTCGGAGCTCGTCTCCGAGAAGGACCTGCCCAACGCGGTCGCCCTCAACTCGGCGTCGTTCAACGCCGCTCGGCTCGTCGGGCCGGCGGCCGCCGGAGTGCTCACGGTCGCCGTGGGTGCCGGCTGGGTGTTCCTGATCAACGCCGTGACCTT
This sequence comes from Conyzicola nivalis, assembly GCF_040548875.1. Classification (GTDB taxonomy): domain Bacteria; phylum Actinomycetota; class Actinomycetes; order Actinomycetales; family Microbacteriaceae; genus Conyzicola; species Conyzicola nivalis_A. The sequence goes on from NZ_JBEPSJ010000003.1 coordinate 274,071, forward strand.
CGCCGCCACGCTGTTGTCGCTCGCACTGCTGCGCCGCGGACAGCTGAGGGTGGCGGCGAGGGCGCCGCGGGAGCCCGGGCAACTGCTCGAGGGCTTCCGCTACGTGGCGCACCGGCCCGACATCGTGGCGATCATGGTGGCGGTGTTCATCGTCGGCACGTTCGGCCTCAACTTCGCGATCTTCACCGCCACCATGGCGCGGGTCGAGTTCGACCACGGGGCGGGCGAGTTCGGCCTGCTCTCGTCGGTGCTCGCGATCGGCTCGGTGACCGGCGCGCTGCTCTCGGCCCGGCGCGAGAAGCCGCAGATGCGCGTGGTGTTCGCCTCGGCCGCCGCCTTCGGCGTGGCCTGCGCGATCTCGGCCGTGATGCCCACGTTCACGACGTTCGCGATCTCGCTCGTGCTCGTCGGCCTCACGTCGATCACCTTTATGACCACGGCGAACAGCATGGTGCAGACCACCACCGAGCCGGTCATGCGCGGACGGGTGATGGCGCTCTACATGGCGATCTTCGTCGGCGGCACCCCGCTCGGTGCCCCGATCGTCGGCGCGGTGGCCAACGTCTTCGGTCCGCGCTGGGCGATCGGCGTCGCGGCGATCTCCGGCATCCTCGCGGCGCTGGTCGGCCTGGTCTGGATGGTCGTATCGAACGACCTGCGGCTCCGTCGGCACCCGACCCGTCGCATCCGCCTGGTCCTGTCGCACAGCGTCGGCCGCCCCGGCGACCGGGCCGCGGCAGAAGAGGAGCTCGCGGTGGAGGAGACGGTGGCGCGGAGGGCGTGACCTACTCCTTGAGCGGGTCGTGGCCCCAGTTCATGAGCGAATAGCGCCAGTTGGAGTGCTCGATGTCTCCGTCCGGCCGTTGCGCGCCGTGGCGCTTCACGTAGCCGACGACCTTGCGCATCCACTCGAGGTCGCCGTGGCTCAGGTCGGCCTTCTTCTTTCCGAGGATCGTCACGATCTTGCGGCCGGAATGGTGGCCGACCGACTCCGCGCCGTCGGACGACTTCTGCCCGACCGATCTCGACTCCTCGGTGTCGAGCCACTTGTCGATCTGCGACGCGGTCATGTTCACGGCCTCGTGAAAGTCCTTCCAGACCTCGTCGACGCCTCCTGTGCTCTTCGTCATGGCTAAACGCTCGCGCCATCCGAACGGCGGGACAAGCCCTTGCGGCGGGTCGGCCCACCCTGCGCTCACGGCGGGTGTAGCAACGGATCATGACATTCCAGCAGATCATCGAGCTCGTCGGCCAGATCATCGACGGGGCCGGCGTAGCGGTGATCGTGGTCGGTGCGATAGCGGCGAGCGCCTCCGCCCTGCGCACCGCACTGCGCCGTTCCGGGCCGGTCTACGCGCCGTTCCGGCGATTCCTCGGGCGCTCGATCCTGCTCGGGCTCGAGCTGTTGGTGGCGGCCGACATCATCCGCACGGTGGCCGTGGCGCCCACGCTCGACAGCGTCGTCGTGCTCGGCCTCATCGTGCTCATCCGCACGTTCCTGAGCTTCTCCCTCGAGCTCGAGATCACCGGGCGGTGGCCGTGGCAGAAGCGGGCGGATGCCTCGGCGGAGGCCGACGTGGACGCCGAGTAGGCGCCCTCCGACGGCCGGATCGATTGACAGCCGTGAGCAACCGTGGCTGGATGGCGGCATGGATACAGTGAGCAATCCTTCTGCCGATGTCCGCCGGATCGGACGGCCGGCGTGGTACTTCGTGCTCGCCGGCACGGTCGCCGCCGCCGCGGTGCTCACGTCTGCCCTGATCCCCGCGGAGATCTACGGCCTCGTGTGGGCGCCGCTCGCAGTCGGGTTCAGCTTCGTCGACCGCGCGATCACTCGGTCGTCTCCGGTCTCGATCCGGATCAGACGCGGGGCCGTCGTCTACGTGGTCGTGATCGCGATCGTGCTCGTCGTCGCGCTGGTCGCGGCCGCGGCCTTCGTCCGCGACAGGGAACTCTGGGTAGCGTGGTCGATCGCCGGGCTGGCCTTCTTCGCCGTCGCCGCAGGGAGCCGGGTCGTCGACCGCCGCCTCTCGGAGGCGGTGCCGACTACGCCTCCTTCGTGATCTCCACCTTGACGAAGAGCTCGCTGCCGTACGGTCCGGCGTAGACGCCGCGCAGAGGGGGCACGTCGTTGTAGTCACGCCCGCGGCCCACGGTGACGTGGCGGTCGCCGATGTCGATGAGGTTGGTCGGGTCGAAACCGCGCCACTCGCCGCAGAACCACTCCACCCAGGCGTGCGACTCCCCCGCGATGGTCTCGCCGACCGCGGCGTCGGGCTTGGGGTGCAGGTAGCCGGAGACGTAGCGCGCCGGAATACCGACAGAGCGCAGCGCGCCGAGTGCGAGGTGCGTGATGTCCTGGCAGACGCCCTTGCGCTGCTCCCAGGCCTCCTTCGCCGTGGAGTGCACGCCGGTGAAACCCTGCATGTACTCCACCGCGTCGCCGATCGCGGTGCAGATCTCGAGCGCCGCGTCGCACGGCGATGCGGTGCGGCCGGCGATCTCGGCGGCGAGCGCGACCACGTCGGCGGGCGGCTCGGTGCGGCGGGTCTGGTTCGTCTGCTCGATGTACGCGGTCGAGGTCTCCGCGAGCGTGGTGAGCGCCTCCCACGAGAGCTTCTCCGAGGTGTGCACTCGCGGCCGCACCTCGACGAGGCTCGTCGCGGTGAGCGACAGCTCCTTGTGCGGGGTGAGGATCTCGAACGACGAGACGCGGGAGCCCCAGTAGTCGACGTAGTTGTGCTGGCTCGAGATCGGCAGGATCTCGACGTGCGAGTACAGCACGAGCTGGCCGTCGGCGCTCACCGGCAGCATGCGCGCCTCGTTGTACGAAGCGGTGACGTCGCCGCCGTAGTGGAAGCCCGTCATGTGCTTGATGCGAAGGCGGTTCATGAGCTCTCCCCCACCCAGCTGGGCGCGGCGTTGGTCGGGAAGTAACGCTGGCGGATAGCCTCGGAGGCCGCGCTCGTGGCGGCCTGCACGTTGTCCATGTGGCGGGGCAGGTCGTCGAGGATCTCGGCGATCGGCCGGTACTCGAGCTCGCTGCGGATCTGCCCGAGTTGGCGCTGGGCCTGGTCGGAGACGCCCACGCGTTCCGCCCGCGGTTCGAGGTCGCGCATGCACGCCTCGGCGCGGGAGACGGAGAACAGGATGCTTCGCGGGAACAGCCGGTCGAGCAGCAGGAACTCGGCCGCGTTGCGTGCGCTCGGAACGCCGCGGTAGGTGCGCAGGTAGGCCTCGTAGGCGCCGCAGCTGCGCAGGATCGTGGTCCACGAGGGGCCGCTCGCCTCGGTGAGCGACCGGGTCGCGAGCAGGCGCGCGGTCATGTCCGCGCGCTCCAGACTGCGGCCGAGGGTGAAGAACTGCCACGCCTCGTCGCGGCTCGTGGCCGACTCGATGATGCCGACGGCGAGAGCGCTGCGTTCGCGCACCCAGCCGAAGAATTCGTGCACCTTGTCTCCAGAGACCTTGCGAGGCATCCGCGCCCTCGTCGTGTTCAGGCACTCCCACAGCTCGGTCGAGACGATCTCGCGGGCCCGGCGCGCGTTCTCGCGGGCGGCGCCGAGCGAGTAGGCGATCGACGCGGGCTCCGAACGGTCGACCGCGAGGATCGAGAGGATGTCGGCGCGCGTGAGCACCTGGTCTTCGGGAACCGCGCTGCCCATCACGCTCAGCAGAGAGCGGCAGGCGAGGTCCTCCTCGATCCACGGGTCTTCGAGCAGCAGCTGGAGGTGCACGTCGAGGATGCGCGCGGTGCCGTCGGAGCGCTCGATGTAACGGCCGATCCAGAACAGGCTCTCGGCGATGCGGCTCAGCATGATGTGCCTCCTGGTGCGGTCGATCCCTCGGTCGCTGAGCCTGTCGAGGCGACCCGACCGAGCCCTTCGACAGGCTCAGGGACCGTTCCTTGCTGCTGTTGCTGCTGCTCCTGCTGCCCGTTGCCGCGCGGGCCGTCGTGCGGCGAGTGGTCTTGCAGGTGGTCGGAGGCGACGATCGGGATCGCCTGGGTCGACGACGCCTGGTCGGCGACGAGGCCCTGGATGCTGTGCCGTGACACCTGCAGCGGGTCGAGCCCGACCACCCAGGTGTCCTTCGAGCCGCCGCCCTGCGAGCTGTTCACCACGAGCTCGCCCTCGGGCAGCGCCACGCGGGTGAGCCCGCCGGGCAGCACCCAGATGTCGTTGCCGTCGTTGACGGCGAACGGGCGAAGGTCGGCGTGGCGCGGGCGCATCCCGTCGTCGACGAGCGTCGGGATCGTCGACAGCTGCACGACGGGCTGCGCGATCCAGCCGCGTGGGTCTTTGAGGAGATTGGCCCGCAGCTTCGCGAGTTCGTCTGCGGATGCCGCGGGGCCGACCACGAGGCCCTTGCCACCCGAGCCGTCCACGGGTTTGACGACGAGTTCGTCGAGACGGTCGAGAACCTCCTCGAGCGCCCCCGGGTCTTCGAGGCGCCACGTGTCGACGTTCTTGAGGATGGGCTCCTCGCCGAGGTAGTAGCGGGTGAGGTCGGGCAGGTAGGTGTAGACGAGCTTGTCGTCGGCGACGCCGTTGCCGACCGCGTTGGCGATCGTGACGTTGCCGAGCCGGGCGGCGAGCAGCAGGCCAGGGCTGCCGAGCATCGAGTCGGCGCGGAACTGCAGCGGGTCGAGGAACTCGTCGTCGACCCGGCGGTAGATCACGTCGACGCGGGTGGGCCCGGCCGTGGTGCGCATCCACACCCGGCCGCCGGAGCAGAACAGGTCGCGGCCCTCGACGAGCTCGACACCCATCAGGCGGGCGAGCAGGGTGTGCTCGAAGTAGGCGGAGTTGTAGACGCCCGGGGTCAGCACGACCACGTTGGGTTCGTCGACTCCCTCCGGCGCGCTGGCACGCAGCGCGTGCAGGAGCTTGTGCGGGTACTCGCCCACCGGGCGCACCCTCATCGACACGAAGAGCTCGGGCAGGGTCTGCGCCATGACCCGTCGGTTCGAGATGACGTAGCTGACGCCGGAGGGCACCCGTACGTTGTCTTCGAGCACGCGCCATCCGCCCTGCTCGTCTCGGATCAGGTCGATCCCGCTCACCTGGATGCGCACGCCGTTGGCCGGCTCGATCCCCGCCGCGGCGCGGTGGAAGTGGCTCGAGCTCGTCACCAGCTTGGCCGGGATCACCCCGTCTTTGATGGCCTCCTGCTTGCCGTAGATGTCGGCGAGGAAGGCCTCGAGCGCCTTGACGCGCTGCTTGATGCCGGCCTCGACCTCGAGCCACTCGGCCTGCTCGATCACGCGGGGAACCGCGTCGAGCGGGAAGGGACGCTCCTCGCCCGCGAAGTCGAAGGTCACCCCCTGTGCGAGGTAGGAACTGGCCAGGGCGTCGGTGCGGCCCCGCAGTTCGTCCTGCGTCATCTGCGCGAGCGCGGAGTGCAGCGCCTTGTACGGCGGCCTCGCCTGCCCCGGCGCGGAGAACATCTCGTCGAACGCCACCGCACCGGTTCTACGCGTGGTGGTGGCGCCATAGTCATCGAACAGGTCGCCCATGGCCCCACTCTAACCGCGCGATGTTGCCACGTTGTTTCGGGCGCGGCGCGGGAGCATTACACGGTCGCGGCGATGGGCAGGGCTCCCCATCGAGGTCGCGGCGGGCTGTCGCTAAGCTGGCAGCTGCCCCTCGGGCACGACAAATGGGGGACTGCCTGTGAGTAACGAAGGCCTCGGACTTCTGCCCGCGCCGCTGGGACGGCGTTCGGCTGCCTTCCTGATCGACGCGCTCCTCGTCGGGATCGTGGCGATACCCGGGATCGTCTCGTACCCGGTGGTGATCGGCGCGCTGCTGGCCGGCGACACGCCTCCGACGCTGTCGATCGTTCTGACCGTCGTCGGCTACGCCCTCTCCCTCGTCCTGATACTGGTGCAGATCGTCGTGCACGGGCTGCGCGGGGTCACGATCGGCAAGCGGATGCTCGGCCTCCGTTCGGTGAACGTGGACACCCTCGCCAAACCCGGTTTCGGGCGGGTCGCACTGCGAGCCCTGGTGCTCGTCGTCGCCGCCACCGTGGTGCCCGGCATCGGCGCGGTCGTACTCCTGGCGTCACCGCTCTGGGCGGGCAAGAACACCGGCCGCGGCTGGCTCGACGCCATCGGCCGAACCTGGCTGCTCGACGTGCGCGCCGGGCTCGACCCCTTCGACGCGAAGGCGCTCCGACTCGCGCGCCGCGAGCTGGAGCGCGCCGGCCAGCCCGCCGAGACCGAGGTCCCATCGCTCGCCACGGGAGGCGAGGGCCGAGTGGCCTTCGTTCCCGGCAGCCGATCGCGATCGTCGATCGTCGTGGGCAGCGCCGCCGGAGTCGCCGCAGATGCCGCTCCCGTCGCGGCTCCCGCGGTCGCGCAGCCTGCGCCCACGGCGGCCGTCGCCGCACCCGCAGCCTCGCCACGCGCCGCGACCGTCACGCCGGCAGCGGCGAGCGTCGCCGCCCCGGCCGGACCCGCCGCTCGCGCCCTGCTCGTCGACCACGACTCGATCCGTTACACGGTAGACGGCGCCGCGCTCATCGGACGCAACCCCACGGCCCACCCCGCGCATCCGGGCCTCGCCGTCATCGCCGTCTCCGACAGTTCGTTCTCGATGTCGAAGACCCACGCCCGACTCGACGTCGTCGACGGCGGCATCCGCCTGACAGACCTCGGATCGAGCAACGGATCGGCCTCGGTCGACAGCGCCGGAGTCGCCGCGCCCATAGCGGAAGGCGAATCGGCGGTCATCCCCTGGGGCGGCACCATGCGTCTCGGCGACCGGGCATTCGCCGCCTATCCGGCAAGCAGTGAAGCAAGAGGAGACGCGTGAAACTCAAACTCGCCCTACGACGCGAGAGCGGCCCCGCCATCGACATCGTCGTGACCGCGGATGCGACGGCGACCGTCGGCGACGTCGCACGCACGATCCTCGAGACGGACCCGTTCACCAGCGTCATCACGGACGCGCACGCCAACGTCACCCTGCAGGTCGGTCCTCCCGAGGCGCTGAAGCTCACCGCCCTCGACGCGTCGGTTCCGATCGGCGACGCCGCCATCGGCTCCGGCTTCGACGTGGCGATCACGCAGTCGCTCCTCCACCCGGCGAGCACCACAGGGGCCGATTCGCGCAACGATGCGGCTGTGCTGCGCATCGTCAGCGGCCCCGACTCCGGCCGCGAGGTCAGGCTGCCGCTCGGCTCGAGCATGCTCGGTCGCGACCCGGGCAACGCCGTCGCGATCGCCGACTCCCTCATCTCCAAACGCCACGCGCGCATCGAGATCTCCCCCACGAGCATCGAGGTCGTCGACCTCAACTCGGCCAACGGAATCCTGGTCGACGGCGGGCTCGTGCCGCGTGTCAACCTGGCGAGCGGCCAGTCGGTCGTGCTCGGCGACAGCACCGTCTCCATCGCGCTCATCAGCGGCATCGCCAGCACCGAAGACGACATCCTCGAGCGCGGAGGACTGCTGCGGTTCAACCGCTCGCCCCGCGTCGAGGCCCGCTATCCGTCGAAGGAGCTCCCGACTCCCGACGTGCCGCTCGACAAGGACGACCCGCCGTTCACGTGGATCACCATGATGGCGCCCATCCTGATGGGCACCATGATGTTCGCGTTCACGCGCAACCCGATCTCCCTCGGCTTCGTCGCGCTCGCCCCCCTGATGCTCGTCGGCAACTACATGGCCCAGCGCACCCGCATCGGCAAGAAGACCAAGATGGAGATCGAACGCTTCGAGCTGCAGATCGAGGACATGGAAGACCAGTTCCTCACCGAGGCGCCGCGCGAACGGGCGATCCGCCTACGGGAGAGCCCCTCGGTGGCCGAGGTGTACGCGGAGGCGCACCGGCTCGGGCCGATGCTCTGGACCCGACGGCCCGAGCACTGGAACTTCCTCGACGTTCGGCTCGGGCTCGGCAGCATGCCCAGCCGTCTCACTGTCGCCGAAGACAATGCGAGCCGCGGTCTCCCCCTCTACGCGAGAAGGGTCGACGACCTGCGGGAGCGGGTCCGGCTGATCGACGACGTTCCCGTCGTCGAGAACCCGTTCCTCGCCGGAGCGCTCGGCATCTGCGGACCCGACGAACTCGTCGCCGACGCGGCACGCGCGCTCGTCGTGCAGTACGCCGGACTGCACTCGCCCGCCGAAGTCACCTTCGCCGCGCTGCTCGCCCCCTCGGCGACGCCCGAGTTCGAGTGGCTCAAATGGCTGCCGCACACCACGTCGGCGCACAGCCCGATCGACGGCGGCCAGCTGGCCGACAGCGCGGCGACCGGGCGGGCCATGCTCAACTCGCTCGAGGAGATCATCAGCGTGCGCCGCGCCGAGCTGCGTCGGGCGAATGAAGAGCGCGGCGCGTCGGACGACGACAAGGCGGCGGCCGCCCGCGGCGCCAAGGTCGGCTCGCGCGACTCGAAGTCGTTCTTCTCCGACGGCAGCGCCGCCCTGGTACTGCTCATCTCGGGCGACGCCCCCGTCGACCGCGCTCGACTCGTGCAGATCGTCGAGGACGCGGCCGACGCCCACGTCTTCCCCATCTGGATGGCGCCGGGGGTCGAGGCCCTGCCCGCCGCCTGCCGAACGTTCGTCGACGTCGCCGACGGCCTCGAGGCATCCGTCTTGCACTTCGTCCGCCAGGGCATGGTCGTTCCGAACGTGCGGGTCGAGGGTGTCTCTGCCGACTACGCGCGCATGCTCGCCCGCCGCCTCGCCCCGGTCGTCGACGCCGGCGCCGTGATCGCCGACTCGAGCGACCTGCCCCGCAGCGTGTCGATGCTCAGCCTCCTCGGCGCCGAGCTCTCGACGGAGACCCGCGCCGCCGTCGACCGGTGGAGCCAGAACAACTCCATCCACGATCGCAGCGGGCGCCCGCCGGTCGCCCGCAAACGCGCCGGCACCCTGCGCGCCCTCGTCGGCCAGACCTCGCCCGACGCGATGCACCTCGACCTGCGCACACAGGGACCGCACGCGCTGGTGGGCGGAACCACCGGCTCGGGCAAGAGCGAGTTCCTGCAGGCGTGGGTGCTCGGCATGGCCGCGGAGTACAGCTCCGACCGGGTCACGTTCCTCTTCGTCGACTACAAGGGCGGTTCGGCATTCGCCGAGTGCGTCAAGCTGCCGCACTGCGTCGGACTCGTCACCGACCTCAGCCCGCACCTCGTGCGTCGGGCGCTCACCAGCCTGCGCGCCGAGCTGCACCACCGCGAGCACCTGTTCAACCGCAAGAAGGTCAAAGACCTCATCGAGCTCGAGAAGCGCGGCGACCCGGAGTGCCCGCCGGCACTCGTGCTCGTCATCGACGAGTTCGCAGCCCTCGCCGGCGAGGTGCCGGAGTTCGTCGACGGCGTCGTCGACATCGCTCAGCGCGGACGCTCGCTCGGCATCCACCTGATCATGGCCACGCAGCGACCCGCCGGCGTGATCAAGGACAACCTGCGCGCGAACACCAACCTTCGAGTCGCGCTCCGCATGGCCGACGAGTCCGACTCGAAGGATGTCGTCGGCGACCCGGTCGCCGGCACCTTCGACCCGTCCATTCCCGGCCGCGCGATCGCCAAGACCGGCCCCGGTCGCCTCATCCCGTTCCAGTCCGGATACGCGGGCGGCTGGACGACCGACGAGCCAGAGGCCGCCGGTGTGAAGATCTCCGAGCTGCGTTTCGGCGCGGTCACGCCCTGGGACCCGGCTGTGCAGGAGTCGAACGAGCACACCTCCGACCCGGGCCCCAACGACCAGTCGCGCATCGTCACGAACCTCATCAGCGCCGCCGCCGCGGTCGGCATCCCCGCACCGCGCCGCCCGTGGCTCGACGACCTCGCCACCGGCTACGACCTGCTCCGTCTCCCTCAGGAGCGCGACTCGGCGATCGTGATCGGCATCAGCGACAAGCCGGAGAGCCAGCAGCAGATCCCGGCCTACTTCTTCCCCGACAAAGACGGCCACATGGCGGTGTACGGCACCGGCGGAACGGGCAAGACAGCCGTGTTGCGCACGCTCGCGATCGCCGCCGGTATGGCGCCGCGCGGCGGCCGGGTCGACGTGTACGGCATGGACTTCGGCACCGGCGCGCTCCGCAGCATCGAGGCGCTTCCGCACGTGGGATCCGTCGTCGCCGGCGACGACCATGAACGGGTGTCGCGACTGCTCGTGATGCTGCGCACGGAACTCGACCGCCGTTCAGAGGCGTACACGGCGGTGAACGCCGGCTCGATCGACGAGTACCGGGAGATCACCGGCAACCACGCCGAGCCGCGCGTGCTGCTGCTGCTCGACGGGTTCGGCTCCTTCCGCAAGGAGTACGAGACGAGCCTCTCCCGGGCGCCGCTCTACAACACCTTCATGCGCGTTCTCGGCGAGGGCCGCCCGATGGGCATCCACGCCGTGATCACCGCCGACCGGTACGGGAGCGTTCCGACGGCGGTCAACGCCGCCATCCAGCGCCGCATCGTGCTCCGTCTGCCCGACGAGGGTTCGTACCAGATCCTCGACGCACCCAAGGACGTGCTCAGCGAGACGTCCCCTCCGGGCCGCGCCATCGTCGACGGCGAGGAGACTCAGGTCGCGATCATCGGCGGCACCTCCAACGTCTCCGAGCAGACCGCTGCGACGAAGGCGCTCGCGGAGCGTCTCCGCGCCGCTGGTGTCTCCGACGCACCCCCCGTGGGTGCACTGCCGCGCGAGGTGTCCATCGACGCGCTGCCGACCTCCGTCGGCGAGTTCCCGACACTGGGCATCTCCGACCAGGCGCTCGCGCCGATGGGCTTCGACCCGACCGGGACCCTCATCGTCGGCGGGCCGCCCTCGAGCGGCAAGACCAATGCGCTGCGGGCCATCGCCCGCGGCGTCGCCCGCTGGGACCCGGCCGCGAAGCTGTTCCACATCGGCGGACGCCGTTCCGATCTGGCCAACGACTTCCCGTGGATGCGCAGTGCCGTGCGGGTCGACGACGCGGTCGCCCTCGCGACCGAACTCGCCGAGCTCGTGGCCGACGAGGACATCGCCGGTCGTCTCGTCGTCGTGGTCGAGAATTTCGTGCAGTTCGCCGGCACACCGCTGGAGAAGCCGCTCATCTCGCTCGCCCAGAAGATCAACCGCAGCGACCACCTGCTGATCACCGAGGCCGACGTCTCGGCGCTCGGCAGCAGTTTCGGCCTCGTCGGCGACATGAAGGCCGGCCGGAAGGGAATCATCCTGAAACCCGACACTCACGACGGCGACAGCATCTTCAAGGTGCCGTTCCCGCGGGTCGCGCGCCACGAGTTCCCCGAGGGGCGCGGTCTGTACGTGCAGAACGGCGCCGTCTCGCGGGTTCAGCTGCCCCTGGTGGAGCATGGGTAGGTGTGCCCATCGCTTTGCCGACGGGCTTCGCTTAAAGTAAGTATCAATCCGAGCACGACTCCACAAATGCACCGACATCGAGAAGGAATAGAACTATGACTTTCCACGCCAGCTACGAAGCAATGGAACAGACCGCCCTCACCCTCGACGGCGGCGCCGACGACATCCGCGGCCAGCTCGTCACCCTCCTCGGCAAGGTCGAAGACCTGCTCGGCGAGGGCTTCAAGACCGAACTCGCCTCTGGTGCTTTCGGCGACGGATACCGCGAGCTCAACACCGGTGTCAACCAGGCCATCGACGGCATCACCTCGATGTCGCAGGCACTGCGCGACATGGCCACCAAGACCCAGGAGCACGACGCAGCTCTCGCCGGCTAGGCAGAAGCGCTCGTGCGGCCGGGGCGTTCTCCACGCCCCGGCCTTGGAAACCATTGACACTCACGAAAGGGCGGGCTCGGCATGGCCGACAAGATCTGGCTCAACATGCAGGACCTCGAACTCGTCAACGAGTCTCTGCTGGTCTCCATCACCGAATTCACCGAAGTCGCTGACAGCAACGACGACGTCGAGGCTGCCATCGGCGATCCGGCCGGTCGAGGCGACCTCCGCGGTCGCGTCTACGACTTCGAAGCCGGGTGGAATAACAACCGCGAGAAGTTGACGGAGAACCTGACGAAGGTGCAAGAGCACCTCCAGGGCATCATCGACGGATTCAACACTCTGGATTCCGAACTCAACTCGGGGCTCACCGCCGCAGAGACCAGCCCGCTCAGCAATCCCGGCCGCGACAACATCCCCGTCTAGAGGACACCACAATGACTATGGACATGACCTCCCCCCAGAACAACCCTCTGGTCGTGCTCGAGGGATCTCACACCGACATCCATGGCCGAGGCGAGCAGCTCGTGACCCTCGGGCTCCAGATGGCGCGCACCGCCCGCTCGCTCAAGAAGATCAGCGAGGGCGACACCCAGATCAGCGAAGCGGTCGACACGCTGCGCGAGAGCGCCGAGGGCGTACACGCCGACCTCGACAAGGCGGGAACCCGCTACGAGGACACCGGGCGCGTGCTGCGGACCTACGCGGCCGCCCTCGAGACTGCGCAGCTGCAGCTCACCCCGCTCGTCGAGCAGATCGAGACCAAGGCGCTCGCGGCACAGACGGCTCTCGCCGAGCAGCAGGAGGCGCAGCGGACGTCGAACGACCTGGACACGACGTGGCTCTGGGAGACGGAAGCCACCGACAAGGAGCTCACGGCCGCCGCCACCGCACTCAGCGAGGCCGGAACCGCCGCACGTTCGGCGCAGGACGACCTCGATGCGCTGTGGGAGACCTACGACACCCACTTCACCACTTGGAGCGACGCCTACGACGCTGCAGTGGCCGGCATCGGCGACGCGATCACCGCCGCCGACAACAACGACAACTGGTTCGACGACGCCCTCGACTTCTTCATCGAGGCGATCGGCTATATCGCGATGGCCCTCGTCATCGCGGCGCTGTTCGTCGCCGCCCCGCTGGCCGCGATCTTCCTGATCGCCGCGGCGATCATCACCGTCGTGAGCCTGATCGCTCACATCTACCTGGCGTTCAAGGGCAGGGCGACCCTGACCGACATCGCCTTCGACGTCATCGGCCTCATCCCGTTCGTGAAGCCCGTCGCGGGCATCCTCCGCGCCGGCGGCGGCATGTCGCGCATCGGAAGCGGGCTCTACGGCATGTTCCGCTCTCCCGGGGCGGTTCAGGCCATCGGGACCGCACGGAGCAAGATCGAGCACTTCGCGCTCCACGGGGTGCGGGGCGAGGCGGCGCAGACGGCGATCCGCGAATCCCTCGACTCCGTGATCAAGCCGGGAACCAACTACGCGAGCCAGGCGTGGACCCGCATCATCGGCGGCGACCCGGCGACGGGCGACCTGATCAGGCTCACCAACCACGTTCGCAACTCCGTCGTCGACACCGTGCCGCGCATGAGCTCCTGGGTAACCGGAGCCGCCACCCAGACCGTCATCCCAGCGACCAGCCAGATGGGCGCCAACGTCGGAAGCTTCGTGCTCGGCTTCGACCAGGCAGCGCAAGACATCATCCCCGCGTGGGGCTCGTTCCGTGAAACGTACTGACGCACGCCGCGCGTCGTTTCTCACCCCCACATCATGAAAGACTCGGCTGTTATGCCTGACCTGAGATCGGAATTGCTCGCCGACGTGCGCGCTCCCCTGGAGTTCGCACTGATCACCCCTCCCGGTTGGGCGCGCTTCGGGGTGGACGAGGCTGCTGAGAAGCAGCTCGCCGGCAACATGGAACAGGTCTTCCGCGACCGCGGACAGCCGAAGCAGCTGTTCCACCAGCGCGCGCAGTTGCACAAGCTCTTCAACGAGCTGCGTCGCCGCAACGCCGTCGCGGTCTACCTGCCGGTGAAACCGGTCAACGATGTCGTGCTCCCGGTGTCCATCGCGATCCTCCCGGCCCCCGTCCGCGACTCGGCCGGAGTCGACCGGTTCGCCCAGCGTCTCGCCTCGCGCGGCGCGGTGTCGAGCGGCCTGCACAACGGGCTGCAGATTCTGCGCTGGGAGGAACGCAACGCGGTTCCGGGCGAGAACGGCGCTCACTCGCTCGCCATCAACCACCTCTTCGAGGCACCCACCGGGTCCGGCAGGTCGGCGGCCCTCGTCACCGCGTCACTGCTGTACATCGACGGCTCGGAAGGCGAGGAGTTCACCGAGTCGCTCGAGATCCTCCTGGAAGCGATCGTCGGCACATTCACGTGGAGGATCACATCGTGACAACAGACACCCCCGCATCCGAGCTTCCCGACTACGACTCCGACACCTGGATCGAGGTACCGCTGGAGTTCCCCGCGGGTGAATTCGCGTCCGCGGAGGAGTGGGCTGACACGCTGACCGGTGATGCTCTTCGGACCACCCGCGACGACGACCCGATCCGCGCCGGATTCCGCTCGGCGGCGGTCGCGGTCGCCGAGCACACTCGCGGACTGGCTTCCCGGCGCTTCTGGTATTTCCCGCTCATGGCGTACACGAGCTCCCTCGTCCAGCTCTACGAACTGCCGCGCATCGACGGCCTCGACGACGTGCTGGTCGAGTTCCTGGGCGCCCACGAGCACCGGTCGACCGACCCGGTCGTCACCGAGCTGACGAGCGCGCTCGGCGAGCGGGTCATCCGGGTGGCGTTCCTCGTCGACGAGGCTCCCACCGCGAACGACAGCGCGGTGTTCGCGGTCATCCGGGTGGCGCGCGTCACCGAGGAGGCGGTCAACGTCTTCGAGATGAAAGACCAGGACCTGCTCACCGCGAGCCAGCTGATCCGCGATCTCGAGGTGCTCGCCGTCTCCGTGGGAAACGGACCGTACACCCCTGCCGACGAAGACAGTCCGGCAGTCCTCGAGCGTTCGGGAGACGCCGCGTGAACGACGTCGACTGGAACACCCTCGTGACACGGTCGGGAACCCGCCCTCCGCAACCCGCCGCGGACGGCGACGCTCTGCGGAGCGTGCAGAGGGTGCTTCCGCGGCTCAGCGGCACCTCGCTGGACGCCGACATCTCGCTTGCTCTGCTGACCGCCGCATCGAGCGGGAAGCTGCGCGAGCGCCTGACCGAGACCCAGGGCCGAAGCGCTCAGGGCATGGCCGCGGTGAAGACCGCGAAACGCGCCGGCACGTCGGATCCGGTCCTGTCGCCGGCATCCATCGTTCTGGCCCTCGCCGGCGTGATCCTCCTCGCCATCGGCACCATTCTCAGCCTCCGGTCCATCCGCACGGACAACGACTATTTCGTCGAGGACCTGCAGACCGCCGCTATCTCCTCGGGGGCGGTTCTCCTCATCGTTGCGCTCTGGTTCGCCGGCACCGAGCTCATACGCAACCCGTGGGCGGGCAGCCGTGCTGGCGGGTGGGGCTGGGCGTTCTACCTCGTGCCCATAGCGGCCACCTGCGCCGCCATCGTCTCCATCGTCTTCCGGATCGGTGACCAGAGCGTTCACGGCGCCGTCGGTGTCGGCCTCACACTGCAGTTCGTCGCGCTTGCTGTCTTCGTCGTGGCGCTCGTCGGTGCCCTGCGCAACCGTGAAGAAGCCGCCGCGTTGAAGTCCGAGGCGGCCAAGACCGCACCCGACAAGCACCTCGCGAAGCACAACACGCAGATGCGCAAGGAGACCGCCTGGGCGGTGTCCAAGGCGGCACCCGGCGAGCTCGACCGTGATGCGGCGGCCGCCGGCCTCCGCCAGCTGTACGAGCAGGGCAGGCTGCCCGCCGAGCGCACCGAGGCGATACTCCGCACTCTCGGCTAGCGGTGCAGGGGAACAGGTACATGACCGATCGCCCCGCAGCATCCGACATCGAACTCGACTCCCGCGTCGCGCGGGGCAAACGCGTCCTTATGTACGCGGCTTTCGCGATGCTGCTGTTCTTCCTCCTGAGTCTTCTCAACTTCGTCCTCGCCGGCGGCAGGATGGGCCTGCGCGACACCGCCCGCTGGGATGAGACAGTCGCCTGGCCGTTCATCCCCCTGCCCGCATTCCTGGTGATCGCCGCAGGCATCGCAGCAGCTGTCGGCGTGTTCATGGCCGTGCCGTACTTCCGGCATGACACGGCCGACGACCTCGTGCTGATGGGCGGCGTTTCCATCGTGCTGTTCGGATTCATGTCCCTGTTCTTCGCCGGCGTCTACACGTCGACCGTGGGGATCTCCACCGGTTTCGACAGCTACCCGGAGCAGGGCCTCGGCTGGCACTGGATCGCCGCGGTGATTCAGGTCCCCGCCGTCGTCGCTCTCGCCGTGCGCGGAGCGAGCCTGTACCGGGCGCACAGGAATCGGCTCTCGCAGAACGAGGCGTGACCGCCGACGCACGCGAGGAATCGCGGGCTACGCCCCGACCGTAGAGGCGCGCACCACCAGCTGCGGCTGGAACACGATGTGCTCGTGCATGAAGTCGGCGCCGTGCTCGACCTCGCGCAGCAGCAGCTCGACCGCGCGGCTGCCGATCAGCGCGCTGGGCTGGCGGATCGACGAGAGCGGCACGATCGCAGCGGAGGCGAAGTCGATGTCGTCGTAGCCGATGAGAGCGATGTCCTCGGGCACCCGAAGGGTTCCCGCCATCGACAGCGCCTGCAGCACGCCGACGGCGATGAGGTCGTTCGCGGCGAAGATCGCGTCGGGGCGCTCCGACTCGGGACGGTCGCGGATCGCCTCGCCGGCGGTGCGCCCGTGCAGCACGCTCTGCGACTCGACCTCGATGACCTCGAGAGTGACGCCGTCGTGCTGATCGACAGCGCGCCGGGCGCCGCTCAGTCGGTCGGCGACCTGCCGGATCGACTGCGGCCCGCCGACGAAGGCGATACGGGTGCGCCCGATCGATGCGAGGTGAGCCACGGCCAGGTGCCCGCCCGCGACGTCGTCGACGGAGACCGATGAGAAGCCGCCGTTCTCGGTGCCGCGGTCGACGAGCACCGTGGGGATGCCGCGCTCGCGCAGCCGCACGAGCCGCTCCATCGAGTCGGCGAGCGGTGAGATGAGCACGCCGAGCACGCGCTGCTCCTCGAACAGGTCGAGGTAGGCGTCTTCGCGGGCGATCGTCTCGTCGCTGTTGCCGAGGATGACCGTGAGATTCGCGTCGGCGGCCTCGTCCTCCGCCCCGCGGGCGAGGTCGGTGAAGAAGGGGTTGCCGACGTCGAGCACAACGAGTCCGATGGTGCGGCTGCGTCCCGCGCGCAGCTGGCGGGCGACGTCGTTGCGCACGAATCCGAGCGAGTCGATCGCGGCCTGCACTCGGCCGACGGTCTCGGGCGTCACCTTCTCGGGCCTGTTGAGCACGTTCGAGACGGTTCCCACCGATACCCCGGCGAGCGCCGCGACGTCTCTGACGCTGATCGACATCGTTGGCCTCTCGCTGCTACCGGCGCGCAGCAGTCGCCGCGCGGGCGGCGCCGACGCCGTTGCATCGATTCACCGCCTTCGGCATTCTGGCATGCCGGGGCCGCAAGGCCTATCTCCGACCGGCTATTCGTCCATCGGCGTCAGCACGAAGACGGGTATCTGCCGGTCGGTCTTCTTCTGGTACTCGGCGTAGTCGGGCCAGGCAGCGACGGCCCGCTGCCACCACTCGTCCCTCTCGGCGCCGGCGACCTCGCGAGCGGTGTAGTCGCGCTTCACAGGGCCGTCCTGCAGTTCGACGTGCGGATGCGCCACGAGATTGAAATACCAGACCGGATGCTTCGGCGCTCCGCCGAGCGACGCGACGACCGCGTACTCCCCCTCGTGCTCGACGCGCATGAGCGGCGTCTTACGCAGCTTGCCCGACTTCGCGCCGACTGACGTCAACAGGATGATCGGCCTGCCGCGAAGCTCTGCGGCCTCGGTCCCGCCCGACGCCTCGAAGCGTTCGGCCTGCTCGCGGGCCCAGTCGGCTGTGCTCGGTTCGTATTCTCCCTGAAGTGGCATGCTCCCATTCCACCACCGCCGGAGCGTGTTTGCGCGGTTTCGGGACGACCGCGCGCCGACGCGCATGCGCGGTCGTCCCGGAAGTGCGCAGACGCCGCCGCAATCGTTGTGAACTCGGTGACAGAAGCGACTTGACGGGCGCGAGAGGCAGGTCGTAGAGTTCACTCGTCTCAAAGCATTAAAACGATTCAATCGCCCTCAACGTGGAGGTCTGCTGCAGCATGGCAACCCGAGAAGTACCGACCGTGCCCGCGGCGTCATCCGGTTCGGCGCAGCTCTCGTCGGCGTCAGGCGCCTCCGCGCAGCCGCAGTCGGTGCTCACCCTCACGGGAGCTGCCAAGACCTTCGGCCCCGTCGTCGCCCTCGCCGACGGCACGATCGACATCCGCCCCGGCGAGATCCACGCGCTCGTGGGTGAGAACGGCGCGGGCAAGTCGACGCTGGTCAAGATCCTCGCCGGCGTGCACTCCCCCGACGCCGGGGAGTTCGTCGTGGGCGGCGAGCATGTCGCGTTCCGCTCCCCGGCAGACAGCAAGGCGGCGGGGATCTCGGTGATCTACCAGGAGCCGACGCTCTTCCCCGACCTCACCGTCGCCGAGAACATCTTCATCGGCCGTCAGCCGACCGGTCGCGGCGGCATCATCAACCGCCGCGAGATGAGGCGCCAGGCGCGCGAGCTCTTCGCCACCCTCGGGGTGCCGATCGACCCCGACCGCATCGCGGAGGGCCTCTCGATCGCCGACCAGCAGATCATCGAGATCGCGAAGGCCATCTCGCTGGACGCACGGGTGCTGGTGATGGATGAACCGACCGCCGCGCTGTCGGGCGTAGAGGTCGAGCGGCTCTTCACCGTTGCGCGCGGCCTGCGCGACAAGGGCGCGGGCATCCTGTTCATCTCGCACCGGTTCGAGGAGGTCTTCGCCCTGTGCGACCGCATCACCGTCATGCGCGACGGCCGCTACGTCAGCGTGCACGACACCGCCGCGGCGACAGTGCCCGGGATCGTCAAGGAGATGGTCGGCCGCGAGCTCGGCGCCCTGTTCCCCAAGGTCGTCGCACCGGTCGGCGACACGGTGCTCTCCGTGACGGGGCTCTCCCGGCTCGGGGTGTTCACCGACATCGGGTTCGAAGTGAAGGCGGGCGAGATCGTGGCGCTCTCCGGGCTCGTCGGCGCCGGCCGCACCGAGGTGGCGCGCGCGGTGTTCGGAATCGACAAGTACGACGCCGGCACGGTTCACCTCGACGGAAAGCCTCTGCCCGCCAGAAGCCCGCAGGCCTCGATCACCGCGGGCATCGGCTTCGTGCCCGAAGACCGCCGCAAGCAGGGCCTCGTCATGGACCTCTCGGTCGCCCGCAACGCGACCCTCACCCTGCGCAAATCGCTCGCCAGGTTCGGGCTCATCTCCGGCGCCCGAGAGCGCCGCCTCGCCGAGGAATGGTCCGCACGCCTGCAGGTGAAGACCGGCTCGCAGGACTACGCCGTCTCCACGCTCTCGGGAGGAAACCAGCAGAAGGTCGTACTCGCGAAGTGGCTGGCCACCGAGCCCCGCCTGCTCATCGTCGACGAACCGACCCGCGGCATCGACGTGGGCACCAAGGCCGAGGTGCACCGGCTGCTCTCCGACCTCGCCGGCCGGGGCATTGCGATCCTGATGATCTCGTCGGAGCTGCCCGAGGTGCTCGGCATGGCCGACCGCATCCTCGTGATGCACGAGGGCCGCATCAGCGCCGAGTACTCGCGCGAAGAGGCGACGGCCGAACTGGTCATGCACGCCGCCACGTCGGCACAGGAGGTAGCCCGTTGAGCACCATCACCGAAGAGAAGACGGGCGCGATGCACTCCGTGCGCTCGTTCCTGCGGGCGAGGGAGATCCCCGTCGCCGGAGCGCTCGTCGCCCTGGTGATCATCACCACGATCATCAACCCGCGGTTCCTCTCGCCACAGAGCCTCAAAGACCTCATGCTCAACGCGACGATCGTGATCATCCTCGCGGTCGGCCAGGCGTTGGTGATCATCACCCGCAACGTCGACCTGTCGGTCGGCTCGATCCTCGGCCTCGTCGCCTTCGGCACCGGCACCCTGTTCGACGTGTTCGCCGGCATCCCGATCCCGCTCGTCTTCCTCGCAGGGATGGTGTTCGGCGGGGTGCTCGGGGCGATCAACGGCCTGCTCGTCACCGCGGCGAAAGTGCCCGCCCTCGTGATCACGCTCGGCACGATGTACATCTACCGCGGTGTGCTCACGAGCTGGGCCGGGTCGAAGCAGTACTTCTCGGGCGACAACCCTCGGGAGTTCGGCGCCCTGTCGGTCGACACGGTCTTCGGCCTGCCGATCATCACCCTCGTCGCGATCGCCGTGGTGATCGCCGTGGGCTTCTTCATGCGGGCGGTGCGCAGCGGACGCGACCTGTACGCGATCGGCTCCGACCCCGACGCAGCGCGGCTGTTCGGTCTCGCCGTGAGCAAACGGGTCCTCGCGGCCTTCGTCGCGAACGGCGCGCTCGTCGGCCTCGCCGGCGTGCTCTACACCTCGCGGTACAACTCGGTGGGCGCGCTCACCGGCAGCGGCCTCGAGCTCGACGTCGTCGCCGCGGTCGTGGTCGGCGGCGTCGCGATCTCGGGCGGCACCGGCACGGTGGTCGGCGCGGCGATCGGAGCGGTGCTGCTCTCCACCATCACCGGCGCCCTCACGGCGACCCGGGTCGACAAGTTCTGGCAGCAGGCGATCGTGGGTGTGCTCATCCTCTCGGCGATCATCGTCGACCGCATCGTCTCCGTGCGCAACGCAAGAAAACTTCGAGTGAGTGAGGCACGTGATGTCTGAGACCCTGACCGCATCGATCGTCAAGAGCCGTAGCGCCATCGGCAAGCGTCTCATCGGGCACGACGCCGTCATCATCTACGTGCTCATCGCCGTCGTGATCGTCTCGTGCCTGACAGTGCGCTATTTCGCGTCGACCCTCACCGTAGGCTTCCTGCTCATCCAGGTGATCCCGATCCTGCTGCTCGCCCTGCCGATGGCGCTCGTGATCATCTCCGGAGAGATCGATCTCTCCGTGGCATCCATCGCCGGCCTCACGAGCGCCGTCATGGGCGTGCTCTGGCGCGACTCCGGCTGGGACATCGTCACCGTCATGGTCGCCTCGGTGTTCGTCGGTGTCGTCTGCGGGGCGTTCAACGGCTTTCTGATCACAACGCTCGGGCTGCCGTCGCTGGCCGTGACGATCGGCACGCTCGCACTGTTCCGCGGCTTGGCGCTCGTGGTGATCGGCGACCAGAAGGTGGCCAACTTCCCCAAGGAGCTCAACATCTTCGTGCTGTCGAAGATCGGGGCGACCGGCATCCCGGTGGTGATGATCTTCGTCATCCTGATCATCGCCTTCTTCGCGATCCTGCTGCACTTCACCCCCTTCGGCCGCGGGCTGTACGCGCTCGGCTACAGCACCGAGGCCGCGTCGTTCGTCGGCATCCGCGTCGGCCATGCCAAGTTCTGGCTGTTCATCGCCACCGGCACCGTCGCGGGACTCGTCGGCGTCTTCCTCACCCTGCGACTCGCGAGCGCCGGTCCGGACAACGGAACGGGCATGGAGCTCAGCGTCATCGCCGCGGTGCTGCTCGGCGGGGTCTCGATCTTCGGCGGCAAGGGCTCGATCCCCGGCGTGATCGGCGGGGTGCTGCTCATCGGCGTGCTCACCTACTCGCTGCGTCTCGCCAAGGTTCCCGAGACCGCGCTCATCATCGTCACCGGAAGCCTGCTCGTGATCTCGGTCGTGGCCCCCAGCGTCACGGCCTGGGCCAAGGAGCGCATCCGGCTCTCGCGCGTGCACAAAGTCGTCCAGGGGTCGTCGACCCTCGGTTCCACCCACGCCTAAGCACCAGGCGTACATCCCGAAAGGAAAGACAATGGAGTTATTTTCTGCAGCACGTAACCGAGGCGCTCGTCGCGCCTCCCTCGCGGCCATCGCCGTCACCGTCGCGCTAGTCGCGACCGGCTGCGCGGCTGGCGGAGACGACGGAGGGGGTGGCGGCGGCGAAGGCGGCGGCGACCTCACGATGGCGTTCCTGCCCAAGCAGCTGAACAACCCGTACACCGACGTCGTGCTCGGCGGAGGCGAAGACGGCGCGGAGGAGGCCGGTTTCACCTCGAGCGTCCTCGGTCCGTTGGAGGCCAGCGCGAGCGCGCAGATCCCGTTCATCGAGCAGGCGACGCAGGAGGGCACCAAGGTCATCGTCATCGCGGCGAACGACCCCGACGCCGTCGGCCCGTCGCTCTCGGCCGCCCGTGAGGCCGGCGCCAAGATCGTGGCCTTCGACTCCGACACCAACCCCGACTACCGCGACATCTTCATCAGCCAGGTCGTCGCGAAAGACGTGGCACTGATCCAGCTGGAGATCATCTCCGAGCAGATCGGCGGAGCGGGCGACATCGCGATCCTGTCGGCGACGGCGACCGCGAGCAACCAGAACGAGTGGATCAAGTTCATGGAGGAGGAGCTGGAGTCGAACGCCGACTACGCCGACATCAACCTCGTCGCCAAGGTCTACGGCGACGACGATGCCGACAAGTCGTTCCAGGAGACCCAGGGTCTGCTGTCGTCGTACCCCAACTTGAAGGGCATCATCTCGCCCACGACGGTCGGCATCGCCGCCGCGGCCAAGTACCTCTCCACCTCGGACTACAAGGGCAAGGTCGCGCTGACCGGCCTCGGACTGCCGAACGAGATGCGCGAGTTCGTCAAGGACGGAACCGTGGTCGAGTTCGCCCTCTGGGACCCGGCACAGCTCGGCTACGTCGCGGCGTTCGCCGGCAAGGCGCTCGTCGACGGTGACATCACCGGCGAAGAGGGCGACAGCTTCGAGGCCGGCGAGCTCGGCACCATCGAGGTCGGCGAGAACGGCGTCGCGATCGTCGGACCGCCGACGCGCTTCAACGCCGACAACATCGACGACTACGACTTCTAAGTCGTCGGAAACCGCGCGTCCCTGGGCCTGCCCTTCGACAGGCTCAGGGACCACCTTCGACAGGCTCAGGGACCGCATTCGACTCTCCAGGGAATCCACATGACCGACCAACTCGCGCCCAAGAAGCGCCGCCAGACCCGCATCGGCCTCGTCGCCGGCGGGCTCGCCGCCTACTGGCCGCAGTTTCCCGACCTGCTGCCGCAGCTGCAGGAGTCGAGCCGCTACGTCACCGCACGGTTCAACGAGCTCGACGCAGAGGTAGTCGACGTCGGTTTCGTCTCGGATGCGCAGGAGGCCACCACGGCGGCCGAGCGACTCCGCGTCGCGGACTGCGACCTCATCGTCATCTTCCTCACCACCTACCTCACTTCGTCGATGGTGCTGCCTATCGCCCAGCGCGCGAAGACCCCCGTGCTCGTGATCGACCTCCAGCCCACCGAGGCGATGGACCACGCGAACTTCGACACCGGCAAGTGGCTCGCGTACTGCGGCCAGTGCCCCGTGCCCGAGGTCGCCAACGTCTTCAGACGCGCCGGCATCCCCTTCCGATCGGTCTCGGGCCACCTGAAGCAGGAGTCGGCCTGGACCCGCATCGACCAGTGGGTGCACGCGGCCGGGGTGCGCGGGGTGCTGCGCACCGCCCGCCACGGCCTGATGGGCCACCTCTACCCGGGCATGCTCGACGTGTCGACCGACCTCACGCTCGTGTCGACGCAGTTCGGCTCGCACGTCGAGGTGCTCGAGTTCGACGACCTGCGGGTGCGGGTCGCCGAGGTCACCGACGCGCAGGTGCGCGAGCGGATGGACCTCGCGCGCGAGCTCTTCACCCTCGATGCATCCGTCGACGACGACGACTTCTTCTGGGGCGCGAAGGTGTCTGTGGGGCTCGACCGCCTCGTCGACGACTTCGAGCTCGACTCGGCCGCCTACTACCACCGCGGCCTCGAGGGGGAGCAGCACGAACGGCTCGGCGCCGGCATGATCCTCGGATCGTCGCTGCTGACGGCGCGCGGCATCCCCTTCGTCGGCGAGTACGAGCTGCGCACCAGCCTCGCGATGCTCGCCGGCCACACCATCGGCGCCGGAGGCTCGTTCACCGAGATCCAGGCGCTCAACTTCTTCGACGGCGTCGTCGAGATGGGCCACGACGGTCCGGCGCACCTCGCCGTCTCCTCGGCGCAGCCGCTGCTTCGCGGGCTGGGCGTCTATCACGGCAAACGCGGCTACGGGGTCTCGGTCGAGTTCGACGTCAAGCAGGGTCCGGTCACGACGTTCGGCATCGGCCAGGACCGCGACGGCAGCTTCAGTTTCATCACGAGCGAGGGCACCGTGGTCGACGGCCCGCTGCTGGCGATCGGCAACACCACGAGCCGCGTCGACTTCGGCGGCGACCCGGGTGAATGGGTCGACGAGTGGTCGCAGACCGGGGTCGGCCACCACTGGGCGCTCTGCGTCGGCCACCGTGCCGGCGACATCCGTGCCGCCGCGAGCCTGCTCGGAATCGAGCACAGACACGTCGACATGACCGAACTACCGAGATGGAGATAACCGGATGACCCAGCGCGTGTGCTTCCAACTGCAAGTCAAACCCGACCACATCGACGCCTACCGCGCCGCCCACGCCGCGGTCTGGCCCGACATGCTCGAGGCGTTGAAGAACACGGGGTGGAACAACTACTCGATCTTCATGCGCCCCGACGGGCTGCTCATCGGCTACTTCGAGACGGAGAACCTCCAGGCCTCGCTCGACGGCATGGCCCAGACCGAGGTGAACGGCCGCTGGCAGGCCGCGATGGCCGAGCATTTCGTCGATCTCGACGTTCCGGCCGACCAGGCGTTCGACTACCTGACCGAGGTCTTCAACCTCGATGACCAACTTTCCCGGGTCTGATTGTGGAACCCGGCACCAGCCGGTACAGTGGCAATTGAAACGATTCATTCACGGCCGTTCAGCGGCATCGTGAAGACATAAGACAGAGAGAATTCCAATGGCGAAATTCAGCGACATCTCCACGGCGCTCGAGACCCAGGCGATCGAGCTCCCCTCCTGGGCGTTCGGCAACTCCGGCACACGCTTCAAGGTCTTCGGCACGCCGGGAACCCCGCGCACGCCGCAGGAGAAGATCGCCGACGCGGCCAAGGTCAACGAGTACACCGGCCTCTCCCCCACGGTCGCGCTGCACATCCCCTGGGACAAGGTCGACGACTACTCGGCGCTCCGCCGCTACGCAGGCGACCTGGGGCTCGAGCTCGGCACGATCAACAGCAACACCTTCCAGGACGACGACTACAAGTTCGGGTCGCTCACGCACACCGACCCGAAGATCCGCCAGAAGGCCATCGACCACCACTACGAGTGCATCGAGATCATGGATGCGACCGGCTCGCGCGACCTGAAGATCTGGCTCGCGGACGGCACCAACTACCCCGGCCAGGGCGACATCCGCGGACGCCAGGACCGCCTCGCCGACTCCCTCGCCTCGATCTACGCACGTATCGGCGAGACGCAGCGGCTCGTGCTCGAGTACAAGTTCTTCGAGCCCGCTTTCTATCACACCGACGTTCCCGACTGGGGAACCTCCTACGCCCAGGTCGCCGCCCTCGGCGACCGCGCCCTCGTCTGCCTCGACACCGGCCACCACGCTCCCGGCACCAACATCGAGTTCATCGTCGCCCAGCTGCTGCGCCTCGGAAAACTCGGGAGCTTCGACTTCAACTCGCGCTTCTACGCCGACGACGACCTCATCGTCGGCGCCGCCGACCCGTTCCAGCTCTTCCGCATCATCTACGAGGTCATCCGCGGCGGCGGCTACGGACCCGCCTCCGACGTGGCGTTCATGCTCGACCAGTGCCACAACGTCGAAGACAAGATCCCCGGGCAGATGCGCTCGGTGCTCAACGTGCAGGAGATGACGGCGCGCGCGCTGCTCGTCGACGGCACGGCGCTCAAGGCCGCGCAGGACGCGGGCGACGTGCTCGGAGCCAACGCGATCCTCATGGACGCGTTCTACACCGACGTGCGCGCCGACCTCGCCCAGTGGCGCGCCACCCGGGGGCTGCCCTCCGACCCGATGGCGGCCTATGCCGCATCCGGATACCAGAAGAAGATCGCCGAAGAACGAGTGGGCGGCCTGCAGGCCGGCTGGGGAGCGTAACCGATGACCAACCAAGCAGCAGCAGACCTGATCGCCCGGTCGAACCGTCTGGGCTCCGACCCGCGCGTGACGAACTACGCCGGCGGCAACACCTCCGCCAAGGGGACCGAGATCGACCCGGCGACGGGCGAGGAGGTCGAACTGCTCTGGGTCAAGGGATCCGGCGGCGACCTCGGCACCCTTAAGGAGGCGGGCCTCGCGGTGCTGCGCGTAGACCGCGTGCGGGCGCTGGAGAACGTCTATCCCGGACTCGAGCGCGAAGACGAGATGGTGGCCGCGTTCGACTACACCCTGCACGGCAAGGGCGGAGCGGCACCCTCGATCGACACCGCGATGCACGCGCTCGTCGACGCGGCGCACGTCGACCACCTGCACCCCGACGC
This sequence comes from Conyzicola nivalis, assembly GCF_040548875.1. GTDB lineage: Bacteria > Actinomycetota > Actinomycetes > Actinomycetales > Microbacteriaceae > Conyzicola > Conyzicola nivalis_A. The sequence goes on from NZ_JBEPSJ010000003.1 coordinate 300,351, forward strand.
CGGCATCGCGTTCGCGACAGCCGCAGACGGCGAGGAGCTCACCGCCAAGGCTTTCGGCGGCAAGGTCGCGTGGGTCGACTGGCGCCGCCCCGGCTTCCAGCTCGGACTCGACATCGCCGCGATCAAGGACGCGAATCCCGACGCCGTCGGCGTGATCCTCGGCGGCCACGGCATCACCGCCTGGGGCGACACGAGCGACGAGGCCGAGGCCAACTCGCTCTGGATCATCAAGACCGCGGAAGACTACATCGCCGAGAACGGCAAGTCGCACCCCTTCGGCGACGACCTCCCCGGCTACGGCGCCCTCCCCTCGGAGGAGCGCCTCGCCAAGGCCGCGGCCCTCGCCGCCCACCTGCGCGGGCTCGCCTCGACAGACAAGGCCCAGGTCGGCAGCTTCACGGATGCCACGGTGGTGACCGACTTCCTCGGACTCGCCGAGCACCCGAGGCTAGCGGCCCTGGGCACAAGCTGCCCCGACCACTTCCTGCGCACCAAGGTCAAGCCGCTGCTGCTCGACCTGCCCGCCTCGGCCACTGTCGAGGAGTCGATCGCGCGCCTCGACGAGCTGCACGCCCAGTACCGCGCCGACTACCAGGCGTACTACGACGCATATGCGGCTGACGACAGTCCTTCCATCCGCGGCGCCGACCCGGCCATCATCCTCATCCCGGGCGTCGGCATGTTCAGCTACGGCGCGAACAAGCAGACCGCCCGCGTCGCCGGCGAGTTCTACATCAACGCGATCAACGTGATGCGCGGCGCCGAGGCCATCTCGAGCTACGCGCCGATCTCCGACGAGGAGAAATTCCGCATCGAGTACTGGTCGCTCGAGGAGGCGAAGCTGCAGCGCCTGCCGAAACCCAAGCCGCTCGCCGGACGCATCGCCCTGGTAACCGGTGCCGCATCCGGAATCGGCAAGGCCATCGCCACCCGCCTCGCCGCGGAGGGCGCGTGCGTCGTCATCGCCGACCTCGACCTCGAGAAGGCCCAGGCGGCCGCGGCGGAACTCGGCAACACCGACGTCGCGATCGGCGTTCAGGCCAACGTCACCAGCGAGGAGGAGGTGCAGGCGTCGATCGACGCCGCGCTGCTCGCCTTCGGCGGCCTCGACCTCGTGGTGAACAACGCCGGGCTGTCGCTGTCGAAGTCGCTGCTCGACACGACCGTCGCCGACTGGGACCTGCAGCACAACGTGATGGCGAAGGGCTCGTTCCTCGTCTCCCGCGCCGCGGCCCGCGTGCTGATCGACCAGAAGCTCGGCGGCGACATCATCTACATCTCGAGCAAGAACTCCGTCTTCGCCGGCCCGAACAACATCGCCTACTCGGCGACGAAGGCCGACCAGGCGCACCAGGTGCGGCTGCTCGCGGCCGAGCTCGGCGAGTACGGCGTCAAGGTCAACGGCATCAACCCCGACGGCGTCGTGCGCGGCTCGGGCATCTTCTCCAGCGGCTGGGGCGCGAAGCGCGCGGCGGTCTACGGGGTCCCGGAGGAGGAGCTCGGCAAGTACTACGCCCAGCGCACCCTGCTCAAGCGCGAGGTGCTGCCCGAGAACGTCGCCAACGCCGTCTTCGTGCTCTGCACCAGCGACCTCAGCCACACGACCGGGCTGCACATCCCGGTCGACGCGGGCGTCGCCGCGGCCTTCCTGCGATGACGGAGCAGCTGCGATGACCACCGCCGTCGCCGCCGTCGACCTCGGGGCGACGAGCGGGCGGGTGATCCTCGGCGCCGTCTCGGCGAACGAGCTGAGCATCCGCCCGGTCGCGCGCTTTCCGAACACCCCGGTGCGCACGGTCGACGGGCTGCACTGGAACATCCTCGAGCTCTACCGCAGCGTGGTCGCCGGCCTCGGCGCGGCCGCGCGCGAGGAGCCGGCGATCGCGAGCATCGGCATCGACTCCTGGGCGGTCGACTACGCGCTGATGCGCGGCGGGCGCATGCTCGGCACCCCGTACCACTACCGCGACGAACGCAACACGGCCGCCGTCGACGACGTGCACTCCGTCGTCTCGGCGGAGGAGCTCTACGCCGCGAACGGCCTGCAGCACCTGCCGTTCAACACGGTGTTCCAGCTCGCGGCCGACCGCGCAGCCGGCATGCTCGAGGCGGCGGAGTCGCTGCTGCTGGTGCCCGACCTGCTCGCCTACTGGATGACCGGACGGCAGATCGCCGAGCGCACCAACGCGTCGACGACCGGGCTGGTGAACGTGCGCACCGGGCGGTGGGACGACGCGTTGATCGAGCGCCTCGCACTGCCACGCTCGCTCTTTCCCGAGCTGGTCGACGCCGGCACGGGCATCGGTGCCCTGCTGCCCGAACTGCGGCGCGAGACCGGGATCGGCGCCTCGACGACGGTGACCGCCGTCGGGTCGCACGACACGGCATCCGCGGTTCTCGCAGTTCCGGCGCTGCACGACGACTTCGCCTACATCTCGTGCGGAACCTGGGGGCTCGTCGGCGTCGAGCTCGAGGCGCCCGAGCTGTCGGAGGCGGGACGGCTCGCCAACTTCACCAACGAGGGCGGCGTCGACGGCACCGTGCGCTACCTGCACAACGTCATGGGCCTCTGGCTGTTGAGCGAGTCGGTGCGCGAGTGGGAGCGCGACGGCTCGACGATCTCGCTGCCGGCGCTGCTCGCAGCCGCGACGGACGTCACCGCACCGGTCGCCGTCTTCGACGCCAACGACCCGCGGTTCCTGGCGCCGGGCGACATGCCCGCGCGCATCGCCGAGTGGTGCCGCGAGAACTCGCGGCCCATTCCGCAGAGCCGGGCCGAGTTCGTGCGCAGCATCGTCGAGAGCCTCGCCGACGCCTTCGCACGCGCGGTCGCGACGGCCGCGCAGCTCTCGGGAAAGACCGTGTCGGTGATCCACGTCGTCGGCGGCGGGTCGCAGAACGAGCTGCTCTGCCAGCTGCTGGCCGACCGTGCCGGGCTGCCGGTGCTCGCCGGCCCGGTCGAGGCGACGGCGATCGGCAACGTGCTCGTGCAGGCGCGCACCGCCGGGCTCGTCAGCGGAAGCCGGGACGCGCTGCGCTCGCTGGTGGCAGCGTCGTTCGCGCCGCGGCTGTACTCGCCGCGCTGAACCCGAGCGGCGGCGGCCAGCGGCGCATCCGCCCGCCCGTGCCCTGCGCTGCCGTGCGCTGCCAAATGAAGGAGATCTCGCGGTCGGGTCACACCTTTCCGCGGCTCAGCGGACCTTCGGCGCCGGATCTCCTTCATTCGGCAGCGAGACGGGTACGCGGCGCCGACGGAACGCGAACACGAACGTCGCGAGCGCCGCTCCCTCGAGCACCAGCATGATCACGACCGTCGCGGTCGGGGTGGCGACGCCGAACAGGCCCGCGATCGGCGACGACACCGCGGCGAAGATCATGTTCGAGGCGCCGAGCATCGACGCCGCGGTCCCGGCACGCAGCGCGTGCGGTTCCAGCGCGAAGGCCTGCAGCGCCGGCCCGACCAGCCCGAACGCCGTCGTGAAGAACAGCAGCGGCACGAGGAAGCCGAAGAACCCGGCACCCGGCAGCGCGAGCACGCTCACCAGCAGCGCCGTCGCCGAGACCACGAGCGCGCTCATGCCGATGAGCACGATGCGACGCGGCTCGAACCTTCGCGACAGCCGGGCGCTCACCTGCGCGCCGACGATCATCAGCGCGCCGTGCCCGCCGAACGCGATCGCGTACTCCGTGGGCGTGAGCCCGTAGACGTCCTGGAACAGGAACGCGCTCGACGCCATATACGTCATCATCCCGGCGAACATCAGGCCCCCGCCGACCACCACGGCCCGGAACACCGGCGACCCGAGCAGCACCCGGTAGTCGTCGCGCGCCGTCGCACCCTCGCGCAGAGCCCGGCGCGATGGCGGATTCGTCTCCGACCGCAGGAACACCGTGAACGCGAGCACCACGAGCACGCAGCCGTAGCCGGTGAGCACCCAGAACAGCCCGCGCCAGTCGGTGACGGTGAGCAGCTGCGCGCCGAGCGCCGGCGAGAGCACCACGAAGAAGCCGCTGATCACCGAGAGGTTCGCGATGAACCGCAGCATCGCCGGCCCCGACACGGTGTCGCGCACCAGCGCGATGCCGATCACCGCGCACGCGGCCGCGCCCAGACCCTGCGCGAACCGGCTGACGACCAGCCACTCGATCGACGGGGCGAGCGCGCACGAGACCGTGGCGACCGTGTAGATCAGCAGCGCGACCGCGAGCGGCCTGGTGCGCCCCACCGCGTCGGAGATCGGCCCGGCCGCGAGCTGGCCGATCGCCATGCCGATGAACGCCCCGGTGAGGGTGAACTGCACGAGCGCCGGCGTGGTGCCGAGCTCGTCCTGCAACTGCGGGAACGACGGCAGGTAGAGGTCCATCGTCAGCGGCCAGATGGCCTGCAGCATTCCGAGCGAGACGATGAACATCAACCGGCGCCGGCCGTCGGCGCGCATCCGACCGGTCGGGGTCACACGGCGTCCCGCAGCATCACGTAGCCGAACGGCTCGAGCGTCGCCCCGTCGGGCAGGGTCACCGGGGAAGTGTCGTGGTTGATCAGCGTGACCACGTCGCCGCGGCGCACGGCTTCCACCGTCGGCGGCAGTCCGACGGCGACCGGCTCGATGCCGGCCGCGTCGAAGACGTAGGCGGCGACGCCGGCGCACCCCGTGGCATCCGGAATCGTGGCCAGGTAGTACGCGCGCCCCCGGCCGACCTGGTTCACGGTGAAGGCGGGCCGCCCGTCGAGCCGGCCGCCCACGAAGTCGCCGAGCGAGGTGGCGCCGTCGAGGTGGATCTCCTCGGCGAGCAGCGTGCCCGTGACCGGGCCGACCGCGCCGTTCAGCGGGACGAAGACCTGGCCGGGGCCGGATGCCTCGGGTGCGGCAGTAGAGGAATCGCCGGCAGAGGAACCGCCGGCGGCTCCCCCGCCCGGAGGCACGAGCGCGCCGAAGTCCTCGAGCCAGATTCCAAGTGCCGAGCGGAGCTGCGTGAGGTAGCCGCCGTCGCGGAACGCGTCGTTCTCGTCGACGAGGTCGCTGAACGCGGTGACGAGCAGGTGGCCGCCGGCGTTCGCGAAGGCGAGCAGGTTGTCGGCGCCCTCGGTCGTCAGGAGATACAGCTGCGGCGCGATGACGACGCGGTACCCGGTCAGGTCGCTCGTCGGCTGAACGAGATCGACCTGCACGTGCTGGCGGTGGATCGCCGAGTACCAGCGCTGCACGAGCGCGAGGTAGTCGAGCACGACGGGGTGGTCGGGGTTGCCGAGCGCCCACCAGTTCTGCCAGTCGAACACGATCGCGACGTGGGCGTCGCGCGATCCGGCGGGTAGCTTCGGCAGCTCGGCCAGCTCGGCGCCGAACTCGACCACCTCACGCCAGGTGCGGGTGCGGGTGCCCGCCTGGGGCAGCATCGCCGAGTGGAACTTCTCGCTGCCCGCCCGCGACTGGCGCCACTGGAAGAACATGATGCCGTCGGCTCCGCGGGCGATCGCCTGCATGCTGAGCGCGGCCATCTGGCCGGGTGCCTTGGGGGCGTTGGTCGGGCGCCAGTTCAGGGCGTTGGTGGCCTGCTCCATCAGCAGCCACGGGGTGTCCGGCTTGAGCGAGCGCATCAGGTCGCGGGCGAACGCCGCGGCCCGGAACGACTCCGGGTCGTTCGGGTCGGGGTAGCAGTCGTCGGTGATGACGTCCATCTCGCGGGCCCAGCGCCAGTAGTCGGCGGGTGGGAACGCGCCCATGAAGTTCGTCGTCACCGGCTGGGTGGCGCCCGCCTCGTGGATGATGCGCTTCTCCATCAGGAACAGCTCGAGCAGCGTGTCGGAGGTGAACCTCTTGAAGTCGAGCTCGCCGGCCGGGTTGCGGCTGTACGGCGCCTTGCGCGGCGGCACGATCTCGTCGAACGACGCGTAGCGCTGCGACCAGAAGTCGGTGCCCCAGGCGGCGTTGAGCGTGTCGATGGTCTCGTACTTAGCGGCCAGCCAGGCTCGGAAGGCGATCGCGGCGTTTTCGGAGTAGTCGTAGTTCAGGTGGCAGCCGTACTCGTTGTTGACGTGCCACAGGACGACGGCCGGATGCTTCGCATAGCGGTTCGCGATGGCCCTCACCAGCTCGGCGGCGAGCCGCCGGTACTCGGGCGACGAGGGCGCGAACTGCTGGCGTGATCCCGGCCAGTAGGTGGCGCCGTTCTCGTCCTGCGGCAGCATCTGCGGGTAGGCGGCGGTGGCCCACGGCGGCGGCGACGCGGTCGCCGTCGCGAGGTCGACGGCGATGCCGCCCTCGTGCAGCAGGTCGATCACCGTGTCGAGCCACTCGAAGTCGAAGACGCCCTCGGCCGGCTGGATGCGCGACCAGGCGAAGATACCGAGGCTCACCATCGTGACCCCGGCCTCGCGCATGAGCCGCACGTCGTCGTGCCAGATCTCTTCCGGCCACTGCTCGGGGTTGTAGTCGCCGCCGTAGTGCATGGTCATGTGGCTCTTCCTCTGCTGGTTGTCGAGGCGCGCACGATGAGCTGCGGCTCGTAGACGATGGACTGGGTGCGGAACCCCTCGGGGTCGGCGAGCTCCTGGATGAGCAGGGTGGCTGCGGTGTTGCCCATGCGCCGGCTCGGCTGCCGAACCGACGTGAGCGGGATGACCGCGGCCGCCGAGAACACGATGTCGTCGTAGCCGACCACCGCGACGTCTTCCGGAACGCGCAGCCCGGTGCCGGTGAGGCCCTGGATGATTCCGAGCGCGAGCATGTCGTTCGCGGCGAAGATCGCATCGGGCCGCTCGGCGGCGGGAAGCGGCGCGATCGCCCTGCCGTACTCTAGGCCGCTCGTGGCGTCGATGAAGGCGCCGGTCTCGACGCGCAGCGAGGCGTCGGGAGCCTCGGCGAGCGCCGCGCGGAAGCCCTCGAGCCGGTCGCGCATCTGCCGCACGCTCAACAGCCCGCCGACGAACCACAGCCTGCGGCGACCGAGTCCGAGCAGGTGCTCGCCCGCCAGCGTGCCGCCCACGACGTCGTCGGTGGAGACCGAGGAGAACGCCCGCCGGTCGTCGACCCGGTCGATGAGCACGGCGGGGGTGCCCCTGCGGCGAAGGCCGTCGAGTTGCTCGAGCACGTCGCCCGACGGCACGATGAGAACGCCGTCGACGCCCTGGCGTTCGAACAGCTCGAGGTATCCGGTCTCGCCGTCGGGCCGCGAGGAGCTGTTGCCGAGCAGCACCGAGTAGCCGGCGGCTCGCGCGGCCTCCTCCACGCCGGTCGCGACGTCGGTGAAGAAGGGGTTGCTGATGTTGATCACCGCGAGGCCGATGAGCTTGCTGTTGCCGGACCGCAACCGGCGGGCCGCCTCGTTGCGCACGAAGCCGAGCTGGTCGATCGCGCGCTGCACCTTGTCGACGGAGGCGGTCGAGACGCGCCCCGGATTGTTGAGCACGTTCGAGACGGTGCTCATCGAGACGCCGGCGAGCGCGGCGACGTCCCTGATGCTCGCACTCGACACTGAACCACCTCGTTGCAACGATCTAAGACTTCTGGGCTGAAGCCAACGATAGCAATCATCCGAGCTTTGTGTATCGTTGCAATTATGACCGCGACGAAGCATCCGAACGCCTTCGACTGGGCCAAGCACCAGGTCGACTCAGGAACCCTGCCCACGGCCGTTCTCGGCATCGCCACATCGAGCGGGACGACGGATGTCGCGGCCTTCGGCTCGAGCGGCGCCCGGGTGGCCGCGGTCGACGACGCGTACCCGCTGTTCTCCATCACGAAGCCGATAGTGGCTCTCGCCGCCCTGCGCGCGGTGGAGCGCGGACTGCTCGCCCTCGACGCCCCGCTCGTCGGTGCCGTGCCCGAGTTCGGCCGCGGGGACGTCACGCTCACCCACCTGCTCAGCCACACGTCGGGTATCGCCGAGCCGCCCCTCGACGCTTCCGGGCTGCGTCGCCTGCTGGTCGACGGCGGCGCCGACTTCGACGCCGGCTCCATGTCGCGCTACTCCACGATCGCCTTCGAGGGCGTCTCGGCGCTCGTCGAGCACGCGACGGGCTCCCCGCTCGACGAGTCGATCGCCTCCCTCGCGGCCGACGTCGGCATGCCGGGCCTGACCTTCGACCGCGCCTGCGACCCGCATCCGGTCTACGACGCCGCCGAGCAGGGGGTCGACTACGAGGCGTTCGCCGCACTGCGGCATCCGGGCGCCGGCCTCTTCGCGACGGCCGCAGACCTGCTCGCCCTGGGCTCGGCGCTGCTGCGCGACGACGGCACCGCCGTTCACCGCACCACCCGCACCGCCATGCTGCGACCCCTCACGACCGGTCTGCCCAAGCTGGAGCCGTACCCCGAGCGCCGCGGTCAGGACTGGGGTCTCGGCTGGAACCTGCGCCACTCGGCGCCAGGCCTGCTCGAGCGCGGCGTGTTCGGCCACGGGGGCTGGGCGGGCACCGAGTTCTGGGTCTATCCCGAGCTCGACGTCTGCTTCGTGCTGCTCACCAACGTCGCGAGCCCGGGCCGGCTCGGATTCAACGCCGATCCGCTCTTCAACGCGGTGGCCGCCGGCGTGTAGCCCGGTCGCGCGGCGGGCGCGCCCGTCCCGCGCCCGCCCGGCGCGCCGCGAGTTGTCACCAACGGGGCGCCCGGGCACTCTGTCACCCCCACGGGTGACAAGTCGCCGCTCGACCAATTTCAGAGAGCGCTCTCTCAAACGCTTGACGGGGCGCGGCGAGTGCGCATAGTGTGGCTTCCACTTCGCGAGAGAGCGCTCTCTGGACAGTCGCAGAGAGCGCTCTCTCGCGCCCACGCACACACACACAAAGGAGTGACTGTGAACAGATCACGACGTACCGCGGCCATAACCATCGCCGGCGCGACAGCCTTCGCCCTTCTTGCGACCGGATGCGCATCCGGGGGCGGCGGCGGATCGGACGACGGCAAGGTCACGCTGTCGATCACGACGTTCGGCACCATGGGTGTCGACGCCAACTACGAGAAGTACATGGAGGAGAACCCGAACGTCACCATCGAGGCGACGAACCTCGAGGGTGGCGGCGCGGCACGTGACGACGCCTACGCGAAGATCGCGGCCGGCACCGGCCTCAGCGACGTCGTCGCCATCGAGGAGGGCTGGCTCGGCACCATCCAGGAGGTGAGCGGATCCTTCGTCGACCTGCGCGACTACGGCATCGAAGATGTCAAGGACAACTGGCTCGACTGGAAGTACGAGCAGGGCACCGACGCCGACGGCCGCGTCATCGGCGCCGGTCTCGACATCGGTCCGCAGGGCATCTGCTACCGCGGCGACCTGTTCGCCGCGGCCGGCCTGCCGAGCGAGCGCACGGAGGTCGCCGAATACCTCGGTGGCGCGGATGCGACGTGGGAGCGTTTCTACGAGGTGGGCAACGAGTACGTGGCCGCGAGCGGCAAGGCGTTCTACCACTCCCCCCGGTTCTTCTGGAACTCCTTCGTGAACCAGCAGGAAGAGGGCTACTACAAGAAGGACGGCGAGACCCTGAACATCGAGGGCAACGACGTGCTCAAGGACCAGCTCGCCATGATCGTCGAGGCGGAGAACGACGGCCTCGGCGCCGGCCTCCCCGGCTGGGACGTCGGGCCCGAGGCAAAGAACGACGAGTTCGCCACCTACATGTGCCCGAGCTGGATGCTCGGCATCGTGCAGGGCTACTACGACGCAGGCACCACAGACAGCGGCTGGGACTTCGCAGACGTCCTCCCCGGCGGATCGGCCAACTGGGGCGGCGCCTTCCTCGGTGTCTCCGAATCCTCTGAGCACAAGGAGGAGGCGGCCAAGCTCGCGCTCTGGCTCTCCGCCCCCGCACAGCAGGCGGCCTCGTTCGAGCTCGCCGGCCCGTTCCCGAGCACCGTCGAAGGCCAGGAGCTCGTGAAGACCTCGACGAACGACTTCTTCAACAACGCGCCCGTCGGCGAGATCTTCGCCGCACGATCCGAGGGCGTCATCGCCCAGGTGAAGGGTCCGGAGGACTCCAACATCCAGGACAACGTGTTCGGCCCCGTGTTCGACCGCGTGAGCCAGGGGGAGATCACCGACGGTGACACCGCCTGGAAGGAAGCGATCAAGCTTCTCAACCAGCTCGTCACCGAGTAGCAACACCTCGAGCAGGCGGCTCCCCGCGCCATCCGGCCGCGGAGCCGCCTGCCCACCCCGACTGCACCACACCCTCAAACGCGCGGATTGGCTGGGCGATGACCACCACACTCGGGGCCCAGCGGGCGCCCTCCACACTGACCTTCAGACAGAAGCTCTCGCGGCTCGACTACAAGGCGTCTCCCTACCTGTACATCGCGCCGTTCTTCATCCTGTTCGCCCTCATCGGCGTCTTCCCCATCGTCTACACGCTGAACGTCTCGCTCTACGACTGGCATCTGCTCAAGGGCCAGGGCGACTTCGTCGGCTTCGACAACTACGTCTCGGTGCTCACCGACCCGTTCTTCTGGAACGCCTTCGGCAACACCGTCAGCATCTTCCTGCTGTCGGCGATCCCGCAGCTCGTCTTCGCGACGGTCATCGCCGCCGTGCTCGACCAGACGATCCGGGCGCGTACCTTCTGGCGCATGAGCATCCTGCTGCCCTACATCGTCGCGCCGGTGGCCGTCGCCGTGATCTTCCTGCAGGTCTTCAACCAGTACCACGGCCCCATCGCCGGGCTGCTCGAGCTGTTCGGGCTCGACCCGATCCGCTGGTCTTTCGACGTGTTCCCCTCCCACGTCGCCATCGCGAGCATGGTCAACTGGCGGTGGACCGGCTACAACGCCCTCATCCTCCTCGCCGCCATGCAGTCGATCCCGCGCGACGTCTACGAGTCGGCGGCCCTCGACGGCGCCACCAAGGCGCGGCGGTTCTGGTCGATCACGATCCCGATGATCCGTCCCACCCTGATCTTCGTGGTCATCACCTCGACCATCGGCGGACTGCAGATCTTCACCGAGCCGAAGCTGTTCGACGGACGCACGAACGGCGGCGGCAACCGCCAGTTCCAGACCATCGTGCTCTACCTCTACGAGCTGGCCTTCCCGCGCCGCGACTTCGGTCGGGCGTCGGCCACCGCGTGGATCCTGTTCGTCATCATCATCCTCGCCGGCCTCATCAACTTCGCGATCTCGCGGGCCATCCGCACCAACGACGTGCGGCCCACGCGCATCCCCCGGGTCAGACCGGCCGCGCTGATCACACCGACCAAGAACGGACGCCGATCATGAGCGCACTCCTCGACCGACCGCGGCTCGCTCCGGCGGTGAGGGAGGAACGCCAGTCGAAGCGCCGCAAGGTGTACGAGGCGCCCGGGTTCCTCACCTACGCCCTGCTCTTCGCCTTCTTCGCCGGGTCGGCCTTCCCGCTCTGGTGGTCGTTCGTCATCGGCAGCCGCCAGTCGTCGGACACCAACCTGGTTCCTCCGACGATCGTGCCGGGCGGCAACTTCCTCAGCAACGCGGCGAAGGTGTTCGAGACGGTGCCGTTCTTCCAGGCGCTTATCAACAGCATCGTCATCTCCGGCGCCATCACCGTCTCGGTGGTGTTCTTCTCCACGCTCGCCGGCTACTCCTTCGCCAAGCTGAAGTTCCGGGCGAGCAACGGACTGCTGCTCAGCGTCATCGCCACCATGGCAATCCCGACCCAGCTCGGCATCATCCCCCTGTTTATGCTGATGGCCCAGTGGCACTGGATCGGCACCCTGCAGGCGGTGATCGTGCCAGGGCTCGTGACGGCCTTCGGCGTGTTCTTCATGCGCCAGTACCTCGTCGACGTGATCCCCGACGAGCTCATCGAGGCGGCCAGGATGGATGGCGCGAGCATGTGGGGCACGTTCTGGCACGTCGCCCTTCCCGCAGCGCGCCCCGCGATGGCCGTGCTCGCACTGTTCACGTTCATGGCTGCCTGGACCGACTTCCTCTGGCCGCTCCTCGTGCTCGGCCCGACCAACCCGAGCGTGCAGACCGCGCTCGCCTCCCTCAGCGCGAGCGGCGGGCAGACTCCTGACAACGCGATGGTGCTCGCGGGCGCGGTGCTCTCGGTGATCCCCCTGCTCATCCTGTTCCTCCTGGCGGGCAGGCAGCTCGTCGCCGGGATCATGCAGGGCGCGGTGAAGGGCTAGATGTCGATCTCGATTCTGCCGACCACCGCCGGCAGCCCGGACTACCGCGACGCCGGGCTCGTCTTCCCTCCCGACTTCCTGGTCGGCTCGGCCACCGCCGCGTACCAGATCGAGGGTGCCGTGAACGAGGACGGCAGGGGGCCCTCGATCTGGGACACCTTCAGTCACACTCCCGGCCGTATAGTCGCGGGCGACACCGGCGACGTGGCCGACGACCACTACCACCGGCTCGAGAGCGATCTCGATCTGATGGCCGATCTGGGGCTGGAGGCGTATCGGTTCTCGATCGCGTGGCCGCGCATCCAGCCGCTCGGCTCTGGACCGGCCAATCAGGCCGGCCTCGACTTCTACGGTCGCCTCGTCGACGGGCTGCTCGCCCGAGGCATCCGCCCCATCGCCACCCTCTACCACTGGGACCTGCCGCAGGCGTTGGAGGACGAGGGCGGATGGACCAACCGGGCCACCGCCTACCGCTTCGCCGAGTACGCCGCGATCGTCGGCGCCGCCCTCGGCGACCGGGTCGCCACGTGGACCACGCTCAACGAGCCGTGGTGCTCGGCGTATCTGGGCTACGGCTCGGGCGCGCACGCCCCGGGACGCACCGAGCCGCTCGCCGCGCTGCAGGCGGTACACCACCTCAACCTCGCCCACGGCCTGGCGCTGGTGGCGCTCCGCGAGACCGTGACGAGCGACGCCGAGTACTCGGCGACGCTCAACTTCCACGTGATCCGGGGCGACCACGCCACGTCGCCCGAGGCGATCCGCCGCATCGACGCGCTCGCCAACCGCGGGTTCACCGGACCGATGCTCACGGGCGCCTACCCGGCCGACCTGATCGAGGACACCGCGGCGATCACCGACTGGTCGTTCGTTCTGCCCGGCGACCTGGCGATCATCCACCAACCCATCGACTTCCTCGGCGTCAACTACTACTCCACCGCGACCGTGCGCATGTGGGACGGCGTCGGGGCGAGACAGAACGCCGACGGGCACAAAGACGTCGGCGGCTCGCCCTGGCCGGGCAGCGAGCACGTCGAATTCCTCGTGCAGGACGGCCCGTACACCGCGATGGGATGGAACATCGCCCCCGACGGGCTCGAGGAACTGCTCGTCTCGCTGCACCGAGCCCACCCCGGGCTGCCGCTCGTCATCACCGAGAACGGTGCGGCGTTCGACGACACCGTCGACGACGGACGGGTCGACGACCCTGAGCGCACCGACTACCTGCGCCGCCACTTCACCGCCGCCCACCGCGCCATCGAACGCGGGGTCGACCTGCGCGGCTACCTGGTCTGGTCGCTGCTCGACAACTTCGAGTGGGGCTACGGATTCAGCAAGCGGTTCGGCATCGTGCACGTCGACTACGCGACCCAGCAGCGCACCGTCAAGGACAGCGGCAGGTGGCTCGCTCTGCTGATAGCGGGGCACGTCATCCCCGAGTAACCGGCGGTCACTAAGATTCCAATGGCACGGCCGCCCGTTGCGGGAACGCCCGGCACGAAGAGCGACGAGAGGCGACAATGACGAGTGAAGACACCGTCGAGGGCGGAAAGCCCACGCTCGAGGCCGTCGGTGCCCTCGCGGGTGTCTCCAGGGCCACGGTCTCGCGGGTGATCAACGGCTACTCGACGGTGAAGCCCGAGATGGTCGAGGCGGTCAACAACGCCGTCGCGCAGCTGCGCTACGTGCCCAACCGCGCTGCCCGCAGCCTCGTCCGCCGCCGCACCCAGATGATCGCGATGGTCATCCCGGAGCGCACGGCCGAGTTCTTCGCCGACCCCTACTTCGCCGAGGTCATCCAGGGCGCCGCGATGTACGCGTCGTCGACCGACCACACGCTGACACTGCTGATCGAGTCGGATGCCGACCCGGAGAAGACCCGCCGCTACCTCACCGGCGGAAACGTCGACGGCGCGCTCATCCTCTCCCACCACAGCAGCGTGCCGGCGTATGTCGAGCTCGCCGACGCCGTGCCGATGGTCTTCGGCGTGCGACCGCTCGAGCCCACCGCTCGCCAGATCCACGTGGTCGACGTCGACAACGTGGAGGCCGCCGTCACCGCCACCCGTCACCTCGTCGAGCGTGGCCGCACCCACATCGCCACCATCGCGGGGCCGCTCGACACCGCCGCGGGCATCGACCGCGTGCAGGGCTGGCGCTCGGCGATCAGCGACGCGGGTCTCACCCCCGGACCGCTCGAGGCGGGCAACTTCACGCCCGCGAGCGGCGGCGAGGCCATGCAGCGGCTGCTCGACGGCGGCGAGCGCATCGACGCCGTGTTCGCGGCCTCGGCTCAGATGGCAGCGGGAGCCCTCGAGGTTCTCCGCACCCACTCGATCAGGATCCCCTACGACATCGCCGTCGCGAGCATCGACAACAACTACTTCTCGACGAGCTCGACGCCGCCTCTGACGACCGTCGACCTCGACACGGCGAACAAGGGCGCCGTGCTCGTGAAGACGCTCCAGCGCCTGATCGACGGGGAAGAGGTGGCTCCGTTCACCGCGGTGCCGACCACGCTCGTGGAGCGGCAGTCGGTCTAGGCTCGCGCCGCGTGCCGCACCGAGATCGCGGCCACGGCGAAGCACAGGCAGCCGAACGCCGGGATGACGAGCGGCGGCAGCATCCACGTGAACAGCACCACGAGGCCGGCGGCCACGACGAGGTAGACCGAGCCCACGGCATCCGTTCTCAGCGCCGTGAGCCCGACCCGCACCGAGGCGCGCCAGCCGAGGCCCGGAGTCCACGATGCCGCGACCCAGAGCATGAGCACGGTGACGGCCGCGAGCAGCACGGCCGCGATCGCGCCCACCGCCACCCCGCCGGGCAGGGCGCCGCTGCCGACGAGCAGCAGGTCGATCAGCAGCACTCCGGTGATCGCGAGCCAGGCGCAGCCGATGCCGACCCCGCCGAGGAATCCCTCGCGCAGGTCGCCGCCGACGAGCGCGAGCTGCGAGCCGTCCGCGCGCAGAAACCGCATGAGATGGCGTTTTCCGACCGCGACCGCGAGCGGGATCGTCACGATGGGCAACGACAGCACGAGCACGATGATGCCGGTCAGCAGCACCTCGCCGAACAGGGCGAAGCGCTGCTTGGCGCCCGGCCAAGTCGTCGCGGCGGCGTCGGTGGGCCCGATCCCGGACGTCGCCTGGGACCTGGCCGACCGCGCCTGCTTGCGCGACGACGCGATGGTCATCCCTTCAGCCCCTGCGTCGCGACGCCCTCCACGAGGAACCGCTGGAAGATGAAGAAGAACAGCGCGATCGGTATCAGCGCGAGCACCGAGATCGCGATCGTGGCGCCGTAGTCCGACACGCTCGTCTGGTCGTTGTACAGCCGCAGCGCGAGCGGCAGCGGGTACTTGTCGGTCGAGTTGAGATAGAGCAAGGGACCCAGGAAGTCGTTCCAACTCCAGATGAAGGCGAAGATCGCGCTGGTCACGAGGGCCGGCTTGATGAGCGGCAGCGTGATCGAGAAGAAGACACGCGGATGACCCGCGCCGTCGATCCTCGCCGCCTCGTCGAGCTCCATCGGCAGGTTGCGGATGAACTGCACCATGAGGAACACGAAGAAGGCCTCGGTCGCGAGGAACTTCACAACGAGCAGCGGCACGAACGTGTCGACCAGGCCGAGGCGCTGGAAGATGATGTACTGCGGGATGATCAGCACGTGGAACGGCAGCAGCAGGGTGGCGATCATCAGGCCGAAGAAGACCTTGCTGCCCGCGAACCGAACCCGGGCGAAGGCGTATGCGGCCATCGACGACGAGATGATGACGCCGATCACGGAGCCGACGGCCAGCAGCAGCGAGTTGAGGAAGAACGTGTAGACGGGGATGCCACCGATGCCCTGTAGCACCTTGACGTAGTTCTGGATCGTCGGATTCTCGGGGAACAGGGCGACGTTGCCGTTGATGTCGGCCGAGGGCTTGAACGATGCGAGCACCATCCACAGCAGCGGGTAGAGCACGACCGCGACGATCGCGACGAGCACCACGGCCCAGACCACGGTGGCCCAGGTCTTGCGCTTCTTCCACGAGGTCTTGCTGCGGACGGGCTTGCCGTCCAGCGGCAGCACGGGGGCGAGTTCGGTATCGAGCGTGGTCACTTGAGGTCACCTCCGTAGTGCACCCAGAACTTCGAGGTGCGGAACAGGATAAAGGCAACGATGCCGACGACCACGAGGAGCAGCCAGGCCATCGCCGAGGCGTAGCCCATCTGCAGGTCGCCGAAGGCCCGCTGGTAGAGGTACACGGTGTAGAAGTTGGTGCTGCCCGCCGGCCCGCCGGTTCCCGACGAGATGATGAACGCCGACGCGAAGATCTGGAATGCCCCGATCATCTCGAGCAGCAGGTTGAAGAAGATGACGGGCGAGAGCATCGGCAGGGTGACGCTCTTGAACTTGCGCCACGGACCGGCCCCGTCGACATCCGCCGCCTCGTACAGCTCTCCGGGGATCTGCTTGAGGCCGGCGAGGAAGATGACCATGGGTGCGCCGAACTGCCAGACCGCGAGGAGGATCATCATCGGCATGACCAGGGCGGGGTTTCCCACCCAGCCGCCGAGGTCGACCCCGAGCACGCTCAGTCCGCTGTCGACCGGTCCGTCGGCGTTGAACATCGCGCGCCAGACGATCGCGACGCTGACGCTCGCGCCGATGAGCGACGGAGCGTAGAACGCCGAGCGGAAGAAGCCGGAGCCCTTGCTGCGGTAGTTGAGCAGCATCGCGACGCCGAGGGCGGCCGCGAGCTTGATCGGGGTGCCCACGAGAACGTAGATGAGGGTGATCTGCACCGACTGCTGGTACTGCGGGTCGTTGAACATCCGCACGAAGTTGTCGAGGCCGATCCACTCCGGGTCGGTGAACAGGTTGTACTTCGTGAAGGCGAGGTACAGCGAGATGAGCATCGGCCCGAGGGTGAGCACGAAGAACCCGATGAGCCACGGAGTGAGAAACAGGTAGCCCGCTATCCCGTCGCGCTTCTTCTCACTGAGCTTGGGGCGGCCCCCGGCCCGACGATTGCTCGTCGGGCCGGAAGGTGCTGACCCCAGCGGCGCGGCCGAGTCGGACGCCTGCCGTTGTGTTGTGGTCATCGTGAATCTCCGAGCGTCGTTGCTGGCTGGTGCCGGTTAGTTGTTGAGCGCGATCTCAGCTTCGCTGAAGAACTGCTTCACCGCGTCGTCGATCGAGATGGCGCCGAGGTCGATGCTCTTTCCGAGATCCCAGAACTTCTGCTCGATGGATGCCGCGCCCTCGGGCGGCAGCGGAGGCGCGTCTCCGAGGCGGTCGGTGATCGACTCCTCGTAGGCGAGCACGTTCGCGTCCTGGCCGGAGAGCTCGGCACCGTCGCGCTGGGTCTCGGAGGCCGGGATTCCGCGAGATGCGCCGAAGATCTTGCCGACCTCGGGGTCGTTGGTGAGGAAGTCGATGAGCTTGGCGCCCGCGGGTCCGACCTTGGTCTTCGACGACATCGCGAGGAGCATCGACGGCTTGAGGTAGAGGTCCTTCGCGTCGGCGTCGTCGGTGGGCGGCGCGGTCAGCACGAGGTCGTCGACGGCCTTGCCGGAGTCGGCGAGGTAGCCGGCGCCGAAGTTGTCCCAGGTCAGCTCGCTCGCCGCGATGTTCGCGCCGAAGCCGGAGACCGGGTTGAGCTCCTCGAGGCGCTGCTGCGGAACGATGACGCCCTCACGGATGTCGGCTGCCGACTCCCAGAACTCGGTGAGGTCGCCCTCGTCGAAGCCGAGCTCTCCCTCGTCGGTGTAGAGGTTTCCGCCGGCCTGGCGCAGGCTCAGCTCGAAGTTCTGGATGCGCTGCGTGGGGTCGGCTCCGCCGTAGACGCCGTTGCCTTTCGCTGTGACGTCGTCCATCCACTCGTAGTAGTCCTCCCAGCTGGTGCCGCCCTCGTAGGGTTCGGCGCCGATGCCGGCGATGAGCGTCTTGTCCTGGAACATCGCCCAGGCGTTGGTGCTCGAGATCAGGCCGTACGACTCGCCGTCGATGTCTCCGACGGAGAGCGCCGTCTCGGGGATCGCGTCGACGTCGATGTTCGTGCCGTACTCGGGGGTGAGGTTGTAGAGCAGTCCACGGCTGCCGAACGAGTCCATCTGCGAGTAGTCGAACTGCATAACGTCGGGGAGTCCGCCGCCGGCCGCCTCGGTGGTGCGCTTCTCCCAGTAGGAGGGGTAGTCGGTGAACGTGCCGTTGACGGTGACGTTCGGGTACTCCTTCTCGAAGAGCGCGATGGCCTCTGTGTACTTGGAGGCGCGGTCGTCGTTGCCCCACCAGGTGAAGTTGATCGTGGCCTTGGCGTCGGGGTCGAACTCGCCGCCGCCGTCGGTGGCCGCGGGGCCGGAGCCCGCGCAGGCGCTGAGTGCCAGAACGGCTGCTGCTGAGACCGCGATCGCTGTCGCGGTGCGGCGGGAGTGCTTGTAGAACATCGTTGTCCTCCTGGATAACGTCGCTGTAGTCCGTGGTTCACGCTGGGAAAGCGTTATCCGAAGCCTAGGTTGAATCCATTCAATCGTCAATCCATTGGCAACAATTGTTGCCGTGGCGGCGCGAAGTCGCGCCGCGCAACCAGTCTTCCACCGTCGACGGAGAGCTGCGCGGCGTGGATCCGTGTGCGTCTGGCTGCCAGCGGCGTGGCATCCGCCAGCTCCACCCCGTCCCACTCCGGATGGGTGAAGTAGAAGATCAGCGCGGTGTCGGCGCCGGTCACCACGACGTCGGCGTGGCGCCCGACCTGCCGGTCGAGCGGGTGCTCGCCCGGCTCGGCGAGCAGCAGCCCGGGCTGCCGGGTCCAGTGCACGCCGTCGTCGCCGCGGTACACGGCCTGCCCGCGCCACTCGTCGACGATCAGCCACCACGCTCCCCCGAGCTCGAAGACGTTCGGCCCCTCGTGCGGCTGCCCGCCGACCGCGAGCCCCTCGCGGACGAACGAACGGCCGTTCGCGCTCACGGCGCTCCACGTGGTCGACTCCTCGGCCTCGTCTTTGAACCACAGCCGCACCCGGCCGTCGGGGGTGCGCGCCACGGCGGCGTCGATGGCGAAGTCGCTGCCGACGTCGACCCGGCCCACCCTGGTCCAGCTCTCGAGGTCGTCGCTCTCGAAGTGCACGATGTGCCGCTCGTGTCCGGCCCACTCGCTCGGGGCCCCCGCGATCCAGGTGAGGTAGAGGTGGTACGTGCCGTCGAGCCGCACGACCTCCGGCGCCCAGTGCGTATTGCCGTCGCCGTCGCCGAAGTCGACGACCCCGCGGTACTGCCAGCTCGCCCCGCCGTCGGTCGACACGGCGACGCCGATGCGGCTGCCGTGCACCCATTCGACGCCGGCGCCCTCGAGCAGGGCGCGCCGCTGGGTGTAGAACATCCACCATTCCGTCGTGCCGTCGCGGCGGATCACCGTGGGGTCGGATGCGCCCTGCCAGAGCGCGTCCGCGTAGATCGGCGCGCTCACGGGCGGTTGTCGGCGACCGGTGCCCGCAGCGTGCCGCGCAGCTCGGGGTCGCCCTGCACCGCAGGGCGGCCGATGGTGCCGCCCAGACGCGCCGAGGCGTAGAACGCGGTGACGATCTCGAGAGCCCGGGCGGGCTCGGCGGCGACGGCGGGCAGCGGGTCGCCGGCGATGAGCGACGCGTAGACGCTCGCGAGCAGCGCGTCGTGCCCGCTCGGGGTGTCGTCGTGCGGGAACTCCCAACCCGCCGCCTCCTCGGCCGACACGGAGGGCGCCGGCGTGATGCGCCAGTGCGAGCGGTCGTGCCCGTAGAGGTGGTCGACCTCGATCGTGGCGCGCTCGGTGTCGATGCGGATCGAGCTGGTCTGACGCGGCGAGACGACGCTGGTGGAGACGGATGCCACGGTGCCGGCCTCGAACAGGATCGTGCCGGTCGACACGTCCTCCGTCTCGACGTCGCGTTCCTGGCGCCAGAGTTGCGCCGACGCCGCGCGCCAGTCGCCCAGCAGGTAGGCGAGCAGGTCGATCTGGTGGATGCCGTGGCTCAGCGTCGTGCCGCCGCCCTCGGTCTCCCAGCGTCCGCGCCACGGCACGGAGTAGTACTCGGCGTCGCGCAGCCAGAGCGTGTCGCAGGCGGCGAAGAGCGCGCGGCCGAGCGCTCCGCTGTCGAGCAGGCGTTTGACGTGGTCGGCGGCCGTGCCCGTGCGCTGCTGGAAGACCACTGCGAACCGGCGGTCGGCGCGAGCCGCGGCATCCGTCATCGACTGCAGTTCGGTCAGGGAGAGCGCCGGCGGCTTCTCGGCGATGACGTGCGCGCCGTGGGCGAAGGCGGCCACCGCCTGCGGCTCGTGCACGCCCGGAGGTGTGCAGAGGTGCACGACGTCGATCTGCTCGGCCGCGAACAGCTGCTCGATCGACTCGAATGCGGCGCCGGCGCCGTGCGTCGCGGCGAATTCCGCGGCGCGGCGGGGCATCACGTCGGCGACGGCGACCAGCCGCACGCCGGGCGTCGCGGCGATGCTCTCGGCGTGCAGGACGGCGACGGAACCGGTTCCGACGATAGCGGCGCGGAGTTCTTGGGTCACGGTGTGTCTCTTCTCGATCTCGAGGACCGCCACGGGTCTGCCGCCCTGGCCTCGCTCCTTTGCGGGTGCCGCGCCGCCTTTGTGCCGGGCGTCGCGTCGAGCCTAGAGTGTAACCGAGAAAGCGCTTTCTGGGCCGATGACGATGGGGATATCGATGAAGACTGTGGTCACCGGCGGGGCCGGACGCCTCGGACGCAGCACCCTCGATGCCCTCGCCCGCGCGGGCCACGAGGTGATCTGCATCGACCGTGTGCCGGCCCCTGATTTCGCCGGCCGCCAGATCGACGTCGACCTGCTGCACCCGTCGGCGTTCTCGAACTTCGTCGGCGACGAGCGGCCCGACGCGATCGTGCACCTCGCCGCGATCGCCGTGCCGTTCAGCGCACCGGAGGCGGTCACGCTCGAGACGAACTCCCGGCTCGCGTTCACGGTGCTCGACGCCGCCCGCGAGCACGGGGTAGCCCGCGTGCTCGCGGCCTCGAGCCCGACCGTCATCGGCTACGGCAGCCCGACCGGCTGGGCCCCCGACGTTCTGCCGATCGACGAGCGGCACCGCACCCGGCCGTGGAACGCCTACGCGCTGTCGAAGCAGCTCGTCGAGTCGATGGTTGCCATGTTCTCGCGGCAACAGACGGCGACGGTCTTCGGCGCGTTCCGCCCGTGCTTCGTGATCTCGCCGCCCGAGTGGGCGGGCGAGCCCACCCAGCAAGGGCACACCGTCGCCGACCGGCTGCGCGACCCGTCGCTGGCCGCCGTCTCCCTCTTCAACTACGTCGACGCCCGGGATGCCGCCGCGTTCGTGCTGGCCTGGCTCGAGCGGGCGGGCCCGCCGCAGAGCGGCCGGGTCTACTTCGTCGGCGCCGACGACGCCCTCGCGACCGAGCCGCTCGCGACGCTCCTCCCCCGCTTCCTGCCCGGGGTCGACGCCTCGGCGCTCGACGGGTCGTCCCCGGCGTTCAGCTCCGCGGCCGCGAAGCGCGAGCTCGGCTGGGCACCGCAGCACGGCTGGCGCACCGAGCTCGATCCGGCCGCACTCGCGTCTTTCGGTGTCGTGACTCCGGGTTCGGGCACCTCGTGACCGCCACCATCGCGCGCGTCACCACGACGCCGCTCACCGCGTCGATGCCGCGGCCCTGGGTGCCCGAGGCTCCCTGGCTGCACCTCGTGCGGGTCGACGTCGAGTGCTCCGACGGCGTCGTCGGAACGGGCTTCTCGTGGACCCCGACCATCGGTGCCGCCGCCGTGCGCGCGCTCATCGACACCGACATCGCGGCCTTCGTCACGGGACGCACCGCCGACCCGCGCGAGCTCTGGCCGCAGCTCTGGCGCCACCTGCACGAGGCCGGCGGCGCGGGCATCACCACGATCGCGATGGCCGGGGTCGACCTGGCCCTGTGGGACGCGGCCGGCCGCCGCGCCGGGCTCGGCCTCGCCGACAGCCTGGGGCGCATCCGCTCACGGGTCGGCGTCTACGGCAGCGGGGTCAACCTGCACTACCCGATCGACGAGCTCGTGGCGCAGGCGCGTCGCTGGGTCGACACCGGATACGACGCCGTGAAGATCAAGGTCGGCAAGGCGGATGTCGCGGAGGACGTCGATCGCGTCGCCGCCGTGCGCGAGGTGCTCGGCCCACACCTTCGGCTGATGATCGACGCGAACCAGCGCTGGGACCTGCCGACCGCCCTCACGGCGCTCGACCGGCTCGCGCCCTTCGACCCGCACTGGATCGAGGAGCCGCTGCGCTCCGACGACACGCTGGGCTACCTCGAACTGCGCGGGTCGATCGGGATCCCGGTCGCGATGGGCGAGAACGTGCACACGCTGCACCGGTTCCGTGAGCTGGCGCGGCTCGGGGCGGCCGACATCCTGCAGCCCAACGTCGTGCGCGTCGGCGGCATCACGCCGTTCCTCGAGATCGCGGCGCTCGTCGACGACGCCGACCTGCGCCTCGCGCCGCACCTGCTGCCCGAGCTGAGCGGACAGCTCGCCATGGTGATCGCACAGGAGACCGAGATCGAGCGCGTCGAGGACGCCGACCTCGACACCCTCGGGCTGCTCGACGGCCCGAGCCCCGTGGTATTCGAGGGCGCCTCGCTCACCGCGCCGGGTGCGCCCGGGATCGGCGTGACTCTCGTCGGCAGCTCTCCGGTGTAGGCGCAGCCGGCGCGAACGCCCGCTACACCCCGAGCGAGTCGATCAGCACGGGGGCGCCGGACGCCAGCGACAGGTTGCCGGCGATGCCGACCGACACGGCCTTGACCCCGTCGGCGTAACCGGCCGGGCGGCCGAGCGGGTCGGTCGTGATGCGGTTGAACACGTGGTCGAGCAGGTAGGCGTCTCCGCCGCCGTGGCTGCCGATCCCGTCGGGGATGGGCACCTCGACCGCAGCCTCCCAGTGCCGCTGCAGAACAAGCCGCTCGCCGGCCGGCCTCAGGTCGTCGCCGAGGTCGTCCGAGGGCGTCGCGCTCGGGTCGACCACGACCACGCCGTCGTCGCCGACGAGCACGGCGCCGCGCTCGATCACCTCGAGCTCGGCCCGCCCCTGGGTGCCGTTGACCGAGACCCGGTACCCCTCCCACGGGCTGTGCGCGTTGAGCGAGTACGACATCGTCGCGCCGTTGTCGTAGTCGACGAGCAGCGCCAGGTTGTCTTCGATCGTGATGCCCGTATCGAAGACGTCGCGGTCGCGCACGTAGCCGTCGAGGTGCTCGTTGTCGAGGTAGAGCCCCTTGAGCCGCGGATCGGCCGCCATGTCGAGCACGAACGGGTCGCCTGCGGCCGTGTTACGGGCCGGGCGCGCGCCGAGCCCCCGCGCCGCCGCGTTCTCTGCGCCGTAGAACCGCAGCCCGCCGCTCGCGTAGACACGGCTCGGCGAGGCGTCGATCCACCAGTTGACGAGGTCGAAGTGGTGCGAGGCCTTGTGGATGAGCAGCCCGCCCGAGCTCTGCTTGTCGCGGTGCCAGCGACGGAAGTAGTCGGCGCCGTGCACCGTGTCGAGCACCCACTCGAAGTGCACGGATGTCACGTCGCCGATCGCACCCGACTGGATCAGCTCGCGCAGCGCCGAGTTGCGGGGGCTGTACCGGTAGTTGAACGTCGTGACGACGCTGCGCCCGCTCTGCTCGATGGCGGACGCGATCTGGCGCAGCCCCTCGACGCCTATGGTGATCGGCTTCTCGACGACGACGTCGGCACCCGCGAGCAGCGACCGCGAGACGAGCTCCGCGTGGGTGAAGTCGGGCGAGGTGACGATCACGCGGTCGATCCTCTGCTCGGCGATCGTGCGCTCGAGCTCGTCGGGAGCGAACCGCGACGGAACCGGCGTGCCGTCGGCGACGAACTCGGCCTCGTAGAAGTCGAGACGGCCGGGGTTCGTGTCGCTCCAGGCCACGAGTTCGGCGACGTCGGCGTGCACGCCGCGGATCGCCTCGAGGTACATGTGGGCGCGGTGCCCCGTTCCGATGAGGGCATAGCGTTCGGTCACGGTAGATCCTTGTCGTCGTCGTCGTCGTCGTGGTCGTCGGTCTGGGTCGCGGATGCGGCGAGGGCGGCGGCCCGCGCCCCGTCTGACGGGCCGTCGGCGACCACGACGGAGTAGCGGAAGCGCACCTTCTCACCCGCCGCGACCGCGAGCGCCTCGGAGAAGAACGGAGCGGGGCAGAGGCCCGCGTAGTCGTCGGTGCGCAGGAACCAAGGGGGCGAATGCCCCGGGGCGGCACGGTCGTCGACCATCACGACGGTCGCGGCGTCGGCCGAGTATGCCATCCACGGGTGTTCGGACCCCATGGCGGCCTCGCCATCCGACACGAGCGCCGCGCCGCCGACCATCGACTCCGGGCCCCGCCAGAACAGGCCGCCGTAGCCCGCGTTCTCGCGCCCTTCGGTCGACGGAGAGCCGATGCGGATGCTCGCCCCCGTCACATTGCGCATCACGGTGTCGAAGACGAGAGTCCAGGCATCCGCCCCGCCCGTCACCGAGATGCGGCGTTTCTCGGTGAAGACGGGGTCCCCGTCGAACGAGATCCACTGCAGCTGCTCTTCGATCTCGACGCCGTGGTCGTCGGCCGCGAATGCGGTGAAACCCCGGTGGTCGACCCGGCCGTTGTTGGGCAGCTGCACGTAGCCCTCGTCGCGCACGTAGGTGGGGCCGCCCCAGAAGTTGTGGGCGCCGACATTGGGGAGCGACCAGGCGAGCCCGGCGTGCCAGACGTGGTCGGCCGGGCGGTGCTGTGTGACGACCTCGCCGGCGAGGGTGCGCAGCGGGTGGAAGTAGGGACGCGGCGACTCGAGCTGCTCGGCCGCGGACCGGTAGACGTAGGTGAGAACCTCGACACCGTCGATCGACACCGCGACGCTGCCGTCGGCACGGTCATCCGCCCTGAATCTCGTCATCCTCGTGCCTCTTCGCAATCGACCAACCCGTCAACTGTAGCGGGGAAGCGCTTTCTCGGTCGAGTCGCACCCTCATCCGGCGGCTGCGCAATATGCTGTCCACCGTCGGCCCGACACGCGCGTGCCCCGTGCACGCGCGCCGTCGACCGCCCACCGAACCCCCGTAAGGAGCGCCCGTGACCGACCAGCGCACATCGCCCGTCACGCTGCACGACGTCGCCCAGGAGGCCGGCGTCTCGCTCGCGACCGCCTCGCGCGCCCTCAACGGCAGCTCCCGGACCGTGAACGACGCCTACCGGCAGCGCGTGCTGGCCGCGGCGAGCAAACTCAACTACTCGACCAACCTCTCGGCGCAGGCGGTGGCGAAGGGGTCGACGACCTCGGTCGCGTTGATCGTCGGAGACATCTCCGACCCGTACTTCTCGTCGATCGCCGCGGGCGTCATCAAGGGCTCGGACGACGCCGGTCTCATCGTCACCATGTCGGTCACCGAGCGCTCAACCCAGCGAGAGCTCGAGCTGGTGCGGGCGCTGCGCGGCCAACGTCCGCGCGTGATCATTCTCGCCGGCAGCCGCAGCTCCGAGGAGGAGCACCAGGGGGCGCTCGCGCAGGAGCTCCAGGCCTTCGAGAGCAACGGCGGGCGCGTCGTGTTCGTGAGCCAGCACGAGCTCCCGTTCGACACCGTGCGCATCGACAACTACGGCGGCGCCCGCGCACTCGCGCTCGAACTGGTGGCGCTGGGCTACACCCGGTTCGCCGCGATCACCGGCGAGCACGCTCTGCTCACCGCGACCGACCGGCTGGCCGGCTTCAGCGACGGACTCGCCTCGCACGGCATCATGATCGCGCCCGACCACATCGTCACGGGAGCGTTCACCCGTGACGGCGGCTACGCGGGCGCGCTCGAGCTGGTCGACCGCGGCATCGACGACGTCGAGCTGGTCTTCGCCGTCAACGACGTGATGGCGATCGGAGCGATGAGCGGACTGCGCTCCCGCGGCATCGAGCCCGGCCGCGATATCGCGATCGCCGGCTTCGACGACATCCAGACGGTGCGCGACGTAACGCCCGCGCTGACGACGGTGAGCATCCCGCTGTTCGAGGTGGGCGAGTCGGCGCTCGCGGTGGCGCTGCGTCCGCGCGACGTCGGCGTCGGCGTCGTGACCGGCGACGGCGCAGGGGCAGGCGTTGCGGGGGCGAGCGCGGAACGCGACGTCGCCGTGGCGACCTCGGTCGTGCTGCGCGCGAGCACGCCGGGCATCGCCGTCCGCTGAGGCTGCGCACTGAGACTGCGCCCGAGGCCCGCCCACTGAGGCCGCCCGTCGGCACCGCCCGGTAGCCCGCGCCTAAATTTGCGGGAGAACGACTCATACCCGCGGAGATACATCGTTCTCCCGCAAATTTCGGCCGCATGCGGCCACGTGCCGTCGCGAGTTGTCACCAACGGGGCGACCGCGGTTCTGGATAGCCCACTTTGCGACAACTCGGCGCATCCGGCCTGACGCGCCGACCACGCCGCCCCGAGCGCGGAGGGGCGCATCCGCGGACCGGCGCATCCGCGGGCACCGATGTTTGCCCAATCCGCCTCCGGCCCCTATAGTCTTGGTAAACGCTTTCCCGCACAGTGGGCGGAAGCCGGATAACAGATACCGAACTGCAGAGAAGAGACAACCAGTGTCAGAGTCGACAATTGGCATCATCGTCAACGGAGCCACCGGCCGCATGGGCTACCGCCAGCACCTCGTGCGTTCGCTGCTCGCGATCCGCGACCAGGGCGGCGTTATGACGAGCGACGGCACGCGTCAGCAGATCGAGATCATGATCATCGGCCGCAACGAGGTAACCCTCAAGGAGCTCGCCGACAAGCACGACATCGAGCACTACACGACCGACCTCGACTCAGCCCTCGCCGACCCGCGCTGGCAGATCTACTTCGACGCGCTCGTCACCCAGGCCCGGGTCAAGGGCATCAAGAAGGCCATCGCCGCCGGCAAGCACATCTACACCGAGAAGCCCACCGCCGAGTCGAGCGAGGAGGCCTTCGAGCTCGCCCGTCTGGCGAAAGAGGCCGGCGTCAAGAACGGTGTTGTGCACGACAAGCTCTACCTGCCCGGCCTGCAGAAGCTCAAGAGGCTCATCGACTCCGGTTTCTTCGGCCAGATCCTCAGCGTGCGCGGCGAGTTCGGCTACTGGGTGTTCGAGGGCGACTGGCAGGAAGCCCAGCGCCCCAGCTGGAACTACCGCAGCGAAGACGGCGGCGGCATCATCGTCGACATGTTCCCGCACTGGAACTACGTGTTCGAGAACCTCTTCGGCCGCGTCGAGAGCGTCTATGCGCGCACCGCGACCCACATCCCCACCCGCGTGGGCGAGAAGGGCGAGGCATACACGGCGACGGCGGATGACGCGGCCTACAGTGTCTTCGACATCGAGGGCGGCATCGTCGCCCAGGTGAATTCGAGCTGGGTCGTGCGCGTCGATCGCAAGGAGCTCGTCGAGTTTCAGGTCGACGGTACCCTCGGCAGCGCGGTCGTCGGCCTGTTCGGCGCGAAGATCCAGCCGCGCAACGCGACCCCCCGCCCGACCTGGAATCCCGACCTCGCCGAGACCCACGACTACACGGCCGACTGGCTCGAGGTGCCGACGAACGACGTGTTCGAGAACGGCTTCAAGACGCAGTGGGAGCAATTTCTGCTGCACGTCGTCGAGGACGCGCCGCACCCCTACGACTTCACCGCCGGAGCGCGCGGCGTGCTGCTCGCCGAGGCCGGTCTCGAGTCGAACGCCACCGGCCGTCGCATCGACCTCCCGCAGAGCTGAGGGCCGTGCCATGACCGACCTCCTCCTCATCGACGCGGCGGGCGTCTCGAGCAGCGTCGCGCTGAAGCCCGCGCCGGCGTTCACCAAGCCGACGGCTCCGCTGACCAGCCGGGTCGCCTATGCGGCGGCGCACGTGATCCCCAAGAAGCACGCCGACAACACGCCGGGTCAGCCCGCCGACATCGACTGGGATGCGACTATCGCGTTCCGCCGCCACGTCTGGTCGTGGGGACTCGGCGTCGCCGACGCGATGGACACAGCGCAGCGCAACATGGGCCTCGACGCCAGAGCGACCCGCGAGCTCGTCACCCGCAGCGCCCAGGCCGCGCGCGAGGAGGGCGGCGCCCTCGTCGTCGGCGTCAACACCGACCACGTCGATGCCGAGGTCATCTCGCTCGACGAGGTCATCGACGCCTACAAGGAGCAGCTGCACTTCACCGAGGATGCCGGAGCCGGCGTCGTCCTGATGGCCAGCCGCCACCTGGCCCGGGCCGCGCAGAGCGCCGAGGACTACCTGCGTGTGTACCGCGAGGTGCTCGGCGCCGCGTCGACCCCCGTCATCCTGCACTGGCTCGGCGCCGCGTTCGACCCCACCCTCGCGAGCTACTTCGGCTCGACCGACTCGGCCGCGGCGAGCGCGACGGTGCTCGAGATCATCACCGAGAACGCCGGGCACGTCAGCGGCATCAAGATGAGCCTGCTCGACCCCTTCGCCGAGATCGCCGTGCGCGCGCAGCTGCCGCCGACCGCGACGATGTTCACCGGCGACGACTTCAACTACGTGGGGCTGATCGCCGGCACCGGCGGGAAGCACTCCGACGCCCTGCTGGGCGCCTTCGCCGCGCTCGCGCCGAGTGCGTCGGCCGCGATCCAGGCGCTCGACGCGGGCGACAACGGAGAGTACGAGAGCATCCTCGGGCCGACCGAAGACCTCTCGCGCCAGATCTTCGCCGCGCCTACCTTCTATTACAAGACCGGCGTGGCGTTTATGTCGTGGCTGAACGGCCACCAGGACGCGTTCAGCATGGTCGGCGGGCTGCACTCGGCCCGCTCGCTGCCGCACCTGAGCGAGATCGTGCGCCTCGCCAACCGGTCGGGCGCCCTCGAGCGCCCCGACCTGGCGGCCGAGCGCTGGAACGCACTGCTGAAGCTGAACAGCCTCGGCGAATGAGCGGCGTGCAGACGACAGGCGCCCAGGGTACGGGAGCGCAGGGCACGGGAGCGCAGAGCACGGGAGCGCAGGCCGCCACCCCTCGCCCCGTCGCCCACCCGCGCCTCAGCCTCAACCAGGCGACGATCAAGTACGCCGACCTGGCCGAGGCGATCGACGCCACGGTGAACGCCGGGTACGAGAGCATAGGCCTGTGGCGCGAGCCCGTGCAGGCCGCGGGCCTCGGCCGAAGCATCCGTCTCGTCGAAGACAGCGGCCTGCGCGTGTCGAGCCTGTGTCGCGGCGGGTTCTTCACCATGGAGGAGGGCCTCGCTCGGCGCGAGAGCATCGACGACAACAGGCGCGCCATCGCCGAGGCCCACGCACTGGGCGCCCCGGCTCTCGTGCTCGTGGCGGGCGGGCTCCCCGCCGGGTCGAGAGACCTGATCGGCGCGCGATCCAGGGTGCGCGACGCGATCGCAGAACTGGCGGATGACGCGGCAGCGGCGGGCGTCACGTTGACGATCGAGCCGCTGCACCCGATGTACGCGAGCGATCGGGCGGTCGTCTCGACCCTCGGCCAGGCTCTCGAAATCGCCGAAGAGTTTCCACTGGGCGTGGTCGGTGCTGTGGTGGACACCTTCCACGTCTGGTGGGACCCCCGGTTGCTCGAGCAGATCGCGCGCGCCGGGGACCGCATCGCGAGCTACCAGGTCTGCGACTGGGCGACCCCGCTGCCCGCCGACGTTCTGCTCGGCCGGCATTACCCGGGCGACGGTGTCATCGACTTCGCGGGCATCACCGCCGCGGTCGAGGCGGCCGGCTACCGCGGCGACGTCGAGGTGGAGATCTTCAACCAGCAGATCTGGGATACGCCGTACGCGACCGTCGCCGCGAGAACCCGCGACAGCTTCGCCGAAGTGGTCGCTCCGCACCTGTCGTAGCACCTGTCGCAGACCACGCGGTGCGGCGTAACATTTCGTAATAATCCCGCTTCGCTCGACCATACGGAGCTCGACCATACGGAGGACAACCGTGGACATGACGACCGAGAAGATGATGAAGTCGATGGACATGATGTCCATGGACATGAAGCTCATGCAGGAGTGCATGGAGGCGTGTACCGCCGCCGAGCAGGCCGCGACGATGTGCGCCGACGCCGGCTCGGGCGACAACATGGGCAAGATGATGAGCATGTGCGCCAACACGGCCGACATGACGAACACCATGATGCGCATGATGATGCGGCCGATGGGCTACGACATGGCGAGCATGATGGGCATGCTGCAGGCCACCGCGATGATGTGCCGCGCGTGCGCCGACGAGTGCATGATGCACGCGGAGATGAGCGACCACTGCAAGATGTGCGCCGAGGTGTGCATGAACTGCGCCGCCGCGTGCGAGGCCCTTATGGCCTCGATGCCGGTCGCCGGCTAAATTCTCAGGCCACCCGCACGCTGAACAGCTCTCGCCCCACGGCGAGCACTCCGTAGCGCTCGTGCACCGAGACGGGCTCTCCGACACCGACGCCCGTCGACGTGTAGTGCCAGACGCGTGACTCGGCCTGCGAGTCGAGGTCGACGAGGTCGATCCACCCGTCGGCCGAGACCGCGGACACCACGACGTCGCGCCACTGGCTGGCGGTCGCGACGGCGGCGAGGCGCTGGATCGGGTTCAGTTCGAAACCCGTCTCGAACCCGCAGCGCATCATCGCGACGGCGCCGGTCTGGGGCCGATCTGCGGACGCGTTGTCAGGTGAATAGGTCATGCGAAGACGTTAGGCGGCGCTTCTGCGGATGTCACGGCGAACCGTCACACTATGAAACAGTGCGCCCGGTGAACAGCAGCAGGTCGGGCAGCGAGGTCGCGAAGTAGTCGGTCGTTCCGTCGGTGCGCACCGGGGCGGGAGCGGTGAACGCCGGGCGGGCCTCGCCGAGCGTGGCGGGCGGTTCGACGACTCCGTTGCCGAGCGCCGCGTTGGCGCCGTCCCAGGCCGCGAGCGCACGCCCCTCGCCCCCTTCCCAGGGCGCGAACGGGCGCGACGACAGCAGCGCGAGCGCGTCGCCTGCATGACCGGTGGCGGTGAGCAGCTCGGCCGTCTCGACCGCGAGGTCGTCGCGGTGCAGCGCCGCGAGAGGGATTCGCGCGAGCCTGTCGGCGGCGCTGCGCCCGAGCCGCTTCCACAGCTGGTCGCTCTCGTACCAGAGCCGCGCGTGGTCGGGGGCGGTTTCGAGCGCGAGCTCGTAGAGGCGGGCGGCGCGGTCGGCGTCGCCGCCGTGGTTGTAGCTCGCGATCGCCGCGTTGCGCAGCGTCACGGGGTCGGTCGGGTCGAGCTCGACCGCGCGCAGCCAGTGCGCCAGCGCCTCGCCGTGGCGACCGTGGTGGTAGAGCAGGGAGCCGAGCAACGCGTGGGCACGGGCATCGCTCTCGTCTGCGGCGAGCGCGGCGACGAGAGCGTCGTGGTGGTCGAGCAGGCTCGGAAACGCCAGCGTCGCATCGACGGCTCGCGCCGCCGACCGGGCGGCGGCGGCATCCGCGGGTTCGCCGATCCGGTCGAACCACGACGCGGCGAGGTACAGCGCCACGGGCGCTTCGTTGCCGGCCGCCGTGCGTTCTCCCCCACCCACCGCGATGGCGATGGCGATCGCCGCGGTGAGCTCGCCAGCGGAGGCGAGCTCCATGGCCACGTCGAGCCGCGTCGCGGGGTCGGCGCTCGACGGTCGCCCCGCGAGGTGCAGTGCGAGTTGGTCGAGGGGGTCGAGGGCGAGCGCCTCGGCGAGCACCCGGTCGGCGTCGCCGCCCAGCCTCCGCAGCGCGACCGCGAGCAGGGCGCGCGCCCGCGAGTCGTCGGCGTCGCGCCGCAGCGCCTCGGTCGCGTGGCGCTGCGCATCCGCATAGCGGCCCGCGCGGGCGTCGAGGCGGGCGAGCTCGACGGATGCCGCCTGCCGCCATTCGCCGTTCCAGGCCGCCTTCGAGAGGGCGTCGTAGGCGTCGTCGCCGCGGCCCAGCCGAGAGAGCACGAGGCCCAGCCGGTATGACGCCTCTCCCTGCGCCGGGTTGCCGTTGCGCGCGGTGAGGCGGGACAGCGCCGCCTCCGCGTGCCGGAGCGCCGCGGGGTAGTCGGCGCGGCGGTGGTGGTGCTCCGCGAGCGCGAGGTGGGAGCGCGCGTCTCCCGGGTCGCGACGAAGCGCCTCGTGCCAGTAGTCGAGCGGCGACCAGGTCGGGTGCCGGTACTGGGCGAGGTGCAGCCCGGTGAGGTAGAGCTCGTCGACGCTGCCGATGTCGGCGGGCCGCGCCGGCTCGGTGGCGGGCTCGGGCTCGGGCTGGTCGACGTGGACGCGCGGCGTCCACGTGATGAGGCCGACGACCTCGAGGGTGAGCTCGTGCGGCTCGAGAGTCGTGGCGACGTCGGCGACGAAGGGGGTGCCGGGCGCGACATCCGCGGTCCATTCGGCGAGCACCTCGCCGCCCCCGAGCAGACGGACGCGCTGGGAGGGCCGCACCGCGGTCGTCGCGACCCCGACGTGCGCCGAACCTCCGGCGACGGAGAGGTGCACGGCCGCGTCGAGGTTGGCCTGATGCACGACGCCGACGCCCTGGATCGGGTACCAGTACTGCGAGAACGTCTTGGTCTCTCCGGGTCGGATCCAGGCGAAGTCGGGCTGGTTGTCGGTGTAGACGCCCGCCATCAGCTCGACGTACGGGCCGTCGTCGTCGGTGAGCAGGGCGTCCCAGGCGTGGCCGAACGGCGCGTTGCCCCACGTCCACTGCTTCTTGCCCGGGGCGATGTGGCGGTCGGCCCAGTGCACGAAGCCGGCGCCTCTCGCGTGGTCGTAGCCGCCGAAGAAGTCGTCGCGGGTCGAGGTGACCATGTAGCTGGTCGGCACCGGGATGTCGCGGTAGAAATCGAGCCGGTCGGCACCGCCGCGCGCGGCGTAGTCGACCCCGTAGTACTCCCGGTCGGCCTGCGGGAAGGCGGTGATAGAGCGGCGGGCGTGGTCGGCGACCCACTGCACGTCGGTCGGGAAGAACGACTGGTAGTCGTCGTGCACGCGCGCCGCGACGTTCGCCCACCAGAGGAAGGTCTGCGTCTCGCTCGTGCGGTTGTGCAGGCGCACCACCAGCTCGATGACGGCCCGGTCGGGGTGCAGGCGCACGCCGTGCATGCCCTTCATGCGCGCGAACGGGTCGTGGTCGCTGCTCCACACCGTGACCGAGCCGTCGTCGCCGTGCTCGATCGTGCACTCCACGGGCAGGAACGTGGCGGGCCGGTGATGCTGCGGCCAGTTGAACTCGACGCCGCCGCTCACCCACGGGCCGGCGAGGCCGACGAGCGCCGGCTTGATCACGTTGTTGCGGTAGAAGAAGTCGTAGTCGGCCTTCTTGTCGTAGCCGACGTGGATGCGCCCGCCAAGCTCGGGCAGAACCACCAGGCGGATCCACTCGTTCTCGATGTGGATCGCGTCCCAGACCCGCGCGGTCTTCTCGTGGCTGACACTGTCGACGAAGGGCAGCGGGTACACGCGTCCGCTCGAGCCCTGGTACACCCGCTGGTCGAGGAACATCGGGTAGCGGTCGGGCTCCCCCGGCTCGTAGGTGTCGATCTCGATCGGCTCGCGCCACGCGACGGCACCGCCGTTCGACAGCTGCGCTGCGAGGGCGGGCGGAGCGGAGGGAAGGTGGATGGGCGCGGAGGCTGCGATGTTCACACCGGCAACGCTAGGCGCGCCCGAACGCAGGGAGAATGGCAGAAGCGGGTCACCCTATGGACGATTCGACGAAAACTGCCATACTGACTCGGTGAGCATCAGACAGGGCTTCCCCGGCGAGCGGCTCGTCGTCGTGCCGCGCGCCGTCGTGCGCGAGGCGCTGGAGAGGCACGTCACGCGGCGCCTCACCGTCACCGACGCGGGATGGTTCCCGCACGCGGCGGGACACGAGCGGATCCGGCCACAGGGCACCGCGTCATCGATCGTGATCGTCTGCGTCGCGGGATCGGGCTGGGCCGAGGTGGCCGGGGTTCCGCACCGCATCGGCGCGGGCACGGCGCTGGTGATACCCGGCGGCGTTGCGCACGCCTATGGCGCGTCCTCGACGTCGCCATGGACGATCTGGTGGTGTCACGTAGCAGGCTCGGACGTCGGCGACCTCGTCGGCGCGAGCGGCACCACGGCCACCAAGCCGACCGTGGGGCTGCGCCATCCGGAGCGCGCGGTCGCCCTGCTCGACGAGATCGTGACCACGCTGGAACGTGACCAGTCCATCGCCCGCCTGATCGGGGCATCCGGCGCCGCCTGGAAGCTGCTCACGCAGATCGCGACCGACGAGCTCACGCCCGCGGCCGGCGACCCGCTGCAGCGGGCGATGGGATTTCTCGCCGACCGTCTCGACAGCAGCGTGCCGGTCTCCGAGCTCGCGGCGCTCGTCGGGGTGTCGCCGTCGCACCTCGGCGCCCTGTTCCGCCGGGCGACCGGGGGCGGGGTGCTGGCGCATCACTCCGCGCTGCGGATGGCGCGTGCCCGGCAGCTGCTCGACGGAACGGCGATGACGGTCGCGGAGGTCGGGGCCGACGTGGGGTACGCCGACCCGCTCTACTTCTCCCGCCACTTCAAGCGCCTGCACGGCGTAGCCCCGACCCAGTACCGCGACCTGCACAAGGGCTGACCGCGGCTAGACGGCCGCTTGTGCCGCGTGGGCCAGGATCTCCCCGTTCATGCGCTGCTGCCACTCGATATTGCTCCACATCGGGTGGTGCGGCGCAGCGTTCGAGCACAGCACCATGCCCCACGCTCCCGCCTCCAGGGCGGTGCGGATGCCGTGTTCCGCGAGCTCGAGGCCCGCGGCGCCCTCCTCGAAGCCGCCGAACAGCGGCGTGTAGCCGATCCAGCCCTCGCCGATCACCTGCGGCACACCGCGCGCGCGCGCCCACTCGGCCACACCGGTGATGCGTGCCGCCATCTCGCGGTGCATCTCGTCGCGGTGGGCGGGGTAGTGTTCGAGCAGCCACGCGTCCCACTTGGCCGGGTCGATGAAGTCGTAGCCGTAGACCATCTGGTCGGTGATGACCGTGGCGTCCATGCGCCACGACTCGGGTCGCCCGTAGTCGGCGAACTCCGGGGCGCCGTCGACCAGCAGCGATCGCAGCTCCGCGTTCGGAAACCCGGCTGTGCCCTCGGAGCGCAGGTCGATGCGCTGCTGCAGGGCGTCGAGCACGCCGTAGGTGTAGATGTGGAACTGCGCGACGCGCATCGCCGGGCTCACGCTCGCCATGTCGAGGTGGGGCGGCTTTCCGTAGCTGGCGGAGACGAGCTGGGAGGGATGCCTCGCCTCGAGCCACTCGACGGCACGGGCACCGCGGTCGGCGAACGGCGGCACGCGCGAGAAGTCGACCTCGTTGTGCAGTTCGGTGAACGCCACCGACTCGAGGAGACCCTCGGCGTCGAACGCCGCGAGCATCCGGTCGAATGAGGCGGCCAGCACGTCGTAGCGGTCGTCGAGCGGCACGGCGTCGATCGCGTTCCACCAGTCCGGGGTCGCGGCGAACGCGGGCGACTGCTGGTACTCCCAGCTCGCCAGCACGACCACCACGCCGTGGCGTTCCGCCGCCTGCAGCAGCTCGAACAGCCGCTCGCGCACGTCGATCTCGTAGCCGCCCGGAACGTCGTACCAGCGGGTGCCGCGGCCGTAGCGCCCGCCGTCGGGCGCGCCGCCCAGCCCGGAGACCGCGATGCGCGGGTCGAGGCCGAGACCGCCGAAGGTGAGCAGCGGCGCGGCGCAGATGCGCGCCGCGTTGTAACCACGTTCGACGGTTTCGGCGAAGGCGGCGTCGAGGTCGGCGTACGGTTCGCCGGCGCCCGCGCGGGTGTACCAGGAGAAGTCCCATAGCGAGATCGTGAGTCGCTCGGGCAGGTGGGCGGGGGTCATCCCTTCGTCGCCCCGGCGGTCAGCCCGGCCTTCCAGAAGCGCTGCAGCGAGACCATCACGATGATGAGCAGGATCGCCGAGACCGCGGCGCCCGTCACGACGAGCGTGTAGAACATCGGGTCGCGCTGGGTCTGCGAGTTCCACAGGGTGAGCCCGAGCGTCACCGGGAAGGTCTTCGAGTCGTTCAGCATCACCAGCGGCAGGAGGTAGTTGTTCCAGATCGCCACGAACTGGAAGAGGAAGATCGTGACGATCGCCGGTGTCATCATGCGGGTCGCCATCGTGTAGAAGATGCGCAGGTCGCCCGCGCCGTCGATGCGCGCGGCCTCGATCACCTCGTCGGGCACGGAGTCCTTGGCGTAGATGCGCGCGAGGTAGAC
The DNA here is from genome assembly GCF_040548875.1 of Conyzicola nivalis. Classification (GTDB taxonomy): domain Bacteria; phylum Actinomycetota; class Actinomycetes; order Actinomycetales; family Microbacteriaceae; genus Conyzicola; species Conyzicola nivalis_A. Next base: position 336,652 of record NZ_JBEPSJ010000003.1, read on the forward strand.
GCCGAACGGGCTCACCATCCCCGGCAGCAGCACACTCCAGTAGGTGCCGGTGAGGCTCACCCCGTTGAGCAGGAAGTACAGCGGGAGGGCGATCACCGTAGCGGGCACGAGCACCCCGCCGAGCACGATCGAGAACAGCGCCTCGCGGCCCTTGAACTCGTACTTCGCCATCGCGTAGCCGGCGCCGGTGGCCATCAGCGTCGCGAAGAGCGCTCCGACTCCCGCGTAGACGAGGCTGTTGACGAGCCATCCGCCGTAGGCGTTGTCGTCCTGGGTGAAGAGCCGCCCGAGGTTCTCGAACAGCTGCGGGCTGTCGGAGAACCAGAGGCCGAAGGTGCCGAACAGGTCGCCCGGACTCTTGGTCGCCGAGAACAGCACCCAGAGCACCGGGAGGAGGAAGTAGGCGGCCGCCGCGATCATGACGGCCATGACGGGGATGCTCGTGAGCCACGTGCGACGGTTCACCATGCGCGGTTGCCCTTTCGGTTGACGAGCTTCAAGAACCCGAAGGAGAAGACGAAGGCGATGAGCGCGACGATCACCGCCATTGCGGCGGCGAGGTTCGGGTTGCTCTGCGCGAAGGCCTGGTTGTAGGCGGCGAGGTTGGGGGTGAAGTCGGAGTTGATGGCCGTGGTCAGCGGTTTGAGCACGAGCGGTTCGACGAACAGCTGCAGGGTGCCGATGATGGTGAAGACCGTGACGAGCACGACCGTCGGCCGCAGCAGCGGCAGCTTGATGTGGCGGATGATCGCGAACTCGCCGGCTCCGTCGATGCGAGCCGCCTCGTACAGTTCGCCGGGCACCGACTTCAGCGAGGCGACGATGATGAGCATGTTGTACCCGGCGAAGCCCCAGAGGGCGATGTTCGCGATGGCGAACAGCACGGAGTCGCCGCCGAGCGGGGTGAAGTCGAGACCGAAGTTGGACAGGATCTGCAGCACAGGGCTCGTGCTCGGCACGTAGAGGAAGCCCCAGAGCAGCGAGGCGATCACTCCGGGCACGCCGTAGGGCATGAAGTAGATGACGCGGAAGACCCGCGGGAAGTGCGCCTTGCCCGATTCGAGCAGCAGCGCGAGCACGAGGGAGAAGACCACCATGAGCGGGACCTCGATCACGGCGAACAGCAGCACGCGGCCGATGCTCTCTACGAAGCTCGGCGTGGCCAGCGCCCTGGCGTAGTTCTCGAAGAACACGAACACCTTCTCGGGGGCGCCGAAGCCGAGGCCGCTCGACCGCACCGTGAAGAGGCTGTCGACGATCGCGTACCCGATGGGGAGCACGAAGAAGGCGGCGAAGAAGAGCACGAACGGCACGAGCAGCACCGTGAGGGTGAGCCTCTGCTTGAGCGGCTTGCGCCGAGCTGTGGAGCGGGTGATGGAGGTCACGGTGTCCTAACCGGGATGGGGGTGTTCGGTGAGACCGTGGGGCGGCACTGTCGCGCCGCCCCACGGCGGGTGCTACTCCGCTACGGCGATGCCCTTGTCTTCCATGGCCTTGACCATGTCGTCCTGGGTTTTCTCGAAGGCCCCGGTGAGCGGGGTCTTGTTCTCGACGGCAGCCTTCACGTTGTCGGTGAGGGTCGCGTAGAGGGTGTCGACCAGCGGCGGCCACTGCCAGCTGCGGTCGACGTTGTCGTCGGCCACGGCGAACGTGTCCCAGATGTTCTGGCCGCCGAAGAACTCGAAGGTCTCCGGGTCGTCGGTGAGGGCCGTGATCTCCGACTTGTCTTCGAGCGCTGGCCAACCGGCGCCGATGCTCGTCAGGGTGCTCGCACTCGCGGGGGTGCCGTTCATCCACAGGGCGAACTCGGTGGCCTCCTTCGGGTGCTTCGATCCCTTGAGCACGACGTTGGATGCGCCGCCGCCCCAGCTGGCGGACACGTGCTCGCCGGCCACCCACTGCGGCATCTCGGCGGCGGCCCAGAGGCCGCTGGTCTCCGGCGCGTTGCCGCTGATGATCGCCGCTGCCCACGAGCCGCTCATCCAGCTCGCCACGTTGCCCGACTTGATGTCGGTGTACCACTCGTTCGACATGTCGGCCTCGACCTTGACGAGGTCCTCGTCGAGGAGCTTCTGCCAGAACTCGGCCATGCGCAGCGTGTCGGGGTTGTCGATCGCGACGCTCCACGAGTCGTCGCCGGCCTCGAACCACGGCTGGCCGGCCTGCTGGGCGAGGGCCATCAGCCACGGCGCCTGGTTGGCGGCGAAGGCGGCGATGTACTTGTTCGGGTCGGAGGCGTGGATGACCTTGGCGGCCTCGTAGTACTCGTCCCAGGTCGCCGGGGCCGAGAGGCCGAGCGAGTCGAGGACGTCTTTGCGGTAGAACTGGCCGACCGGGCCGCTGGCCTGCGGGATGCCGTAGACCTTGTCGTTGAAGACTCCGGTCTTCCACTGCCAGTCGGTGAACTTGTCTGCGTCGTCGGCGGCGTACTCGGTGATGTCGGTGAGCGCGTCGTTGAGCAGGAAGGTCGCGAGCTCGTCGTAGCCGACGTGCGCGACGTCGGCGGGGTTGCCCGCGGCGACGGCGGACAGCATCTTGGCGTAGCCGCCGTCGGGGCCGGCGGCGATGGCCTCGACCGTCACGTGGATGTCGTCGTGCTCTTCGTTGAAGGCGTCGACCGCCTTGTCGATGTTCGGAACCCAGGTCTGGAAGGTGAGCTCGACCGGTCCGTCGGAGGCCTCGCCGCCGGGGGCGCAGGCCGCGAGCGGTGCGATGACGGCGAGCGTGAGTGCTGCCGCGGCGAAAACGCGGCGGCGGGTCGCGGGTGGCTGCGACATGAATGCTCCTTTGCATTGGGTGAATCGGAATGTGATCGACGCAAGAATGAATCGATTCATGTCACAGTAGCAATCCGCGGTCGGATGTCAATAGCGCCGAGCCGACTCGCCCGGCGCGCGCTGCCGCCGCCGGCGTCGCGTCCGAGGGAAGACGCGTTGTCAGGCCGAGCGCGACGTCGAGGCCCGCACGACCAGCTCGGGCTGGAAGACCACGTGGGAGTGCTCGTGCTCGCCGGTCTCGGTGAGCTCGGCGATGAGCATGCGGGCACCCCGGTAGCCGAGCTCCCGAGTGGGCTGGCGCACGGTCGTGAGCGGGATGAGCGACGCCGCGGCGAAGTCGATGTCGTCGTAGCCGACGATCGCGATGTCGTCGGGAATGCTCAGCGCGCCGCTCAGCACCTGCATCATGCCGAGGGCGACCAGGTCGTTCGCGGCGACCACGCCGTCGGGGCGCCGGGCCGGCGGCAGCGCGAGGATCTCGGCGCCGATCTCCCGTCCGACGTCGATCGACAGCGTCTCGCGGTGCTCTTCGACGAGCGTCACGTCGCCGCCCGCGGCGAGCACCGCCGCCCGCGACCCGCTCACACGGTCGCGCATCTGCTGGATCCGACGCTCCCCGCCCACGAACATCAGCCGTCGTTTTCCGACGTCGATCAGGTGTTTTGTCGCTGCGAGGCCGCCGGCGACGTCGTCGACCGACACCGAGCAGTAGTCGTCGGACTCGCGGTCGACGAGCACGACCTTGGTGCCGTTCGCGCGCAGCTTGTCGAGGTTCGGAGTGGTGCGCGCCGGAGTGACGAGCACCCCGTCGAGGTTGCGGTTCTCGAACACGTCGAGGTACTGGCTCTGCCCCGACTCGTCGTCGGCGCTCGTCGCGAGCAGCAGCGCGTAGCCGGCCTCGCGGGCCGCCTGGGCGGCGCCGGTGGCGAGGGTCGTGAAGAAGGGGTTGGAGATGTCGGTGATGACGAAGCCGATGGCCTCGCTCTGCCCGCGTCGCAACTGGCGCGCCGTGGTGTTCGGCACATAGCCGAGCCGCTCGATGGCGCCGCTCACGCGCCGGGCCGTCTCGGCGTTCACCCGGTCGGGTCGGTTGAGAAAGTTCGACACCGATCCCGTCGAGACGCCCGCGAGCCTCGCGACGTCGCTCAGTCGTGTCTGCGCCATTGCTCCTCCTGCGATAGAGCTTAGCGAGGAGGATCGAACGATTTCGTCCATATGATGAATCGGTTCATGCGGCGCACTCGGGCCGAGGGGCAGTCAATCGACCTCGAACGGGCCGATGAGGGTCGTTTCCTTGCCCCTCGGCTCTAGAGCGCGACCACGTCGAGCACCAGCGCCTGCTCGGGGGCGAGCAGCGGCATCGGGATGCCGACGGAACGAAGCATCCGCCCGCTCATCGTCACCGAGCCCCGGTCCCACCACGGCGGCATCGCGTCCTGCACGAAGCGCGGCCACTCCCCCAGCCGCACCGGCGTCACCCGGTAGAGCCGGTCGGGGTCGAGGCCGGGAAGCGTGGCCGGGCCGTGGACGGCGTCGCGGGTCGCCGCCATCGCGACGACGGCGAAGAGGGCGGATGACGCGTCGCCCGCGACCACCCCGTGCACCCAGCGCGCGGGGTCGGCCGAGTCGGCGCGAACCACCTCGCCCGAGTGCAGCAGCGGCCGGTAGTGCTTGTAGGCGGCGACCCACTCGGCGATCGCCGCGCGCTCGTCGGTCGTGGTCGTCGTGACGTCCCACTCGATGCCGGCGTGCCCGAACAGGGCCGTCGCGAGCCGGAAGCCGAGCGCGTGCGTGCGCCCCGTCGTGTGCGCGGTCGCCGCACCGAGGTGGGCGCCGAGGAACTCGGGCGGAACGAGCCCGGCCGTCCAGCGGTAGATCGACTGGCGTTCGAGCGAGTCGTTGGTGTCGCTCGGCCACACACGGTCGGTGCGCTCGATCACGCCGAGGTCGACGCGCCCGCCGCCCGACGAGCACGACTCGATCTCGAGGTCGGGGAACTCGGCGCGCAGGGCGTCCATCAGCCGGTAGGTCGCGGTCGTGTGCCGGTGCGCCGACCCGCCGAGCAGGTCGCGGTTCTGGTCCCATTTGAGATACGCGATCGGGTACTCACGCAGCAGCGCGACGAGCTGGCCGTGCACGTGCGCGAAGGCGTCGGGATTGGCGAGGTCGAGCACCTGCTGGAACCGCCACGGCTGCGGAAGCTCCGCATTGCCCGCGCCGAGCACCCAGTCGGGGTGCTCGCGGGCGACGGCCGAGTCGAGGCTCACCATCTCTGGCTCGACCCAGAGGCCGAAGTCCATGCCGCGCGCCACGACGTGGTCGACGAGGGGGTGCAGGCCGCGGGGCCACTTGACCGGGTCCACGACCCAGTCGCCGAGGGCGCGCCGGTCGTCGGTGCGTCCGATCATCCAGCCGTCGTCGAGCACGAAGCGTTCGACCCCGACCTCGGCCGCGGCATCCGCGAGCTCGATGAGCCGCTCCGCGCTGTGGTCGAAGTAGACGGCCTCCCACGTGTTGAGCATGACCTTGCGTTCGCCGAGCGGACGGCGTGAGCGGATGAAACGGTGGAAGCTCCGGGCGAGGCCGTCGAGCCCCTCGTCCGAGAAGGCGGCCACGAGCCAGGGCGATTCGGCGCTGGCACCGGGCGCGAGGCGCACCTCGCCCGGCTCGAGCAGCTCGCCGCCGCCGAGCAGCGCGTGCCCGGTCGCGGACGACTCGGCCCACAGCCGCTGGTCGCCGCTCCAGGCGAGGTGGGCGCCCCAGACCTCGCCCGAGCGGAATCCGAACCCGGGCGTGCCGGCGACCATGAGGAAGGCGTTGTCGTGGCCGGGACGGCCGTGGCGCGCGTCGCGCGTCCAGGTGCCGTTGGCGAGGTCGCGGCGCTGCGGCTGGCGTTCGCGCGGCCAGCGGCCGGTGAAGTCGAGAACCTCGCGGGCGCGGGCCGGAATCGGCAGCGTCACGTCGAGGGAGGCGAGGGCGTAGGGACTGTCACCGGTGTTCGTCACGGTGAGGCGCTGGCGCAGGACGCCGGAGCGGGAGAGTTCGATGTCGACCGTCACGCTGAGGGTCGCGGCGGTGAGGAGTATGCGGAGGGCCGCTTCGACGGGCCCTTCGACTGGCTCAGGAGGGGCCTCAGCGACCGACAGCTCGGGCGCTTCGACAAGCCCTTCGACAGGCTCAGGAGGGGCCTCAGCGGCCGACAGCGTGAACGTCGGCTGGCTGAGGGCGTCGAGACCCTCGTGGTAGCCGGCGATGCCCGGGCGTCCGTTCCATCCGTCGGCCATGACCGGAAGGATCGACTGGCGCTGCGGCGAGTCGATCGAGCTCGGGCCGACCGCGGGCACCTGGTCGTCGGCGAGGGCCGCGAGCTGGGAGCTCGAGAGCTCGCCCAGGTCGGCGCCCCAGTGGATGATGACGGGCACGGCCGTGCCGCGGGCGTCCAGTACGAAGCTGGTGCCCGCGGCACGGAGGTGGTGGATCATATTTTTACGTTACTTGTTGACCGGGATCGCCGCGGCTTCGAGGGCTGCGATGGTCTTGGTCTGACCGGTGGAGAGGGCGTCGCCGAGCGTGCCCGATCCGCCGAGGGCCTCGCCGAAGCCGTCCGCGACGTCAGCGTAGGTCTGCGTCATGGTCGGGCCCCAGGTGAAGTCGGCGTTGGTCTGGTTGGCGGCTTCTGCGAAGACGTCGTAGATGGGCTGGTTGCCGTAGAACTCGACACCCTCGCTGAGCACGGGCAGCTCGAGGCCGTCCTTCGTCGCGGGGTAGAGGTTGGCTTCCTTGTTGAGCGCGGTGAGCGCCTCCGGGTCGGTGTTCAGCCAGAGTGCGAACTGAGCGGCCTCGTAGGGGTGCTCGCTGCCCTTGAGCACCGCGGTCGACGATCCGCCCCAGTTGCCGGCCTTCTCGTCGCCGGCGTTCCACTGCGGCATCGGGGCCACGGCCCAGTTGCCCGTGGTGTCGGGTGCGCCGCTCGAGATCGAGTTGGCGCCCCAGACTGCGGAGATCCAGGTCCAGTCGCTACCGGTGTTGTAGGCGTTGTTCCACTCGTCGGTCCAGGCCGGGACCTTCGAGACGAGGTCGTCGGAGATCAGCGTCTGCCAGTAGTCGGCGACCTTCTCCGACTCGGGGCTCGTGAGGGTGACGTCCCACGCCTCTCCCTCGTTGGTGAACCACGAGCCGTCGGCCTGCCAGACGAGACCGGCGAACCAGTTCACGTCGTTCTGCGGGAAGTTGGTGATGTATCCGCCCTGGGCGCGGATCGCGGTCGCCGCTGCGGCGTACTCGTCCCACGTGGTCGGGATCGCGATGCCGGCCTTCTCGAAGAGGTCCTTGCGGTAGTACATGGCCATGGGGCCGGTGTCCTGCGGGATCGCGTAGACGGCGTCGTCCTCACCGAAGGTGACCTGGTTCCAGGTCCAGTCGATGAAGTCGTCCTGGCTGTCGAGCACGTTGGCGCAGCTGGCGAGGTCGGTCAGGCCGTCCTGCACGCGGAAGTTGGGCAGAGCGTCGTACTCGATCTGGCCGAGGTCGGGCGCGTTGCCTGCACTGAGCTGGTTGAAGAAGTTCTTGTACGTGCCGCCGTTGCCGTTCGGGCCGGTCTGGACCGTCACCTGGATGTCGGGGTTCTTCTCGTTCCACATGTCGACCACGGTCTCGATGCCGGGGATCCACGACGTGTACGAGAGCTCGACCTTGCCCTCGGCGGGCGTGCATTCGACAGCGCCGTCGGTGCTGTCCGACCCGCTGCCGGCCGCGCAGCCGGTGAGGCTGATCGCGGCGACGATGCCGAGCGCTGCGATGCGCGTGCTGTTCTTGAGTTGCATGTCTCTTTCCTTTTTCTACTCTGAAACGGGATGGTGCGGGAGTGGTGGACGCGTCACTTGACGCTTCCGGCCCCCAACCCGCCGCGCCAGAAGCGCTGCAGGCTGAGGAAGGCGATGATGAGCGGGATGATCGACAGGAAGGCGCCGATGATCACGAACGTGCGGATCTCTGGGATCTGGTTGACCTGCGAGTTCCACGTGTAGAGGCCGAGCGTGACGGGGAAGAGCGTCTGGTCGCGCAGCATGATGAGCGGCAGGAAGAAGTTGTTCCAGATCGCCACGAACTGGAACAGGAAGATCGTGACCAGCGCGGGCGTCATCAGGCGGCGTGACACCGAGAAGAACGTGCGCACTTCGCCGGCGCCGTCGAGGCGGGCCGCCTCGAGCAGCTCGTCGGGCACGCTCGCCGCCGCGAAGATGCGCGCGAGGTAGACGCCGAACGGGCTCACCAGGCTGGGCAAAAACACCGACCAGAAGGTGTTCGTCGCGTTGAACTGGCTGAAGATCAGGAACAGCGGCAGCGCGAGCGCGGTCGCCGGCACCAGGACGCCGCCGAGCACGACGTTGAAGATGAACTCGCGACCGGGGAAGCGGTACTTGGCGAGGGCGTAGCCGCACATCGCCGCGAACAGCGTGCCGAGCAGCGCGCCGGTTCCCGCGTAGAGGATGCTGTTCAGCATCCACTTGAGATACACGCCGTCGTTGTACGCGACGAGGTTCGAGATGTTGGTGAACAGGTTGAAATCGGCGAACCAGAGGGCGCCGGTGGAGCCGAACTGCTCACGGCTCTTGGTGGAGGAGATGAACAGCCACCAGATCGGCACGAGGAAGTAGAGCGTAGAGACGCCCATGATGATCATCGCGGCGGTGCGCGACGCGAGCCGCTCCTTCGGCGCCCCAGGGCCGGCCTTCGTGCTTACGTTCGTGCTCATTTGTCGGCCTTACGCTGGGTGAACTTGAGGAATGCGAACGACAGGACGAACGTCGCGAGTGCGAGCACCACCGACATCGCGGCGGCGAGAGGCACGTTGGGAACCGCCGACGTCGCGTAGACGGTCATGTTCGGCGTGAAGGTGCTCGACACCGACGAGGTGAAGCTGCGGAACACCTGCGGCTCGGCCAGCAGCTGCAGCGTGCCGATGATGGAGAAGATCGCGGTGAGCGTGATGGCCGGCGCGACCAGGGGGATCTTGATGCTCCAGGCGATCTGCCACTGGTTCGCGCCGTCGAGGCGCGCCGCCTCGAAGATCTCGGAGGGCAGGGCGAGCAGCGCCGAGTAGATGATCAGCATGTTGTAGCCCACGTAGACCCAGGTGACGACGTTCGCGATCGACCAGAGCACGGTGCTCGGCGACAGCAGGTCGAACTCCGAGGTGAACGCGGCGAACGGCGACAGGTTCGGCGAGTAGAGGTAGCCCCACATGATGGCGGCGATCACGCCGGGCACCGCGTACGGCACGAAGAAGGCCAGCCGGAAGAACTTCTTGCCCTTCACCAGCGGCGAGTCGAGCAGCAGGGCGAGCACGAGCGCGAATCCCAGCATGACGGGAACCTGCACGGCTCCGAAGAGCAGGACACGACCGACGGATGCCCAGAAAGCGTCGTTCTGGAAGACCAGGAAATACTGCGTGAGGCCCCCGAACACCTCCGTCGGCTTGCCGAAGGTTCCCTCGCGCTCGACGACGAGCAGCGACTGGTAGATCGCGAAGCCGATGGGCAGCAGGTAGAACGCGGCGAACAGCACTCCGAAGGGGGCGATGAAGAACGCGATCGCGCGCTTGTGTTTGATCGGCGTGCGCCGCGGTGTTATCCGCGGGGCCGAGACAGCCTCTGTGGTCACAGCGTTTCCCTGCTCTCTGTTTCGGTGGTGTGGCGCACGATGCGCACTTCGCCCGCGGGAACGGTGAGCGACGTGGTGACGGTGTCGCCCGTGATGAGCTCGGTTCCCTCGGCTGCGATGTCGAACGCGACATCCGTGTGGTTGATGACGAAGAGGAAGACGACGCCGTCGCCCGCACGACGCACGACCTCGACCCCGGCAGGAACGGCGAGCGGCAGTTCGACGCCCGCTCGGCGGGCCGCTGTGGCGAGCAGCCCGCGCAGGCCGTCGGGGTCGAGGTTCGTGGCTAGGTACCAGGCGACGCCCGAGCCGAAGTCGTTGCGGGTGACCGCGGGGCCGCCGGCGAGCGGGCCGCTCTCGAAGGCGGTGACGGCGTCGGCGCCGCGAAGGTGCACCCGTTCGCTCCACATCGTGGCGGTCGACCCGTTGCTGAGAGCGAGCTCGTCAGTGGGCTGGAGGGGGAAGAACTCCTCGGTCGAGACGCCGAGCAGGTCGCGGAACGCGCCCGGGTAGCCGCCGGTGATGACCCGGTCGTCTTCGTCGACGATGCCGCTGAAGAACGTGACAACGGCGTGCCCGCCGGCGGCGACGAAATCGCTGAGGTTCGAGGCATCCGCGTCGCTCACGCTGTAGAGGCTGGGTACGACGACCAGGCGGTGGCCTGCGAGGCTCGCCCCGGGTGCGACGATGTCGACGGTGAAGCCCTCGGCGAGCAGCGCGTTGTAGACGCGGTGCACCTGGTCGAGGTACTTGACGTCGCCGGTGGGGTGCGAGTCGAGGTCGGTCGCCCACCACGCCTGCCAGTCGAAGACGAGGGCGACGTCGCTGACGACACGGGTTCCGGCCACGTCGGAGATCCGGCCGAGGATGCCGCCGAGCTCGACGACCTCGCGCCAGACCTTGGTGTCTTCGCCCGTGTGCGGCAGCATCGCCGAGTGGAACTTCTCGCTGCCCTGCAGCGAGGCGCGCCACTGGAAGAAGCTGATGCCGTCGGCGCCGCGGGCGACATGGGTGAGGATGTTGCGGATCATCTCGCGCGGCGACTTGGCGATGTTGCGCGGCTGCCAGTTGACGCTGCTGGTCGCGGTCTCCATCAGCAGCCACGGCCCGCCGCCGGCGAGGCCGCGGGTGACGTCGGCGGCGAAGGAGAGCTCCTCGCGCACGGCGCCGAGGCGGTTGTCGAGGTAGTGGTCGTTGGCCACGAGGTCCATGTGCGGCGCCCAGGCCCAGTAGTCCTGGTTGCGGATGTGCGCCGTCACCATGAAGTTCGTGGTCACCGGCACGGCGCTGTGCTCGCGGAGCACCGTCTCCTCGGCGCGGTACTGGGCGAGCAGCTCGTCGGAGCTGAAGCGCATGAAGTCGAGGGCCTGCGCGGGGTTTCCGGTGGATACCGTGAGCCGCGGGGTCTGGATGTGCTCCCAGGCTGCGTACTTCTGGCTCCAGAACGCCGTGCCCCACGCGGTGTTGAGCGCGTCGAGGGTCGTGTAGCGCCCGCGCAGCCAGCCGCGGAACGCCTCGGCCGAGATGGCGCAGTAGCAGTGCGCGTTGTGGCAGCCGATCTCGTTGGAGACGTGCCAGAGCTTGACGGCGGGGTGGCTGCCGTAGCGGCGGGCGACCTGCTCGACCAGCTTCACCGAGTGCTCGCGGTACGCGGGCGAGCTGGGGCAGAACGCCTGCCGTCCGCCGAACGCGCGCTGCGTGCCGTCCGACATCGTGGGCAGCGACTCGGGGTACTGGTACGAGAGCCAGGCCGGCGGGCTCGACGTGCCCGTGCCGAGGTTGATGCCGATGCCGTGGTCGTGCAGCACGTCGATCACCGCGTCGAGGGCGGAGAAGTCGTACTGGCCGGGCAGCGGCTCGAGCTGCGCCCACCCGAAGATGTTGATGGCGACGAGGTTCACGCCGGCCTCGCGCATCAGGCGCGCGTCTTCGAGCCACACTTCGGGAGCCCACTGCTCGGGGTTGTAGTCGGCGCCGTAGGTGAACTGAGCGCGCTCGGCGTCGATGAGTTCGGCTACGGGTGTCTTGCTCACGGGTGGGGCTCCATTGTGACTGCTGGCGCCGGTGTCGACGCTCGAGATCGCACAGTTCTCGACGAGATCTGTGAGCGCTCCCAGAATGGGCGCCGACAACTCTTCGTTGAGAGTCTGTGAACGCTCCCAGAATAAACAGACGTGGGCGAAACTGTCAACCCGACGGCGCAGTAGGGTGTGTGAATGATCGCGAAACGCCTGCAGACGACGCGAGCCACGATCAACGACGTCGCAGCCGTCGCGGGCGTGTCTCGCGGAACGGTGTCGCGCGTGCTCAACTCCGAGGTCTACGTCTCGGATGCCGCGAAGAAGGCGGTCGAAGACGCGATCGAGCAGGTCGGCTATGTGCGTAACACCGCGGCGCGCAACCTCGTGACCCGGCAGTCGCACGCGATCGGCCTGATCGTGCACGAGCCGCACTCGCTGTTTCTCGAGGACCCCAACATCGGGAGCATCCTGCTCGGCACCAACTCGGTGCTGTCGGACAACGACTACCAGCTGGTGTCGCTCATCATCGACTCCGACCGCGACAGCCACCGGGTCGCCGAGTACCTCACCGGCGGCTTCGTCGACGGCGTGATCATCGTCTCAGCACGCGCCCACGACCCGATCGCGCGCGTGGTGTCGCAGATCGGCATCCCGGCCGCGTTCGTCGGCCACCCGGTCGATATCGAGGGCATCCCCTACGTCGGCATCGACAACTTCTCGGCCGCCAAGGCGATCACGACCCGGCTGATGCAGACCGGACGCCGCACCATCGGCATGATCGCCGCCGGCCTCGACCGCGACTCCGGCCAGGACCGCGTCGCCGGGTTCACGGCCGCCCTCGGCGAGGCCTTCGACCCCGAGCTCGTCGTCAAGGTGCCGCTGTACGCCCACGCCAGCGGGATCGAGGGCATGCGCGAGCTGCTCGCCCGCGCCCCGCACGTCGACGGGGTGTTCGCCGCGTCCGACGCGATCGCCGCCGGTGTGCTCGACGTGCTGCGCGACACCGGGCGGTCGGTGCCCGGCGACGTCGGCGTCGTCGGCTTCGACGACAGCGCCTGGGCGACCCGCTCGCAGCCGCCGCTGTCGACCGTGCACCAGCCGGCCGGACAGCTCGGGCGCCGCGCCGCCGAGTCGGTGCTCGCCCAGATCCGCGGCGAGGCCGTCGACAGTGCAGGCACGTTCCTCGACACGCACATCGTCTGGCGCGACTCGGCCTAGCCGTCGGGCATCCGCCGGGTAGCGCCGCCTGCGGCCCGTATCGAAACCCCGTAGCGCTACAGTTCGGGCGCACGGCCCCAGCGCGCGCTGTAGCCCTCCGCCCAAGGTGTAGCCCTCTGGTTCGGCACAGGCCGGACTACCCACTCGACGACGATCCTGGTGCGATTGTCTGACAATCTGCTAGGTTGTATGACAATCCGAGCGCACGGCGCGCGGATGCGACACGAAGGAGTGCGAGATGACGACGGATGCGACATCCGGTGTCCTGCCCGACGCCATCTACTCGGCGCTCCGTTCCGCGATCATCAACCAGGACATCGCTCCCGGCACCTCGGTCACTGAATCCGCGGCCGCACTGCGCTTCGGGGTCGCCCGCCCGACGGCGAAGACCGCGATCGAGAAGCTCGTCGCCGACGGCCTGCTGCGCCGCGAGATGCACCAGACCGCGCGGGTCCCCCGGCTGAGCCGCGCCGACATCGTCGACCTCTACGACAGCCGCGCCGTGGTCGAGTCGGCGGCCGTGGCGGCGCTCGCCTCGGGCGGGACGCTTCCGGCCGATGCTCTGGCGGCGCACCGCTCGCTGCTCGCCGCGGCATCCGACGGCGACGGCGACGACTTCGCCACGCACGACATCGACTTCCACCGCGCCCTCGTCGCCGGCCAGTCCAGCCCCCGCCTCGCCCGCATGCACGCCCTGCTGATGGGCGAGATCGAGCTCTGCATCGGACAGGTGCAGGCCAACCACCTGCTCACGGCGACCGAGGTCGGCGCCCAGCACCAGGGCATCCTCGACGCCGTAACCGCCGGCGACGCCGCCCGCGCCGAGGCCCTCACCCGCGACCACATCGTCGGCTCGCGCGACAGACTGCTCGCCCACTTCGACGGCACCCACGCCTAGCCCCATCGACCGACCAGCCCCGATCAGAGAGAACACCATGGTTCAGCGCAGAATCCCGAAGTACAAAGACCTCCGACCGCTCATGAACTTCAAGACGCCGGAGATCAACGCCAAGAAGCGTCGTCTGCAGAACGCCCTCACGATCGCCGACCTGCGCGACATCGCCCAGCGCCGCACGCCCAAGGCGGCCTTCGACTACACCGAGGGCGCTGCCGAGGGCGAGATCAGCCTGAAGCGCGCACGCCAGGCGTTCGAGGACATCGAGTTCACGCCGTCGATCCTGCGGGATGTCTCGACGGTAGACATGTCGAGCGAGGTACTCGGCGGTCGCGTCGCGCTGCCGTTCGGCATCGCACCCACCGGCTTCACCCGCATGATGCAGACCGAAGGCGAGATCGCCGGTGCGGGAGCCGCGGCGGCAGCGGGCATCCCGTTCTCACTGTCGACGATGGGCACCACCGCAATCGAGGACGTCAAGGCGGCGAACCCCGACGGGCGCAACTGGTTCCAGCTCTACATGTGGAAGGACCGCGACCGCTCGATGGCGCTCGTCGACCGGGCCGCGAAGGCCGGCTTTGACACGCTGCTCGTGACGGTCGACGTTCCCGTCGCCGGCGCCCGGCTGCGCGACAAGCGCAACGGCTTCTCGATTCCGCCGCAGCTCACCGCGGGCACCGTGATCAACGCGCTGCCCCGCCCCGAGTGGTGGATCAACTTCCTGACGACGGAGCCGCTGGCCTTCGCCTCGCTCGACCGCTGGAGCGGCACCGTCGGCGAGCTGCTCGACTCGATGTTCGACCCCACCGTGACCTTCGAGGACCTGGCGTGGATCAAGGACCAGTGGCCGGGAAAACTCGTCGTGAAGGGTGTGCAGAACGTCGACGACGCCAAGCAGCTCGCGTCGATGGGCGTCGACGGCATCACGCTGTCGAACCACGGCGGGCGCCAGCTCGACCGCGCGCCTATCCCCTTCCACCTGCTGCCCGACGTCGTGCGCGAGGTCGGCATGGACACCGAGGTGCACCTCGACACGGGCATCATGTCGGGCGCCGACATCGTGGCATCCGTCGCGCTCGGTGCCAAGTTCACGCTCATCGGCCGCGCGTACCTGTACGGTCTGATGGCCGGCGGACGCGACGGCGTCGACCGCACGATCGAGATCCTCGCCGACCAGATCGCGCGCACGATGCGCCTGCTCGGGGTGAAGAGCCTCGCCGAGCTCGAGCCGCGCCACGTGACGCAGCTCGAGCGCCTGGTGCCGCGGCAGCGGTAGCAGCGCGGCGCCCGGCCCGGTTCCGGCGAGGCCGTATCGCGGAGACTCTGCGACGGGTTTCGATCCGAGCCGGCGGTCGAGGCGCCTACTGGTCGGTGCCCCGCCAGCGCGCGATCGAGTTCATCAGGTGGTAGACCACGATGGCGGCGACGGTACCGAGCACGATGCCCGAGAAGGTGAGCTGCCCGAGGTTGATCGTGAAGTCGGCGATACCCATGATGAGCGCGACACCGGCGGTGAGCTGGTTCTTCGGCTTGCTGAAGTCGACGCGGTTCTCGACCCAGATGCGCACGCCGATGATCCCGATGAGGCCGTAGAGCGCGGTCGTCACACCGCCGAGCACGCCGGGCGGCACGGTGTTGATGAGCGCGCCGAACTTCGGCGAGAGGCCGAGCAGTATCGCGACGATTCCGGCCACCCAGTAGGCGGCGGTCGAGAACACGCGCGTCGCAGCCATGACCCCGATGTTCTCGCCGTACGTCGTGGTGGGCGAGCCTCCGCCGAGGCCGGAGAGCACGGTCGCGAGCCCGTCGGCGAACAGGGCCCGCCCGGTGAGGCCGTCGAGGTTGCGGTTGGTCAGCTGTCCGACGCCCTTGATGTGGCCCACGTTCTCGGCGACGAGCGCGAGCACCACCGGCAGGAACATCAGGTAGACGCCGAGGTTGTCGCTCGAGAACGTCGGCGTCGTGAACTCCGGCAGGCCGACCCAGGCGGCGTCGCCGACGGCGTCGAAGTTCACCTGGCCCGCGATGACCGCCGCGGCGTAGCCGACGAGCACGCCGATGATGATCGACAGGCGTCCGAGGAACCCGCGGAAGAACACCGCGGCGAGGATGATCGCGAGCAGGGTGATGATCGCGACGACGGGCGCCTCGGTGAAGTTGTCGCGGGCCGCGGGCGCCAGGTTGAAGCCGATGAGAGCGACGATCGCGCCGCTCACCACGGGCGGCAGCACGACGTCGATCCAGCCGGTTCCGGTGAGGTGCACGACGATGCCGATCACCGCGAGCAGGGCTCCGACGACGATGATCCCACCGAGGGCGACGGATGGCCCGCCCGACGCGGTGGCCGCGCTGATAGGGGCGAGGAACGCGAACGACGACCCGAGGTAGCTCGGCAGACGGTTGGCCGTGATCAGCAGGAAGAGCAGCGTTCCGATGCCGGAGAACAGCAGCGTGGTGGCCGGCGGGAAACCCGTGATGAGCGGCACCAGGAACGTGGCGCCGAACATGGCGACGACGTGCTGGCTTCCGAACCCGATGGTGCGCAGCCAGGTGAGGCGCTCCTCGGGGGCGACGATCTCCGTCGATCCGACATTCTTTCCATCGCCGTGCAGTGTCCAGGGCAAAGCCACGAGTCCTCCGTAGGGGTGCGGCGCCCGACCGGCGCTTTCCGAGGATACCGAATCGGCGGATGCCCGTTCGCGTGTAGGGTGACGGCTGTACACGGGAGTCCGGTGAGCCGGGCTGAGAGGAAGCTATCCAAGCTTCGACCGTTGAACCTGATCTGGATCATGCCAGCGCAGGGAGTCGACACTCATAATCCCGTGCCCTGTTAATCGACAGAAGGCGCGAAAATGACACAATCACCCACCCTCACCCCCGCCACGTTCGGCGTCGGTGCGAGGATCACTCTCGCCGCGATGAGCGACGACTACGTCTCGATCGTGCTCGGCGCGCTCGAGGCCGCCGACTCGACCGGCCTCGAGACGCAGACCGGGGCGGTGAGCACGTTCGTCTCCGGCGCGGAGTCAGACCTGGTGCGCTACCTCGTGCAGCTCGTCGGCGCCGCCGGTCGCAGCGGCGCGCACGTGAGCGCGACCATCCACTTCTCCCGCGGCTGCCCCGGCGAGGTGGTCTGCGAACTGCCAGGCGGCGCCGGTCCGCTCGCGGCCGAGATTCCGGATGTCGCGGCGACCGGTGTCACCGCCGTGGCGGAATGGGCGCTCTACCCCCTCGAAGACGGGGTGACTGCCGGAACTACCCCCGACCACATGCGCGATATCTACGCGGCGATCGACTTCGCGCGAGAGCTGGGCACCTTCGAGGCATCCGAACACTTCGTCACCCGCCTGTCGGGAGACGTCGCCGACGTCATCCGCACCGTGGCGGCCGGCTGGATCCTGGTAGGACGCACCGTGCAGCACGTCACGAGTCACGTGACGCTCTCGATCAACAGCCCGTCGGTGCGCGTCGACGAGATCGGCCGGTGACCGGCATGTGGAAGCGGCTCACCCTCAAAGACCTCGTGCTCGTCGCCGTGCTCGGCACGGTTCTCGGCTTTCTCTACTGGGCGCTCGTGCAGGCGTGGACGGCGCTCTCGGTGCTGATGGGCCCGGCCGGCGACCTGGCCCAGCACTTCCTGCTCGGCGGCTGGCTCATCGTCGCGCCGATCGCGGTGGCGATCGTGCGCAAGCCGTTCGTGGGCGTCATCGCCGAGATCCTGGCGTCGATCGTCGAGGTGGTGTTTCTCGGTTCGGCCGTCGGCCCGCTGCTCATCGTCGCCGCCGCGATCCAGGGCGCCGGCAGCGAGCTGCCCTTCGCGCTCACCCGGTACCGACGCTTCGGCTGGGCCGTCTACGCGCTCTCCGGCCTGTGCGGCGCCGGGTTCGTGTTCTTCTACTCGGCGTTCCGCTCCGGCTGGTACGGGCAGGACCTGTTCCTGCTGCGCCTGGTCGTGCAGCTCGTGTCGGGCATCGTGCTGGGCGGGCTGCTGGCCAAGGTCGTCGTCGACGGCCTCGCGAAGACCGGTGTGGTCGACAACTTCGCGATCGGCCGCGAGCTCGCCCGCAAGGGCTGAGCGGTGCTCTCGATCGAGGCGGTCACCGTCGCCTTCACCCGGAGGCGCGACCCGGTGCTGCGCGACGTGTGTCTCGACCTGGCGCCCGGCGAGCAGGTTCTCGTGCTCGGCAGCTCGGGCGCGGGAAAGTCGACGCTGCTGCAGCTCGTGAGCGGCGTCATCCCGCACTCCGTGGTGGCGACCGTCGACGGCACCGTGACTGTCGGCGGCGTCGACACCCGTGACACGACCGTCGTCGAGCTGTCGCGCACGGTGGGGCTGCTCGCGCAGGATCCGGCGTCGGGCGTCTGCCTGCCGACGGTGGAGGAGGAGGTCGCGCTGCCGCTCGAGAACCGCGCAGTCGACCCGGCCGCGATCTCGGGCCGCATCGACACCGCCCTCGCCGCGGCGGGGGTCGGGCACCTGCGCGAGCGGCGAACAGCGCGCCTGTCGGGCGGCGAGGGGCAGCGCGTCTCCCTGGCCGCAGCGCTCGTCGCCGAGCCCGCCGTGCTGCTGCTCGACGAGCCGACGTCGATGCTCGACTCCGCGGGCGTGGCGGCCGTGCGGTCGGCGATCGCGTCGAGCGTCGCCCGCTACGCCCCGGCCGTGATCCTGGTCGAGCACCGGCTCGACGAGTTCGCCGGACGTGCCGGCCTCGATGCGCTGCCGGGGCGGTCGATAGTTCTGGATGCGGCCGGGGCGGTCGCGGCCGACGGCCCCACCCGCGAGGTGCTCTCCGTGCACGGGCGCGACCTGATCGCCGCCGGATGCTGGCTGCCCCTCGAGAGCGAGCTCGACGCGGTGTTCGGCGGGCGGTCCGGGGCCGCGCCGTCTCACACCGGGCTCTCCTCCCCCGGGGTGCGCGCCGGGCTGCTCGAATTCGCCGGTGCGACCGAGATCGCCTCGCCCGTGCTCGCCGCCACGGAGCTGGCCGCGCCTGTGCTCGCCGCCACGGGGCTCGCCGTCTCCCGCGAGCGTCGACCCCGCCGGACCCGCGAGCCCCGTCGTCCCCGGCGGGGCCGCGACGCCAGGCCAGAACCGTTCGCGCCCGTGCTCGCCGGCGTCGATCTCGAGGTGCGCCCGGGCGAGATCGTGGCGCTGCTCGGCGCGAACGGCGCGGGCAAGTCGACGTTGCTGCTCACGCTCGCCGGACTGCTGCCGCCCGCCGCGGGCACGGTCGTGGGGGCCCGGCCGGGCATGGTGTTCCAGAATCCGGAGCACCAGTTCGTGGCCCACACCGTGGCCGGCGAGATCGGCTTCGGACTCGCGCCGGGACCGGCCACGGATGCCCTGGTCGCCCGCCTGCTCGACGACCACGGTCTCGCCCACCTGGCGCAGCAGCATCCGCACCGCCTCTCCGGCGGCGAGAAGCGGCGGGTGAGCGTGGCCGCGATGCTCGCACACGGGCGCGCGGTGCTGCTCGCCGACGAGCCCACCTTCGCTCTCGACCGCCGGGCGACGATCGGCGTGACGAGTGCCCTGCGGGCAGCGGCGACGGATGGTACGGCCGTGGTGTTCTCGAGCCACGACCTGCGCACCGTAGCGACGCTCGCCGACCGCGCCGTCGTCATCGCCGAGGGCGGGGTGGTCGCCGACGGCCCGGTGTTCGACGTGCTGCGCGACGCCTCCGCGCTCGAGTCGGCGAGCATCGAACTGCCGGCTCTCGTCGAGTGGCTGCTGCAGAACGCGGGCTCGGACGCCGGTGTGCGTCGTGCACTGCTGCGGCTCGACGAGCAGGTGCCCGCCGACCGGCCCGCGGTCGGACAGACCGCGGCGGTGCCGTCGACGGTGGCGTCGTGACCGTGACCGACTCGGCGCTCGCCCGACGCAATCCGACGGTCAAATTCGCGCTGTTGTTCGCGGTGTCGGTCGCTCTGCTGTTCGTGTTCGACCCGTTCACCTCGGCCGCCCTCTACGTGATCGCCCTGGTCGCGGTGATCGCGAGCAGCGGCATCCGGCCGAGGGCCTTGCTTCTCGGACACCTCCCCTTCGTGGGCGTCGCCGTGGGACTCGTTCTCGTGAACGCCCTCAGCCGTCCGGGCGTGGAGGTCGTGAGGTTCGGTGTACTGCGCGTCACCGAGGAGGGTCTCGAGGTGGGCGCCGCTCTCGGACTGCGCACGCTGGTGATCGGGGTGCTGTCGCTCGGCTTCATCGTCTCGACCGACGGCGTGCGGCTCATGACCAGCCTGCACGAGCATGCGCGCCTAGGACTGCGGGTGACTTATGCGGTGCTCGCCGGCTACCGCACGCTCGAGGAGCTGCCGCGGGAGTGGCAGCTGATCCGGCACGCGCACGCGGTGCGCGCCGGCGTGGATCGTCGCGGTCGGCCTCGAGGCGGGCTCGGCGCCTTCGGGCGGGCGGCGTTCGCGCTGCTCGTGGTGTCGCTGCGTCGCGCGGAACGGCTCGCGATCGCGCTCGAGAGCCGCGGACTGGGACTGAGCCCACGCACGACGTGGCGGCCCGTGGCGTTGACCGCGACCGACGGGGTGTTCGCGGCGGGGGTGATCGCGGTGGTGGGCGGGGTGATCACGGCGTCGGCCGCGTTCGGGGCGCTGCGCGGGGCGGAGGTGCTGGCGGGGTGAGTGGCGCGGGCGCTACTCCAGCGCGCCTAGGAGGTTCGTAGCCACCGTGCCGTGGGCCGACTCGGGATCGCTCGGGTGGAACAGACCGGCGAGCGCGTCGCGGTACAGCCTCGAGAGCTCGGTCTCGGCGCCGTACGACGACCCGCCCGACACCCGGATGGCGGTCTCGACGACCGAGCGCGCGACATCCACCGATCGGGTCTTGGTGCCCACCAGCAGCCGGAACCACGCGGCCCCGTGATCGGCCAGCTCGTCGACGTCACGGGCGAGCCCCTCGATCTGCGGCGCGAGCGAGTCGAGCGCGATCGCCGCGTCGGCGAGCTGCCAGCGGATGTCGGGATCCTGCGAGTAGGCGAGCCCGGTCTTCAGCGACCGCCGCTTCCCGACGTTCTCGAGGGCCAGCTCGAGCGCGCGGTCGGCGATCCCCGCGTAGACCGACGAGATCAGCAGCAGGAAGTCGGCGAACAGCCCGAAGATGTACGGGTCGGCGACGGGGCCGACCGGGAGGATCCGCGTGACCCGGGAGGGCTCGACGCGTGCACCGTCGAGCACGGTCGTGAAGCTCTGCGTCGCGCGCATGCCGAGCGGGTTCCAGTCGCCGACGGCGCGGTGGCCCGGGGCGTCGCGCGTGAGCACGCCGTGCACGAGTCGCGGCTCCGAGGCATCCGTGTCGTCCCGTCCGAAGATCGCGAGACGTGTCCAGGCCGGAGACAGCGAGGTGAAGATCTTGGTGCCGGTGAACAGGTACGAGCCGTCGGGCTGAGGCACCGCCGCGGTGCGCGAGTCGAACATCACCTGGTCGTTGCCCGCCTCGCTGTTGCCGAACGCGAAGAGCTCTCCGGCGGCGGCGTCGTCGAGGATCCAGTCGAGCGACGGGTCGCCGCGCTCGCGCAGCACCCGCGCGATGCCCACGACCACGAGGTGCATGTTGATTCCGAGCGCGGTCGCCGGGGCGTGGGCCGCGAGCAGCCGCTGGTCGCGGGCCACCTCGAGCAGCGGCCGGGACTCGAGATAGCCGGCGGCGCGCAGGTCGTCGAGGTCGTCGGCGAAGAAGGCGTTGTCGCGGTCATACCCGGCGGCGCGGGAGCGGATGCGGGCGAGCAGGTCGGCGTCGAGTACTGTCACCCGTCCAAACTACGCCCCCTGTTGTGCGGAGAGCCGTTACGCGGCGGGCTGTGTGCGCCGAGCCGTTGTGCGGAGAGCTGTTGCTAGGCGAGCCGGGCTCAGGCGGCGAGCTGTTGCTAGGCGAGCCGGGCTCAGGCGGCGAGCGAGACCGCGTGAACGGCGGAACGGTCGCGGGGGTCGAGCGCGTCGATGAGCCCGTGCACCATGCGCAGCATCGGTACCGCCAGCCCGTGACGATCGGCTGCCGCGATGACCGCGCCCGTGAGGTAGTCGTGCTCGAGGGCGCGGCCGGCACGGCGGTCGAGCAGCATCGAGGTGGCGCCGGCGCGCGGGAGCGAGTCCATGTGGTCGAGGATGAGCGCGGCGGAACCCTCGGGCATCACGGCGCCCTCGGCCCTGGCCACCTCGACGGCCTCGGCCAGAAGCGCCCGCACGAGCGGGCGCACGCCGGCGTCGGCGGTGATCTCCATCGTGCTGTCGGTGAGCGCGGTCACGGTGTTGAGTGCCGCGTTGATCACGAGCTTGTTCCACGACTCGGTGACGAAGTCGTCGACGACGCGCACGTCGACGCTCTCACCGAACAGGGCGGCGAAACGCACGGATGCGGGGGCTCCCCCGATCGCGACGGCACCGCGTCTGCGACAGACCACGAGATTGCCGCCGACCTTCTCGGCCGCGATATAGACGACTCCGGGCACCACCTGAGTCGCTGCGACCCACTCGCTCACACGTTCGGCGTGGCCGATGCCGTTCTGCAGAACGACGACGGTCGTCTGCGGGCCGACGAGCGCGTCGAGCCACGGCCCGATCGCCGAGGTGTCCTGTGCTTTGACGGTGACGACGACCCAGTCGACCGGGGTGAGGCCCTCGGGAGATCCGGCGACGGCCGCATCCACCCGATGAGTGAGGGTGCCCAGCTGGATCGACATCGGCTCGACGGAGTCGCGGCGGCACAGAGTGACGGCCGCCCGCTCGCTGAGCGCGTCGGCCACGACGGTGCCGATCGCGCCGACTCCCACGATCGCGACCGTGGGCCGTGGGCCCGAATCGGTCGAGACGAGGAGGTGGGGAAAGTCGGTCATGGCTCAAGTTTCCGGATCGTGCGCATGGTGCGCAACACGGTTCGTCTCGCCTGCGCACGGTGCGCATCGTGCTGACGGATACGCGGCGCTACGATGCACTATGCCCAATCTCGATGCGACCGACGCGCGAATCCTCCTCGCTCTCGACGAGGAGCCGGATGCCACGACCCTGTCACTCTCGCGAGCCCTCGGCATCGCGCGCAACACCGTGCACGCGCGGCTGCGCAAGCTGGCCGAGCGCGAGCTGCTCGGCCGGCCGAGCCAGCGGGTCAGTCCGGCGTCGCTCGGCTACTCGCTGACCGCGTTCCTGCGCCTGTCGATCTCGCAGAGCTCGACGAACTCGACCTTCGAGGCGCTGGCGCGCATTCCCGAGATCACCGAGGTGCTCGCGATCACCGGAGACGGCGACCTGCAGGCGCGTGTCGTAGCGCGCGACCCGGCGCACCTCTACCTGATCACCACCGCGATCCTCGACATCGACGGCGTCACCCGGTCGAGCACCGCGCTGGCGATGGCCGAGATCATCCCGTCGAGGATGGGCCCGCTGCTCGAGCGGCACGCGGCGGCCGGCCGGCCCTAGCGCGGCCGGTATTCGTACTCGGGGCGGCCCGGGGTGCCGTAGCGCGGCGCCCGTTCGAGCAGTCCGACGGCGGCGAGGTGCTCGAGGTACCGGCGGGCGGTGACGCGCGCCATCTCGAGGGCGGCACTCACCTCGCCCGCCGACAGCGGCGACGGGCTGGCGCGCACCGCGGCGATCACGGCCTCGAGGGTGTCGGACGAGAGCCCCTTCTCGAGCTGCACCTGCCCGGGCGTGCGCAGGCTCGCGAACGAGGCATCCACCTCGCTCTGCGTCGCCAGTTCCTCCGTGCGGTGCAGGCTCGCCCGAAATCCGCGGTAGTTCTCGAGCTTGTCGGCGAAGGTCGCGAACGTGAACGGCTTGATGAGATACAGCACGATGCCGAGAGATACGGATGCTCGTACGACCGCGACATCGCGCACCGCGGTGATCGCGATCACGTCGACCTCGAGCCCCGACGAGCGGATGCGCCGGCACAGGTCGAGCCCGTGGATGTCGGGGAGGTTCATGTCGAGCAGCACGAGGTCGATCGTGCTCGTCGGGGATTCGGCGGCCGCCGTGCCGCCGGCGCCGGCGCCCGTGCCCGCGTCTGTGCCCGCACCTGCACCCGCACCCGGGCCCGGGCCCACCGTCGAGTCGCGCAGCAGGCGGAGCGCCTCGCGTCCGTTCGCGGCGATACCCGCCACCTCGAAGCCGGGGATGCGGCGAAGGTACTCGGCGTGGGCCTCGGCCGTGATCGACTCGTCGTCGATCACGAGCACCCGGATCGGCGTCTCGCTCACGACGTCGCCCCGGTCTGCCGGGCCGCGGACGGCGGGGGCTGCTGGGACGCGGGCGACGACGCGGGCCCGGGCACCGACGCGGGCCCGGGCACCGACGCGGGCTGGGGCGACGATGCAGTCTCTGGCGCGCGCGCCGACTCCGGCACCGGCACGCGCACCGTCACGACGGCCCCGGGCGCGTTGACCACCGAGATCTCTCCGCCCAGCCGCCGCACGGCCTGGCCGACGAGGGCGAGACCGATGCCGCGACCGTCGAGACCCGCGCGCTTGGTCGAGAAGCCGCGCTGGAAGGCCAGGTCGACGTCGGCGAAACCCGGGCCGTTGTCCTCGACGCGGAAGAGGGTCTGGCCGGCGTCCCGTTCGATCGCCACGGTGACCCGGGGCGCGTCGATCGCCGCCGCGTCGAAGTCGGGGGTGACGGCATCCATCGCGTTGTCCACCAGGTTGCCGACGATCGTCACGAGGTCGCTCGAGGCGAGGCCGAGCGCGCCGAGGTCGTCGGAGATCTCGATCCGCAGGTCGATGCCGCGCTCCCCCGCCTGCGCCGACTTGCCGAGCAGCAACGCCGAGAGCACCGGCTCGTTCATCGAGCCGAGGAGCGAGTCGGCGAGCTCCTGCCCGACGTCGAGCTCGTTCGCGGCGAAGCGGATCGCCTCGTCGCCGCGTCCCAGCTCGATGAGCGCGACGATGGTGTGCAGCCGGTTGGAGAACTCGTGCGTCTGCGAGCGCAACGCGTCAGACAGCGTGCGCATCGTCTGCAGCTCGCCGGCCAGGTTCTGCAGGTCGGTGTGGTCGCGCAGCGTCGTCACGGTGCCGAGGATGCGCGCCTCCTCCGGCGAGACCGTGACCTCCTGGTTGACCACGAGCACGTGGGTCTCCGTGACGTAGACCTCGTCGACGGCGCGTTCGCCGCTCGCGAGCAGCTCGCCGAGCGGACCGGGCAGGTCGAGGCTCGCGACCGGCACCGGCTCACTCGAGCGTTCGAACGGCAGGCCCAGCAGCTCGGCGGCCTGATCGTTATAGAGCAGCAGACGCCCGTGTCCGTCGACGAGAACCAGCCCCTCGCGCACCGAGTGCAGCACCCCCTCGTAGTAGCCGAACATGCCGCTCATCTCCTCCGCGCCGCGACCCCAGGTCACCCGTCGCAGGTAGCGGCTGAGCAGCCAGGCCGCGAACGCGCCGACGACGATCGTGAGCAGCGCGGCCGCGAAGACGATGGCCAGCCGACCGGCGAGCGCAGCCGAGATGTTGTCGACGGTGACCCCGGCGGCCACGACAGCGACGATCTCCCCCGAGCCGTTCGACCCCGAGGCATCCGTGCCCGAGGCATCCGACCCCGGCGCATCCGTGCCCGAGCCGTCCGTGCCGGCATCGGCGAACACCGGCACGACAGCGCGCACGGAGGGCCCGAGGGTGCCCGCGTAGGTCTCGGTGAACGACTCTCCATCGAGCGCGGGGGTCACCGTGCCCAGGAACGGCTTGCCGATCTGGTCGGGATCCGGGTGCGTGAACCGCGTGCGGTCGGGCGCCATGATCGTGACGAAGTCGGTGTCGGTCTCGCGCATGAGGTCGAGGGCGTACGGCTCGAGCAGTGCGCTCGGATCGTCGGATGCCACGGCCTCGGCCACGAACGGATTGGCCGCGATCGAGGCGGCCAGGGTCAGGCTCTTCGAGGCGGCCTCCGCGTCGACGTCGTTGCGCGCATCCACGAACAGCCACACCGTGGCGATCGTGGTGAGCACGGCGATGAAGGCGACCTGCAATACGAGGAGGCGAGCGGCGATGCTCCAGCCCCGAATCATCCGGCCCATAGGAACAGTATGAACGCAACCTTCCCGGCCCGGGCGGCGCGAACGATGCTGGGGCAACCAACGTAAGCGCCGTCCACAAAGCAGTGGCGGCCCGGGAGACCAAGGGAAGACCGATGGCAACGACGCAGACGGTACCGAAGAAGAAGATCGACAAGACGCACTGGCTCTACATCGCGGTGATCATCGCCGTCGCCGCGGGAATAACCGTCGGCCTCGTGTTCCCGGAGTTCGCGAAGGGGCTCAAACCGATCGGCACCGGCTTCGTCTCGCTGATCAGCATGATGATCGCGCCGATCATCTTCTGCACGATCGCGCTCGGCGTCGGATCGATCGCCAAGGCCGCCACGGTCGGCAAAGTCGGCGGGCTCGCGCTCGGCTACTTCATCGTGATGTCGACGTTCGCGCTCGGCATCGGCCTCGTCGTGGGAAACATCATCCACCCGGGCGAGGGCCTCAACATCAGCGGGGCGAGCTACGACACGTCGGACCTCGAGCCTGCGTCGACGACCGACTTCCTGCTCGGAATCATCCCCGAGACGCTGTTCTCGTCGCTCACCGCCGGCAGCATCCTGCAGACCCTGTTCGTCGCGCTCATCGTCGGCTTCGCGCTGCAGAAGATGGGCTCGAAGGGCAAGCCGATCCTGGGCGCCATCCGCCAGCTGCAGGTTCTCGTGTTCCGCATCCTCGCGATGATCATGTGGATCGCCCCTCTCGGCGCGTTCGGCGCGATCGCGGCGGTCGTCGGCGAGACGGGTGTCGGCGCGCTCGTCGCCCTCGGAACCCTCATGATCGCCTTCTACATCACCTGCGCGCTGTTCGTCGTGGTGATCCTGGGCGGGCTGCTCAAGCTCGTCACCGGCGTGAACATCTTCCGGATGATGCGCTACCTCGGACGCGAGTACCTTCTCATCGTGTCGACCTCGTCGAGCGAGGTCGCGCTGCCCCGCCTGATCGCGAAGATGGAGCACCTCGGCGTCTCCAAGCCCGTCGTGGGCATCACCGTTCCCACGGGATACTCGTTCAACCTCGACGGCACCGCGATCTACCTCACGATGGCGTCGCTCTTCATCGCCAGCGCCATGGGGACGCCGCTCGCGCTCGGCGAGCAGATCTCGCTGCTGCTGTTCATGATGATCGCGTCGAAGGGTGCCGCCGGGGTCACCGGCGCCGGCATCGCGACGCTCGCCGGCGGACTGCAGGCGCACCGCCCCGACCTCGTCGACGGGGTGGGCGTGATCGTGGGCATCGACCGGTTCATGTCGGAGGCGCGTGCGCTCACCAACTTCACCGGCAACGCCGTGGCCACGATCCTCATCGGAACGTGGACCAAGGAGATCGACAAGAACCAGGTCGAGCGGGTTCTGTCGCGCGAACTGCCGTTCGACGAGTCGACGATGAGCGTCGACGACCACATGAGCGACGACGAGCGTGCGTACGCGGAGCGCGTCTCCACCGAGGAGATCACGGCGATCGTCGAGGGCGAGCGGGCCGCGGCGAAGAAGTAGGCCTCTAGCGGCGCGCTTCGACCACCAGCGCGCTCGCGAGCAGAGCGACCAGCACCACGACCATCGCCACCAGTGCCCCCGCGACTCCGATCGCGGGGGCACTCAGCGGTAGAAGCACGATGACGACCGCGCTCACGAGAATCGCGACCGGGTTGATCACCACCCGGTCGACGATGGGGGCGTGCACGGCCCACAGCATCACGAGGAATATCGCCACCGGAA
Source organism: Conyzicola nivalis (assembly GCF_040548875.1). Lineage (GTDB taxonomy): Bacteria > Actinomycetota > Actinomycetes > Actinomycetales > Microbacteriaceae > Conyzicola > Conyzicola nivalis_A. The sequence continues at coordinate 363,966 of NZ_JBEPSJ010000003.1, forward strand.
CCCCGATCGCGAACGCCACGACCTGGTCGGTGACCTCGGTGTGATGGCCGGCCGACTCGACCGCGACCTCGAGCCCCGCCCCGACCGCGGCGAGCGCCGCGAAGGTGACGTAGTGCCCGTAGCCCCAGACGAAGGACAGGTTGCGCCGGCGTTCCAGCCCGTCGCCCGCCGGCTCGGAGAAGTACAGCCACCACAGCACGAACAGCAGGGTGAGTCCGGCGAGAGCGATCACGACCAGCTCGGCGCTCAGGCCGCCGCCGTCGAGCGAGTCCTGCACCCCCAGCGTCGACGCGAGCACGCTCTCGCCGAGCACGATGATCGTGAAGAGCCCGTACCGCTCGGCGATGTGGTGCGGATGCCAGGCCGTCTTGCCTGTGCGTTCCGCCCACAGCGGCACCGACAGGTCGGCGAGCGCGATGACGAGGAACCACCACGGGCTGCTGTCGGGGAAGGCGAGACGCGACACCCAGAGGATCTGCACGACCGTGATGCCGGCGGCGTAGCGGAACGCGGTGGCTCTGCCCTGCGGATGCTGGATTCCGGCCCGCACCCACAGCGACACCAGTCCGACGCGCATCACGAGGTAGCCGATCGTGACGGCGGTGAACCCGCCGCCCGAGAACGCGGACGGGACGTCGGCCGCCAGGATCAACACCCCCGCCATCTGCACGAGCACGAGGATGCGGTACGGAACGTCGTCGGTGTCGTAGGCGGACGCGAACCAGGTGAAGTTCATCCACGCCCACCAGATGGCGAAGAACACCATGCAGTACGGCGCCAGCGATTCCACGACATGCCCCTCGGCGATCGCGTGGGCGAGTTGCACCGCGACCTGCGCGATGGCGACGACGAACACGAGGTCGAACAGCAGCTCGAGCGGGCTGGATGGCCGGTGCGCTTGCGTGGTGTCGCGCGCGGTCATCCGCGTGATCAGGCTGGGCATGCGACCACTGTAGCCGCGCGGGACATCCGCCCGATCCGCCTCCCCGCAGCGCGCTCCCCAGCGCGCGAAATCGTCAGAAGGGCATGTCTCCCGGGGCCGGATCGGCCGCGGGCCAGCCGGGATCAGGGGCGGCCCGATTCGCTTCGCCCGGCGGCTCACCCGTCGACGCTTCACCCGACGGCGCTTCACCCGACGGCGCTTCGCCCGGCGGCTCACCCGTCGACGCTTCACCCGGCGGCGCTTCACCCGTCGGCTCACCCGGCGGCGAGCCCACCGTGTTCGCGGGGTGCGTGACGTACGTGCGGCCGGAGGGGGTCTTCCACTCGATGCGTCCGTCGCCGAGGTTGCGCAGCCTCACACGAGTGTGGTGCTTGAGGTTGTGGTGGAACTCGCAGAGGTGGCTGAGGTTGCCGGCGCAGGTCGTTCCGCCGTTCGCCCAGTCGACGCTGTGGTCGACGTCGCATCGCGCGGCCGCCCGGTTGCAGCCGGGCGCGCGGCAGGTCTCATCACGAACGCGGAGCACCATGCGCAGATCGGCGGGCACGGCGTACTTGGTGCGGTCGAAGTCGAGGATCGCACTCGTCACCGGGTCGGTGAGAACGCGCGCGAAGCTAGGGGCGTCCGCCGCCAGCCGACGCGCCATCTCCGGATCGATCGGACCGTACCCTCCGAGATTCGCCGGAGTCTCTGCCCGCCCGAGCAGAGTGAGCACCGGCACCGTCACGAGCACCTTCGCGCGAACGCCGTGCCCGGTGCCCTCGCCTGCCACGCCTTCATCTGCCGCGGCGCAGGTGTCGCCGTCCAGGAGCAGATCACTCATCGCGTCGACACGCTTCTGGGCGAGCGTGCGGGCATCGTCGGGGGACTTCTGCGCCATGGCGATCTCGGTCAACCGGTCGTAGGCGGCGAGCGCGACCTCTGCGCTGAGCTGGGCGCCGAGGAAGGCCATGCCGTCTTGTTGCGGGTCGACCCAGACGCGACGTTCCTCGACGGCGGCTGCGTGGCGTTCCGTTATGGACTCCGGATGCAGCGACTCGCGTTTCTTGCGTGCGACCGCCGCGAACTTCGCCACGGTCAGAATTTTGGCGAACGGCAGCAGCTCGCGTTCGAAGTCGGCGCTCGCCCCGTCGGGCAGAGTGTCGGTCTGGTCGATCATCACCTGTGCGTGGCGGTAGCTGATCTCGCCATCGCGCAGTGCGGTGTTGGTCTCGGAGAGGTCGTGGACGATGCGGCTCGACTCCCAGATCAGGCGCTCGGCGGTGCGCTCGGGAATGCGGAGCGCGCAGGCCAGCTCGAAGACGAGCTCGCGTCGACCGCGAACGGCGGCGGTCCAGCCGTGCGGCCCGGTACTCGTCGTGGGCGTGCCGGCCGAAGAAGCGCCGCCCGACGACGCAGTCGGCGAAGAAGAGGTCGAGGTCATGGCTTCGCTCCACAACCGCAGCTGGTCGATCCGGGCGGCGCGCAGAGCCATCGAAGCCCCGATGATGCGCTCGGACGACTCGACGGTCGACAGCAGGTCGTCGAAGGTCGCGAGCATCGCCACCTCGAGCGCCTCGCCCTCGGGAGAATCAGCCCCGAGCACGCCCCGCTCTGCCCCGTCGATCACGTTCGTCATGCATCGATTCCACCGGAATGCCGCGTCCCCGAACCGCAGTGACTCCGATCTGTGCACAGATCCGCGCCTGTGGATAAACGTATGGATAAGGGTAGGGATAAGGACCTACCGCACCCCGCGCATCAGCTTCAGCACCGGCCGGCTCGCCACGACGAGAACAACGCCGATCGCGATCGCGATGGCTCCGAGCGCACCGAAGTACGGCACCTCGTTCTCCGGGTCGTAGAGGGCGGCCAACTGGCCCGACGCCGCCGATCCGATCGCGATCGACAGGAAGAACAGCGCCACCATCTGGGTGCGGAACTTCGCGGGTGCCAGCTTCGTCGACACAGACAGGCCGACCGGCGACAGCAGCAGCTCCGAAACAGTGAAAACCAGCAGGATCAGCACGATGGCGATGATCGGGGTGCCGTTCTCTCCGGTTCCGACGAAGGGCAGGAAGAGGAGGAAGCCGACGCCGACGCCGAGCGTACCGAGCCCGAATTTGACCGGCGTCGACGGCTGCCTCGTCCCCAGCTTTGTCCACAGGGCGGCGAACACTCCGGAGAGCACGATGATGAAGATCGGGTTGATCGACTGCACCCACGAGACGGGGAACTCCCACCCGAGGATGCTGCGGTCCAGCCGCTCGTCGGAGTAGATCGTGATCACCGTGAACTGCTGTTGGTAGATCGACCAGAACGCGGCGCTGGTGAGGAACAGCGGGATGAACGCGATGACCCGGCTGCGCTCCACGGCCGTGATCGACCGACTGGAGAGGATCACGACGAAGTAGGCGATCGCCGACAATCCGGTGACGACGATGACGATGAGCGCGAGGTTCGTGGAGTTGACGAGACCGACCAGCACGAGAACCACCACGATGACGATGCCGGCCACCACGATCGCGGCCATAGCGGGGTACCTGCGACGGGGCAGCGGATTGGGGATCTCGCGGGCCGCATCCGGAAGCCTCTTTCGACCGAACGCGTACTGGGTGAGGCCGATGGCCATTCCGACGGCGGCGAGTCCGAAGCCATAGTGGAACCCGAGCGTCGACTGCAGCAGACCGGTGAGCAGCGGGCCGAAGAACGCGCCGAGGTTGATTCCGAGGTAGTAGATAGAGAACCCGGCGTCGCGCCTCGGGTCCTCCTCCGAATAGAGAGTGCCGACGATGGAGGTGGCCGTGGCCTTGAGCCCGCCGCTGCCGAGCGCGATCAGGATGAGACCGACGGTGACGCCGGCGAACCCGGGGATGAGCGCGAGCGCGATGTGGCCGCACATCACCACGGTCGCGCTGATGAACAGCGTGCGCTCGCTGCTGAGCAGCCGGTCGGCGACCCACGCGCCGAGCACCGTCGAGAGGTAGACGCCGCCGCCGTATGCCCCCACGATGCCGGCGGCCCCCGCCTGGTCGAGACCGAGGCCGCCCTCCGTCGCCGCGTAGTAGAGGTAGATGAGCAGGATGCCCTGCATGCCGTAGAACGAGAACCGCTCCCAGGTCTCGACGCCGAAGAGGGTCGCCAGCGACCGAGGCTGTCCGAAGAAACCGGTGTCTCGCGAGACGTCTTTGTCCGTTGCGCTCATGGCCTCTGGGTTACACCCTCACAATGGGCGAGCGCAATAGAAGCCGGTCAGCGCGCCCCGAGCTGCGCCCGTGCCGCGTCGATCACGGCGAGAACCGCGACCGCGTCGTCGAGGGTGTGCAGCGGCGACTCGGTGAGACCATCGCCCACCGACCGGGCGACGGCAGCGGCCTGGAAGCACAGCACCTCGCGGTGGGTGAGCCCGGTCGAATCGTGCCACTCCGAGACATCCGACCCCACGACCACGCGCAACGACCCCGGCGAGTGGAACGGTCCCGCGACCTCGATGCGTCCGGCGGTGCCGTTGATCGCGGCGACCTGCGGCGTCTCGGCCCGCATGCTCGTCGTGACGACCGACTGCGCCCCGCCGGCGAAATCGAGCAGGAGCGCCGCCTGATCCTCGACCCCGGTCGGGGCGAGCGAGCCGCGGGCGGTCACCCGGTCCGGGGCGCCCAGCACGAAGTGCGAGAACCAGAGCGGGTAGACGCCGAGGTCGAGCAGAGCTCCTCCGCCGAGCGCCGGGTCGAATGCCCGCGACGCGGGGTCGTAGTCGAAGCGGGCCCCGAAGTCGGCGCTCACCGACAGCACCTCGCCGAGCGCGCCGTCGTCGAGGAGGCGGGCGATAACGTCGGTCTGCGGCATAAAGCGCGCCTTCATCGCCTCCATCGCGAACACACCGGCGGCGCGTGCGGCCTGCGCGATCTCGCGCGCCTCGGCGGCGTTCAGCGCGATGGGCTTCTCGACGAGCACGTGCTTGCCCGCCGCGATGGCCCTCAGGGCGAGGGCGCGGTGCTCGGAGTGCGGGGCCGCGATGTAGACGATGTCGACGTCCGGATGCGCCAGGAGTTCGTCGTAGCCGCCGTAACTGCGCGGGATGCCGTGCTCCGCGGCGAACGCCTCGGCTCGCTCGAGCGTGCGCGAGGCGACGGCGACCACCCGCTGGTCGGTGTTCGCGTGCACTGTGCGCACCCAGTCGTGGGCGATGCGGCCGGGGGCGAGGACGCCCCAGCGCAGCACGGTTCCTCCGCGTAGCGGGGCGATTCGGGCGTCAGGGAGCAGCATCCGCCCAGCCTAGGGCGTGCGCTTTCGCCCGGTCATCCGCGCAGCCCGGCGATCGCCCTCGCCAGCCGGTCGACCCCCTCAGGGATCTCGAGCGCGGGCGTCTCCCCGTAGGTGAGCCGCAGGTGCCCGCCGTCGGGCTCGGCCGGAAACCAGGCACGGCCCGCGGTGACTGCCACGCCCTCGGCGAGCGCAGCCGCGGTCACGGTCACGTCGTCGAAGCCGTCGGGAAGGCGCGCCCAGACGTGCATCCCACCGCGCGGACGCACCGTGATCGCGAGCTCCGGCAGCTTGTCGACGAGGCTCGCCACCAGCGCGTCGCGGCGCACGCCCAGCTCGGCCGACACCCGGCGGCGGTGCGTGGTCCAGGCCGGCGAGTTCACGAAGTCGGCTGCTGCCTCCTGCAGAGGACCCGCGACATAGAAGTCCTCGAGCGACTTGGCCGAGCGCAGCCGCGAGTAGGCGGCGCCCTTCGCGGTGAGCGCCGCGACCCTGAGGCCCGCCGCGATCGGCTTGGTGAGCGAACGGATGTGCACGACGTGCCCGTGCGGGTCGTTGCTGGCGAGCGACGCCGGCGCACCGCGCTCGATCGCGAGGTCGTGGGCGTAGTCGTCTTCGATGACGAACACCGAGTAGCGCTCGGCGATGCGCATGAGCTCTGCACGGCGCTCCGCCGCCATCGTCGTGCCGGTGGGGTTGGCGAACAGCGGCTGCGTGAGCACGACGCGCGCGTTCGTGCGCTCGAGGATTCCGGCAAGGAGGTCGGTGCGCATCCCCCGGTCGTCGACCGGCACCGGCGCGACGTCGAGTCCGTAGCTGCGCGAGATCGAGATCGCCCCGGTGTAGCTCGGGCTCTCGAGCACGATCGCCTCGCCGGGGCGCGTCAGCGCACGGATGGCGATCGACAGCGCGGCCTGGCCTCCAGAGGTGACGATCACGTTCGAGGCATCCACCCCGCCTATCTCGCGGGCGAACCACTGCCGCAGGCTCTCGCTGCCCTCGAGCGGTGAGCGCCCCCAGGTGCCCGGTCGGCGCAGGGCGCGGTTCATCGACGCCGACAGCGCCGCGGTCGGCACGAGGGACTCGTCGAGATAGCCGCCTGTGAGACGGATGACTCCCGCCGCGGGTTTCGTGAAAAGCGCGAGCGTGTTCGAGATGTCGTGCGGGGTGTGACCGCCGAGCGCCGCCTGCTGCCAGGAGGTGTCGGCGAGCGCGTGCGGGGCGAGCGCGCGGGCGATGAAGGTGCCCGACCCGGGGCGTGCGACGACGAGACCCTCCGCGCTCAGCTCGCGCACCACAGACTGCACCGTGAGCGGGGAGACGCCGTGCGCGTCCTGCAGGGCGCGAACCGAGGGCAGGCGGTCTCCCGGCGAGCCCGCGGCGACGATCTCGCGCAGCGCTCGCGACAGGGAGCGCGTGCTGTTATCGTCATCCATGAGAGCCCACGATAACGTTATTGACGCGGAACCGGTAACGGCGAGCGCCGTTTCCCGCCTGTGGATACCGGGCGCCGGCCTCGGATTTCTCGGGGTTCTCGCCTTCAGCTTCTCGCTGCCGGCCAACAAGCTTGCCGTCGCCGGAATCGATCCGCTCGGCGTCACGGTGCTTCGGGCCGCGGCCGCCGGGGTTCTCGCTGCCGGATACCTGCTCGCCGTGCGGGCGCGCCTCCCCCGCTGGTCCGACCTGCGCGACCTCGGTCTGTCGTCGCTCGGAGTGGTCATCGGCTTCCCGCTGTTCAGCTCCCTCGCGCTCACGACGAGCGGCTCGGGGCACAGCGCCGTTATCCTCGGCCTGCTGCCCGCGCTGACCGCCGTGTTCGCGGCGCTCGTCGGCGGCGAGCGGCTGCCGCGGGGCTTCTGGCTGGCGAGCGGCGCCGGCGTGCTGGTGCTGGTCGGATACCTGCTCGTGCACCAGTATCTGGAGACCGGCGACCTGAGCGTGGGCATCGGGGACTTCTGGATGCTCGCGGCCGCTGCCAGCGCCGGCTACGGCTACGCCATGGGCGGGCGTCAGGCAAAGGTGATGGGCGGAGCGCGCGCGATCTCGTGGTCGCTGGTCATCGTGCTGCCGGTGTCCGCGCCGATAGCAGCGGTCGTGTTCGCGACGCAGAGCTTCGACTTCACCACCGGAGTGGTCATCGGGATGCTCTACATCACCGTGATCTCGCAGTTCCTCGGGTTCTTCGCCTGGTACGGCGGACTCGCGCGTGGCGGGATCGCGCGCGTCGGCCAGCTGCAGCAGGTCCAGCCGCTGCTCACGCTGGCGTGGGCGGCGTTGATCCTCGGCGAGGACTTCGACCCGTGGACCATCGTCGTCGGCGTCGCGATCGCCGGCCTGGTCTGGGCGGCGCAGCGCGCGAGGTTCGCCGCCGCGCCCGGCGTCGAGGCCGTCGTTGCCGCGCCCGACGCCGCCGCCGCTGCGCTCAGAACCGAGGGGCAAGCAATCGACGTTCACGCCGCGCATTAGCGTCGGAACCTTGCCCCTCAGCTCGCCGGGCAGAACTGAGGGGCAAAGAATCGACGTTCAGCGGGGGTCTGGACGTCGATTGTTTGCCCCTCTGCAAGAAAGGGTCAGCGCGGCACCGCGCGCAGGGGTCAGCGCGCGGCCAGCTCCACGAGCACGGCCTCGAGCTGTGCGACGGCGAAGTCGAGGTCGTCGGCCGTCGCGACGATCGGCGGGGCGAACCGGATCGTCGACCCGTGCGTGTCCTTGACGAGCACGCCGCGCAGCATGAGCGCCTCGCAGACCTCGCGGCCCGTGGCCAGAGCGGGGTCGATGTCGACGCCCGCCCACAGCCCGGCGCCGCGCACTTCGACGACCCCACGCCCGATGAGCGCACGCAGGCCGCCCTGCAGTCGGTCGCCGAGCATCCGCGCCCTCTCCTGCATCTCTCCCGTCGCCAGCAGCTCGACGACCGCGAGGCCGACCGCCGCGGCGAGCGGGTTTCCGCCGAAGGTCGAGCCGTGCTCGCCGGGACGCAGCACACCGAGGATGTCGCGGTTGCCGACCACGGCGGAGACGGGCAGGATGCCACCGCCGAGAGCCTTGCCGAGCAGATACAGGTCGGGCACGACACCGGCGTTGTCGCACTCGAAGGTCGCCCCGGTGCGGCCGAGCCCCGACTGGATCTCGTCGGCGATGAACAGCACGTTTCGGCGCTCCGTGATCTCGCGCACGGCCGGGAGGTAGTCTGCGGGCGGCACGAGGATGCCGGCCTCGCCCTGGATCGGCTCGATGAGCACCGCGACGGTCGTCTCGTCGATCGCCGCCTCGAGAGCCGCGGCGTCGCCGTAGGGCACGCTCACGAAGCCCGGCGTGAACGGGCCGAAGTCGGCGCGTGCCTGCTCGTCGTTCGAGAAGCTGATGATCGTGGTGGTGCGTCCATGGAAGTTTCCGTCGGCGACGATGATCGTCGCCTCGTTCGGCTTGACGCCCTTCACCCGGTAGCCCCAGGCGCGGGCGACCTTGATGCCGGACTCGACGGCCTCGGCGCCCGTGTTCATCGGCAGCACCATGTCTTTGCCGGCGAGTTCGGCGAGCGCGGTGACGAACGGGCCGAGCTGGTCGTTGTGGAAGGCGCGGCTGGTGAGCGTGATGCGGTCGAGCTGGTCTTTCGCCGCCTTGACGAGGGCCGGATGACCGTGGCCGAAGTTCACCGCCGAGTATGCCGCGAGGCAGTCGAGGTAGCGGCGACCGTCGACGGCCGTGACCCACGCGCCTTCGCCCGAGCTCACGACGACCTCGAGCGGGTGGTAGTTGTGGGCGGCGTGGAGGTCTTCCTGCTGGAGGTATCCCTCGGTCGCCGAGCCTGTCGAAGCGGTCGTCGTGGTCATGAGCGCAGCTCCAGCGTGCAGCACTTCACTCCGCCGCCGCCGAGCAGCAGCTCGGAGAGGTCGACGCCGATCGGGTTGTAGCCGCGCTCGCGCAGCTGACGTTCGAAGTCGGTTGCCCGCGAGGCGATGACCACGTTGAGGCCGTCGCTGAAGCTGTTCAGCCCGAGCACGGCCGCGTCGTCCTCGTTCACGATGATCGCGTCGGGGTAGCGCGCGCGCAGGATCTCGAGGCTGGGTGCGTCGAACGCGCTGGGCAGGTACGCGATGTTCGGGTTCTCGAAGCCGGGCTGGGGGTCCAGTACGGCGATCGCCGTGTCGAGGTGGTAGAAACTCGGGTTGACGAGGGTGAGCGTGACGACCTCGCGGCCGAAGATCTCGCCGATCTCCTCGTGGCTGTTGCTCGCGCTGCGGAAGCCCGTGCCAGCCAGGATCGCGTCTCCGACGAGGAGGAAGTCGCCCTCGCCCTCGTTGATGTTCTGCGGAACGCGCACCTCGAAGCCGTTGGCGCCGAACCAGTCCATGTAGGCGGGGCCCTCTGGCTGGCGCTGCGGGTAGGTGAAGCTCGCGCCGTAGGCGATGCCGTCGAGCACGAATCCGCCGTTGGCCGCGTAGACCATGTCGGGCAGGCCGTCGATCGGGTCGACGAGCTTCACGTCGAAGCCGAGGTCGAGGTAGGTGTTGTAGAGGGTCTCCCACTGGCGCACCGCGAGGCTCGTGTCGGTCGGCAGGGCCGGGTCCATCCACGGGTTGATCCGGTAGACGACGGTGAAGAAGTCGGGGCGGCACATCAGCACGGTGCGTTTGCTGGCGACGCGTCCCGCCTTCGCGGCGGGTTCGGGCGCGCTCAGAGTTGGCTCGGTGAGGGTCATGTCTCCAGTGTCACACGCACCATCTGGCGTTTTTTCGCTGTAACGCGCACTTTTTCGCCGTCTATTGGTCGGACGAAGCACGTAATCGTCCTAGGGTGGCCTGATGGACAGTCTCGATTACGGCATCATCGATCAACTCCGCCTCAACGCACGGGCGGGGTACGGCGACATCGGTGACATCATCGGCCTCTCGGCGTCGGCCGTGAAGCGCCGGGTCGACCGCCTCGTCTCAGACGGAGTCATCCGCGGCTTCACGATCCAGGTCGACCCCGCCGTCGACGGCCTCTCGACCGAGGCGTACGTCGAGCTGTTCTGCCGCGGCACCGTCGCGCCCGACGAGCTGCGCCGCATTCTGTCGGGGATTCCGGACGTGGTGGATGCCGGAACGGTGACGGGCTCCGCGGACGCGATCGTGCACATGCGCTCGCGAGACATCGCCTCGCTCGAGCTCGCCCTCGAGCGGGTGCGCGTCGCGCCGAACGTCGACCACACGCGCAGCGCGATCGTGCTGTCGAGGCTGATCAGCCGGTCGCACGACTAGGAACCCCGCCGGTTGAGTAGGCCGCCCACGGCCGTATCGAAACCAAGGTCTGCGCAAGGTCGGTTTCGATACAGGCCGTAGACGGCCTTACTCAACCAGCGGGGGCGACGACCGGCTGCTCGACCAGGTAACGCGCGTACGCACCGACGGTGAGGAACGTCGGGAACTCCTCGTGCAACGCCACCTCCCGGAAGACCTCGGCCGCATCATCCACCCTGTCGCCCGCACCGCGGGGCAGCCCGCCCACGACCTCGGCCAGCAGCCCCTCGACGAACTGCCTCGTGATGGTCGTGCCTTCCGCCGTGACCGTGTCGGTGTGGATCCACTGCCAGATCTGGCTGCGTGAGATCTCGGCGGTCGCGGCGTCTTCCATGAGATCGTCGATCGCCGCAGCGCCGACGCCGCGCAGCCAGCTGTCGATGTAGCGCACCGCGATCGACACGTTGTCGCGCACCCCGGCGTCGGTGACCACGCCTCCCGCCGAGCGGATGTCGAGCAGCTGCGCCGCCGTGACGTGCACGTCGTCGCGCAGCCGGTCGAGCTGGTTCGGACGGTCGCCGAGCACGGCGTCGAACTCGGCGCGCGCGGTCGCGATCAGCCCGGGATGCGCGACCCAGGTGCCGTCGAAGCCGTCGCCCGCCTCGCGGCGCTTGTCGGCGCTCACCTTCTCGAGCGCGCGCTCGGTGACGGCGGGGTCCTGCCGGTTCGGGATGAACGCGCTCATGCCCCCGATGGCGTGGGCGCCGCGCTTGTGGCAGGTGGCGACGAGCAGCTCGGTGTAGGCCCGCATGAACGGCACCGTCATGGTGATCGACGCGCGGTCGGGCAGCACGTAGAAGCGTCCGCGCCCGCGGTAGTTCTTGATGATCGAGAAGATGTAGTCCCAGCGCCCGGCGTTCAGGCCGGCACAGTGGTCGCGCAGCTCCCAGAGGATCTCGTCCATCTCGAACGCCGCGGGGATCGTCTCGATCAGCACGGTGGCGCGGATCGTTCCGGGCTCCAGCCCGAGCCGCTGCTCGGCGAAGGCGAACACGTCGTTCCACAGCCGGGCCTCGAGGTGCCCCTCCAGCTTCGGCAGGTAGAAGTACGGTCCGCGGCCGCCTTCGACGAGGGCGTGGGCGTTGTGGAAGAAGTACAGCCCGAAGTCGACCAGGCTCGCGGACGCGGCCATCGCGGTGCCCGCCCGGTCGGTGTACCGGAGGTGCTTCTCGACGAGGTGCCAGCCGCGCGGGCGCATCACGATCGTGGGTGTCTGCTCGGCCGTGACCGCGTAGTGCCTGCCGGTATCGCTCGTGAACTCGAGGTCGCCGCGCACCGCGTCGAATAGCGTGAGCTGGCCGCCGACGACGTTCGCCCAGGTCGGGCTCGTGGCGTCCTCCTGATCGGCGAGCCAGACGTTCGCGCCCGAGTTGAGCGCGTTGACCGCCATCTTGCGGTCGGTCGGGCCGGTGATCTCGACGCGACGGTCGTCGAGGCCGGGTCCGGCGCCGGCGACGCGCCAGGTCGTGTCGTCGCGGATGGCGGCCGTCTCCGGGAGGAAGGTGAAATCCCGCCCGTTTCCGAAGTCGTAGCGGCGTTGCATCCGGTCGGCGAGGCGAGTGTGACGCTGCCCGCTGAACCGGTCGTGCAGTTCGGCGACGAAGCCGAGCGCGGCGTCGGTGAGGATCTCGTCGTAGCGGTCGCCGCGGGGGCCGGTGATGTCGATGCGTGTGGTCATTTTGTGCTCCTTAGTGAAACTGCTGGGACTCGGTGCTGCCGACGAGGGCGAGGGTCTCGCTGCCCGGGTTGAGGGCGGTCGAGATGCGGTCGAAGTAGCCGGTTCCGACTTCGCGCTGGTGACGCGTGGCGGTGTAGCCGTCGGCCTCGGAGGCGAACTCGGCCTCCTGCAGGTCGACGTAGGCGCTCATGTGCCGCTGGGAGTAGTCGCGGGCGAGCGTGTACATGGAGTGGTTGAGGGCGTGGAATCCGGCGAGGGTGATGAACTGGAACGCGTAGCCCATCGCGGCGAGCTCGCGCTGGAAGGTCGCGATCTGCGCGTCGTCGAGGTGCGACCGCCAGTTGAACGACGGCGAGCAGTTGTAGGCGAGCTTCTTGCCGGGGAACTCGCGGTGGATGCTCTCGGCGAAGATGCGCGCGAGCTCGAGGTCGGGCTCCGCGCTCTCGACCCAGAGCAGGTCGGCGTACGGGGCGTAGGCGTGGCCGCGGGCGAGCACCGTCTCGATGCCGGGCCGCGTGCGGAAGAATCCCTCCTCGGTGCGGTCGCCGGTGAGGAACGGGCGGTCGCGCTCGTCGACGTCGCTCGTGACGAGGTCGGCGGCGAGGGAGTCGGTGCGGGCGATGACGATGGTGGGAACCCCCGCGACGTCGGCCGCGAGACGGGCCGCGTTCAGGGTGCGGATGTGCTGCCGCGTGGGTACCAGCACCTTGCCGCCCATGTGCCCGCACTTCTTCTCGCTCGCGAGCTGGTCCTCCCAGTGCACGCCCGCCGCGCCGGCCTCGATCATCGAGCGCATCAGCTCGTAGGCGTTGAGCGGTCCGCCGAAGCCTGCCTCCGCGTCGGCGACGATGGGGGCGAGCCAGTCGGTCGCGGTCGCCCCTTCGACAGACTCAGCAACCGCGGTCGCTGAGCCTGTCGAAGCATCGATCTGGTCGGCGCGCAGCAGCGCGTTGTTGATGCGCCGCACCACCGCGGGAACCGAGTTCGCCGGGTACAGGCTCTGGTCGGGATACGTCTGTCCCGAGAGGTTGGCATCGGCGGCGACCTGCCAACCGCTCAGGTAGATCGCCTTGAGACCGGCGCGCACCTGCTGCACCGCCTGGTTGCCGGTGAGCGCACCGAGCGCGGGCACCCACTCCTCGGTCTGCAGCAGGTTCCACAGGGTGTGCGCGCCGCGGGTGGCGAGGGTGTGCTCCTCGCGCACCGTTCCGCGCAGCGCCACGACGTCGTGCGCCGAGTAGTCACGCACGATGCCGTTCCACCGCGCGTCGGTCTTCCACGAGGTCTCGAGCTGTACTTCGGTCTGCGTCTCATCGCCGGGTCGGATGTTCATGGTCTCTCCTTCGAAATCGGTCACTGCTTCGACTATTCGCCCGGATCATCCGCCGATTCCCGAATCCGCCCGCAGAAGATTCGCCCTTCTTCTATTTCGCTTAAGAAGCGTGCGTGCCACCCTGTTGCCATGGCAGACACCGGCGTCGACGCCCTTCAGGCTGAAGGCATGCTCGATTCACTGACGATCGGCCGACGCGTGCGGCAGCTGCGCCGGATGCGCGGACTCACCCTCGACGACATCGGGGCGGCGATCGGCCGAGCCGCCTCGCAGGTGTCGGTAATCGAGAACGGCAAGCGCGAACCGAAGGTGAGCGAGCTGCAGTCGATCGCCCGCGCGCTCGGCGTGGGCCTCGACGAGCTGCTCACGAGCGAGGCGCCGACGGGGCGGCCGGCGCTCGAGATCGCGCTCGAGCGCGCGCAGCGTGGGCCGCTGTTCGCGAGTCTCGGGCTCGCCTCCCTCCCGGTGCGCAAGACGCTGAGCGACGACGCGATCCGCACGATCCTCGCCCTGCACGCCGAGCTCGAGCGCGTGCACAGCGAGCGCGCCGCGACTCCGGAGGAGGCCCGTCGCGCCAACACCCAGCTGCGGCGCACGATGCGCACGCAGAACAACTACTTCCCCCAGCTCGAGGCGATCGCGAGCGAGCTGCTGGCGGCCGTGGACCACTCGGGTGGTCCGCTGTCGCAGCGCGTGGCATCCGACCTCGCCTCGCACCTGGGCTTCTCGCTGCACTACGTGAACGACCTGCCATCGTCGACCCGCTCCGTCACCGATCTGAAGAACGGGCGCATCTACCTCCCGGTCGTGCACACCGACCACGACCCGCGGTCGGCACTGCTGCAGGCACTCGCCAGCTTCGCGCTCGGAACACGCGAGCCCACCGACTACGCCGACTTCCTGCGGCAGCGGGTCGAGACCAACTACCTCGCGGCCGCGCTGCTGATCCCCGAGGCGCGTGCCGTGCGCTTCCTGACAGAGGCGAAGGAGCTGAAGCAGCTCTCGGTCGAAGACCTGCGCGACGCCTTCGCCACCTCGTACGAGACCGCGGCGCACCGCTTCACCAACCTCGCGACCGAGCACCTCGGAATCCCGGTGCACTTCCTCAAGGTGCACGAGAGCGGCACCATCTCCAAGGCCTACGAGAACGACAGGGCGGCGTTCCCGACCGACGTGCTGGGCGCCGTCGAGGGGCAGGTCGTCTGCCGCAAGTGGAGCGCGCGGCAGGTGTTCGACGTCGAGGACCGGTTCAGCCCGTACCACCAGTACACCGACAAGCCGGCGGGCACCTACTGGTGCACGTCGAGCATTCAGTCGACGGCGCAGGGCGCGTTCTCGGTGAGCGTCGGCACGCCGTTCGCCCACGCCAAATGGTTTCGCGGACGCGACACCGTCAACCGGCAGGTCTCGAGCTGTCCGGATGACTCGTGCTGCCGCCGCGCGCCGGCGGGGCTCGCCGCGAAGTGGGCGATCAGTCGTGGCCGAGCGCACGGCTGCAGTCGTCGTTGCTCGCGGCCATGCCGACGGGGGTGTTTCCCGGAGTGGACAGCACCGAGGTGTACGAGTTCCTCGAGGCGCACAGCCCCCGCGGTTAGATCAGTTGCCCGGCGGGTCGACCAGCAGCCCCACCCGGTCGGCGAGGTACGAGTCGAGCGCGACCGACTGCGCGGGGTGGGTCGGATTCCACCGCACACGCGCGCGGCCGCCGTCGAGGTACAGCGGCGACGAGGAGTCGCTCAGCGCCTCCACGTCTATCGGCTCGGTGTCGAAGTTCACGGTGTCTCCCTCGGCGAACCTGCCGGCGTGCGCGGCGGCGCGATAACCCCGTCGCACCTCGACCCCCGGCGACTGGTAGCCCGGATACCCGGCGGGCACGGCCCGGGTGATCTTGCCCGTCGCGCGCAGGCTGCCGTCGCGACCGAGCAGCAGAACACCGAGCGGCCAGACGCGGCCCACCGGCAGCATCACCGGCTTGCGCTGCACGAGCAGCACCCGCTTCGGCGTCGTGAAGGTCGCGAGCGCCTCGTCGGGAACCCCGGCGGCGTCGAGCCGTTCGACGGCGCGCGCGAGCAGCTCGCGGATCGCACCGACCACGGCGTCGTCGCTCACGTCGGTCACCCTCGGTCGGCCTCGGTCAGTGGCCGCTCACGTCGGAGTCGACCCCGGCGTCCGGTCCCTCCGAGAACTCCGCGATGACGGCGAGGTCGTCGGCCGTGAGCTCGAAGTCGAAGACCGCGAGGTTGTCGGCAAGGCGGTCGTGCGAGCGGCTCTTCGGGATGGCGACGAGCCCCTGCTGAACGTGCCAGCGCAGCACCACCTGGCCCGGGGTTCGCCCGTGCTCTCCCGCGATACGCAGGATGCGCGCATCCGTCAACAGCCCTGTCCCCGGGGCGAGCGGGCTCCACGACTCGGTGACGACGCCGAGGTGATGGTTCGCCGCACGCTGCTCGGCACGCACCACGTAGGGGTTGATCTCGACCTGGTTGACGGCCGGGGTGATGCCGGTCTCGGCGACGAGCCGCTCGAGGTGCGCCGGCTTGAAGTTCGAGACTCCGATCGAGCGGGTCTTCCCCTCCTCCATGAGCTTCGCGAAGGTGCGGAAGGTGGAGATGTACTCGTCGCGCTGAGGCAGAGGCCAGTGGATGAGCAGCAGGTCGACATGGTCGAGGCCGAGTCGGTCGAGCGAGGAGTCGAGACCGCGGATGGCGCGATCATCGCCTTGGAACTGCCCGTCGAGCTTCGTCGTCACGAACAGCTCGTCGCGGGCGAGGCCCGTGGCGGCGATACCCGCCCCCACGCCCTTCTCGTTGCCGTACTTCGCGGCGGTGTCGATGTGGCGGTAGCCGAGCTGGGCCGCCTCGACGATGACCGACGCCACCTCGTCGTCGCCGAGCGGCCAGGTGCCGAGGCCGATCTGCGGGATGGAGTGACCGTCGTTGAGCGGGATGCGTGGAGCGAGAGAGACCATGCCTCCAGCCTCGCAGACCGCGGCGCGGGCGGCCACCCGCGCTTGACACTCCGATTTGTATTGCTACGATGGTACAAACGACGCACAAACTACTGCGAAGGAGTGACCCATGGACGGTGGAGCCTGGTTCATCAGCATTCTCATCTCGATCGGCATGATCGTGGGGTTCGCGCTTACGTTCGTGCCGTTCTGCGCACGGTGGAGCGCCCACCGGCATGCGGCTAGCATCCGCATCGACCTGCCGGCTCATCTCGAACGCACCGTCGCCGCCCGGCTCATGGCCAGGTCACGCGGCGGCAGCCTCGGCGGCCTCGTCTTCACTGCGGCGGCCGCGCTCGCCTTCCACTTCGAGGTAGGTGTAAACAACGACAGCCAGCTGACCGGCCTGTTCATCGTCGGTTCGACCTTCGCCGGCGTCGCCACCGGAACCGCCGTCGCGGCGCTCACCGGCAGCAGGACGATCTCACCCGACCGGCCGAGGGTCGCCCGCGCTCGCGCCGTGGCGGTGAGCGACTACCTCGCCCCCTTCGAGCTGATCGGCGCGCGGATCGTCGTGTTCGCCGCCGTGGGTGTGCTGCTCGTCACGACCGTCGTCGCGGCACCGGGCGCGGGTGGCTCGCTGTTCGCCATCGCCTTCTTCGCGATCTTCGGCGCGGTCTCGCTCGCGCTGTTCGAGGTGGCGAGCCGTCGCATCGTCGACCTGTCGCAGCCCGCCGGCTCGACGGCCGAGCTCGTCTGGGACGACGCGATCCGAGCATCGTCTTTGCGCGACCTGGTCACGGCCCCGCTCGCGCTCGGCGCCTACTGCCTCGTGTTCGGAGTCTTCGGCATCGCCGAGTCGAGCGCCCACCCCGCGGCCATGCTCGTGTCGTGGGTGGTCGGATCCATCTTCGCGCTGACGGGCCTCGCCGCCGCGGTCTACTCGATCGCGACCCGGCCGCAGCGGTACTTCGTCGACCGGCTCTGGTCGGACCTGCGGGCGAGCGACCTCGATCTCGTTGCGGATGTGGCGTGATGCTCTCGATCGACCCCCGCTCCGCCACTCCGCCGTTCGAGCAGCTGCGCCTGCAGCTCATGGAACAGGTACGCGGCGGCGAGCTCGCCGCCGGAGCCAAGCTGCCCACCGTGCGACGCCTCGCCGACGACCTCGGACTCGCCCCGAACACCGTGGCGCGCTGCTACCGGGAGCTCGAGCGTGACGGCTTCATCGAGACGCGCGGACGCAACGGCTCGTTCGTGAGCGCCCAGGGCGACGCCGCAGAGCAGCAGGCGCAGGTCGCCGCTCGGGCGTACGCCGACCGCGTGCGGCAGCTCGGCGTCTCGCCGGATGCGGCGCTCGACTGGGTGACGGCGGCGCTGCGGGGGTAGCGCGGCGAGGGATGCTTCGTTCGCGAGCCGTGCGGCCGGGTGGCCGCTAGACGCGCAGGCCGATCATCGCGGCGTCGGGGTTGCCGAAACGGTGCGCGGTGATGCTCACGGCCTGCTCGCGCAGGAACGGCAACAGCTCGACCCGGCCGGCCGAGGTGAGCGGTCCGGCGTAGATCGCGAGGTCGGGTGTTCCTCCGACGGCTTCCGCGAGCGCCGAGGCGTCGCCGCCGAGCAGGCGCACCCGCGGGGTCGTGATGCCGCCGGCCGCCGCACGGTCGAGCCACGCGGCATCCGACTCGACGACGACGCCGGAGACGCGCACGGGGCTCAGCCCTCCGCTGAACTGGCTCATCAGCGACGCGGGCAGCGGCACCGCCGAGCTGACCGAGATCGTCGACCCGGCACGCGTCGCGGCGGCGATCACGCGCACGAGGTCGCCGAGCGGGCTGCCCTCGGCGAGACGCAGGGTCACCGGCACCGGCAGGTAGCGGAACACGTTGCGCTCGACCTCGAGCCCGGAGGCGTCGCGGCTCACGCCGAACTCCTGCTGCCACGCGAGCTCGTCGCTCAGCGCGCCGCGGCGCACGGAGTCGAACTCGAGGAACTCGAGGCCGCTCTGGGCCTGCTTGATCAGGCTCGCGACGGGAGCGCTCAGTCCATCGAGACGCAGGTCTTCGTCGGGAGTGGCCGCGACGGGCGCCCAGGAGCCGAGGGTCATCAGGTAGTTCGGGCCGCCGGCCTTGGTGCCGGCTCCGACGGAGGATCGCTTCCAGCCGCCGAAGGGCTGGCGCTGCACGACGGCGCCCGTGATGCCGCGGTTGACGTAGACGTTTCCGGCGTCGACGCGGGCGAGCCAGTGCGCGACCTCGTCGCCGTCGAGCGAGTGGATGCCCGCGGTGAGGCCGTATGCGCTCGCGTTCTGCAGCTCGATCGCCTCGTCGAGCGTGGCGGCGGTCATGATGCCGAGCACCGGTCCGAAGTACTCGGTGAGGTGGAACTCGCTGCCGGCGGCGACGCCCTCGCGCACGCCGGGCGACCAGAGCCGGCCGGCCTCGATCAGGTCGTCGGTCGGCAGTTCGCGGGGCTTCACGAGCCACGACTGGCCGGGTTCGAGCGAGGTGAGCGCGCGCAGCAGCTTGCCGTGCGCCGGCTCGACGATCGGTCCCATCTGGCTGAGCGGGTTCTGGGGGACTCCGACGCGCAGGGTGCGCACCGCGTCGACGAGCTGGCGGCGGAAGCGCTCCGACTTCGCGACGGATCCGACGAGCACCACGAGCGAGGCTGCCGAGCACTTCTGTCCGGCGTGCCCGAAGGCGCTCTTCACGATGTCGGCGACGGCGAGGTCGAGGTCGCCGCTCGGCGTGACGATGATGGCGTTCTTGCCGCTGGTCTCGGCGAGCAGGGGCAGGTCGGGACGCCACGAACGGAACAGCTGCGCGGTCTCGTAGCCACCGGTGAGGATCACGCGGTCGACGGCGGGGTGCGCGACGAGCTCACGGCCGAGGTCGCCCTCTTCGATGTCGACGAGACGCAGCACGTCGCGCGGCACTCCCGCCTCCCAGAGGGCCTCGATCATGACGGCCGCGCTGCGGCGGGCCTGCGGTGCCGGCTTGATGATCACGGCGCTGCCCGAGGCGAGCGCGGCCAGCACCGAGCCCGCGGGGATCGCGACCGGGAAGTTCCACGGCGGCGTCACGACGATGAGCCGCGACGGCGCGAAGGTGGCGTCGGCCACCGCGCCCAGGTCGAGCGAACGCGCCGCGTAGTAGTGCGCGAAGTCGATCGCCTCGCTCACCTCGACGTCGCCCTCGGCGATCGTCTTGCCGGTCTCGCTGGCCATGACCTCGATGAGGCGGCCCCGGAAGACGCCGAGCACGTCGCCGGCGTCGTGCAGGATGCGGGCACGGGACTCGGCGGGGAGCGCCTGCCACCCGGCCGCCGCGTGCACCGTGGCGCCGACGGTGGTGAGCAGGGTGTCGAGGTCGTCGATGCGTGCATCGGAGATGGTCTCGACGCCGAGCTGCGAGGTGGCGCTGCGCTCGAGGATGCGCAGACCCCACGCGCGGTTGGCGGCGATCGAGTTGTCGGTGTCCGGCTCGTTCTGGAACTCGTCGAGCTCGAGAGGCGGCTCGACCTCGGGGTTCGCGCGGTTCTGCACGCGGTTGGAGAGTGGCACGTGCCTGTCGAGCGCCTCGATCGACGCGACGAAGCGGCCCTGCTCACGCGCGAAGATCTTCTCGTTGCTCGACAGCTCGAAGAGCGCGCTCATGAAGTTCTCGGTGCTCGCGTTCTCCTCCAGCCGGCGGATCAGGTAGCTGATGGCGGAGTCGAACTCGCCGGGGTGCACCACGGGCGTGTAGAGCAGGAGGGATCCGACGTCCTTCTTCACGGCCTCGGCCTGGCCGGTGGCCATGCCGAGCAGCATCTCGAACTCGACGCGGCTCTCCACCCCGCGCTGCTTCGCGAGCAACCAGGCGAAGGCGACGTCGAACAGGTTGTGGCCGGCGACGCCGATGCGCACGGCGTCGGTGCGGTCGGGCGTGAACGCCCAGTCGAGCACTCGCTTGTAGTTGGTGTCGGTCTCGACCTTGCTCGACCAGGTCGCGAGCGGCCAGCCGTGCATGGTGGCGTCGACGTACTCCATCGCGAGGTTGGCGCCCTTGACGACGCGCACCTTGATGCCGGCCCCGCCCGTCGCGCGACGTGCGGTCGCCCACGCGGTGAGCCCCTGCAGCGCGGAGAGCGCGTCGGGCAGGTAGGCCTGCAGCACGATGCCGGCCTCGAGGTCGCGCAGCTGCGGCTGGTCGAGGAGGGTCTCGAAGACGGCGACGGTCAGGTCGAGGTCGTGGAACTCCTCCATGTCGAGGTTGATGAACTTCGGCGTCGGCGAGGCGGCGGCGAGCTCGTAGAGCGGCGTCAGGCGGGAGACCACGCGCGCGACCGTCTCGTCGAACGCCCACATCGAGAGCTGGCTCGAGACCGACGACACCTTGATCGACACGTAGTCGACGTCGTCGCGGCCGAGCAGGTCGAGGGTGCCGGCCAGGCGGCTGTCGGCCTCTCCCTCGCCGAGCACCGCCTCGCCGAGCAGGTTGAGGTTGAGGCGCACGCCGCCCTCGCGCAGGTGGGCGAGGGTCTTGTCGAGGCTCTTCGGGGTCGCGTCGATGACCAGGTGGCCGACCATGTTGCGCAGCACCCGGCGGGCGATCGGCACGACGATCCAGGGCAGCAGGGTGGCGAATCCGCCGCCGAGCGCGATCGCGGCGCGCAGGTACCAGGGCAGGAACCTGGGGATCCTGTGGCTCAGCTGTTCGAGGTTGCGGGCGGCGACTCTGAGGTCTTCCGGGCGCACGACCCGGTCGACGAACCCGATCGTGAACTCGAGTCCGCGGGGGTCCTTGAGCACTCCCGCGAGGCGTGCGGCACTGGCATCCGTCTTCACCCCCGCGCTCTCGGTGAGCCAGCGGCGCACCGTGGCGACGGTCTCGTCGACCATCGCGGCGCCCGTGACGTCGTCGGTGGGACTTTCGGAGTTGCGGCGCTCAATCGACATGCTCACGAGAATAAGCCTCCCTCGTCACGGTTGCTGGAAAGCACCAGTGTCCCTCGCCGCTTCCTAAAGTAAAAGCGAATGTTTACGTACGATATTGTTCAGTTCTACCTGAAGAATGGATGCTCGTGCTCGACCTGAAGAGACTGCGGCTGTTACGAGAGCTGAAGATCCGCGGAACCATCACCGCTGTCGCCGAGGCGTACTCCTACAGCCCGTCGTCGGTGTCGCAGCAGCTCGCGTTGCTCGAGACCGAGGCCGGAGTGCCGCTGCTGACGAAGTCGGGCCGGCGCGTGCAGCTCACGCCGCAGGCCGAGGTGCTCGTGACCCACACCACGCAGCTGCTCGAGCGGATGGAGCTGATGGAGACGGAGCTGGTCTCGAGCCTCACCGAGGTGCGCGGCACCGTGCGGCTCGCGGTGTTCCAGTCGGCGGCGCTCGGCATCATCCCTCAGGCGCTCACCCTGCTCGCCGCGGAGTATCCCGCGCTGCGGGTGGAGATCACGCAGCGCGAGCCCGAGAACGCGCTGTTCGAGGTCTGGGCCCGCGAGTTCGACCTCGTCATCGCCGAGCAGTACCCGGGCCACGCCGCACCCCGACAGCCCGACCTCGACCGGGTCGGGCTGTGCGAGGACGAGTTGCGCCTCGGTGTGCCCGCGGAACGCGGCATCCGCTCGATCGCCGACGCCTCGTCGCTGCCCTGGGTGATGGAGCCGCGCGGAACGGCGAGCCGGCACTGGGCCGAGCAGCTCTGCCGGCAGCACGGGTTCGAGCCCGACGTGCGATTCGAGACGGCCGACCTGCAGGCGCACATCCGGCTGATCGAGTCGGGCAACGCCGTGGCTATCCTGCCCGACCTGGTCTGGGCGGGGCGCACTCCGTCGGTCGAACTGGTGCGGCTCGAGGGCTCGCCGACCCGCACGGTCTTCACTTCGGTGCGGGAGTCGAACAGGGGCCGACCAACGATACTCGCCTGCCGAGACATCCTCAATCGGTCGGTCTCTTTCGTGTAGGCCGCGGCCCGCCTGTCGTCGTCGGCCTCGGCCGCGGGTACTCTGGCTGCAGGAAATCAGGCAGGAGTTTCACCATGAGCACCGAAATCGCAGGTGCGAGTCTGCGCCGGGTTCCACGGCAGGACCGCAGCGAACAGCGCTTCGAGCTAATCCTCGACACCACGGCCGCCCTCATCGACGAGGTCGGCTACGGCAATCTCACGACCTCGCTCATCGCCAAGCGCGTCGGAATGTCGGGCCCGGGGATCTACCGCTACTTCGACGGGCTCCAGGCCATCGCCAGCGCTCTCGCCACCCGCAACCTGCACCGCTTCCTCGAGAACGCCACCTCGATCCTCTCCGACGAGAACGTCACCTGGCAGGAGGCGATGGCGAACGCCGTCGACATCTACTGCGAGATGCACCGCAGCGAACCCGGCTTCCGCTGGCTGCGCCTCGGCGACGCGATCGACCGCCACCTGATCGACGAGTCCGACACGAACCGCAAGGTCGTTGCGCGCATGATGGCCGAGGTCTTCATCTCCCGCTACAAGGTCAGCCCGCGCGACGACCTGCTCGAGCACGTCGAGATCATGGTGGAGATCGTCGACAGCCTCACCGCCCGGGCGTTTATGACGAACCCCAAGGGCGACGAGTTCTTCATCGACGAGTGCTCGCGCATCGTCATCGGCTACCTCGCCGACTACCTCGCCGCGACGGTCGAAGAGGCCGAGCGCCGCGAACGGCTCGCGACCCGGTAGCGACCGATGAGGTCGAGCGCCGACGTCGTGATCGTGGGCGGCGGGCACAACGGCCTCGTCGCCGCCGCGTATCTCGCGCGGGCGGGGCGCCGGGTCGTTCTGCTCGAACGCCTCGACCGGGTCGGAGGCGCCGCGGTCTCGTCCCAGGCGTTCGAGGGGGTGGAGGCCAGGCTCTCGCGGTACTCCTACCTCGTGTCGCTGCTGCCGAAGCGGGTGATCCGCGAGCTCGGTCTCGACATCCGGCTCGAACGGCGCCGCTACTCCTCATATACGCCGTCGCCCGGCACCGACCGCGGACTGCTCGTCGACCACGGCGACCCCGTCGCGACCGCTGCCTCGTTCGCCTCGATCGGGGCCGGGCTCGACGCCGCCGCATGGCCGGGGTTCTACGCGCGAACCGGGGCCCTCGCCCGCGCGCTCTTCCCGACGGTGACCGAGCCGCTGCTCACCCGCGCCGAGGCACGCCGCGCGGTGGCCGACGACGCGATCTGGCACGACTTCGTCGAGCGGCCCGTCGGCGAGGTCGTCGAGCGCACGTTCACCGACGACCTGGTGCGCGGGGTCGTGCTGACCGACGCGCTGATCGGCACGTTCGCGCCGAACATCGACGAGTCGCTGGCCGGCAACCGATGCTTCCTCTATCACGTCATCGGCAACGGAACGGGCGACTGGGATGTGCCCGTCGGCGGGATGGGGGCCGTCTCCGGGGCGCTGGAGGCGGCCGCGCGGCGGGCCGGCGCCGAGATCGTGACGGGCGCCGAGGTCGTCGCGATCACACCGGACGGCGAGGTGAGCT
This sequence comes from Conyzicola nivalis, assembly GCF_040548875.1. Taxonomy (GTDB): domain Bacteria; phylum Actinomycetota; class Actinomycetes; order Actinomycetales; family Microbacteriaceae; genus Conyzicola; species Conyzicola nivalis_A. The sequence continues at coordinate 387,876 of NZ_JBEPSJ010000003.1, forward strand.
ACCGCCACGGCGAGCGCGAGACCTCGGTCGGCGCCGAGGTGGTGCTCGCCAACGTCGCGCCGCACGTGCTGGCGCGGCTGACCGGAACGGCGGATGCCACACCGAAACCCGAGGGCGCCCAGGTCAAGGTCAACATGCTGCTCTCGCGCCTGCCCCGGCTGCGTGACCCGGCGCTCGACCCCACGGCGGCGTTCGGCGGCACCTTCCACATCAACGAGTCGTGGAGGCAGCTCGGCACCGCCTTCTCGGCTGCGGCTGCGGGCGGCGTCCCTGACCCGCTGCCGTGCGAGATCTACTGCCACTCGCTGACCGACCCGAGCATCCTGTCGCCCGAGCTGCGCGCGAGCGGCGCGCAGACGCTCACGGTCTTCGGCCTGCACACGCCGCACCGTCTCGTCGACGGCGCAACCGACGACGAGCACGAAGCGCTGCGCGAACGGCTGCAGCGTGCCGCGATCGGGAGCCTCGACTCCGTGCTCGCCGAGCCGATCGAGCCGCTGCTGCTGCGCGACGCTGCCGGCCAGCCGACTATCGAGACCAAGACCACCCTCGACGTCGAGCGGGCGCTCGGGATGCCCGGAGGCAACATCTTCCACGGCCCGCTGTCGTGGCCGTTCGCCGACGACGACGCCGACCTGTCGACGCCCGCCGCCCGCTGGGGAGTCGCCACCGAGCACGCGCGGGTGCTGCTCTGCGGCTCGGGCGCGAGGCGCGGCGGTGCCGTGAGCGGACTCGGCGGGCACAACGCCGCGATGGCCGTACTCGAGTCGCATCCGTAGCCTCCACCGCCCCGCTACGCCCCCGACTCGCACCGCAACACGCCTTTGTCCGGCCGTGCGCTTTGCTATATGGTCGGCCCATGATCGACATCACCGAGCTGCGTTCACGAGTCTCCGGCCCCGTGCTGACCGCCTCCGACGAGGGGTTCGCGGCCGAAGTCGCCGGGTACAACCTCGCGGTCTCCAACACGCCGGACGTCGTGGTCGGTGCGGCCGACGCCGACGACGTCGTCGAGGCGGTGCTCTTCGCCCGCGAGCTCGCGCTGCCCGTGCACGTGCAGTCCACCGGCCACGGCGCGCACGCAGACATCACCGACGGCATGCTGATCAGCACGAAGCGGCTCAACTCGGTGAAGATCGACCTGGCCAACCGCGTCGCCACCATCGGCGCCGGCGCGCGCTGGGGCAGGGTGATCTCCGCCGCCGCGCAGCACGGCCTCGCTCCGATCGCGGGCGCCTCGACACAGGTCGGCGTCGTCGGCTACCTCACGGGCGGCGGGTTCGGACCGCTGAGCCGCAGCCACGGCGTCTCCTCCGACTACGCTCGCGGCTTCACCGTCGTCACCGGCCGCGGCGAGCTCGTCGAGGCGACGCCGACCGAGAACGACGACCTCTACTGGGCGCTGCGCGGAGGCAAGAACGGGCTCGGCGTCGTCACCCAGGTGCGGTTCGAGCTCGTCGAGCTGTCGTCGCTCTACGCGGGATCGCTGCTGTTCGAAAGCCAGCACGTCGAGAAGGTGCTGCGCGGCTGGCTCGACTACACCCAGACCGCCGCCGACACCGTGACGACGAGCATCGCGCTGCTGCGCTTTCCGCCGATCGACGCGGTGCCCGAGCCGATGCGCGGCAAGAACTTCGCGAGCGTGCGCTTCGCCTACCCGGGCGACATCGGCGAGGGCAAGCGGCTCGCGGCGGCACTGCGCTCGCTCGCTCCTGTGTTCATCGACTCGATCGGCGAGCTGCCGGTCGACGAGATCGGGCTGATCCACAACGACCCGGAGGGCCCGAGCCCGGCATGGAGCAACGGCACGCTGCTGTCGCACGGCTCCCCCGAGCTCGCCACCGCTGTGCTGGGCGCGGTCGGCCCCGGCGCGCGCATCCCCTTCGTCGCCGCCGAGCTGCGCCACCTCGGCGGGGCCGTGCGCAGCGACGTGCCCGAGGGGTCCGCGGTCGGCGGACGCTCGGCCGAGTACACCTTCACGCTGATCGGGGCGCCGGAGCCGAGCCTGTTCGCCAAGCTGATTCCGGATGCCGCGTCCCAGATCTTCGACGCCCTGCGACCGTGGATCAACGAGGAGTCGAACATCAACTTCCAGAACAACGGCGGCGCGGGCACCCCGGCCTGGTCTGCGGAGACCTCCGCCCGGCTCGGCACGGTGCGCGTCGCGCACGACCCCGATCGCATCTTCCCGCACTGACCGACCGGCGCCGCGAGCAGTTCTGCCGAATGAAGGAGATTTCGCGACCGATCACCGGCCTGCCGCGAAAACCTGTGACTTGGCGGTAGTTCTTCCTTCATTTGGCAGCCGGGACTGGGGCCGGCGGCCGGCTCAGTGCCGGCGGTGGTCCTGGATCGTCATCCGGGGGCCGAACGCGGGCTTGCGGAACCCGCTCGCCTCGATCAGCCGCATCACGCGCTGGCGGTGGCCGGTGTACGGCTCGAGCAGCTCCAGCATCCCGTCGTCGTCGACCGGCTTGCCGATGAGGGCCCAGCCGACCACGGCGGGCAGGTGGTAGTCGCCCACGCTCGGCGAGTCGGGGTCGCCGTGCGAGCGCTGCGTGGTCTCCGCCGCCGTCCACACGCCGATGCCGGGGATCGAACGCAGCTTGGCCGCGACCTCCGGGCCGCCGCGGCCGTGCGAGAGGGTGCGTTCCAGGGACGAAGCGACGGATGCCGCGCGCATGACGGTCGCGGACCGCTGGGGTCCGACTCCCGCGGTGTGCCACTCCCATGACGGGATGCGCCGCCAGCGCTCCGCGCTCGGGAAGACGCGCATGCCGTCCGGCGCGGGACCCGGAGGCACGTCGCCGAACTTGGTGAGGAGCGTGCGCCACCCGCGACGGGCCTCGATGCCCGTCACCTTCTGCTCGAGGATCGCGATGAGGAGCATCTCGAAGACCTGCCGGGTGCGCAGCAGCCGCAGGCCGGGGTTGCGACGGAGCGCATCGGCGAGAAACGGATTGCCCGAGACATCCAGCCCGCTCCAGTCGTCTCCCTCGCCCAGCAGCTCGGGCACCCCGGCGATCGCCCATTCCGCCCCGTCGCCCCACGCCCGAGCCTCGACGGAGCCCGCCCTCGTCGTCAGGTGGAGCGTCGCCGGCCCCATCGGGGTGAGCATGGTGCGCCATATTCCGGAGTCGTCGACGCGCATCGTCGGGTCGAGGCGGCCGCGCACGAGCGGCCGGAGGGTAACCCGTGTATCCACGGGCGTGCGCGGAGTGTAGGTTGTATATGCGAGGGGTGCTGCATCCATCGAACCGAGCCTACGACGCATCGCTGCGGATTAGGCCTAGCCGTCTCCGTGACCCCCTAACTGGGAGGGGGGAACGTTCGGTCTATTTCGGGTGAGCTTCACTTTTCGGGTTTAGGATCGCATGCGAGGCCTCCCGAAGCGCGAACCCGAACCGTGCTGGTCTCATCCGAGGAACCCCCAATGCCTGCAAATACTTCAATCGCGCCTGCCCGAAAACGGCAATGGGGCGCCGAACGAAGCACCGAACCGCTTCCCACCATCCACGTCAGACCGAGCGACCGCCAGATCGCCATGAGCCGTCTCGCGATCGTCGCGACGGTCGTCTTCTGGGCGATCTACGTCGTGTACACGATCCTGCGCCAGTTCATCGACAACGGAACGCAGAACTTCCGGTTCACCACCGAGGCCGTCTCGTACGTCATCGTCGTGACCTTCCTCACCTTCTCGGCGCTGATGTACCTCGTCGCGCGTCAGGGCGCCCTCATCCGCTTCCGCGACCACGTGCGCGTGCCGCGCGCCGAGCTCGACCGCCACTTCGCGCAGAACCACTCCTCGATCACCGTGCTCGTGCCGAGCTACAGCGAGGAACTCGTCGTCATCCGCTCCACCCTCTGGTCGGCCGCGCTGCAGGAGTACCCCGAGATGCGCGTCGTGCTGCTCGTCGACGACCCGCCGTTCCCGACCGACCCCGACGTGGCGGCCAAACTCGATCAGGCCCGCGGCATCGCGGCGAACATCATGGAGGCGCTCTCCGAGCCGCGCTCCCGCTTCGCCGACGCCCGCATGCACTTCGAGCTCGACTCGATGAACGAGGACGGCCCGTCGATCGAGGCCGTTCGCCAGCTCGCGTACCAGTACTTCTGGGCCGCCGACTGGCTCGAGACGATGGCCGAGGCCGAGAAGATCGAAGACCACGTCGACGAATTCTTCGCCGACCAGGTGCTGCGCGGCCTGAGCGAAGAGCTCGCACTCGTGGGGACGGCGCTGACCGCGGCCGCCGACCAGGGCGAGACCCCGGCGCTCGAGCGCATGGCCGAGCTGTACCGCCGCCTCGACTGGACCTTCAACGCCGACATCACCACCTTCGAGCGCAAGAAGTACGCCTCGCTCTCGCACGAGGCAAACAAGGCGATGAACCTGAACTCCTACATCGGCCTCATGGGCGACAGCTACGACGAGGAGCAGACCCCGAACGGTCTCGTCCTGCGTCCGTCGCCCACCGGAGAGTTCGTCATCCCCGACTCCGACTACCTGCTCACGCTCGACGCCGACTCGGTGCTGCTGCGCGACTACTGCCTGCGTCTCGTCTACTTCCTCGAGCAGCCGGACAACGCGCGCGTCGCCGTCACGCAGACGCCGTACTCGTCGTTCCGAGGAGCGGGCACACGCATCGAGCGCCTCGCCGGCGCGACCACCGACATCCAGCACCTCCTCCACCAGGGCATGTCCTACTACAACGCCGCCTTCTGGGTGGGCGCGAACGCGGTCATCCGCAAGGGCGCCCTCGTCGACATCGTCGAGATCGAGAACATCGGCGGATTCGAGATCAAGCGCTACGTACAGGACCGCACGGTCATCGAGGACACCGAGTCGAGCGTCGACCTCGGCACGCACGGCTGGTCGATCGTCAACTACCCCGAGCGCCTGAGCTACTCCGCCACCCCGCCCGACTTCGGATCGCTCGTCGTTCAGCGTCGTCGGTGGGCGAACGGCGGGCTCCTCATCATGCCGAAGTTCATCCGCCAGGTGCGCGAGCGCCGGGCCCGTGGCGAGCGCGTGACGCTCACCGAGATCGCCCTGCGCACGAACTACATGACCTCGATCGCGTGGGCCAGCTTCGGCCTGGTGTTCCTGCTCGCGTACCCGTACGACTCGCGGCTGCTCAGCCCCGTCGTCGTTCTCGCCGCCGTTCCGTACTTCCTCTGCATGGGATTCGACCTCCGCCGTTTCGGCTACCGGTTCAGCGACATCGCGCGCATCTACGGGTTCAACCTGATCCTGCTGCCCGTCAACCTCGCGGGCGTGTTCAAGTCGATCGAGCAGGCCATCACGGTCAAGAAGATCCCGTTCTCCCGCACGCCCAAGGTCAAGAACCGCACCGCGGCCCCCCTGCTCTACGTCGTCGCCCCCTACGTCATCGTCGCGTTCTCGGTGATCACCCTCGCCCGCGACGTCATCGCCGGCAACTGGGGCAACGCCGCGTTCGCCGGGCTGAACGCCCTTCTCGCGATGAGCGCGATCGTCGCCTACATCGGCATCCGCAACTCCATCGTCGACGTCTGGATCGCGATGACCGGCTGGCTGTTCGTGCCCGTCAAGCAGAAGCCCGCAGCGAGCGACACGGCACCGCAGGATGACGCCCCGATCGACTGGCGCTCCGTGCTCTACCGCGGCGACGCCGAGGGCATGCCCTCCGCCGCCCCCACCAAGAAACCGCGCCCCGCCGCACCGACGACCAGAAAGGGGGCGTGACCGCATGACCGCCCTCACCAGCCCTGCCGCCCCCGGCCCCAAGCAGAAGCCCGTCAAGACGCGGCGTCTGTCGATCTTCCGGCTGTTCATCGCGATCGTCGTCACCGCGGCCGTCGTCTTCGGCGGCGTCATCGGCGCCCGCAGTTGGTGGTCGTCGGCCACGACCCCCGAGGTGAACCCCTGGTTCGCCGGCTACGTCGACGTCACCGCCACCCCCACGTTCTCCTTCGAGACCCCGAAGAGCGACGCCGGCAAGAACGTGCTGCTCTCGTTCATCGTCGCCAAGGCCGGCGAGAACTGCACCCCCAGCTGGGGCTCCGCGTACACGATGGACGAGGCCGCCAAGTCGCTCGACCTCGACCGCCGCATCGCCCGTCTCCAGCAGCAGGGCGGCGAGCCGATCGTCTCGTTCGGCGGCCTGCTGAACGACGAGCTGTCCACGTCGTGCACCGACGAGACCGAGCTGCAGGCGGCGTACCAGAGCGTCATCGACCGCTACGACCTGTCGACCATCGACCTCGACATCGAGGCCGGCAACCTGGCCGACGTCGAGGCCGGTACACGCCGCGCCGAGGTCATCGCCTCACTGCAGGAGAGCCAGGAGGCCGCGGGCAAGAACCTCGCCGTCTGGCTCACGCTGCCTGTCGCCCCCACCGGGCTCACCGAGTCGGGCACCGACGCCGTCGCGGCGTTCCTCGACGCGGGCGTCGACCTCGCCGGCGTCAACGTGATGACCATGGACTACGGCGCGAGCCGTACCGAGGGCCAGAGCATGCTCAACGCCTCCACGTCGGCGCTCGAACAGACGCACCGCCAGCTGGGCGTGCTGTACTCCCGCGCGAAAATCGACCTCACCAGCGACACCCTCTGGTCGAAGATCGGCGCCACGCCGATGATCGGGCAGAACGACGTCGAAGACGAGGTGTTCACCCTCGACGACGCGAAGGGCTTCAACAAGTTCGTCGTCGCCCACGGGCTCGGCCGCATGTCGATGTGGTCGCTCAACCGCGACATCACCTGCGGCTCGAACTACGCCGACACCCGCCGCGTCTCCGACTCGTGCAGCGGAGTCATCCAGGGCGACACCCGTTTCGCCGACCTTCTCGCGGTGAAGATGAAAGGCAGCCCCGAGGCCGCCTCCACCGTGACCACCACCAACGAGGCGCTCGCGCCGGTGGTCGCCGACGACCCCGAGAAGAGCCCGTACCAGATCTGGTCGAGCGACGGCACGTACCTGCTCGGCACCAAGGTCGTCTGGCACGGCAACGTGTACTCGGCCAAGTGGTGGACGCGCGGAGACCTTCCCGACAACCCCGTTCTCGAGTCGTTCGACACCCCGTGGGACCTCGTCGGCCCGGTGCTGCCGGGCGAGACCCCCGTTCCCGTCGCCACGGTGCCGCCCGGAACGTACCCGGAGTGGGACGGCGCGTCGACCTACCCCGAGGGCTCCCGCGTCATCGAGGGGCAGTACGCCTTCGAGGCGAAGTGGTGGAACCAGGGCGACAGCCCCGCCGCCGCGTCGACCGACCCGGACAACTCGCCGTGGGTGCGTCTCACCGATGTGCAGATCGAAGAGGTCATCGCCGGTCAGCCGGCACCGGCCCAGACGTCACCAACGCAGACGCCGGCGGGCTGACCCGCCGTCGTTCGTGCCGCACCTCGCTAGACGTGCGGCACGAACGCCTGCCAGGCGAGCCGCCGCTCCCCACGGGGATCCGCCTCGACCCGGTCGGTTCGATCGAAGATGATGGTCTTGCGGTCGACCTCGTCGTAGCGGGGCCACCCGGCCACCTCGCCCGAGCGGGCGAACTCGATCCAGTGGGCGCGCATCCGCTGCCCCGTCTTCTTGAACGCCCTGCGGCCGCCCAGCACCCCCATGGCGCGGCCGAAGACGCCGTCCATGCGGTCGAACAGCGCGAACAGCTCGATGCCGTGCGTGGCGTCGAAGCCGAGCGCCCGCACCAGGCGGGGCGCGATGTCGAAGCGGTAGAAGTGCACCGGGGCGTGCCGCGAGTGCCGCTCGGCCACCTTCACCGTCGGATACCAGAACGCGAAGTCGCCCGCGAAGTCGGCAGCCGCGCGCTTCTCCGGCAGTCCCGGGTACAGCGCCTTGATCGCCTTGCGTGCCTTCTTCTTGGTGTTCGAGAAGATCGAGCGGATGCGAGGGGGCGTCGTGGCGAGGATGTCGAGGCGTCCCGTGAAGAGGGCGCCTTCTCGATCGTTGGTGCCGATGATGAGCGGCACCCGCATCACCGATCCGTCTTTGAACGCGTCGAGCGGACGCACGGGAAGGTAGTCGCCGTCGATCACGGGGCAGAGCGCGATCGTGCCGGGGTCGCGGTCGGGAGTGAGCAGCGTGAGGGCGACCGCGGCCTCGACGAGGTCGCTCGGGTCGGCGAGAGCGAGCATCAGCGCCGCGTCTTCGGGCGTCGTCGACTCGACGCCCGACGGCTCGAGCCGCTCGGTGAGGAACTCGAGGTACTCGTCGGCCCAGCGCGAGGTGAGCTCGGGCCCGTACAGCGCGTTGGTGGGCGCGCTCTGCGCGATCGCCCGGGCGAAGAGGCCGTGGGCCGCCGGTGTGGCCATCAGGGTGGTCACCGCGTTGCCGCCGGCCGATTCGCCGAACACGGTGACGTTGTGCGGGTCGCCGCCGAACGCGGCGATGTTGTCGCGCACCCAGGCCAGCGCCGCCACCTGGTCGCGCAGTCCGAGGTTGGACTCGATCGGGCGCCGCGCGGTCGAGTAGCGGGAGAGGTCGATGTAGCCGAGCGCGCTCAGCCGGTAGTTGAAGCTCACGTAGACGATGCCGCCCTCGCGCACGAGCACGTCGCCGTTGCGCGGGTGCTCGGCCGAGGAGCCCACCGCGTAGGCGCCGCCGTGGATGAAGACCATCACCGGCAGGCCGTCGCCCCCTCCCCTCGGGCGCGAGACGTTGATCGTGAGGCAGTCCTCGCTCATCTCTTGGCCGCGAGCCGCGCCGATGAAGTTGCCGCTGCGCGACTGCCACGCGACGGGCCCGAAGCGGCGGGCGTCGCGAACCCCCTCCCACGGCCGCGGCGGTTGCGGCGCCCGCCAGCGCAGCTCCTCGACGGGCGGCGCTGCGTACGGCAGCCCCCGCCACGCCTCGATCCCCCGCTCGCGCACCCCGCGCGCGACCCCCTGGGCGAGGCTGATGTCGAGGGTGGGCGCGGTGGAGGAACGAGAGGGCACGGCCCGATGGTAACCGCGTCACATTAACGCGAGTGTGCGACTACCCTCGAACGGTGGCAGTTCCGAAGATCATCCTGTTTTACGGGTTCACCCCGCTCGCCGACCCCGAGGCGATCCGGCTCTGGCAGCGCGACCTGTGCGAGTCCCTCGGCCTCACCGGGCGCATCCTGATCTCCGAACACGGCATTAACGGCACCGTGGGCGGCGAGCTCAAAGACGTGAAGCGCTACGTGCGCAAGACCCGCGAGTACGCCCCGTTCAGCGACATCGACTTCAAGTGGAGCGAGGGAACGGGCGACGACTTCCCCCGCCTGAGCGTGCGGGTGCGCGACGAGATCGTGAGCTTCGGCGCACCCGGCGAGCTGCGCGTCGACCGCGACGGCGTCGTCGGAGGCGGGACCCGGCTGACTCCCGAGCAGCTGCACGAGCTCGTCGAGCGCAAGGAGGTCACCTTCTTCGACGGACGCAACGCCTTCGAGGCGGAGATCGGGCGGTTCGCGGATGCCGTCGTTCCGAACGTCTCCAACACCCGCGAGTTCGTCGCGGAGCTCGACAGCGGCAAGTACGACCATCTCAAGGACCAGCCGATCGTGACCTACTGCACCGGGGGCATCCGCTGCGAGGTATTGAGCTCGCTCATGGTCAGCCGCGGCTTCGGCGAGGTCTACCAGCTCGACGGCGGCATCGTGAAGTACGGCGAGACCTACGGCGACTCCGGGCTCTGGCAGGGCTCGCTCTATGTCTTCGACAACCGCATGTCGATCGACTTCACCGCCGACGCCACGGTGATCGGGCACTGCTACCGCTGCGGGGCCGACACGAAGAATATGCAGAACTGCCGCGACCTCTCGTGCCGCGAGCAGCTCGTGGTGTGCGAGGCGCACGCGGCGACGACCGCCTGCCCTCTGCACGCGGCCGCCCTGGCCTGAACCCGCCGGTTAACGCGAGATGCCCCGGCCGTGGGGCCGGGGCATCTCGTGGAACGCTGCCGAATTACGGGCAGGTGACCGTGGTGCCGGTCGTGGTCTCGTAGACGCCGGGAGCCTGGCCCTCGCAGAGGCTGCTCACGGCGGCGACGCCCGCGACGACGATGCCGATGACGGCGATGACCTGGACCACGAACAGCACGAAGCCGACGATGATCGCGGCGAGCGCGAACTTGTTCTTGAAGCCGGCCTTCTTCGACTTCGTGTACGCGACGATGCCGAGGATCGCGCCGATGAGCGACGCGAAGATCGACACGATGAGCGCGACGATGCCGAAGGTCTTGTTCGGGTCGACTGCACCGTTGGCGGCGGGAGGCGTTGCGGGGGCGGCGGGAATTGTGCTGGACATGGGACTCCTATGAGGGTCGTTGGGGAAGAAAAGACGAGTAAAACGCGAACATCGTCGGTACACCCTATTGGAATACGGGATCGCCTGACCATGGGTACCTCTGCCCCCGCTTCGGGGCGTGCCGGGCGCCGGCGCGGGATGCACCATGATGGAGTCATGAAAATCGGCATCCTGACGAGTGGCGGCGACGCCCCCGGCCTCAACGCGGTCATCCGCGGAATCGTGTACACCGGCATCGCGACGGGCAAGTGCGAGCAGTTCGTCGGATTCAAGAACGGCTGGAAAGGCGTCGTCGACGGCGACACCATGCCCCTCGGCCGGCACGAGATCAAGGGCATCCACAAGCAGGGCGGCACGATCCTCGGCACCTCCCGCACCAACCCCTTCGACGGCAACGGCGGTGTCGAGCGCATCAACGAGGTCATGCGCGAGAACGGCCTCGACGCGATCATCGCCATCGGCGGCGAGGGCACGCTCGCCGCGGCCAAGCGGCTCACAGACGCCGGCATCAACATCGTGGGCGTTCCCAAGACCGTGGACAACGATCTGGATGCCACGGACTACACCTTCGGCTTCGACACGGCCGTGCAGATCGCGACCGACGCGATGGACCGGCTGCGCACGACCGGCGACTCCCACGGCCGCTGCATGATCGCCGAGGTCATGGGCAGGCACGTGGGCTGGATCGCCCTGCACTCGGGCATGGCGGCCGGCGCGCACGCCATCCTCATCCCCGAGCAGAAGACCAGCGTCGACCAGATCATCTCCTGGGTGACCTCGGCGCACGACCGCGGCCGGGCGCCGCTCGTCGTCGTCGCAGAGGGCTTCTCCCTCGACTCGATGGACGACCCGCACAGCGAGCGCGGCCTCGACGCCTTCGGCCGCCCGCGTCTCGGCGGCATCGGCGAACTGCTCGCGCCCATCATCGAGGAGCGCACCGGCATCGAGACCCGCGCCACGACCCTCGGCCACATCCAGCGCGGAGGGACCCCGAGCGCCTACGACCGTGTTCTCGCGACGCGTCTCGGCATGGCGGCGCTCGACGCCGCGATCGCCGGACGCTGGGGCCACATGGTCGGGCTGCGCGGTACCGACATCATCACGGTGCCCTTCGCCGACGCCCTCGGCAAGCTGAAGACCGTGCCGCAGGCGCGCTACGACGAGGCGCGCATCCTCTTCGGGTAGCGCCGTCGCTCGAGGTTTAGGCTGGGCGGCATGTTCCGTGCCATCGTCGTCACCCGGCCCACAGACTCCCCCGCCAGCGCCGAACTCCGAACAGACGTGACGGATGCCTCGCTCGGCGAGGGCGACGTCGCGATAGACGTCGAGTACTCGAGCATCAATTTCAAGGACGGCCTCGCGCTCACGGGGCGGCCGGGCGTGATCAAGGCCGAGCGGATGATCGCGGGGATCGACCTCGTGGGGGTCGTGACCGCGGCCCCTGAGCCTGTCGAAGGGCGCGCCTCGACAGGCTCAGCGAGCGTCGGCGACCGCGTCATCGTCAACGGGTTCGGCATCGGCGAGAACCACCCGGGCGGCCTCTCCGAGCGGGCTCGGGTGAAGGCCGAGTGGCTCGTGCCGCTGCCCGACGGCCTCTCGCCCGCGCGGGCCGCCGCGATCGGCACGGCCGGCTTCACCGCCATGCTCTCCGTGCTCGCGATCGAGAAGTCGTCGCGGCCCGCCGACGGCGGTGAAGTGCTCGTCACCGGGGCATCCGGCGGTGTCGGCTCCATCGCCATCGCGCTGCTCTCCCGTCTCGGCTACCGCGTGACCGCCTCGACCGGTCGCGAGTCGGAGCACGGCTACCTGCGCTCGCTCGGCGCGACCGACGTGATCGACAGGGCGACGCTCTCCGAGCCGGGCAAGCCGCTGCAGTCGCAGCGCTGGGCCGCCGCGATCGACTCGGTGGGCAGCCACACCCTGGCCAACGTGCTCGCGCAGACGAACTACGGCGGCGTGGTCGCCAGCTGCGGGCTCGCCCAGGGCGGCGACCTGCCCACGACCGTGATGCCGTTCATCCTGCGCGGCGTCTCGCTCGTCGGGATCAACTCGGTCTACTGCCCGCTGCCGCTTCGCCTCGAGGCGTGGCAGCGGCTCGCCGAAGACCTCGACCCGGACCTGCTCGACTCGCTCACGACATCCGTCGGCCTGGACGGCGCGATAGGCGTGGCCGAGCGGATCATGGCGGGCGAGGTTCGCGGTCGCACTGTCGTCGACGTGCGAAACTGACCTGATGAACCCCGTCTTCCTCATCATCGGCTCGGTCTTCGCGGTGCTCGCCGCGGTGCTGCACGTCGTCATCTTCCGCTTCGAGAGCATCAACTGGAGCAAGCCGGCAGTGTGGAAGCGGTTCGGCGTGACCTCACAGGCCGACGCGGACGTGGTGCGCCCGATGGCGTACAACCAGGGGTTCTACAACCTGTTCCTCGGCGCGGGCGCGGCGCTCGGCGTCGTGCTGCTCGCCACCGGCGTGACCGAGGCCGGGTACGCCATCACGCTCTTCGCCACCGGCAGCATGCTCGCGGCGGCGTCGGTGCTCATCCTCTCGAACCGCAGGCTCGCCCGCGCCGCCATCACGCAGGGCGCGTTCCCGCTGCTCGCGGTGCTGTTCCTGCTGCTCGCCCTCGCCTAGCCGTACCTTCCCCTCGCGAAGGGCTACAGTCTGGGCGTCGGGCTACTGCGCGCGCTGTAGCCCGACGCCCGTACTGCAGCCCTACGGGGCAGGGTCGGACTACCGGGCGCCCGCTACTCGGGCGCTGCCGCCGCCGCGGCACGGGCCGCGCCGGGCAGCGCCGACAGGATGCGGTCGGTCGCGCTGTCGTCGAGCGCCGCCGACACGAACCACGCCTCGTACACGCTCGGCGGCAGCGAGACGCCGGAGTCGAGCATCGAGTGGAAGAACGCCGGGTACCGGAAGGCCTCCTGCGCCTTGACGTCGACGTAGTTCTCGGGCACCGTCGAACGGAAGGCGAACGAGAACAGGTTGCCGGCGCGCTGCACCGTGTGGGCGACTCCCTCTGCGGTGAGGGCCGCGGATGTCGCGTCGGAGATCAGCTCCGCGGCGCTGTTCAGACGCTCGTAGACCGAGGCGTCGGCAGCGGTCAGGGTCGCGATGCCCGCGGCGACGGCGACGGGGTTTCCGCTGAGCGTTCCGGCCTGGTAGACCGGGCCGAGGGGTGCGAGGTAGTCCATGATGTCGGCGCGGCCGCCGAGCGCGGCGAGGGGCATGCCGCCGCCGACGACCTTGCCGAAGGTGACCAGGTCGGGGGTGTAGCCGTCGCCGCCGGCGAGTGACTCGAGTCCGAGCCATCCGCCGGTTGCGACGCGGAAACCGGTGAGCACCTCGTCGACGATCAGCAGCGCGCCGTTGGCGTGCGCGGTCTCGGCGAGGAAGGCGTTGAAACCGGGCAGGGGGGTTACGACGCCCATGTTGGCGGCGGCCGCCTCGGTGATGATCGCGGCGATCCGGTCGCCGAACTCCGCGAAGACCGCGGTGATCGCGTCGCGGTCGTTGTACGGGATGACGAGGGTCTGCGCGGCGGTCGCGGCGGTGACGCCGGCCGATCCGGGCATGGCCATTGTGGCGAGCCCCGAGCCCGCCTCGGCCAGGAGGCCGTCGGAGTGACCGTGGTAGTGGCCGGCGAACTTCACGAGCAGGTCGCGGCCGGTGAATCCGCGGGCGAGGCGGATCGCGGTCATCGTCGCCTCGGTGCCCGTCGACACGAGCCGCACCTTCCGCACGGCCGGAACCCGGGCGAGGATCAGCTCGGCCAGCTCGGTCTCACCGGGGGTCGATGCTCCGAACGAGAGTCCGCGGGCGGCGGCATCCTGAACGGCCTGCACGACCGACGGATGCGCGTGGCCGAGGATCGCGGGACCCCACGAGTTGACGAGGTCGACGTAGGAACGGCCCTCGACATCGGTGATGTGTGCACCGGCGGCCGACACGAAGAACCGGGGCGTTCCGCCGACCGAGCCGAACGCGCGGACGGGCGAGTTCACTCCGCCGGGGATGGCGGAGCGGGCCCGGTCGAACGCTTCTTGATTGGTGGTCATTTCAGTCTTTCGGCGAGCTCTACGGCCCAGTAGGTGAGGACGACGTCGGCGCCGGCTCGCTTGATTGCGAGAACCGACTCGTCGATGGCACGTTCACGATCGATCCAGCGGTTGGCTGCGGCGGCCTCGATCATGGCGAACTCGCCCGAGACCTGGTACGCCCACACCGGCACGGTGGAGGTGGCCGCGACGTCAGCGAGCACGTCGAGGTAGCTGCCGGCCGGCTTCACCATGACGACGTCGGCGCCCTCGGCGATGTCGAGGTCGACCTCGAGCATGCCCTCGCGGCGGTTGGCGGGGTCCATCTGGTAGGTGCGGCGATCGCCGACGAGCGACGAGTTGACCGCCTCGCGGAACGGCCCGTAGAACGCCGAGGCGTATTTGGCCGCGTAGGCGAGGATCGCGGTGTCGATGAACCCGGCGCCCTCGAGCGCCTCGCGCACTGCCGCGGTCTGGCCGTCCATCATTCCGCTCAGGCCGAGCATCTGCGAGCCGGAGGCCGCCTGAACCAGCGCCATCTCGCGGTAGCGCTCGAGGCTGGCGTCGTTGTCGACCCGGCCGAGCGCGTCCAGCACCCCGCAGTGCCCGTGGTCGGTGAACTCGTCGAGGCACAGGTCGGTCTGCACGACGAGCGCTCCGCCCGCCGCGTCGACGGCGACCCGCGTCCCGACGTTGAGGATGCCGTTCGGGTCGGTCGCGCCCGAGCCGATGGCGTCTTTCTCGAGCGGCACTCCGAAGAGCATCACGCCGCCGATTCCGGCCTCGGCCGCGGCCTCGACCGCGCGCGGCAGGCTGTCGAGCGTGTGGTGCACGACGCCCGGCATCGAGCCGATCGCGACCGGCTCGCTGATGCCCTCGCGCACGAACATCGGCAGCACCAGATCGGCGGGGTGCAGCCGCGTCTCGGCGACGAGGCGGCGCATGGCCGGCGAGGTGCGCAGACGACGGGGACGGATGCTGCGTTCTGTCACTGTTCTTCTCCGGATGCCTCGCCCGAACGGTTCGCGACGAACTCGACGAGCGCGTCGACGAGGGCGTCGGCGGAGCGGGACTCTGCGATGACGTCGACCCCCAGCCCGGCCGCGCGGGCGTCGAACGCGGTGCGCGGACCGATGCAGGCCACGATGGTGCCCTCGGGAAGCGGCGAGAGCTGCTTGGCGACCTGGCGCGCTACGCTGCCCGAGGTCACGAGCACCGCGCCGATGCGTCCGGACGCGACGTCTGCGGCGACGTGCTCGGCGATCGGCACGCCGACGGTGCGATACGCGGAGACGAACTGCACGTCGAGACCCAGCTCGGCGAGTCCGCTGACGAGTGTGGGTTCGGCGATGTCGGACTGCGGGATGAGCACGCGCCCGGTGATCTCTGCGACCGGCCACTCCTTGAGCAGGCCGCGCGCGGAGTTGTCGCCTTCGGGGATGAACGCGACGTCATAGCCCGCGACGGCGAGCGCGGCGGCGGTCGTCTCGCCGACGGCGGCGATCTTGGTGTTCGACGGCACGATGACGCTCTGCCC
The DNA here is from genome assembly GCF_040548875.1 of Conyzicola nivalis. GTDB lineage: Bacteria > Actinomycetota > Actinomycetes > Actinomycetales > Microbacteriaceae > Conyzicola > Conyzicola nivalis_A. The sequence continues at coordinate 403,718 of NZ_JBEPSJ010000003.1, forward strand.
GGCGAGAACGTCGACCGTCGTCGCGCTGGTCACGACGAGCCAGTCGAACTGGCCGTCCTGTAGCTCGTACAGGGCGTTGGCGAGGGTCTGCGGGTCGTCGGCGCTCGCGAAGTTGATGAGCGGCGCAATCACCGGAACGGCGCCGTAGCCGCGCAGCGTTGCGGCGACGGTGTCGCCCCAGCGCCCGCCGCGGGGAACGAGCACGCGCCAGCCGGCGAGCGGTTTCGCCCTGGTCACTGTGCGCCCCCGACCGGGGCGAAGCGCGCCGCGCCGTTCTCGAGCAGCTCGGCGGCGACGCGTTCGGCGACTTCGAGCGACGGATGCGGCGTGTCGGCGACATAGAGCGCGTGCGAGCTCGTCAGCTTCTCGGTGCCGTCGGGGCTGTAGACCCGGGCGTCGAGGAACAGCAGCCCGTCGTCGATCTGGCCGTGCGCGCCGATCGGTGCGGCGCAGCCCGCCTCGAGGATCGCGAGCACGTGCCGCTCGGCCTCGACGATGGTGCGCGTGGGGTTGTGGTTCAGGGCGGCGACGAGCTTCTCCTCGCCGGCGCGCACCTCGAGCGCGAGCGCGCCCTGGCCGGGCGCGGTGGGCCAGCCGTCGAGGCCGAGGAACTCGGTGACCGCTCCGAGGCGGCCCAGGCGGTCGAGACCGGCCGCGGCGAGAACGACGGCGTCGAGTCGGCCCTCGGCGACGTGAGCGAGGCGGGTGTCGACGTTGCCGCGGATGTCGACGACCTCGATGTCGGGGCGGCGTGACCGCAGCTGCGCGGCGCGGCGCGGCGATCCGGTGCCCACGCGGGCGCCCTCGGGGAGTTCGTCCATCGTCAGCCCGTCACGGGCGCAGAGAGCATCGCGCGGGTCGACGCGCTTGGGGATCGCGCCGATGGCGAGTCCGGGGTAGACGCCGGTCGGCAGGTCTTTGAGCGAGTGCACGACGACGTCGACACGGCCGGCCACGAGGGCCTCGCGCAGGGCGCCGGCGAACACTCCGGTGCCGCCGAGGCTCGCCAGCGACTCCGTCGACGTGTCGCCCTCGGTCTTCACGGTGACGATCTCCACCGCGACGCCGGTCTTCGCGGTGAGCGAGCTCGCGATCGTCTGGGTCTGGGCCACGGCGAGCGCGCTGCCGCGCGTGCCGATCTTGATGACTGTGGGCGTCACGGCACGACTCCGGCCAGCGCGGGCTTGAAGCCGAGGCGCACGTTCTCACAGCAGCCGGGGCGGCAGACGTCGTACCAGGGGCCGAGCTCGGTGAGCGAGGGGCGCTCGGCGACGGGCACTCCGTCGCGGCGTTCGAGCACGAGGTCGATGAGTCCGCTGACGTAGGCGGCGTGCACGCCGGGGGTCGGCACGCGCACGGCGAAGACGTCGTGCTCGGCACTGGTCTCCATCGCCTCGGTGTCGAGGTCCCACTTGACCTCCATGTGGTCGGACACGAATCCGAGCGGCACGATGACGACGGCCTTGACGCCCTTGCCGGCGAGTTCGGTGATGGAGTCGTTGATGTCGGGCTCGAGCCACGGCATGCTCGGCGGGCCGGAGCGCGACTGGTAGACGAGGCTCCAGGCTGGTGCCGCATCCTGCGCCGCGATGACGACCTCGGCCACCGCGAGGTGCTGGGCGGCGTACGCGCCGCCCTCGCCGAAGCCGCGCGACGCCGGTCCGCTCTTGGCGGCGTCGGTCGACGGGATGCTGTGGGTGGAGAAGAGCACGTGCGTCTGCTCGAGCGGGATGCCCTTCGCCGCGACATCCGCGAGGCCCTGACGCACGCCCTCGATAAAGGGTTCGACGAAGCCGGGGTGGTCGAAGAACTGGCGCACCTTGTCGATCGCGATGACATCGCCCAGGCCGGTCTCCTCGAGCGCGATCGCGTAGTCCTCGCGGTACTGGCGGCAGCTCGAGTACGAGCTGTAGGCGCTCGTGCCGATGGCGATGAGCTTGGTGAAGCCGCGTTCGCTCGCCTCGGTCAGCGCGTCGCGAAGGTAGGGATCCCAGTTGCGGTTGCCCCAGAGCACGGGCAGGTCGATGCCGCGGCGCTCGAGCTCGGCCTCGAGGGCCGCCTTGAGCTCGCGATTCTGGTCGTTGATGGGGCTCACGCCGCCGAACGCGCGGTAGTGGTGCGCGACCTCCTCGAGGCGCTCCTCGGGGATGCCGCGGCCGCGGGTCACGTTGCGCAGGAACGGGATCACGTCGTCCTGGCCCTCGGGGCCGCCGAAGCTGGCGAGCAGGATCGCGTCGTAGGCGACGGGCTCGGTGACGTGCTCGGCGCCGGAGGCTGCTGAGGCGGATGCTGCGTTCCGCACGACGGCGGAGGTGGAGGACGACTCGAAGCCGCCATTGGTAATCGTCACGAGAGGACCTCCGCAATCTCCGCGATCTCGATGCGGCGTCCGGTGTAGAACGGGACCTCTTCGCGCACGTGGCGCCGGGCCTCGGTGTTGCGCAGGTGGCGCATGAGATCGACCAGGTCGACCAGCTCGGGCGCCTCGAGGGCGAGGATCCACTCGTAGTCGCCGAGCGCGAAGCTCGCGACCGTGTTGGCGAGGACCTGCGGGTACTGGCTGCCCTTGCGTCCGTGGTCGCCGAGCATCTTCTTGCGCTCGTCCTCGGGGAGCAGGTACCAGTCGTAGCTGCGCACGAACGGGTAGACCGTCAGCCAGGCGGCCGGTTCCTTGCCGCGCATGAACGCCGGCAGGTGGTTGTTGGTGAATTCCGCGTCGCGGTGCACGCCCATGGCATTCCAGACGGGGAGGAGCGTCGACAGCGACGCCGTGCGGCGAAGCTCGCGCAGCGCCCACTGCAGCGTCTGCGGGTTGTCGCCGTGCAGCCAGATCATCAGATCGGCGTCGGCGCGCACCGACGACACGTCGTAGAAGCCGCGCACGGTGACACCCGCGGCCTCGAGGACGGCGACGGCCGTTTCGAGACCGCCGTCGCCCGCCGGTCGGGCGGGGTCGCGGCGGAGTACCGACCAGAGGGTGTACCCCAGGGTGGTGTCTTCGGGAACTGTGGACTGGGTCTGCTGACTAGGCGAGCTGTGGCTCATACCTCTATCCTCCCCCTGTCTCGGGGGAGGCGCGAATCGAGAGTTATTCGTCGTCGCTGAAGATCGCCCAGGCTACGATTCCGACGATCGAAATCGCGACGGCCGTCGCGCCCACGATCCACGGAACCGGGTTCTCGTCGTACGACGACTTGGCCTTGTCGGCGTAGCGGTTGAACTGCTTCGGCACGTTGAGCTTGTTCTCGATCTCGTCGAGCGTGCTCTCGAGGTGAGCGCGCTGTTCGGCGATCCGGTTTTCGATGGAGTCGGTCATGCTAGTCCCGCTTTCCGATGCCCTTGATGGCATTGACGTCTTGTTTCACGCTGGCGATTGTCTCGGTGGGAACGGGCGGAGTGCCCTCTTTCAGCTGCTTGACGCCGATCAGCACCAGGATCGCGGTGATGATCAGCAGCGCCCCGCCGACGATGAGCGCGGCCAGCCAGGCGGGCAGCGCCGTCGCGATACCGAGGATGGCGGCGGTGAGCAGCACGGCGAAGGTGAAGAACCCGAAGAACGCGCCGGCTGCGACCAGTCCGATGCCGATGCCGGCGTGCTTCGCCTTCTCGACCAGCTCGGCCTTGAGCAGTTCGAGTTCACTCCGCAGGAGGTCGACGAGGTAGCCGGGAAGGTCGCCGATGAGCTTGAACAGCGACCGCTTGGGTAGATCTTTCTCGCTCATTGCCCGGCCCGCTTACTTTGTCGAGTTCGTCTTCGTCGCAGTCGGGTTGACTGCTGACTTGCGAGACGGCGACGCCGACTTCTTGCCCGATACCTGCGACGCGACCTTCTTCGCACCGGTCGCGAGCATGCCGGCTACCTCGGGGGCCTTGTCTTTGACGAAGCCCTCGGCCTCGTCGAACTGGCGCTGCACGCGCGGGTCGTTCCAGAGCTTGCCCGCCGCGCGCTTGATGTCTTCGTAACGCTCACGCCCCGCTCGAGCACCAAGTACGTAGCCGACTCCGATGCCGACGACCAAAAGGATCTTGCCTTTCATGGTTCTCTCCGTTTTCGTTCGTGAATGTTGTTCCAGCGTAGCTCGCTACTCCGAACGGCCATTAAGCACGTTGTGCGCTTGTGCGAGCGAGTGCCCAATGATATTTGCGAGGCCCGTGCCGGCGATAGCCTCTCCCACGGCGGTTATGCCGTCGGGCGCCTCCTCGGTGGCCGTGGTGCGCGACCACTGCACGCGGGCGAAGTCGAGCACGGCGTCTGGGGCGATCTCGACACCCAGGAGGGCAGCGGCATCCGCTCTCGCCGTCTCGGCCAGATTCTGGGGCTCGTCGCCGTACGACAGGCGCAGCACGTGCTTGCCATCGGCCCGCTCGGCGAGCCACGGCCACTTCGCGGTCGCGTGCGTGAGGGCGCGGGCGCGGATGCCGTCGGCCCCGTTGGCGACGAGGACCCCGGTTCCGCGCGGGGCCGCGTCGAGCGCCGGCACATCGACCACGAGTGTGGCGAGGGTCACGATCCGGGGCGGCGATCCGTCGGAGGGCAGCAGACCGGGAGCCGCGACGACGATGTGTCCGCCGAGGACGTCGTCGTCGATGGTCACGCTTCCCACGGTGACGGCGCTCGCGCGGGTGTTCAGGCGCACGTCAGCGCCGAAGCGCTGCAGGTCGGCGACGAGTTCGTCGACGATGCGGGCGACCCCGCCGCGGATTCCGGCCACCGCGCTGCCGGCGGGGGCGGCGACGCGCAGCGAGCGTACGGCCCGGGCGAGGGAGCCCTCGCGGCGTAGGGCCGCGCGTAGGTGCGGTGCAACCCGGTCGAGTTCGAGGTCGTCGGGCGAGGCGGAGTGCACGCCGTGCACCACCGGTGCGACGAGCTTGTCGAGCACGTCGTCGCCCATGCGCCGGCGCACCAGCTCGCCCAGCGTGGCCGACTTGGCGCCCGCCGTGCCCGGGAGCATCGCGTCGCGGGCGAACGCGCGCAGGGCCGCGCTGGTCCCGAGCACCGCGATCACGTCTTCGGCGACGGGCGATCCCGGGATGCCGAGCAGGCTCGTCGCCGGCAGCGGAACGGCGGGGCCTGCGGCGGGCTGCAGCCACGCGCCCGCAGGGTTCGGCAGCACGATCTCGTCGCCGAGACCGAGGTCGCGCACGAGCGCCTCGACGGTTCCGCCGCGGGTCGCGAAGCTCTCTGCGCCCGAGTCGAGGCTGATCCCGCCGACCACGTGGCGGGAGACGTTGCCGCCGAGCCGGTCGGACGCCTCGAGCACGATGACGCTGAATCCATCGATCAGCAGCGTGCGGGCGATCACGAGCCCCGCGATGCCGCCGCCGACGACTACGACATCGCTCATCCGGCGTGGACCTGCTCCACGATGCGGGTGAGCACGTCGGGGTCGGTCTCCGGGGGAACGCCGTGGCCCAGGTTGAGCACGTGCGCGGGGGCGACCCGTCCGCGGTCGATAACGTCGTTGACGTGCGCCTCGAGGATGTGCGCCGGGGCACCGAGCAGCGCGGGGTCGAGGTTGCCCTGGAGGGGCACCGTCCCGCCCAGTCGGCGGTTGGCCTCGTCGAGCGGGATGCGCCAGTCGACGCCCATCGCGTCGGCGCCGATGTCGCGCATCGCCGCGAGCACCTCGCCGCTGCCGACCCCGAAGTGCACCTTGGGCACGTCGTATCCGCGCAGGTGGGAGAGCGCGCGCTTGGAGTGCGGCGCGACCCGGCGCACGTACTGCTGCTCGCTGAGCGAGCCGACCCAGGAGTCGAAGAGCTGGACGGCGGACGCCCCGGCGAGCACCTGCGCCTCGAGGAAGGCACCGCTCACGTCGGCGCACCAGTTGAGCAGTGTCGCCCAGGCGTGCGGCTCGCTGTACATCATGGTGCGGGCGCGCAACTGGTCTTTCGAGGGGCCGCCCTCGACGAGGTAGGAGGCGAGGGTGAACGGGGCGCCGGCGAAGCCGATGAGCGGGGTGGAGCCGAGCTCGGCGACGGTGCGCGCCACGCCCTCGATGATCGGCGCGAGAGCGGCCGGGTCGAGAGGGCGCAGAGCCGCGACATCCGCGACGCTCCTGATCGGGTTGGCCAGCACGGGGCCGCGACCCGGCACGATCTCGACGTCGACACCTGCGAGTTTGATGGGAATCACGATGTCGCTGAAGAAGATCGCGGCGTCGACGCCGTGACGGCGCACCGGCTGGAGCGTGATCTCGCTCGACAGCTCGGGAGTGAGGCAGGCGTCGAGCATCGCGTGTCCGACGCGGAGTTCCCGGTATTCCGGCAGCGATCGGCCCGCCTGGCGCATGAACCACACGGGCGGGGTGGCCTGGCGTTCCCCGCGGTACGCGCGAATCAGCGGAGCATCGGCCGTGCGGCCGTCGACGAGGGGATGGTTATCTGGCAGGGTCACGGAGTTAACATTAGATTGTGCTTCTCTGCCTGACCGCTAACCATCAGAATGCCAGCTTCGATCTGCTCGAGAAGCTGTCCATCGGCGCGCCCGCCGCCGCGTCGAGCCTGGTCAGCGGCAGTGCGTTCGTCACCGGCGCCGTCGTGCTCGCCACCTGCAACCGGTTCGAGGCCTATCTCGACATCGACGAGCCGCTCACCGGAGCGACCGCCGTGGCGGTGCAGTCGACCATCGACGCCATGAGCTACGCGAGCGGGGTGCTGCCCGACGAGCTGCGCCGCTCGGTGAAGGTCATCACGGGCGACGCCGTGGCCGGCCACCTGTTCTCGGTGACCGCCGGGCTCGAGTCGGTCGTCGTCGGCGAAGACGAGATCTCCGGGCAGGTGGGGCGCGCGCTCGAGGCGGCCCGTGCGTCGGGCACCGCGTCGTCGACGCTCGACACCCTCTTCCAGAACGCTGCACGCACCTCGCGCGACGTCAAGAACCACACCTCGCTCGGCGGGGCAGGCCGATCGCTCGTGCGCCTCGCTCTCGAGCTCGCATCGAGCCGCGTGACCGACTGGTCGCAGACCCGCGTGCTGCTCGTCGGCACCGGCCAGTACGCCGCGACGACCCTCGCCGCCCTTCGCGACCGCGGCGCCGTCGACGTGCGCGTCTTCTCGCCGAGCGGGCGCGCCGCGAAGTTCGCGGCGAAGTACGGCATCGCCTTCGAGACCTCGCTCCCCTCGGCCATCGCGGCCTCGGACGTCGTGGTCACCTGTACCTCGACGATGGCCGTGTCGACGACAGACGTCACCGACGACACCCGCCGTCTCGTCATCGACCTGGGCCTCCCCCGCAACGTCGACCCCGCCGTCGCCCTGATGCCCGGCGTGGAGCTGCTCGACCTCGACCTCATCAGCAAGCACGCCCCGGTCGAGGCGCTCACCGCCGCCACAGACGCCCGCGCCCTCATCGGCGACGCCGCCGCCTCGTTCACCTCCGCCGCGACCGTGGAACCGGCGATCGTGGCCTTCCGCTCGCACATCTTCGACCTGCTCGACGGCGAGATCGAGCGCGTCGAGCGCCGATCCGGCGACAGCACCGAGACCGTGGCCGCGCTGCGTCACCTCGCCGGCGTGCTGCTGCACGGCCCGTCGGTGCGCGCTCGCGAGCTGGCCCGCGAGGGTCGTGCCGACGAGTTCGCGGCGGCGCTCGACGCCCTCTATGGCGTGGGCCCCGGCGCCGCGACCGTGCGCCCTCTGCTCGCCGCCGAGGATGACGAACTCGCCGGCTGAGCCGCGGCCGGTCGCCTACCGGTTGGAGTCGCCGATCTCGACGTCGCGTCTCGTTCTGCGCCCGTACGCCGTCGCCGACATCGACGACTACCTCGCCTACTACTCCCGCGACGACGTCACGCGGTTCCTGCTGCACGGTCCGATCACGCGGCAGGAGGCCGAGAAACGGCTGCGATCCCGCGAGACGGCGACGGGTCTGAACGTAGACGGCGACCTGCTCGTGCTCGCGATCGAACTGCGGGAGACGGCGGATGCCCCGGCGAGGGTCGTCGGCGATGTCGACATGCAGCTCAAGAGCGCGGTGAACGGCCAGGCCACGATCGGCTGGGCGCTCCACCCCGATGTTCATGGTCTGGGATACGCCGCGGAGGCCGCCTCGGCCCTGCTGGATCTCGCGTTCACGGAGGCGGGGGTGCACCGCGTGTACGCCGAGCTGGACCCACGCAACGAGGCATCCGCCGCCCTGTGCCGCCGCCTCGGGATGCGCCACGAGGCGCACTTCGTCGACGAGCTGTTCTTCAAGGGCGCCTGGGGCGACACCGACATCTACGCCATCCTCGACAGCGAGTGGCCTCGCGGCTGAGTCGCAACGGGCGGCCGCTACGCCGGCTTGCTCGCCTTGCCATCGAGCCACAGCGTGTCGGAGTCGTCGCGATGCACACCGGTCGTGCCGACGTGCTTGGCGTCGATCTGGTCGCCCTTCTTGATGACGTGCACCAGCGCCATCCCGTGCCCGCGACCGAGCCCGTAGTCGGCTTTGAGCCACTCGAGGATCTCGCCGGCCTTCACGTCGTCGCCGGCGAGCCCCCTCTTCTCGGCGATCTCGACGAGCTGCCGCGGGGTGAGCCCCGTCTTGTCTTCGATGGTGTCGAGATAGGCCTGGAATGACACGTCGATCGCCTTTCGTCGGTTTGCCGCCTACTCAACCAGCGATTCCGCTCAGCAGCAACGCCCCTGGGGGCTCGTGTCCTGGCGGTCGGTCCTGTCGCGCCAGAACTCGCGCTCGGTCATCACCGGCACCGCACCGCCGTGCTCCCCCTGCACGTGCGCGAGGTACTTGTCGTAGGCGTCCTCCCCCATGAGCCCGCGAACGTACCAGCGCACTCCCCGCGCGAGGTCGACGACGCCCATCAGTGGCCACCCCTCCTCGGTTTTGCGGGCAGCGCGTCCCACTGCTCCTGGATCTCCTTCTCCGCCGGCGTCGCCATGAGCGAGGCGGGGGCGAAGATCTTCGACGGCACGGCCGCGTCTTCGCTGCTGTCGTCGGCTCCGCGACGGGCGGCCTTGATCGTGGCGACGATCGCCGTGATGATCACGATGATCGCGAGGGTGACGAAGAGGATCGACAGGATGCCCTGCACCATGGTGTTGCGCACGACGGCGTTCATCGCCTCGACGGTCGGGGCGGTGCCGAAGCTCGTCTCGCCGTCGGCGAGCGCCTGTCGGAACGCGGCGTTCTGGGCGAAGTACCCGATGGCCGGGACCGGCGAGAAGATCTTCAGGAACGAGGCCGAGATCGTGACGACCGACGCGAACGCTAGGGGCAGCGCCACGATCCAGCGGTACCTGAAGTAGCCGCGCTTCGCGATGATCGCCAGGCAGACGGCGAGGGCGATCGCCGCGAGCAGCTGGTTGGCGATGCCGAAGAGCGGGAAGAGGGTGTTGATCCCGCCGAGCGGGTCTGTGACCCCCATCAGCAGGATGGCTCCCCATGCCGCCACCATGATCGCCGTGGCGATCCAGGCGCCCACCCGCCACGAGGTGTTCTTGAACTTCGGGATGACGTTGCCGATCGAGTCCTGCAGCATAAAGCGGGCGACGCGGGTTCCGGCGTCGACGGCGGTGAGGATGAACAGCGCCTCGAACATGATGGCGAAGTGGTACCAGAAGGCCATGAGCCCGCTGCCGCCGATGAGCTGCTGCATGATGTTGGCGAGGCCGACCGCGAGGGTCGGCGCCCCGCCGGTGCGCGAGACGATCGACTCCTCGCCCACGTCGTTCGCGGTCTGCTCGAGCATCTCCGGCGTGAGGTTCACGCCCTGCAGGCCGAGGCCGTTGACGAAGGCCACTGCGCCCTCGATCGTGCCGCCGGTCGCCGCCGCCGAGGCGTTCATTGCGAAGTAGATGCCGCGGTCGATCGACAGCGCGGCGACGAGGGCCATGATGGCCACGAACGACTCCATCAGCATTCCGCCGTAGCCGATGAAGCGGGTCTGCCGCTCCTTCTCGATGAGCTTCGGGGTGGTTCCGGATGCGATGAGCGCGTGGAACCCGGAGAGAGCGCCACAGGCGATGGTGACGAACAGGAAGGGGAAGAGCGTGCCGCTGACCACGGGGCCGGTGCCGGTGGTCGCGAACTCGCTGACCGCCGGCGCGAAGATCTCGGGGCGCACGATGATGATCGCGAGGGCGAGCATGAGGATCGTGCCGATCTTCATAAACGTGGAGAGGTAGTCACGCGGGGCGAGCAGCAGCCACACCGGCAGCACCGCGGCGACGAAACCGTAGACGATGATGCCGATGGCCAGCGGCACCTTGTCGATCGTGAACAGCGCCACGCCCCAGTCGGTCTCGGCGACGGCCCCGCCCGCGATGATCGCGGCGAGCAGCAGCACGAAGCCGATGATCGACACCTCGGTGACCTTGCCCGGGCGCAGGAAGCGCAGGTAGCAGCCCATGAAGAGCGCGATCGGGATGGTCATCGCGACCGAGAAGACTCCCCACGGGCTCTCGGCGAGCGCGTTCACCACCACGAGGGCGAGGATCGCGACGATGATGACCATGATCGTCAGGGTGGCGATGATGGCTGCCGTCCCGCCGACACGGCCGAGCTCGTCCCTGGCCATCTGGCCGAGCGAACGCCCGCCCCGGCGCATCGAGAAGAACATCACCAGGTAGTCCTGCACGGCACCGGCGAGCACGACGCCGACGATGATCCAGATGGTGCCCGGCAGGTATCCCATCTGCGCCGCCAGCACGGGGCCGACCAGCGGGCCGGCTCCCGCGATGGCCGCGAAGTGGTGGCCGTAGAGCACCCGGCGGTCGGTGACCGCGTAGTCCTTTCCGTCTGCCTTGTACTCCGCCGGGGTCGCTCGGGTGTCGTCGGGCTTGACGAGGTGCTTCTCGATGTACTTCGAGTAGAACCGGTAGCCGATGAAGTAGGTGCAGACCGCCGCGAAGACGAACCAGATGGCGTTGACGGTCTCGCCGCGCACCACGGCCAGGATGACCCAGCTCACCCCGCCGAGGAGGGCGATCGCGACCCAGATCGCGATCTTCAGCGGGGTCCATCTGCGCTCTTCGGCCTCGAGCACCTGCGGGTCTACCGCGACGGGCGGATGCTTCGGATCGGTGCGCTCGGTCGACGACGTGTTTGACATGCTTCTCCCCATTGAGACCACGAACTGAACTGTCGTCACCACGCTAACACGAGCGTGGCCCCCATTCGGGGGCGCGCCGGAGGCATGGGAATCGCGCCAGCGAATCCGCGACACCAGTGCCGACCGAGCCTGCGTAGGAGGCGGGCACACCTCGTCACTCGCGACCCTCCCAGCCCGGGCCGCGGCCGCGCGATCTGCGCCATTTGGGGCGGTTTGGTCGAGAAACAGCCCTACACGACGCAGGTCAGAGCGCTGAGGCGGCAGATTGCGTCGGCAGGGAGCGGGCGGATGGGCGGATGGGAGCAGGCGGGGCGGATGGCGGATAGGAGCAGGCGGGGCGGATAGGCGAATGGGAGAAGGCGGGGCGGATGGGCGGATGGGAGCAGGCGGGGCGGATGGCGGATAGGAGCAGGCGGGGCGGATGGCGCGCCGCAGCCGGGCCTGCCAAGGACCCCTTCGGCGCGCCGCAGCCGGGCTTGCGGGAGACCCGTCTGGCCCGCCGGAGACCTGACTGGCCGCTAGTGGCTGAAACTCGACCCGACATGCGGCCGCAACTGGCCACCTAGCGCATCGATGGCACCGAGCGCCCGGCGCCGAGCCGCCGGAACCTGCAGCGGTAGAGCCCGCGAACGTGGCTAGTGCACGTAGTCGAGCAGCTCCTGGCCCACCGTGCGCATCGTGTCGACCACGCTCAGCCGGCGTGCGAGGGAGTCGTCGGTGAAGTGCACCGAGACGGCGTACGAGACGGCCGCGCGCCGCCCGCGCAGGGCTCCGGCCTCTGACCGCACCCCGACATCCGTGCCCGTCTTGTTGATCAGCAGTGTGGCGTGGTCGGGGCTGCGGTGCGAGAGCGGGTCGAGTCCGAACGCGCTGGCGACGAGCGAGAGATCGCTGTTGAGCGACAGCCACCCCATGACGCGCTGGCTCGTGACGGCGTCGACGACCTCCTCGCGGGCGAGCATCCCGAAGAGCTTCGCGAGCTCGGCGGTCGACCCGACAGAGAGCTGCGGCGCGTCGTCGGGACCGCGGGTGTCGCGGGCGAAGTCGAGCAGCGCCGTGCGCGTCAGGCCGAGCGACTCGGTTCGCGCGCGCACCGCGTCGAGGCCGACCCGGTTGAGCAGCAGGTTCATGGCGAGGTTGTCGCTCGACGAGCCGACGAGCATGGCCAGGTCGGCGACCGGCAGGGCCGGCGCCTGCATGTGCTGCCAGACCCCGGCCTGGCCGACGAGACCGAGCGGGGGCTTGTCGAGGATGCCGTAGCCGGAGTCGTCACGCGCGGTGAGCCGCGCCGACACCTCGATGAGCAGCAGCACCTTGCCGATGCTGGCTGTGGGCAGCACGATGCGGTCGTCGATCGCGACGAGAGTGGCTCCCGACGAGAGGTCGAGCACGTTCGCGGAGACCTGTGCGCCCTCGTAGGCCAGCCGGCCGAGCGCCCGGAACGACGCGGCGAATTTCGGCATCCGCACGTCGCTGGCATGCCTGCCCGGCGTGGCGGCTCGCAGCCGGTCCGTGCGTTCTCTGATTCTGGCTACTTGCGCCACCGATGGCCTCTACCGTGCGCTCGCTTGCGAGGTCACCAGATGGTGACTCTTTCGGTCGGGTCAAGCCAGAGCGCGTCTGCGGGCGTGACTCCGAAAGTTGTGTAGAAGTCGTCAATGTTACGCACGATCTGGTTGCAGCGGAACTCATTCGGAGAATGAGGATCTATTGCGATGAGCCGGATGACCTCCTCGTCGCGGGCCTTGATCTGCCAGGCCTGCGCCCAGGAGAGGAAGAAGCGCTCGGCACCGGTCAGCCCATCGATCACGGGCGGTTCCTCGCCGTCGAGCGAGATCAGGTAGGCCTTCCACGCGATGCTGAGCCCGCCGAGGTCGCCGATGTTCTCGCCGATCGTGAGCGATCCGTTCACCTTGTGCTCGGGGGTCTGGGCCGGCGCGAGCGCGTCGTACTGGGCGATGAGCGACGCGGTGCGCTGCTCGAAGGCGGCCTTGTCTGCCTCGGTCCACCAGTCGGTGAGCTTGCCGTCGCCGTCGTACTTGGAGCCCTGGTCGTCGAACCCGTGGCCGATCTCGTGGCCGATGACGGCGCCGATCGCTCCGTAGTTGGCGGCCGCGTCACGCTTCTCGTCGAAGAACGGATACTGCAGGATGGCGGCGGGGAACACGATCTCGTTGAACCCGGGGTTGTAGTAGGCGTTGATGGTCTGCGGCGTCATGAACCACTCGTCGCGGTCGAGCGGCTTGCCGATCTTGCCCAGCTCGCGCTGGAACTCGAACTCGTTCGCGGCGCGCACGTTGCCGAGCAGGTCGTCGGCCGAGACCTCGAGGGCCGAGTAGTCGCGCCACTTGACCGGGTAGCCGATCTTCGGCGTGAACTTCTCCAGCTTCTCGATGGCGCGGGCGCGGGTCTCGGCGCCCATCCAGTCGAGGCTCGTAATGCTCTGCCGGTAGGCCTCGACCAGGTTCGCGACGAGCACGTCCATGCTGGCCTTGGCCTCTTCGGGGAAGTGGCGCTCCACGTAGATGCGGCCGACGGCCTCGCCGAGCGCTCCCTCCACGAGCGAGACGCCGCGCTTCCACCGGGCGCGCAGCTCGGGGGTGCCCGAGAGGGTCTTGCCGTAGAAGTCGAAATTGGCCTCGACGAACTCGGTGCTCAGGTAGGCGGCGTTCGAGCGGATGACCTGCCAGGCCAGCCAGTCGACCCAGCTCTGCAGGCGGTCGGGGGCGAGCAGGTCGGCGAGTCCCGACACGAAGCTGGGCTGGCGCACGACGACGGTGTCGAAGGAGCCGGCCGGCACGTCGAGCCCGGCCTTCCAGATGTCGAAGTCTGCACCGTCGACAACGTCGGCGACGGAGGCGAGCGCGCGCGCCTCGACCCACGGCATCGGGTTGTACGTGGCCTCGCTGTCGCGGTTCTTCACGTTGTCCCAGTGATGGCCGGCGAGGTCGGTCTCGAGCGCGAAGATGCGGGCGGCTGCCGCCGCGGCGTCCGGGCGGCCGCCGAGCGTCAGCATCCGCTCGATGAACGCGATGTAGGCGGTGCGGATCGAGGCGAACTTCTCCTCGCGGTAGTACGACTCGTCGGGCAGCCCGATGCCGCCCTGCTCGAGGAAGACGAGGTAGCGCTCGGGGTCGCCCGGGTCGTTGTCGACGAAGACCTGAACGAAGCCGCTCGAACCGAGGCGCTCGAGGCGTCCGAGGGTGTCGAGCAGGCTCGGGATGGAGTCGACGCGGTCGACCTCGGCGAGCAGGGGCTTCAGCGGCTCGGCCCCGAGCGCCTCGATGCGCGCCTCGTCGAGAAAGCTCGCGTAGAGGTCGCCGAACTTGCGCTCCTCGGTGCCGGGCTCCGCCGACTGCGCCTCGACGATGATGTCGCGCACCGCCTTCTCGGCCTCTTCGGCGAGAACGTGGAACGAGCCGTAGCGCGACTTGTCGCTCGGGATCTCGGTACGGTCGATCCACTTGCCGTTGACGTGGCGGAACAGATCGTCTTGCGGACGCACCGAGGCGTCGAGCTCTTCGATCAGGATTCCGGCGGGGAGGATGTTGTCGACGCTCATTGCTCCAGCCTATTGCGCGCCGCGCTCGTCGGCTGAGTGCAGACTTGAACCGTGACCAGAGCCCTCGATCGAGACATCCGTCGGCTCGCGCTCCCCGCGCTCGGGGCGCTCGTCGCCGAACCGCTCTTCCTGCTCACCGACACCGCGCTCGTCGGCCATCTGGGCGCCGTGCCGCTCGCCGGCCTCGGGATCGCGAGCGTCGTCATCCAGACCGTCGTCGGTCTGCTGGTGTTCCTCGCCTACGCGACCACGCCGCTCGTCGCCCGCCGCCTCGGCGCCGGCGACCCGACGGGCGCGGTGCGCGCCGGCATCGACGGGGTCTGGCTGTCGATCGCCGTCGGCGCGGTGCTGCTGGCGGTCGGAGTTCCGTCGAGCGCCTGGGTCGTCGGCCTCTTCGGTGCCAGCCCCGAGGTCGCCCAGGCGGCGAACACCTACCTCGCGATCGCGCTCTGGGGGCTGCCGGCCCTGCTGATGACGCTCGCCGCGAGCGGCCTGCTGCGCGGACTGCAGGACACGCGCACCCCGCTCGTGGTCGCCGGCGCGGGCTTCGCCACGAACGCCGCGCTCAACGCGCTGTTCATCTACGGCTTCGGCTGGGGCATCGCAGGCTCGGCGGCGGGAACCGTCGTCGCCAGCTGGGGAATGGCGGCCGCGTACCTGGTGATCATCGTGCGGGCCGCGGTGCGCTCGGGAGCCCGCCTCTCGCCGCACGTGTCGGGAGTCGGATCGGCGCTGCGCAGCGGGGGCTGGCTGCTCGTGCGCACCGCCTCGCTGCGGGTCGCCATGCTCGCGACCGTCTTCGTCGCGACCGGTTTCGGCACGAGCGAGCTCGCCACGGTGCAGGTCGCGCTCACGATCTTCTCCACGCTCGCATTCGTGCTCGACGCACTGGCGATCGCGGGACAGGCGATGATCGGGCACGGGCTGGGCGCATCCGACGTGCCCCGCGTGCGGGCGATCACCCGTCGCCTGCTGCAGTTCGGGGTGGGCGGCGGCGCCCTGCTCGGCCTGGCCATCGCGGCCCTCTCGGCCGTGCTGCCCTTCGTCTTCACGACGGATGTCTCGGTCACGGGCCCTCTCACGACGGTGTTGCTCGTGATGGCGGTGGGCATCCCGGTCGCGGGCTACGTCTTCGTGCTCGACGGCGTGCTGATCGGCGCAGGGGACGCGCGCTACCTCGCGCTCACCGGCATCGTGAACCTCGCGGTGTACCTGCCGCTGCTCTGGCTCGCCGGCGGAACCGACTCGACCGGCTGGCTGTGGGCGGCGTTCGGCCTCGGCTACATCGGGGCGCGCGCCGTGACTCTGGGGCTGCGTGCCTGCGGGTCGGGATGGATCGTGACCGGGACGCGGTAGCGCAGAGCCGAGGGGCAAGGTTTCGACCCTCAAGCCCCGGTTCGACGTCGAAAGCTTGCCCCGCTCGTCGCAGGCCCAAGGCGGCCCGAGCCGAGGGGCAAGGTTTCGACCCTCAAGCCCCGGTTCGACGTCGAAAGCTTGCCCCGCTCGTCGCAGGCCCAAGGCGGCCCGAGCCGAGGGGC
>NZ_JBEPSJ010000004.1:0-363683 GCF_040548875.1 Conyzicola nivalis
GCCGGATCAGAAAAGTCGCACCACACCGCCGACTCTCACCCGCCTTCGTCGAAGCACTCGCCGACCAGAAACCCGACACCGAGAAACCCGAGACCGCCACCGACGACAGCTGGAACACCCCCGACAATCCCGGAGACGTGATGCCGTTCTGACCTGCACCGGTCCAACCCGCAGCGCCGCTCTGCCCGACGTCGCAACCGCGTCGTTCCGCCGTGCTGACCGGTCAGCCGCCGGCGAAGGGAGGTAGCACGTCGACTCGCAGGCCGAGCGTGCGGGAATCGTCACGACTCACGACGCCGTCGACGAGGAACGAACCGGAGGCGAGAACGCGTGCCATCGGGTCGCCGTACTTCGCGACGAGCTCGGCGCGCAGCGCACCCACCGTCGCCAGGGCCGGAAGAGTCTCTTCGAGCCGGCCAGCGGCATCCGCCGCCGCCGCGAAGTAGCGCACCGTCACGCTCGCCCCGACGACGACTGCGCCTGCCTCGGCGCCCGCATCAGCGCCGGCCCCCACATCAGCGCCGGCCCCCGCATCAGCGCCGGCAACCGCGGTCGGTGAGGCGTACCCGGAAACGTCAGCCACCGATCGCTCCCATACTGCGGACGGGGCGCACGAAGTCGGCGCGCTCCATGCCGTGACCGGCCTGCTTGCCCCACATGGCCGCACGCCACCAGTCGGCGATGAGCTCGTCGCTCGCGCCGTCGCGCATGAGTCCGCGCAGGTCGGTCTCGTCGTCTCCGAAGAGGCACGAGCGCACGGTCCCCTCGGCGGTGAGCCGGGTGCGGTCGCAGGCAGAGCAGAAAGAACGCGTGACCGAGGCGATGATGCCGACTGTGGCGGGACCGCCGTCGACGATCCACTCCTCGGCGGGCGCCGAAGGGTCTTCGCGATGCGGCTGGGTGAGAGTGAACCGCTCGCCGAGCACGTCGAGCAGCTCGGCGGCGTCGATCATGTTGTCGCGCGCCCATGCCTCGTCGGCGTCGAGGGGCATCTGCTCGATGAAGCGCAGCCGCACGCCGTGGGCGATCGACCATTCGAGCAGGTCGATGGCGCCATTCAGCGTGTCACGCATCAGCACGGCGTTGATCTTGAGCGGTGTGAGACCGGCGGCCTGCGCCCCGGCGATGCCGGCGAAGACGGCGGGCAGCCGGTCGCGCCGGGTGAGCCGCGCGAAGTGATCGCGGTCGACGGTGTCGAGCGAGATGTTCACCCGGGTGAGTCCGGCGGCGACGAGCGCGTCGACTCGCTTGTCGAGACCGATGCCGTTGGTCGTCATCGAGATCGAGGCGCCCTGGGCGACGGATGAACTGAGCCGGATGATCTCCTCGAGGTCGTTTCGCATGAGCGGTTCGCCGCCCGTGAAACGGATGTCGCGCACCCCGAGGTCGCGCACGGCGATTCCGACGAGCCGGCCGATCTCGGCCGCGGTGAGCAGGTCGTTGCGTGCGATCGCGGGGAGCCCGGCCTCCGGCATGCAGTAGGTGCAGCGCAGCGAGCACTTCTCCGTGATGGACACGCGCAGGTCGCGCGCCTCGCGTCCGAACTGGTCGACCAGCCCCGCGACATCCGGTCGTCCGTGGGTCGAGGGCATCCGGGCCGGGTCGCGCCGGATCATCGGTATTCCGAGTCCGAGGCGTGTCATGTAGCAACCCTAGTTCGTGACCGGCGAGAAGGTGAGCCGCGCGGTCAACACACCGCCGCCACGAACACCGTCACGGCATGGAGCTACGCGATTCGGCGGGGTGATCGCTAGGCTGGGTTTCTAACCGAAGGGTAGTGACATGGGCATCATCTCTCGTGGTTTCTCCGGGCGGTCTCGTGAACAAAATCCCGAGCTTCCCCCCGGGCAGTTCCTGACCGAGGACTTTCCCGTTCTGTCTGCCGGGCCCACCCCGCGCATCGACACCGACGAGTGGGAATTCACCATCAGCACCGAAGACGGCACCGTGCATCGCTGGAGCTGGGCCGACCTGATGGCCCTCCCGGTCGAAGACGTCGCCACCGACATCCACTGCGTCACCCGCTGGTCGAAGCTCGGCACCTCGTGGCGAGGAGTGTCGCTCGACACCCTGTTCGCCGGCATCGACACCAAGTACGGCTACACCATGGCGCACTCGTACGGCGGCTACACGACCAACGTCCCCCTCGCCGACCTCCTCGGAGGCAAGGCGTGGATCGCGTTCGAGTTCGACGGCCAACCGCTCGACCCCGAGCACGGCGGCCCCGCCCGACTGCTGATTCCGCACCTCTACTTCTGGAAGAGCGCGAAATGGGTGCGCGGCATCCAGATGCACAAGGGCGACGACCCCGGCTTCTGGGAGCAGAACGGCTACAACATCTACGGAGACCCCTGGCTCGAACAGCGGTATTCGTGACCGCTCTCGCTCCGACAAGCGTGTGGAAGGTAGGCGTCGTGGCATCCGTGCACACCGAGACCCCGACCGGTCGCAGCATCATGATCGACGTTCCGGGATGGGGCGGCAACCTCGCGGGCCAGCACCTCGACCTGCGCCTGACCGCACCCGACGGCTATCAGGCCGTGCGCTCGTACTCCATCGCGTCCGCGTCATCCGGCGACCGTGTGGAGCTCGCCGTCGACCGCCTGCCCGACGGAGAAGTGTCGCCGTACCTGGTCGACGAGCTGCAGCCGGGCGACGAGATCGAACTGCGCGGCCCCCTCGGCGGCTGGTTCGTGTGGCGTCCGGAGCTGACCGAGCCGGTGCAGCTCATCGGGGGCGGCTCCGGCATCGTGCCGCTCATGGCGATGGTGCGCGCTCATGCGGCGTCCGGGAGCACCGCGAGATTCCGGCTGCTCTACTCGGTGCGCACACCCGAAGACGTGTTCTTCAAGGACGAGCTGATGGCGTTCGCGTCCAGCGAGATCGAGATCACCTGGGTCTACACGCGCGCTACCCCTGCCGGGTGGGCGACCCCCGCCGGTCGCGTGAGCCGCGACATCCTCACCTCGTCCACCATCCCGGCGAACGAGAACCCCGCGGTCTTCGTCTGCGGCCCGACCGGGTTCGTCGAGACCGTGGCCGACCTGCTCGTCGAGCTCGGCCACCCCGCGGCATCCGTGAAGACAGAGCGGTTTGGAGGCAAGTAGCGTGAACCACGTCGACGGAAACGTGCTCGCCGGTCCGCTGTCCGAGCTGTTCAGCGTCGACATGACGCTGGCCACAGGTCGATGCGTCGGATGCGGAGACGAGTCTGTGCTCGCCCGCGCGATGGTCTACGAGTCGGGAACCGACCTGGTCGTGCGATGCAGCCACTGCGACGACGTGATGATGACGCTCGTGCACACCCCGGGCGACCTGCGCATCGAACTGCGGGGAATCGGCATGATCAAGGTCCCGCTGTGACCGAGCGTCTACCCCCAGTTCACGGGAATACCCGTGCGGAGCGCCGCGCCCTACGGTTGCAGCAGGCACGGGGGGTGCCTGACGCTCCAGGGGGAACAATGCACGAGACGACAGCGGTCGGGCAGGAATCCGGGTCAGCGGACGCACGGATCTGGTTTCTCCCGTCCGGTGTCGCTCGCGGCGAGCGCAACGCACACCGCTTTCGCGGCTGGGCGATCGCGATCAGCGTCGCGGTAGTCCTGTGGGGCATCATCGGCGTAGTCATCGCCTCGCTCGTCTCCTGGGTCAGCTAGAGCCATACCGGTCGCCTGACGCACACGGCCCGTCGGCACCGTGGTACCACTCGACGGGTACCCGGGTCGATACCCCGCCGCCATCGGCTTTTCTAATGTCGAAGGCATGATCCAAGTTGAGCAACTCACCAAGTCGTACGGCGGCAAGACCGTGGTCGACGATGTCACCTTCCGGGTAGAGCCGGGCAGCGTCACCGGCTTCCTGGGCCCGAACGGGGCCGGCAAGACCACGACCATGCGCATGCTGCTCGGTCTCGAGCGTCCCGACTCCGGCCGTGCGCTCATCGGCGGCAGACGCTACGCGGAGCACCGGGCTCCGATTCGCGAGGTGGGTGTGCTGCTCGACGCGCGAGCGGCGCACCCCAATCGCAGCGCCCGCGACCACCTGCGCATCATCGCCCGAACGCACGGCATCTCCAACCGCCGCGTCGACGAGATGATCGGACTCGCCGGCCTCGAAAGCGTGGCGAAGAAGCGGGCAGGCACTTTCTCGCTGGGAATGGGGCAGAGGCTGGGTATCGCGGTTGCCCTGCTCGGCGACCCGCGTGCGCTCATCTTCGACGAGCCGGTCAACGGCCTCGACCCCGAGGGCGTCAGCTGGATCAGGTCGCTCACCAGATCTCTCGCTGCCGAGGGGCGCGCGGTGCTGATCTCCAGCCATCTCATGGCGGAGATGGCGCTGACCGCCGACCGGGTCATCGTGCTCGGCCGCGGCGCCATCCTCGCAGACGAGAGCATGGCCGACGTCGTCTCCGGCGCCGGCCGCGTTCGCGCACGCACCACGAGGGCCGTCGAGCTCGCAGACCTGGTACGCCGCGCGGGCGCCGAGGTGCTCCAACTCGACGCCTCCACGCTCGAGATCACCGGACTGACCGCAGAGACCATCGCAGAGACCGCCCGCACCAACAACATCCTGCTCATCGAGCTCGCCACCGTGCAGGTCTCGCTCGAAGACGCGTTCTTCGAACTGACCCATGGCTCCGTGGAGTTCCGACAGACAACGACGACCAGCGAGGACCCCCAATGAGCACCGCGACCTTCACCACCGACACCCGCATCCGCTTCGGCGGAGTGCTCGCCTCCGAGTTCACCAAGCTGGTCACCCTGCGGTCCATCTGGATCGTCGCCGTCGCCATGCTGGCCGCGGCGGGGTTGGTCGCGGTGGCCGAGGCGCAGAACAGCACCGCGCCGGGAGTCGATCCGGTCAGCGGTGTCGAAACGATGCTCTCGGTCTTCTGGATAGTCCGCACCGGAACGCAGCTGTTCGTCGCCGCGTTGGCCGTGATACTGGTCACGCACGAGTTCTCCAGCGGCACGATTCAGACCACGGTCATCAGCGTCCCCCGTCGCCTGCCGGTGCTCGCGGCGAAGGCGGTCGTCGTCGCGGTCGTGACGACGCTGCTCTCGCTCCTGTCGTCGCTCGTGCAGTACGCGGCAGCCATGCCGCTGCTCGATCCGGTGGGCCGGGGAGCCTCGATCGCCGACCCCGTCATCGTCACGGCCGCGCTGGCAGACTCCCTGTACCTCGTCGTCGTCGCCGTATTCGCTCTGATGCTCGCCACGATTGTGCGCAACGCGGCAGTGGCGATCACCATCGTGATCGCCATCCTCTTCGGCGTGATCCTCGCGGCTCCGGCTCTACCGATGATCGCGGATGTGCCCGGCGAGTACTTCTTTCTGTCCTACGCTGCAGATATGACAACCTCGGCGCTCTACAACCCGGCCGCCGCCGCCGACCTAGGGCGCAACCTGGCGGTCACACTCGCCTGGCTGGTTCTCCCCGGCGCGGCCGCTTCGGTGCTCTTCGCTCGGAGGAGCGTCTGAACCGTGCCGGGGCGTCAGGCACAGGGCAGCGCCCGGTGCTCTCCTCCGACTCCCCACTACCGCGTCCCGGCAGGCTGGCGGGAATTCTCGAGCGGTCGCCGAGAACGACCGACACGCTCGTGGCAGCCTCCGCCCTCGTCATCGCCTACCTTGTAGAGACGGCGCCGTACCACCAGATCGACGTGCGACTGTTCATCTTCGCCTTCGTCGCGTGCGCTGCTCTGCCGTTCCGCCGCTCCCGCCCCGTCGCAACGCTGTGCGTCGTGCTGGTCGCGACGTGCGCCCTGGTGGTCGTGGACCGGTACCCGACGTGGATATGCCTCGGAATCGCGGTCTACTCCCTCGCCGTCTTCCGCTCTGCCCGTTCGGCCGCCGCCGTCGCCGCTATCTCTATCGCCGTCGTCGTGGCGGCCGAGATCGCCTCTGCCCGCGACAGCGACATCGCGATGACGTTGACGGCGGCGACCGTCACGGCGACCGTCACGATCGCGCTGCTCCTCGGCATCATCCGAGGCAGCAGGATTCGTTACGTCGCCGCCGTCGTCGATCGGTCGGCCCAACGCGAACAGCTCGCGGTGATCGGCGAACGCAACCGAATCGCCCGCGAGATGCACGACGTCGTCGCCCACGGTCTCTCGGTGATGGTCCGGCTCTCCGACGGAGCGGACGCGGTCGCCGATGCCGATCCGGAGCGGTCTCGTGAGGCCGTACGTCAGATCGGGGCTACGGGTCGCGCCTGCCTCGCCGACATGAGACGGCTGCTCGGCGTTCTCGACGACGGTGTGGAGGCCAGCCGGGCCCCGCAGCCCACGTTGGGCGAGCTCGAGCCCCTGCTCGAGACCTACCGCGCGACGGGCATGCCGGTCACCCTGCGGGAACGAGGCATCCGCCCCACCGACCCCGCCGTGCAGCTGGTCGTCTATCGCGCCGTGCAGGAGTCGCTCACCAACGCGCTGCGGTACGCGGTCGGCGCTCGGCACGTGCTCGTCTCGCTGCGCTTCGACGACGAGGAGATCGAGGTGGATGTCACGGACGACGGCAACTCGGACGTGCCCACGACGACGGTCGGGACCGGCCACGGGCTGCTCGGACTGCGTGAGCGCGCCGCTCTCTACGGAGGACGAGTCGACGCCGGCCCGCTCGAAGGCTCGGGCTGGCGCACCCGGATGACCATCCCACGACCAGAGGACGACCGTTCATGAGCGACATCACGATTCTCCTCGTCGACGACCAGGCCCTCATGCGGATGGGCATGTCGATGGTGCTCGGCCAGGCCGACGGCATGCGCGTCGTCGGCGAGGCGGCCAGCGGCGAGAGCGCGATCGAGCGAGTGCGGGCACTGAAGCCCGACGTCGTCCTGATGGACGTGCGGATGCCCGGAATGGACGGGATCGAGGCCACACGGGTGATCGCGCGCGACCATCCCGCGAGCTCGGTCATCATCCTCACCACATTCGACCTCGACGAGTACGCGCTCGGCGGGCTCAACGCGGGGGCGAGCGGCTTCCTGATCAAGGACACACCAGCCGCGGAGCTCGTGCAGGCGGTGCGGACCGTGGCCGACGGCGATGCCATCGTCTCGCCGCGCATCACCCGGCGGCTGCTCGAGATACACCGCTCCGCCATGGCCCCGACTGACGCAGACTCGAACGCCCACGCGTCGCTCACCGACCGCGAGCGCGACGTGCTGCTCGGTATCGCCCGCGGACTCTCCAATACCGAGATCGCGGCGGAACTGTTTCTGTCGGAGTCGACGGTGAAGACCTACGTGGGCCGTGTCCTGGCGAAGCTGGGCGTGCGCGACCGGGTGCACGCTGTCATCCACGCCTACCAGAGCGGTCTGGTCTGATCGCCACCGGCGAGCGGTCGAGCTTCAGCCTCGTCCCATGCCGACGGGGGCGCGGGCCTCTCTGACACGCGAAAACGCCCGCCCTCCCCGACTCGTGGTCGGGAAGGGCGGGCGTCGGTCGTGCTCGGCTGGCGAGCCGCGAGCTTAGCGAGCGGCGGAGCCGTCGGTGCGCCGGAGCGAAGCGCAGACGCTGACAAGCACAGCGTCGGCTTGCCGACTGCACCGGCGGCGGAGCCGCGAGCTTAGCGAGCGGCGGAGCCGTCGGTGTAGTCGGAGTCCTGCTGCTTCCACGCGAAGAGAGCGCGCAGTTCCTTGCCGGTGGCCTCGATGGGGTGCGCTGCACCCTTCTCGCGGAGGGCGAGGAACTCGGGGGCTCCGGCGTCCTGGTCGGCGATGAAGCGCTCGGCGAACGCGCCGCTCTGGATGTCGGCGAGAACGGCCTGCATGTTCTCCTTGACCTCGGGGGTGATGACGCGGGGGCCGGAGACGTAGTCGCCGTACTCGGCGGTGTCGGAGACGCTCCAACGCTGCTTCGCGATGCCGCCCTCCCACATGAGGTCGACGATGAGCTTGAGCTCGTGCAGCACCTCGAAGTACGCGATCTGCGGCTGGTAGCCGGCCTCGGTCAGGGTCTCGAAGCCGTACTGGACGAGCTGCGAGACGCCGCCGCAGAGAACTGCCTGCTCGCCGAACAGGTCGGTCTCGGTCTCTTCGGTGAACGTGGTCTTGATGCCGCCGGCGCGGAGGCCGCCGATGGCCTTCGAGTACGACCAGGCGAGGTCCCAGGCGGCGCCGGTGGCGTCCTGCTCGACGGCGACGATGACGGGAACGCCACGGCCGGCCTCGTACTCGCGGCGCACGGTGTGACCCGGGCCCTTGGGTGCGACGAGGAGCACGTCGACGCCGGCGGGGGCGGTGATGTAGCCGTAGCGGATGTTGAAGCCGTGGCCGAAGACGAGCGCCTTGCCCTCGGTGAGGTTTGCGGCGATGTCGTCGGCGTAGAGGTGACGCTGGCTCTGGTCGGGAGCGAGGATGACGATGACGTCGGCCCAGGCCGCGGCCTCGGCGCCGGTCAGAACGGTGAAGCCGGCTTCTTCGGCCTTGGCCTTCGACTTCGAGCCCTCCTTGAGGCCGACGACGACCTCGACACCGGAGTCACGGAGGTTCTGGGCGTGCGCGTGGCCCTGCGAGCCGTAGCCGATGACGGCCACCTTCTTGCCCTGGATCAGGGCGAGGTCTGCGTCTTTGTCGTAGAAGATCTCAGTCACTTTGTTCATCTTTCTGTTTCATCGATGGATTTATGCATCAGTGGTACTTAAGTCTTGCCGCGGCACGCCGTGCCGCTCATCCGTGCAATTACTAGTTCTTGAAAACGCGCTCGGTGATGCTCTTGCTCCCGCGCCCGATGGCGAGAAGACCGCTCTGGGCGATCTCCTTGATGCCGTAGGGCTCGAGAATTCTCAGCAGCGCCTGGATCTTCCCGCTGTCGCCCGTGGCCTCGACCACGAGCGCGTCTGTGGCCACGTCGACGATGCTGGCGCGGAACAGCGAGACCGCCTCGAGCACCTGCGAACGGGTCGTGTTGTCGACGCGCACCTTGATGAGCATGTGCTCGCGGGTGACCGACGTCGACGAGTCGAGCTCGACGATCTTGATCACGTTCACGAGCTTGTTCAGCTGCTTGGTGACCTGCTCGAGCGGAAGCTCCTCGACGTCGACGACGACGGTGATGCGCGAGAGTCCGGGGATCTCGCTCTTGCCGACGGCGAGGCTCTCGATGTTGAAGCCGCGGCGGGCGAAGAGCCCGGCGACCCGCGTGAGCAGACCGGGTTTGTCTTCGACCAGGAGGGAAAGGACGTGGCTCATGGGGGTCTACTCCTCTTCCCACTCGGGGGCGTGGTCGCGGGCGTACTGCACCTGCGACATTCCGACGCCCTGCGGCACCATCGGCCACACCATGGAGTCGCGGCTCACGATGAAGTCGATGACCACGGGGCGGTCGTTGGTGTCGAGTGCGAGCTGGATCGCGGCATCCACCTCGTCCTGCTTCGTCACCCGGATCCCGAGCGCGCCGTACGCGTCGGCCAGCTTGACGAAGTCGGGCACCATGGCGGTGCCGTGTCCGGTGTTGAGATCGGTGAACGAGTGGCGCCCGTCGTAGAACAGCGTCTGCCACTGGCGCACCATGCCCAGCGAGGAGTTGTTGATGATCGCGACCTTGATCGGGATGTTGTTGATGACGCAGGTGGCGAGCTCCTGGTTGGTCATCTGGAAGCATCCGTCGCCGTCGATCGCCCAGACCACGCGGTCGGGCTCGGCGACCTTGGCGCCCATGGCTGCGGGGACGCCGTAGCCCATGGTGCCTGCGCCGCCGGAGTTGAGCCACGAGTTGGGGCGCTCGTACTTGATGAACTGCGCGGCCCACATCTGGTGCTGGCCGACGCCGGCGGCGTAGATGCCCTCCGGCCCGGTCATCTGGCCGATGCGCTCGATGACCTGCTGCGGAGACAGCAGCCCGTCGTCGGGCATGGTGTAGCCGAGGGGGAACTGCTCGCGCAGTCCGCTCAGGCGGGTCCACCAGTCGGAGTAGTCGGGGGTGGTCTGCTCGACGGCTGTCGCCCAGGCGGCGATGAGGTCGATAATGACCTCCTTCGCGTCGCCCACGATCGGCACGTCGGCCGCGCGGATCTTGCCGATCTCGGCCGGGTCGATGTCGACGTGCACGATCTTGGCGTTGGGGGCGAACTCGCTCGTCTTACCGGTCACCCGGTCGTCGAAGCGGGAGCCGAGGGCGATGATGAGGTCGCTCTCCTGCAGTCCGAGCACCGCGGGCACCGTGCCGTGCATGCCGGGCATGCCGAGGTGCTGCGGGTGCGAGTCGGGGAACGCGCCGCGGGCCATCAGCGTGGTGACGACGGGCACACCGGTCTTCTCGGCGAGCTGCAGCAGTTCGGCCGAGGCTTGGGAGCGGATGACTCCGCCTCCGACGTAGAACACCGGGCGAGCGGCGGCCGCGAGCATCTCGGCGGCGGCGGTGATCTGCTTGCCGTGCGCCTTGGTGACGGGACGGTAGCCGGGCAGGTCGAGCTTGGGCGGCCAGACGAACGGCGCCGAGTTCTGCTGCGCGTCCTTCGTGATGTCGACGAGCACCGGGCCGGGGCGGCCCGTCGTCGCGATGTGGTACGCCGAGGCGATGGCCGCCGGCACATCCGCCGGGTCCTTCACGAGGATGGAGTGCTTGGTGATCGGCATGGTGATGCCGATGATGTCGACCTCCTGGAAGGCGTCGGTGCCCATCAGCGTGGAGAACACCTGACCGGTGATCGCGAGCAGCGGCACCGAGTCCATGTACGCGTCGGCGATCGCGGTCACGAGGTTCGTGGCGCCGGGGCCGGAGGTCGCGATGGCGACGCCGACCCGGTTGGACGACGCGGCGTAGCCTTCTGCCGCGTGGCCCGCGCCCTGCTCGTGGCGCACCAGGATGTGGCGGATGTCGGTGTCGGCCATCAGCTCGTCGTAGAACGGGATGATCGCGCCGCCCGGCAGTCCGAACACGTCGGTGATGCCCAGGTTCTTGAGCGAGCGGAGCACCGCGCCCGAGCCGGTGAGGATCTCCGGCTCAGTGGACTGCGGCTTCTTCGGCGGTCGGGGGCTGGCCGTTGACACGGCTGGTGAGTCCGTGGACATGGGTTTCCTTAGAAGTAATGGTGAGTGATACCGCGCATTTAGCCGGTGACTGCGCCTTCTGCGGCGGAGTGCACGAGCTTCGCGTACTTGGCGAGTACGCCTCGGGTGTAGCGCGGGGGAAGGGGAGCCCAGCCGTTTCGGCGAGCTTCCAGCTCTGCCGGTTCGACAAGTAGGTCGAGTGAGCGAGCTGCGATATCGACCCGTATAAGATCACCATCGCGCACGAAGGCAATAGGACCTGCGTCTACTGCTTCGGGAGCTATGTGGCCGATGCACAGTCCGGTTGTGCCGCCTGAGAATCTGCCGTCCGTCAACAGTAGTACATCTTTGCCGAGCCCTGCGCCCTTGATGGCGGCGGTGATGGCCAGCATCTCGCGCATGCCGGGTCCGCCCTTGGGGCCCTCGTAGCGGATGACCACGACCTCGCCCTTCTTGATGCTGCCCTCGGTGAGCGCGTCGAGTGCGGCACGCTCACGCTCGAACACGCGGGCCGGACCCTCGAAGACCTCTGCGTCGAAGCCGGCGGTCTTGACGACGGCGCCCTCGGGGGCGAACGAGCCGCGAAGGATCGTGAGGCCACCCGTCGCGTGGATCGGGTTGTCGAGGGTGCGCAGCACCTTGCCGTCGAGCGGGTCGGGGTTCAGCTCGGCGAGGTTCTCGGCGAGGGTCTTGCCGGTGACCGTCATCACGTCGCCGTGCATGAGACCCGCGTCGAGCAGCGCCTTCATCAGCACCGGCACTCCGCCGTTGCGGTCGACGTCGTTCATCACGTACTTGCCGAAGGGCTTGAGGTCGCCGACGTGGGGCACCTTGTCGCCGATGCGGTTGAAGTCGTCGAGCGTGAGCTCCACCTCTGCCTCGTAGGCGATGGCGAGCAGGTGCAGGATGACGTTGGTCGAGCCGCCGAGAGCCATCGCGACGGTGATCGCGTTCTCGAAGGCCTCCTTGGTGAGGATGTCGCGGGCGGTGATGCCGAGTCGCAGCAGGTTGACGACCGCCTCGCCGGAGCGGTGCGCGTAGTAGTCGCGGCGGCGGTCGGCTGCGGCGGGGCTCGCGGAGCCCGGCAGGCTGAGCCCGAGGGCCTCGGCGACCGACGCCATGGTGTTGGCGGTGTACATTCCGCCACAGGCGCCCTCGCCGGGGGCGAACGCGCACTCGATGCGGTGGGCGTCTTCGAGGCTCATGGTGCCGGCCTTGACGCCGCCCACCGCCTCGAAGGAGTCGATGATGGTGATGTCCTTCTCGGTGCCGTCTGTCAGCTTGACCCAGCCGGGGGCGATCGAGCCGGCGTAGAGGAACACGCTGGAGAGGTCGAGGCGCGCGGCGGCCATGAGCATGCCGGGGATGGACTTGTCACAGCCGGCGAGCAGCACGGAGCCGTCGAGGCGCTCGGCCATCATCACGGTCTCGACGGAGTCGGCGACGACCTCGCGGGAGACGAGCGAGAAGTGCATGCCCTCGTGGCCCATGGAGATTCCGTCGGAGACGCTGATGGTGCCGAACTGCAGCGGGTATCCGCCGCCCCCGTGCACACCCTCTTTCGCGGCCTGCGCTAGGCGGTCGAGCGAGAGGTTGCAGGGCGTGATCTCGTTCCACGAGCTCGCGATGCCGATCTGGGGCTTCTCCCAGTCGGCGTCGCCCATTCCCACGGCGCGCAGCATGCCGCGCGAGGTCGTCGCCTCGATACCGTCGGTGACGGTGCGTGAGCGGGGCTTGATGTCGATGGCGTCTCGGGATGTGTCCGGCATATTACGAGTGTAAAGCTCCCGCGGTGCCCGGGTTACGCGCGTGCGTCGTCCGTGCCCCGTCGGGAGTCTGCCGCGTCAGTGGACGCACGGTTGACGGCGTCCTCGAGTTCGTCGACGACGAGCGTCTCTTTGGAGAAGTTGCCGGTGCGGTAGCCCGCACGGCCCACCATGTGCGCCGAGATGGGCGCGGTGAGCATCTGGAAGAGCACGATCGGGATCACGAGCAGCAGCGTTGCCCACTCACGCGACTCGAGCGCGATCGCGAGCACAACGAAGATGAGCCCGAGGATCTGCGGCTTCGTCGCGGCGTGCATGCGGCTGAGCGCGTCGGGGAAGCGCACGAGTCCGATGCCGGCGGCCACGGAGAGGAAGGCGCCGAGCAGCAGCGAGATGGAGGCCAGCAGGTTGAGGGTCTCGTCGAAGGTCACGGTGTCGCCTCCTCGCCAGTGCCCGGGCCCGGATCTGCCAGAGTGCCCGGATCTGCCAGGGTCGCCTGCGTCGGCACCCTGTCCTGCTTCGACACGTAGCGGGCGACGGCGATGGTCGCGAAGATCGCCGTGCTCGCGAGCACGACCATCAGGGGGATGGTTCGGGTGTGTCCGTTGTAGACCATCTCGGCGCCGACCACGAGCATGAGCGTGGTCAAAAGGACGTCGGATGCGATCATCCGGTCGAGGATGGACGGCCCGCGGACGATGCGGTAGACGGTGAGCAGCGCCGCGATGGTGAACAGCACGCTCGTGACGATGAAGACGACGTTCACTGCTTCATCCTTTCGATGTCTTCACGCGAGCCGAGAGCACGGACCAGGCTGCGTTCGACGCGCTCCACCTCGGCCCTGGCCGTCGCCACGCTGTCGCCGGGACCCGTGCCGAGAACGTGCAGGTAGAGGATCGAGCGCTCCCGGTCGGCCTCGAGCACGAGGGATCCGGGGATGAGCGACACGGCGATGGCTGTCAGGGTCATGATGAGGTCGGAGCGGGTGAACATCTGCGCCGCGATGACGCCGTTGCCGCGGATCGGCTGGGGGCTGAAGGCCTGCAGCGCGACCTGGAACGAGCCGACGACGAGCCGCCAGGAGAAGTGGCCGAGGAACAGGGCGAGGTGCCAGACGTTGAGGCGTCCGGAGAACTCGACCGGGGGGAGGTAGAACGCGCGTGTGACGACGACCGCCAGCACGAGCCCGGTGACGAAGCTCAGCGCGGTGAACTGTCCCCAGAGCAGCATCCACAACACCACCAGCACGACCAGCAGCGGCACCTGCAGCCAGAGGCGCACCTTGGCGTTTCTCTTCACCGCTCGCTCAGTCATCGATGCCTCCCGGGAACACGCTGTCGACGTAGAACGACGGACCCTCGAGGTTCTCGCCCGCCCGCGACGCGATGCCGTAGAGCGGGCCGGCGAAGACGGTGAGCGCGAGGCTGACGACGACCATGCCGCCGGTCGCCGCGGTCATGAGCCGCGGCACGGTGCGGGTGGCGCGCATGGCGGGTGCGCCCGGGGCCTCGCTGACGTTGTTGAGCAGGGTGGACTCGTAGCCCTCGACCTCTTTCGAGGAGCGCCAGAACGCCATGTTCCAGACGCGCACGAGCGCGTAGAGGGTGAGCAGCGACACGAGGGCTCCCGCGCCGATGAGCACGTACGCGATGGGCGTGCCCTGCTGGGCGCTCGCCTCGAAGAGAGCGAGCTTGCCGATGAACCCGGAGAAGGGAGGGATCCCGCCGAGGTTGAGCGCGGGAACGAAGTAGAGCACGGCCACGATCGGTGCCGCCTTGAGGAGCCCGCCGAGCTTGGTGATCGACGTGCTGCCGCCGATGCGCTCGATGAGCCCGGCCGCGAGGAAGAGCGTCGACTGCACGACGATGTGATGCACGATGTAGTAGATCGCCGCGGCGGTGCCCTCCGCCGCACCGAGCGCGACGCCGAGGATCATGTAGCCGATGTGGCTGACGAGGGTGAACGACAGGATCCTCTTGATGTCGGCCTGCGAGACCGCGCCGAGCACCCCGATCACCATGGTCAGCAGTGCCACGATCATCAGGGCGGTGTTGAGCTCAGGTCCTGGGAAGAGCACGGTCTCGGTGCGGATGATCGCGTAGACGCCCACCTTCGTGAGCAGGCCGGCGAACACCGCGGTGACCGGCGCCGGCGCCGTCGGGTAGGAGTCGGGCAGCCAGAACGACAGTGGGAAGACCGCGGCCTTGATGCCGAACGCGACGAGCAGCATGACGTGCAGGATGATCTGCACGTCGGTCGGGATCTCGGCCATGCGCGCGGAGATCTGCGCGATGTTCACGGTGCCGACGGCTCCGTAGATCATCGCGATCGAGGCGAGGAACAGCAGCGACGAGAGCAGGCTCACCACGATGTACGTGACGCCGGCGCGGATGCGCGCCTCCGTGCCGCCGAGGGTGATGAGCACGTAGCTGGAGACCAGAAGGATCTCGAATCCGACGTAGAGGTTAAACAGGTCGCCGGCGATGAACGCAGTGAAGACGCCGGCGGCGAGGATGAGGTACGTCGGGAAGTAGATCGAGACCGGCGTCTCACTGTCTCCGTCGGCGAGACCCTGGCCCACGGAGTAGATGAGCACGGCGAGCAGCACGAGCGCGGACACCACGAGCATCAGCGCGGCGAGCCGGTCGACGACGAGCACGATGCCGAAGGGCGCCTGCCAGCCGCCGACCTCGACCACGAGCGGCGCGGAGTCGTCGACCACGACGAGCAGCACGACGCTGATCACGAGTACGGCGGCGAGGGTGCCGATGGCGACGAGGCGCTGCAGGTGCGGACGCTTGCCGAGGATGAGGGCGGATGCGGCGCCGAGCAGCGGCAGCATCACCACGAGGGGTACGAGGGTGATCATCGCTTCGGCTCCAGTTCGTCGCCGGGCAGGAACTCGGAGTCTTCCTTGGTCGACTCGAGCGTCTCGCCGAGGGCGGCGACCGTCGGATCGCGCAGTGCGATGTCGTCGAGGTCGTCGTCGAGGTCGTCGTCGCGTTCGAGTCGCCATGAGCGGTAGATGAGGGCCATGAGGAAGGCGGAGACTCCGAACGTGATCACGATGGCGGTGAGGATGAGCGCCTCGGGCATGGGGTCGGTCATCTCGCCCGCCGCGACGCCGTCTTCGACGATCGGCGCGCTGCCCACCTTGCCGACCATGGTCAGCAGCAGGAGGTTGGTGGCATTGCCGACGAGCAGGAAGCCGAGGAGCACGCGGGTCATGCTCCGTTCGAGCAGGAAGTAGACGCCGCAGGCGTAGAGCACCGCCATGATGCCGATGAGGACGAGGGAGATGCTCACGCGTTCACCTCCTCCGTCTTTTCGTCGTCGAGTTTCGATTCGTCTTCCTGCTGCCTGTCGACCTCGGCGCCGAGGCTGCGCAGAACGTCGAGCGTGAGCCCGACGACGACGAGGTAGACGCCGACGTCGAAGATGGTGGATGTCACGAACTCGACGTGCCCGAAGAGCCAGACGTCGCCCTCCCAGAACGTGGACTGCAGCGGAGCCTGCCCGAAGAAGAGGGGTACGAGCGCGGTGCCCACCGCGAGCACGAGTCCGGTGCCGAGCAGCTTGCCGGCGTCGACCGGGGCGGCGGCGCCGAGCTCGTGCCTGCCTCCCGCGAGGTACCGGGCGACGAGCGCGAGGCCGGCGACGAGTCCGCCCGCGAAGCCTCCGCCGGGCAGGTTGTGACCGGCGAACAGGAGGTAGAGCGACACGATGATGAGCGGGTGGAAGATGAGCCGCACCACGACCTCGAGCAGGATCGACCGGTTGCTCGCCGAGAGGGTGCGCCCGGCCAGCAGCCACGAAGTGCGGGAGTCGTCACCCGTCGCCTGCGCCGCATCCGCACTGGCCCGCTGCCTGCGGATCTTCTCCTTGGCCTCCTTGCGGGGCAGGCGGGGCAGGTTGTCGGTGCGTCCGCTGATGAAGATGAGGCTGGCGACGCCGGTGGCCGCGACGATGATCACCGAGAGCTCGCCCATGGTGTCCCAGCCGCGCAGGTCGACGAGGGCGACATTGACCACGTTGCGGCCGTGCCCCTGGTTGTACGCCAGGTCGGGCCACTGCAGCGAGATCGGGAGGGCGTTGCGCGCGCCGAGCGTGACGAGGGCGACGGTCGCCATGATGATGCCGACCGCCGCGCCGATGACGGCGCGGATGCCCCGGTTGGCGCTGCCGTTCTTCTCGCCGAGGCGCGCGGGCAGCCGACGCAGCACCAGCACGAAGGCCACCAGCGTGACGATTTCCACGAGGATCTGGGTGAGCGCGAGGTCGGGGGCGCCCTGCAGCGCGAACAGGCCGGCCATGCCGTAACCGGTGACTCCCACGAGAACGACGGCCTGGAATCGCTTGTTCGCGCGGGTCGCGGCGAAGGCGGCGATGATCATGACCGCGCCGATGGCGAGCTGGGCCGGGAAGTCCCAGAATTTGAACTCGGTCGGCCAGGTGCGGTTGAGGGCGAGCGCCGTTCCGACGGCGCCGACGAAGACGACGAGGATCACGCCGAGGTAGAAGGGCAGCGAGCCGCGCTGGGTCACGCTCGTGGTGCGGGCGGCGATGGTGTCGATCGCGCGCAGCACGTTCGAGTACGAGCCGGCCGCCGAGACCCGCGACGTCGAGACGGCGGCCACCGAGCGGCCACGCCAGACGAACACTGCGGCACCGAGAATCAGCGTTACCGCCGAGATCGCGAGCGCCGGCTCGAGCCCGTGCCACAGCGCGAGGTGGTAGCTGCCCTCGCCGTCGGCGGGGAAGGTCGTGGAGTACCCGCTCAGGGTGGCGTCGACCATGGGCGCCGCGAGTCCGAGCACGATGCCGCTCGCGGCGAGCAGCGCGGGGGCGAGCATAAAGCCGGAGCGCTCGTGCTCGGGGCGCACCGTCTCCACGCCCCCCTTGGTGAAGAAGGCGCCCCAGAAGAACCGGGCGCTGTAGGCGACTGTGAGCGCGGAGCCGAGCGCGGTGCCGACGAGGGCGAACCAGCCCATCGGGCTGCCGGCGAGGCCTCCCTCGAGCAGCGAGGTGAACACGGCCTCCTTGGCGACGAAGCCGAGGGCGGGCGGCAGGCCCACCATCGAGACGAGGGCGAGCGCGGTGATGACGGCGAGCAGCGGCGTCTTGCGCCCGAGGCCGGAGAGCTTGCGCAGGTCGCGGGTTCCGGAGCAGTGGTCGATGATGCCGACGACGAGGAAGAGCGTGCTCTTGTAGAGCGCGTGCGCGAGCAGCAGGGCGAGGGCCGCGAGGGCCGCGTCGCGGGTGCCGTAGCCGGAGATCACCATGAGGAACCCGAGCTGGCTGACTGTGCCGTAGGCCAGAACGAGCTTGAGGTCGGTCTGTAGCAGGGCGGTCCAGGCGCCGAAGATCATCGTGAGAACACCGAAGCCGACGGTGACCAGCTGCCATCCGGGCACCTCGGCGAAGCCCGGCGCGAACCGGGCGACGAGGTAGATGCCGGCCTTCACCATGGCCGCCGCGTGCAGGTAGGCGCTCACGGGGGTCGGCGCCGCCATCGCTGCCGGCAGCCAGAAGTGGAAGGGGACGATCGCCGACTTCGACATGGCGCCGACGAGCACGAGCAGGATGGCCACGGTCACGAGCGGGCCGCTCGGGGCGAGGGCGACGATCTCGGAGATGCGGGCGGTTCCGGTGTCGACGGCGAGCAGCACGAGACCGACGAACATCACCAGCCCGCCGAACGTGGTGACGAGCAGCGCCTGCAGCGCCGCACCACGGCTCGCCTTGCGCCCCGTGTAGTGGCCGATCAGGAGGTAGGAGAGAACGCTCGTCGCCTCCCAGAAGACGAAGAGCAGGTAGACGTCGTCGGCGATGACGAGGCCGTACATCGCGCCGGCGAAGGCGAGCAGGATGGCCGCGAACCGGCCGAGCCCCACCTCGGTGTCGGAGAAGTAGCGCGCGCAATAGACGAGCACGAGCGCACCCACCCCGGTGACGACGAGCGACAGCACCCACGAGAGCGTGTCGAGCCGCACCGCGACCGTGAGGTCGAGCTGCGGGACCCAGCGCACGCTCTCGAAGAGCTGTCCGCCGTCGAGTACGGCGTTCCACTGAGCGAGGGTGTAGGCGAAGGCTGCGGTCGGCACGACGGCGGCGACGAGGAAGATGCGGCGGCCGAGCACGCGCGTCAGCGGCATGAGTACGACCGATATCGCCCCGAACGCAATGAGAATCGCGAGCATGCTGCCTCCCAGTGCGTTAGTGCGGCAAGTACACGTCGCTGGAGATTACTCGGAAATTTCCCTGAAGCCGCCTCGCTAGTTTACCGGGTGATGCGTCGGCGATTACCCCCGGACGACGGCACTCGCGCAGGCCGAATACTCTGGTCGAGACATCCGCCCGGCGTTTCGGGAGCTCGTGAGCTTTATTCCCGCTTGGGCGGAGAGAAATTACGCAGCGGGCGAACGGCTCACTGCTCGTGGACGTCGCCCTCGCGCAGGTCGGCGAGCAGGGTGAGAGCGCGCGCGACCTCGACCGGTCCCTTGACTCGGTGGCTGGCGAGGGTCGAGCCCTCCCCCGCCTTCAGGCCGACGTCGTCGGCGTCGAGCGCCGCGAAGCCGTCTTCGTCGGTCACGTCGTCGCCGGCGAAGAACACGGCGGTGGCGCCCGTGTAGGCGCGGAGGTGTTCGATCGCCTCGCCCTTCGTGGTCGACCGGACCGAGAACTCGAGCACGTTCTTGCCGTCGCGCACCGTGAGGTCGTCGAGCTCGGCGGCGGTCTCGCTGAGGGCGACGAGGTGCGCCACCCGCGAGTTGTGCTCGGTCGCGAGCCGCGTGTGCAGGGCGAAACCGGCGGGCTTCGACTCGAGCCAGACCTCGTCGATCGAGTCGGCCACCTCGGTGAGCACCTCTTTCAGCACCTCGACGCGCTCGAGCTCGGCGGCGTCGAGGCCGATGATGTCGTCGGGGTTGTCGAGGCGGATCTCGATGCCGTGCGAGCCGATCAGCAGCGCGTTGTCGGGCAGCTGCGAGACGTGCTCGAGGCTGGCGAGCGACCGGCCGGAGACCAGAGCGACTCGGGTGTGCGGCATCTCGAGCAGGCGCAGAACTGCCGTGCGGGCCTCCGGCAGCGCGCGGGCGCGCTCTGGGTCGTCGACCTCGGGGGCCAGGGTGCCGTCGAAGTCGAGCGCGACGAGCAGCTGCTTGGTGCGGGTCAGCTCACGCAGTGCCCCGACGAGGGGTTCCGGCAGTCGGGAGAACGGGGGCGGGGTGTCGACGTCGACCATCAGAGTTCCGTGCCGCGCGGCACCCGCTCGACGGTCCACTCGAGGTCGCCGAGCGGGTCGTCGTCGATCAGATCGATCGACTCGGCGGTGTCCCTGTCGCCCCTGACGCCTGCGAGGGCGGAGAGGAACGCCGTCGACCAGCGCGACACGTCGTATTCGAGAACGCGCTTGCGCAGCGAGCGCATGCGGGCGGCCCGCTCGCGCTTGGGCATCGAGATGGCCTGCAGGATGATCTCCTTGAGCCCGTCGATGTCGTGCGGGTTGATGCGCAGCGCACGCTTGAGCTCGTCGGAGGCCCCGGCGAACTCGCTGAGGATGAGCACGCCGTCGTCGTCGAAGCGGGCCGCGACGTACTCCTTGGCGACGAGGTTCATGCCGTCGCGCAGCGCGGTGACCAGCATGATGTCGGCGGCGAGGTACAGCGCCGCCATCTCTTCGCGCGGGTAGCCGTGGTGGTGGTAGCTGATCGCGGTGTGGCTCATCGTGGCGAAGTCGCCGTTGATGCGCCCGACGGTGAGCTCGATCTCGTCGCGCAGGTCCATGTAGGCCTGCACGCGTTCGCGGCTCGGGCTCGCGACCTGCACGAGCGTCACGTCCTCCACCTTGATGCGGCCGTCGGCGAGCAGCTCGCCGTAGGCCTTCAGCCGGTGGCCGATGCCCTTCGTGTAGTCGAGCCGGTCGACGCCGAGCATGATCGTCTTCGGGTTGCCGAGTCCCTCGCGGATCTCCCTCGCCCTGGCCTGGATGTGCGGCTGGCGGGCGAGCTCCTCGAACGAGCGGGAGTCGATCGAGATCGGGAACGCCTTGGCGATCACGCGGCGCGTGGCGCGGCCGGGCGAGGCCACCTCGATGGTCGTCGTCTTCGTCGTCGACGTGGTGAGCCGGCGCACGGCGCGGGCGAAGTTGCTCGCGTCGGCCACGCGCTGGAAGCCGATGACGTCTGCGCCGAGGAGCCCCTCGATGATGGCGGCCCGCCACGGCAGCTGCGAGTAGATCCCGTACGGCGGGAACGGGATGTGGTTGAAGAACCCGATGGTCAGGTCGGGGCGCTTGTCGCGCAGCATCTTCGGCACGAGCTGCAGCTGGTAGTCCTGCACCCAGACGACTGCTCCCTCCGCGCTGACGGCGGCCGCGGCATCCGCGAATCGCTGGTTGACGGCGACGTAGCTCTCCCACCACTCGCGGTGGTACGTCGGCGGGGCGATCACGTCGTGGTACAGCGGCCAGAGGGTGTCGTTGCTGAAGCCCTCGTAGTAGTTCTCGACGTCTTCGGCGCTCAGAGGCACCGGCACGATGTGGATGCCGTCGTTGTCGAAGGGCGCGATGTCGAGGTCGGGGCGTCCGGCCCAGCCGACCCAGGCGCCGTCGTTGCTGCGCATGATCGGCTCGAGGGCTGTGACGAGCCCGCCGGGCGACGCCTTCCAGCTCGTCGCGCCGTCGTCGTCGACGACGTGGTCGACGGGCAGCCGGTTGGAGACGACCACGAAGTCGTACTCTGCGGCGTTCCCAGCGGTGGACGTTTCAGAACTTTCAAGGGGGGCGTTCACAACGCTTATGCTCCATTCGGATTGCGCACCAGCACCATCGTCGGCAAGCTTCTCTCAGGATACCAGCCGCGCTTCGCGCACCCCGCGCGCACCTAGCATTGCCTCATGGTGACTACCCGGCTGTACCGCGCAGGAAAACTGGTGAAGACCGATTTTCCGGTCTCCGAGATCTCCGACTATCTCACGGAGACGGATGCCACGGTCTGGGCCGATTTCACATCGCCGACCGCCGACGACCTGGCGTCGATCGAGGAGGAGCTGAACCTGCACAACCTCGCGGTCGAAGACGCGGTGCACGAGCACCAGCGCCCGAAACTCGACCGCTACGACACCCACCTGTTCCTCGCGGCCTACGCGGTGAGCCTCGACTCCGTCACCAAGGAACTGTCGAAGGTCGAGGTGAAGGCGTTCGTCACGGAGCGCGCCGTCGTCACGGTGCATCCGGAGAGCTTCGACATCACGACCGTCACCCAGCGCTGGGACTCGAACCCCGACCTCGCGTCGAACGGCGCCTCGTTCCTGCTCTGGGGCCTGCTCGACGTCATCGTCGACGGCCACTTCAACACGGTGCAGGACCTCGACGCCGAGATCGAGACCTACGAGGACCTGCTGTTCGACGGCAAGAACCACGGCCTGGAGATCCAGCGCAACTCGTTCGAACTGCGCAAGAACCTCGTTCTGCTGCGCCGCGCCGTGCTGCCGATGCGCGAGGTGGTGAACACGCTGATGCGCCGTGACATCGAGCTGATGCGGCACGACATGGCGCCGTACTTCCAGGACGTCTACGACCACGTTCTGCGCGCGACCGAGTGGACGGAGTCTCTGCGCGACCTCGTCGCGACGATCCTCGACACCAACCTGAGCATCCAGGGCAACCGGATGAACCTCATCATGAAGAAGGTCACGAGCTGGGCGGCGATCATCGCCGTGCCGACCGCGATCACAGGCTTCTTCGGTCAGAACCTGCGGTTCATCGGATTCGCCACGGCATGGGGCACCTGGCTGTCGATCGGACTGATCCTCGCGACGTCGCTCACGCTCTACGTCTCCTTCAAGCGCCGCGACTGGCTGTAGCGGCGCCCGTCACGCTACGCCGCGAGCGGCGTCAGACCGAGCCGCTTCGCCGACCGCGACCGCCTGATCGCGGCGAGGGCGAGGATGGCGCTGAGAATTCCGAACCCGGCGAGCACCGCCACCGCGGTGAGCACGGGCGCGACGCTGCCGCCGGCGATGATGCCCTGCATGCCCGACACCGCGTAGGTGAGCGGCAGGAACGGGCTGATCGCCTGGAACGGCTCGGACAGCACCTCGATCGGGTAGATGCCGCCCGTCGCGGTGAGCTGGATCGCGAGCAGGAACAGCGAGATCACGAGTCCCGCCCGCCCGAACGCGGTGGTGAGCAGGTAGTGGAAGGCGGTGAACGACACCGCCGTGAGCAGCGAGAACAGCAGCGTCGCCGGCAGCAGGTTCCAGCCGACGCCGATCGAGATGTGCATCAGCAGCACCAGCAGCACTGCCTGCGCGCCGGTCACTATGCTGGCCCGCGCGAGGGAGGCGAACACGAGGCGGCCGTCGACCGCCGTCGAGGCCAGAGCGCGCCTCGAGAGAGGACGCAGGACGAGGAACACGGCGAGCGCCCCGATCCACAGCCCGATCGGAACGAGGAAGGTCGCGATGACCTGGCCGATGTCGGTGACGGCGTTGGCGGTGGTGACCGACAGGGTGACCGGGTCGGCGGCGACCTCCGCGGTCGCGGCCGCGTCTTCGTCCTGGGTCGGCACCTGGGCGGCGCCGTCTGCGAGTCCGGTGGAGAGCGTGCCGGCTCCCGTCGCGAGCTGGGTCGCGCCGTCGGCGATTCCGGATGCCCCGGTTGCCAGGCCGGTCGCGCCGGTCGCGAGGCCGTTGACCCCGGTCACGAGGGCCGGGCCGGCGGAGGCGAGCCTGGCGGCTCCCGAGGCGCTCTGCCCGATTCCCGACTGGAGGCCGGTGATCGCGCCCGCAGTCTGCTGGCTGAGGGCGGGACCCGCGGCGGCGGCTCCCGCGAGCTGGTCGGTGATCGTCTGCAGCGCAGCGCGCTGCTCGGCGGGGATCAGGAGGTTCGCCTGGATCCCCGCGTTCACCTGGGACAGGCCTCCGGAGAGCTGCCCGACTCCCCCGGTGTACGCGGCGACCCCCGAACTCAGCTGCGATAGACCGGCGGCGCCGGAGTTCAGCTGCGCCAGCCCAGAGCTCAGCGAGGAGACGCCGGAGGTGTAGGTCTTCAGTCCAGCACCGAGCTGCGAGGCTCCGCCGGCGAGCTGCGTGGCGCCGCTGCCGAGCTGGGTGGCGCCGTCGGCGATTCCCGTCGCGCCGGTGCCGAGCTCCGCTGCCCCGGCCGATGCCGTCGACAGCGCTGTGCCGACCCCGCCGAGCCCGGAGTACAGGCCGCTGATGTACTGCGAGGTGATCTGCTTGCCGAACGTTCCGACCATGGTCTGGCCGACGACCTGCAGAACGGAGCCGGTGAGGTAGCTGTGCGCGTCGTCGGTCTGGATGGTCAGGTTCGACTTCACCGGCTGGTCGCTCTGGATCGAGAGCACGGAGGTGGAGAAGTCCTCCGGCACGGTGAGGATCGCGTAGACCTCGCCCGCGGCGAGCGCCGCCTCGGCGTCGTCGGCGTTGGTGATCGTCCAGTCGAAGCCCTGGGAGTCGCTTCCGGTGAGCTCGGTCACGAGTTGGCGTCCGGCGAAGACGTTCTGCTCCGAGCCATCCGGTGCCGTCGTCGTGACGAGGGAGTCCTCGTTGACGATCGCGGCGGGGATGCGGTCGATCGACGTGTCCGACTGGGAGAGCGCCCCGACGAAGAGGCCGACGAAGGCGAGAGGCACGAGCACGACGGCGCCGAGGGCTCCCCAGCGCACCCAGCGTTTGCGGGCGGCGACCGGGTTGCCGTGGTGGACTCCGGGCAGGCTGTGCTGGCTCATCGGAGAGCCCCCTTCTTGCTCACGCTGTAGAGATCGATCTCGATCAGGGTTCTGTCGTCGACGTCGCGTCGCACCGCCGATCGCGGCGGCTGCGGCGTGCCGAGCATCACCGTCGTCGTCGCCGGCGCGAGGTGGCGGATGGCGGTCACGAAGGCGCTCTCCTCCTCGGCCGAGGCGAAGGAGTCGAGCTGGTCGAGCATCACGACGGGGGTGCGTTCGGCCAGCGCGAGGGCGGCGAGGGCAACGGCCCGCTCGAGCTGCGGCAGTTCGACGAGCGTGCTGCCGGGGCGCACGGCCACGGTCTCGCGCGTCGACGAGGCCGCGAGCACCGCGTTCACGCGGTCGAGCCAGCGGTCGGCCCGTCTCGAGGTGGTGAACGCGCGGTACCAGGGCTGGGTCATCTCGATGCGCTCGGTGAGCAGCTCGCCGATCGTCACCGACGAGTCGGACGGGTCGACGCCGCCCACGTCGGCGAGCGCGACCAGCCGGGAGACCTGGGTCGCCTCGGAGGGCAGCGGATGCCCCGCCACCTGCGAGCGTCCGCCGGTCGCGGCGAGGCGGCCGGCGAGCGTCGCGGCGACGAGCCTGCGGTCGATCGGGTCTCCGCTGACGATGGCGACCGCACCGGCGGGAATCGCGAGCGAGAGCGGCCCGACCGAGCTGTCGGCCGTGCCGGTGACGAGGTCTTCGGCGCTGACGGCGAGTCCCTGCTGGCCCTCGGCCCACACCACCGCGTCGCGGTGCTCGCGCAGCTGCTCGCCCTCGATGTCGACGTTGGGCAGGAGTCGTCCGAGCCATCGCGGCATCCACCAGGCGGCCCGTCCGAGCAGTGTCATCACGGCGGGCACGAGGGTGAGCCGCACGAGGAACGCGTCGAAGGTGATGCCCGCCGCGAGCCCGAGGGCGATCGGTTTGATGGCGCCCGACCCCTCCGGCAC
Source organism: Conyzicola nivalis (assembly GCF_040548875.1). Classification (GTDB taxonomy): domain Bacteria; phylum Actinomycetota; class Actinomycetes; order Actinomycetales; family Microbacteriaceae; genus Conyzicola; species Conyzicola nivalis_A. Next base: position 25,453 of record NZ_JBEPSJ010000004.1, read on the forward strand.
GAACGCGAAGAAGACGAAGAACATGATGAGGGCGGCCGCGACCACCACCCTGGCCGCGTTCGCGAAGCCGTGTTCGACGGCGAACCGCGCGTTGCCGGTCTTCACGAACTCCTCGCGCATGCCGGAGACGAGGAAGACCTCGTAGTCCATCGCGAGGCCGAACAGCACGGCCATCAGCAGGATCGGCAGGAAGCTCAGGATCGGCCCGGCCTTCTCGACGTGCAGCAGTTCGGAGAACCAACCCCACTGGAAGATGGCGACGACGACGCCGAACGACGCCACGACCGAGAGAAGGAATCCGAGGGCCGCCTTGATCGGCACGAGCACCGAGCGGAAGACCATCATGAGCAGGATGATCGAGAGTCCGACGACGACGGTCCCGAACGGGATGAGCGCGTTGGTGAGGCGGTTGGAGATGTCGATGCCGATGGCGGTGGCGCCGGTGACGGCGATCGGGGTGTCGAACTCGTCCTCGATGTCGCCCGCCATCGCACGGATGTTCTCGACGAGCTCCTTCGTCTCGACCGAGTCGGGCGCGCTCTCGGGGGTCACCTGGATGATCGCCGTGTCGAGCCCCTCGTCGGGGAACCCCTGCGCGACGTAGGCGACGTCGTCGAGGTCGCGGATCCTGTCGCCGATCGCATCCAGGTCTTCGACGATGTCGACGGTCTGGGTGATGTCGACCTCTACGACGAGCACGCTGTTGAAGCCCGGGCCGAAGCCCTCGCTCACGAGGTCGTAGGCCTGGCGCTGCGTCGACGCGGCGGGCTCGGACCCGTTGTCGGGCAGGTTGAGGTCGAGGCTGAGCGCCGGGATGGCGAGCGTGCCGAGGATCGCGACGACGCCGACGAGCGCCACCCAGGGGGCCTTCATCACGAGCTTCACCCAGCGCAGGCCCATGGTGGGCTTCGCGTCGGCGGCGGGGACGGCGCGGCGGTAGGCGCGCGAACCGGGCTTGGGGATGAGCCGCCCCTTCGCGAGCCCGAGCATGGCCGGCAGCAGGGTGACGGCGATCGCGATCGCGACGAGCACCGCGAACGCGGCGCCGACGCCCATGACGCTGAGGAACGGGATGCCGACCACCAGCAGGCCGAGCAGGGCGATGATGACCGTGACACCGGCGAAGACGACCGCGCTGCCCGCGGTGCCGACGGCGATGGCGGCGGACTCCTCCGGGTCCTCCCCCGCGGCGAGCTGGTTGCGGTGCCGGGAGAGGATGAACAGGGCGTAGTCGATGCCGACGGCGAGGCCGATCATGAGGGCGAGGAGGGGCGCGGTGCTGCCCACGGTGGCGAACGCCGAGTAGGCGCTGATTCCGCCGATGGCGACACCGACCCCGATGAGGGCGCTGATGAGCGGCATCCCCGCCGCGACGAGGGAGCCGAAGGTGATGAAGAGCACCACTCCGGCGAAGAGCACTCCGAACACCTCCGTCACCGTCACGCCGAAGGTGTTGTCCTGGAACACCTGACCGCCGAACTCGACGACCATTCCGGCGTCGCGGCCGATCTGCGCGGTGTCTTGCAGGTCGGTGAGAGTCTTCTCCGTGACATCCGTCGACGCCCCGTCGAACTGCACCTTGATGATCGCCATCGACTCGTCGTCGGAGACCGCCTTGCCTGCGTACTCGTTGAACGGGCTGATGACCGTGTTGATGCCGTCGACCTTCTCGATCGCCGCCGCCGTGTCCTCGATGGCCGCCTCGTAGTCGGCGTCGTCGACGGATGCGCCCTCCGGCGCCTCCATCACCACCTGCGCGCTGGCACCGGCCACGGAGGGGAACACCGACTCGAGTCGGTCGAGGGCGTTCTGCGACTCCGTGCCCGGGATGTTGAACGACTCGCTGGTCTGGCCGCCGAGCGCGACGCTGCCGCCGAGGATGCCCAGCAGCACGATGGCCCAGACCCCGATGACCCGCCAGGCGTGACGGTAGGAGAACCGTCCGAGACGATAGAGAAGGGTGGCCATGATTACTCCTGCGTGCTGGGTGTGCTGTGTGCTTTGGGCGTGGAGAGCGTCAGCGGTGCGAGGAGCTCCGTGACGATGACGACGAGGGCGGCCCTGACCTCGTCGACGGGAGGCTCGGCGATCGACGTCGAGACGTCTTCGCCGAATTTGTTCCTGCTGCTCAGAATGAAGGCGGCGCCTCCCAGCGCCATGCCGAAGCGCATGACCCCCTCGGTGGAGGTCGTCGCCGACGAGAAATAGTCGGCGAGGCGGCCGACGAGGGCGTTCGCCCTGTCGATCACCGGCACGTCTTCGAGCGACTGGCCGTGGTTCAGGAAGAGGTTCACCTCGAGGCGGCTCTCGAGCAGGAAGTCGACGAACTCGACGATGAACGCGTCGCGTCGCGCGGCGCTGAACGGGGCGCCCTTGGTGCGGTCGAGGATGCCCTGCATCCGTTCGATCGCCGGGGCGAGCCCCTCGTCGAGCAGGGCCTCCTTCGAGGCGAAGTGGTAGAGCACGCTCGACTTGGAGACGCCGGCGATCTCCGCGATGCGTTGGAGCGAGGTGCCGATGTAGCCGGAGTTGGAGAACTCGGTGAGCGCGATGAGCCGCAGCTCTTCTCTGGTCGACATGCATCCGACGATATCTGACCGATCGGTCAGCTCCTGTCCGATCGGTCAGTTTGCCAGCGAATTTGCAGGATTTGCCGACCACCGGGTTGTCGGGCGAGCGCCAACCGGTAGCGTTGAGTACCGGACCAGAGGAGACCCATGCGTAAATTCATCTTCAACGGAGCGATCGTCAGCGCCATCTTCGGCGGTCTCGGCGTGCTGCAGACCACTCGCAAGGGCCCGCGCGACTGGAGGCTGATCCTCATGTGGGTCAGCTGGGGCGCTTCGCTCGCGATCGCGATCGGCACCGTGATCGAACAAGCCAACGACGCCAACGAGATCGAGGAGTAGACCATGAACTACGAAGGAAACGACTGGGGCTATTTCGGCTTCGTGCACGTGGTCGGACTGATCGCCTACGGCGTCTTCGCCCTGCTGGCACTCGCGGTCGTCACCGGCCTCGTCATCCTGCTGGTGCGATTCCTGCTCATCGGAACGAAGGCCGCGCAGCTCTACGTGGCCAAGAACTCGCCCACGAAGACGGCGTCTCCCGTGACCGGGCCCGCGACCTCCGGATCGACCGAGCCCTCCTCGCGCCCGACGCCGCCGACCACCACCCCGACGGGGTCGTCCGACGCAGCGTCGCCTGCCCAGGCACCGTCGCCGGTCGATGCGGCTATCGGCCGCGCGAAGTCGCCCGACACGTCGAGCACTGACACGTCGAGCGCCTCCACGTCGAGCACCACGACCCAGCTGCCGACCTCGGTGCCCGTCGCTCCGAAGAGCGCCGCGAAGAAGCCGGCGACTCCGCGCACCCCCAAGACGCCGCCGCCCACCGTCTAGCGTTCCCGGTGCGGAGGGCTCCTCAGCCCTTCGTCCCGGTGGTGGCGATGCCGTCGACGAACTGTTTCTGCCCGATGAAGAACAGAATGATCATCGGCACGGTGGTGATGACGCTCGCCGTGACGATGATCTCCCAGTGGTATTCGCCGCCGAAACCGAACTGGTCGAGCAGGGACTTCAGGCCGCGCGGAACCGTGAAGGTGTCGCTGTCGCGCAGATAGATCAGCGGCCGCATGAGGTCGGTCCATGACGCCTGCAGCTCGAACAGCAACGTCACCGCGAGCGCCGGCCGACACAACGGCAGAGCGACCCGGGTGAAGATGCGCCAGTTGTTCGCGCCGTCGATCCTCGCCGCCTCGAACAGCTCGCGCGGCAGCCCGAGGAAGAACTGCCGCAGCAGGAAGATGTAGAACGCGCTGCCGAACAGGTTCTGCGCCCACAGCGGGGTGAGAGTGCCGGTCGCGCCGAGACCGTTCCAGATGAGGAACGTCGGGATCATGGTCACCGCGCCAGGCAGCATCATCGTGCCGATCACGAGCGCGAACAGCGCGCCGCGTCCGCGGAAACGGAAGTAGGCGAAGCCCCAGGCGACCATGGCGCTCGACGCGGTCACCGTCACCGCGGCGAGAATGGTGACGATCGCCGAGTTGATCAGCCACACGCCGATCGGCGCCTCCTGCCAGATGGTGAGGTAGTTCTCGAAAGTGAAGTTCTTCGGGATCAGCAGATTGTCGAACACGTCGCTGCGCGGCTTGAACGACGCGCTCACCAGCCACACGAACGGGTACGTGAACACCACGGCGCACCCCGCGAGCACGACGTAGAGCACCACCCGTGCGATGCGGGAACGTGTGGTGCGCCTGCGCGGAGGGACGACTCTAGGGGCCTCGGCGGTCTCGGCGGCGGCGAGCGGGGCCGCGGCGCGAGCCGCGGCATCCGTCGGATCCAGTGTGGAGGTCATCGCTGGTCTCCCTCGTAGTAGACGAGCCGTCTCGAGACGACGAACTGCACCACGGTGAAGATCGTGATCACGAGGAACAGCAGCCACGCCATCGCCGAGGCATAGCCCATGTTCAGGAACTCGAAGCCCTGCTGGAACAGGTAGATCACGAAGAACAGTGCGGCGTCGTTGCTGTACGTGGTGTTGCCCGAGCCGAAGAACGCCGTGTACGCCTCGGTGAACATCTGGAACCCGGCGATCGTGTTGATGATCACCAGGAAGAAGATGGTCGAGCTGATCATCGGCACGGTGATGCGTGTGGTCTGCTGCCAGAGGTTGGCCCCGTCGATGCGGGCCGACTCGTACAGCTCGACCGGCACGTTCTTCAGCGCCGCCAGCAGGATGACGATCGACGAACCCATCGCCCACAGGCTGATCAGCACGAGACCCGGCTTCACCCAGAACGGGTCGGTGGTCCAATAGGGCGCCGGCAGGCCGATCGCCCGCAGCATCTTGTTGATGAGGCCGTCCTGCCCGTTGAACAGCAGCAGGAAGAGCACGCCGACGGCCACGGCCGGTGTCATCTTCGGAAGGAAGAAGACAGTGCGGAAGAAGCCGGACGCTCGCGCCGCCCGCAGCAGGAGCATCGCGAGGGCGAGCGCCACGATGATGTGAGCGGGAACCGAGAGGATCGTGTAGATCAGCGTGTTCGTGAGCGACAGCGCGATGCGCGGGTCCTCGAACATGGTCACGTAGTTCTCGAGACCGACGAAGTTCGGGTCGTTGATGACGTCGTAGTCGGTGAACGAGAGGTAGCCGCTGTAGATCACGGGCCACACGGTGAAGATGAGGAACCCGAGAATCCACGGGCTGATGAACAGCAGCGCCGCCACCGTCTCGCGCCGGTTGGAGAGCCGGCGGCGTGCGCTGAGCTGGGCGGCGGATACGACTGTGCTCACCGGCCTACTCCTCGAACTTCGCCCAGGCCTCGTCGAGGGCGTCCTGTGCTTCGTCCTGGGCCTTGTCGAGGGCCTCCTGCGCGGTCGCATCGCCCGTCAACACCTCGTTCGCGGCATCCTGCCAGGCCTTCTTGAACTCGGCGTCCGCGGGGTTCGCGGGAAGGCTGAAGGTGTTCTCGTTGGCGAGGTAGGTGGCCTCGACCGCGCTGTCCCACTGCGCGCTACCGCTTGACGTGACGAGCTCCTGGATCGCGGCGTCGGCGTCTTCGTTGCCGGTGAGCAGGCCCGTGAACGGCTTGCCCTCCTCGGCGCGCAGGTCGACCCGGGCGTTGGCGGCCTCCATCCAGGTGTCGGTCGCGGTCATCGCCTTGGCGAACCGGCAGGACGCGGCGGCGGTCTCGCTGCCCGCGGGGATCGCCCAGGCTGAGCCACTGGCGAAGGCGAGCGGCTCGCCCTCGGGGGTCCGGAAGGTGTCGAAGCTGATCGTGGCGTCGGGCGACACGTCGTTGAGCACGTTGACGTACCACTGCTCCATCCACATCGAGCCGAGCTCGTTCGACGCGTACTGGTTCTCGGCGCCGAAGAAGTCCGCCGAGTCGCGGAACGCCTTGATCGGGGCGAAACCGCCCTGCACGTTGTACACGTTCACCGCGAAGTCGAGAGCCTCCACCGCCTTCGGGTCGTTGAGGTTGGCGGTGCGCCCGTCGTCGGAGACGAGGTCGGCCCCGTTCGCCTTCGCCCAGAGCGGGAAGAACTCGGGCATCTTCGAGTCGACCCCGATCACAGAGATCTCGTCGCCGCTGCCCTGCAGGAGCGCCGTCGCGGCAGCGGTGACCTTGGCCCAGTCCGACCCGTTGACGCTGTCGATGCCCAACCCGGCCGCCTGCAGCAGCGAGGTGTTCGCCATGGTGAGCTGCACGACGTTGAACTCGGGGATTCCGTAGATCTTGCCGTCGAGGGTGACCTGCTCGAGGGCTGAGTCGACGAACTGGTCGGTGTCGATGCCCTCGCCGTCGATGCACCGCTCGAGCGGCAGGATCGCCCCGCGTGCCGCGAGCGAGCCGATCTGGTCGCGGTTCGCGTAGATGAGCTCTGGCGGGTCGCCCGCCGCGATGGAGGAGAGCAGCTGCTGGATGTCGAGGTCGCCCTCGACGAGCTTCACGCTGACATCGTCGCCGAGCGCCTCCTCCGCCACATCGACCCGGGTGGTGGCGATCTCGTCGCCCGCACCGAAGCCGAGCACGTTGATGGTTCCCGACAGCTCGGCGTCGGGGTCGTAGTCGACGTCATCGTCGTTCTGACCCCCCGTTCCCGTGGCACACGAGGTCAGCACGAGGGCGCCGGCGACGGCGATAATCGGCCAGCGCAGAGTGGACTTTTTCACACGGGTCTCCTCATTTTGGGCGCAGTCGTGCGCCGAGACGTAGCCTCGACCCACGGCGGTGGGAAACGAAGTAAGCCGACGGTACGCCGCGCGCGACGGCGAGACTCACCCCCTGTACGGGTGACAAGTCGTCTGGTAGAAGCGCTTCTACGACAGACGCGTCTACGAGAGAGAGGCGTCTACGAGAGGAAGGCTCGCAGCAGCACAGCCGAGCCCTCGAGGTGCTCGCTCATCGCGGCCGCGGCGTCGTCGCGGCTGCCGCGGAGAATCGCCGCGACGATGGTCTCGTGCTGCTCGTTGGAGTGCGCGATGTTGAGCGGCAGCAGCGGGATGTGGTCGAGCAACTCGTTGAGCCGCGTGCGGTTGTCGGCCATGAGCGTGACGAGCGTCGGTGTGCCGACGAGCTGGCCGATCGTGAGGTGCAGGCGCGAGTCGAGGCGGCGGTAGTCGTCGACCGAGGCGGCGGATGTCTCGGTGAGCCGTTGCCACAGCGTGTCACGGTCGGCTGCCGAGAGGCTGCGCCCCGCGGCGGCGCGTGCCGCCCCCACCTCGAGGATCTCGCGGAGGCCAAGCACGTCGTCGATCTCCGCCATCGACGGCGAGGCCGCCTGGGGCTCCCCCGTTCCCTCGACGGGCAGGCGGTCGCTCACGAACGTGCCGCCGTACCGGCCGCGGCGCGCGACGAGGTACCCGGCGTCGGCGAGCGACCGGATGGCGTCGCGCACGGTGTCGCGGCTCACCGAGAAGCGCGCGGCGAGGTCGCGTTCGGCGGGGAGCGCCCCTCCCGGCTCCACGATGCCGAGCCGCACGGCCTGCAGCAGCCGCGCGACCGTGTCTTCGAAGGCGTTGCCGTTGCGCACCGGCCGGAAGACCACCTCGTCGGCGAGACTCGGCGGCTCGAGGGCTCCGCCCCCGGAACCCGTCACCGCCGAAGCATCCGTCATTCTTACAAGGGTGTCACATAGGCGGAGCTGATCCCGCCGTCGACGAGGAAGGTCGACGCGGTGATGAAGCTCGCGTCGTCGCTGGCGAGGAAGGCGACGGCGGCCGCGAGCTCCTCCGCCTCGGCGAAGCGGCCGACCGGTATGTGCACGAGGCGGCGCTGGGCGCGCTCCTGGTCCTTGGCGAACAGCTCCTGCAGCAGCGGGGTGTTGACCGGGCCGGGGCACAGCGCGTTGACCCTGATGCCTTGGCGTGCGAACTGCACGCCGAGCTCCTTGGTCATGGCGAGCACACCGCCCTTCGACGCCGTGTACGAGATCTGGCTGGTGGCGCTGCCCATCACGGCCACGAAACTCGCGGTGTTGATGATCGAACCGCGCTGCTGCGCGACCATGTGGCGCAGCGCCGCCCGCGAGCACAGGTAGACGCTCTTGAGGTTGACGTCCTGCACGCGGTCCCAGGCCGGCAGCTCGGTCGTCTCGATCGAGTCGTCGTCGGGGGGCGAGATCCCGGCGTTGTTGAACGCGATGTCGACCGAGCCGTAGGTCGCCGCCGCCGTGTCGAACAGGTTGTCGACCTGCGCCTGGTCGGTCACGTCGACCCGCACGAACAGCCCGCCCACCTCGATCGCGGCGGCCTCGCCGGTCTCGGCGTTGAAGTCGCCGATCACGACGGTCGCCCCCTCCGCGGCGAAGCGCCGGGCGGTGGCGAGGCCGATTCCGGATGCTCCCCCGGTGATCACGGCCACCTTGCCCGCGAGTCGCTGGGTGAGGTCGATCTTGGTTATTGCCATTCGGTGCTCCTAGTCGGTACTGATGAAGACGTTCTTGGTCTCGGTGAACGCGGCAGCGGCATCCGGGCCCAGCTCCCTGCCCAGTCCGCTCTGTTTGAAGCCGCCGAACGGCGTCGAGTAGCGCACCGACGAGTGCGAGTTCACCGAGAGGTTGCCACTCTCGATGCCACGCGAGACGCGCAGGGCACGCCCGATGTCGCGCGTCCAGATCGAGCCGCTGAGCCCGTAGACGCTGTCGTTGGCGAGGGCGATCGCGTCGGCCTCGTCGTCGAAGGGCAGCACGCTGACGACCGGGCCGAAGATCTCGTCGGTGACGACTCGGTCGGTGCGCGACCCCGGCAGCAGCACCGTCGGCGGAAACCAGAATCCGGGGCCGGTCGGCGCGCTGCCACGGAAGGCGACCTGATCGTCGTTCGGCACGTAGGAGGCGACCTTGTCGAAGTGGGCCCTGGCGACCAGCGGGCCCATCTCGGTGTCGGCGTCGGCGACATCTCCGACCCTGACGCCGCGCACGGCGGGCTCGAGCAGTTCCATGAACCGGTCGAAGACGCTGCGCTCGACGAGGATGCGGCTGCGCGCGCAGCAGTCCTGGCCCGCGTTCTCGAACACCGCGTACGGCGCTGTCGCCGCCGCCTTCTCCAGGTCGGAGTCGGCGAAGACCACGTTGGCGCTCTTGCCGCCCAGCTCGAGGGTGACCGCCTTCACCTGGTGGGCGCATCCGGCCATGACCTTCTTGCCGGTGGCGGTCGACCCGGTGAAGACCACCTTGCGCACGTTCTCGTTGGTGACGAAGCGATCGCCGACGACGGAGCCTCGGCCGGGCAGCGTCTGGAACAGCCCGTCGGGCAGCCCCGCCTCGAGGGCGAGCCCGGCGAGGCGGATCGCGGTGAGAGGAGTCCACTCGGCGGGCTTCAGCACGACCGCGTTGCCCGCGGCGAGCGCAGGGGCGAACCCCCACGCCGCGATCGTCATCGGAAAGTTCCACGGCACGATGACGCCGACCACGCCGAGCGGTTCGAGGAAGGTGACGTCGATGCCGCCCGCCACCGGGATGGTCTTGCCGATCATCCGCTCGGGCGCGGCGGAGTAGTAGGTGAGAACGTCGCGCACGTGGCCCGCCTCCCAGCGCGCCTGGGCGATCGGATGCCCCGAATTGGTCGATTCGAGAAGCGCGAGCTCCTCGATCGCGCCGTCGACCGCGGCGGCGAACCTGCGCAGGCCCGCGGCGCGCTCGGCCGGCGGCAGCGCGGCCCAGGCCCTCTGCGCGGAGACCGCGTGCAGGATCGCGTCGTCGACCTCGGCGAGGGTGGTGTGCGCGAGCGTCTGGATGACGGTCTCGTCCGACGGGTTGACGAGGGTGATGGACGTCATCTTCGGTACTCCCTAGCTGCCTCGACCAGCCCGGCGAACAGCCGAAGGTCGTCGGCGTTCTCCTCCGGGTGCCACTGCACGGCGACGCCGAACGGCACCGAGTCGACCTCGACGGCCTGGATCGTGCCGTCGTCGCTGCGGGCGCTCACGGTGAGGCCCGGCGCGACCTCGTCGATCGCCTGGTGGTGGTAGGAGTGCACGGCGAGCGCCTCGGCGTCGTCGAGCAGCTCGCCCGCCTTGGTGCCCGCGTGCACCTCGACGGCGTTCTCGGTGAACTTGCCGTAGCCCGCGTTGTACCGGGTCGACCCGATCACGTCGGGCAGGTGCTGATGCAGTGTGCCTCCGAGCGACACGTTGAGCACCTGCAGTCCGCGGCAGATGCCGAGGAAGGGCAGCTCGCGGTCGATCGCGGCGGTGAGCAGAGCATCCTCCCAGGCGTCGCGGTCGCGGCGAGGGACATCCGTCGTCGCATGCGGCTCCTGGCCGTAGCGCGCGGGGTCGACGTCTTTTCCGCCCGTGATGATGAGGCCGTCGAGTCCGTCGAGCACGCGGTTCGCGATGCTCTCGTCGACGGGCTGCGGCGGCAGGAGCACGGCGATCCCGCCGGCGCGGGTGACCGCCTCGAAGTACACCTTCGGCAGGAAGGCGGCAGGTACGTCCCACACCCCGGTCTGCGCCTGCTCGAGGTAGGTGGTGAGGCCGATCAGCGGCGCGCTGGAGCTATGGTGATCGCGCCAGCGATCACGCGACGCCAGCGCCGACGGAGCCTGCGACGTCGGTTCTTCCGTGTGCTCAGAAGCGTTCAAAGCCGCGCACCCGCTCCCAGTCGGTGACCGCGGCGTCGTAGGCAGCCTGTTCCACGCGGGCGTTGTTGAGGTAGTGGGCGACGACCTCCGGCCCGAAGGCCTCGGCCGCGATGGCCGAGTCGCCGAACAGCTGCGCCGCGTCGCGGAGGGAGGTGGGAACGCGGGGCGCATCCGACCCGTAGGCGTTGCCCTCGAGCATCGGTTCCAGCTCGAGCTCGTTCTCGATGCCGTAGATGCCGCCGGCGATGAGCGCCGCGGTCGCGAGGTACTGGTTCACGTCGCCGCCCGGCACGCGGTTCTCGACGCGCAGTCCCTGTCCGTGCCCGACGACGCGCAGCGCGCACGTGCGGTTGTCGAGCCCCCACGCGACGGCGGTCGGCGCGAAGCTGCCCTCGACGAACCGCTTGTACGAGTTGATGTTGGGGGCGAAGAACAGGCTGAAGTCGCGGGTGGTGGCGATCAGCCCGGCGAGCCAGTGCTCCATGAGCTTGGAGAAGCCGTGCGCGCCGTCGCCGGCCATGACCGGGGTGCCGTCGTCGGCCCGCACGCTCAGATGGATGTGGCAGCTGTTGCCCTCGCGCTCGTTGAACTTCGCCATGAACGTGAGCGACTTGCCGTGCTTGTCGGCGATCTCCTTCGCCCCGTTCTTGTAGATGGAGTGGTTGTCGCAGGTCGCCAGCGCGTGCGCGTAGCGGAAGCCGATCTCCTGCTGGCCGAGATTGCACTCGCCCTTCACCCCCTCGCAGTAGAGCCCCGCTCCGTCCATGCCGTTGCGGATGTCGCGCAGCAGCGGCTCCATCCGCGTGGAGGCGAGGATCGCGTAGTCGATGTTGTAGTCCGAGGCGGGAGTGAGACCCGTGTATCCCTTCGCGAACGCCGAGCGGTAGCTGTCGTCGAAGACGATGAACTCGAGCTCGGTGGCGGAGTACGGCACGAGGCCGTGCCCGGCGAGGCGTGCGATCTGCGCCTTGAGGATCTCGCGCGGCGACTGCACGACGGGCTCCTCGTCGAGCCAGGTCAGGTCGGCCATCACCAGCGCGGTCGCCTCGAGCCACGGCACGACGCGCAGCGTGTTCATGTCGGGCATCATCGCCATGTCGCCGTAGCCCTTCGACCACGACGAGATCGTGTAGCCGTCGACGGTGTTCATCTCGACGTCGACCGCGAGCAGGTAGTTGCAGCACTCGGCGCCGTGCTCGGCGAACTCCTCGAGGAAGAGCCTCGCCGACGCGCGCTTGCCCACGAGGCGGCCCTGCATGTCGGTGAACCCGATGATCACCGTGTCGATCTGCTTCTGCGCGACCAGCTCGGTCAGCTGCTCGATGGTGAGATTGCCCGAAACAGGGGTGCTGGGAAGCGTGGTCATGGCAGCCGATCTGATCGTGGTGAGACTCTGGGTGTCGCTGACCCGACCATTACACCACAGTGCTGCCGTGGCATCCGCGAATCTCGTAATGAGTTGTTTACACCCAAAGGTAGACAGAGGCCACCAATAGCCGCCAAGCTCTCGGATAACCGCGCGGCGGGCGCAGCCAGCGCCGTCGCGACCCGTGCGTGCTTTCTGGAGGATCACCATGACCGACAAGTCGGGCAGAAGCGTTTCCGGCGTCACCTACAAGAAGGCGGCCGAGGGCTACTTCGAGAAGCGCAGCCTCAAACGCTCGGCCGGAGTATGGGGGCTGTGGGGGCTCGCGGTCGCGGCCGTGATCTCGGGCGACTTCTCCGGCTGGAACTTCGGCATCGACTTCGCCGGCTTCGGCGGCATGCTCATCGCCTTCGCGATCCTCGTGGTGATGTACTACGGGCTCACCTTCTCGATCGGCGAGATGTCGTCGGCCATGCCGCACACCGGCGGCGCATACTCGTTCGCGCGCTCGGCGATGGGGCCGTGGGGCGGGCTCGTGACGGGTCTCGCCGAGACCATCGAGTACGTGGCCACGACCGCGGTCGTGGTGTTCTTCTCGGCGCAGTACGCCAACTCGATCACCGCCGAGCTGCTGAACTTCGACCTGTCGAACAGCATGTGGATCTGGTGGATCGTGCTCTACGCGGTGTTCATCGCCCTGAACTCGGCGGGGGCCAACATCTCGTTCAAGTTCGCGATCGTCGTCTCGATCATCTCGATCGGTATCCTCCTGGTCTTCTCGGCGATGGCCGTGTTCTCGGGCGTCTTCAGCTTCGACAGCCTGTTCGACATCGTCCCCGACGAGGGCCAGACGGAGTTCCTGCCGCACGGCGTCTTCCCCATCCTGTTCGCGCTGCCGTTCGCGATGTGGTTCTTCCTCGGCATCGAGGAGCTGCCGCTCGCCGCCGAGGAGGCGCACAACCCGGCCCGCGACATTCCCCGCGCCGGACTCTGGGCCCGCGGAACCCTCATCGTGACGGGCCTGCTCGTGCTCGTGCTCAACACCGGCGTCATCGGTGCGGAGGCCATGGGCGTCTCGGCCGAGCCGCTGCTCGACGGCTTCCGCGCGATCGTCGGCGACGAGGCGGCCGCCGTGCTCGCGCTGCTCGCGCTCGTCGGCCTGCTCGCGTCGCTGCAGGGCATCATGTTCGCCTACGGGCGCAACATGTACTCGCTGTCGCGAGCCGGCTACTACCCGAAGGTGTTCTCGCTCACCGGCAAACGCCAGACGCCGTGGGTGGCCCTGGTCGTCGGAGCCGTTCTCGGATTCGTCGCGCTCGTCGTGGTCGACCTGCTCGGCGGCGCGGCGAGCGTCGCCGGCGCGATCGTGCTCAACATCGCGGTCTGGGGCGCGGTGCTCGCGTACTTCCTGCAGATGGTGTCGTTCATCATCCTGCGTCGCAAGTTCCCGAAGGCCGCGCGGCCCTACCGCAGCCCGTGGGGGCTGTTCGGCGCATACTCGGCGGCCGCGATCTCCCTGCTGGTGTTCCTCGGGTTCCTCTTCAACCCCGCCTACCTGCCGGCGATCGTCGCGATCGTCGTGGTCTACGTGCTGATACTGATCGGGTTCGCCGTCTACGGCCGCCACCGCCTCGTGCTCTCGCCCGAGGAGGAGTACGCGCTGAGCGGCGGCCTGCACGGCGACCCGCAGGCCGAGGGCTACGACACCATGGAGGACGAGATCTTCACGAAGTAGCCGCGTGTGCGGCCCGCCCGCCGGTGACCGAAAACGAAGGAGATACTGCCAGGTGAGCGCGGTTCGGATCGTTTCAGGGCCGGTCGCGCCACGATCTCCTTCGTTCTTCGGCCGATATCCGGTCAGGAGGGCGAAAATCAGTCGATAGGTGGACGTGTGGATGACGCGGAACCGACAGACTGGTGCGATGCGACGAATGCTCGTTCCTATCGGACTCGCCCTGCTCCTCTCCGGCTGCGCGGCCCAGCCGTCGATCCCTCCCCTGCCGGAGCCGACCGACGCCCCGGCGACCGCCGCACCATCGGCGGCGCCGACGGCATCCGCACCCGTCACGGTGGTCGATAGGTATCCCGGCCTGCCACCGGGCGCGGCGCTCGACGAGACGTTCGAGCCCGGCTGGGTCGCCGACGTGCCCGGCCGCATCGCGCTGGTGACGTTCGGCAGCAGCAGCTGCCCGGTCGAGCCGGTGTCGTACGACCGTGACAGCACCGAGGCGCTCAGTCTGTGGGCGGAGTACACGGGCGAGTCGGAGGTCTGCACCGCCGACATGGCGGCCACGACGTTCGTGATCGAGCTTCCGGAGGGGTTCGCCGACGACGGCGACGTGCTCGTCAACGGCGAACCCGCGCCGCGTCTCGGCTAGAACTCCCGGGTCAGTGCTTCGAGCCGGTCGCCGCGAGCCCCACCCCGAGGCCGATCATCGCGACACCGCCGGTCGCGCCCAGGCGCGAGAGGCGGCGGGGCGAGCGTCCGAGCCAGTCGCGCGCGAACCCGGCGCCGAGCGCCCAGAGGCTGTCGAAGACGAGGGCGAGCAGCGCGAAGACGACCCCGAGCTCGATCATCTGCAGCGGCACACCGCCGACGCCGGGATCGACGAACTGCGGCAGCACGGCGATGAAGAAGACCACCGACTTCGGGTTGGTCACACCCACGACCGCGCCCTCGGCCAGCGACCGCCAGTACGACGTGGGCGCATCCGCGGTCCTCACCGCCCTCGCGTTGCGGTGACGGATGGCCTGGACGCCGAGATAGACGAGGAACGCGGCACCCGCGAATTTCACGATCGTGAACAGGACGACGGACTGCTCGAGGATGACCCCGAGCCCGAGTGCGATCGCCACGACCTGCGCCAGCATCCCGAGCGCGTTGCCGGCGACGCTGAGCAGGGCGCCGACCCGGCCGATCTCGAGCGCGCGTCCGATGACGAAGAGCACGCTCGGCCCCGGCAGCACGACGAGCAGCAGCGCGGCGAGCGAGAACGCGACGAGGTTGGCGGCGGGGACCATACGCCGATGCTAGACGCAGGGGCGATCCACAGGGAACCGCGCCGCTATCGACACGCGACGCGTAGCGATGAAGGTTACGATTGACCCTCACGTGGTCGACGGAGGGAAGTTCGTGCCCGAGGCAGCGCAGCGGTCCGAGGCAGCGCCGCAGTCCGAGGCAGCGCAGCAGGTCGACGCAGCGCAGCAGGTGAAGGCGGTGCGCGGTCGCGCGATCGACGCCCGCATCCTCAGTGTGACGCTCGACATCCTGCGCAAGCGCGGGCCGGCGGCGGTCAACATCGAGTCGGTCTCAGCGGTCTCCGGCATTGCGAAGACCACGATCTACCGTCGCTACACCGACCGCGAACAGCTGCTGCGCGCGGCGGTCGAGTCGTCGCAGCCGGAGGTGGAGATCCCCACCGACCTCTCGACCTACGAGACCTTCATGTGGCTGCTGCGCGACGCCGGACGGATGGCCGACAACATGGTCGGCCGCGGCGCCGCCGCCTCTATCATCCTCAACGAGCATCCCGAGTCGAACGAGATGATGCGCGACATGATCAAGGCGCGCTCGGTGCGCCTTACCCGCTTCCTGCACGAGCGCGTCGCGGCCGGCGACCTCAGAGCCGATCTCGACATCGGCCTGGCCGCGACGATGCTGCTCGGCGCCCTGATGGGTCAGCTCATCCGCGGCGGCGAGCTCGACGACGAGTGGGCCGACTCCGTGCTCGCCCTGCTCTGGCCGGGGTTCAGCGCGTAGAACTAGTAGGTGATCACCTTGTCGGGGTTGAAGTTCTTCTTCGGGTCGGCGGTGGCGAACAGGCCGCTCATCAGCGCGACGCCCTCGGTCGAGATGTCCTGCTCGAGCCAGGGTGCGTGCTCCCGGCCGACGCCGTGGTGGTGCGAGATGGTGCCGCCGTGGTCGACGAACGCCTGCTGGATGGCGGACTTGACCACGTCGTACTGGGCGATCGCGTTCTCCCCGTCGTGCACGAAGGCGAACGTGAAGTACAGGCACGCGCCGGAGTGGTACGAGTGCGAGAGGTGGCTCATGATCCAGCCGGGCGTGCCGATCTTCTCGTAGGCCTCGTTCGCGGCCGCATACACGGCGTCGTGGATCTCGTTGAGCCGCGACCACGGGGCCGCGGTCTCCGACACGTCGGCGGCGGCGCCGCGGTCGAGGAGGAAGTCGCGCAGGTAGGGGGTGTCGAACTTCTTCTGGTCGTAGAGCACGCCCGGGCCCTTGCCGACGGCGAGGCCGCCGTGCTTCTTCACGATGCGCTTCACGATCTTCTTCTCGTAGGCGACGTGCGACGCGCTGCCCTCGAAGCCGATGAACGACAGGTTGATGCCCTCGAGGTTCCAGCCGCGCCTGCGCAGGTAGGCCATGAGCACCTTCTGCGGGTCGAAGCCGGTCTTCGCCTTTCCTGTGGCGAACGAGAAGCCGCTCTCGCGCGCGTCGGAGACACGCGTGACCGTGGGGCGCGCGTCGCTCTCGGAGATCTCGTGCATCGCGGCGATGCCCGCCTCCCAGCTGGGGAAGAGATAGCCGTTGATCTCGCGGACCGCGGGGGTGCGGTGCACCTGCACGGTGACCTCGGTGATGACGCCGAGGCGGCCCTCGCTTCCGAGGATCATCTCGCGCACGCTCGGTCCGGTCGACGCCGACGGCACCGGGCGGATGTCGACGATGCCGGCCGGGCGCACCATGCGCAGTCCGCGCGCGATGTCGGCGATGTCGCCGTACTTGTCGCTCTGCATGCCCGACGACCGGGTGGCCACCCAGCCGCCGAGGGTGGAGTGCGTGAAGCTGTCGGGGAAGTGCCCCATGGTCCAGCCGCGCGCGTTCAGCTGCTCCTCGATGTACGGACCCTGGGCGCCGGCCTGGATGCGGGCGACGCCCGAACCCTCGTCGATCGAGACGACCCTGTTGAGCCGACCGAGGTCGAGCGAGATCACGACGCGAGCCTCGCCGGGATGCGGCTCCAGGCTGCCGGAGATGTTGCTTCCGCCGCCGAAGGGGATGATGACGGCGTTGGCCGTGACGGCGAGGGCGACGATCTCGGCGACCTCGGCCTCGTCGGCCGGGTATACGACCACGTCGGGCATCCGGGGCAGCGTGCTGGCGCGCACGCGCAGCAGGTCGCGGATGCTTTTTCCGTAGGTGTGCACGAGGCGCAACTCGTCGTCGGTGATGGCGTTGTCGGCGCCGACGATCGAGACGAGCTTCGACAGGAACGCGTCGTCGATGGTGCTCGAGGGAAGGGTCAGGTCGGAGAAGGCGACGGGAGCGCCGGCCGGCTGCGAGAGGTCGAGCCCCACGGCCTTCTTCACGAAGGGGGCGAATCCGGGCTTGTTGTCGTAGTTGAAGGCCACGCCCTCGACTCCCCAGCCCCACCACTTCATGTGCTTGACGCCTGTCATCGGTCTTCTTTCTCGTAGTGCGAGCGGCCCCGGCGCTGCCGGGCGTGCCGGCTCGGTTAGGCGGCGTGTGCGGCGTGCAGTTCCAACACCGTGCGGTGCAGTCTTGCAGAGAATTCGGCGGCGGTCTCGCCGGGCGCGGCCACGGTCGGCTCGCCGAACGCGACGACGATCGGCGGACGCCCCGGCATCGGCCAGTTGCGTCCCGGGGGCATCGCCGCCGCGGCTCCGACGATGGCGACCGGCACGCAGGGCGCGCCCGTCATCGCCGAGAGGGTCGCCGCGCCGGGCTTGAACGGCCCGATCGTGTTGTCTTTCGACCGGCCGCCCTGCGGGAAGATCAGCAGCGGCACCCCGCGGCCGAGAAGCTCCTTGGCCAGGCCCGACCGGGCGCCGCTGCCGCTGCGGTCGACGGGGAACGCGTTGAAGAAGAGCGCGGTGAGGGCGCGGCGCCACGCCACGTCGAAGAAGTAGTCGGCCGCGGCGCCCGCGGCGAGGTAGCGGGCCCGCGCTCGGGGCAGGGCGCCGGTGATGAGGGGCGCATCCAGGTGGCTCGAGTGGTTGGCCACGACGATGAAGGGGTCGGTGAGGTCTTCGAGCGCTTCTCGTCCGACGACGGTCACCCTGGTCTGGGTCCAGACGACGGACTTCAGGATGATCCGCTGCGCGACGAAACGCGCCGCGGCGTGACCGGATGACGAGAACCGGTGGAGGTGCGTCACCGTCATGCGTTGGACTCGACGGAGTCGCGCCGGCTCGCGGAGATCTTGCCGGAGATGGCGCGGATGACGCTGCGTGGCAGGTAGCGGACGAAGAAGAAGAGGAACTTGAACCGCGCCGAGGGGATGACGATGACGCGGCCGCGGTCGGAGGCGTGCAGACCCGCCTCGATCGTGAGTCCGGCGTCGATCCACAGGGCGTCGGGGATCGAGCTCGTGGTGATTCCGGCACGGTCGTGGAACTCGGTGCGCACCCAGCCGGGGCAGAGCGCCGTGACCCGGACGCCGGTTCCGTGCAGTTCGACGGCTAGCCCCTCCGAGTAGCTGGTCACCCACGCCTTCGCCGCCGAGTAGCTGCCCATCGCCATGAACCCGGCGACGCTGGAGGTGTTGATGATCGCCCCGTGCCCGCGGGCACGCATCGCGCGCCCGGCGGCTCCGCCGAGCACGAGGACGGTGCGCATCATGACCTCGATGGCCAGGTCGTGACTGCTGGTGTCTTCCGACGTCAGCGGCGTGTGCACCCCGAAGCCCGCGTTGTTGACGAGCAGCTCGATCGGGCGGGTGTCGTCGGTGATCCTGTCGACGACCCGCGACACGTCCGCCCGGTCGGAGAGGTCTGCCGGAAAGGTCTCGACGTCGACGCCGAACCTGGTGCGCAGCTCGCCCGCGGTGGAATCCAGTCGCTCGAGGTTCCGCGCGACGAGCACGAGGTCGTATCCGCGACGGGCGAGGGTGCGGGCGAACTCTGCGCCGAGGCCCGACGTCCCACCCGTGATGAGAGCAGTAGCCATTCGGAAAGAATACGCTACGCAGGGCGTATCGCTCATCGAATAGACTTCCGTCACCCAAGTAATTTTGCCGGCGAAAGAGCACTGTGCGCGATACGACCGACGGGCCTCGCGAGGCCGTTCCAGCCCAGGGGTTCAGCGTGCGTGAATACGCCAGGACCGCAGTGGGCAGCCACCGCGCGACCATGGATTTCTCCGCCTTCGCCGAGCACCCGCTTCACGCCGACACCCTCAGGGCGCTGCGCCTCCTCGTCGCCGCGGAGAGCGGCACGATGGGGCACCTGCGCAACGTGCTCGTCACCGCGACGCACAAGGACGCGCGGGTCACCGCCTTCCTCGGCACATGGGCGTTCGAGAAGTTCTGGATCGCCGACGCCCTGCAGCATGTCGTCGACGCGCATCCCGCCGTGGTGCTGCCCGCCCCCGTGAGGCAGTCGCGCATCGGAGCGTTCTTCGGCGAGATCCGCGACCGGGTGCGCCCCATCACCGGCTCGATCCGCGCCAACCGCATCGGCGAGGACATGATCGCCGTGCACATGACGGTCGGCACGATCGACGAGTGGCTCACAGAGGCCGCGCTCGAGCGGGTCGCCGAGCTCGACCCGAACCCGGCACTGCGCTCCATCGTCGACACTCTGCTGCAAGTGAAGGCACGCCAGCTCGAGTTCTTCGAGGCGCAGGCGCGCGACCGGCTCGCCACCTCCGAACGCACCCGCGCCGTCGTCGCGCGCCAGATCGTGCGCACCGGGTGGCCGGTGGGCGCGAGCGCCGAGGCCGCATCCGAGACCGCGTTCTTCTACGACTATCTGTTCGCCGGCGCGCCGACCACCGTCGCGGCGATCGACGACAGAATCTCCTCTCTCCCCGGCCAGGAAGGTCTCAGTCTTATGTCCCGTGCAGTCGCAGCCCACCGCGGAGGGCGCGCGTGAGCGCCCCCACGAAGCAGGGCCTCGACGGCGCCCACGTCTTCCTCACCGGCGCCACCGGATTCGTCGGCCAGGCCGTGCTCGAGCGACTGCTCTCGTCGCATCCCGACACGCGCGTGTCGATCCTCGTGCGCAAGAAGGGCAGCGCGACCACCGAGACGCGGCTCGCCAACCTGCTGCGCAAGCCCGTGTTCCGCACCTGGCGCGAGAGCGTCGGCGACGAGGAGGCCGCGCGCGTCCTCGCCGAACGGGTCTCCGTCGTCGAGGGGAGCCTCACGTCGATCACCGCCCTGCCCGGCGACATCGACGTCGTCATCCACGGCGCATCCACAGTCTCGTTCGACCCGCCCATCGACGAGGCGTTCGACACCAACGTCGGCGGCGCCCTCGGGCTCTACGGCGCACTGCTCGAGTCGGGGTCGGACCCGCACGTCGTGCACGTCTCCACCTGCTACGTCGGCGGCATCCGCAAGGGCGTCCTGCCCGAGGCGTCGCTCACCCACGAGGTCGACTGGCGCGCCGAGGCCGTCGCGGCCGAGAAGGCGCGCGAACAGGTCGAGCTCGCCTCACGCGAACCCGAGAACCTGCGCCGCTTCATCCACCGCTCGCGCTCGGCGAACGGCAAGGCCGGCCCGCAGGCCGTCGCCCGGGCGGCCGAGACCGCCCGCGCCGAGTGGGTCACCAAGCAGCTCGTCGACTACGGCCGCACCCGCGCCGAGAGCCTCGGCTGGACCGACGTCTACACGCTGACGAAGGCGTTCGGCGAGCGCGCCGCCGAAGAGCTGTGGGCGCAGGCCGGCCACCGCCTCTCGGTGGTGCGGCCCGCCATCATCGAGAGCGCCATCAGCCATCCGTTCCCCGGCTGGATCGACGGCTTCAAGGTCGCCGACCCGCTCATCCTGGCCTACGGGCGCGGCCAGCTGCCCGACTTCCCCGGTCTGCCCGACTCCATCCTCGACATCATCCCGGTCGACTTCGTGGTCAACGCGATCATCGCCGCGGCCGGCACGAACCCGGATCCGGAGGATCCGCAGTACTACCACGTGAACTCCGGCGCCTCGAACCCGCTGCCGTTCCACGAGATGTACGAGAACGTCAACGAGTTCTTCACGGCGAACCCGCTCCCCCACGAAGACGGCCACATCAGCGTGCCGCTCTGGCGGTTCCCCGGCGCTCGCAAGGTGGAGAGCGCGCTCAGGCGCCGCGAGGACATCGCCGACTTCGCCGAGCGCGCCATCACCCGGCTTCCGTCGACCAAGCGCACCCAGAAGTGGCTCGACGGCGTGCACGTCAACCAGAGCGCGCTCGAGACGCTGCGCGGCTACACCGAGCTGTACCGCGCCTACGTGCAGACCGAGATCATCTTCGACGACAGCAACGCCAAGCGGCTGCACAACTCGATCCCGGAGGACAAGCGCGCCGCGCAAGGGTTCGACGTCGCATCCATCGACTGGAACGACTATTTCCAGCGCGTGCACTTTCCGGCGATCACCGCGCTCACCAAGGCCTTCGCCAACCGCCCGCAGTCGAACAAGCGGGCGGAGCGGGCGCTCCCGGTGCGGACGGATGTCGTCGCCGTCTTCGACCTCGAGGGCACCGTGCTCGAGTCCAACCTCGTGCAGCAGTACATCTGGCTCGGCATCACCAAAACGTTCATGGCCCGCGAGCTCGCCGGTCTCGTGCTCTCCACGCCCAGATACCTGCGGGCCGAGCGGCACGACCGCGGCGAGTTCATCCGCACGTTCATGCGCCGGTACGAGGGCATCCGCGTCGACCGCATCGAGCAGCTGGTACGCGGCCGGTTCGGCCGCAAGCTGATGTCGCACATCCTTCCCGACGCGCTGCGCCGCGCCCAGGCCCACCGCGAGGCCGGCCACCGCACCGTGCTCGTCACGGGCACCATCGACCTCATGACCACCCCGCTGGCTCCGTTCTTCGACGAGATCGTCGCGGGCAGCATGCACGAGCGCGACGGGGTGCTCACCGGCTACCTCGCCGCTCCCCCGCTCGTCGACGAGGCCCGCGCCGCCTGGCTGCGCGAGTACTCGAAACAGCACGGCTACAACCTCACGCAGTCGTACGGCTACGGCGACTCGCACGCCGACGTCGCCTGGCTGCAGCTGCTCGGCAACCCGAGCGCGGTCAACCCCGACACCCAGCTCTACAGCCACGCGCAGGCGCGGCGCTGGGCGATCCAGTCGTGGGGTGCCACGAGCAAACTGAAGACGCCCGCCGTTCCGAACGCATCTGTGACAGCGCTCCGTCCCGAGAAAGGAGAGCGGTCCAGCGCAAGCTGAGCCGCGGCATCCACATGGCATTCGACATCGACAAGTACACCGAGACCAGCGTCAACGTGAACTGGAGCGACCTCGACTTCGACGAGTTCCGCACCAACCCGCTGCCCGAGTCGACCCTGCGCAGCCTGCGCTACATGTGCGACATCGAGTACCACACGGTCTGCTACCTGCGCGACATGCTGGTGACTCCGTCGCACAAAGACCCCGAGGTCTCGGCGTTTATGACCATGTGGAACCGCGAGGAGTTCTGGCACGGCGAGGCCCTCGCCGCGGTGCTCGGCGCCCACGGCGTGACCGTCGACTTCGACGAGCTCAAGGCCACCCGCCTGAAGCTGGGCTGGAAGGACAAGCTCGACCCGGTCAAGCAGTCGCTGCTCGGCAACATCGTCGGCAAGGACTTCATCGCCGTGCACATGATCTGGGGCGCCGCCAACGAGTGGTCGGCCGTCGCCGCCTACAACCGGCTCGCCGACCTCGAGAAGCACCCGGTTCTCGCCGTGCTGCTCAAGCGCATCGCGAAGCAGGAGGCCAAGCACGTCGCCTTCTACGCGACGCAGGCACGCGAACGCCTCGCCGCCAGCAAGAAGGCGCGGGTGCTCGCCCGCTTCGCGCTGAAGAAGGCCTGGGGCCCGGTCGGTTCAAGCGTTATGGAGCCCGACGAGGTCACCCACGTCATGGGGCATCTGTTCTCCGGCGACGAGGGCATGCGGGAGATCCGCAAGCTCGACGACCACATCTCCCGCATGCCCGGCCTCGACGGTCTCGAGATCGTGGAGACCGCGATGAAGAAGTACGGCGTCGCCGCCTAGCCGGTCTTCTCCACGAGTCCCGCGAGCTGCCCGATGACGGTGCCCCAACCGTCGTAGAAGCCGAGCTCCTCGTGCAGGGCGCGGTCGGCGGCGTTTCGGTGCATCACGTGGGAGATGTACTCGGTGCCGTCCGGATGGTCGGCGAACGTGATGACCGCCGTCATAAACGGCGACTCGGCGGGCCGCCAGCCGGCGACGAGCGAGTTGGTGAAAACGATGCGCTCCAGCTCGTCGACGGCGAGGAAGCAGCCGGTGATGTGCGGGCCGAAATCGCCGCCGCCCTCGCTGATCTCGGTGCGGAACGAGCCGCCGGGCGCGAGCTCCATGTCGAGGACCCGGCAGAGTGCCGGCGCGGGAACCCACCACTGCTCGAAGCTGGCGCTGTCGGTCCACGCCCTCCAGACGGCCGGCCGAGGCGCGGCGATGATGCGGGTGATGGTGAGGTCGAAGTCGGGCTGCACGGGTGTGGCGGTGTCGACGGTCATGATCTCTTCTCCTGGGTCTGGGTGGCGGTGACGAAGTTCTCGAGACGGTCGGCGCGGCCCTCCCAGAGGTCGCGCTGCGCCGCGAGCCAGCCGTCGACGGCGGCGAACGACGTCTCGTCGATGGTGCAGGTGCGCACCCGACCGACCTTGCGCGTGCGCACCCACCCGCTCTTCTCGAGCAGCCGGATGTGCTTCATAAAGGAGGGCAGGGCCATGTCGAACGGCCGCGCCAGTTCGCTGACGGTCGCAGGCCCGGTGCCGAGCCGGCTGAGCACCGCGCGCCGTGTCGGGTCGGCGAGAGCCTGGAAGACGTCGTCAAGCGGTGCGAAATACTGAGCCATGCGGATAAGTATTGCGCGTCGAGATACTGAGCGCAAGAGCTAACCATCGCCGTCACCCCACCCCCTTTGCGCGCGTGATCGCCGGTCGTACCATGGCCACGAGGTGATCACTATGCACGCAACGGTGGGTGAACGGATCGTCATCCATGGCAAGAACGTCGGCTCGCCCGAACGCCACGGCGAGATAACAGAGGTGCGAGGCCCGAACGGCGACCCGCCGTACTGGGTGAGGTTCGACGACGGACACGAGTCGCTCGTCTACCCAGGGCCGGACTGCTCGCTAGAGCGACCCGCGTGAGCGAGAGCGGCGCGAACTCAGGCGCCAGAGCATCACGGCCCCGAAGAGCACCTCCCAGACGGTGATCGAGTAGACCCCGCCGCGCTCGAACAGGCCGTCGAAGCGCGCATCGGCGAGACCGGCCAGCAGCACGACCTCGCTCAGCAGCCCGACCACGGGCAGGGCGACGCTGGCCGCCCCGAACCACCGCGGCAGGCCCAGCCCACGCCACGACAGCCCGGCGACGAGGGCGGCGAGGTTACCGAAGAGGATCGCGAGGAGGGCGCCGCCGACGTGGGCGACGGGGACCCCGGATGCCTCGTGGAAGAGACCGACGAGCACGATGCCCACGCCGTGCAGCAGCGCGAAGGCGACGAAGAGCCGGCGCGCGGCGCCGGCGAACAGACCCGCGAGCAGCACCGCGCCGAGCGCGAACATCAGGCCGTGCACAACGAGCCCCATGTTCATCACCCAGGCCAGCGGCGAGTCGACGTCGCGCCCGTTGTACACCTGCGGATCCGGCACGCCGAGATCGCTGATGTAGTTGTACACGTAGTCGTAGGGCGGGCTGGTCCAGGCGGAGGCTGCGACGGCCTCGAGGGCCGCGTACTGGAGGCCGCCCACGATGAACGCGACGGCGCCCGCACCGTATCGGCCCGTGGCATCCGCCGTTCGTCGCATCCCCATTCGCCCACACTGCCCTCTGATCGCCGTTCGCCATAGGACACCGCAGTCCGGTTCTAGTATTGCAACATGGCAACCTCCCCGCGTTCGAACCGCGGACCGGGGGCCGCCGCCGAGAACCGCGCGGCGCTCATCGCCGCGGCACGCGCCATCTTCGCCACCCACGGGCTCGACGCCCCGCTCAGCGCGGTCGCCCGGCAGGCCGGCGTCGGTCAGGGCAGCCTCTATCGGCACTTCCCCACCCGCAGCAGCCTCGCCGTCGCCGTCTTCCAGGAGAACGCCGACGAGCTCGAGGCGATCGCGGCACGGCCCGGGTCGACGCTCGACGACGTGCTGCGCGCGATCACCGACCAGGCCATCGTCTCGACCGCCTTCTTCCAGATGATCGAGATCGAGAGGGCGGATGACGCGGGGCAGGAGCTCGCCCGCAAGATCGGCAGCGTCCTCGCCTCGAAGCTGCCCGACGCCCGTTCGAGCGGGCGAGTGCCCGACTGGGTCACCGGCGACGACGTGCAGCTCGGCATCGCCATGCTCGTGGGCGCCCTCGCGAAGACCGCCGTCGGCGACCGCCGCGCCGTCGCCGCGCGCGCGTGGGCCCTGCTGCCCTTCGGCCCGGGCTGACCCGAACGCGGCCCTTCAGACGCCCCTTTTCAGTAGTTCCACCGAGGCGGCGCGACCATCGAGGCCGCACGCTGAACAGGGCAGCCCCGCTGCCGCCTAACATCACCGTCCGCACGGCCGACAGGCATGAGTAACGCGCCGACTGCTGCGCACCAGTCCGGCCCGACGCAGCGCGCACCCTTCCGCACCACGATCACGGAAAGCACCATGAGTCATCCACTCCGCACCACCCTGAAGTCGGCCGCAGCTCTCGCGGTCGCCTTCTCCTTCCTCGCCATCGTTCCCACGCCCGCGATCGCCGCACCCGCGGTCGTCGCGGCGGTCGACCCGGCCCTGCCGAGCCCGATCCCGGTCGGTGGCGGTTCGTACGCCGCGTCTCCGCCCAAGTCGCTCGACACGCCGGGCCACGACGTGTCGGCGGTCGTCGACAAGAAGCTCTACATCGACGAGTCGATGAGCGGCGAACCGGTTCCCACCAACAAGTGGTGGACCGACCTGTTGGTGAGCAAGTTCTCCGGCAACCTGTGGGCCGACCCGTTCGTCGTCTCCAACACCGAGGCGGGTACGCGGATCGCCTACCCCACCGAGTGGCAGGCGGAGGGAAAGTTCATGCTCGACGACTCGGCGATCCAGGTGCGGGGCTCGGTCCCCCCGCAGCCGGACGCGTCCGACATCGACCTCGCCGGCTTCGAGGGTGCCGAGTACGCAGCCGGATGGTCGACCACCGGAGACGCGTTCGGCGACGGGCCGGTGAAGGGCACGTCGAGGGGGCAGACCGCCGTCGAGAAGTTCCTCGGCAAGGGTCTCGTCAACTCGTTCACCGACGAGAAGGGCGACGGCGCCGTCGGCACGCTCACCTCTCCCGAGTTCGTCATCGACCGTGACTTCGTCGCGCTGATGGTCGGCGGCGGCAACCACCCCGGGCGCACCGAGGCGCGTCTCGTGGTCGACGGCGCGACCGTCCGGTCGGCCACGGGCGCGGACTCGGAGATCCTGCGCTGGGAGACCTGGGACGTGAAGGACCTCGCCGGCCAGACGGCCACCATCCAGATCGTCGACGACATGCCCGCCGGCTGGGCCCACGTGCTCGTCGACCAGATCGTGCTCACCGACGTGCCCGAGAAGATCGGCGACCGCTTCGGCACCTCGTTCAAGGCCGTCGACGCCACCGCTCTGCGCTGGGGAGACTGGAACGTGAGCTGGCGGATGAAGCAGTCCGCGAGCCAGTTCATGGACGTCACCATCGCCCGCGGCACCCCGTACACCTGGTTCGAGTTCGAGAATGTGGTTCCCAAGATCACGGTGAGCGAGAAGGCCACGTTCGCGAACGCCGACGGCTCGCCCCTCGTGTTCCCCGCGACCGTCGACGCGTTCACCATCACCCAGGACAACCGCAGCTTCGGCGTGCACGCTCCGGCCGGAAGCACATTCGACCTCGCCGGAAACTCCATCGAGGCGCAGCTCACGGCCGGCTACCTCGTGGTCAGCGCCCTGCCCACGACGGGAGCCGACCTCGACTACATGTCGGAGCACGCCTTCGCCGTTCCCCGCAACACCACCATGGAGTACGAGTACAGCGCCGAACGCGGCGAGGTCGTCGAGACCTGGGCACTCGAGACGGAGGCGCTGCAGGGGACCGACCTCGACACCATCCAGGGCTGGCTCCCGCACACCTACAACAGCACGACCACCAATATCGACTTCGCCGAGCCGACCTACTCCACGCCTCGAGGCGTGATGAAGACCGCGATCGGACACGGCGGTTGGACCGTCAGCTACCCGTTCACCGGGATCACCCCCGTCGCCCCGGCCCCGCAGAAGACCGGCGGCACGAACGACTACGACGTCGCGGCGATGAAGAAGTTCGTCAGCAGCTACTCCACGCGCACCGAATACGGCGCGGACACCTACTGGGGCGGCAAAGACGTCCTGCAGTTCGCCGAGTACATGACCATGGCGAAGCAGATCGGCGACGACGAGTCGTACAAGAAGCTCAAGGAGTCGCTCAAGACAGCGCTCTCCGACTGGTTCACCTACACGCCGGGCGAGACCGAGAAGTTCTTCGCCCGCTACGACACCTGGAAGGCGCTCGTCGGCTTCGGCGACTCCTACGGCTCCTTCGAGTTCACCGACAACCACTTCCACTACGGCTACTTCACGCTCGCCGCGGGCCTCCTCGCCTTCGACGACCCGGAGTGGGCGGCCGAGTTCGGCCCGATGGCCACGCTCGTGGCGAAGCAGTACGCCAACTGGGACCGCGACGACAAGAGCTTCCCGTACCTGCGAACCTTCGACGCGTTCGAAGGCCACTCCTACGCCGGCGGCTACAGCTCGAACGGCGGCAACAACCAGGAGTCCAGCTCCGAGGCGATCCAGTCGTGGGCGGGGATCTTCCTCCTCGGCACCTCTCTCGGCAACGCCGAGATGCAGGCGACGGGAGCGATGGGCTACGTCACCGAGCGCGCCGCCGTCATGGACTACTACCTGGACTACAACGGAAACCCGGATGCCGCCGACGGCACAGGAACCGGCGTGTTCCCGGACAGCTACGCCCACACCACGGCCGGGATCCTCGGCGACTCGGGCCAGGCGTTCGCCACCTACTTCAGCGGTGATCCGGCGTGGATCTACGGCATCCAGTGGCTGCCCACCGGACCGTGGCTGAACTACCTCGGATGGGACCGCGGGTTCTCCCAGAGCCTCGTGGATGACATGTTCGACGCCCGCCCGGCGTCGAGCGGCGAGTTCGTGAAGGGCGAGATCACAGGCCTGCTCGGCCTCTCCGCCAAGCAGCTGGCCGGCGTCGGCACCTGGTACGGCGGGATCGTCACGAAGAACCCCGTGGACTCGGTCAACACGCTCAAGGACGTCGTCCGCAAGGCCTACCTCAACAACCCCGGCTACACGGGCGCGGCGAGCGCGGCCAACCCGCTGTTCGACGAGGCGACCGGCGAGCTCTACTTCACGCTCGACGAGAAGGGGCAGCCGGCCTTCCCCGACGAGCACTGGACCCCGGAGACGATCCCCGCCGGATTCGCTCCCCCGGCTCCGCCGGCAGGCAAGCCCGACTCCGACCCGAAGGAGTGGGCGAAGGGCTGGGAGCTCTTCGACTACCTGTCGACCGGCTACTCCGCCGACCCCGACGTGCTGCAGAAGCTGCACAACTACGACGTGTCCGGCTACGAGCGCGGCGTAGACACCGAGCAGGCGGCAAGCGTCTACAGTGCGATGGGCGACGCGCTCGGCAACGTGGTGCTCGGCATGACCGCCCAGTCAGACCCGGAGTTCTACTCCGACATGTACGGCGAGCTCGCCAAGACCGGCGACCCGGTGGTGACCTCGGACTCGATGGCTGGCGCCGTCTACTACAACGCGATGGCGAATCGTTCGCTCGGCAGCGAGATCATCACCCGCCACGTGGCCAACCCGACGAGCCAGGTGTACTTCAACGAGGAGACGAAGACCTACAGCTACGCGGTCTACAACCCCACCGCGAGCCAGGCCGGCTACACCGTCTACGACGGCGAGACAGCGATCGGCACCATCCAGGTGCCGGCACACACACTCGTGCAGCACCACCTCGACGCGAAGCTAGACCACATCGTCGTGACCGCGCCCGGTTCGGCCAAGACGGTGCAGCGCGGCGACACGCTGGCCCTCACCGCGGTCGGCTACGACCAGTACGGCGCGACCATCCCGCTCGAGGACCTCGAGTGGCAGACCAGCGGCGGCGGAACCATCGCGGCGTCCGGCGTGTTCAGTGCGGAGAAGAACGCCGACCCGATCACGGTCACGGCCCAGTCCGCCGGGGTGACGGCCGAGTACGAGCTGCGTGTCGCGCCTCGGCCCGTGCTGTCGAACCTCGAGGTGTCGCCGGGGTTCACCCGGGTGACCGCGGGCGGTGCGCAGGACTTCACCGCTCAGGGACTCGACCAGTACGGGGACCCGATGGAGGCGGGGCCGGTGACCTGGTCGACGAGCGCGAACGGAACGGTCGACGCGGCCGGCCGGCTCGACGCCGGAGTCGCGGGAGCTGGCATCGTGACCGCGACGACCGGGGCCGCATCCGGTACCGCCGTCGTCGCGGTCGTCGCTCCGGCGGTCGACATCGCCCTGGGCAAGAACGCGACAGCGTCGAGCTCTGACGGGGCCAACTCGGCCGCAGCGGCCGTCGACGGTTCGTCGAGCACCCGGTGGGAGAGCAAGCACGGCGACGCGGTCCAGTGGTTGCAGGTCGATCTCGAGAAGTCGTATGACATCTCGGGCGTGCACATCAACTGGGAGAACGCCGCCGCCGCCGCGTACGAGGTGCAGGTCTCGAACTCTGACGACGGCCCGTGGGAGACGGTGAAGACGGTCACGAAGGCGAACGCCGCCGTCGACGATCTGACGGTCAGCGGGACCGGGCGCTACGTGCGCATCACCGGGCTGGAGCGGCTCACGGGATACGGCTACTCGATCTGGGATCTCGGGCTCACCGGCACCCTGGCGACCTCGTCTATCGACACGAGCGTCGTGATCGTGGCACCGCAGAGCCCCACCGTGGTGAGCGGTCGCGAGCAGGCCTTCACCGCCTACGCGTTCGACTCGGCGGGCAATGGCGGCCGAGTCTCGGATGCCTGGACTGCCGAGGGCGGTGCGATCGACGGGAAGGGCGTCTTCACCGCCGGGGATACGGTGGGCGACTACCCGGTCTCCCTCGGATTCGACGGCGTCGTCGGCGCGGCCACCGCAACCGTCGTGCGCAACACGACGGAGGCGGAGAACCCGCCGGCTGGCGAGCTCGTCGACATAGCCGAGGGCAAGAAGGCCTCGTCGTCGTCGGACGAGAACAGCGGCACGCCCGCCGAGTTCGCTGTCGACGGCAAGCCGGCCACCCGTTGGGCGAGCGCGGCGAGCGACGGCGCATGGTTCTCCGTCGACCTCGGAGCCTCGAGCACGATCGAACGCATCGATCTGGATTGGGAGAACGCGTTCGGATCGAAGTACCTGCTGCAGACTCGCATCGCAGCCGACGACGAGTGGACGACGGTCGTCACCGAGAACGCGGGAGACGGCGGCACCGACAGCCACGAGGTAGACACAGTCGCCCGCTACGTGCGGATGAAGGGCGTGGAGAGGGGCACGCAGTACGGCTACTCGCTCTTCGGCCTGTCGGTGTGGTCGAGCGACGGAGACGTCGCGGCGAAGAACCTCGCCGCCTCCCGTCCCGTCGTCGCCACGTCGGAGCAGGCGTCGGGCACGGTCGCCGCCAATGCCGTCGACGGCAACAGCGCCTCGAGGTGGGCGAGCGAGTCCACCGACGACGAGTCGCTCACGATCGACCTGGGGTCGAAGGCGGCACTGACCTCGGTGACGGTCGTCTGGGAGGCCGCGCACGCATCCGAATTCTCCATCCGGGGATCCGACGATGCGGATGGCCCGTGGAAGACCCTCGCTACGAAGAAGGAGAGCACCGGCGGCACCGAGACACTCGAGGTCGCGGGCTCCTACCGCTTCGTGCGTGTGCAGGGGATCGAACGGGCGACACCGTACGGCTACTCGATCTTCGAGGTGATCGTCAACTGACGACTACACGGCCCGCGTGACTAGACACCTCGCGCGGGCCGTGTCGATGGGTTTGCCGAAACGACCGCAGGGCGTAGCGTCGAGTGACACGCGGGCCACGCATCGATGAGAGGAAATTCAATGTCGAATCCGAACCAGCACGAGGGCGAGTACACCGACAACGACCCGATCGAGAAGGAAGACCACTCGAACGAGACACCCGGCAGCTACGACGACTCCGAGATTCCCGGCGAGCCGGCCCGTCACACGCACGAGGAGCGGGGCAGCTACACCGAGAACGACGGAGTCGAGAAGATCGACCACGGGCACGACGAGCCCGGCAGCTACGCCGACTCGGAGATCCCTGGCGAGTAGGCCGCCGGCGGGCGCTGCGGCGCGAGCGACCCCGGAGCGAGCGACCGGCAGCTAACGCGCGAGCGCCGCGAGCTCTGCCCGCGACGCCGTGCCGGTCTTGCGCAGCACGTTGGCGACGTGGAACTTCACGGTGTTCTCGCTGATCGACAGCTCGAGGCCGATGGCCCGGTTGCGCCAGCCCTGAGCGAGCAGCGCGAGCACCTCGCGCTCCCTGACGGTGAGGCCGTCGCCCTGAGGGAGGATCGTCGGCGGAGCCTGGTCGAGGGGCAGGACGATGTCGAGCTGGGATCCCCACCCCGGCGTCGCCCGCACCGCGAAGCTGCCGTCGAGCACCGACACCCGGCCGGCCAACTGGGTGAGCGCGGAGGTACCCGTGCGCTCCTCGCCGGCGCCGTCGTCGCGCACGCCGATGAGCAGGTTGGAACCGTCGCAGTCCCACTGGATGCGCACCCGGCTGACGCGCGCGTCGTCGGAGAGCGCGAGCACGGCGCCGCGCACGACCGCGCGGGCGGCGTGCGCCACCTCGCCGGGCAGCGGCCTGCCGGTCTCCGGCGGCGGCACGAACTCGACGTCGAGGCCGCCGTGTCGCACGAGCGGGGCCAGGTCGTCGCGCAGCCGTTCGAACGCGCTGTGCACCGGCTCCTCGGAGAGCATCCGGTCGCGGTCGGACACCGAGCGTAGCCGCACCATGGCGGCGGCGGCGATGTCGATCGAGCGCTGCCTCGCCGCGGTGTCGGAGTGCTGGGCGGAGCGCAGCACCACGAGCAACGACTCGAGCGCTGTGGCGTGGGCGTCGGTGAGATCGGCTATGACGCCGGCCCGGTCGCGCGACGCCGCCCGGGAGTCGGCGAGATAGGCGGGCCCGGCCGCCGCGACCTGCTGACGGATGCTCAGCGCGACGAGCTGCCAGACGCGGCCGATGCGGCGCGCGACATCGGCGGGCAGACGGTCGTCGCCGTCGGGCGCGCGATCGACGTCGACGAGTACCAGGATCGCGGACGTGTCGGCCGTCCAGACCGCCACGGGGTGGTCACCGCCGGCGATGACCACGTCGCGCACCATCGGGGCGTCCGCTCCCCCGCCGCGGATCGCGTCGAGCTCGGCGATGGTGACGTTCTCGACGATGTGCGCTGCGCCCGACTTCTTCTGCGGCCGGCCGGTGCAGTCCTCGGTGAAGATGACGAGTGCCGAGTGAGCGACCTGCGGGCGCAGCAGCGCCGAGAGCGCCTCGGCGATGCCGAGGAGCGACTGCGACATCACACCGCGCACGTCGTCGAGCAGGTCGTCGGGATGGGACACGGGGTGGGAAGAAGGCGATGTCGGCACCTCACGAGGGTAGTCGACGCGCCCGAACCCATCCGGACGGGTGGGAAAGACTCCCCGAGGGGTGGGCCGGATGAACCGGGCGGGCGTCCGACGATGGATAGATGCACCTCGCTCCCCTCGCTCCCCTGCCCGCCGGATCCGTGGCCGCGGCCCTCACCGACATCGACGCCGAGATCACGGCGACGCTGGGCGCGGTCGCCGACTCCCAGCTCGACCGTGCAGCCGAGGAGTTGCTGCGGGCGCGGCGGGTGTTCCTGCTCGGCGCCGGCCGCTCGGGCCTCGCCCTGCAGATGACCGCGATGCGGCTCATGCACCTCGGCCTGACCGCGCACGTCGTCTGCGATGCCACGGCGCCCGCGATCGAGTCCGGCGACCTGCTGCTGGTCGCGAGCGGCTCGGGCACAACGCCCGGCATCGTGCACGCGGCGCAGACGGCGTCGGAGGTGGGAGCATCGGTCGTCGCGATCACCGCCGACGCGGCATCCGCTCTCGCCCTCGCCTCGACCGTCGCGGTCGTCGTGCCGGCCGCCCGCAAGCTCGACCGCGACTCCGCCGCCTCCACGCAGTACGCCGGCAGCCTCTTCGAACAGTCGGTGGTCGTCGTCGGCGACGCCCTATTCCACGCCATGTGGAAGGCGTCCGGCCTGAGCGCGGACGACCTCTGGCCCCGCCACTCCAATCTCGAATAGCCACTCCCCCACAAGCCAAGCCCCCCACAAGTAAGGAACACCCTCATGAAGCTGCAACTCGCCATGGACGTACTGACCACCGCCGACGCCCTCGCCCTCGCCGGCAAGGTCGCCCCCTACGTCGACATCATCGAGCTCGGCACCCCGCTGATCAAGGCCGAGGGCCTGCGCGCCGTCACCGCGATCAAGGACGCCCACCCCGACAAGATCGTCTTCGCCGACCTCAAGACGATGGACACCGGAGAGCTCGAGGCCGGCATCGCCTTCGCCGCGGGCGCCGACCTCGTCACCGTGCTCGGCACCGCGGGCGACAGCACCATCATCGGCGCGGTCACGGCGGCGAAGGAGCACGGCAAGGGCATCGTCGTCGACCTGATCGGCGTCGCAGACAAGGCGACCCGCGCCCGCGAGGTCACCGCGCTGGGAGTCGAGTTCGTCGAGATGCACGCCGGCCTCGACGAGCAGGCAGAAGAGGGGTTCACGTTCCAGACCCTGCTCACCGACGGCGCGAACTCCGGCGTCGCGTTCTCCGTCGCGGGCGGCGTCAACGCCTCGACGATCGCGTCGGTGCAGCAGTCGGGCGCCAGCGTCGCGGTGGCCGGCGGCGCGATCTACGGCGCGAGCGACCCCGCGGCCGCCGCCGCGGAACTGCGCGCCGCGATCGTCTAGCATCGCCCCGGGGACGGCCGCGTCAGCGGTCGTCCCCCGCCTTCTCCGCCGCGGAGTAGTGTCGTCGTTCGTGACCGAAACGAGCCAGCCCCGCGGCATCCCCCCTGTCGTCTCGCTGACGACCAACGGGCACCGCCCCCCAGCCAACCGGCTCTCCACCTGGCTGCTCGCCAACCAGGTCGCACCGGCCGGCCCGGAGGCGGGCGAGAAGAACCAGACCCACGCCTGGTGGAAGGTCATGACGCTCACCGGCGTCGACTACTTCTCCACCCTCTCGTACCTGCCCGCGATCGCCGTGCTCGCCGCCGGGGCGCTGTCGCCGATCGCGACGCTGCTCATCGTGCTGCTCACCCTGTTCGGCATGCTGCCGATGTACCGTCGCGTCGCCAAGCAGAGCCCGCACGGCCAGGGCTCGGTCGCGATGCTCGAGAAGCTGCTGCCCTTCTGGCGCGGCAAGATCTTCGTGCTCGTGCTGCTCGGCTTCGTCGCGACATCCTGGATCATCACCATCACGCTCTCCAGCGCGGATGCCACGGTGCACCTTCTCGAGAACCCGTTCGTTCCCGAGGCCTTCCGCGGCCTCAACGTCGTGGTGACCGTGGTGCTGCTGCTGGTGCTCGGCGGGGTGTTCCTGCTCGGGTTCAACGAGGCCGTCAACGTCGCGATCCCGCTCGTGGTGATCTTCCTCGGCGTGAACGCGGTCGTCATCGTCGTCTCCGTCGCGGCGATCGTCGCCGAACCCGGCAGTCTCGACGACTGGTTGCAGCGCCTGGCCTCGAGCAGCGGCGACTTCGGCGACGTCACCCGCACCGCCCTGTTCGCCTTCCCGCTGCTCGTGCTCGGACTCTCCGGCTTCGAGACGGGCGTCAGCATGATGCCGCTCGTGAAGTCGGAGGGGTTCACCGAGTTCCAGGTGCTCGCCTCGCGGGTGCGCAACACCCGCAAGCTGCTCACCACTGCGGCCGTCATCATGAGCGCCTACCTGCTGGCGACGAGCGTCGTCACGACCGTGCTCATCCCCGCGGAGGAGTTCGAGGAGGGCGGAGCCGCCAACGGACGCGCCCTCGCCTACCTCGCGCACCTCTACCTCGGCGAGGGATTCGGAACCGTCTACGACATCAGCAGCGTCCTGATCCTCTGGTTCGCCGGGGCGTCCGCCATGGCGGGTCTCATCAACATCGTGCCCCGCTACCTGCCCTCGTACGGCATGGCGCCCGAGTGGAGCAAGGCCGTGCGCCCCGTCGTGCTGGTCTACACCGGCATCAGCATCGTCATCACCGTGGCGTTCAACGCCGACGTCAACGCCCAGGCCGGCGCCTACGCCACGGGGATCCTGGCCATGATGGTCTCCGGCGCCGTCGCCGTCACCCTCGCGGCGTACCGCAGACGCGAGCGGCGGGCATCCGTCGGCTTCACTGTGCTCACCGTGGTGCTGCTCTACGCCCTGATCGCCAACGTCGTCGAGAAGCCCGACGGCATCGCCATCTCGAGCCTCTTCATCGCCGGCATCATCGCGGTCTCCCTCATCTCCCGCGTCTACCGCGCCACCGAGCTGCGGGTCGAGCGCATCGAGTTCAACGCGACGGCGCAGCGCCTCATCGCCGAGACTCTCGCCGAGGGCGGGCAGATCAACGTGATCGCCAACCGCCGCGAGACGGGCAAGCGCGAGGAGTACGCCGAGAAGGAGGCGTCACAGCGCGGAATGAACCCCGTGCCGAGCCGGGCGAAGATCCTCTTCCTCGAGGTCGACGTCGTCGACCCGTCGACCTTCCGCCAGACGCTGAAGGTGCGCGGGGTCGAGGTCGAGGAGTACCGCATCCTGCGCGTCGAGAGCGCCGTCGTGCCGAACACGATCGCGGCGATCCTGCTCGCCCTGCGCGACGCCACCGGAGTGCGCCCGCAGTGCTACTTCGAGTGGGCGGAGGGCAACCCGATCGCCTACCTGTTCAAGTACCTGCTGTTCGGCCGCGGAGACACGGCACCGCTGGTGCGCGAGATCCTGCGTGAGAACGAGAGGGACCCGGCGCTGCGACCCAGCATCCATGTGGGCGGATGACCCGGGGACGGTGATCGCCGGCCGCGACTCCCGCCGTCAGTCGCCCGTGCCGTCGTCGACCCACTCCAGCAGGTCGCCAGGCTGGCACTCGAGAGTTCGGCACATCGCGTCGAGGGTGCTGAATCGGATCGCCTTCGCCCGCCCGTTCTTCAACACCGCGACGTTCGCGGGCGTCAGCCCGACACGTTCGGCGAACTCCCCCACGCTCATCTTGCGCTTGGCGAGCTCGACGTCGATGCGCACGACGATCGGCATCAGATGACCACGTCCATGTCGGCCCGCAGCACGGTCGCCTGACGCAGCAGCGTGCGCAGGACCAGCATGAGCAGCACGAGGACGGCTCCGATCAGCACCGCGCCGAAGAGCAGGATCGGCACCCCGGGATCACGCAGCTCGGGGGTGAAGTAGATGACCCCGACGAGATACGCCGAGAGCCCGGCCAGCAGCAGCCAGCCGGCGACGAACGCCCCCACGATCCAGTCGACCCAGCGCAGCGACGCCTCGGTGAAGATGCGGTCGCGCCTGACCAGGGTGAGCAACTGCCACGTGCAGACGATCACGACCTGCACGCACAGCACGCCGAGCTCGGCGACGACCAGCAGGATCCAGTTGATGTACGCCAGCTCGGAGGGCCCCTGCGCGTCGAGCGCGAACTGGCCGGGCAGGCTCATCAGCTGGAAGACCACGAGGAAGGCGAAGAGCGTCGCGAGAAACACGCGGAGCAGGGTGACGGGCAGATTCGACGGATGCATGCATCGATACTCGTCGCTTATCTATCGAATGTCAATAGAAATCGCACCGCACCGCACGCACCGATCAGCGAACGACGTCGTAGACGGCCTTCACCACCCCGTTGGAGTACGCCTCGTGTTCGATCAGGTCGAGCGTCTGCAGCGTGTCGACCGAGTCGTCGAACAGGCGTCGACCCGTGCCGAGCAGCACCGGGAACACCAGCAGGTGGTACCGGTCGACGAGTCCGGCGGCGGCGAGCCCCTTGGCGAGTGTGGCGCTGCCGTGCACGAGGATGTTGCCGCCGTCGCCCTGCTTGAGCGCGGCGACCTCGTCGATCGAGCGGAGCACCGAGGTGTTGTTCCACTCCGGGTTCTCGAGCGTGGTCGAGACCACGTACTTGGGCATCGCGTTGTACTCGGCGAACTCGTCCATGCGCGGCCAGACGGGGGCGAACTCGTCGTAGCTCACACGTCCGATGAGCATCGCCGTGGCCTCGAGCTGCTCGCGGCCCTTGATCTCGTAGGCCTCCTCGACGAAGGGGACCTGCTTGAAGGTCCAGCCGGCCTGCGGGTGCGGTCCGCCGCCGGGCGAGTCGATCACCCCGTCGAGGGTCATGAATTCGGTGACGATGAGCTGGCGCATGGGTCTCCTATCGGTTCGATGGCGCTTCTACTGAGACGTCGAACGGCGGACGGCGGATTCGACACGGTCCGAAGATACCGCTCAGCCGTTTATAAGGGTGTCCTGCCTCCACCGCACCGCCTTGCGCTGCTCCGCGGCGCGCAGCGCCCGAGCCCACTGCCGGGTGATCGCCTCGTCGGAGTATGCCGCAGCGGTGCGCCGCGCGCTCCACCGCATCGCCGCCACTCTGCGCGGCGGCAACGCCTCGAACCGGCGGATCGCGTCGGCCAGGGCTGCCTGGTCGCCGGACGGGACGAGGAAGCCGTTGCGGCCGTCGCGAATCACGCTCGCCGGCCCGTACTTCACGTCGTAGGCGATGGGGATGCAGCCGGCGGCCATCGCCTCGACCAGCGCGAGCGGGAAGCCCTCGGACCGCCCGGTCAGCAGCACGAACGACGCGTCGGCCAGCAAGTCGCGTGCGTTCGGGGAGTAGCCGCGCAACCGCACACGGTCGGTCTCCAGCGCCCGGAACGGCGTCGGGTCGCCCGAGCCGAAGACGTCGAGCGCCGCGCCGGCGGCGGTCGCCGCACGCATGGCATGGTCGACGCGCTTGCGGGAGGTGAGCGACGACAACACGACGCCGCCGGCCCGGTCGCTGCGCACGGGAACGGCCGGCAGGGCGCACGAGTTCGGGATCACGGTCAGCCCGGGCTGCTCGCCGAACCGCGACTCGATGTCGCGGCGCTGGTGCTCGGTCAGCACGACCACGCCGTCGAGCCGGTCGAGGTTCTCGAACACCTCGCGGCGTGATTCGCGCAGGCCGCCGTCGCCCTGAAGGTGCGAGTTGTGCACCACGTGCACGACCACCGCCCGCTTGCGCCGGTAGGTCAGCGCGAACCGTGCAACGGTCTTGCTGTCGACGACGATGAAGCTCGGCTCGCGCTGACGCAGCGCGTCGAGCCACCAGCGGTACAGCGCCCACGCGCTCGGGAAAGACCGCACCGGCGCGCCATCCGCCCCACAGAGCACGACGGAACGGCCGCCGGGGCGACCGCGTTCGGCCGTGTCGCGCCGGTCACTGGCGACGAGGGTGCCGTCTGCGCGATAGTGGTCGACCTGCAGAACCTCGCCGTCGGCCGCCGTCCGGGTGCGGGTCAGCACGCGCCCGTCTCTCGTGCTCTCCGCCCGGCCTGTGCCGCGCAGCGGGTCGAAGCCGGTGAGGTCGAGGGTGTCGGCGCCGTCGAGCGGGGTGTCACGGAGCCAGTCCCACAGGTTGACCAGCCGCATGCCGTCGATCAGCTCACCGGCGGCGCGCAGCCGGGCCTCGACCGACGGGTAGTCCGGCCGGGTGTCGAGAGTCAGCACGTCGACGGCGACCCCGCCGAGCCGCACGAAGGCGCGCGAGCGACGCAGGAGAGCGCTGGTCATCCCGCCGAAGTCGTCGGGGATGCTCCAGGTGACGGCGAAGTGCCTGCCGCGAGGAAGCGGCACGGCGCGTCCACCCCTGTCACCAGCCATTATTCGACGCTAGACGCCTCGCGGAGAGAGTCAAGGGGGTGGCGCTCACCCCGCTGTGCCGTCGGCGAGCTGCTCGGGGCACTGCCCGCCGGGGACCGTCGCGAGCTCGAAGTGCCACATCTCGTTGGCGTAGGTCTGGCAGAGCCCGTAGTCGGAGCCGTGCTGGCTCAGCCAGCTGTTGGCGTCGGTGCGCCCGATGTCGACGGCCTCACCGGTGACGTGCTTCGACCTGTCGGGCGAGAGCACGAACTGGCGGGCCGTGTCGACGCTGCCGTACTCCGCCACCGCGTCGTCGAACAGCCACTGCTGGTAGGCGGCGCTGCGCCAGCCGCTCGTCACCACGAACTCGACGCCGTCGGCGATGGCGTCGCGGGCGGCGTCCTGCATGGCGGACCGCAGCGCGGGGTCGAGGCGGGCGATCGCGGGCAGCTCATCGGCGAACGGTGACACCGAGCCGCCCTTCGCCACGAAACCGTCGTCGTCGCCCAGCGCCCCCGCCGGAGCGTCGGGCGGCGCCAGGGGGTCGACGGTCTGCTGCTCGCTCTGCCCGAATCCCGAGGTCTCACCCAGGGCGACGAGCACGGCGGCCGTGCCGCCGGTCAGCAGGGTCGCCAGTACGAGGATCACGGCGACCACCCTGCGTGTGCGGCGGAACCGTCGCTCGCGGGCCTCGTCCTGGGCTCTGGAGGGCGCCGGGTCGATTCGGTACGTCGTCAGTGGCATGGAAGCTCGCTCTCTGTTGAGCCTCCAGTTGACCAACCGCGCTGTTGCCGGGGCGTCTCGAGAATCGCATATGCTCGCGATACACAGGCTGGACGGGCTTCGCGGATGCCTCGGCTAGCCGTTTCCCGGAGCGGGGAAGCGCACACGCACGACGAGACCGCCCTCGGCCGGTGCGTCGAGGCGCAGCACAGCACCGTGCGCGGTCGCCACCCGCGCGACGAGGGCGAGCCCGAGGCCGCTGCCCTCGTGACTGCCCCGGCTTCCGGGCGTGCGCGCGGTCACCCGGCCCACACCGCGCACGAACGGTTCGGTGAGCGTGACGAGCAGCTCGGGCGACACCACGGGCCCGGTGTTCAGCACGACGATCTCGACCGAGCCGTCCAGCTCGGTCTCCGTTCTGATCTCGACCCAGCCGTCGGCGTCGAGGTTGTGCCGGATGCCGTTGAGCACGAGGTTGGCGACGAGCTGCCGCACCAGGGTCGCGCTGCCGTCGATGTCGCCTTCGCCGATGACGCTCGTGACTGTGACTCCCGCCTGGTCGGCGAGCGGGCGCAGCTCGGTCACCACGTCGGTCACGGTGTCGGCGACGTCGACCGGCTCCCGCGCGATCTCGCGCCCGTCGTCGAGCGAGGCGAGGGCGAGGAGCGCCTCGACGACCTCGATCCCCCGGCGGTTCGTCTCGTCGAGCCGGCGCACCAGCCGGGCCGCGTCGAGTCCGGCCGGGTCGGCGAGAGCCACGTCGAGCATCGACCTCTCGATCGCGTAGGGGGTGCGCAGCTCGTGCGCGGCGTTGGCCGCGAACCGGCGCTGTTCGTCGAACGAGTGCTGCAGGCGGTCGAGCATGGAGTCGAAGGTGTCGGCGAGCTCGCGGAACTCGTCGGGAGTACCGCCGAGGCGCACGCGCTCGTCGAGCGACCCCGCCGCCACGCGCCGGGCGACTCCGTTGATGCGCTGCAGCGGACGAAGCATCCGCCCCGCCAGGAACCACCCGCCGACGAGGCCGACGACGGCGAGTACGGCGATGACCAGCCACGCCTTCGGCCAGAGCGCGTCGAGCAGGTCGCTGCGGTCGGGCACGAAGCGTCCCGGCACCGCGCCGCCGCCGCTCTCGCTGATGTTGCCCTCGGGCACGAACCGGATGATGTAGAGCAGCACCACCAGAAGGGCGAACCCGGCGATGAGCAGGAAGCCCGCATAGCTCAGGGTGAGCCGCAGCCGCGCGCTCATGGACCGCTCGTGTCGTCGACGGGCCCTGCCTCGCCGACGCGGTATCCGACGCCCGCGACGGTGTGGATGAGCCACGGGTCGCCGAGCCGTTTTCTCAGCGAGGAGATCGTGATGCGCACGGCGTTCGTGAACGGGTCGGCGTTCTCGTCCCAGGCGCGCTCGAGCAGTGTCTCTGCGCTGACGACGCCGCCGCGCGCCGCCATGAGCACCTCGAGCACCGAGAACTGCTTGCGGGTGACACCGACGTAGCGACCGTCGCGGAACACCTCGCGGCGGAACGTGTCGAGGGTGAGACCGGCGAACTCCTGCACGGGCGGCGCGCCCTCGGCAGGTCGCCGGCCGAGGGCGCGCAACCGCATGACGAGTTCGCGCAGTTCGAACGGCTTGGTCAGGTAGTCGTCTGCGCCGATCTCGAACCCGCGCACCTTGTCGTCGAGCAGACCGGCGGCGGTGAGCATCAGAATGCGGGTGGGAAGGCCGTCGGCGACGATGCGGCGGGCGACCTCGTCGCCATGGGTGCCGGGGATGTCGCGGTCGAGCACCACGGCGTCGTACTCGTTCACCGCGAGGTATTCGAGGGCCGTGTCGCCGTCGCCGACCACGTCGGCCGC
The DNA here is from genome assembly GCF_040548875.1 of Conyzicola nivalis. Lineage (GTDB taxonomy): Bacteria > Actinomycetota > Actinomycetes > Actinomycetales > Microbacteriaceae > Conyzicola > Conyzicola nivalis_A. The sequence goes on from NZ_JBEPSJ010000004.1 coordinate 66,880, forward strand.
GATCGCCTCGAGCCGCAGTCCGTCGCGGATCGCCTCTGCGAGGTAGAGCTCGTCTTCGACAATCAGCACACGCATGCACCCATCGTAAAGACCGGCGCATATCGCGGGCGTATGGTCGATGCCGCCGGGCCTCCGCTAGTGTCGCAGCGTGCACGCTCTGACCGGATTCGCCGAGACGGATCGCTCGTTCTTCGCCCGCGACGCGCTCGAGGTCGCCCCGCAGCTGCCCGGCTGCGTGCTCGAACGCACCGACGCGCACGGCACGGTCGCGATCCGCATCACCGAGGTGGAGGCCTACGCCGGCGAACGGGATCCCGGCTCCCATTCCTACCGCGGCAAGACCGCCCGCAACGCGACGATGTTCGGCGAGCCCGGCCACGTCTACGTGTACTTCACCTACGGGCTGCACCACGCCGTCAACCTCGTCGCCGGTCTCGCCGGGCAGCCGTACGGGTGCCTCGTGCGCGCCGGCCGGGTGGTCGTGGGCGAGCCGCTCGCCCGCAGCCGTCGCGAGCACGGACCCGGCGTGAACGCTCGCCGCGTCGCACCGCTCCGCGACCTGGATCTGGCCCGCGGGCCGGGCAACGTGGCCCGGGCGTTCGGCGTGACCCGCGCCGACGACGGGGACGACCTGTTCGGCGGCGCGTGGCGATTCCTGATTCCGGATGCGCCCACGGGTCTCGCGCCCGCCACGGGCCCTCGCGTCGGAGTAAGCGGGCCGGCCGGCGACGGCGCCCGCTTCCCGTGGCGGTTCTGGACCGCCGACGATCCGACCGTCAGCGCGTACCGTCCGGGCAGGATCAGCCGCGCAGCATCCGAGCGAGAACCTCGGCCTCGCTGATCTCGGGCTGCCGTATAGCCGTCAGCAGGGTGAGCCGTCCCGCCGCGGCGAGGGCCCGCAACCGGTCGAGGGCAGCCACGCGTTCGGGCTGCTGGAGTTCGAGGCCGTAGCGGCGCGTGAACTCCTCGAACCGGTCTGGCTCGTGCCCGTACCACTGGCGCAGCGCGGTCGACGGGGCGACCTCCTTGTTCCAGTCGTCCAGCGCCGCCTTCTGTTTGCTGAGCCCACGCGGCCACAGCCGGTCGACGAGGACCCGGGCGCCATCGGTGTCCAGCGGCGCGTCGTAGACGCGGCGAACGATCACGGCGGGTGTGGCCATGGTCTCCTCCTTTGGTGTGGGCACGAGCCTAGACCCGTGCCCCGGCCACGCCCCGTACGCTGGGACGATGAACACGACAGCGGGCCAGGCCACCGAGAGCGTGCGCTCGGGCGCGCAGTCCCTGCACGAGAACCACGTCTTCCGCATGTTCGCCCGCGTCGGCTATGCCGTCAACGGCGTCATCCACATTCTCATCGGTGGCATCGCCCTCTCGGTCGCGTTCGGCGACGGCGGCGACGCCGACCAGGGCGGGGCGCTCGCCCAGGTCGCCGAGGCGCCGCTCGGCTTCGCCCTCCTCTGGTTTCTCGCCGGCGGCCTATTCGCGCTCGGCCTGTTCCAGGTGCTCGAGACGGTGCTCGTGCGCGGCACAGACAAGGACGACTGGGCCGACCGGGCCAAGGAGGGCGGCAAGGCGATCGCCTACCTCGCGGTCGGGGGCTCTGCCGCGACCTACGCACTCGGCGGCTCGCCCGACAGCGGCGACCAGGCGCAGAGCCTGAGCGCCCAGCTGCTCACCAGCCCGGGCGGAGTGGTCCTTCTCGTGGTGCTCGGCCTCGGGGTGGCAGCGGTCGGCGCCTACTTCGTGACCAAGGGCATCCGCCAGAAGTTCCTCGACGACCTCGCCCTGACGAACGGCTCGCGCAAGAAGACGGCTACCGTGCTCGGCGTTCTCGGCTACGTCTCCAAGGGCGTCGCCATCGCGATCGTCGGGGTGCTGTTCGTCGTGGCGGCCGTCACGTCAGACACGAGTGAGGCGACCGGGCTCGACGGGGCCCTGAAGACCCTCGCCGAGCTGCCGTTCGGAAACGTGCTCCTCGTCGTCGTGGCCTTCGGGCTCGCCGCCTACGGCGTCTACTGCTTCATCCGCGCGCGCTACCCCCGCTCGTAGCAGGCGGCGCCGCGTCACGGCGGCAACCGGCGCGATCGGTGACCTGACTGGCCAGTTCGGGCTGCATACCGCCGGACGAAGGGGCCACAACTGGCCAGCCAGCTCGCCGGCCGACGCGTCGGCGAGACTAGAGCCACACGGGCGCGTGCTCCACGGCCTCGGGCGCCGGCACGGGCACCGTCGCGGGCGCCGGCGCGGGCGCGGGCACCGGCGCGGGCTCGGGCTCGGGCTCGGGCACGACCTCGGCGGTGGCGGCCCGGCGGCGGCGCGTCACGGCGGCCGTCACGCGGTCGATGACCACACCGAGCGTCAGCGCGATCACCACGCCGATGGCGGCGCCGAGCAGCGGCTGGTCCTTCACCCAGTGGCCCGCGACCACTCCGATCACCGTGGAGTACACCGCCCAGCTGGCGCCGGCGAGCAGCGTCAGCGGCCAGAACCTGCGGTACGGGAACCGGGTGGCGCCGGCCGTCATGTTGACCGCCACCCGCCCGATGGGGATGTAGCGGGCGACGAGCAGCAGGCTCGCCGGCCGCACCGCGAGACCGCGACCCGCCCGGCCGATCGCGCCCGCCGCCCGCGGGCGGCGCATCCACCGGAACCGGGTCGTGCCGATCCTGCGCCCGATCCAGTACGCGACGTTGTCGCCGACCGCCGCTCCGACGGCCGCGAGCAGCACGATCACGACGGGGTTCGGAGAGCCTGTGCTCACGCCGATGGCCGCCGCCACGACGACGATGCTCTCGCTCGGCACCGGCGGGAAGAACCCGTCGATGACGACGATCGCGAAGACGACGAGGTAGGCCCAGGGCGAGCTCACCGCGGTGAGGAGGAAGTCGGAGATCTGTTCCATGGTGGAGGGTGTCGATTCGAGGTTCGGTCGAGCGCGGGGTTGGTTTCGAGCCTAGAAATCGGCCGGCTACGCCACATCCACCGCCGGTGCCAGCCGTGTCGTCCTACGGAACGACATTCTCGGTAGCGAGGCGATACGGCTCGTTCCGACGAGCGAGCAGAGCAGCACCAGCAGCGCGATCGTCGCGGGCACGACGCCGAATCCGGCGACGAGCACGAGCGCGACGCCGCCTGCTCCGAGCAGCGTGTCGAGCGCGGCGAAGCGCGCATCGCCCGCGCCGCCCGTTCCGCCCCTGCCGCCCCTGCCGCCCCTGCCGCCCCTGCCGCCCCTGCCGCCCGGCATACCGCGCCCCCGCTCGAAACGAGCGAACAGCGCCACGACCGGCACGACGGCTACAGCGACGACCACCAGCCAGAACGGCCTGCCCGCCCACCATTCGGCGCCGAGCGGCTCCGGCAGCGGCACGCCGGCTGCGGCCTCGAGCGCGAGCAGCAGCGCCGCCAGCCCGATGAGCACCGGCATGTGCCAGAGGTAGACGGTCATGCCGGTTCGGCCGAGGGCGTCGATGACCCGGCCGTACACCGTGTGCTCGGCGAGGGCCGCGAAGCGGGGGCGCAGCAGCGAGAAGACCAGCAGCTGGGCGACTCCGAGCGCGACGAGGCACACCGTGGGCGGGTTCAGGTTCACCAGCATGTCGGGCGAGTACGGACCGGCGGTCAGCACCAGCAGCACCGCGAGCGCGGCCCCGAGAACGCCGAGACGGGCGCCGCGGCCCAGCGCCTCGACGCTGCCGTCGGCGAGCCAGAAGCCGAGCTGTTGCACCAGCAGCCAGACGAACAGCAGGTTGAGGAAGCCGATGGCGTCGAGCCCGCTCGACAGGCGGACAGCGTCGACGGCGAGCACGGCGGCCAGCAGCAGCAGCGGCGTCGCGACCCTGGCCCGCTCGTGCGCCCTGGCCATCAGCGGCACGAGCGACGAGCAGAGGATGTAGACGCCGAGAAACCACATGGGCTGGCCGATGCGGTACCCGGCGGTGGCGACGATGTCCGCCGGCACGCCCGCGGGCGCCATGGCCAGCAGGGCGGCGCCCACCACGGCGACGAGCGCGATCGCCGGGCGCACGAGTCGGTCGATGCGTGTGCGCACGTAGGCCGAGGCCGTGGTGCCGCGGGCCCGCAGGCCGCGCCACTGCGTGATGCTCGAGAAACCGCCGACGATGAAGAACAGCGGCATGACCTGCACGGCCCAGCTCGCGGGGGCGAACCAGGTCTGGTTCTCCATCGCGTTCTCCAGCACGGGTCCCGCAGTGGACACGCTGACGCCGACCATCATGGCGTGGAGGGCGACGACCGTCACGAGCAGGGTCGAGCGCACGGCGTCGATGCTGCGGTCGCGGGTCACCGCCGGTCGGGCTCCGGCCGGCACCGGCGCGTGTATCGCCGGGCCCGGTGTCGCTGGTCGGCTCGCTGCGATCGTCACGGATGTCCCCCTCGGTTCGGGCGGTGCATCCGCTCGGTGACAGCAGGTTAGGGAGACGGTATGCCGCCGGGCATCAACCCGGGGAGCCGTTCGCGGACCCTACCGCGGTAGGGTCGGGCGGTTCAGCCGCGAGTGCCCGGCTGCACCAGGGCGACGTCGTAGGCGAACACGACCGCCTGCACACGGTCGCGCAGCCCGAGCTTGGAGAACACCTTGCTCACGTGCGTCTTCACCGTCTGCTCCGCGATGAACAGGGCGGCGGCGATCTCGCCGTTCGAGAGCCCGCGGCCGACGAGGGTGAGCACCTCCACCTCGCGCTCGGTGAGCGCCGAGACGAGGTTGCCGTCGACGCGGCGAGGCGGGGCGGCGCGCGCGAAGTCCTCGATCAGCCTGCGGGTGACGCTCGGCGCGAGCAGCGCGTCGCCCGCCGCGACGATGCGCACCGCGGCGACCAGCTCCTCGGGGAGCGCGTCCTTCAACAGGAACCCGCTCGCCCCGGCGCGCAGCGCCTCGTACACGTAGTCGTCGATGTCGAAGGTCGTGAGCACGAGGACCCGGGGCACGTAGTCGGTGCCGCGCGGCGGTGTCTGCAGCGCGCGGGTGGCCTCGAGGCCGTTCATCACTGGCATCCTCACGTCCATCACGACGACGTCGGGGCGCATCCGCTGGGCGAGCTCGACGGCCTCCCGCCCGTCGGCGGCCTGGCCGAGGACGTCGATGCCCGGCTGCGCGTCGAGCACGGCGGCGAATCCGGCGCGCACCATGGCCTGGTCGTCGACGACGAGAACTGAGATGGTCACGGGCGTTCGGGGTCCTTGCTCTGGGTGGCGCTGCTGTGGGCGGTGCTGCTGGTGAGGGTCGGGGCGGATGCGGCGACGGGGAGAGTCGCCCGCACGAGGTACCCGCCCGCGGTGGTCGGACCGGCGTGCAGGGTCCCGCCCAGCATCTCGCAGCGCTCGCGCATGCCGATGATGCCGTGGCCGCCTGCCGCGCGCTGGATGGCCGCGGGAGCGGCCGGAGCGTCGTTCTCGACGCGGAGGATGATCGCTCCGTCGACCAGTTCGGCGTGCACCCGGGCCGGGGCGCCCGGAGCGTGCCGCACCACGTTGCTGAGCGACTCCTGCGCGATACGGTACGCGGCGGTGCTCGCGAGCCCCTCGGCGGGCAGCGCGTCGTCGAGGTCGACGGTCACCCTGGTGCCCGCACGCTCGAGGGTGTGCGCCAGCTCGACGATCTGGGCGACGCCCGGCTGGGGCATCCGGTCGACGTCCGCGCCGTCGCTGCGCAGCACGCCGAGCAGCTGTCGCATCTCCTGCATCGCCGAGCGGGCGGATGCCGCGATCTCTCCGAACTCGCGGCGCGCGTCGTCGTCGAGCTGCGGCAGACGGTACGGCGCGCTCGAGGCCTGCACCTGGATCACCGACATGCTGTGCGCCACTACGTCGTGCAGCTCGCGGGCGATGCGGTTGCGCTCCTCGACGATGCCGCGGCGATGCTGCTCGGCGGCGAGGTCGCCGCGAAGCCGTGCGCGCTGTGCGAAGAAGACCGCCGCGAGCAGCACGAAAGCGGTGATCGCTGTCGAGGTCACCAGGTTCGCGACGATTCCGTCGACGGTGGCGTTGCCCGTCGCGCCCGCCCCGACGAGGAACAGCACGAGCAACGGCGTGGCGATTCCCACTGCCCAGCCGACGACGCCCTCGGTCACCGGACGACGCAGCCCGAGCGACAGCAGCAGCGCGCACAGGCTGAGCAGGCCGCACACGTCGAGCGGCCAGGGCGCCCCGGCCGCTGCGACGCCGAATAGCACGAAGCCCGCCGCACCGAGCGCCCAGCCGGCGACGGCCCAGCGCGGAGCGACGAGGGAGAGCGGGAGGCTTCCGCACTGCAGGACGCCGATCGCGAACGCGGCGAGAACGGGCACCTGGTAGACGGTGGCCGACACCGGAACGCTGACGCTGAAGATCACGATGGCGAGGGCGGATGCCACGACCAGCCACTGCATCTGCCGTCGGGGAGTGTTCATCGTGCGGCCAGTCTGGCACGGGCCGGTCGGGGCGCACATCACCTCGCGGTAGTGCGCGCGCCCCCTACCGGCGTACTGTCTCGGCCCGGCGCAGTGCCCGCCTGCGTGACCGGCCGTCGGCTAGAAGCCGAAGTCGAACCCGCCCCAGCCGCCGTCGCCGGCTGCCGCGCTCGCGGCCGCCGTGTCGGCACCCGCACCCTGAGCAACCGCCGTGCTCGTGAGCCCGGCGAAGAAGTAGGCGTCGATGATGCTGGATGCCACGACGTAGCCGGCGAGGGTGCCGTACATGCTGCCGCCCCAGCCCGCGCCGTCCTGGCCGCCGAACGCCCGAGAGAGTGCCCCGGGCTGCTTCGCCTCGGTCAGCGTCGCGGCCTTCGCGAGCGCCGCGGGCGTTGCATCCGCCGGTCGCTCGCCTTCGGGCGCCGCCTCGGTGAGACGGCTGAACAGGATGTCCAGCTGGGCCGGGGTGAGCTTGGCGAACGCCTCCTCGTGCACCCTGTCGATGGTCTTCGGCGAAGCGGTGCGGAGGAGGTAGTCGTACCGTTCGACGGCGATCTCGTCGGCGGTGCGGTGTGGGGCCGGGCGGTCCTCCAGCGTGCTGTCGCGGCCGAAGACCCTGTCGAAGAAGCCCATGAGGGTGTGATCCTTGTTCTCTCTAGTGTGGACGCGGCGGTTCGCGCGTTACCCGTGCAACCGGCGACAGGGCGTTTTTCTTCCCGAGAACAGCGGCAGGGGCTAACGCAACCAGACTGTCGTATCGCCCGGGAGCAGGCCGCCGTCGAGGGGGCTGCTGGCGATCACCGGGTGGCCACGGTCGAGCGGGTACGGCTCAGCGCCGAAGTTCGTGACGGCCTCCCAGCCGTTCGGTCGGCGGAAGCGCAGCACGTCGTCGCGGCCGCTCTCGATCCACTCGAGACGCTCCGATGTCTGCAGCGAGCGGCGCAGCCGCAGCGCCTCCCGGTAGAGGGTGAGGGTCGACGCTGGGTCCCCGTCTTCGCGCGAGACCGCGTAGTCGGCGAACCACTCGGGCTGCGGAAGGTGGGAGCCGTCGTCGCCGAATCCGAACGAGGGGCCGTCGCTTCGCCAGGGCAGCGGCACGCGGCATCCGTCTCTGCCGAAGTCCGCGCCCTCGCTGCGGAAGAACGTGGGGTCCTGCCGTTCGGAGGCCGGGATCTCGGCCACCTCGTGCAGCCCGAGCTCCTCGCCCTGGTAGATGTAGCTCGAGCCGGGAAGCGCGAGCATAAACAGCGACGCCGCCCTCGCGCGACGCCCGCCGGCGTCGCGGTCGAGCACCGGATCGACTCCCCCGCTGCGCACCCACTCGGTGCCGTGCTTGCGCAGCGGTGCGCCGCGCTCGTCTCGGCCGGGGTGCGGCAGCCCGTACCGTGTGGCGTGACGCACCACGTCGTGGTTCGACAGCACCCAGGTGCTCGACGATCCGGATGCGTCGGCGAGTTCGAGGTTGTCCTGCACCACACGTCGAAACTGGCCCGCGTCGAAGTCGGCCTGCAGCAGGTCGAAGTTGAACGCCTGCCCGAGACTCTCGCGGCTCGCATAGAGCGGCACACGCGCCTTGTCGACCCACGCCTCCGCGACCGCGGTGCGCGGCGGGTCGTAGGAGTCGAACACACGACGCCACTCGGCGTAGACCTCGTGCACGTCGTCGCGGTCGACCATGGGGTGCATGCCGTCGCGGGGAAGCGCGTCGAGCTGCGCCTGCGAGGGCAGCGGCTCGGAGAGGTCCTTCGTGAGCATGTGGGCGACATCGATGCGGAAGCCGTCGACCCCGCGGTCGGACCAGAAACGCAGCGTCGTCACGAAGTCGGCGCGCACCTCGGGGTACTCCCAGTTGAGGTCGGGCTGCTCGATCGCGAAGTTGTGCAGGTACCACTGGCCGTCGTCGACACGCTCCCACGCCGACCCGCCGAACATCGACACCCAGTCGGTCGGCGGCAGCGCGCCGTCGGGGCCGGTTCCCTCGCGGAAGATGTAGCGCTCGCGCGCCGCCGAATCGCGCCCCGCGGCGAGCGCCTCCCGGAACCACGCGTGCTGGTCGGAGGTGTGGTTCGGCACGATGTCGACGACGACCCTGATGCCGCGCGAGTGCAGCGCGTCGACGAGGTCGTCGAAGTCAGCGAGCGTGCCGAGCCGCGGGTCGACGTCGCGGTAGTCGGCGACGTCGTAGCCGCCGTCGGCCAGTGCCGACGGGTAGAACGGGCTCAGCCAGACCGCGTCGATGCCCAGCGACTCGAGGTAGTCGGCCTTCGCGACGATCCCCGCGATGTCGCCGAGGCCGTCGGCGTTCGCGTCGGCGAAGCTGCGCGGATAGATCTGGTAGACGACGCCCTGGCGCCACCAGGGCGGCAGTTCGAGGTCGGCGTCGTGGTCGAGGGCGTGGTCGAGGTCGCGAGTGTCAGCCATCCATTCAGCCTTTCACGGCGCCCTGCGTGACGCCTTCCATGACCCACCGCTGGGTGAAGAGGTAGACGACGATGGCGGGTGCCATTGCCATGAGGTACGACGCGAACGACACGTTGTAGTTGTTGCTGAACTGTGTCTGGAAGATGTTCTGCACCACCGGGAGGGTCTGCAGCGCCGGATCGGAGGTGATCAGCGACGGCATCATGAAGTCGTTCCACGAGGCGAGGAACGCGAAGATCCCGACGGTCGCGCTCATCGGGGCGAGCAGCGGGAAGATCAGCCTCCAGAAGGTCTGCCAGGTGGTCGCACCGTCGATGCGGGCGCTCTCCTCCAGCTCGGCGGGGATCGACCGGAGGAACGCGGTGAACAGCAGGATGCTGAAGCTCAGCTGGAACATGATGTGCAGGATCGTCACCCCGAGCGGGTTGTCTAGACCGGCGAGGCCCGTGAGCTGGATCTGCGGCAGCGCGACGACCGGGAACGGGATGAACATCGCCGCGAGCAGGTAGAAGAACGACCAGCGGAACAGGCGGTGGTCCCAGTTGCGCGAGATGGCGAAGGAGGCGAGCGCGCCGAGGATGACCGTGCCTGCGACCGATCCTGCGGTGATCAGGATCGACACGAGGAAAGCCGCCGGGAAGTTCGTGAGGTTCCACGCCGTGACGAACCCCTCGACGCTGAACGGGGCGGGGAGCGAGAACGCGTTTCCCTCGGCGGCCTGCGACTGTGTCTTGAAGGCCGTCGTGAGGGTCACGTACAGGGGCACGATCACGGTCACCGCGCACAGGATGAGCACGATGGTGAGCGGCACATTCTTTTTGTCGCCGCGCATCCTCGCGCCGTCCGCGCGGCGTGCCTTCCCGGTCTCGCGGGTCAGCTCGGCATCTGTGCCCTCGACCACGAGGGCGGGCTGCACTGTCATCAGATTTCGTTCCTTCCACGGGTGAGCCGCAGTTGCAGCACCGAGACGATCACGACGATGACGAAGAACATCGTCGCGTTGGCCATCTGGTAGGCGTAGTCGCCGCCGGTGAACCCGGTGACGATCGTCATCGGGATGCTCCTCGTCGCGGTTCCCGGTCCGCCGTTGGTCAGGCCGACGATGATGTCGTAGGCGTTGAGGAAGTTCTTGAAGCCGAGGATGACGTTGATGACGACGTACCCGGCCACGAGCGGGAGGGTGATTCGGAACAGCTGCTGCGCCTTGCCCGCCCCGTCGATGTCGGCAGCCTCGTAGACGTCTCCCGGGATCGACAGCAGCCCCGCGATGTAGATGAGCAGCGTGCCGGGGATCGCCTGCCAGGCGGTGACGATCACGATGGCCACCCAGGCGAGATCGGGGTTCGCGAGGATGCTCGAACTGAGCCACTCGATGCCGAGCGTCTGCCCCAATAAGGGCAGCGAGTTGGAGAAGAGGAAGTTGAAGACGTAGGCGATGATGATGCCCGAGATCACCATCGGGATCACGAAGACCGTTCTCAGCCCTGTCTTGATCTTGATCTGCGCGGTCAGCCCGACCGCCAGCAGGAACGCGATCGCGTTCACGATGACCACCGTGACGGCGGCGAAGCCGAAGGTGAACAGGTAGCTCTGCAGGATGGCAGGGTCGGAGAACATGGCCACGTAGTTGATGAGGCCGACGAACTCCCAGTCGCCGAACCCGATCGAGTTCGTGAAACTGAAGAAGATGCCGATGACCGCCGGAACGGTGATCGCCAGGGTGAACAGGACGAGGCTGGGGAGCAAGAAGAAGTAGTAGATCCCCTCGACCTTGCGCCGCCTCCCCCTGGGCGCGGTGGTGCTGTGCGACGAGGCGACCGGGGTCGCGGGCGCCACTGTCATGGCCGTCATTCTGGGCTCCTTTGCCTAGAGGTGCGCTGCTTTCGAGATCGGTCACTGACGCAAGGCGAGGCGCGCCCAGTCGGCATCGAGGATGCGTAGCGTGCGCTCGACGTCTCCGCCGAGGGCGATGCCCTGCGTGTAGTTCTCGGTGGGGATGGTCAGCGGGATCGCCTTCGACGCCCCCTGATAGAACTGCGCCGAGTCGTAGTACTCCTTCATGCCGAGGATGCGCTCGTCGGTGACGGGCGCGGCGTCTGTGGTCGTGCCGTACCCGAGCTGCGCGGCGTTGTACGCATCCATCACGTCCTTGCGGAAGAGGAAGCTCAGGAACTCGCGCGCCGCATCCTTGCTCTCCGATGCCTCGGGGATCCACGCCGCCAGATCGATGTTGACGCGCACCTGCAGATCGCCGGGATCGTCCGTCATCGGCAGCGGGAATGTTCCGAGGTCGAGGTCGGGTGCGGTCTTCGCGATCTCGCCGAATGCCCACGGCCCCTGCAGGTACATCGCCGCCTCGCCCTGCGCGAAGGCGAGGTTGCCGTCGCCGTAGGCCTTGCTGGCGGCGTCGGAGTTCGAGTAGTCGTCGATGAGCTGCTGCATGCGCGTGACGGGAGCCGCGAAGGTCTTCTCGAACGAGACGGGCGAATCGGGACCGACCTCGGTGCCGAGCTCGTTCATCTTCTCGTAGAAGTCGGCGACGTCGACCTGGCCGCCCACCGTGTAGTCGAACCAGCCCTGCGCGACGGTCCACGGGTCTTTGAAGGTGGCGTAGAACGGGGTGACTCCCGCGGCGGTGAGCTGGTCGCAGACGGCGATCAACTCGTCGTAGGTCTGCGGGACGTCGAGGCCCTGCTGCTCGAAGATCTGCTTGTTGTAGATGACGGATGCGGCCATCACCGAGTAGGGCAGCACGCTCGTGCGGCCGGGGTACGTCGCGTACTGGTCGACGAGGTCCTGCACCTCGGGGAGGATGCGGTCGGCCTCCGGCATGTCGCCGAGGTCGCTCAGCGCGCCGCGCTCCATGAACCGCGCCATCTCCATGTTGTAGTTCAATAGCCCGAGGTCGGGCGGGTTGCCGCGCAGAAACCCCGCCTGCAGATTCGACGACGAGTCGAGCACGACGCGCACGTCGTCGTGCTCGGCGTTGTACTCGCTGATCAGCTCTCTGAAATAGGGGATCGCCTCCGGTTTGCTGAGATGGAAGCGCACGGTCTGGGCGTCGGCGCCTCCCACGCAGCCGGAGAGCGCCGAACCGACGAGCAGCAGGCCGATGCCCGCCGCGAGCACACGTCGTGTGCGGTGAGTTTGAGGCACGTCTTCGTCCTTTCGAGTACCGCCGTTGGTATTCGAACGTTGCTTCGCAGACTAGATTTTTTCAACGAATCAACTTCGTGTGCACCATAATGCGTCAAGGAAACGAAAGAGGCAAGTGTCTTGAGAACCACGCTGAAGCGGCACGCCACTCCCCCGCGCGCGAGCCTCGACGCGGTGCTGGGATTCGCGTGGGACGCCGGCGGGTTCGTGAGCGACGACGCGATGGCCGCCACCGGCCTGACGCGCACCACGACGATCGACGCCCTCGACGAGCTGATCGACGCCGGCCTGCTGCTCGAGCTGCCCAACGCTCGCGCGGCTGGCGAGTATCGCAAGGGCCGCCCGTCACGGCGTTTCGAGTTGCGAGCCGACGCGGCGGTGGTGATCGGCATGGACGCCGGGCGCGCCCATCTCACGACCACCGTGTCCGACCTGCGCGGAGCCACGCTCGCGCGGGAGACGACGGAATTGGATGTCGCACACGACAGTCCCGAGGAGCGCCGCGCCGCGGTCGCGAACGCCATCGACTCGGCTCTGGCCTCCGCCTCGCGTTCGCGCGAAAGCGTGCTCGCCGTCTGCGTGGGCGTGCCGGCGCCGGTCGACGCCGACGGCCGCTCACCGCACCACCGCGACGACTTCTGGCGCCGCATGAACCCCGACCTGCGAGATGCACTCGACGCCTGGGTGCCGATCGTGCGCATCGAGAACGATGCTTCGCTCGCCGCGGTCGCCGAGGGCTCCGTCGGCAGCGCCGTGGGGGTGTCCGACTTCGTGGTGCTGCTCGCCGGCGAACGCTTCGGCGCCGGAGTCGTCATCGACGCCCACCTGCTGCGAGGGGCCCACGGGGGTGCCGGAGAGACCGTGGCGTTCGACCACATCGTGGGCGTCGAGACCGCCGACGGACTCGGCACGCGGCTCACCGAATGGGTGCGCGCCGCCGCCGCGGCCGGTGAGATCCCGCCGGGTCATCCGCTCGACGGCGCGCCCGTCGAGACGTTGAACGGACGCGCCGTGATCGAGCTGTCGCGAACAGGCGACGCATGGTCGCAGGCCATGGTCGAGCGGGCGGGTCTGCTCTTGGCGCGCATCGCCGCGGTCTTCGGCAGCCTCTACGATCCCGCGCGCATCATCGTCGCCGGTGCGATCGCCGAGGGTCTCGACGAGGTGGTCGATGTCGCGCGGGCTCGGCTGCCCGACGAACTCGACCTTCCGGCGCCCGAGCTGGTGCTCTCGACGCTCGGCTCCGCCTCGGTGGCGACGGGGGCGGTGTCGGCCGCGATCGACGCAGCACGGCGGGGCGTGCTGCATCTCGGCGATGGGCGTTCGCCCATCGGGCTCGGTGGAACGAGCGAGAGCCCAAGCGACACTGGACTGCCCGGCGTCATAGGTAAACTCGGCCCATGAGGTTCCCTCGATCTCGGGTAGCCCGCGGCATGCGCGGCTCTTTGAGCGTCGCCGCCGTCGCCGCGATGGTGACGCTGCTCAGCGGCTGCACCCCCGCGCCCGAGCACTCGTCCGACGACGGCGACGTCGTCAACGCGCGCGTGGCGGCGCACGAGGCATTCCCCGACGTCGCCTCGTTGGCGACCGACGGTTCCGGGATGACTCTGCTGGCAAGCCATGCGGTCGATGCCTGCGGCACGGCGCGTAATCAGCAGGGATTCGTCGGCCACGAAGACCTGGGACTGCGCTGCACACTCAGCTCGATCGCGGTCTTCTCGTTGCCCGCCGCGGCCGACGATATCGCGGCGGCCGCGGTCATCGACGCGTTCCTTGCCGCAAACGGCGCCGTGAGCGAGACGAGCATGGTCGCCCAGGTTGAAGCGATCGCGGCCGTACGGTTCTCGCCCCCGCCCAGCCTCGCCACTCTCGACGACCCCGGCTTTGTGGTCAAGCTGTTCGACGCCAGCGACCTCACCAGCGACATGCAATATCTACCGGTCAGTGCTGGACAGAACGTCATATCGGACGAGGGCGACTGGCCGTCGGACGTGGTAACCGAGTCCTTGGCGACGGGCTCGCTGCACTTCGCCGTCGTCGAGACGTTCGTCGAATACTTCAACTCTCAGGACGTTCGGCCGACCCACGGACCGAGCGAGCGTGGCGGCGAGAACGAAACCCCGCCCTGCTACGGCACCAGCGGGCACTGCCCCGGGGGATAGGGCGTGCCCGAACGCTCCGGACGCACAAAAGGCCCGGAAATCCGGGCCTGAAGTGCACCCCCCCGGACTTGAACCGGGAACCCACTGATTAAGAGTCAGTTGCTCTGCCAATTGAGCTAGAGGTGCGTAGCGCTCGAACTTCAGCGCCGAGAAGCAAGATTAGCATGAGTAAAACACCCCTGCGACACAAGGAGCACCATGAGCGGCACAAAACTCGAAATCGGCACGAAGGCACCCGCTTTTTCCTTGAAGGATCAGGACGGTGCATCCGTCTCGCTGTCTGATTTCGAGGGTCAGAAAGTGATCGTCTACTTCTACCCGGCCGCCGGGACGCCGGGGTGCACGACGCAGGCGTGCGACTTCCGCGACAACATCAACTCCCTCAAGTCGGCCGGCTACCAGGTGCTCGGCGTCTCGAAGGACAAGGTCGAAGACCTGAAGAAGTTCCAAGCCGAGCAGGGGCTGAACTTCCCGCTGCTGAGCGACCTCGACCTCGACGTGCACAACGCCTACGGCGCCTACGGCGAGAAGAACCTGTACGGCAAGCTGGTCACCGGGGTGCTGCGCTCGACGTTCGTTCTCGACGAGACGGGCACGATCGAGCTCGCCCTCTACAACGTGAAGGCCACCGGCCACGTCGCGAGCCTGCGCAAGAAGCTCGGCGTCGACGCGTAGTACTCGCGCTGCGCGTATGCGGGCGCACTCAGCAGGCGCGCATGCCCTGCGCGACGCGAGCCGTTTCCGGACCCGCGAGCCCGCCGCGGCGGGCTCATCCGCCCGGAAGCGGCTCGCGAACCAACCGCCCGCGCCGAAAACGGCTCATCGCGCCGAAAGAGGCTCGCGAGCGACCCGCCCGGCAGCGAACGGCCGCGATCGGGCCATCGGGCAGAGTCGGGCGGGGCGCCGGCCGGGCGGAAACCCGCTCAGGTGTCGCGACGCGACGTCTCCGCGAGCACCGGCTTCGTGAACAGCAGCACCATGACCGCGATCGCCGGGAAGAGCAGCAGCCAGCCGATGTCGGCGCGCGGCAGAACGCCCTGGAAGCTCCCGAGGGCGACCGCCGCGATCAGCACCTGCACCACGACGGCGGCGCCGCGGATCCAGGCCCGTCCGCGCAGGGTGTTGACCGCGATCGCCCCCACCCAGACGGCGGCGATCGCCGCGCACACGGTGAGCGCCACGGCGCTCACGAACGAGTCGGGGCGGTCGACCATCAGCTCGACGACGAGGTAGACGGTGGCGGCGGCGAGCGCCGTCGCCTCGAGAAACAGCACCCCCGCGAGCAGCAGCACTAGCCCGTGGTGACGCGGCCGAGGTGAACCCTCATTGTCGAATTCGGCAACGTTCGGTGAATTGCTCACAGCTATATCCCATACAAAACCATTGATTTGCGTGCGTCGATATGAGAGTCTATTCGAGGTTGATTTCGCGCTTGCAGTGCTGCGAGCGAATCCCATCTCTCTTTCTCACCCGAATTCTCGAGGGCATATACCCATGCCCGGAAGAGCCCTCTATCAAAGGAGCCCCCATGGATTGGCGCGACAAAGCTGCCTGCCTCACCGCTGACCCGGAGCTGTTCTTCCCGGTCGGGAACACCGGTCCGGCCGTCGACCAGATCGACAAGGCCAAGGCAGTCTGCGCGCGTTGCTCCGTGACCGAGATGTGCCTCCAGTACGCACTCGAGACGAGCCAGGACTCGGGCGTATGGGGCGGCCTCAGCGAAGACGAGCGTCGCGCCCTCAAGCGTCGCGCAGCTCGCGCCCGCCGCGCTTCCTAGTCGCACCCAGCAGAACGAACTGCCGCTCCTCCCCCGAAGGAGAGCGGCAGTTCGGTCGTTAAGGGAGCTGACGGCTCGAACCCGCTAGCCTGAGCGAATGTCACAGCTTCCGCACGGGTGGATCGTGGTCGGCCGCTGGTCGCTCGTCAGAAACCTCTTCACTCCGGGCACGGGTTCCGGCGTCATCGTGCTCCTCTTGGCGATCCAGGTCGTCCTGCAGATCGGTCTGCACGCCCCGCTCGACGACGCCGGCCGGACCGCCGTCGTGCTGGCCGTGGTTCCGCTGATCGCCGCGATCCCCGTCGCACTCGTTCTCGCGGCTCGCCGCAATCGGCGGGTGGCGATCAACCTCGACACCGGGACGGTGCGTTTCGGAACGACGACCGTGCCGTTCGGACAGCTCGAGTCGGCCGACTACCTGCGGGTCCCGTACCGAGGGAGCACGCACAGCTATCTGCGTGTCGGGTCGCCGCCGAAGAGCGGCCTGCTCTGCGTTCGCGCGTCGCGTGCGCCCGAGCTGACGGTCGACGAGCGCGAGGTCGTCGCCGAGATGCTGCGTCGTTCGCCGATCCGTATTCCGGATGCCTCGGCGGACCGTTTCGACCCGACCGGCAGGTACGCCTGGATGGACCATCCGACCAGGCTCACCCGCGACGAGGCGGTCGACTACGTCCTCCACACGCCCGAGACCGGGGAACCCGCCCGCGCCGCGACTCCGCGAAGCGGCCGAACCTAGCTCTTCTCGAGCCAGACCAGCGGGATCTCGATCGTGACCTCGGTGCCCGACCCCATGATGGTGTGCCAGTCGATGGCGCCGCCGAGCTCGCCCTGGATCAGGGTGCGCACGATCTGGGTTCCGAGGCCGGAGCCGACCTTGCCCTCGGCGAGGCCCACGCCGTTGTCGCGCACCTTCACCGAGAGCACGTCGTCGGTGCGCTCGGCGATGATCTCCACTTCGCCCTCTGCTCGCCCGGCGAGTCCGTGCTCGACCGCGTTCGTCACAAGCTCGGTGAGCGCGAGTGCCAGCGGGGTGGCGTATTCGCTGGGGAGCACGCCGAAGCTCCCGGTGGACTTCGGATGCACCGTGGTGTTGTGACCCGTCGCGATCTCCGCGATGAGCAGCAGCACCCGGTCGAACACGGTGTCGAAGTCGACGTTCTGGTTGAGGCCCTCGCTCAGGGTGTCGTGCACGACGGCGATGGCGGTCACACGACGCATCGCCTGGCCGAGCGCCTCGCGGGCGACGTCGCTGTGCGTGCGCCGCGCCTGGATGCGCAGCAGCGAGGCCACCGTCTGCAGGTTGTTCTTCACCCGGTGGTGGATCTCGCGGATCGTCGCGTCCTTGGTGATCAGCTCGCGCTCCTGGTGTCGCACCTCGGTCACGTCGCGGCAGAGCACGATGGCGCCGACGCGTTCGCCGCGGTTGCGCACGGGGATGGCGCGGATCGACACCGTGACGCCGCGCGCCTCGATGTCGGTGCGCCACGGGGCGCGGCCGGTCACGACGAGCGGCAGCGACTCGTCGACGACGAGCCGTCCGTGCAGCAGGCTTGTGGTGACCTCGGCGAGCGACTCGCCCTCGAGCTCGCCGGCGAAGCCCATGCGGTTGAATGCGCTGAGCGCGTTGGGGCTGGCGAAGGTGACCGTGCCGTCGACGTCGAGACGGATCAGACCGTCGGATGCCCGGGGCGCGCCTCGACGCGGACCGGTCGGTGCGCCGAGGTCGGGGAAGTCGCCCGAGGCGATCATCGCAAACAGGTCGTTGGCACACTCGTTGAAGGTGAGCTCCTGGCGGCCGGGAGTGCGGGCCTCGCTCAGGTTGCTGTGGCGGGTGATGACGGCGACGGGATGCTCCGAGATGGCGGCGCCGCTCGGCGACAGCCGACGCAGCACGGGTACGGCGCGCACGCGCGTGGGCGTCTCCTCGTACCAGGTGGGTGCTCCGGTGTCGATGATGGTGGCGGTCTCGAAGGCCTCGACGACCTGCGTCTGCCACTCGGGCTTCACGGCCTGGCCGACGAAGTCGCGGTAGAAGAGGGTGGCGCTCGACGACGGGCGTGCGTGGGCCACGGCCACGAAGCTGCCCTCGGCGCTGGGCACCCAGAGCACGATGTCGGCGAAGGCGAGGTCGGCGAGCAGCTGCCAGTCGCCGACGAGCAGGTGAAGCCACTCGATGTCCGCTTCGCTGGAACGTCCCTGGGCCTGTACGAGATCACTGAGGGTCGACACGTTGTTCAGGCTACCGTGTCTGCCGTGCGCCCATCGGCTGCGAGAATAGCTGCTATGAGCAAGGGTTGGGCCATCACGCTGCTCGTGCTCGTGGTCGTCGTGTTCGTCGGCGGCAGCACCGTCGCGGCACTCTCGTTCGTGACGACCCTGAACGCGCGACCGCTCACGGTGACCTGCATCGTCGACTCCACCTATGGTGATGCGACGCAGGGTGCGGATGATGCGGAACGCCCCGGTTTCAGCGTTCAGACCTCGGGAGCCGCCGCCTGCGAGGACTTCTACGTGCGCGACCTCGACGTTCGCGCGCAGATCGAGGTCGGCGAGACCTACGACTTCACCATCACCAACCTGATCGGCTACACGAACGTCGTCGCCGTGCGGCCGGCCCGCTGATGCTCGACACCGAGCGCCTCCTTCTCCCTCCCCTCACCCGCGCGCACACGCCGGAGCTGGTGGACCTGTACTCCGACCCCGACGTCGCCCGGTACATCGGCGGCGCGGCGCGGACCGCGGAGTTCACGGCCGCGCAAGCGGGCCGCCTCGCCGACGAGTGGCGCGACCGGGGCTACGGGCAGAGCGCGGTGATCGACCGGGCGACGGGCGCTTTCCTCGGCCGGGCGGGTCTGCACTACTGGCCGGACTGGGACGAGGTCGAGCTCGGCTACGTGCTCGCGGCTCGCGCGCAGGGTCGCGGTCTCGCTGCCGAGGCGAGCAGGGCGTGGATCGAGTGGGCGCGCGCCGAAGCCGGCATCGACTCCATCACCCCGGTCATCGACCCGCGCAACACCCCGTCGATCGGCCTCGCCCTGCGGCTCGGTTTCGCCCTCGACCGCTCCGACGTCACTCCGACGGGCGTCGCCGTGCGGGTGTACCGGCTACAGCTCGTCTAGCCGCGCCTGAGGGTCGAGGAGGAACCGCGTGTAGTCGTCGACCAGCGCGAGGTCCATCCACTCGCGCCGCTCGAGCCCGGCGTCGCCGACCTCGTAGATCGTGGCCCCCGGCAGCGCGGCGAGCACCGGCGAGTGCGTGGAGAGGATCACCTGGGACCTGCCGTCTGCGAGCCTGGACTTCAACAGACCGAGCAGCGCGAGGCATCCGGAGAACGACAGGGCCGACTCCGGCTCGTCGAGGATCCACAGCCCGGCACCCCGGAAGCGGTCGGCGGCGAACTCGATGAACGACTCCCCGTGCGACCGCTCGTGGTACGCGGCGCCCGGGCTGCCGATCTGCTCCAGGTAGGTGAAGACGCCGTGCATCGTCTCCGCTCGCAGAAAGTAGCCGCGCTTGCTCGCGCCGGCGTTGCGCACAAGCTGCAGGTGGTCCCACAGGGGCGACTCGCTCGCCCGGGTCTCGAGCCGTGCGCTGCTCGAACCGCCCTCGCCCGACAGCCCGTAGGCCATGGCGATCGCCTCGACCAGCGTCGACTTGCCCGCCCCGTTCTCGCCGACGAGCACCGTGGCTGCGCCCAGCTCGAGGCCGTCGTCGAGCAGCCGGGTCACGGGCGCGAGGGTGGCCGGCCAGACGCCACGGTCGATCGGGTTGAGCGGATGCTCGCCGACGGAGCGCACCGGCAGCCGCGAGAACTCCATGCCCGAATCATCGCAGACGCCTCCGTCACCCGGCGGGACACGCACGCCGGCGTCGGTAACATTGTGCATAGTCAGCCGACGTTCTGCGAGGAGGATCCGTGGCGATCAAGCAAGCCGCGAGCACGCAGGCCCTCGCCGGAACCACCAGGGCAGCGAAACCCCAGACCGCCGAGCGTCGCACGGCGATCCTCGAGGCGGCGACGAGCGTCTTCGGCTCGCGCGGCTACAACAACGGCTCCCTCGTCGAGATCGCCGAACGGGTGGGCATGACGCACGCCGGCGTGCTGCACCACTTCGGCTCGAAGGAGAAGCTGCTGCTCGCGGTGCTCGCCCACCGCGACGAGGACGACATCGAGCGGCTCGTCGACCGCAAGCGCCCGGTCGGCGCGGAGTTCCTCGCCCATCTCGTGCACACCACTCGCGAGAACACCGAACGCAGCGGCATCGTGCAGGCCTACGCCGTGCTCTCCGCCGAGTCGGTCACCGGCAACCATCCGGCGCAGCAGTTCTTCCGCAGCCGGTTCGACGGCCTGCGACTCGTGGTCGCCGACGCCCTCGGCCTCACGGTCGGGGCAGACGCCGCCGACGCGCGCGTGGTCGCCGCGGCATCCGCCATCATCGCCGTCATGGACGGCCTGCAGGTGCAGTGGCTGCTCGACCCGGACGGTGTCGACATGCCGGAGACGGTGCAGCTCGTCATCGACGCCATAGTCGAGAGCCTGCGACAGCGCGTCTCCGCGTAGCTCCGACCGGCAGCAGGCGGTCGGCGACGAGCCGCCGGATCGCGAGCCGCGCCGCCGACTTCGGCGCGACCTCGGCGAGCGTGCGGGCGCTGAGCACGGCCGCGTCCATGGCCTGCTGGTCCCAGGGCACGAGCACCGGGTCGTCGATGCCGCCGAAACGGGAGAGCGTCTGCGTGACCTGAGCCGCCGGGCCCAGCCCGATGGCGCTCGCCCGCACCTTGTTCGCCACGACGGTGATCTCGAGCGTCACGGCGACGTCGGCGAGGTCGCCGTGGGCGCGCAGGAAGCGGGCGAGTCCGACGGGATCGGCGGATGCCACGGCGACGATGTGATCGGCCTCGCGCAACGCGGTCACCGTGGCGGCGTTGCGGCGCGGCGCGAACATGTCGCTCGAGATCTCCTCGTCGCTCTCGAGGCTCGACGCGGTGTCGAGCACGACGTAGTCGACCCAGCGGCGGCACTCGTCGATCGTCGCGAGCACGCGGTCGGCCGAGAGCTCGGGCCAGCGGCTGGGCTGCCCGATGCCGGTCAGCACCCAGAACGACGAGTCGCCGGCGTCGTGGCGCTGGCCGATGCGCTCGAGCTCGGCGCGGTCGAGGCTGTCGGCGCCGGCCAGACGGCAGGCGGCGGCGAACCCGGGCGCCTCGTCCATGAGGCCGAGCGCCGGGGCGACGGAGGCGCTGTGCGTGTCGACGTCGGCGAGCGCCACGGTGAACCCGGCCGCCGCGATCTCGGCCGCGATCGCTATGGCGAGGGTGGTGCGACCGGGCGATCCTGCCGGACCCCAGACGGCGATCACCGTGCCCCGCGCGTGCGGCGCGGGCGCAGGCGCGTCGGCTCCGGGTAGCAGCGTGGCGATGGCGTCCCAGCCGGCCTCGGCGTCGACGAGGTCGTAGAGACCGATGCCGGTCGCGTAGCGGCGTTCGACGTCGTTCGACACGGCGGCCACGACCCGCACACCGCGCGCGTCGCATTCGGCGAGCACTCCGTAGCTGAGATAACGCTCGTCGGCCCAGACGATCGCCACTTCGGGCCGGGCCGGCACGAGTGCCGACTCGAGGTCGTCGGCGTCGACGGCGGTGACCACGACATCGTGGCCGTGGCGCCGGGCCTCGAACGCGAGTCGTTCGTCGTGCGGGGACGGCACCGCGAGAGCTATCCGCACGGTCACTTGCCCGGCAGACTGGCGGGCACGACGGCGATAGCGTCGTCGTTCGCGATGGCCTCGAGCACACGGGCCACGTCGGTGCGCGGCACGAGCACCTCGATCGACCTGGAGTCGTTGTCGACCACGAGCCCCTGCCGGTCGACGAGGCGCACGACGGTCGCGCCCGACACGATGACCACCGGCGCCTCGAAAACCCCGCCAGTCGATTCGCGCGCGCTCCAGACATCGACGATGGAGCCGGCCTCGACCGACTCCGCCAGCTCGCCGCTGACCCCGACGACGATCGAGGTCTGCCGCTCCCCCTCCGTCGACCCGACCGCGGAGGCGGGCACGAGCTCGCCCTCGGCGACGGCCTTCGTCACCACGAGTCCGTCGTCGGGCAGGTCGTCGGGCACCAGGTACAGCCGCTCTGCCCCGGCGAGGCGCACACTCGTGCCGACCAGGTCGTCGGCGTCGACCCGGTCGCCGGGGGCGAGAGGCTCCCGGGCGGCGTAGACGAGAACGCTCGAGTCGGCGGCACCCACGATGCCGACGACCCCCGCGACGGAGGCGACGATGAGCAGCAGACCGATCGCGAATCTGGGGTCGAACCAGAACCGCCGGCGCGCGCCGGCTCGGGCCCCGTCGCGCATCGTGGCTGTCATGGTCCCATGCTGTCGATCCGTGCGAAGGTGTGAAAAAGTTATCCACACATTTTCCGCGGCCCGCCGCTCACGCCCGTGTGTCGACCGGCATCCGCTTCGGGCCGGAGGGCAGCATGAGCGACCCGGGCCTCGTGCGCTCGCGCCGGGTCGAACCGGTGGCGAGCACCGCACAGACGAACTCCTTCACCAGGGCTGCCGGCCGCCCCGTGATCCGGAACGCGCGCGGTTCGTCGGCCCGGCTGAGCAGCTGGATCAGCCCGGCCTTCCGTCCGATGCTGATGCACTGGGCGCCGAACCCGACGTCGAGCGGCGCGAGCTCGGCGCCGCGCAACGAGGCGAGCACGTTGTCGGCCGCGTGACCGCCGATCGGCATGGCGATCGCGCAGCCCATGCGCAGGTGCGCGCCGACCGACGAGGGCGGCCGCACGGCGTCGCCCGCGCCGAAGATCTCGGGGTACGCGGGCGCGCGCAGCGTCTCGTCGACGAGGAGGCGGCCGATCGCGTCGACCTCGAGGCCGCTGCGCCTGGCCAGATCGGGCACGGCGAACGACGCGGTCCAGACTGTCACGTCGCTGCCGATCAGCGTGCCGTCCGCGAGCTCGACCGCGACGGGATGAACGCGAGCCACCGCCGCGCCCTCCACGATCTCGACGCCGAGCTTGTCCAGCGAACGCGCGACCGACCTGCGGGACGCGGCCGGAAGGTGGCCGAGCACGGCGCCTCGGGAGACCAGCGTGACGGATGCCGCGGGGTGCTGTTCCGCGAACTCCGCAGCCGCCTCGACCCCGGTGGCTCCTCCCCCGACGACGATGATGCGCTGGTCGGACGCGCCCGCGGAGATCGCGGCGCGGGCGGTCTCGGCCCCGTCCGGGTCGCCGAGCGCGTGGGCGAACTCCGCCACCCCCTGTACGCCGAGCGCGGCGACGCTGCCCACCGCGTAGACCAGGCTGTCGTACCGTTCGCGGGTCACGTCGCCGCCCGCCTCGAAGGAGACCTTCCGCTCGATCGCAACCTCCCGGGCCGGAGCGTCGATCTCGAGCACCGTGCCGACGATCACCTCGACCCGCCCGTGCAGCATGTCGGCGAGCGGGATGGCCGCGGTGGCGCGCGTTCCGGCAGCGACTTCGTGCAGGCGCACCCTCTCGATGAAGTCCGGCGACGAGTTGACCATCACGACGCGCACGCGGCGTGCCTCGTCGGGGGACAGCGACGCCTGCACCCGGTTAGCGGCGATGACGCCGGCGTACCCTGCGCCGATCACGACGACGGTGTGCTCTGACTGCGTGCTCATTCGGTCTCCCCTGTGCCTGTCTTCTCGGTGCGCGACATGCGCTCCACAAAGACCGACTGACCAGCGCCTCCGGACGTGACACCACCGACCCGACGCACCCGGAAAGTTATCCACATCTCCGTTTCATCCACAGCCCCGAGTCCATAATCGACCTATGGACCAGACGGATGCGGCGAGCCTCGGGCGATTTCTCACGCTCGCCGAGACCGCCGAGGTGCTCAACGTCTCGCTGAACCAGGCGTACATCCTCGTGCGCAGCGGCGAGCTTCCGGCCATCAAGATCGGCGGCAAGGGGCAGTGGCGCGTCGAGCGGGACGTGCTCGAGTCGTACATCGAGGCGAAGTACGAGGAGTCGCGCCGACTGAGTCTGTGGAACCAGTCGGACTACGGCAACATCCCGGAGCTCGCGGGCCCGGCATACGAGCGCGGCGATCGTCGCGGCCCCGACGATCAGAGCCGCACGAGCAGGAGCTGATCGAGCGGCACGACCCGGTACTGCGTCACCGCCCTCGACCTGCGCGGCCTGTCGGGCTCGTGCACGGCCAGGTCGAGGTGGTCGCGGCCGACCCGGTCTATCGTGCCGTGCGCGTCGCCGGCGGCGGTGTGCAGCGAGACGGCCGCACGCCGACGGCAGAGGTCGCGCAGCACGAACGGCAGCGTGAGCCGCGCCGACAGGGCACGTTCGTTCACCGGGTTCTCCGGTTGGGTGAGACTCGCCTCGATCTGGGAGCGGGTGAGCAGCAGCGCGGCGACGCCCGCGAGCGGCATGACGCACCGGGAGCGCCGGTCCTCGTTCGCGAGTTCGGCCAGCAACCAGTCGCGGCCGAACGACGAGGGGCGCACGACGAGCTGCTCCCCCGTGGTGAGCAGCACGCCGACCGACTGCTCGGTCGCGTGTCCGCACTCGCCTATCGCGATGAGGCGGTCGCGCACCGTGAGGCGCCCGATGCGCAGCCGCTCCTCTTCTGCCCGCAGGTCGAACTCCTCCGCGCTGAGCTCGCGCTCGAGCTGCCCCTCCAGGTCGTCGAACAGTCTGTCCCAGCGCATGCGCCGACCCTATCGACCACGACGGCGGGACGATAGCGGTTATCCACAGTTTCCGGTAGAGAGCGGGGAGGGGCCCGGCGGGTCTGCTTGAGTCTTCTCACCCCCTGTTCGGGGGTGTGCACTTCTCGCGTTTTTTACGATGGGAGTCCCAGATGACGAGCGCGGCCGCCCGGCGACACGACCATGACGACGAGCGGGCACGTTCACGACATCCATCCGACGCCGCGGCCCTCGCCTCGAAACAGATCCGGGCGCCCTTCGACGAAGACGAGTTCTTCGGGGTGCAGCCCGCCACGCGCGCGACACTGCCCAACCCCGAGCCGCTGCTCGAGAACCTCACCCGCTGCGTCATCGAGATCCTCGCAGGAGCGCGCGATCTCGAGCAGATCGCGCGCTGGGTCGACGACGACGTCTACCGGCACCTGCTCAAGCGGGTCGTGCTGTCGACGCGGGCCCGGCAGGCCAAGGGCCAGGTGGCGCGCCGGCCGAGTTTCTCGATCGGGTCGATGTCGATCTGCGAGCCGCGCGACGGTGTGGTCGAGGCCGTGGTGATCGTGATCGGCAGGGCCCGAACGCGCGCGGTGGCGCTGCGTCTCGAGGGCGTCGACACTCGCTGGAGGGCGACCGCGATCAACGTGCTGTGATGAGAAAAAGCCGGTCGAGTGAGGTCGCGTGCGACCCCACTCGACCGGCTTCAGCCGTGTGGGCTACTTCTTCCTGTCCTGGGCCCGGCGCTGCTGGCGGTTGACGGGCGCTGCCGTGTCCGCCGGGGCATCCGTCGACTGGCCGAAGGCGCCCTTCTTCGTGGGTGCCGCCGCGACGGGCGCCTTGGCCCGGGCGAGGGTCGGGTTCTGCTGCGTGGCCTGCTGGGCGCGGGCGGTCGCCGCGCGCTCGACCTGGCCGCGCTGGTTGCGCACCTCGACCTCGCCGTTGGCCTCTTCGCTCGGAGCCGAGTAGCTGAGCCGCTCGACGGGAGCCGCGTTGCCGGTGAGGCCCTTGGCCGCGACGATCGGCGCGGTCGCGTTCGCGCCGCCGCCGGTCACCTCGACCTCGAGGTTGAACAGGAAGCCGACGGTCTCCTCGCGGATCTGCCCCATCATCTGCTGGTACAGGGCGAAGCCCTCGCGCTGGTACTCGACCAGCGGGTCGCGCTGCGCCATGGCGCGCAGTCCGATGCCGTCCTTGAGGTAGTCCATCTCGTAGAGGTGGTCGCGCCAGCGGCGGTCGATGACCGACAGCACGACGCGGCGCTCGAGCTCGCGCATGGCGGGCTCGCCGAGCTGGGCGGTGCGGTTGTCGTAGGCGACCTGAGCGTCGGAGAGGATCTCCTTCTTGAGGAACGCCTCGGTGACCTTGCCGCGCGCGCCGGCCTCGGTGAGCAGCTCGTCGATCGTGATGCCGACCGGGTAGAGCGTCTTCAGCTCGGTCCAGAGTGCGTCGAAGTCCCACTCCTCGGAGTGTCCCTCGGCGGTGTGCACCTCGATGACCTCGGTGATGACGTCTTCGAGGAAGTGCTTCACGCGGTCCTGGAGGTCGTCGCCCTCGAGGATGTGGCGGCGGTCGCCGTAGATGGCCTCGCGCTGGCGGTTGAGCACGTCGTCGTATTTGAGCACGTTCTTGCGGATCTCGGCGTTGCGGCCTTCGACCTGCGACTGGGCGCTGCGGATGGCGCGGCTGACGACCTTCGACTCGATGGCGAGGTCGTCGGGCACATTGCCGCGGCCCATCAGGGCCTCGGCGGCGCCCGAGTTGAACAGGCGCATCAGGTCGTCCTGCAGCGAGAGGTAGAAGCGGCTCTCGCCCGGGTCTCCCTGGCGTCCCGAGCGGCCGCGCAGCTGGTTGTCGATTCGGCGCGACTCGTGGCGCTCGGTTCCGAGGACGTAGAGTCCGCCGACGGCGACGACGCGCTCGGCCTCCTCGCCGACCTCCTTCTTCACCTCGGCGAAGACGGAGTCCCACTCGGCCTCGTACTCGTCGGGGGTGTCGACCGGGCTGAGGCCCTTGTTGTTCATGTGGGCCACCGCGAGGAACTCTGCGTTGCCGCCGAGCATCACGTCGGTGCCTCGACCGGCCATGTTGGTGGCGACGGTCACCGCGCCCAGGCGGCCGGCCTGGGCGATGATGGATGCCTCGCGTGCGTGGTTCTTCGCGTTGAGCACCTCGTGCTTGACGCCGCGCTTCGCGAGCAGCTTCGACAGCAGCTCGCTCTTCTCGACGCTCGTCGTTCCGACCAGCACGGGCTGGCCCTTCTCGTGACGCCCGACGATGTCGGCGACGACCTGCTCGAACTTCGACTGCTCGTTCTTGTAGATCAGGTCGCTCTGATCCTTGCGCAGCATGGGCTTGTTGGTGGGGATGGGCACCACGCCGAGCTTGTAGGTCGCCATGAACTCCGCGGCCTCGGTCTCGGCGGTACCGGTCATGCCCGACAGCTTCTTGTAGAGACGGAAGTAGTTCTGCAGCGTCACCGTGGCGAGCGTCTGGTTCTCGGCCTTGACCGCCACACCCTCCTTGGCCTCTATCGCCTGGTGGATGCCCTCGTTGTAGCGGCGCCCCATGAGGATGCGGCCGGTGTGCTCGTCGACGATGAGCACCTCGCCGTTCATCACGACGTAGTCCTTGTCCTTCTTGAACAGGGCCTTCGCCTTGATCGAGTTGTTCAGGAACGAGATGAGCGGGGTGTTGGCCGACTCGTACAGGTTGTCGATGCCGAGGTAGTCCTCGACCTTCTCGATGCCGGGCTCGAGCACACCGACGGTGCGCTTCTTCTCGTCGACCTCGAAGTCGACCTCGGGGGTGAGCTTGTTGGCGAGGTTCGCGAACTCGGTGAACCAGCGGTTCGCCTCTCCCGACGCGGGGCCGGAGATGATCAGCGGGGTGCGGGCCTCGTCGATGAGGATCGAGTCGACCTCGTCGACCACCGCGTAGAAGTGGCCGCGCTGCACCATGTCCTGCGCCTGCCAGGCCATGTTGTCGCGCAGGTAGTCGAAGCCGAACTCGTTGTTGGTGCCGTAGGTGACGTCGGCCATGTACTGCTGGCGACGCTCCTCGGGGCTCTGCCCGGAGAGGATGACGCCCGTGGTCATGCCGAGGGCGCGGAAGACGCGGCCCATGAGCTCGGACTGGTAGCTCGCGAGGTAGTCGTTGACCGTGATCACGTGCACGCCGCGGCTGGCGATGGCGTTGAGGTAGGCGGGGAGCGTGGCGACGAGGGTCTTGCCCTCTCCGGTCTTCATCTCGGCGATGTTGCCGAGGTGGAGGGCTGCGCCGCCCATGACCTGGACGTCGAAGTGCCTCATGCCGAGGGTGCGCTTGGCCGCCTCGCGAACGGCGGCGAAGGCCTCGGGCAGCAGGTCGTCGAGCGACTCGCCGTTGCCGTAGCGTTCGCGCAGCTCGACGGTCTCGTTCTTGAGCTCGTCATCGGTGAGCTGGGTGAAATCGTCTTCCAGGTGGTTGACGGCTTCTGCATAGTGCTTGAGGCGACGAAGGAGTCGACCCTCACCTACGCGAAGTGCGCGTTCGAGAACGTTGGCCACGACTTACTCCAAAGGTTGTTGAGCGCGGGTCTTTCCGCGCGCGGGCACAGTGTCGCGCCCGCCGTTACCGGCTCGTAATGGTAGCAAGCCTACCCAGCCAGACGCTGTGCCCTGTCTGGGTGGGCAGGCTTGCTTACTGCATTACGCCGCAGGCGTATCAAACGCTCTGCGCGCGGGGCGTACTCAACGCGCTACGACGAGCTTCGCTCCCATCTCGGTCGACGCGTCGACCTGCCCCGCGTTCTCGTCGAGGCCGATCACCCCGTAGTCCCAGCCCTTGCGGCGGTAGACGACGCTCGGGCGGTGCGTCTCGTCGTCGATGAACAGGTAGAAGTCGTGGCCGACGAGCTCCATCTGGTAGAGCGCGTCGTCGACCGACATCGGCGTGGCCTCGAACACCTTCTTACGGATCACGACGGGGCAGTACGGCTCTTCGACGTCTTCGGAGAGCGCCTCGGGCTGTACCGCGACGGCTCCGGTGCGCACGCTCTCGAGCACCTGCGGCGCCGCAGGGGTGATGTCGATGACGCTGAATCCATCACTGGATGCTTCTCGCAACGAGACGGGGCGATGCTGGCCCCGATGGACCTTCTTGCGGTCTTTGGCCTGGCGGATGCGTTCTATGAGTTTCGACATGGCCAGGTCGAAGGCCACGTACTTGTCCGAACCGTCGGACTCCGCCCGCACGAGCGGCCCCGGGCCGATGAGGGTGAGCTCTACGCGGTCGTCGCCGGTGGCTCCCCGTGTCTCGTGATGGCGGGTGACTTTGATTTCGAATGCAATGGCTTTCTCGGCGAGACTGACGACCTTGTCTGCCTTCTCCATTGCGTACTCGCGGAAGCGATCCGTGACGCCAACGTTGCGTCCGGTGATGGAAATTTCCATGTGCGACCTCCCAGCCCTAATGGCGCCGCCCTTTATTTCAGGCCGTGAAGCCTGTTTTTGTCAGGCGATGAAATTTGTTCTCTCGCGCCTTTTCGCCAACCGTAGTCCGGTTGCGCGGCAATGTCACGAACCGGTCACGCTAGTCTCATAAGACGTTCAGAGAACGGACACCGGGATGCTGTGCGCGCTTTTGCGTGTACGCCAGCGTGGCCGCCGCGACGACTTCACCGCCGCCGGCACGCACCGCTCGTGACGCCTCCGCGATAGTCGATCCCGTGGTGAGGACGTCGTCGACGAGCAGAAACCGTCGCCCGCCCAGGACGTGCACGGCGCGCAGGTAGCCGTCCCTGTTGCCGGAACGCTCGTCGGCGGTCAGCTTCTTCTGCTGGGCGGCGCGGCGGGTCGTGGCGAGCTCACGCGTCGGCCGGAGTCCCGCCCGCCGCACCAGCAGGGCGACGGGGTCGTAGCCGCGACGACGGTAGGCCGCGGGGCTCGTCGGCACCGGCAGGATCTCCGCCCCCGCTGCCGCGGCGCTCATCGCCTCGGCCATCGCCGCGGCGAGCGGGACGGCCAGTCGTCGGGCGACATCCGTTCTGCCCTGTTCCTTGAACGCGAGGATCGCGCTGCGCACGACACCGTCGTAGTCGAGGGCGCTGACCACGGGTGTTCCGTCGATGAGCCGGCGCGCGACGGGCTCAGGCGCCAGGGCGTCGGAGCAGACGGAGCAGAGCGACCGGTCGCGCGCACCGCAGCCGGCGCAGTCGACCGGCAGCACGAGGGCCCAGGCGTCGAGCAGCGCATCCAGCAGAATGTCGGGCAGCATCAGCCGAGTATCGGCCCGCCGCCCACCGAGCCGGGTGCGCATGGCACGACCCGTGGAAGCGTGCGCGTCGCCGTCACCCGGGGAGGAGGGGCTACTGCTGCACCGCGAGCAGGGTCGCGGTGGTGCCCGTCTGCTGCCAGCTGGTGCCGCGCGGCCGGAAGATCTCGCCCTGGTCGGTGAGGACGCGCAGCCCGTCGGTGCCGCCGTTGCCGCCGACGATGGTCACGCCGCCCTCGAGCTGCCCCAGTACCGCGCTCGGGCCGCCGATCTCGAAGCTCATGACGGTCGTCTCGCCGCCGGTGCGCGACAGCGTGGCCACGGTGCGGTTGTCGACCCACGCCGCGCCCACAGGGGTCGCCTTGCCGACCTGCAGCGGGAAGGGCTCGCCGAGCGCGACGGGCACGCCGTCCTGGCGGAGGATCCCGTAGAGGTTGAGCTGCGGCCCCGCGCTCGTGCTGAGGTACATCAGCAGCCGCGCTCCGTCGCGGGAGACGGCCAGCGCGACGACGCCCGCATCGGCGGGCAGGGTGGAGCCGACGACGTGCGGCTGGCCGTCCAGGCCGAACGCGGTGAGCGCGGAGGCGCTGGATTCGGGCACCGACCAGATGAATCCGGAGTTGTCGATCGAGGGGGCCGCGAGTCCGGGCCTCTCGTCGACCAGGAGCGGGGGTGTCGCTCCCGTGCGCACCGCGAACACCCCCTGCGGGTTGCGCACGGCGGCCTGCGACTTCCCGCTCCCGAGGGCGACGGCGGTCGGCGCGAGCGCCACGACCTTGTTGCTGAGCTGCGGGATCGGGTTGATGTCGTTGACGGCGGCGAAGCCGAACTCGTCGTCCGAGAGCACGAGCGGCGCCGGCTCTACCGTGGGGATGGTGACGGCGGTCGCGGCGTCGGTGTCGGGGATCTCCAGCGGTATGCCGCCGACCGTGATGACGACGCTCGACACCACGGCGAGGCTGGCCGAGAGCTGCTGCCGCATACGCTGGCGTTCGACGGTGGTCGTCGACCTCGCCTCGTCGGAGAGGTCGACGGTGGCGACCCCGGCCGTGATCGTGACGAGCCCGTCGCCGAGCTGGGTGCCGGCGGGGAAGGCAGAGACGACGACGCCGTTGCTCAACCAGGGAGACTGGCCGGCGAGCAGTGAGTTCACCACCCGGATCGAGGTGCTCGACCGGGTCGGGAACCACCGCACGTCGGGCACCAGGTACGCGCCGCTCGGGTCGAAGTAGAACAGCGGGTATTCGCCGAAGACCTGGGGGAAGTTGTTCTGCGAGAGCACGATCCCCGGCGGCGCGGAGCTGATCCGCCACTGGTCGTCCTCCTTCACGAAGGTGAACGGCAGGCTCAGGCTGGCAGGGTCGCTCGCGCTGTACCGGCCCTCTCGGCTGACGCTCGCCGAGGTGGAGAGCGAGTATGACAGTTCGATCTCGGAGTCGCGGCGCACCGTGCCGATGCCGGAGCGGATCGTGGTCAGCTCGTCGGGGTCCCACTCCTCGGCGAAGTCCTCGGCGAGAAACTGCCGGGCTATCTCGTAGCCGTTCTGGGGGTTGGTGGCGGCGGCGATGAAGTCGGAGAGGATCTCCTCCTGGGTCGACTCGGCGCGCGGGCCCTGTGGCTCGAAGCCGAGGTTCGGCTCGGCCTCGTCGTTGACGGCGCTGCCCGCGGTGACGCGGCCGTCGGTCGGGATTCCGGCGCAGGCGGAGAGGCCGAGCATCGCCGCGACGGCGAGCGCGACGGCGGCGCGACGGGTACGCGAGGTGCGGTCAGACATCGGCGTCCTCCTTCGTGGCGGCCTCGACGGGCGGCAGTTCGAGCGGCGACTCGGTGATGACCGTTCCGCGGACGCGGGGCAGGGTGAGCCGGAAGCAGGAGCCCTCCCCGGGTGCAGACCAGACCTCGAGCCAGCCGCCGTGCAGCGCGGCGTCCTCGAGGGAGATCGCGAGGCCGAGGCCGGTGCCGCCCGTCGAGCGCTGCCTCGACGGGTCTGCGCGCCAGAACCGGTCGAACACCCGCTCCATAGCCGCCGAGGTCATGCCGATGCCGTAGTCGCGCACCGCGATGGCGACGGCGGTCGCGTTGCTGTCGACGTAGACGACGATCGGGCGGCCCTCGCCGTGGTCGATGGCGTTCGCGAGCAGGTTCTGCAGGATGCGGCGGATGCGACGCGAGTCGACGTCGGCCTGGAAGTATCCCCCGGGCGCATCCAGCCGCAGCTCGGTGCCCTTCGACGCCGACAGCGTCTGCACCGAGTCGATGGCGTCCTCGACGAGGCGCACCAGGTTCGTCGGCTCCACCTCCATGTCGACGGCGCCGGCGTCGTAGCGGCTCATCTCGAGCAGGTCGGCGAGCAGCAGCTCGAACCGCTGCACCTGCGTGTGCAGCAGCTCGGTGGTGCGGGCGGTCGCGGGAGGGAAGGTGTCGCGCTGGTCGTAGAGCACGTCGCCGGCGAGGCGGATCGTGGTCAGCGGAGTGCGCAGCTCGTGCGAGACGTCGGAGACGAACCGCTGCTGCACCTGGGAGAGCGCCGCGAGCTTGGTGATCTGCTTCTGCAGGCTGTCGGCCATGCCGTTGAACGAGCGGGCGAGGGTGGCGATGACGTCTTCGCCGCGCTCGGGGATACGCACCTCGAGCTGTCCGGCGGCGAGCTTCTCGCTCGTCTCGGCGGCGAGGCGCACCGGGGCGACGATGAGTCGCACCACGGTGAACGTCACGGCGCCGATGAGCACCACGAGGCTCGAGAGCCCAAGCCAGAGGGTGCCCTGCACGAACGACAGCACCTGCTGCGTGTCGCTCAGGTTGTAGACGAGGTAGAGCTCGTACTGCCCGGAGGTGGGAACATCGAGCAGCGAGCCGACGACGATTCCCGGATCGACGCCGCCGTCGTCGCGGTCGAGCGACACCGACTGCCAGTACTGGCGTCCGTCGCTCGACGACTCGACGCTCTCCCGCAGCTCGGGCGAGATGGTGGTCTCCGGGTCGAGGCCGCGGGTGGTGAGGTCGACGGGGATGCGCGGACCGGACTGCCCCGGGGTGCGCAGGATCGCGATCTCGGTGCCCGCCGGGGTGAGCGACGCCTGGATCGCTGCGTTCGACGCCGCGCTCATCGCCGTCTCGAGGTCGAGAGACGACGACTGCTGAGCTGCGTCGAAACGCACCTGCGCGGCGATGTTCGACCGCTCGGAGGCGGCGAGCGCGTCGTTCACGCGGGAGTTGAACAGGTTCGTGTTGATGCTGTACGACATGACCAGGCCGATCACACCCACGGCGACCGTGCACAACGCCACCGAGATGGCCACCGTGCGCCACTGCAGCGACGAGCGCCACAGCCGCTCGAGGCGCAGCAGCCACGCGCGCCAGGTGAGGTAGCGCATGGCTAGCCGGGGCTGCCGGCACGGTAACCCACCCCGCGCACGGTCATGACGATCCTCGGGTTGTCCGGGTCGAGCTCGACCTTGGCGCGCAGCCGCTGCACGTGCACGTTCACGAGCCGGGTGTCTGCCTTGTAGTGGTAGCCCCACACCTGCTCGAGAAGCATCTCGCGCGTGAACACCTGCTGCGGTTTGAGTGCGAGCGCCAGCAGAAGCTCGAATTCGAGGGGGGTCAGGTTGATCTTGTCGCTGCCGCGCAGCACCTCGTGGCCGGCGACGTCGAGAACCAGGTCGCCCACGGTGAGGGTGCCGGTCGGCGACTCGGGGCTGGGGCGTAGACGCGTGCGGATGCGTGCGACCAGCTCCTTGGGATTGAACGGCTTGACGACGTAGTCGTCGGCTCCGCTCTCCAGGCCCTTCACCACGTCCGCGGTGTCGCTCTTTGCGGTCAGCATGATGATGGGGACGCCGGACTCCTCGCGGATCTGCGAGCACACCTCGATGCCGTCGATGCCGGGCAGCATGAGGTCGAGCAGAACGAGGTCGGGATCGGCGCTGTGGAAGGCGTCGAGGGCACCGGAGCCGTCGGCGCAGAACGAGATCTCGAATCCTTCGGCGCGCAACACGATGCCGATCATCTCCGCGAGAGCGGTGTCATCGTCGACTACTAGAATTTTGGCGTTCATAGCCCTCTACCGTTTGTGGCCCAGCTTTCGGGTAAAAGCGGGAGCTTTCGCACAAGAGTAGCCGAGTGTGTGAGCATAAATAGCGCACTCGCATTCGAGACGCAGAAGGAAGAGGCACTTCTCAGTGAGCGACAACAATGTGTGGCAGCCGCCGAGCGGCACGCCCGCACCTCCTCCTTCCCCGCCCGTGGCTCCCGGCGCCTTTCCCCCGCCGACAGCGCAGTTTCCGCCGCCGGCCGCGCAGTATCCGCCGCAGCAGCCCGGAAGCACGCAGCAGCCCGCGTGGACCCCGCCGCCCAAGCCCGGCCTGATCCCGCTGCGCCCGCTCGGCTTCGGCACCCTCCTCGGGGCGTCGTTCCAGGTCATCCGCCGCAACCCGCGCCCCACGTTCGGCATCGCGCTGCTGCTCAACGGCGTCGTCATCCTGCTCTTCGTCGGCATCATCGCCGGCGTCGCCACCTGGGCGTTCTCGCGCGTCAACTCCGCCACGGTCGAGAACACCGACGAGATCACCGCCGGCGCCATCGGCGCGGGTGTGCTCGCCGCGCTCATCCCCATCGTTCTCTCGGTGCTCGTCGGCGCCGTGCTGCAGGGCATCATCTCCCTCGAGGTCTCCCGGGCGACTCTCGGCGAGAAGCTGACGACGCGCAGCCTCTGGCGCCTCGCCCGCGGCCGCATCGGCGCGCTCATCGGCTGGTCGGCCGCCGTGACCGGGGCGGTGACCGTCGCCGTCGTCGCGGTCAGCCTGATCGTCACGCTGATCATCTCGTTCGGCGGCGACGCCGGGGTGGTCATCGGCATCATCCTCGCGATCTTCGCCGGACTCGGCGCCGTGGTCGTCTGGTTCTGGCTCGCGACCAAGCTCTCGCTCATCCCGAGCATCCTGATGCTCGAGCGGCTGCCTCTGCGCGAGGCCATCGGCAGGTCATGGCGCCTCACCTCCGGCGCCGGGTACTTCTGGAAGATCCTGGGCACGCAGCTGCTCGTCAACTTCATCGTGCAGACGGCGGCCCAGGTCGTCACGTTCCCGCTCTCGATCGTCAGCGGCATCGGCGGCGCCCTGGTGAACCCGAACGAGGACATGAGCGCCGGCATCGCGGTCATCGCCGTCACCTACGTGCTCACGGGCATCGTCAGCCTCGTCTTCTCCGCCCTCGCGTCGGTGACGCAGGCGTCGGTGACGGCACTCCTCTACATCGACGTGCGCATGCGCAAGGAAGGCCTCGACCTCGAGCTGGTGCGCTTCGTCGAGGCCAGACAGGTCGGACAGAGCGGTGTCGGCAACCCGTACCTCGTCGACGCGGCGACCGGATCGCAGTCCGCGCCCCGTCAGCCCGCGCCCCCGACGCCCATGCCCCCGACGAACGACTCCCCCTGGTCGTGACGGCCGGGCTGAGCGCATCGGCGGCCGGAGCCGTCGGCGTCCCCGTCGACCCCGACGCCGACGAGGCGCGGCGGCTGCTGCTCGACGAGCTGTCCAAGCCCGAGTACCGGGAGGCGCAGCCCACGTGGTTCGACCGTCTCGCCACCGCCATCGGCGACTGGCTCCAGTCGCTCACCGTCGGCTCGGCGGGCGGTCCTCCCGGCATCGGCCTGCTCATCGTCATCCTCCTGGTGGTCGTCGCCCTCGTGGTGGCGTTCCTCGTCTTCGGGCTTCCGCGGCTGTCCACCAGGAGCCGGGTCACCGGCAGCCTCTTCGGCGACGACGCGCGCGACGCCGCCGCGATCCGGCGTGCCGCCGAGTCGGCGGCGGGTCGCGGCGACTTCGCGCTCGCCATCACCGAGATGTTCCGTGCGACGGCTCGCGGGCTCGCGGAGCGCACCGTGCTCAGCACCACTCCGGGCACCACCGCGCACGACTTCGCCCAGCGGGCGGCATCCGCCTTCCCCGATTTCGACGACGCCCTCCGCGACGCCGCCGTCGCCTTCGACGAGGTGCGCTACCTCGGCCGCGACGGCAGCGCCACCCAGTACGAGGCGATCGCCGCCCTGGAACGTGGACTGCGCGAGGCCAGGCCCGTGCTCGACACGGTGGGCGGATGAGCGCCCCCGCCGGCGAGCAGCGGGTCATCACCGCACGCCCGGGAACCGCGCTGCGCCGTTCGGTGTTCTGGATCGCCGCCGCGGCATTCGCCGTGATCGTGAGCCTCGTCGGCATCCTCGTCGCTGGATCGATGTCGACGAGCGACCCGCTCGCCGCCGACAACCCCGCACCGGCCGGCGCCAAGGCGCTCGTCGAGGTGCTGCGCCAGCAGGGTGTCGCCGTCGAGATCGCCTCGAGCCTCGACGAGGCCGAGGAGGCAGTCGACGACGCCGCATCCGCCACACTCCTCTACTACGACCCCGACTCGATCCTCGACACCGAGCAGCGCACGCGCGCGTTCGCCATCGCCGACACGCTCGTCGCCGTGAACCCGAGCTTCGACCAGCTCGCCGACATCTCGCCCGACGTCGCCCAGGCCGGCGCCGTGGACGGGGAGGCGACCGCCGGGTGCGACCTGCGGGCGGCGACGAACGCCGGCTCGATCACGAGCGACGGCTTCGCCTTCCGCTACATCGGAACCGACGAGAGCGCCGTGCAGTGCTTCGACGACGGCGACGACGCCTACTCGCTGGTTCGGGTGCCCCACGGCGACGGAACCGCGACCGTCGTCGGCACCACGCGGGCGCTCAGCAACGAGTTCGTCGCCGACAGGGGCAACGCCGCGTTCGGCCTCGCCCTGCTGGGCGAGAACCCCACGCTCGTCTGGTACATCCCGACGGTCGACGACCTGACGACCGAGGTCCCGCCGACCCTGGGCGAGCTCAGCCCCGGCTGGGTGCTGCCCGCCACGGCCCTCGTGCTGCTCACCGCCCTCGCCGCCGCGGTGTGGCGTGGCCGGCGCTTCGGCCCGCTCATCGTCGAGAACCTGCCCGTCACCGTCAGGGCGAACGAGACCATGCAGGGCCGCGCGCGCCTGTACGAGAAGTCGTCGGCGCGCATGCGGGCGATCGACTCGCTGCGCATCGGCGCCGTGCAGCGGATCGCCGTGCTCTGCGGCCTTCCCCGGGTCGCGACCGTCGACGACGTGATCGCGGCGGCCGCCGCCGTCACCCGCACCGACCTGGCCGAGGTGCGACGCGTGTTGCTCGACGCGGCGCCCGCCACCGACCGAGACCTGGTCGGGCTCTCGGACGACCTGCTCACCCTCGAACGTTCCGTCGCGACATCCGTCACTCCCACCTGAAGCCCCGATGAAAGAGAGCACCGCCCGCATGCAGGACGCACCAACGCACCAGATGTCAGAGACCGAGCTGCGCGCTGCCTTCGCCCGGGTGCGTGACGAGGTCGGCAAGTCGGTGGTCGGGCAGGACGCCGCCGTCACCGGCCTGATGATCGCCCTGCTCGCCGGCGGGCACGTGCTGCTCGAGGGCGTTCCCGGCGTCGCGAAGACCCTGCTCGTGCGCACCCTGAGCCACACGCTCAAGCTCGACACCAAGCGCGTGCAGTTCACCCCCGACCTCATGCCCGGCGACGTCACCGGATCGCTCGTCTACGACGCGAAGGCGGGCGAGTTCGAATTCCGCAACGGGCCGGTGTTCACCAACATCATGCTGGCCGACGAGATCAACCGCACGCCGCCGAAGACCCAGTCGGCGCTGCTCGAGGCCATGGAGGAGCGGCAGGTCTCGGTCGACGGCCTCAGCCGTGCGCTGCCGGTGCCGTTCATGGTCGCCGCCACGATGAACCCGATCGAGTACGAGGGCACGTACACGCTTCCCGAGGCGCAGCTCGACCGCTTTATGCTCAAGCTCGTGCTCGACCTGCCCGACCGCGACACCGAGGTCGAGGTGATCCGCCGGCACGCGGCCGGGTTCAACCCGCGTGATCTCGCGTCCGCGGGCGTCACCGCGGTGCTCGACGCCGGGCAGCTCGCCCAGGCGCAGGCCGCCGCCGCATCCGTCGGCGCATCGGCCGACGTCATCGGCTACGCCGTCGACCTGGCCCGCGCCACCCGCCAGAGCCCCTCGGTCAAGCTGGGCGTGAGCCCGCGCGGCACCACGGCACTGCTCTCCGCGGCCAAGGCGTGGGCGTGGCTGACCGGATTCGACGCGATCACCCCGGACCACGTGCAGGCCATGGCGCTGCCGGTCATGCGCCACCGCCTGCAGCTGCGCCCCGAGGCCGAGCTCGAGGGCGTCTCGGCCGACGTGATCCTGCGCTCGATCATGCAGCAGGTGCAGGTGCCGATCTAGTGCGCACCCCCGGCAGAGCAAGAAGGATCGCGCCTCATGGCCATTAGCGGCAGGTTCGTTCTCCTGATCGCGGCCGGCATCGTGCCGGTCGTGGTGTTCGCCGACCCCTCCGCGCTCTACCTGTGGCTCGCCTTCTGCGTGCTGCTCGCCGGGTTCGACCTGGTGCTGGCCGCCTCTCCCCGCCGCATCCGCCTCGACCGGGCGCTGCCGGGGCCGGTGCGCCTGGGCGAGCGCGTCGAGGCGACCCTGTTCCTCACCAACCAGAGCGGGCGGCGGATGCGCGCGGTCGTGCGTGACGGCTGGCCGCCCTCCGCGGCGGCCTCCCCCACTCGGCAGCGTGTGTCGGTCCCGGACGCCGAGCGCCGGTCGATCGTCACAGCGCTCACCCCGTTCCGGCGCGGGGAGCGGCGCGCCGCCCACGTGACCCTGCGCTCGTTCGGGCCGCTCGGGCTGCTCGCCCGCCAGGCGTCGATCGTGGTTCCCGGCGCGATCACCGTGCTGCCGCCGTTCAACTCCCGCAAGCACCTGCCGTCGAGGCTGGCCCGCCTGCGCGAGCTCGACGGGGCGACGAGCGTGATGGTGCGCGGGCAGGGAACCGAGTTCGACAGCCTGCGCGACTACGTGCGCGGCGACGACGTGCGCTCGATCGACTGGCGCGCGACCGCCCGCCACGGCGACCTCTCCGCCGGAACCGGCCGCGGCCTCGTCGTGCGCACCTGGCGCCCGGAGCGCGACCGCCGCGTTGTGATCGTCGTCGACAGCGGCCGCACCTCGGCGGCGCGCATCGACAACGAGCCCCGCATCGACACCGCCTTCGAGTCGGCGCTGCTGCTCGCCGCTCTCGCCAGCCGCGCCGGCGACCGCGTCGACCTCGTCGTCTTCGACCGCCGGGTGCGCGGACGCGTGCAGGGCGCCAGCGGCGCCGATCTGCTGAATCGGATGGTCACGACGATGGCCCCGGTCGAACCGGAGCTCATCGAGATGGACTGGAGCGCGGTGCCGGCCCTCGTGCGCTCCGTCACGTCGCAACGCGCCCTCGTCGTGCTCGCCACCTCGATCGACGCGCCGGGCGCCTCCCGCGGCCTGCTCACGGTGCTGCCGCAGCTCACCCGCAGGCACACCGTGCTCGTGTCGAGCGTCGTCGACCCGACCGTGATCGAGGCGACCCGCCAACGGGCGGACCGCGCGGAGGTGTACCGGGCGGCCGCCGGCGAACGGGCCCTGCTCGACATGGCACGCGTGTCGGCCGCCATCCGTCAGCTCGGAGCCGAGGTCGTCACGGGCGCGCCCGCCGACCTGCCGCCCGCCCTCGCCGACCGGTACATAGCGCTCAAGGCCGCCGGCCGGCTGTAGCCGCGCGCCCGGTGGAGTGCCCGGTGCGTGCGCGAGCGCCCGGTGCGTGCGCTGGGCCCGGTGTCGCGGCCCGACCGTAAACGAAGGACTTGACGCCCGTGCACCCGTTGAACCTGTGTTCACGGGCCGCACGGAGCGGCAAGTCCTTCGTTTTCAGTGCTGCTGCTCGTTGAGTGCTGCTGCTCGATCGGTGCTGTTACGCGGCCGGACCGGTTCCCACGGGCTCGGCGACCTCGTTCGGGGTCTCGCCGGGCGTGGCGAGGTTCGAGCGGAGTGCCGCGCCGAGGGTCGCGTCGACGTTGGTCCAGTACTGGATGGCGCGCTCGCGGATCTCGGGCACGGTGGTGCCGCCGACTGCTCCCGTGATGGTCTCGAGGAAGCGCGCCTTGGCCGCGTCGTCGTAGACCTCGCGGTAGAGCGTTCCCGCCTGGCCGAAGTCGGAGTCCTCGGTGTGCAGCGTGGCCGCCGAGCGCACGAGCTCTCCGTCGGACTCCCAGCTGCCTGCGCCGGCGATGGCCGGGTCGGCCACGGGACCGCCGAAGGAGTTCGGCGCGTAGACGGGAGCCGTCGCGGGCTTGAAGCCGTGGCGGGCAGCGCCGTCCTGCGAGTAGTTGTGCACGGGCGACTTCGGCGCGTTCACGGGCAGCTCGTTGTAGTTCGTGCCGACGCGGTAGCGCTGCGCGTCGGGGTACGAGAACACGCGCGCCATGAGCATCTTGTCGGGGCTGATGTCGATGCCCGGAACCGTGTTCGCGGGCGAGAACGCCGCCTGCTCGATCTCGGCGAAGAAGTTCTCCGGGTTGCGGTTGAGCGTGTGGGTGCCGACCTTGATCAGCGGGTAGTCCGCGTGCGGCCAGACCTTCGTCAGGTCGAACGGGTTGAAGCGGTACGACTTCGCGTCGGCGTAGGGCATGACCTGCACGTGCACGTCCCACGAGGGGAAGTCGCCGGCGGCGATGGCCTCGTAGAGGTCGCGGCGGTAGTAGTCGGCGTCGGCACCGGCGATCTCCTGCGCCTCGGCGCCGCCCATCTCGATGTTCCCCTGGTTCGACGTGAAGTGGTACTTCACCCAGAAGCGCTCGCCCGCGGCGTTGATCCACTGGTAGGTGTGCGAGCCGAAGCCGGGCATCTGGCGCCACGAACGCGGCAGGCCGCGGTCACCCATGAGGTAGGTGACCTGGTGGGCGCTCTCGGGCGAGAGGGTCCAGAAGTCCCACTGCATGTCGGCGTCGCGCAGGCCGGAGCCGGGCAGGCGCTTCTGCGAGTGGATGAAGTCGGGGAACTTGATCCCATCGCGGATGAAGAACACCGGGGTGTTGTTGCCGACGATGTCGTAGTTGCCCTCGGAGGTGTAGAACTTCACCGAGAAGCCGCGCACGTCGCGCCAGGTGTCGGGCGAGCCCTGCTCGCCGGCGACGCTGGAGAAGCGCTGCAGCGTCGAGGTGGTCGCGCCGGGCTGGAAGACGGCCGCGCGTGTGTAGGCCGAGACGTCCTCGGTCACGACGAACTCGCCGTGGGCGCCGCCGCCCTTGGCGTGCACGATGCGCTCCGGGATGCGCTCGCGGTTGAACTGGGCCAGCTTCTCGACGAGGTAGCGGTCGTGCAGGGCTGTGACGCCGTCGTTGCCCGCGGTGAGGGAGTGGGCGTCGCTCGGGACTGCGGAACCGGTCTGGCTCGTCGTGTACTGGTCAGTCATGGATCTCCTTAGGTGTTGCCGGTGGTGTGTCGTGCGGGAAGGGGGCGCTGTGCCGGCCGTCAGCGCGCTGGCTGTCAGCACGCTGGCTGTCATCGCGCTGGCAGTCGGCACAGAGGCCCCAGAAAGTCACTTCGGCCGTGGCGAGGGTGAAGCCGGCCGTGTCGGATGGGGTGAGGCAGGGCGCGTGGCCGACGACGCAGTCGACGTCGGCCACGGCGCCGCACGAGGTGCAGACGATGTGGTGGTGGTTGTCTCCGACGCGGAGCTCGTACCGTGCCGCGGAGTTCGCCGGCTCGATCCTGCGGAGAAGACCCGCGGCCGTGAGGTCGGAGAGGACGTTGTGCACCGACTGGATGCTCGTGGTCGCGTCGGCCGCGACGAGCCGGCGATGCAGGGCGACGGCGTCGCTGTGCGGCGCGGACTCGAGGGCGGAGAGCAGCGCGACCCGCCCCGCGGTGACTCTGAGACCGGCGGTGCGGAGTTCGGGTTCGAAGCTCTGCGGCATCCGCC
The DNA here is from genome assembly GCF_040548875.1 of Conyzicola nivalis. Classification (GTDB taxonomy): domain Bacteria; phylum Actinomycetota; class Actinomycetes; order Actinomycetales; family Microbacteriaceae; genus Conyzicola; species Conyzicola nivalis_A. Next base: position 108,604 of record NZ_JBEPSJ010000004.1, read on the forward strand.
CACACTAGCCATTATCGTGAACGACTAAAAATAAGGGCACCCTTGGGTCAGCCGGCGATGAGCTGCTTCGCACCGGCCTCGAACTCGTCGAGGTCGCCGGTCTGGCCCGCGCGGAATGCACGCCGGCCCTGGATCCACTGGTAGGCGAGGAAGGCGGCGAGCGCCACCGTGCCGATGCCGATCTTGACCGCCCACGGCCAGTCCTGCCGGGTGACGTTGCCCTCGATCAGCCCGGAGACGAGCAGCGAGAGGACGAGTCCGATCGCGACGGCGAACAGGGCGCGCCCGTCTTCGGCCAGCGCCTGGCCGCGCGTGCGGGCACCCGGCGCCATCCACGACCAGGCGATGCGCATGCCCGCCGCGCCGGCAACGAAGATCGAGTACAGCTCGAGCTGGCCGTGCGGGGCGATGTATAGGAAGAACACGTCGAGGCGGTCGTGGCTCTCCATCACGGCCGCGGTGAGGCCGATCTGCTGGGCGTTGGTGAAGAGCAGGTACGGAGCATAGAAGCCGACGACCCCGAAGGCGACGCACTGGGCTGCGAGCCATGCGTTGTTCGTCCAGACCTGGGCGGCGAACGACCCCTCGGCGTAGTTCGAGTAGTAGTTCACGAAGTCCTCCTTCGCGTACTGCTCGAGCTGGCTGGTGTCGCCCATGGTGGCGAGCACCTGCGGATCGGACATCGCCCACAGCGCGTAGAGGGCGCCGATGCCGAGGCTCGCGGCGGTGACGGCGAGGCTCAGCCAGCGGATGCGGTACAGCGCCGCCGGCAGTTGGAGGACGAAGAAACGCGCCAGCTGGGCGAGGACGTTGCTCGAGGTTCCCGTGAACCGCTGCCTGGCGGTCGAGAGGTAGAGCGAGAGCCGATCGCCCTGCGTCGACTGCCCCGTCGTGGTCTTGATCGCCGAGAGCTGCGTCGCGCCCGACTGGTAACGGTCGATGAGCTCGTCCGCCTCGGGGCCCGTGAAGTGGTGCTTCTTGCCCAATTGGGCGAGGCGGTCCCATTCTTCGCGGTGAGCGGCGGCGTAGGCGTCGAGGTCCATCTGCTTAAATGATGACATGCCGCGCCCTCCCGCGATCGACCAGTCCGCCCGCGCGTCGTCGCGCGTCGTCTCCCCGACCACGTCGCTGCCCGAGTCCTTCGCCGAATTCGACGACACGATCGTCACCGGCGAGGCCGTAGCGCTCGACCTGCGCACCGCCAGCTTCGTCCTGCGCGGCGCAGGCGCGATGATCGACTGGCTCACCTACTTCGGGCTCTACGTGCTCGGCATCCTCCTGCTGCTGCCCGTGCTCATCGACAGCCTGCAGCTCGACGACGCGCTCGTGGCCGCGGTCGCGATCGCGCTGCTCGTCGTGGCGATCGTGGTCGCGCCGATCACCGTCGAGCTGCTGACGCGCGGCAAGTCGCTCGGCAAGCTCGCGGTCGGCGCGCGCATCGTGCGCGACGACGGCGGGGCGATCGGGTTCAGGCACGCGTTCATCCGTGCGCTCACCGGCGTGCTCGAGATCTACCTCACGTTCGGCGGCATCGCGATCGCGGTGTCGCTGCTCAACTCACGCTCGAAGCGCCTCGGCGACCTGCTCGCCGGCACCTACAGCCAGTACGAGCGGGTGTCGCGCGTCGTCAAGCCCGTGTACGGCGTGCCCGTGCAGCTCGCCCAGTGGGCGCTGACCGCCGACGTGGCGCGCATGCCCGACCGGCTGTCGCGCCGCATCAGCCAGTATCTGGCCCAGGCAGGGCAGCTGACGCCGGACACCCGCGTGCGGGTCGCGCGCGACCTCGCGATCGAGGTCTCGCCGTTCGTGTCGCCGCTGCCCGCCGTCGATCCGGAGCTGTTCCTCGCCGGGGTCGCGGCCGTGCGCCGCGAACGGGACTTCACCGCCCTGCAGCTCGAGGCCCGAGGGCTCGAGCGGCTCGCGCCCGTGCTCACCGGGCTGCCGAACGGCTTTCCCGAGCGCTGAGCCCGGCCGCGTCGCCCCGGTCGCATCCGCCCCGTCCGTCGGCTGCCCGCGGCTGTTCCGTCGCGGCCGGCCGGCGCTAGTAGCGGTAGTGGTCGACCTTGTACGGTCCGCCGACGGGCACGCCGATGTAGGCGGCCTGCTCGGGCGTGAGGGTCGTGAGCTTCACGCCCAGCGCGTCGAGGTGCAGACGGGCGACCTTCTCGTCGAGGTGCTTCGGCAGCACGTGCACGTCGACGCCGTACTCTTCGCCGCGCACCCACAGCTCGATCTGGGCGAGGACCTGGTTGGTGAACGAGGCGCTCATGACGAACGACGGATGCCCCGTGGCATTGCCGAGGTTCATCAGACGGCCCTCGCTCAAGACCAGCACGCTGCGTCCGCTGGGCAGGCGCCACTCGTGAACCTGCGGCTTGATCTCGATCTTCTCGGTGCCGGCGAGCTTCTCGAGGCCGGCGATGTCGATCTCATTGTCGAAGTGGCCGACGTTGGAGACGATCGCGAGGTGCTTCATTCCGAGGATGTGGTCGACGGTGATGACGTTCTCGTTGCCGGTACCGGTGACGAAGATGTCGACCTGGTCGAGCACGCTCTCGATCGTGGTGACCTGGAATCCGTCCATCGCCGCCTGCAGGGCGTTGATCGGGTCGACCTCGGAGACGATGACGCGCGCGCCCTGGCCCTTGAGGGCCTCCGCGGCGCCCTTGCCGACGTCGCCGTAGCCGACGACGAACACGACCTTGCCGCCGATCAGCACGTCGGTCGCGCGGTTGAGGCCGTCGGGCAGGGAGTGGCGGATGCCGTACTTGTTGTCGAACTTGCTCTTGGTGACCGAGTCGTTCACATTGATCGCGGCGAACTGCAGGTCGCCCTTCTGCGCGAGCTCGTACAGGCGGTGCACGCCGGTCGTGGTCTCCTCGGTGACGCCCTTGATCTCGGCGGCGATCTTCGTCCAGCGGTCGGGGCTCGCGGCGAGCGAGGAGCGCAGGGTGTCGAGGATGACGGTCCACTCGTGGGAGTCGGCGTCAGTGGCATCCGGGACAGCGCCGGCGAGCTCGACCTCGCGGCCCTTGTGCACGAGGATCGTCGCGTCGCCGCCGTCGTCAAGGATCATGTTGGGGCCGGCCCACTGCTCGCCGGCCGCGGCGGCCTCTGCGCTCCAGTCGAAGATCTGGCTGGTGCACCACCAGTACTCCTCGAGGGTCTCGCCCTTCCAGGCGAAGACCGGAACGCCGGCGGGGTTCTCGACGGTGCCGTCCGGACCGACGGCGACCGCGGCGGCGGCCTCGTTCTGGGTGGAGAAGATGTTGCAGCTGGCCCAGCGCACCTGCGCGCCGAGCGCGACGAGGGTCTCGATGAGCACGCCGGTCTGCACGGTCATGTGCAGGCTGCCGGCGATGCGCGCGCCCTTGAGCGGCTGGCTCGCGCCGAACTCCTCGCGGAGGGCCATCAGGCCGGGCATCTCGTTCTCGGCGAGGCGGAACTGGTGGCGGCCGGCCTCGGCGAGGCTGAGGTCGGCGACCTTGAAGGGCAGGGCGGTGGTTACGGGCGCGATCGACATTGCACCATTGTCGCACCCGGGCCCACAGATCAGGGCCCGCAGATTCGGACCCGCCCCCGCTACTCGCGGATGAGCGCCAGAACGGCGTCGCGGACCTCTTCCATCTTCTTCCGCGTGCCGGCCTCGACGTTGAGGCGCAGCAGCGGCTCGGTGTTCGAGGGGCGCACGTTGAACCACCAGAACGGCTCGTCGGTGCCGGTGACCGTGAGCCCGTCGAGCTCGTCGAACTCGCCCACGTTGGAGTAGGCGGTCACGATGCGGTCGTAGGCGGCGGGCACGTCGGTCACGGTCGAGTTGATCTCGCCGCTGAGGAAGTAGGGGTCGTACTGGGCCGCGAACTCGCTCAGCGGGGCGTCCTGGTGGCCGAACTCCGCGAGCAGGTGCATGGCGGCGAGCATGCCGTTGTCTGCGCCCCAGAAGTCGCGGAAATAGTAGTGCGCCGAGTGCTCGCCGCCGAAGATGGCGCCGGTCGCCTTCATCTGGTCTTTGATGAGCGAGTGCCCGACGTTGGTGCGGATCGCGGTGGCCCCCGCCGCCTCGATCGTCTCGGGCACGATCAGCGACGTGATCAGGTTGTGCAGCACGATGATGTCGAGGTCGGGTTCGAGCGCCCGCACCCGGGTGATCTCGCGCAGCGCCACGATGGCGGCGACGGCCGAGGGGGTCACCGGGTTGCCGAGCTCGTCTACGACGAAGCAGCGGTCGGCGTCTCCGTCGAACGCGAGTCCGAGGTCGGCGCCGTGCTCGACGACGGCCTTCTGCAGGTCGACGATGTTGGCCGGTTCCAGCGGGTTGGCCTCGTGGTTGGGGAACGTGCCGTCGAGATCGAAGTACATCGGGATGATCTCGATGGGCAGGGCGTCGAGGCCGGCGGCGGTCGAGAGCACGGCGGGCACCGTCAGCCCGCCCATGCCGTTGCCGGCGTCGACCACGACGCGGATGGGGCGGATGCCACGGAGGTCGACGAGCTTGCGGAGGTAGGCGGCGTACTCCGCGAGCACGTCGGTCTCGCGGAAGGAGCCTGCCGTAGCGACGTTTTCGATCCCGTCGGCGAGGAAGGCGGCCGCGCGGTCGCGGATCGCGGCGAGGCCGGTGTTGAGGCTGATGCCCTGGGCGCCCGCACGGCTGAACTTGATGCCGTTGTAGGTGGCGGGGTTGTGCGAGGCCGTGAACATGGCGGCGGGGGCGTTCAGCGATCCGGAGGCGAAGTAGGTCTCGTCGGTCGAGCAGAGGCCGATGGAGACGACGTTGGCGCCGCGGGCCTGGGCGCCGCGGGCGAAGGCCGCCGCGAACTCGGGCGACGAGTCGCGCATGTCGTGCCCGACGACGACGTCCGACCCGGCCGCACCGATCTCGTCGACGAAGCCGGCGGCGAGGGCCGCTACTACCTCGCTCGTGAGCTGCGTGCCGACGAGGCCTCGCACGTCGTAGGTCTTGACGAACTGGGTCAGGTCGATCGGGGAGGAATTCACGTTCCCAAAACTACATGACGAATAACCTGCCACCCCTGAGGCACCGACAGCCGCTCGGCGTGACGCGCGCACAGGTCGTAGCTGTGCGGCTCGGCCTTCTGGCTGAGCGGGCCGAGGACGGCCATCGAATCCGCGTACACGTACGTGAGAGTCGCTTCTGCACCCTGGTTGCAGGCCACCTTGCTGCACGGTCTACCGCTCATCGTGACCCCAGCCTAGAACCATGCGGGGACATCCGCGTATCCCGCCGCCGCAATACACTGGACGGATGGTCAGATCGCGAAGGAGCAGCATCCCCGCCTCGGCGCGCGGTCGATCGCGCGACCGGCACGGACGTGGCATCCGCGCCGCCGTCACCGGACCGCACCTGCCGTCGCTGCGCAGCCGCGCCGACCTCTTCGACATGACCATCGCGTCGACGGCCGAGTACCTCAAAGACGTCTGGCCGCAGGAACTCGCCAACGTGATATTCGAGGTCGCCGCGATGCCGGCCGAGCTCGGCTCCTCCCCCGGCGTCGACCGCTGGCGGGTGTTCCCCAGCGAGCACCGCGTCGTGCTGTACCGGCTGCCGATCGAGCGCCTGTCGCACCTGCACCGCCACGACGAGCTGCACCGCAGGATGATGATCGAGACGTGCGTGTTCCGCGCCGTCGCCGAGCTGCTCGGCAAAGACCCGTGGGACCTCGCGCCCGACCGCTTCCGCGACCACTAGCCGGCGCGGGCGCCGGCCGCCCCATTCACGGGTAGACGGTGATGGCGCCGGCGTTGAGCGCGGGCGGCTGCACGCCGTAGCCGGCGATCTGGGCACCGCCCGAGAAGCTGACGGAGGCGTAGAGGCTGTCGAAGCCGTCGAGCTGGTAGGTGGACCCCGGGTTCACGGCCGTCTCGGCCGATCCCTGGGCCGGCACCGTCACGGTCAGCTCGTCGCCGTCGATCTCGGCCACGGTGACGACGGCCTCCTCGTCGGTGGGGTTGAAGAGGTGCACTCGCGGCTGAGGGCCGGAGGCGACGGTCACGAGCGCGGAGTCCTCGAGCATCTCGACACCCGCGAGCCAGGCGAAGTCGCTGGGCCCGCCGGACGGCGTGCCCTCGGCGTCGAGCACGGGCGCCGCGACCGTCGACACCCTGACGCTCGCGACCACGGGCTGCGACGTCGTCACGGTGACGGCGTAGGTTCCGTCGACCAGTCCGTCGACGGGGAGGTCCTGCACCGTGCCGGCGTCGAGCTCGATCGAGAACGACGCCCCGGTCGGGGTGCCGTCGTCGTTGACGACGCTGACCTCGGCGGTGGTCCCCTCGTCGCCTGGTACGAACACCCGTACCACGGTCGCGAGGTCGCCGAAGCCGGCCTCGCCGAGCCGGGCGGAGAGATCCGCGCTGCCCGCGACGACGATGCCCGGGATGACCTGCGTCAGCGCGGGGGTCGCCGCGCGGCCCACGATGTCGACACCGCCGGCCTCGAGCCCGCGCACGGTCGCCTGCTGCAGGTTGGCCACGATCTGGCCGCCTCGGCTCACCACCTGCACGACCGGCGACTCGACGTCGGGGGCGAAGCCGGCGAGCGAGAGCACGCGTTGTCCGTGCGGCTGCACGACGATCCCGGTGGCGCCGGGGGCCGAGACCTTGCCGAGGTCGGAGTGGATGCCGAGCGAGACCGTGGAGATCGTGTCGCTCGGGTTGGCGAGGGTGACGAGCGTGGTGCGTCCGACCGAGGTCGCACCGCCCACGAGCCAGGTCTCCGTCGACACTCCCGCGCAGTCTGTGGCGGCGAGCCCGCCGAACTCGGCCGAGTCGGCGGTCTGCGACTGGGCACCGGAGACGAGCAGGGGGTCGTCGGAGTCCTCGTCGCCGCCGTCGCCCGCCGGCGAGCTGATGAGCAGCGGCGCGCTCGAGCTGCCTCCCGTGCCGGCATCCGACTGGTCGAACGGCGCGGCGGTGACGGTGCCTCGCGTCGAGTCGTAGCGCACGGCGGCGGCGCCGATCGCCGACGATGTCGTGGCGGCCTGCCCGGTCTCGTCGCCGAGCCGCAGCAGCGAGCCGGGGCAGACGAGCTGCTGTGCGGTGGGCACCGGGGTCACCTCGACCGAGGGCGGTGCCTTGGTCAGCGTGGGGATCGGCAGGAACGCGGCCCCGGCGATGGCCGCGAGGGCGACGCCAAGGCCGACCGTGCCCGCGACGACGCGCACGCCGACGATCGCCGCACCGCGCACGGTGCGCTTGGGCTTCGCGGCGGGGGTCTCCTCGACCTCGTAGTCGTCGCCCACCGGCTGGATCGGTTCGATCGGCTCAGACATTGTCGTCCTCCTCGAACGTCGACGCGGGCTCGCTGGGGCCCGTCGCGCTGGTACGGGTGCGGCGCCGGGAGCCGGTCGGCACGGCGAGCAGCAGGGTCACGATCAGCACGATGCTCTGCGTCAGGATGACGATGACCCCGAGCGGTGACGACATCGGGCCGGGACCGGTCGCCGGGGTGGTGTCGGTGAGGGCGTCGAACCGCCACAGGTAGCCGGTGGATGTCTCGCCGATGGCGGTCAGCTCGGCGTTGCCGTCGAGGGCCTCCCCCGCGCGTTTGCGCACGTCCGTCGCCGCGACGCCCGTGGCATCCGGGGCCAGCACGAAACCGATGTGCAGCTCCTGCAGCTCCTTGGCGCTGTCGTAGCCGCTCTTCGAAGCGAGGTTGCCGGCGAGGGTCGCGAGGCGCACCTGCGCGTCGGTCGCCTCGGGGTTGGTGGCGGCGAGCGTCGACTGGGTGTCGAGGCTCGAGCCCTGACCGCGGTAGAGGGTCGCGGCGATGGATCCGCCGGGTTGGGCGGAGATCATCAGGGTGCCCAGGCGCGGGTCGGTCGCTGCCTCGGCGGAGACGAACGCGGGCAGGGTGCGGCCGGAGCTCGCGGCGACGGCGCTCGTGCCGAGCAGCGGCGCGGCCAGCAGCGGACCGGCGAGGACCGCGGATGCCGCGGCGACCAGCAGGGCCGGGATCACGACGCCGCGCCCCAGAGCCTCGAGCGCGACCGCGACCGCGCCGATGAGCCCGAGCCAGAACAGGCTGAGTCCTGCGCCGGGCCAGACGGACGTCGTGGCCTCGCCCACGGCGGTCACGTGCACGTGCGCTGCGGCGACCGCGGTGGCGAAGCCGAGCAGGGCGACGACCATGGCGGGCACGGCTCGGCGCGAACCGGGCAGGAAGAGGGCGAGCAGCGCGAGCACGGCGAGCGGCGCGAGGAGGCTCGCGACGACGACGGGCGCCGACAGCTCGTGCCAGCCGAGGGAGGCGGTGACCGCGCTCCAGCCGTTGTAGCCGTTGACCGGCGAGCCGAGCGCGAGCTGCCAGCCCGACGCCGTGCCGTCGATCACCGGGACGCCGGGGTCGGCGAGGAGGCCGAGCGGGTTGCCTCGGATCACCTGCTGCACGGCGATCGGCGCGAACATGACGGCCGCCGGGATCACGATGCCGATCAGCCGGTGGATGCTCTTCGGCCGGGCGATCATCCACGCCAGCCAGCCGAGCAGCAGGGCGGGCGCGAGCGAGGGGGCGGCGGCGATCGTGGCCGCGAAGAGCAGGGCGCAGGCCGCCGACGCCGCCCAGCTGCGCGCCGCATTCACGAGCGTGAGTACCACCCACGGCAGCAGGAGGTGGGCGACGACGGCACCCAGGTGTCCGCCGCCCAGCGCGGTGAGGAAGGGCGGCGCGAGCGACCACAGCACCGCGGCGATGGCGGGCGCCCAGCCGCGTTCGGAGAATCGGGCGGCGCACCACCATGCGCCGAGGGCCGCGAGCGGCAGCGCGGCGAAGTACAGCACGACGACGCTCTGCGACGGCGCCCAGAAGGTCAGGCTTCCGAGGAGCGCGAGCACGAGGGCGAACGGGTCGGCGGCGCCCTCGAAACCGCCCCCGATGTCCCGCCATCCGAAGCCCACGTTCGCCCACAGCTCGCCGGCCGTGCGGCTGAGGGGGGCGAGCGCGCCGCCGCTGACCGCGGCCGCGCCGAACAGAGAGCCGAACGCGACGGCTCCGACGGCGGCGGCGAAGAGCACGGCCCAGGCCCCGCCGTTGGAGAGGAAGCTGGGGCGGGTGTACTCCTGGGCGTGCTCGCTGTAGATGACGGGCGCGGCGAGGATGGCGCGTTGGTTGGCACGCAGCTCGCGCGTCTCGCGAGGCGGGAGGCGCAGGGTGGCGATCGTCGCCCAGCCGAGCACACGCGTGCGGCGCAGCGCCCGGCGGGCCGGGGGGACGCCGCTGTCGAAGGCCGCGGCGACCGCGGCCGCGAACTCTCCGGGGATGAGCCCGGGACGCTTGCCGATGAGGTGCCAGATCGAGCGCAGGATCGCGAGGGGCAGCAGCGACAGCCAGTGCAGCGGCAGCGCGGCCGCCGGCGCGTAGGCCAGGCGGCGGTGCAGCTGCGCACGGCGGTGCAGCGAGTTGCGCGCCCGCTGCGAGAGGTCGGGGCGGTCGAAGTTCTCTGCCGGCCCGGTGCTGGCGACCTTGGCGTCGGGAACGCCGACGATGCGGTGCCCCGCGAGACGCACGCGGATGCAGAAGTCGAGGGCGGCGTCGACGCTGGGCAGGGCGGGGTCGAATCCGCCGAGCTCGAGCCAGACTCTCTCGCGCACGAGCATGCCGCCCGCCGCGACGCCGAGCATGTCGTTATGCCGGTCGTGCTGGGCCTGGTCGAGCTCCCCCGTGACGAGGGAGACGGATGCGCCGAAGCGCGTGATCGTCTCGCCGTACGACTCGATGACGTCGCTCGTCTGCCAGCGCATCAGCTTCGGGCCGGCCACCGCGACCGACGGGGCGATCTCGACCGCGCCGAGGAGGGCGGCGAGGGCGCCGGGCGCCGGGGCGTTGTCGTGCGCGAGCAGCCAGAGCCAGTTGTCGTCGTCGCCGCTCGGACCTGCGACCTGGATGGCGTTGGCCACGGCCGAGCCGAAGCTGCGGTGGCCGCCCATCGGCACGAAGGTCGTGGCGCCCGCCTGCGCGAGCATCGACGCGGAAGCGTCTGCCGAGGCGTCGTCGGTGAGGATCGTCGAATCGGGGCGGCGCGTCTGCCGGTCGAGCGCCGCGAGGGTTCGCTCGAGATAGTCGGCCCCATTTCGGGCGACAAGTATCGCTGTGACTCTCGGTTGCATCGTGGTGAGCCTAGGTCTCTCCGCCGGGTGAGTCAGCCTGACACGCGCCTAAGCCCAGCACTCACAGAAACGAGGCATGCCCAGAACAAGGGCCAACCGCTTCGGTATGCGGGTTACGCCCGCTTGCGCAGCTTGCGACGCTCGCGCTCGGAGAGGCCGCCCCAGATGCCGAAGCGTTCGTCGTTCTCGAGGGCGTACTCGAGGCAGCTGTTGCGAACCTCGCAGGAGCCGCAGATCTTCTTCGCCTCGCGGGTGGATCCGCCCTTCTCGGGGAAGAATGCCTCCGGGTCGGTCTGGGCGCACAGCGAATCGGTCTGCCAGGCGAGAGGATTCTCGTCGGTGTCGGCCTTGCGCACCCCGGGAACCCCCAGGCGCACCGGGTCGACGAACCAGTCGTCTGGAACATTGGCGCGATATTCGCTGTTCGCCATTGCTCTACCCCTTGCCGCTCGGCCCGATTGACCACATGCGTTAGAGATAATTACACCCGTGTAGTTCGCGAGAGTCAAGTCGGTGATCATAAAACCCTCGACCCCAAAACGAGGGTTACGACGCGCGGAGAGTTGCCGCCCACGCGCTCGACACCATCTCGTGCAGCGTGTGGCGCATCCGCCAGTCCAGATCCCGCGCCGCGAGTTCGCCGGCCGCGACGATGCGGGCCGGGTCGCCCTCACGGCGGGGCGCGATCTCCGGGGAGAACGGGATGCCGGTGACCTCGGCGACCGCCGCCATGATCTCCCCCACCGAGCTGCCGTCGCCGCTGCCGAGGTTGTAGGCAGCCTCGAGGGGCTCACCCGCGTCGAGGCGCTGCGCGGCCGCCACGTGCGACGTGGCGAGGTCGGCGACGTGCACGTAGTCGCGCACGTTCGTGCCGTCGGGCGTCGGGTAGTCGTTGCCGTTGATGCGCGGCGTCTTGCCCGCCTTCAGGGCGGCGAAGACCAGGGGGAAGAGGTTGTGCGGGCTCGTGTCGTAGAGCGCGGGGTCTCCCGATCCGACCACGTTGAAGTAGCGCAGGCTCGTGTGGCGGAGCCCCGCGGCGACGCCCTGGTCGCGCAGCAGCCACTCCCCGATGAGCTTTGACTCGCCGTAGGGCGACTGCGGGTTCTTGGGGGTGTCCTCGGTCACGAGCTCGGTGGGCGGCGTGCCGTAGACGGCGGCGCTCGACGAGAAGACGATGCGGTCGACGTTCTTCTCGGCCATGGCCGCGAGCAGCACCGCCGTGCCGGTGACGTTCTGCTCGTAGGTGTGCAGCGGGCGCTGCACGCTCACCCCGGCGTACTTGTAGCCCGCGACGTGGATGACGCCCGTGACGTCATGGTCGGCGATCGTCTTGACGAGCATCTCGCCGTCGAGGATCGACCCGTAGACGAAGGGCACCTCGGCCGGCACGAAGTCGCGGAAACCGCTCGAGAGGTCGTCGACCACCACCGGTGAGAGCCCGGCGTGAGCCAGCGCCTTCACGACGTGAGACCCGATATATCCTGCTCCACCTGTAACCAGCCATGTCATGCTCCAACGCTATCGCGCCCCGCGGCACCCCTCCCCCGCCCCGTTTTACGGAAACGAAGGAGTTCGTGGCGCTAGCGGGTGGCGACACGCTGTTTGGGCTCGTACCGGTTGCGGTCTCCTTCGTTGTCGTAAGCGGCGTCGGTGACAAGGGTCGGGGCGGCTCGGTAGCCGTCGCGCAATACGACGACGACGGATGCTGCGACTCCGGCCACGACGAGGGCGGCGAGTATTGTCAACATGATCCACATGGCAGCAAATCTATGACTGGCGAGTTTCTGCCGAAAGTGGCAGAATCGACAACCATCGAGTTGTTTCTGCCATGGAGGTCATCGTGCTCAAGAACGTCGTCCTGCTCGCCCTGCCCGGCGTCACCCCGTTCGAGTTCGGGGTGATCTGCGAGGTGTTCGGCATCGACCGCAGCGACATGGGCGGCCCGACCTTCGACTTCACGATCGCGACCGCGGAGCCGGGCCCGGTGCGCACGAGCCTCGGCTACGACATGATCATCGACGCCGACCTGTCCGCCGCAGCATCCGCCGACCTGATCGCCGTTCCCGCGCACGCGATCGGTCCGGTCGACGAGCGGTACCTCGAGGTGATCCGCGCGGCCGCGGCTCGCGGCGCGTGGGTGCTGAGCGTCTGCAGCGGCGCATTCGCGCTGGCGCAGGCCGGCGTGCTCGACGGGCGCCGCGCGACCACGCACTGGATGCACGCCGACCGACTCGCCGCGGAGTACCCGGCCACCGAGGTCGACCCCGACGTTCTGTTCGTCGAGGACGGCAACATCGTGACGAGCGCGGGCACGGCCGCCGGCATCGACGCGGCGCTGCATATCGTGCGCGTCGAGCTGGGCGCCTCGGCGACGAACGTCATCGCCCGTCGGATGGTCGTTCCGCCCCAGCGCGACGGCGGCCAGTCGCAGTACATCCAGTCGCCCGTGGCCCCGGTTTTCGCCGACTCGTTCGCGACCGTCACCGATTGGATGCTCGAAAACATCGCGCAGGAGCTCACGGTCGACCAGCTGGCCCGCAAGGCGCTCATGTCGAGCCGCACGTTCGCCCGCCGGTTCCGCGCCGACATGGGGACGACGCCCTCGGCCTGGCTCAACCGGCAGCGGATCATCCGTGCCCAGCAGCTGCTGGAGGAGACGGATGCCTCGCTGGAGACCGTCGCGCAGGAGACGGGGTTCGGCACCGCCTCGGTGATGCGGCACCACTTCCTCAAGGTGCTGCAGACCACCCCGACCGCGTACCGGCGCGCGTTCTGCGTGCGGCAGCCGGCCTGACGCGCGGCCGGCGAGGTCCGCGACCGTGAAACCTAGCCGCGCGCGCCGGGCCCGGCGATGAAGAGCTCTCCGTCACCGCTGATGGCGAGGGTGCCCTCGTCCGCGGTCACGAAGACGGACTCGCCGCGGGACACGGCCGCCGATCCGTGCGCTCCGGCGATCGTGAACGAGCCCGCGGTGCACAGCGCGATGCCGTCGCCACCGATGTCGTAGGCCGCGTCGGCCGTCACCACGGCGAGCGCGAAGTCCGGGAGCCCCGGGCTGTAAACCGCGACGCCGGGCGCCGGCTCGACCGGGTCGAGGTACGGCACGTCGACGGGAGTGAAGTCGAGCACGCTCAACAGCTCCGGCACGTCGACGTGCTTGGGGGTGAGGCCGCCGCGCAGCACGTTGTCCGACGCCGCCATGAGCTCGATCCCGAGCCCCTCGACGTAGGCGTGGATGTTGCCGGCGGGCAGATACAGCACCTCGCCGCGACGCAGCGTCACGAGGTTGAGCATGAGCGAGACGACGATGCCGGGGTCGCCGGGGTACGCCGCGGCGAGCTCTCCGACGAGACGGAAGTTGTCTCCGTCGAGACCGGATGCCGCGTCCACGGTTGCGGCGATGAGCTCCTGCACGTCGTCGCCCCCGGCCACGAGCCATCCGAAGGCCGCCCGGATGTCGTCGTCGGTGCCCAGCCGGTCGGAGAAGCCGTTGAGAGCGGAGTCGCCGGGGGCGGCGGCGATCATCCGCTCGACGGTGGAGGCGATCGCGTGCGCGGGGCGGAAGCCGCACAGCGCACGGAACCCGTCGCTCAGCGCGTAGATCAGCTCGGGCTTGTGGAACGCGTCCTTGTAGTTGCGTTCCGCCGCGTCGAGGGGGATGCCGAGCGCGTTCTCGCGGGCGAAGCCGGCGGCCGCCTGGTCCATGGTCGGGTGCGCCTGCAGCGACAGCGGCGACGCCGCCGCGAGCACCTTGAGCAGGTACGGCAGCCGCTCGTGCACCACGTCGACGAGCGTGCCGTCGCGGTCGACGAGTCGGCTCGGCGAGCCGGGGTGCGTGCCGAGCCAGAGCTCCGCCTCGGGGCCGCCGCTCGGGGTCGTGCCGAGGAGGTCGGCGATCGCGGTCGGCGAGCCCCACGCGTAGTCGCGGGGTGAATTGGTGATGCCTACAAACATGGGGGCCGTCCTTGTCGCTCGGTTAGACCAAAGTACCAACCGCCTAGGAGGGGCCAGATCGGCCGCCATAGGATTTGTGAGGATTCCGACAAGCAATGGAGCAATTAAATGTCATTCGAGTCACTCAGCAGCGATTTCTACGGCTACGAGAACGGCCTCTCCGACCAGGAGAAGGAGCTCATCGTGCGCCTCCGTGCCTACATCGAGGCAGAGGTGCGCCCGATCGTCAACGAGCACTGGGCAAACGCCGAATTCTTCCCCCGCGAGGTCGTGAAGGGTCTCGCCGACCTCGGCCTCTTCGGCCAGCCGTGGAAGGAGACGCGCCAGTTCGAGAACAGCGCGGTATTCCGCGGCTGGGTCGCCCTCGAGCTCGCCCGCGTCGATGCGAGTCTCGCCACCCTCGTCGGCATGCAGAACGGCCTCGTCATGGGGTCGATCGCCGTCGCCGGCAGCCAGGAGCAGCGCGACGAGTGGCTGCCAAAATTCGCGAGCGGCGAGCTGCTCGGAGCGTTCGGCCTCACCGAGCCGCTCTCCGGTTCGGACTCGGCGCAGGGTCTGCGCACGATCGCGAAGCGCGACGGCGACAACTGGGTGATCAACGGCGCCAAGCGCTGGATCGGCAACGGCTCGATCAGCGACGTCACCATCATCTGGGCTAAGGACGCGGATGACGGCCAGGTCAAGGGCTTCATCGTTCCTACCTCCACTCCCGGCTACTCGGCGACGCGCATCGAGAACAAGCAGGCGTTGCGCATCGTGCAGAACGCCGACATCGTGCTCACCGACCTCGTCGTGCCCGAGGCGAACCGTCTGCAGAACTCCAAGTCGTTCCGCGAGACCGCGGCCGTGCTGCGCCTGACCCGCGCCGAGGTGGCCTGGGCCGCCGTCGGCAACTCGGTCGGCGCCTACGAGGCGGCGGTGAAGTACGCCGGCGAGCGCATCCAGTTCGGCAAGGAGATCGGCGAGCACCAGCTCGTGCAGGACCTGCTCGCACGCAGCCTCGGCAACATCACCGCGTCGATCGGCATGGTCACGCGCGTGTCGCAGATGCTCGACGAGGGCACCCAGCGCGACGAGCACGCCTCGCTCGCGAAGGCGTTCACGACGAGCCGCATGCGCGAGACGGTGGCGTGGTGCCGCGAGATCTTCGGCGGCAACGGCATCGTGCTCGACTACGACGTCATCCGCTACTTCGCCGACGCCGAGGCGATCTACTCGTACGAGGGAACGCGGGAGATGAACACGCTCATCGTCGGCCGAGCGATCACCGGCAAGGCCGCGTTCGTCTAGCCGCCGCCCCGCCCGGGCCCGGGCACACAGCGGGCGTCGGTAGGGTTAGCCCATGAGATTCGTCGAGCGTCCGCGATTCCGTTTCGCGCTCCTGACGCTCGCGCTGTTCACGATTCTCGCGGGCGACGTGTGGCGCTACTCTCTCACCTGGTTCGGGTTCGCTGCGATCGTCGTCGGTGTCAGCGTGTTCTCGGTGCTGCTGCTCGTGCGCAGCCGCGCCCGCTGGAGCATCGGGGGGCTGCCCTACCCGCTGCTCGCCTTCGTCGCGCTGTCCACCGTGTCGATCCTGTGGTCGGCCTATCCGAGCTCGAGCGCGGTCGGCATCGCGGCCACCCTGCTTACGGTGCTCTCGGCGGTCGCCTTCGCGGTCACCTTCGACTGGTCCGAGATCCTGCGTGCCCTGGGCGTGGCGCTGCGCTTCGTCATCGGGCTCTCGTTCGCATTCGAGCTGTTCGTGGCCCTCGTGCTGCGCCGCCCGGTCCTGCCGCCGTGGTTCGACTACGGCGACGGTCCGCACGCGAAGGCGCTGTACTGGTCGCGCAACGTTCTGTTCGACGACGGCAAGATCCAGGGCGTCGTGGGCAACTCGGCGCTCCTCGGGTTCCTCGGCCTGCTCGCCCTCATCGTCTTCGGCATCCAGCTCGCCGGCGCGACCAGGCGCTCGGTCCGGTGGCGCACCGCCGTGTGGCTGGCGCTCGCGGCTCTCACCGTGTTCCTCACCCGGTCGGCGACCATCACGCTCGCGCTCGTCGCCGTCGTCGTCGTGACGCTCGCGATCCTCGCCATCCGTCGCTCGAGCGGCCGCGCCCGAGTCGGCCTCTACGTCGTGTTCGGCGTCGTCGTCGCCGCGCTGGTCGTGGCCGCGGTGACCCTCAGCGGGCCGCTGCTCGCGCTGCTCGGCAAGAGCCCCGACCTCACCGGACGAACCGACATCTGGACGAGCGTCATCGAGCTCGCCCAGCAGCGCCCCGTGTTCGGCTGGGGCTGGGTGAGCTACTGGACCCCGTGGGCCGAGCCGCTCAACACACTCGCCTTCGAGGGCGGGGTGCAGCAGTTCCAGGCGCACAACGCGTGGCTCGATATCTGGCTGCAGCTGGGCATCGTGGGCCTCGCCGTCTTCGGGGCGCTGGTCGCCTCGACCGCGGTGCGTGCATGGCTGTTCGCCACCGACCGGCGCATCACGAAGCCCGGCACCATGGGCAGCTACACCGTCGAGTCGCTGCTGCCGGTGCTGATCCTCACCGCGCTGCTGGTGCAGAGCCTCGCCGAGAGCCGGCTCATCATCGAGTACGGACTGCTCCTGCTCGTCATCGCGGCCGTGAAGACGAAGTCGGGCGAGCGCCCGCCGACGAGCGTGTCATGACCCGCGAGCGTCCCCCGCACGACCGGCGCGCGGCGGCCGAGGCGTTCCTCGGCGCTCCGCGATTCGCCCACGCGCTCGTCACGGTCTCCATCGCGGTCTCGATCCTCGCGACGGCGATCCACTCCACGATCGGCTGGGCGGGCCTCATCGGCGTCGTCGCCGGGATCGTCGTGCTCGCCGGGCTGTCGCTCTTCGCACGGCGCGACCTGATCGACTGGCAGGGGCTGCTGCCGATCTCGCTCATGGTCTTCATCGGCTGGGCGACGCTGTCGGTCTTCTGGAGCCAGTACCAGTGGGCCACGCTCGGCGGCATCGCCTACCTGATGGCGTTCTCGGCGATCGGCCTCTACATCGCGCTCGTGCGCGACACGATCCAGATCGTACGGGCGTTCGGCGATGTGCTGCGGTTCGTGCTCGTCGTCTCGATCTCGCTGGAGATCTTCTCGGGGCTGCTCATCGACGCGCCCATCGCGTTCCTCGGCATCCAGGGCCACCTCGCCGACGGCGGCCCGATCCAGGGTCTCCTCGGCACGCGCAACCAGCTGGGCACGGTCGCCCTCATCGCGGCCGTGACCTTCGGCACCGAGCTGCGCACGCGGTCGATCCGCCCCGAGCTCGCGATCGGCTCGCTCTTGCTCGCCACCGTCACGATGATCTTCACCGGTTCGCCGCTGATCGGGGGCGTCATCGTGGTCCTCGCCGGCGCGATCGCCGCGCTCTACGCGCTGCGCCGGGTAAAGCCCGCGTGGCGCACCTTCGCCCAGCTGTCGCTGCTCGCACTCGTCGCGATAGCCGCGCTCATCGCCTGGGCGTTCCGCGCACGCATCATCTCCCTCTCGAACGCGGGCGGCGAGCTCGACTACCGCCTGACGCTGTGGCGCCAGATGCTCGTGCTCATCGGCTTCAACCCGCTCGAGGGCTGGGGCTGGGTGGGCCACTGGCGCTCGGAGATCTCTCCGTTCCAGGCCTTCGCCGTCGCCGAGCGCGTGCCGGTTTCGGGCCTCAACGCGTACCTCGACGTGTGGTTCCAGCTCGGCCTCGTGGGTGCTGTGATCTTCGTCGGCATGGTCGGGCTGACGTTCGTGCGCTCCTGGCTGCTCGCCGGGCAGCGCCGCAGCGTCGTGTTCGCCTGGCCGGCGCTCGTGCTGGTCGTGCTGCTCACCAGCGCGCTGTTCGAGAGCTCGATGCTCGTGGAATACGGCTGGCTCACCTTCGTGGTCTGCTGCGTCAAGGCCGCGCGCGAGCTCAGCTGGCGCCGCGCGTTCACCGTGCCCCCGCTGCCCGACCTGCAGCGCGACTAGGCCCGTTCAGCGCGACTCGGCACCGTCAGCGCGACTCGGCACAGTCGACGCGGGCGAGCGCCCAGAGGTGCCTGCCTCGGGGAATGAGCTCGACGGTCGCGCGGTCTCCGGCGGCTCGAACCAGCGCGCTCGGGGCGACCTGCGCCCCGCGCCAGGCGCGGCTGAGCGTCTTCCGCCCCCGCAGGAAGTGGGCCACGTGGCCCGCCCAGTTGAGTGCGCGAGCCCGCAACCCGGGCCTCCGGAACTGCATGTAGACCCAGCCGCCCGGCCGCACTACGCGCACGGCCTCGGCGAAGTACCGTTCCTGGGCCGCGGCCGTCGGCACGTGCTGCATCGTGATGTAGGAGAACACGGCGTCGACCGAGGCGTCGGGGAGCGGCAGATCTCCGTCGCCGGACAGTTCGAGGAACGAGACCGTGGGGAGGCCGCCGAGATTCACGGCAGCGCGGGCGAGCATCTCGCTGCTGACGTCGGCCGCGATCACCGACCCGCAAAGCCCGGCGAGTCGTCCGGTCATCCGCCCGACCCCGCAGCCGATCTCGAGGAGACGCGCCGACCCGTCGAGCCCGACCCCTCCCACGCGCAGGAACTCGTCGACTTCGCGTGCCCCGGAGGCGAAGAACTCGGCGTTGTCGCTGTCGAATTTTGTCGCGATGTACCACGCGGCGTTGTCTCCGGCGGCGGCGTTCCAGAAAAGCTTGGACAGGCTTTTGCTCATGCCCTTGTCTAGCACCGAGCGAGGCGTCTACGAAAGCAATTCGACGTCGTGGGCGACCATGCGCCTGACGATCTCGTCGAAGCCGGTCGTCGGCTGCCATCCGAGCACTTCGCGCGCCTTCGTGGCGTCGCCGTTCATCGAGCGGATCTCGGTGGGACGCACAAAGCGCTGGTCGATCTCGACGTAGTTCTTCCAATCGTCAATGCCGACCAGGGCGAACGCGGTCTGGACGAAGTCTGCGACGAGCCGGGGCTCGCCGGAGGCGATGACATAGTCGCCCGGGCTCTCGTTGCGCACGGCCAGCTGCAGGGCCCGCACATAGTCGGGTGCCCAGCCCCAGTCGCGGTAGACGTCGAGGGTGCCCATCACGATCGTGTCCTGCAGACCGGCGGCGATGCGGGCGACCCCCATCGAGATCTTGCGCGAGACGAACTTCTCGGGACGCCGCGGCGACTCGTGGTTGTACAGGATGCCCGCCGACGCGAAAAGGCCGCGTCCGCGGTAGATGCTCACCAGGTGGTGGGCGAATGCCTTGGCGGCGCCGTACGGGGTGGTCGGCCGGATCGGCGTCTCCTCGGTCTGCGGGCTCGTCTCGGCTTGCCCGAAGATCTCGACGCTCGACGCCTGCACGAATCGGACCTGGCGCCCGGCGGACTCCTGGAGTTCGAGCGCCGATTGGAGGAGCGCCGCGACCGACGTGCCGGTGACGGCGGCGGTCTTCACCGGGTCCTGCCATGAGAGTGCAACCGACGAAATGCCGCCGAGGTTGTAGATCTCGACGGGAGCCACGTCGAGGATGAGGCTGCGCAGGTAGCCGTGGTCGTCGAGGTCCCCCTCGTGCAGCACGATACCGGGAACGTCGCCGAGCTCGGCCGCGGCGGCGGGCTTGTCCCGCACGAGGGCGTGCACTTCGACGCCCTCGTCAACGAGGTCTCTGGCCAGGTAGTAGCCGTCCTGCCCGGTGATTCCCGTTACGAATGCGGTCGCCACGGCGATCAGATTCCCGCGGCGGTCTTCTGTTCGGCGAGGTCGCTCGCGACCATCATCGACACGAGCTCGGGGAATCCGACCGTGGGGGTCCAGCCCAGCTTCTCGCGTGCCTTCGACGCATCGCCGATGAGCAGGTCGACCTCCGCCGGTCGCATGAACGCCGGGTCCTGACGCACGTAGCCGCTCCAGTCGTCGATTCCGACCGCCCGGAACGACAGGTCGAGCAGCTCGCGGATCGAATGGGTCTCGTTGGTCGCGATCACGTAGTCGTCGGCCTCGTCCTGCTGCAGCATCCGCCACATGGCCTCGACATAGTCGCCGGCGAAACCCCAGTCGCGCTTGGCGTCGATGTTCCCCATCACGATCTCGTCTTGTAGGCCCAGCGAGATTCGCGCGACGGCCTGCGAGACCTTGCGGGTCACGAACTCCGGCCCGCGGCGCGGGGATTCGTGGTTGAACAGGATGCCGCTGGAGGCGTGCATGCCGTACGACTCGCGGTAGTTGATGGTCATGTAGTGGCCGAAGACCTTCGCCACCCCGTAGGGCGAACGGGGCCAGAGCAGAGTGTCCTCCGTCTGCGGTACCTGCTGCACCTTGCCGAACATCTCCGAGCTCGACGCCTGGTAGAAGCGGACCTTGTCTAGGTCGTCGCCGGCATAGAGGCGCACGGCCTCCAGCACGTTCAGCACACCCTTGCCCGTGACATCCGACGTCAGGTGCGCGTTCTCCCATGAGTAGGCGACGAACGAGATCGCGCCGAGGTTGTACACCTCGTCGGGCTGCGACACCGCGAGCACCCGGATCAGGCTCGACAGATCGGTGATGTCGCCGGTCAGCAGCTTCACGCCCGGCAGGGTCGCCTCGACCAGCGCGCGCTTGGGGTTGTTCTGCCCGCGGATGAGCCCGAAGACCTCATATCCCTTGGCGAGCAACAACTCGCCCAGATAGAGGCCGTCCTGGCCGGTGATTCCGGTGATGAGTGCGCGAGTCACAGAACTCCTTATTCAGCCGTGGCCCATTTCGGCCAGACACAGCCCCAACAGCTTACCGAACGCGCCGACTGCCCGGCGCGGGATCATCCCGCTGCGACGGAACGGGGCCCGCGCAGGCCCAGAAGGTGCACGACGCAGCCGATGGCCGGGCCTATGAGCAGGGCGAGCGAGACCCTCAGGTCGAACTCGAGCGGGAGCAGCAGCATGCCCAGCGTCACGACCGACGCGACGACCCAGCCTAGCGTGTACGCGGTGTGGGCCGAGCGTGCGAGGGCCGCCGGTCCGCTGATGCTCATCGCGGCGATGAGGCCAGACGAGGCGACGATGACGAAGAACATGCCCGGGCTGACCACGAAGTCCTCGCGGACGAGCGACAGGACGAACGGCCCCAGTGCGGCGGCCAGCCCGGCCAGGACGACGGCGCCGACGACGGCGATCGCCTCGAGACGCAAGACCCGTCGCGTCAGCGCCGCCTCCGCCGAACCGAAGTGGACGATGAGATAGCTCTGCAGCGCGAGCAGCGGGATCACGATGGGCGCACGGGTGAGCGTCAGCGCGAAAGTGAGCGATCCCAGCACGGAGACGGGCACCGACGGCGACGTCGCGGCGAGCAGTGCCGGGAAGCCACTGATGAGGCCCGCCGTGGCTGCGGCCGCGATGATCGTCCGCGCGACATTGCGCCCGAGTTGCGGGTATCCGGCATCGAGAGTCGGCTTCACCCGCCTCGCGACGATCGGGAGCACGATCATCACGGCGAGCGGGAAGGGAGCGGCGACCGCCCAGGCGAGAGAGACGAGCGTCGGCGACAACGCGAGTGCGATGAGCACCCCGACGAGGCGGAGCACTCCGTCCACCGCTATCAGCGCGACGAGGGGGTACCACCAGCGCACGCCGTAGAGCGCCCCGCTGAGGCCCGCGACGAGCACGTAGGACACGGCACCGACGATGAGCGGCCAGCCGAGGTGGCCCGATTCAGCCCCGAAGACCAGAGGGCCCCAGAGCGGACTGGTGGTGGCGAGAACGACGAAGACGACCGCCGCGATGCCGAGCGTGAAGACGGTGACTCGACCCTTGGCGCGAACGGGACCGTGCGCATCGGCTGCGCTCGCGGCCCGGGTCACCTCCTGCTGAACTCCCCCGAGCGCCCCGACGACGATATAGAGCGCCGACCAGAAGAATGCGAACGGCGCGTACTCGGCGGGTCCGAGCACCTTGGCCACCAGAATCTGCACGATATAGCCGGCGCCTCCGGCGACGACGCTCGCGCCGAGAATGAGGAGAGCCGGGTTGATCCTGCGCGTCGCGCCGCTCATTCAGATTCCGGAGTTGTCATAACCCGTGAAGTATAGTTACACCCGGCCAGACCTAGTACTCGAGCCGCGCTCGTCTGCCGCCTGACAATCGATCTTAGGAAGTCACCACTCGATGGCACGCATCCTCGTAAACCTGCTCTCCTACACCGGCAAGAAGGGCGGGATGGAGACGTACGCCCGGGAGCTCTACCGAGAGCTCGGCACGCGCGATGACGGGCACCAGTACCTGGGGTACGCGAGCTCCGAGTTCATGAAACTCGACCATTCCTGGTTTCCCGGCCGCGTAGTCGACTCCGGGTTCAGCGGCGAGAACCGGTGGGTCTGGGCGTTTGCCGAGCTGTTCATGGTCGCTCGGGCCGCCCGCCGCATGAGCGCGGACCTGATCCATTCGCCCGCGAACCTCGGGCCGTGGCGATCGAAGGTGCCGTCGGTCTACACGATCCACGACCTTCTCTACTACCACCTGCCCGGCCACATGGCTGTGCCGCTCTACACGAAACCCGTGCAGTGGATGGAACAGCGAGCGGCCGACAACGCGACGGTGATCATCACCGACAGCGAGGCGTCGTCGGTGGATATCCAGAAGTACCTCGATTTCCCCGAAGACCGGGTGCGGGTCGTGCAGCTCGCCGGCACACCCCCGAAAGTCGCCGTGGACCAGGGCGCGACGCGTGAACGCGACCTGCTGCTAGCGGTCGGCAACCGCATCCCGCACAAGAACTTCGAGAGCCTCGTGCGCGCGATCGCGCTGATCCCCGTCGAGCAGCGACCCCGGCTCGTGGTCACGGGCAGTCGCGGGGACGACCCGCTGCGCCCCGTGGTCGACGAACTCGGCCTCGCCGAGTGGGTCGACCTGAAGACGTGGGTTTCGGACGACGAACTCGCCTGGCTCTACGCGCACGCGACGGCGCTGATGGAGCCGGCCTACTGGAACGGTTTCAACCTGCCCGCTCTCGAGGCCATGTTGGTGGGTTTGCCCGTTCTCATGTCGGATATCTCGGTCTACCACGAGGTGGGCGGAGACGCCGTGGGCTACTTCGACCCGAACGACCTCGAGGCGATCGCCGCCATCATGGTTCGAGCGACCAGCGACGCGGATTGGTTGCGGCAGCTGGCCGAAAGGGGCAGGGAGCACCACAAGGGGTTCACGTGGGACCGTACCGCGAGCGAGACCGTCGCCGCATTCGACGAGGCCCTCGCCTACGGCTCGCGGGCCAAGTCGCGCCGACGCTGATCCGGCGGGAGCCCTCTTAGCGGAGCGCGTGCCGCACGAGCGAGGCAACCGCCCGGCCGTTGCGGTTCGCGAGAGCGAGCGGCACCTGGCTCAGGGCGTTGAGCCGCGATGAGACGTGGCGGCGGGCCGCGCGCGTGGCCCGAGACCAGCCGAGCGCGGAGAAGCGGGCGGCGGAGCTTTCGAACAGCTCACGCTCCTCGGTGAAGCGGGAGCCGTCCGTCGCCCGCCACGATGACACGCTTCCGGAATGGCGGCGGTAGCGGAAGACGATCTCCTCGTCGACGACGAGCTTGCCGCCGTCGGCGGCGATGTCGAGCAGCATCACGAGGTCGGGCACGACCTCCCGATCGGTGTCGAAGCGGAACCGGCGCAACAGCTCGGTGCGCCAGACGAGAGACGGGAAATACGTCCAGTTGCCCCGCAGCAGACTCGCCGCCATATCCTCCGCCACCAGCACGGCGGAATCCCTGGTGTCACGGTGCTGGTAGACGCGCTTCACACGGTCGCCCAGAGGCAGCACCACGACGCCGTCGGAATCGATTACCTCGACTCCCGGCTGGATCACCGAGGCGTCCGCGTTCGCTTCGAGCAGTTGTCGCACCCGGCCGACGTATCCGGGCATCATGACGTCGTCGCAGCCGAAGATCACCGCGTGTTCCTCGGTCATCAGGGTCACGCACTTGGCGAAGTTCTTTCCCACTCCGAGATTGACGTCATTGCGGATATAGCGGATGCGGCTGTCGCCGAGCGACTGCAGCCATTCGCCGGGAGCGAGGTCGGGATAGACGTCGTCGACGACCGTCATCCGCCAGTCGGCGTCTGTCTGGGCGAGCACGCTCTCCACGGCCAGACGGAAATGGTCGAAGCGGCCGTAGAACGGCAGCAGGATTTCGAGGGACACCGGCGGCTCCGCTCCGATCAGCTGAGAGCGGCGATGGTGTCGTACAGAAGGTCGATCGACTCGTGCACGGGGAAGTGGTGGTTGCCCACGAACAGGCCGTCGTCGTGGACCTTGTCGGCGGCGGGCAGGGTGTCGGGCACCACCGACGGAAGATACTTCATTACCGGGTTGCGAGTGAAGTTGCCTGCGACGATCGGACGGGCCTCGATGGCCTTGGCGGTGAGCGCCGCCACGACCTCGGGGCGGCGTCCGGCCAGCGAGCCCTCGAGCAGAAGCGAGAACCCGAACCAACTGCTCTCCCCCACCTCGGCCTGGGTGCGCACCGTCGACAGGTCCTCGAACTTCTCGACGAAGTAGGCGGCGTTCTCTCGGCGGCCGGCGACGAGGCTCGGCACCTTCGCGAGCTGCTCGATGCCGAGGGCGCCCGACATCTCGAGCGGGCGCACGTTGTAGCCGGGGAGTACGAAGCGGAACAGGTCCTCGAAGGGGTCGCCCGACTTGTCGTGGACGAAGTTCTCCATCGGCAGCTCGCGGGTCCAGCCGTGAGCCCGCAGGGACGTGAGCATCTGATGCAGCTGCTCGTCGTCGGTGAGGACCATACCGCCCTCCATGGTGGAGATGTGGTGGGAGAAGAAGGCGCTGAACGTGCCCATCTGGCCGAACGTGCCGGCGGCCTTGCCGTCGAACGTGGCACCGAGAGACTCGCAGTTGTCCTCGAAGAGGAGCAGGTCGTGCTCGTCGGCGAGAGCCGTCAGCTTCGCGAAGTCGTTGGGGTTGCCGAGCAGGTTCACAGCGAAGATCGCCTTGGTCTTCGGTCCGATCGCCGCGGCGGCCAGGTCGAGATCCATGTTGAGCGTGTTCACGTCGACGTCGACGAACTTGAGGGTGAGCCCGTACTGGCTCAGCGGGTAGTAGGTGGTGGCCCAGGAGACGGCGGGCACGAGCACCTCGTCGCCCGCATTGAGGTCGCTGCGCGGGTCGAGCACGGCCGCCGCAATGGCGATCAGGTTCGCCGAGCTGCCCGAGTTGACCATCACCCCGAAGCCCGCACCGAAGTGCTCCGCGAAGTCCCGTTCGAACTGTGCGACGAGCGGCCCCATGGTGAACCGGCCGCTCTCGATCACGCGCTGCAGTGCGGCGTACTCTCGCTCGTCCCACGATGAGGTTGCGAGGGGGAATCCGACGACTGGCTCGGGGGTAGTCATGAGGCGTTGTGCCTTTCGATAGTGGCGAGGTATGCGGCGTAGACGTTCGCCATCCCGCGTTCGAGAGTAGTAGAAGGAGCCCAGCCGAGTGCGCGGGCGCGGCTCGAGTCGAGCAGCCGCTGCGGCGTTCCCGACGGCTTGTCGGTGTCGTATTCGAAGTCGCCGGAGTAGCCGACGGCGGTGCGGGCGGCGTCGTAGTACTCGTTGATGGAGTGGTCCGTGCCCTGGCCGAGGTTGAGCAGGGCGGGCCAGGTTTCGAGACGCCCGGCCTGGTCGACGATCCACGCCGCGAGATCGGGCGCGTAGGTGAACTCGCGGCGAGCGAGTCCGTCCCCCCACACAGAGACAGTGGGCGCCCCCGCGACGGAGGCGTCGTGCACCTTCTTCAGCGCGGCGGCGATGAGGTGACCGTGGGTGGGCGAGAAGTGGTCGTGCGGTCCGTACAGGTTGGACGGGACCGCGACACGATAGCGCAGCCCGAACTCGGCGCTCGCGTACTCGCACAGCTTCGTGCCGGCGATCTTCGCAATCGCGTAGCCCTCGTTCGCCGGTTCGAGCGGCGCGGCGAGCATGTCCCCTTCCAGCAGCGGCTGGCGGAATTGCTCGGGATAGACGACGGCGCTGCCGATGTAGAGCAGCTCGGGCACGCGGGCGTCGATCGCAGCGGAGATCACGCTGGTGTCGACGAGGAGGTTGTCGAGCAGGTACCGCGTGGGGTTCGCGAGTTTGGCCGCGATACCGCCGACGACGGCGGCCGCGTGCACGATCGTGTCGGGTGCGAGCTTCTCGATGTAACGGGCGGTCGCTGCCTTGTCGGTCAGATCGACGTCGGCGCGCACGATCGCGTGCAGCTCGTCGTCGGGACGCTTGATGGCCCACTGCTCGGCGAGACTCGTTCCGAGCATGCCTCGGCCACCGGTGATGAGAACGCGCACGCTATGCGGACGTTTCCGCGGTGTCGACGTACCGCGTTCCCTCGGCCGCGAGGGCGGCGATGTCGGCGTCCACCATGATCTGCGCGAGGCGGGGGGTAAGCACCTTCGGCACCCAGCCGAGAACGTCCGCGGCCTTCGACGCGTCGCCGACGAGCGAGTCGACCTCCGTGGGCCGCAGGTAGCGCTCGTCGAACCGCACGTACTTCTCCCAATCGAGACCGACGTGCTCGAACGACAGCTGCAGGAAGTCGCGCACCGTGTACGAGGTGTTGGTCGCCAGCACGAAGTCGCCCGGCTCGTCGAGTTGCAGCATCCGCCACATGCCCTCGACGTACTCAGGGGCGTAGCCCCAGTCGCGCACCGAGTCAAGGTTTCCCATGTACAACTCGGTCTGCTGCCCCGCGGCGATGCGCGCGACGGCACGCGTGATCTTGCGCGTGACGAAGGTGCCGCCGCGTCGCGGCGATTCGTGGTTGAACAGGATTCCGTTGCACGCGAACAGCCCGTAGGCCTCCCGGTAGTTGCGGGTGATCCAGTACGAGTAGACCTTCGCGACGCCGTACGGCGAGCGCGGGTAGAAGGGGGTGTCCTCGTTCTGCGGTGGCGGCGACGCGCCGAACATCTCGGAACTGGACGCCTGGTAGTACCGCGGGGAGACGCCGGCAGCGCGGATGGCTTCGAGGAGGCGCACCGTGCCGAGCCCGGTGGTGTCGCCGGTGTACTCGGGTTCGTCGAAGCTCACGCGCACATGCGACTGGGCGGCGAGGTTGTAGACCTCGTCGGGCTCGATCTCGTTCATGAGCGTCACCAGCCGGGAGGCGTCGGTGAGGTCGGCGAAATGCAGGAAGAGCCGGTGGTTCTCGGCGTGCGGGTCCTGGTAGATGTGGTCGATGCGACTCGTGTTGAACGACGACGAACGTCGGATGAAGCCGTGGACCTCGTAGCCCTTCGACAGGAGTAGCTCGGCGAGGTAGCTGCCGTCCTGACCGGTGATCCCGGTGACGATCGCTTTCTTGACTACGGTGCTCGACATGTGCGCAAGTTTAGCCGACCACCGTTCTCCCCAGCGTCGGCGGCCCCCGCCGTCTACCGCGCCGATGCCACGACTCCGTAGACGGCCATGCGGCTCGTGCCCTGTTCTTCGAGATCGAGCTGGACGAGGCAGTCCATCGACGGCGGGTCGCTGTCGGCGAGCACGAAGTCGACGTGGCCCTGGGCGAACGCGGAGCAGGCGTCGAAGGTCGTGACGATCTGATCGCGTTGCGGGTTGACCGACACCGGCTCCCCCTGGCCGAACGTCCACCGAACGTGAGCAAGCCGATTCCAGGCGTCCTCGTACCTGCCCTCCGGGTCGATCGCTTTCCACATCTCGTCTGACGGATACGGTTGCATGCCGCTGTAGGATTCCACGCCCGACGAGACGAGCACGGCCATCGTCTCGTAACTGCCGACACCCACCCAGGTGCCCGCTTCGACGGTGTTCGTCTCGATGACGGCCTTGCCGATAGCCGTGTCGTTGAGGTCGAAGATGCCGCGGTAGAGCGGGTTCACCGCGGCGCCGATCGAAAGGGCGGCCACGAGCAGGGCAGCGGCCGCGATCGGGATCGTCCTGCGGAAGAAGACGAGCACCACGCTCGCGCAGATGCCCAGGGCCGCCACCGGCCACAGCCGTGAGTCGGCGAGCGTACCGGGGTCGAGCGTCCAAGCGGAGCCGACCACCCACCCCGTCAAGGCGACGGCGAGCAGGCCGCAGAGGATCGAGATCGGCAACGTGCGGCGACCGGGATGCCGGACGACCTCGCGTGCGACCAGGGCGAAGAACAGCGGCAGCATCACGGCGA
Organism: Conyzicola nivalis; assembly: GCF_040548875.1. Classification (GTDB taxonomy): domain Bacteria; phylum Actinomycetota; class Actinomycetes; order Actinomycetales; family Microbacteriaceae; genus Conyzicola; species Conyzicola nivalis_A. The sequence continues at coordinate 136,763 of NZ_JBEPSJ010000004.1, forward strand.
AGCCCATGCGGAATCGCGGCACCGGCACCTTGTCGAGGAGCAGCAGGCGCGCGAGCGAATCCCACCCAGGCACGAGCAGGTACGCCAGCACCAGGCCGAGCCCGGCCGTGGTCGCGACGAGGAGCCAGTCGATCGTCGCATCCCTTCGCCAGCCCCGCACGATGAACCAGACCAGCGCCGGAGCCAGGAACACCGCCAACAGGATCGCGGTCGCCGCCTCCGACGGATTCGGGCCGAGGATGTTCGGATTCGACGTCGCGAACGACTGTCCCAGCGGCGCGCCGCCGAATCCCGTCAGGTGCGGGTCTTCGACGAGCAGTCGGCCGGTCTGGTCGGATCTCACTCCCGGGTAGACGGTCGCCTGTGCAGCGACGAAGGACGGAAACCGGGTCGCGACGAAGATACCGGTCACCGACATTGCCGCTACCCCCGCGGCGAGAAGCGGCACGAGCCGCCCGAACGTGCGTCTCGCCCTCTCGGCCGCCCACGGCCGTTCCTGGAGCACTGCGCCGACGAAGAAGAAGACGAAGACGAGAAGCGACGGCACCACGAACGGGATGTACAGCCCGATCGCCATGGTCACAGCCAGCCAGCCCAGGACGACGGCCCACACGACTCGCACCCAGAGCCTCGGGTCACGCAGCATCCACACCGTGCCGGCCATGGCGAGCAGCGCCCAGGCGGCGGGCCACAGCGAGTTGGGTCCGTACCACCACTGGAAGATCGGGCTGAAGTAGACGGCGGCGGCGACGAGCGCCGAGGTCAGGGGACGATTGGGGAGCAACGTCACAACGAGCATGTAGGCGCCGGCCACCAGTCCCATCGCCGGAATCCACCACTGCCACGCCACGCCGACGTCGACGCCGAACGCGAGGAAGCCCCACGCGTGCGGGCGAAGGAGTGCCGTCCAGTCCCAGGCGGGCAACTCGAACACGACGCTGGTATCCATACCGCCCGGGAATGTCCGGTTGACGAGGGGGAATCCCTGCTGGGCCTGGGAGACGACCCACCCCTGCTGCACCAACCACTCGTCTGATCTGATCAGCCGGGGACCGCCGAGGAGGATCTGCGGGTCCACTCCCCCGTCTCCGAAGACCAGCCACTGGGCACCCGACGACGTTCCACTGATGCCCAACACGATCAGGATGGCTCCGCCGACGACCACGAGGAGAGGGAACCACGTCAACACGCGCCAGTTGGGGAGACCTGTCGCGGCCGGTTCGACGATCTCGCGGCATGCCTCCGCTATGCGTTCCCGCCGGGAGAAGTCAGCGACCCGCAGCTTCCTAACCACAGGAATCCTCGCATAAGTGCACGATCACAAAGGATAGCAACGCCGAGGGTCCGAAGCGGTGCGCTGCGGCTATTCTCGTCGTGGCGTGGCGTCGCGGCTATCCGGCCTGCGGACCCACGGAGTAGATCTGCATGCTGGACGCGCCCTGCTGTTCGTCAGCGATCAGGGTCAGGCAGTCCATCGTCGGCGGCACGCCGTCGGTCAGCACATAGTCCACGTTCTGCTGTGCGAACTCGGAGCACGCGTCGAAGGTAGAGACGATCTGGTCGGTCGCGGGGTTCGCCGACTCCGGCTCGCCCGGCCCGAACACCCAGCGCACGTAGCCGAGACGGTTCCACGCGGCCTCGTCGGAGCCGTCCGGATCGATGTCTTCCCACATCTCCTCCGACGGGTAGGGCTGCATCCCGCTGTAGGCGTCCACCCCCGACGACACGAGCACGGCCATCGTGCTGCTCTCGCCGACCCCGATCCAGGTGCCGGGATCTGCGTCGTCGATCTCGCGCACCGCCTGGCCGATGCGGGTGTCGTTGAGGTTGAAGATGCCTCGGTAGAGCGGGTTCACCGCGGCGCCGATGGTCACCGCGGCGATGAGCAGGCACGCGGCCGCCACGGGAACCGTGCGGCGGAAGAAGAGGAGAGCCGTCGACAGGATCATCGTCACCAGCGTGATCGGCCACAGCCACGTAGCCGACACCACCCCGGGATCCCTGGTGAAGATCATGTACGCCACATAGGCGCACACAGCTACCACGGCCGCGGTGCTCAGGACGGCCGGGCCGAGACTGCGGGGCATCCTCCCGTGCGCGACGCGTGCCGCCCTCGTCTCGACCTCTCGCACCGTGAGCGCGACGGCTACGACGGTCATCGCCAGGAAACCGACCCGGAGCCGCGAGACCGGGACCTTGTCTAGCAGGAGCAGTCTCGCGAGCGCGTCCCATCCGGGAACGAACATGTACGCCAGGAAGAGGATCGTCGTGAGGCAGGTGGTGACGAGCAGCCAGTCGATCCGTCGTTCTCTGCGCCAGGCCGACACCGCGAACCAGATCAGCGCGGGTGTCAGGAACAGCGAGATCAGGATGACGGTCGCCGACTCGGAGGGGTTCGGCCCGAGCACGTTCGGGCTCGTCGCCGAGAACGACTGTCCGAACAGCGCGCCCAGGAAGCCGACGGCCTGGGGGTCGTCGAGCAGAATGCGCCCCGTGGGATCGGATCGCTGTCCGGGATACACGGTGCTGCCGACGGCGACGAAGACGTCGAGGCGGGTGACCACGAACAACCCGATGACCCCGGCCGCCGCTACGCCGGCCACGATCATGGGCGCGAGTCGACGCAGCAGGAGCCCGAGCCGGTCTTTCGACCAGGGGCGATCCTGCAGGACCGTGCCGATGAAGAAGAGCAGGAAGACGATGATGCAGGGAGCCGAGAAGGGGATGTACAGCCCGATCGCCGTGGTGACGGCGAGCCAGCCCACGGTGACCGCCCAGACGATCCGCACCCATCTGCGGGTGTCGCGGAGAAACCAGACGGTGGCGGCCATCGCGAGCATCGCCCACGCCACGGGCCAGATCGAGTTCGGTCCGTACCACCACTGGATGATCGGCGAGAAGAAGACCGCCGTCGCCACGAACGCCGCGGTCGCCGGGCGGCGGGGCACGAGCGTGACAAACAACAGGTAGGCCGCGGTCGCGAGCGCTATGCCGGGGATCCACCACTGCCAGGCGACTCCGGCCTCGAGGCCGAAGAGCAGGAAGCCCCACATGTGCGGGCGCAACAGGGCGGTCCAGTCCCAGCTGGGCAGTTCCATCACGGCGGTCGTGTTCATTCCGCCCGGGAACGTGCCGTTGACGAGCGGGAATCCCTGCTGTGCCTGGGACACCACCCACCCCTGTTGCACGAGCCACTCGTCGGTGCGGATTTCTTTGGGGCTGCTGAAGAGAAGCTGCGGATCCACACCCGTGCCGAACAACCGGAAGTTGGCGCCGGACGATGTGCCGCTGATGTGCAGGACGATGAGCACGAGGCCGAGGAGAGCGACGAGCACGGGGTACCAGGCAACCACCACACCGTTCGGGAGGCCCGAGAGGCGAGGCTCTACCAACCGGCGATAGCCGGCGGCCATTGTCGTCCATCGAGAGCGCAACGAGTCCGCCACAATCACACCACCGCTCTGCAATGAATTCACCGCCCGTCACCCTACCAACATCCCCCGACGCGCCCCCGTCGGCGCGGCGGGGCCGGTCAGGCTGCGCGGACAACGCGATTGCTAGACTCCCGTCATGCCCTTGTCCAGCAAGACGTTAATTGTGATGCCCGCTTTTAACGAGGAGGCTTCTGTCGCCGAAGTGGTCCGCGAGGTGTTCCTCAGCAACCCGGACGCCGTCGTTCTCGTCGTCGACGACGGATCGTCGGACGCGACGAGCAAGGTCGCGCGCGAAGCCGGCGCGCGGGTCGCGACGCTCCCCTTCAACCTCGGCGTGGGCGGCGCCATGCGCGTGGGCTTCCGATTCGCCGTCGACAACGGGTTCGACGCCGTGGTGCAGATCGACTCCGACGGTCAGCACAATCCGGAGAGTGTGCCCGCCCTGCTGCGTGAACTCGAGACGGCCGACCTCGTGCTGGGCGCCCGATTCGCCGGAGAGGGCGATTACTCCGTGCGCGGCCCCCGGCAGTGGGCCATGAAGAGCCTCGCCGCCATCCTCAGCCGCGCAACCCACACGGAACTCACCGACACGACGTCGGGCTACCGCGCTTCCGGCCCGCGGGCGGTGGCGCTGTTCGCCGAGCACTACCCGGCCGAGTACCTCGGTGACACGATCGAGGCGCTGGTCATCGCCGCTCGCTCCGGACTCGTCGTCAAGCAGGTGCCCGTCTCGATGCGCCCCCGAGCGGGAGGCGTGCCCTCGCACAACCCCGCGAAATCCGCCCTGTACCTGGGCCGGGCGGCGCTCGCTCTCACATTCGCTTTTATGCGTCCGGCTTCGACCTACCGCCTTGGGGGCAGACCATGACCTTCACCTCATACCTCTTCGGAATCCTCTCCGCCGCGCTCATCCTCGTCGTGGTCGTCGAACTCCTCCGCCGTCGCCACCTCCGCGAGCGGCACGCGGTGTGGTGGTTCGTCGCCGGCGTGATCGCGCTGATCGTCGGCGTCTTCCCCGCCACCCTCGAGTGGGCCGCGGACGCGGTCGGTGTCGAGGTGCCCACCAATCTGGTCTTCTTCTCTGGGATCGCCGTCCTCTTCCTGGTCTGCCTCCAGCACAGCTCTGAGCTGACCCAGCTCGAGAGCAAGACCCGCACGCTCGCCGAGCGCGTCGCGTTGCTCGAGCTGCGGCTCAACGAGCTCGACGATTCCGAGACCCCGCGGGCGGACGGACGCTGATGACGCAGGCCAGCCGGGGCACGAGCGGGGGTCGCCGACGCTCCCTAATCCCGCTGATCGCCATCCCCCTCCTCGCCCTCACGGCTCTCGTGAGCTGGGGGTTCGCCTCGCCCGTGGGCGCCAGCCCCGACGACGACTACCACCTCGCGAGCATCTGGTGCGGTAGCGGCGCGACGACCGAGATGTGCGAGCCAGGCGACGCCGACGACGAGCGCCGGGTCTCCGTCGACATCGAACGCTCGGCGGTCTGCTACGCCTTCAATCCGGAACAGAGCGCGGGATGCCAGGGGGACGGCTCCGGGTACGGCGACGACCTGACCACCGGGTTGACCTCGACCGACCGCGGCAACTTCGACGGCTCGTACCCGCCGGTCTACTACTTCGTCATGAGCGCCTTCGCCGGCGACGATCTGCAGACGTCCGCCCTCGTCATGCGCATCGCCAACAGCGTGCTCTTCGTCGCCCTGGTCACGGGCCTCTTCCTGCTGCTGCCGCTGGCACGGCGTTCGACTCTCGTCGCATCCATCGCCGTCTCCATAGTGCCCCTCGGGATCTTCCTCATTCCGTCCAACAATCCGAGCGGCTGGGCGATTCTCTCCGCCGGCACACTCTGGATCGCCCTGATCGGCTTCTTCGAGACGACGGGCGCCAGGCGGATCGCCCTCGCCGGCACCGCCCTCCTGAGCACGGTGATCGGTGCCGGCGCCAGGGCGGACAGCGCGATCTACGCGGTCTTGGCGATCGGCGCCGTACTCCTGCTCAAGTTCCGCGCCGAGCGCCAGTTCTTCGTGCTCTCCCTCGTGCCGCTCGCGATGATCGTCCCGGCGGTGCTGATCTTCCTCTCGTCACGGCAGTCGACTGCGGCCACCACCGGGCTCGACCCGAACTTCGTGCGCCCCGTATACGGCCGTTTCACGCTCATCGTCGACAACCTCCTGCAGGTGCCCGGACTGTGGTTCGGCGTCTTCGGCACGTCGGGGTTCCGCACGTCCGGCCTGGGGTGGCTCGACACGGCGATGCCTGCGGCCGTGTCGTTCCTGGCGATGGCAGCCTTCGTCGCCCTTGTCGCCATCGGTTTCGGAGCGTCGAGCCGACGCAAGACGCTCGCCGCCCTGTACGTCTTCGCACTCGTGCTGTTCATCCCGTGGCTGATCCTGTATCAGACACAGACCGTCGTCGGCGACGGCGTGCAGCCGCGGTACCTGATCCCGTTGGTCGTGCTGTTCGCGGGAATCGCGCTGTTCCAGCCGTCGATGAACACCATCCGGATCACCCGCGAGCAGCTCATCGCGGTCGCGACGGCTCTCGCCGTGGCCAACGCGGTCGCGCTGCACTACAACCTGCGCCGGTACGTCACGGGCGTCGACGTCGGCGGCGGCAACCTGGACTCCCGCGTCGAGTGGTGGTGGTCGATTCCTGTCAGCCCCATGGGCATGTGGGCCGTCGGCGCGCTCAGCTTCGCCGCGATGATCGTATGGCTCGCCATGATCTGGAGCGCCCGTACGACCGGTCGCCCCGATGAGGGTCTCGTCGCCCCGGCCACGCAGCGCCTCCCGGTCTAGCCGGGCGAGGAAGCCGGCCGACCTACGGGACGGTCACCGTGGCACAGCCGAGGGCGGAGTTGCCGCCTCCGGCATTGTTGATCGCGTAGGCGCACACCCGGTGGACACCCGGTGTCGCAGCCATCTGCGTGCTGAATCCGTGGCCCCCGCCGTAGAGGGGATAGGCCGCTGCGATATCGCCGCGCTCTATGTTCGCCGGCACCGCGACACTCGCCGAGTCCAGGTATACGTGCACCGAGATCGGCGACGCGGTGTCGGGGTCGATCGACCATCCGCCCACGGTCACCGCTCCCGCCGAAACGACGGCAGAGTCAAGATAGCCGATGGGCGCACGTCCCTGCTCGACGATGGCGCCGCCCGCCGGCGCCGGTATCGTCACCTGTACGCAGCCCAGCGAGGAGTTGCCTCCCGGGGCCGTATTGATCCCGTAGGCGCACACGTTGTGTGTTCCGGGCGCGGCGTTGATCTTCGCGCTGTACCCGTGGGCGCCGCCGTAGGCGGGGAAAGCCGACGCGATGTCGGCGCGGTCGATGTTGGCGGTGAGGGCCACACCGGTCGCGCCCACGTAGACGTGCACCTGGATTGGCGCCGCAGTATCGGGATCGATCGACCATCCGCCGACCGTCACCGCTCCCGCGGAGACGACCGTCGAGTCGATGTACCCGATCGGAGCGCGCCCCAACTCGGGGATCGTGCCGGCAGGGTACGGAACAGTCACTTGAACACAACCGAGGGCTGTGTTGCCGCCGACGCCGAGGTTGATCGCGAAAGCACACACCTGGTGGGGGCCCGGAGAGGCGGGCACCGTGGTGCTGAAGCCGTGCGCGCCGCCGTAGGCGGGGAACGCCGCGGCGATATCGGACCGCTGGATGTTCGCGTTGACCGCGACGCTCGCGGAGTCGACGTACACGTGGACCTGGACGGGCGCCACCGTGTCGGGGTCGATGGCCCATCCGCCGACGGTCACCGCGCCCTCCGAGGCGACGGTCGAGTCGATGTACCCGGTCGGCGGTCCGCCAGGGGTCACCACTGTTGAACACTGGAGCAGCGAGTGCGTGCCCGGTCCGGTATTGATGGCATAGACGCAGACCTCGTGCGCGCCGCCGAATCCGACCGGGATCAGCGACGAGAATCCGTGCGCCGTACCGGAGTTCGGGTAGGGCGCCGCCAGATCCGGGCGGGACTCGTTCGCGTTCACACTCGTCCCCACGCCGTCGACATAGATGTGGATGTCGAGGGATGCCGTGGAGTCGGGGTCGATCGCCCAGCCCTTCACCGCGATCTGTCCGACACCGGGCGTGACGGCGTCGACGTAGCCGAACGGGTTGACCGGGCCGGTGGTCGATCCGAACCAGTCGGTGAAGTAGGCCCAGAAGTTTCGGTTGCCGTAGGAGGAGCATGCGTCGCCGGTGCGGTAGAGATTGGCCATCGCCGCGGCGTTGGGCTGGTACGGCGTGTAGTTGTACAGCGCCGCCGTCGCGCGGTTGCGGATGTTGACCACCGACGAGCCGCACGCGACGTTGGGGTGGTACTGCACGGCGATCGAGCCGACGCGGTAGCGCCAGCTGGCGGGGTTCACCCCGTAGCGGATGAACTGCGATGCGGCGCTGTACACCTGGTTGAAAAAGCCGAAATAGGTGGAATCGCAGGCGGCAGTGTCGGGGCAGGCGTAGCCCATCGCCGTGCGGTACGAGCCCGCGATGGGCGAGCCGTTGGTGACGAGGCCGTTCTCCTTCTGCAGCGTCACCACGAGCACCTGCGGGTTGATGCCGCAGGCCTTCGCGACCTTGTTGATGATCCTGCTGGCCGGTTCGTTCGCCGCGCCGGGGTACGCGGCGCAGCGGGTGGTCGCGTCACGCGAGGGGGTGCTCTCGGTGAAGTTGGGAAGGCAGGCCACGCCGTTCGCCTGGGCGCAGCTCGGCAGCTTCGACCTCAGGAACGACTGGATCGCCGCCTCGTCCATCGCGCCGCTGTCGAAGAAGCGCTGGTCGGAGATGATGTATCCGGGGTCGAAGGTCGCGGGGTCGGCTGCCTGGGCGGGTGCCGCGACACCGACGACGACACCGGCTGTCAGCACGATCGCAGAAATTGCGCCCGCCACGATGCGACGCGCATTGCTGAGAGAGATCATGATTTCTGCCTTCTGTAACGCCCGCCGAAAATCGGCATGGAGCCACCGCGGCGAACTCCGCCGGCCGCAGCATTTACCAGCGACTCTACCCCACCACTTCCGCGCGACCCAGCATATAAACAGAGGTCGGATACCCCTAGTCTGCGGGGTATTCGACCTCTGTCCGGAGTTCGCGGATGCTCAGTTAGCGTCGAGAAGTCCGATCAGGTAGGAGCCGTATCCGCTCTTCAGCAGAGGCGTCGCGAGCACGCGCAGCTGGGCATCGTCGATCCATCCGGCGCGCCAGGCGATCTCCTCGACGCAGCCGACCTTGAACCCCTGGCGGTCCTCGATCACGCGCACGTACTCCGACGCCTGCATCATCGACTCGAACGTGCCGGTGTCGAGCCACGCGGTTCCGCGGTCGAGAACCTGCACGTGGAGCTTTCCCGCCTCGAGATAGCGCTCGTTGACCGTGGAGATCTCCAGCTCGCCGCGGGCGCTGGGCTCGATTGACTTCGCGATCTCGACAATTGAGTTGTCGTAGAAGTAGAGACCGGGCACGGCGTAGTTGCTTTTCGGCGCCGTCGGCTTCTCCTCGATCGAGAGCGCGTTGAAGTCGTCGTCGAACTCGACCACTCCGTATGAGCGCGGATTGGACACGTGGTACGCGAAGATGAGAGCGCCCTGGACGTCGTTGTTCTGACGCAGCGACGACCCGAGGCCTGCACCGTGGAAGATGTTGTCGCCCAACACGAGCGCCACGCTCTCGTCGCCGATGAACTCCTCGCCGATGATGAAGGCCTGTGCGAGGCCGTCGGGCGACGGCTGCACGGCGTACTCGATGGAGATGCCGATGTCTGAACCGTCGCCGAAGAGGGCACGGAACTGGTCGTTGTACTCCGGCGTCGTGATGATGAGGATCTCGTTGATCCCCGCCATCATGAGCGTCGACAAGGGGTAGTAGATCATCGGCTTGTCGTAGATGGGCATCAGCTGCTTGGAGATGCCCTTGGTGATCGGCCAGAGCCGCGTGCCGGATCCGCCGGCAAGAATAATTCCGCGCACGATCTAGTTTCCCGTCCTGTTGAGCGACGCGTAGAAGGCGCGAGCCTCGTCCCACGTCGGGAGAAGGCCGGCCGCTGCGGCCTCGCTGAGGCCGGGGGCTTCGGTGTCCTTGGGCGAGAGAAGGGCTTCGCCTGCGTCGGGAGGGAAGACCAGACCGACCTCGGGGTCGACAGGGTTGATGCCGTGCTCACGAGGCGCGTTGAAGACGTCCGTCACGAGGTAGCTCACGGTCGCGTCATCCGTCAATGCGACGAACGCGTGGCCGAGGCCCTCGGAGAGGAAGATGGCGCGGCGGTCGGTGGTGTCGAGCAGGACCGAGTCCCACTGGCCGAACGTGGGCGAGCCGACCCGGATGTCGATAACGTAGTCGAGCACTGCCCCGTGAGTGACGGTGACGTACTTTGCCTGACCCAGGGGGATGTCGGCGAAGTGGATGCCACGGACTACGCCGCGCTTCGATACCGACGTGTTCGCCTGCCTCAGGTCGATGGAGCGACCGCTGGCTTCTTCCAACTTGTCGAAGCGATACCACTCGAGAAACACGCCGCGGTCGTCACCGAACTGCTTGGGGGTGATCTCGTAGGCGTCGGGAATAGAAAGTTCGCGAATTTGCACGCATGGGAGTCTACAGCGTTGCGATTCGCGCCTCTCTCGGTGCGCGGTCTGCCCACAAACCGCTACGAGGCGGAAGGCCGGCCCGCCGGCTGCAGCAGGTCGCGCGCGATGTCCAGATGCCCACGGCTGTAGAGCCGGTAGCGCCCGGTCGCAGCCTCCGCCACGACGGGGACGACGCGCAGCAGGCGCGGCAGAGGAAGCCGGGCGCGGGCGTCCAGGTGGCGCACCTTCGCGGCCACCTTGGCCAGCACCTCCGGCGGCACGCGCTCCCCCAGCGCGGTGAGGCCGGCGAGCAGCACGCGCGCCCGGTCGGCGAGGTAGACGTTGCGGTCGTCGCGCGGTTCGAACAGCCTGCGGATCTTTCCGACGGGGGTGAGCTTGGTCACACCGATCTGGTTCGCGCCATGCTGGCGGTAGTCGACGAGCTCCTCTTCAGCGAAGTCGAGGCCGCCGAGCGCTGCCGCGACGACGGCGAGCCATTCGTCGTGCACCCAAGGCGCCGGGAACGGCACGGCCAGCCCGGCCAGTTCCCGGCGGATGACAGCGGTCGCGCCGGTCACGAGGTTGCGACGCATAAGCGCGTCGAAGCCGTGACCGTCGTGGATGGCCGAGCGCTCCTGGGCGCTGATGCCGAGGCCGTCGAAGAGGGTGAGCCCGAGCGGGGTACCGGCAGCGTCGACGAGCCGGGCATCGGAGTGAAGGAGGAGCAGCTCGGGACGTCGGCCGAACGCCTCTACGGCGACCCGGAGCCGGTCGGGATGCCATACATCGTCCTGATCGCAGAGCGCGACGAGGTCTCCGGTGCAGGCGCGTATGGCGCGCTCGAAATTCGCCACGACACCGAGGGCCGGCGAGTTCTCGAGAACGACCACGGCCACGCCGGCGGAGGCGAACCGTCCGGTCATCGCGCCGACGATGCCGACCGTGTCATCCGTCGATGCGTCGTCGGAGACCACGATCTCGGTCGGCAGGAGCTCGCCGACGAGGATGCTCTCGAGCTGACGCTCGACGAAGCGCGAGCCGTTGTGGGTGCACAGCGCGACGGAGACCCTTGGCTGGTCGGTAGTCAACGACGAATCCGGTTGGAGATCTTCGACAGCACGAGGCGGGGCCCGCCGTTGCGGAGATAGTGCACGACCAGACCCGCGTCGTGGCGCAGGCCCGATCGCCTGCGACGCACCCGGGACTTCGCCGGCGCGCCCGTCGTGGAGGCGAGGTGGGCGTTGTCGCGTGCATGGTGCGCGTCGGCCACGAAGGCGACCAGCGGTGCCAGGGCCTCCTCCCAGAAGTACTGCTGGCGAACGCGTCGGATGTTCTTGCGGGCCTGGGCGATGAATCGTTCGTCGAACAGCACACGCTCGAGCGCGGCGCTGAGCGCGTCGACGTCGCCGGCCTTGACGACTACACCGAGCTTCTCCCGCTCGACGAGTTCGGCGAAATGGTCGCCCTCGGTGACGACCATCGGCAGCTCGGCCCACAGGTAGTCGAGGATCCGGGTGCGGAACGAGAAGGTCGTCTCGATGTGCGAGAAGTGTGTGCTCACCCCGGCGTCGGCCTCGGTGAGGTAGTTGCCGCGCTCGGCGAAGTCGACCCAGGACGCGTTGAAGAAGACAGAGCTGTCGAGGGCACCCAGGTCTCTGGCGAGCGAGCGGGACTCGCCGACGATGCGCATCTCGGGCACGGACGGATTCGGGTGCTTCGTGCCCTGGAAGAACAGTCGGATGTTGTCGCGGCGTTTCGACAGGTCGGCGACCGCGCGGATGAGCGTCTTTGGGTCGAACCAGTTGTACAGCCCTCCGCTCCAGAGCAGCACCTTGTCGTCGGCCGCGATCCCCGGGAGGACACCCTTGAGCACCGCCTCCTTGTGCTCGGGCGGCAGCGACGACAGACCGAACGGCACCACGCCGATCAGTCCTTCCAGGTCGGGGTCGGCGTCGTAGGTCGCCGGGTTCACACGTCCGAGCGAAGCGAGCTGGCCCAGCCAGAACATCCGCTGTCGCTCGGAGGCCGCGAGGAAGAAATCGCCGCGCAGCATCTGCTCGTTGAGCACCTCGTTCGCGCTCTCGACCTGGAATCTCCACTGCTCGGGAGGAAGCTCCCTGCCCTGCTCCAGCTGCTCGAGGTGCATCGGGTCGTAGATGTCGACGACGAGGATCTTGCGCGTGGTCTGCAGCGCGCTGAACACGGCCATCGCGTGCCCCTGGAAGATGATGACGTCGGCCCAGGCCTCGAGCTTGTTGAACGCGTGGTTGTCGCCGGGGCGCACGTGCACGACGTCGAACGACGCGTCGATCGGCTCCACACCGGAGAGCGAGACGAGCGTCACCGCATTCTGTCGCGACAAGAGCTCCGCCATGTTCCAGGCACGGATGGCGGGACCGGCGAGCTTCTTGCCGATGGGGTCGCCGGTGATGACGAGGACCCGGGTGCCGCGCGGGGGTTCGGCGACGTCGAAGGCGGTCACGATGTTCTCGTACCCGCGTAGGTACGCGGGCTCCTGGTAGACGGGCGCATCCGCGTTGCCGAAGAGGCGCCAGATGCTCGTGTCGGAGACCGTTCTCGACGCCTGGATCGCGTCCCGGGTCGCGCGGAGTGAGGGGAGCGCCTCGGTGAACTGGTCGATCGCGAACATCGCCGACATCGTCTGCTTGGAGACCGACGTGCTGTCTTCGCCGTCGCCTCCCGGTTTGCGCAGGTCGTACGCGGTGGAGTCCAGCTTTCCCCGCGAGATCGCGCGGCGCACCGAGAGCGCCATCGCCGCGGGGAGCGCCTCGGCGAGTCCCTCGTCGCCGAGGTTCTTGTACAGAGTGAACAGGGCGTTGCGCTCGAGGAGGTAGGTCTCTTTGAACGGGCCGAACTCGGCCATCGACGCGTGGTGCTTGTGGTACGCGAGCGACTTGGGCTCGTAGACCACGCGCCAGCCGGCGAGGTTGAGACGCCAGCCGAGGTCGACGTCTTCGAAGAACATGAAGTACCGCTCGTCGAAGCCGCCGAGCTGGTCGTAGGCCGAGCGGCGCACGAACATGGCCGACCCCGTGCCGAACAGCACGTCCCTCGCGGTATCGACGCCCGCCGGCACGCGTTCCGCCGTGAGCGGCTTGTAGCCCATCCCGTACCATGTCATGGCGGAACCGATGTAGTCGACCAGCTCGCCGTCCCAGTCGAGCACGCGGCTGGCGACCGCGCCGATGCGGGACGACTCGCCGAATTTGGCCACGGCGCCGCGGATCCAGCCGGGATCCGGCTTCGCGTCGTTGTTGAGCAGGGCGATGAACTCGCCGCTCGAGGCGGCGACACCCCGGTTACAGCCCCCGGCGAAGCCGTCGTTGGTGGGCGAGACGACGAGCGTGACATGCGGCGCCGCCGTGCGGATCCGGTCGGCGCTGTCGTCGCCAGACGCGTTCTCGACGACGATGATCTCGAGCAGCTCGCTCGGCCAGTCGAGCCTGCCGATCTCGGCGATCGCTTCGATGGTGTCGCTGGCGCCGCGGAAGTTCACGAGGACAACGGAGACGACTCCCGGTCGCAGCTTAGGCATAAACGCTCTTCCGGTTGGGGAACACAGGCTTCGAAAGTGTAGCAAGCCGCACGCCGACGACCCGTGTGTGCTCAGCGCTTCGTAGGGCGCAATAGGCGGGCGAGCCTGCCGAGGCGAAGACGATGCCCGACCCTTCCGATCAAGCCGCGGGCGAGGGCCCACCCGGACAGGGCGCCCGTTCCGAGCTGCGCCTGCGAGTCCTGCTCGGTGTCCGCTGGTTCCGGCCGGAATGCGAGGGTGTCCACCTTCACGGTCAGGTGTTCGCGCAGCTCCCGGGTGGTCGCGCTCCAACGCCAGTCTTCGCGCACCCTTTCGATATTGCCGACCACGCGCTCGCGCAGGTCGACGTCCGTGCTCAGCCGGGAGATGGCGGCCTTCATCGCCTCGACGTCGCCTGGCGGGGTCGCCAGGCCGAGCTGTTCCTTCTCTATGTAGTCGGCGAACCAGTCGCCGCTCGACACGATGCTCGGCAGTTTCGCCCAGAAGTGGTCGAGGACGCGGGTGCGGAACGCGTAGTGGGTCTCGAGCGACTGCTTGTGCGCCGACAGTGCGGCGTCGGCGTCGAGGAGGTAGTCGGCCCGCTCTTCCGCGGGGACCCAGTCGTGCAGGAAGATCACGGAGGTGCCTAGCACGCCGAGCGAGCGGGCGAGCTCTTCCGCCCTGTCGACGGCGGGCGGTTTGCCGATGGTGGCGTTGGGGTGCACCGTGCCGTAGAACACGAGCTTGATCCGTGAATCGGTCCCGGCGAGTTCGGCGACCGCGCGGATGGGCGTCAGAGCATCGAACCAGTCCCAGATGCCGCCCGCCCAGATGAGCACGAAGTCGTCGTCTGTGATGCCGTGGTGTCCGCGGAGCGCTGAGCGCTGCTGCACCGGGTCGGACTCGGTCATGCCGAATGGTGCGAGCCCCACGATGTCGTCGGGGCCGCGACCTCCCAGGGTGCTCGGCCGAATGCCGTCCGAGGCCATGATGTAGCCCAGCCACCAGTCGCGCTGGCGTTCGTTAGACGTGACGAAGTAGCTGCCCGCCTTGCTCGCGAAACGGAAGTAACGCAGCAGCTCCGCGTACTCGCGGTCCTTGCCCTCGGCGTCTGTATGCCCGCTGATGCGCTCGGCGCCGATGGTCTCGATCGGGAGCGCGTTGTACAGGTCGTAGACGACCCGCTTTCCCGCACGCAGTGCGTAGCGCACGACATTGGTGTCGAAGAACTGGCAGAAGACAATGTCGCACTCGTCGACCAGTTTCTGCAGGTCCTTGTGGTCGTGCCAGGTGCGCACCGTCACGTTGAGCGTGCCGAAGTCGAGAGCGGTGCTGCCCGATTCGGCGACCGCGAGGGTGACGGGCAGAAAGGGGGCGAGGGCCTTGGCCAGGGCGACGTACCGCATCCCGGGGCCGGCCATCTTCTCGCCGACCACGTCGGGCACGACCATGAGCAGTCGGACGGGCGGGACCACCGCGGGAGTGGAGGCTGATTCTGCCATGATTGCCGATCGGGTAGTGGGAGAGGGGCGTTCGGCCGTCAGACCGCGTTGTCGGCGATGGTCGCCAGGATCCGAGACATCTCCCGGGCGTTGAGGTCGTGGAGGCGCTCGGCCGTGCCCCGTCCGTTCCCGCCGAGTTCACGCCACACGCGGTCGTCGCCGAACAGATCGTCGAGCGCCGTGCGGAGGGCCGCTGCGGAGGCCGGGTCGATCAGGAGGCTGTTGTAGCCGTCGAGCACCTCGTACCGGGTCTTGTCGTTGAGTCGCCCGACGAACGCCCCGCCGACCCCCATCAGCGCGAGCGGTGTGAGGCTCGTGTCGTATTCGGCCAGCGCGACGACGACCCGGGGGGCCATGGCGTTGATCTCCGCGAGCACGGCTGCCGTGGGCTCCGCCTCCTCGACATGTCGCACCGTCACCGAGAGCTGCGCGGCGGCGGCGTCGACGGTGGCGCGGCTCGAAGCATCGAGCCCCACCGTCACGACCGCGGTGCGGTCGCCGTCGCCGGCCATCGCGACGGGGGTGGTCACGGGGACGACGCGACCGCGGGTCTCCCACGCCGCCTCTGCCCGGAGCTGGTCGGCGGTCCAACGGTTCGGGGCGATGTAGTCGAACTCTGGCTTGTAGTTCGCGATGATCGAATCCTGTCGGGCGCGGTCGGCCGGGTATCGTCCGCTCTCCACGCCGGGCAGCAGGTACGCGGGCTTGCCGTGCTGCAGCGCGGAAAGCCAGACCGTCTCGCTCGTACCCCAGTCGCACGACACTTTGACCGACTCGCGCGAGCGCAGTCGCTCGACGAGCTGCTCGTCGACACCGTCGCCGGCGATCTCGTGGACCTCGGTCGTGTGGCCGAGCGCACGCAGCTGCGCCGCCTGCTGGGTGACGTAGTCACGCCACGCGGGTGTGGCGGCCGGGCTGAGCACGTAATCGACGGTGGGCGTCGCGGACAGGGTGCGGGTGAGGAACTGGGCGCTCCAACGGCGCCAGAAGTAGCGCATCGAACCCAGTTCACGCTGGCCCTGGCTGTAGCCGCGGCTTGCCGACTCGTGGTGGACGAGCATCGACGCGGGCTGGTAGTAGCAGCGGATGCCGGCGTCCCACGCCCGGAGGCCGTAGTCGACGTCTTCGAAACCGAGCCAGAACTGCTCGTCGAGCGGACCGAGCGTGGCGTACGCGTCGCGCCTGATGTAGACGCACGCCCCAGAGATCGACCGGTTGTAGGTGGCCACGTTGGCGACAGGTCGGGTCGCGGCGCTGCCGACGAACAGGTGCCCGAACCACTGCGGGGCCAACAGCCGCGCATAGTAGGTGCCGCCGTACTGCACAGTGCCGTTCGGATAGACGAGCTTCGGGCTGACCAGACCGATTCTGGGGTCGATCGCGTAGGCGGAGTACTGCAGCGCCTCGAGCCATCCGTCTTTGGCGACGATGTCGCTGTTGAGCAAGACGATGTCGTGCCGGGCGAGGGCCATGCCCATGTTGACCGTGCCGGCGAACCCGACGCGCTCCTCCTTGAAGATGACACGGACGGTCGGCGACTGGAACGCACGCAGCAGTTCGCTGTTCGCCGGCTGGCAGTAGTCGTCGACGATGATCACCTCGTAGTCGAAGCCGGCGCACGTCGCCTCGATGCTGTCGACGGCTGCCCTGAGCAGCGGGATGTCGTTGTAGCTGGGGATGACGATGCTCACCGGACGGCGTTCGCGAGTCGCCCACTCCCGCATCGGGATGTTCGCGGTGAGGCCCGCCGTGTTGCGCTCGTAGGCGCGGGGGCCCTCCGCCCGTCGCAGTGCGTCGGTCGCGCCCTTAGGCAGCTTCTTAGCAGCCCGCACGAGTGCGGACCGGAGCCGGTTCTTCAGAGCAGGCACGTCAGTTCGCCCTTTCGTAGAGCGCCTCGAACGAGTCGAGGATGACGGCCCAGGTGTGCCGGGCCGCGGTCTCGAGACCGGCGACGCGCAGCCGCTCCCTCAGGTCAGGTTCGTCGAGCAGACGTCGCATCGCTGCGGCGAGACCGTCGGAGTCGCCCACCTCGACCATGAGGCAGTTGACACCGTCGATGCAGAAGCCCCGGTTTCCATGGGAGTCGGTCGTGATGACGGGGCAGCCGGCGGCCATCGCCTCGATGATCGGAAGGCCGAAGCCCTCGTGCAGCGAGGTCTGTACGAACATGGTCGCCCGGTTGTACAGCACGTTCAGCTCGGCGTCGCTCGGTCGGACCGTGTAGTCGACGCGTTCGTCGTCGACGATGTCCGGCTCGGAGCCGAACAGCGACAGGCGCGGGCGGTCGTCGCCCATCGACTTCCACGCCTTCTCGGTCATGGCGAAATTCTTCTGGAAGAACGACCGGCCGACGGCGATGACGGTGTTGTCGTCGCGCTCGACACCGTCGACGAGATGGAATTTGTCTTTGTCGTAAGCGCTCGGGATGAGCAGCGCCTCGCTGCCGATCTCCTCGAGCTCGCCCTGCTGGTAGGTGGCGATGGTGATCTGCGTGAACTCCTTGCGGTACGACGCCGCCACGGCCGCCTTGCCCGAGGGGTCGTCCGGGTAGAACCAGGTCTCGAACTCCTGCACGTAGTACATGGGGACGCCGGAGTTCACACTGGCGAGCCAGACGACCTGCGCGGTCTCCCACCAGGTCGCGACCTTGATTGCCTCTTCGTTGCGCAGCGCCACCTGGAGGTCGGCGTAGGAGTTGAACTTCTTGACACGCACGTTGAGGTCGACCCAGGTGGGCTGGTCTTCCAGCGACCAGACCTCGACGTCGAAGCCGCGTTCGAGAAGACCGTTGGTCTGTTCGAAGACGGTGCGGATGCCGCCGCTCACGCTCGTCGCGTTGAGGACGTAGATCACCCGGCGTCTTCCGTCGGCTGCGACCACCGAGCGGTTGGACTGCCACTGCCGGTCGGCGTCGTACGTGCGGGGAAGGGTGATGGCGTTCACCGCCAGCTGCACCGGGGCGAAGGCCAGCGTGCGCACGTTCTGCCGCCAGCCGGCACCGATGAAGCGGGCGACCTGCTCGTCGAAGCTCAGGCCGTCGGCGTCGGAACGGGCGAACCTGATCCTGTCGATCGCGTCGCTCGTGGCGTAGAAACCGTGCGCGTTCGCCGCCAGCACATAGCGCGGTACGTCGCGATGGCCGTAGTCGACCGCGGGCGGCGGGCGTGTCGACCATTCGGCACGCGAACGGTCCCATTCGAACCCGGCGACGACGTCGTCCCCGTGCAGCAGCGCTGGCACGACTATGCCGATCTCGTTCGTCAGCGGTTCGTAGGCGTGCGCGGCGTGCTGGATCCGGATGATCGCGAACGGGTCGACGAGGGGGTTTCCCGCGTCGACGATGAAGACGTCGTTGGCTCGCCAGTGCTGTTGGATGTATCCCTTGACCTCGAGGAGGTCGGTGTCGGCCCCGCGGTGGTCGTCGAGGAAGTCGCACGCCGTATAGAAGGTCGGGTCGACGTCGACGAGTGTCGCCGCCGCCTCGGTCGAGATGAGGAAGTGGCAGTGCAGGTCACCGCGGGTGCGGCGGATCCAGCCGGAGAGGTCTTCGTCGGTCGAGCCGACGACGACGACCACGAGGTGGCGCCGGTGCACCATGTGCCACTTGCGTGCGATGTTCTCGTCGAGCGTCGACTTCAGCCCGTTCGCAAAGATGTGCACGGGGGTGGTGTCGCGGATGTTGTCGGTGAGGTACCGGATATTGCCGGACGGCCCGTAGCGGATCACGAGCCTCAGCTGCACGCCGGCCGCGGAAGCGACCCTGGCGACTCCACGCCGTGCTCGCTGGGCTAGGGCGTGAAAGAGCGATGGCGTCGAAATGTCGTAGTCCTTTGAGAGAGGTGTGGTTCGCACAGCTGTCGCGCGCTTCGAGTGCACAGTATGGGTACCCGTCGGGACCGCAATTCTAGGCCACTCGGATTTCTCCGCCATACTTGATGCGGCTCCTGCTCCCGAAGTGTATGTACACCGGCTGGCAGTTCCACGAGAGGCCCCGCCGTACTCCAGCATGCCCGGGTGTAGGCCAATTGAGCGCGTATAGAATGATCAATCAGTCATCGGAAGTGAGCTTATGGACCAGCGCGACCCCGGCAGTTCGCCAACGCTGCGGGTGATCGACGAACCACTGCGCGAGATCGGTGGCCGCGGATCGCGGAGCACCTGGTCGTCGATTACCGAGATCGTGCAGCATCGCCAGCTGCTCGGCCGTCTCGTCAACCGCGAGATCCGCGCCCGCTATAAGAACAGCACCCTCGGCGTCGTGTGGTCGCTGATGCGACCCCTCGCGCAGCTCGTCATCTACTACGTCGCCATCGGGCAGTTCCTCGGTGCGGCGCGCAACGTCCCCGACTTCGCGATCTTCGTGTTCACCGGTCTCACCATCTGGTCCCTGTTCTCCGAGATCGTCAGCTCGGGCACGGGGTCGATCCTCGCCAACGCGGGCCTGATCAAGAAGGTCTATCTCCCCCGCGAGATCTTCCCGCTCGCCGCCGTCGGCGGCGCCTTGTTCAACTTCGTCGTGCAGTTCCTGGTGCTCGTCGTCGCCACGATCGTCCTCGGACGACTGCCGCTCAGTCCGAACCTGCTCTACCTCCCCCTGGCCATCGTGCTCATGGTGGTACTGGGCACCGCGATCGCCCTCGTGCTCTCGGCGGTGAACGTGTATCTCCGCGACGTCGAGCACCTCATCGACATCTTTCTCATGGTCTTCTTCTGGGCGTCGCCCATCGTCTACTCCGTCACGTTCGTGAACGAGGCCCTCCAGGGGTCCTGGATCGAGCAGGTCTATCTGGCGAACCCGGTCACCCTCGCCGTCCTCGGCATGCAGAAGGCCATGTGGGTCGCCGGGGTGAACGACCCCTCGCAGTTCTGGCCGGACGACCTGGGTCTGCGCATGCTGATCGCCCTCGGCGTCAGCCTGGTCGCGCTCTTCCTCGCACAACGGGTCTTCTCACGACTACAGGGCAATTTCGCCCAGGAGCTGTAAGACAATGAACATCACCGAGACCGCCGTCAACACCGAAGCGATCATCTCCGTCCGAGACGCCTCCAAGCGGTTCGTGCTGCACAAGGACAAGTCCATCAAGGATCGCATCCTGTACTTCCGCAGCCGCGAGAAGTCGCGTTCCGACTTCTGGGCGCTCCGCAACATCTCCCTCGAGGTCGAACAGGGGCAGACTCTGGGCCTCATCGGCCACAACGGCTCGGGTAAGAGCACGCTGCTCAAGCTCATCGGCGGCATCATCGACCCCACCTCGGGCGCCGTGCTGCGCCGCGGTCGCGTCGCGGCGCTCCTCGAGCTCGGCGCCGGATTCCATCCCGACCTCTCCGGCCGGGCGAACGTCTACATCAACGCCGCCATCCTCGGACTCAGCACCGCCGAGACCGACCTCGTCTTCGACGACATCGTCGAGTTCTCCGGCATCGGCGAGTTCATCGAGACACAGGTGAAGTTCTACTCCTCCGGCATGTACGTGCGTCTCGCCTTCGCCGTCGCGGTGCACTCCGATCCCGATCTGCTCCTCGTCGACGAGGTGCTGGCGGTCGGCGACGAACCATTCCAGCAGAAGTGCATGAACAAGATCCGCGAGTTCCAGCGCGAGGGCCGCACGATCGTTCTCGTGAGCCACTCGGCGGAGCAGGTGGCCGACGTCTGCACACGCGCCGTCGTCCTAGACGCCGGTGAGATCGTGCACGACGGCGACGTCGGCGAGGGCATCCGGGTACTCCGGGAAGGCTACGAACGCGATCGTGTAGCCGCTGCCGCCAAGGAGCGCGCCTCCGCGGACGCCGCCGAGCAGCTCGCAGGGGCCGTGGACATCCTGGCCGTCGATGTGACCACCGCCGACGGCAAGGCCGCGGGCGCGGAACCCATCGCGCCGGGGAGCTCGCTCACATTCACCATCCGCGCGCGGGTGAACTCGCCCGTCGACTGGATCACGGGATTCACGCTGCAGTCGATGCTCGGGCAGACGATCTACTACCTCAACACCAAGGGGCTGGAGCTGGAGACCCCGACCGCGCCCGGCGACTACGCCATCTCGTTCACCCTCCCCGACGTCAACTTCGGTCGCGAGCGCCTCATCATCAGCGCGGGCGCGGAGACCGGCGACGGCGTCACCATCGCCCAGCTGCAGAACGCCGGCCACCTCGACTTCGCCCCCGACCCCACGGGCGGCGGCGTGGTCCAGTTCGCCGCGACCGGTGCCATCAACTCGGTAGAACGAGTGTCGTGAGCGCGGCGTCCTCGGCCGACGCCGCGAGAACTGCCATCGTCACTGTGAGCTACGGCTCGTTCGACGTGCTCGTGGGGTTTCTGGACTCCGTCGCTGCGGCGAGCTCGCAGCCCACGACCGTCGTCGTCGCCGACAACGTGCCCAGCGGCGACGCGGTTGTCGCGGAGCTCGCCAGGGAACACGCCGTCACCTATCTCCCGCTGAACGCGAACCTCGGATACGGCGGCGCCATCAATGCGGCGGTCGCGACGCTTCCCTCGTCCGTCGAGTGGATCCTGGTCAGCAATCCCGACGTCAGCCTCACCCGCGGGGCGCTCGACACCCTCGTCGCCGTCGGGGACTCCGACCCCCGGATCGGCTCCGTGGGACCGGAGGTGCTCACCGCGGAGGGCGATGTGTACCCGTCCGCCCGCTCCGTGCCGTCGCTGCGCACGGGCGTCGGCCACGCCCTCTTCGTCAATCTGTGGGCCGGCAACCCCTGGACCCGCTCCTACCGCAACGACACGGACACCCGCGTGGAGAGGCGAGATGCCGGATGGCTCTCCGGCTCCTGCGTGCTCGTGCGCCGCTCCGCGTTCACCGAGCTCGGCGGATTCGACTCCGGCTTCTTCATGTACTTCGAAGACGTCGACCTCGGCTACCGGCTGGGCAAGCTCGGCTATCGCAACGTGTACGAACCGTCGGCCCAGGTCGTGCACACGGGGGCGCATTCGACGACGAGCGACTCGGCACGCATGATCCAGGCGCATCACGACAGCGCCCGCCGGTTCCTCAACAAGAAGTACTCCGGCTGGTGGCTGTGGCCGATTCGCGTGTCGCTCACCGTCGGCTTGAAGGTGCGCTCGGCTCTCGTGCGACGGTCGTTCCGTTAGAATCGACCCGGCATTGTCCGCTGTTCGCAAGGAATCCAACCCCCATGAAAATTCTCGTAACCGGCGGAGCCGGCTTCATCGGCTCGAACTTCGTTCGCCGCACGCTGGAAGACGCGTACCCCGGCCTCGAGGGTGCCGAGGTCGTCGTCCTCGACGCGCTCACCTACTCGGGCAACCTCGAGAACCTCGCGCCCGTCGCCGACTCCCCCCGCTACAGCTTCGTGCACGGCGACATCCGCGACGCCGACCTGCTCGACACCCTCTTCCCCGACGTCGACGCGGTCGTGCACTTCGCCGCCGAGAGCCATGTCGACCGTTCGGTGCGCGACGCATCGATCTTCGTCGAGAGCAACGTGCTCGGCACCCAGAAGCTGCTCGACGCGGCGCTGCGCTCCGGCCTGAAGCGCTTCGTGCACGTCTCCACCGACGAGGTCTACGGCTCGATCGCCGAGGGATCGTGGAACGAGGAGCGCCCGCTCGAGCCGAACTCCCCCTACTCCGCCTCGAAGGCCGGCAGCGACCTGCTCGCCCGCAGCTACTTCCGCACCCACGGCCTCAACGTGTCGATCACGCGCTGCTCGAACAACTACGGCCCGTACCACTTCCCCGAGAAGGTCATCCCGCTGTTCGTCACGAACCTCATCGACGACAAGCACGTTCCGCTGTACGGCGAGGGCAACAACATCCGCGACTGGCTGCACGTCGACGACCACACGCGCGGCATCGCGATGGTGCTCGTGGGCGGCCGCGCCGGCGAGATCTACAACATCGGCGGCGGCACCGAGCTGACCAACAAGGAGCTCACGCAGCTGCTGCTCGACTCCACCGGCAAGGACTGGTCGTACGTCGACCGCGTCCAGGACCGCCTCGGCCACGACCTGCGCTACAGCGTCGACATCTCGAAGATCCGCGAGGAGCTCGGCTACGAGCCGCTCGTTCCCTTCGAGCAGGGTCTCGCCGACGTCGTGCAGTGGTACCGCGACAACCGCGAGTGGTGGGAGCCGCTCAAGGCCCGCGCCGAGCTCTCCTAACCGATGAGGTATCTGATCGTCGGCGCCGGCGGCATGCTCGGCTCAGACCTGCAGTCCGCCCTCGCCGGCCGTGACGTGACCGCGGCCACCCGCGCGGAGCTCGATGTGACGGATGCGTCCGCGGTCACCGCGGCCGTAGCCGGGCACGATGTCGTGATCAACGCCGCCGCCTACACGAAGGTCGACGACGCGGAGAGCCACGAAGACGCGGCATACGCGGTGAACGCGACGGGCGCGCGCAACCTCGCGGCGGCCGCTGCCGCCGCGGGCGCGAAGCTCGTGCAGATCTCCACCGACTACGTCTTCGACGGCTCGGCGACCGAGCCGTACGCCGAGTCGACCGCGGTCGCCCCGGTCTCCGCCTACGGCCGCACCAAGGCCGCGGGCGAGCGGCTCGCCCTCGAGTCGCACCGCGACGGCACCTACATCGTGCGCACGGCATGGCTGTACGGCCAGCACGGCCCGAACTTCGCAAAGACGATGCTGACCCTCGCCGGCAAGCTCGACACGGTCGCGGTCGTCACCGACCAGGTCGGCCAGCCGACCTGGACGCTCGACCTCGCTAAGCAGATCGTGGCGCTGCTCGACGCCGACGCCCCCGCCGGGGTCTACCACGGCACCGCGAGCGGCCAGGGCAGCTGGTTCGACTTCGCGCGCGCGGTCTTCGCCGGGGCCGGTCTCGATCCAGAGAGGGTCACCCCGACCGACAGCTCGGCGTTCGTGCGGCCCGCTCCGCGGCCCGCCTACTCCGTGCTCGGACACGACGCCTGGTCGGACGCGGGCCTCAGCCCGATGCGCGACTGGCGGCGGGCCCTCGACGAGGCATTCGAAACGGGAGCGTTGACGGCCCCATGACGACCATGCGTGTGATCATCGACGAGATGCTGTCGCCGACACCAAACGGCATCTCCCGCTATGCCGAGGAGCTCACACGCGCGCTCATCCAGTACGCCCCTCCCGGGTGCTACGTGGAGGGCATCGTCTCCGCCTCGACCGAGCAGGAGTACGCGGTCATCGACGAGCGACTGCCCGGGCTGAGCAACCTGTACAAGACGAGCCTCGCCCGGCGCGAGCTCGTCTCGGCCTGGCAGCACGGCTTCACGCATCTGCCGGGCGGCGGCATGGTGCACGCCCCGAGCCTGCTGGCTCCGCTCGGCCGTCACGACCGCGTCAACTCCACCGGCCAGCAGATCGCGGTGACGATCCACGACGTCGTCGCGTGGACGCATCCGCAGTCCCTGTCGGCGCGCCGCATCTCATGGCACAAGGCGATGGCGAAGCGCGCCCACAAGTACGCCGACGCCGTCGTCGTGCCCACCCACGCCGTCGCCGACGACCTGCGGGAGGTCCTCGACTTCGGCGACCGCGTGCGCGTCATCGGCGGCGCGGTGAGCCCGCGGCTCGCCGTGCCATCCGACGCCGACGAGCGCGCCGACCGGCTCGACCTGCCCGAGCGCTACCTGCTCGCGATCGGCGGCCTCGAATCGCGCGGAGGCATCGAGCACGTGCTCGCCGCCCTCGCCCTCCCCGGAGCCACCGACCTGCCGCTGTTCGTGGTCGGCCCCGACGAGACCGACGGCCGCTCCATCGCCGCGGCCGCCGCGGAGGCGGGGCTTCCCGAGGGCAGGGTCACCACCCTCGGCTACATCTCAGACGCCGACCTGTCGGTCGTGCTCGACCGCGCGGTGCTGCTCGTCTTCCCGAGCCTCGCCGAGGGCTTCGGCACTCCCGTGCTCGAGGCCTTCCACTTCGGCACGCCCGTGGTGCACTCCGACGTGCCCGCCGTGGTCGAGGTCGCGGCCGACGCGGGCATCACGGTGCCGATCGACGATATCGAGGGCTACTCCGAGCGGCTCGCCGCCGCGATGACGAGCGTCGCCGACGACGCCGAGCTCGCGGCTCGCCTCTCGACCTTCGGCGAGGACCGCGCGGGGCTGTTCAGCTGGCAGTCCGCCGCCGAGCACGTCTGGCAGCTGCACGCCGACCTGTAACCCCAGCCGGTCCAGCAGGTCGCGCGGCGACCGTGGCGAGACCCGCCGCCGCTACTCCGACTCCGGAGTCGGGGCGAGGGCCGTGTCGACCATCTGGTGGATCCGGTCGAAGTCCGGCCGCTCGACCACGACGCCGTTCGCCGGGATCAGCTCGACCGTGGCGATCGGCAGGTCCTTCGTCTTGCTCGCGAGGTCGACGAAGTAGCCGAGCGCCGCCTGCGGCACGTCGCTCCTGACCACCTGCGCGCCGGCCTCGGCGACGGCCTGGAACTTGGTCAGCACGTTCGCCGGCTCGAACTGGGCGATGACCGCCACCTGGACGTCGCGCTGTCGCACCATCCGCTCGTAGTCGGTCATGTTGTAGCGGGTGCGGGCGTACCAGAGGGCGGTGGTGCCGTCCATCGTCTGGGTGCCTGCCTCGATCGTGCCGACGACGGGGCCGCCGTTGATGCCGATCGGCAGCTCCTCGGCGACGGTGATCTCGATGCCGCCGAGCGCGTCGATGAGGTCGCTGAATCCCTGCATGTCGATGAGCACGTAGTACTGCAGCGTGATGCCGAGCGTGCCCTCGACGGCGTCGCGCATAGCCTCGATGCCCGGGTTGCTGCCCTCCGCCTCCGCGTCGGGGTAGAGGTCGGGGTGCTCCTCGCCGTAGGTGTACAGATAGCTGATGAGGCACTCGTCGCCGCAGTCGTAGCCGTCGGGGAACGGGCCGTAGAGCGGGGACCCCTCCGAGAACGGCGTGCGCTCGAGGTTGCGCGGGATGCCGACCATGGTGGCCTTGCCCGTCGACGCCTCGACGCTCACGACCGAGATGCTGTCGGGGCGCAGCCCGAGCCGGTCGGGCCCGGCGTCGCCGCCGAGCAGCAGCACGTTGTAGCGCCCGTCGACGGCCTCGGCCGCCTGCCCGCTCGCGAAGATCGTGGCTATCGCGTCGCGCGTCGCCCCGGTGACCACCACGCCGTAGTTGGCCGTGCCGCCGACGCCGATCAGCACCGCGACCGCGAGCGCGGCGACGAGCCAGCGGGCGGTCGGACCGACCCGCACCAGGCGCGCGAGGCGCAGCGTGTCGACGGTCAGCACGATCCAGAGCACGATGTAGAAGACCAGGGCGACCTGGATCGCGGTGAGCCCGATCACGTTGGTCACCACCGCATAGACGGCGGGTCGCCAGGCGAAGAACAGCACGAGGCTCAGGATGGCGAGAGCCCAGAGGATGAAGGTCGCGACCACGCCGAAACGTCCGAGACGACGGTCGCCGGCGAGCAGCTGGGCGCTGCCGGGGAGCAGGATGTTGAACCCGACGAGCCACCAGGCCCTGCGCGTCATGGTGCTGCGGGAGCTCGCGTCTGGAAAGCGAACGGGGCTGGAGACGGTCACAGCTTCGAGGCGAGCGCCGCGTTTTTGTCAGCGACGAGACGCTCGAGGCTCGTGGCGAACTCGGCGAGCTTCGCAGCGAGTACGTCGTCGGATGTCGAGAGGATGCGGGCCGCGAGCAGTCCCGCGTTGCGGGCGCCGCCGATCGACACCGTCGCCACGGGCACGCCAGCGGGCATCTGCACGATCGACAGCAGCGAGTCGAGGCCGTCGAGCTTGGCGAGAGCCACGGGCACGCCGATCACGGGGAGCGTGGTCACGGCGGCGAGCATGCCGGGCAGGTGCGCGGCGCCTCCGGCTCCGGCGATGATCACCTTGAGTCCCCGCTCGCGGGCGGTGCGCCCGAACTCGATCATCCGCTCGGGGGTGCGGTGCGCCGACACGATCTCCACCTCGTGGGCGATGCCGAACTCGGCGAGCGCCGCAGCGGCATCCGCCATCACGGTCCAGTCCGAGTCGGAACCCATTACGACGGCTACAAGTGGTGAAGTCACGGAGACAATCGTAGAGGTCAGTTGTCGAAGAAGGCCGCCGCGGCGCGCGCGCTGAACACCGTGAGGTCGAGGTCGTCGCCGCCGGCGGTGACGTGCCCGATCTTGCGTCCGGGCCTCGGCGCCTTGTCGTAGAAGTGGAACTTGACCGTCGGCTGGTCGGCGAAGGCGAGGTCGTAGCGGTCGGTGACGGCGCCGGTGGCGGGGCCGCCGAGCACGTTGACCATGACGCTCCACTCGTCGCGGCAGCCGGTGGCGCCGAGCGGCAGGTCGAGCACGGCGCGCAGGTGCTGCTCGAACTGGCTCGTCGTCGACCCGTCGATCGACCAGTGGCCCGTGTTGTGCGGGCGCATCGCGAGCTCGTTGACGAGCAGGCGGTCGTCGGTGGTCTCGAACAGCTCGACGGCCAACACCCCGGTCACCCCGAGCGCCTCGGCGACGGTCGTGGCGATGTCGGCCGCGACGTCGGCGACCTTGCCCGCCGCGTGAGGGGCGGGCGCGATGACCTCGGCGCACACGCCGTCGCGCTGCACCGACTCGACGACTGGCCAGAGCGCGAGCTCTCCGCTCGGCCGGCGCGCGACGAGCTGGGCGAGCTCGCGGCGGAACTCGACGAGTTCCTCGACCAGCAGCGCCTCGCCGTCCGCGGCGGCGAACCAGTCGTCGGCGTCCGACGCGTCGCGAACGACGCGCACGCCCTTGCCGTCGTAGCCGCCGCGGGCGGTCTTGAGCACCGCCCTGCCGCCGTGGTCGGCGAGGAACCGGGCGAGCTGCTCGCTCGACACGACGCGGGCCCAGTCGGGCACCGGAACTCCGAGCTCGGCCAGCCGTTCGCGCATCAGCAGCTTGTCCTGGGCGAACTGCAGCGCATCCGGCGACGGCTGCACGTTGACGCCGCGGGCCACCAGCTCGCGCAGCACCGCCTGCGGCACGTGCTCGTGGTCGAAGGTGACGACGTCGACCCCCTCCGCGAAACGGAGGACATCCTCGACGTCGAGGTGGCTGCCGAGCGCGGTGACGGCCAGAGCGGCCGGTTCTCCTTCTTTCTCGGCGAGCACGCGGAGGGTGAGGCCGAGGTTCGTCGCGGCAGGAATCATCATTCTCGCGAGCTGGCCGCCCCCGATCACACCGACGGTCTTCGACATCTGGTTGGCACTCCTGCGGGTCGCACGCCGGAGGGATCTCTCAGCGTTGGGGGCTGGCGGGCCGGATAGACTTCCAGCTCGGTAACCCTATCTTCGCTCACCCCGGTTGGATGCATGCGCGCTCTCGTCACCCAGTTCGGGCGTTTCGGCGTCGTCGGTCTCGTCGGCCTGGTGATCGACGTCGGAGTGTTCAACATCCTTCGGCTCACGGTGCTCAGCCCCGAGGCGCTGCACGAGGGCCCGGTCATCGCGAAGATAATCTCCACCTCGCTGGCGATCATCGCGAACTGGCTCGGCAACCGCTATTGGACGTTCGGCAGGGAGCGCCGCGCCCACTGGCTGCTCGAGGCGTTGGAGTTCGGCCTCGTCAGCATCGGCGGGCTGCTCATCGCCCTCGGCTGCCTCTGGGTGTCGCACTACGCGCTCGGCTTCACCTCGGTCGTCGCCGACAACATCTCGACGAACGTGGTCGGCCTGGCGCTCGGCACCGCGTTCCGGTTCACGTTCTACCGGCTGTGGGTGTTCGGCAGCCACCGCTCGGGCTCCGGCGCGCACGCCACCGCCGCGGCTCCCGTGCCGCTACCCGCGGTGGACTAGCGGGTCCCCCACATCGTGGTCTCGTCGGGGGCCGCCGAGCGCTCCTGCTGGCGGCGCGCCGAGACGGGGTTCTGGCTGTGCTCCATCAGATCGTGGATGGCGGACTGCACCAGATCCGCACCGGGCACGTCGCGCAGCACGATCGGGCGGTCGAGCCCCGTGTTGATCAGCACGTCGCCGCTGCGGAACATCGACTGCACGGCGTTCTTGCGCACGGTGACGTCGTAGCCGCGGCTGTGCAGCAGCTCCTGGCGCACCCGCACGAAGAAGCCGCTGCGCAGCACGATGCGTCGCGTGGTGATCGTGTAGTGCCGGCCGAGCCAGTAGAGCAGCGGCAGCAGCCAGAGCAGCAGGCCGAGCAGCAGCGCGGCGGCGAGCACGGCGAGGTTCTGCCAGGCCTCGGCGAAGCTGCCGTAGAAGTATCCGGTGGCCGCGAGGATGAGGATCAGCGCGACGCTGGGCCAGAAGAGGGCGCGACCGTGCGGTCGAAGCCGCGCGACGACGGCTTCCGGCACCCTGTTCTCAGTGGACATGCCTCATTCATACCGCAGATGTGTCACGTCGCCCGCGGCGACAGCCGTAACCGCTCCATCCGACAGCCGGCGAACCCGCAGGCGGCCCGCGGCGTCGATGCCCACGGCCGCGCCGAGGAGGTCGGGCGCGCCGGGGAGCTCGACCTTGACCTGCTGCCCGATGGTCGTGCACAGCTCGTCGAGCTGCTCCGCGACGCCGCTCGCGACCGGGTCGGCCCCGAGCCGCACGAAGTCGGTGTAGAGCGCACGGAGATTCGTCAGATAGGAGCTCAGCGCGGCATCCGCCAGCTCGTCGCCCTGGAGCGTCGCCCCGCTCAGCGCGAGCGACGTCGACACCGGGGTCGGCAGCTGGTCGCGGGTGAGGGAGAGGTTGAGGCCGGCGCCGAGCACGACGGCGTCGCCGCCCGGGAGCAGCTCGGCGAGCAGGCCGGAGACCTTGAGACCGTCGATCTGCACGTCGTTCGGCCACTTCAGTCCTACCCGGTGCGCCGGCACCAGCGACTGCACGGCGCGCGTCATGGCGACGCCCGCGATGAGCGGCAGCCAGCCGAAGTGGGCGATCTCGAGCGGCTGACCGGCGGGGAGCACGGGGCGCAGCAGCACCGACACCGCGAGGCTCGCACCGGCCGGCGCGACCCACACCCGGCCGAGCCGTCCGCGACCGGCCGTCTGGTTGCCCGTGACGACGACGCTGAAGTCGGCGACGGGGCCCGCGGATGCCTCGGCCACCAGCACGTCGTTGGTCGAACCCGTCTCGGGCAGCACCCGGAGGTTCTCAGCCGCCGCCGTGCTCAGGGGAAGTCTCATCCGACAAGGCTACCGGCGGGCGCGGGCGCCTCCCGCCGTCGGCACCGCTCAGCCGGCGTCGGCGGTCGAGCGGGCCGCACCCCTGGCATGCCCCGCCGGGCCCCGCACCGCGCGCTTCACGGCCCGCGCGGTGAGCACCGCACGGCGCGCGGGCACTCCGAGCACGAGGGCGGCCGCGCCGAGCGCCGTGCGGTCGTGCGAGCCGAAGGCCTGCTTGCGCTCCCAGGCGCGGCGCAGCAGCCCGCCGAACCCGCCGCGCAACGACTCGCGCGGCACCAGCGCCGCGAGCGCCCTGGCGGCCAGCAGCTCCTCCACGCCCTCGAGCCAGTCGTTGTCGCTTGACTCGTGGAAGTAGTTGTCGTCGAGCCACTGCTCGCGCGGGTGGGCGAAGCGCAGGGCCACGACGTCGTCGCCGGAGCCGGTGAGGCCCGACCGGGCGAAGACCAGGTTGATGAGCTCGGCCGACAGGCCGAACTCGTCGACGACGATCACCGGGATTCTCCGCGCCACCGCCTCGATCACGGCGGTCGAGCTGACGGTGACGAGGCCCGCGGCGGTGTCGAGCGCCTCCGCCATCGGGCCGGACCCGACGACGAGGTTCGCGGGCACGTCGCCGCGTGCGCGCAGCAGGTCGGGGTAGCTGTGCTCCTCGTCGTGCGTCTGCTGCTCTCCGTCGACGGCCCGCACCTTGATCACGACGCGGTGGTCGGGATTGCGGGCGGCGGTGTCGATCAGGATGTCGAGCATCCGCTCCCTGTCGGCCCGCAGCGCGGGCACGATCGACTGCACCGCGAAGACGACGTCGCGGCCGCCCGTCGAGGGCGCGGCGTCGGCGAACGGCAGCGTCGCGAGGGCGAGCCGGTGCGTCCAGCCGCGCTTGCCGGCGACGAGCCGGAACTCGCGGATCTCGTGCTTGCTGTGCAGCACGACGAGGTCGGCCTGGGCGCGGTAGAACAGTGCCTTCCAGGTCGCCGGTATCGAGATGCCGGGGAGGCCGCTCACGAGGACGGGCCGGTCGGGCAGGTCGGCGAGGAGTCGCAGGACGACGGATGCCGCCGGCCCGCGCATCGCGACGATGACGACGTCCGGCCGCTCGCGCGCCACGCGCTCGGCGAGCTCGTCGAGGGTGGTGCGGATGACGCTCGCCGGCTCGAACCCCGAGCCCGCGAGCGCCGCCGCGAGCTGTGCGTCGCTCGGTCGCGCGGGAGTCGCCACGACGGCGATGTCGCGCTCCCAGCCGTCGGGCAGCCGCGCGAGCAGCGCGGCCCCCCACTTCACATAGGAGTCGGTGTCGACGAGGGCGAGGGCCCTCACGCCTGTACGCGGCGCAGTTTCGCCAGCGGGGCCAGCTCGCCGGGGAAGACGCGCTTCACGCCGTCGCCGAGCGCCTCGGACACGACACGGATGTCGCGCACGAGCTGCGTGAAGTCGGCCGGCTCGAGCGAGGCGGAGTGGTCGGATCCCCACATGCCGCGGTCGAGGGTGACGTGGCGCTCGACGACCGTGGCCCCGAGGGCGACGGCGGCGAGGCTGATCTGCAGTTCGCGCTCGTGTCCCGAGTAGCCGATCGGCAGGTCGGGGAAGCGTGCGGCGAGTGTCGGGATCATGCGGAGGTTGGCCTCCTCCGACGGCATCGGGTACGACGAGGTCGCGTGCAGCACGATCAGCCTGTCGCGGTCGAGCACGTTCACGGCGGCGTCGATCTGGTCCATCGTCGACATACCGGTGGAGAGGATGATCGGCTTGCCCGTCGCGGCGAGCGCCTGAAGCATGCCGATGTCGGTCACCGACGCCGATGCGACCTTGTGGGCGACGACGCCGAGGTCTTCGAGGAACGCGACCGCGGGCTCGTCCCACGGGGAAGCGAACCAGTCGAGGCCGCGCAGCAGTGCGTGGTCGCCGATCTCGATGTACTGCTCGCGGTCGAACTCGACCTTGTAGCGGTAGTCGAGGTAGGTCATCGTGCCCCACGGCGTCTCGCGCAGCACGCTCTTCATGTGCTCGGGCGTGGAGATGTCGGGCGTGCGCTTCTGGAACTTGACCGCCTGGGCGCCCGCGTCGGCGGCCATGTCGATGAGCTGCTTCGCGAGTTCGACGCTGCCGTTGTGGTTGAGCCCGATCTCGGCGATGACGTACACCGGCGAGGCCTCGCCGATGGTGTGGGATCCGATGTCAATTGTCATTCTGGGCTTCCTTATCGGTAGGCATCGCGAGCTCGGCGAGTTCGCGGACTGCACCGTCGCCGCCGCGCCGGGTGAGTACCACCCGTGCGGCCGCGACGACGAGAGGGTGGGCGTCGGCGACAGCGACCGGCCAGCCGACGAGGGAGAGGCAGGCGAGGTCGTTCACGTCGTTGCCGAGGTAGGCGATGCGCGCCAGGTCGAAGCCCTTGGCCGTGGTCCACTCGAGGAGCGCCCCCGCCTTGTCGTCGAGCCCCTGGCGCACGTCGACGCCGAGTTTGCGGGCGCGGGCCGTCACCACGGGGTTGACCTCGGTCGAGAGGATGAGCAGCGGAACCCCGGCTTCGCGAAGCATCCGCACCCCCATGCCGTCCGAGCGGTTGGTGACGACGAACTCGGCGCCGTCCTCGCCCACCAGCACGCGGTCGTCTGTGTGCACGCCGTCGAAGTCGGTCACGACGGCGTCGACGTCGATCGCCGCCAGCACGCCGGGGCCGTCGAAGGCGCGGGCGAGCACGGATGCCACGGCGAGCTCTTCGAGCGTGTCGATCTCGATCGCGTGCCGCTCGTCGACGGTGACGACCCCGACGGTGCCGAAGAATCGGTAGCCCGCCGCCCGGAAGCCGGGCGCGCGCATCACGTAGAAGGCGCCGGTCTCGCGGTACTGCGCCTCGCGCTCCTGGCGCCGAGGGCGGAACGAGTGGTCGTGGTTGACCCCGGATGCCCCGTCGGCGTCGAGTCTCCACAGGAAGGCGTGGGTCGGCACGGCGGAGAACACGGCGTCGCAGTCGTCGTCGACGCGGGCGATCGC
Source organism: Conyzicola nivalis (assembly GCF_040548875.1). Classification (GTDB taxonomy): domain Bacteria; phylum Actinomycetota; class Actinomycetes; order Actinomycetales; family Microbacteriaceae; genus Conyzicola; species Conyzicola nivalis_A. The sequence continues at coordinate 169,878 of NZ_JBEPSJ010000004.1, forward strand.
CTCCTCGAGCGAGACCGGCTCGATGAACGGGCTCGTCGCCTGGATGAAGACGAGGACCCGGGTGCGCACCCCGCGCCCCTCGAGCACGTCGAGGGCGTGCAGCAGAGCCGACTCCGAGCTCGACTCGTCGGCCGAGATGGTCGCGGGCCGGTGCACGATGTCGGCCCCGGCGGCGAGGGCCGCGGCAGCGATCTCGGCGTCGTCGGTGGTGACCACGACCCTGTCGATCGAGGGGGCCGCCTGCGCGCTGCGGATCGCCCGCGCGAGCAGCGACACCCCGCCGACCTCGCGCAGGTTCTTGCGGGTGACGCCCTTCGACCCGCCTCGCGCCGGAATGACGGCGACGATCTCGGCCGAATCACGCACGCGGGTCTCCATTCACGGCGACCGGACGGCTGCCAATGTGGTGACGTTACGGCGGCAATGTGACACGGGAGGCGGCCGTCGGGTTAACGGAAGGCGAAGCGTTCGCGACATCCGTGAAAGCGCTCCGCGCGGTTTCTGTAGGTATCCGCCAACGGGTCGGCCCAAAGAGCGCCCAGTAGAGTGAAACCCGTGAATCTAGACGACGCCAATCCCGACCTCTTTACCACCGCGGGCAAACTCGCCGACCTGAAGGTCCGCTACCACGAGGCCGTGACGGCGAGCGGCGAGACCGCTATCGAGAAGCAGCACGCCCGCGGCAAGAAGACCGCCCGCGAGCGTATCGAGGAGCTTCTCGACCACGGCTCGTTCGTCGAGCTCGACGAGTTCGTGCGCCACCGCACCCACGCCTTCGGCATGGAGAAGAAGCGGCCGTACGGTGACGCGGTCGTCACCGGGCTCGGCACCATCCACGGCCGCCAAGTCGCCGTCTACGCGCAGGACTTCACCATCTTCGGCGGCTCCCTCGGCGAGGTCGCCGGGGAGAAGATCATCAAGGTCATGGACCACGCCATCAAGACGGGCGTGCCCATCATTGGCATGCTCGACTCCGGCGGGGCGCGCATCCAGGAGGGCGTCGTCGCCCTCGGCAAGTACGGCGAGATCTTCCGTCGCAACACCCAGGCCTCGGGCGTCATCCCGCAGATCTCCATCATCATGGGACCGGCCGCCGGCGGAGCGGTCTACTCCCCCGCCCTCACCGACTTCGTGATCATGGTCGACAAGACCAGCCAGATGTTCGTCACCGGGCCCGACGTGATCAAGACCGTCACCGGCGAGGACGTGGGCATGGAGGAGCTCGGCGGCGCGCTCACCCACAACAAGATCTCCGGCGTCGCGCACTACCTGGCCAGCGACGAGAGCGACGCGCTCGACTACGCCCGCGCGCTCATCAGCTTCCTCCCCGACAACAACCTCGCCGAGCTGCCGGTGTACGAGAACGCCGTCGAGCTCGAGATCACCGACGAGGACCGCAAGCTCAACTCGCTCATCCCCGACAGCCCCAACCAGCCGTACGACGTGAAGACCGTCATCGAGCACGTCGTCGACAACGGCGACTTCCTCGAGACGCAGCCGCTGTTCGCCCCGAACATCGTGGTGGGCTTCGGCCGGGTCGAGGGCCGCTCGGTCGGCATCGTCGCGAACCAGCCGAACGCGATGGCCGGGACCCTGAACATCGAGGCCGGCGAGAAGGCCGCCCGCTTCGTCCGGTTCTGCGACGCGTTCTCGATCCCGATCATCACGCTCGTCGACGTTCCGGGCTACCTGCCGGGCACCGACCAGGAGTGGACCGGAGTTATCCGCCGCGGCGCGAAGCTGCTCTACGCCTACGCGGAGGCCACAGTGCCGCTGGTGACGATCATCACCCGCAAGGCCTACGGCGGAGCGTACATCGTGATGGGCTCGAAGCAGCTCGGCGCCGACCTCAACTACGCCTGGCCCACGGCCGAGATCGCGGTGATGGGCGGCCAGGGCGCCGTCAACATCCTGTACCGCAACGAGATCAAAGCGGCTGAGGCCGCGGGTGAGGACGTGGCGGCCGTGCGCACCCGGCTCGCGAACGAGTACACCTACAACGTCGCCAGCCCGTTCCTCGCCGCGGAGCGCGGCGAGCTCGACGGCATCATCGAGCCTGCGGCGACGCGCGTCGCGATCATCAAGGCGCTGCGCGCGCTGCGCACCAAGCGCGCCACCCTGCCGCCCAAGAAGCACGGGAACATCCCGCTGTGAGCGAGCAGCATCAGGCGGATGCCGCGGCCGCGTCGTTCACGATCGTGGCGGGCGATCCCAGCCCCGCCGAGGTCGCAGCTGTGACCGCCGTTCTGGGCGCGGCCCTGGAGGAGATCGCCTCCGACCACGAGCGCGCGTCGTCGACCGGCACGTCCGCGTGGCAGCGCAGCCAGCGCGCCATCCGTACCCCGATCGTGCGCGGCCACGACGCCTGGCGGGGCTTTTCCGCCTGAGCACGGGATCCGCACCCGGATGAGACGATTTCATCCGTATTGCCCGGATTTGCGGGAGTAAACGGCTGTTTATCGCCCTGTGTACCCCGGTTTTCGACTGTGAATCGGCCGTGTGACCAATGATTTGCTGGGCGCGCGGCGACCGGGGTTCAAAACTGTACCCCTGCTGTCCCCCTAAATGACGACTGTGCAACCCTTTCCCAGGCGGCATTATTACTAGTGCTAGGTGTCTCTCATCGAGTTACACCACCATTTGTTAGCCGACTAGGGTAAGCGGGCTAACTCATGGAGGCGAGTCAGGGTGCTATTCGGGTTAGCACCCTGACTCGGATTTTGACACAAGGCCGGAGACCACGTCTCCGGCCTTGTGTTCATTAACGGCACTGGTGTATCGACCGCTCCGACTGCGGCGACGACGCTGTTTCAGGACTTGGGGATCTCGAGCCAGAGGTCGACTTCGTCGTCCTCGTCGTCGAGCGCGTCCGCCCCGTCGACGTCGGAGGTGCTGCGCAGACCGACCACGGTCACAGCGGTGTCTGATCCCTCGTTGGCCGTCCGCACGATGATCTTGTCGGCGGCACTGCCGCGCAGCGCCTCGGCGAGTTGGTTCAGCACACGCTCGCGTGCGGGCTCCGCGAGGGTGTCCATGCCGCCCTCGTCGAGCAGGGTGACGATGGCACCGCGACGGCGGGCGACCATGACCTGCTCCCGCACGGCGTTGTTGAGCAGCTTGCGCCCGCGGATCTCGTCGCGGATCGCCCCCTCGAGGTGCAGGCACTCGAGCCGCTCCTCCTCGGTGAGGTCGCCGCCGCTCTGCTCGATGCGCCGCAGCATCGGCAGGGCCATCGAGCTGGTCTGTCCGAGCCTGAACTGGCGCTCGAAGACGTGGGCCTCCTGCGCGGCCTGCCAGTCGGCCGCCTCCCTTTCGGCGAACGCGAACCTGCGGGCGTCCTTCGAGGCCTTGGCGATCGAGCGGCTGAGCACGTTGGAGATGGCCACCCAGGAGGCGCTGCCGATGACGCCGAGCGCGATGAGGGCGCCGGGGCCGTCCCACACCACCGTCTGCACGACGAGGAAGGCGATGCCGGCCCAGGCGAACATCTGCCTGCGCCTCGTCGAGGTGATGGTCATCAGCGTGCCGACGGCCGCCACGTACCAGGTGGCGTAGCCGTTGCCGCCCGGCCGGTCGGGGTCGAGCTCGCTCGTGACGAGCAGGGGGAGGGCGACGACGATCGCGACGTTGAAGGCGGCCATCCAGATCGGCATACGGGCGGGTCCCCAGCGCACGAGGCTGATCGCGGTGGCGATGAGGTAGATCGCCATGGCCACGACGACGGGCACGGCCGACTCCGGGATGTCGAGCATGATCGTCCCGAGCACCACGTGGTAGATCGAGAACAGGGCGCCGATGCCGACGATGATGAAGCGGGGGACGCCGATGTTCACAGTCGGCCTCCCGGGGCCGTGAGCCCGTTGAGGCGAGCGTCGATGCTCGTCGCGGGCGCCTTGGGCCAGCGGATCGAGATCACCGTTCCCTCGTCGACGGCGGAGTCGATCTCGACGGAGCCTCCCGCGTTGGTCACGCGCTCGACGATCGAGACGCGAAGACCCATGCGCTCCGCGGGCAGGTCGACGAACGAGAACCCGGCTCCGGTGTCGCCCACCTCGATCTCGATGCCCGACGGCTCCACCCCGCGGATGGCGAGCCAGCGGCTCACCCGGGGCTCCTGGCCGGCGTGCTGGAGGCTGTTGACCATCGCCTGCACCGCCGCCGAGTAGACCGCCTCCGCGGCCTGCAGGGGCATCGACTGCACCGAGACGTCGCGCGTGCGCAGCTCGAACGGGGCGCTCATGCTCGACGCCGCCTCGGTGACGCGCCGCAGCACCGCCGACAGGCGCACCGTCCCCCCGTCGTCGGGGCTCACGAGCGCCGCCTCGCGCAGGTGGCCGATCGCGTTGGAGGCCATGGTCGACGCGATGCGCTTCGCCTCGGGCGAGTAGGCCCGGGCGGCGGAGAGCAGGGTCGTGAGCACGCTGTCGTGAACGATCGAGTCGACCTGGACGCGTTCGATCTCTGTGGCGTGGGCGTGCACCGCGAGCGAGTAGCGGTCGAGGGCGGCCGACTGCGCCACATCGACCGCGGCCGCCGCGTGGCGCAGCAGGGTGACGATGAGCACGACGGCCCCGCCGATCAGAACGGCGTAGACCGCCTCCAGGGTCGCCTCGAGCAGGGAGGCGCTGCCTCCCTCCGGGGTCATGCGGATGACGCCGTAGATCACGGGGATGGCGAACAGGTACAGGGTCGCGACCGGCGTGGCGAAGCCGACGGCCGCGGCGGCCGTTGCGACAGTCATGAGGAAGTACAGCCAGTAGCGGTCCAGCTCGGAGTCGGTGGGGGTGATGACGGCGAGCGGCCAGGTGGCGAGCGCCGCGAGGTAGACGAAGGCGATGAGGATGTTCGCCATGACCACCCAGCGCTGCGCGAACGCGGCCACGAGGGCGACCACGATGCTGCCGTAGAGAGTGGGAACCACGATCCACGCCCAGACCGGGTTCGCGGCGTCGATCTGGTCGAAGACGACCGGCAGCGTCTGCAGGCCGAAGACGATGCCGAAGACCGCCACCAGCCGGGAGATGAGTCCCTCGATCTGCAGTCGACTGATCGGGCTGCGCTTCCCGGTGGGTACGCTGCGGAGCGCCGAGCCCCTAGTGGGCATCGCCGCCGTCCGTGTCGAGCCCGGGGAGGATGCCGTCTTCGACGGCCCTGCGCAGCAGGTCGACCTTCGTCGGCGCCGGACGCCCGACCTCGACGTACTTCACGCGGATGCGGTCGAGGTACTCGCGTGCCGTCGAGTAGCTGATGCCGAGCTGCATCGCCGCGAGCTTGAGCGGGAGGCCCGAGGCGTAGAGGTGCAGGATCTCGCGTTCCCGGCGACCGAGCTCGGCGCGCGCGAAGTCTCCGTCGGCGTCGATCGCAGTCGCCCACTCCAGGTTGTTGAGCACCTCGCCGCGGGCGACGCTCGCGGCGGCCGCGATGACGGTGCGCGTCGCCGACGACTTGGGGATCACTCCGGCCGCTCCAGCGGCGAGCGCCTCACGCACGTACGCGACGCGGTCGGCGATGCTGTGCACGAGCACGGCGGATCCCAGTGCCTGCACCCGCTTCACGTTCTCGGTGACGCTCGACCCGTCGCCGAGCGAGAGGTCGAGGACGACAACGTCGCACTCGCGCCCGTCGAGGCCGTCGACGAGCTCCTGCACCGTCGCTGCGGCGATCAGAAACTGGTAGCCCTCGTCGATGAAGGCGGCCTTGAGGCCCAGCCGCACCGACTCGTGGTCGTCGACGACTGCTACGCGCACAGCGGCGATCGACGCCACATCTGCGATTGAGGTAGCCGTTGGCTCCACCATGTCGTTCCTGTCTGCCCCGTATGACAACCGACTGGACTCGAGTTGTCACAGCAATAGTCTCATGGCGCCAATCGCTCGCGCACACCAACGGATAACGCGGCGTGTTAGCGACGCGTGAGGGTCGCCACCGCCTCGACGTGGTGGGTGTGCGGAAACAGGTCGAAGGCCTTCAGTGCGGTCAGGTCGTAGCCGCGTTCGGCGAACAGACCGACGTCGCGAGCCAGCGCCACCGGGTCGCACGCGACGTAGACGATCTGCGCGGGCTGCAGCCCGCCGATGGCCTGAACGACCTGCTTGCCGGCACCCGAGCGGGGCGGGTCGAGCACGATCGTCGCCGAGCGCAGGCGGGCGCGGTCGTGGGCGTTGGCGGATGCCGCGAGCTGGGCGATCCACCGTTCGACGCGACCGGTCGCGGCCTCGGCGCCGATCCACTCCGCGAGGTTGCGGGCGGCGAAGCCGGTCGCTGTGGCGTCGCTCTCGACGGTCGTGATCTTCGTGCCGGAGCCGAAGCGGTCGGCGACGGCCGCGGCGAGCAGGCCGACTCCGCCGTAGAGGTCGAGGTTGTGCGCCTTGGGGTCGAAGAGGGCGGGGTCGACGGCATCCTGCACCGCCGTCGTGAGGGTCTCGGCCGCGTGCGTGTGCACCTGCCAGAACCCGGTGTCGGCGAGGCGGAACTCGCGGTCTCCGACGACCTCGGTGATGGTCGACGGTTTCTGCTTGCCGACGATGAGCCGGGCGCCGCCGGTCGCCGCTTCGACGATGTCGACGTGCTCCTCGCCGACGAAGCGCGCCGCGAGGGGCGCGGCCTCCTGCACGGCGGATGTGGCCAGCGGCAGCTCGGTCACCGCGATGACGCGGTGCGAGCGTGCCGCGTACGGGCCGGGCCGGCCGGACTCGTCGACGTGCAGGCGCACACGGGTGCGCCATCCGGTCCCGTCGTCGGAGCCCGGGAGCGCCGCGACGGTGACGTCAGCGGCGACGGGCGTCTCGAGCCCCGCGAAGCGCTTCATCGAGTCGACGAGCACCTGGCGCTTGAGCTCACGCTGGTGCGACAGCTCGATGTGGCCGAACTCGGCGCCGCCCGCGCGGTTCTCCGGGTCGCGTGCGACGCTCGCCGAGGACCACACGTGCATCTGCCGGTGCTCGCTCGGCGTGACGACCTTGACCGTCTCGGCGCGCCAGAACGACTTTTTCGAGTCCTCGGTGATGCGCGCGAGCACCCGCTCGCCGGGGATCGCGTCGCTGACGAAGATCACCCGTCCGTCGTGCCGCGCGACCGAGATGCCGCCGTGCGCGATGTTGGTAACGTCGAGCTCTAGTTCTTTTCCTTGCGATTCACCCATCCCCCGAGTTTAGGAGCCGCAGTGCGTCTGTACCTCGCGTCGACCTCGCCCGCCCGCCTCGCGACGCTGCGCGCGGTCGGTGTCGAGCCGATCCTGCTGGCCTCGGGCGTCGACGAGGATGCCGCGGTCGCCGCCGCCGGCGATCTGACGGCACCCGAGATGGTGCTGCTGCTCGCGCGCCTCAAGGCCGAGGCGGTCGTGGGCCGCACCGTCGACGGAGCGCCGATCGACGGGTTCATCCTCGGCGGGGACTCCGCGTTCGAGCTCGACGGCATCGTCTACGGCAAACCGCACCAGCCCGAGGTCGCCCGGGAACGCTGGCTGCTGCAGCGCGGCCGCGAGGGCCACCTGCACTCCGGCCACTGGCTCATCGACCACCGCGGGGGCGTCGTCGGCGGCGCGGCGGGCGACGTGTCGACGTCGAGCGTGCGCTTCGCCTCCGACATCTCCGACGAGGAGATCGACGCCTACGTCGCCACCGGCGAGCCGCTCCAGGTCGCCGGTGCGTTCACGATAGACAGCCTCGGCGCGCCGTTCATCAGCGAGGTTCGCGGCGACCCGCACGCCGTCGTGGGGCTCTCGGTCGCGCTCGTGCGTGCGCTGCTGCTCGGGTTCGGGGTGCGCTGGCACACGCTGTGGAACCGCGCGTTGTAGGTCTTCGAAGCGAAGCATCCGCCATTCTTGTACACAGCGGACAAATTGGGTGGCCTCGCAGCCCCATAAGCTAGGGGACTATGGCTCGCATCTCCAAGGTTCTCATCGCTAACCGCGGGGAGATCGCAGTACGCGTTATCCGCGCCGCTAAAGACAGCGGCATCGTCTCCGTGGCGGTGTACGCCGACCAGGACCGCGACGCGCGGCACGTCAAGCTCGCCGACGAGGCCTACGCGCTCGACGGTGCCACCTCGGCCGACACCTACCTCGTCATCGAGAAGATCCTCTCGGTCGCACGCCGCTCCGGCGCCGACGCGATCCACCCGGGCTACGGCTTCCTCGCCGAGAACGCCGGGTTCGCCCGCGCCGTCATCGACGCCGGGCTCATCTGGATCGGCCCGTCGCCCGAGGCGATCGAGAAGCTCGGCGACAAGGTCTCGGCCCGTCACATCGCCGAGAAGGTGGGCGCACCGCTCGCCCCCGGAACCCTGAACCCGGTCTCCGGCGCGCAGGAGGTGCTCGACTTCGTCGACATCCACGGCCTGCCCGTGGCCATCAAGGCCGCGTTCGGCGGCGGAGGCCGCGGACTCAAGGTCGCCCGCACGCGCGAGGAGATCCCCGAGCTGTTCGAGTCGGCGACCCGCGAGGCCATCGCCGCCTTCGGCCGCGGCGAGTGCTTCGTCGAGAAGTACCTCGACCAGCCGCGCCACGTCGAGACCCAGTGCCTCGCCGACGCGCACGGCAATGTCGTCGTCATCTCCACCCGCGACTGCTCGCTGCAGCGCCGGCACCAGAAGCTCGTCGAGGAGGCGCCGGCGCCGTTCCTCACCGTCGCGCAGAACGCCGAGCTCTATTCTTCGTCGAAGGCGATCCTCAAGGAGGTCGGCTATCTCGGTGCCGGCACCTGCGAGTTCCTCGTCGCGAAAGACGGCACGATCTCCTTCCTCGAGGTCAACACACGCCTCCAGGTCGAGCACCCGGTCTCCGAGGAGGTCACCGGCATCGACCTCGTGCGCGAGCAGTTCCGCCTGGCCGAGGGCGGCGTGCTCGACTACGACGACCCGGTCCCGCAGGGCCACTCGTTCGAGTTCCGCATCAACGGAGAAGACCCGGGCCTGAACTTCATGCCGGCGCCCGGCCCCGTCAACGTGCTGCGCTTCCCCGGCGGCCCCGGCGTGCGTGTCGACTCCGGCGTCACCACGGGCGACGTCATCAGCGGCGCGTTCGACTCGCTGCTCGCCAAGCTCATCGTCACCGGCGCGACCCGCGAGGACGCGCTCGAGCGCTCGCGCCGCGCCCTCGACGAGTTCGAGGTAGCAGGGCTGCCGACGGTGCTGCCCTTCCACCGCAAGATCGTGCGCGACCCGGCCTTCACGTCGAACCCGTTCTCCATCTACACCCGCTGGATCGAGACCGACTTCGACAACGACATCGAGCCGTGGAGCGGGTCGCTGCAGGACTCCGCCGCGGCATCCGCCCGACACAACGTCGTGGTCGAGGTCGACGGAAAGCGCATCGAGGTGTCGCTGCCCACGAAGCTGCTTCCGGCGTCCGGCGGCGTCGCGAACGCGGCCGCCCCCAAGCGCCGCGGTGGCGGATCGGTCTCCACGGTGACGGGCGACAGCGTCAAGGCGCCGATGCAGGCCACGATCGTGAAACTCGCTGTCGCCGACGGCGACGTCGTCGTCAAGGGCGACCTGATCCTCGTGCTCGAGGCCATGAAGATGGAGCAGCCGATCACCGCCCATAAGGACGGCACCGTCTCCGGCATCGCGGCGGCCGTCGGCACCACGGTCTCGTCGGGGCACGTGCTGCTCTCGATCTCCTGACGCCGAGGCTCGTGCGTGAGACCATCGTCGACGCGGCCGAGGAGCTCGACGTCCCCGCGCCGCTGCTGGCCGACGCGCTCGACTACCTGACGCCGCGGACCGAGCCGCTCGTCGCAGCGCAGGTCGCGGCGCTCGAGGCCGCGATCGGCACCACGCGCACCGTCGCCTGGCCGGACGACGACGAGCGGTTCCAGCTGCTGGCGCTGCTCGGCACCGTTCCCGCGGCGCGCGTATGGCTCGCCGCCCACGGCGTCGACGACGGCATCGCGCGGGCGTCGCTCGGCGACCTCACGCCGAAGCTCCGCGACTACGGCGTCGCGGAGACCGGGGTCGACTGGCTCGCGAAGGTCGTGACCTGTGGCGTCTTCTCCCTCGGCCGGCTGCAGTTCGAGCCCGGTGAGGTCGTGCCCGGCACCGCGACACCCGCGTGGAACGTGCACATCCCCGAGTCGGGCCCGCTCGACCCCGCGGCCTGCGACGCATCGTTCGCCGCCGCCGCCCCGTTCTTCGCCGCCGCGTTCGGCGACACGACGACGCGCGACTTCGTCTGCCACTCCTGGCTGCTCGACGACCAGCTCGCCGAGTACCTGCCTGCGTCGTCGAACATCCTCGCCTTCCAGCGCCGGTTCGCGCTGGTCGACACCGAGTCGGCGGATGCGCCCGTCGACGGCGCCACGGAGGGCGACCGCGCGGTGGCGAAGTTCGTCTTCCGGTCACCGCTCGCCGGACTGCCTGCGCTCACGCCGACGACGCGCCTCGAGCGCGCCGCGCTGGCGCACCTCGCGGCCGGCCGCCACTGGCGCGAGCGGGCCGGCGTTCTGCGGCGCCCCTAGCGAACTGCGGGACCCCTGCCGACCTGCGGGACCCCCGCCGACCTGCGGGGCAAGGTTTCGACCTTCACTCCCCACTTCAACGTCGAAAGTTTGCCCCTCTGCTCGCACCACACCCCGCACACCAGCTGCGGGGCAAGGATTCGACCCTCACACCCAACCTGAGCGCCGAAAGTTTGCCCCTCTGCTCGCACCACACCCCGCACACCAGCTGCGGGGCAAGGTTTCGACCCTCACACCCGGCCTCAACGTCGAAAGTTTGCCCCTCTGCTCTCCGCAGGCGCGCACGCAGCCGGCGACGCCCCGGCCGACCGGAGCTAGTTGACTATGTGCATGGCCCGGGCGGCATCCGTGATGCTGCCCGTCAGCGACGGGTAGACCGAGAACGCCGACGCCAGCTGGTCGACGGTGAGACGGTGCTCCACGGCGAGCGCGATCGACGCGATGAGCTCGGAGGCGTGCGGCGCGACGATGACGCCGCCGATGACCGTGCCGGATCCGGTGCGGGCGAACAGCTTCACGAAGCCGTCCTTGATGCCCATCATCTTGGCGCGCGGGTTCGACGCGAGCGGCAGCTTGTAGATCTCGCCCTGCGCGATTCCGTCTTCGATTTGCTTCTGAGTCCAGCCGACGGTCGCGATCTCGGGCTGCGTGAAGATGTTCGAGGCGACGTTGCGCAGCTCGGTCGGGTTCACGGCGTCGCCGAGCGCGTGGAAGACCGCGGTACGGCCCTGCATAGAGGCGACGGATGCCAGTGGCAGCGAATTGCTGCAGTCCCCGGCCGCGTAGATGCTCGGCACGCTCGTGCGGGCAACACGGTTCACGCGGATGTGACCGCTCTCGGTCAACTGGACACCCGCCTCGGACAGCCCGAGACCGGCGGTGTTCGGGATCGAGCCGACCGCCATGAGGCAGTGGCTGCCCTCGACGGTGCGCCCGTCGGAGAGGGTCGCGATGACGCCCGTCGCGGTGGCGACGACCGAGTCGGCGCGGCTCTTCGACAGCACGGTCATGCCGTTGCGGGTGAAGACGTCTTCGATGACGCGGGCCGCGTCGGCGTCCTCGCCGGGGAGCACCTGGTCGCGGCTCGAGATCAGCGTGACCTTCGAGCCGAGGGCGCGGTAGGCGGAGGCGAACTCGGCGCCGGTGACGCCCGAGCCGACGACGATGAGGTGCTCGGGGATCTCGTCGAGCGAGTAGACCTGCGTCCAGGTGAAGATGCGCTTGCCGTCTGGCATCGCGCTCGAGAGGAGGCGCGGGCTGGCGCCGACGGAGACCACGAGCGTGTCGGCCTCGATCTCGTCGAAGTCGGTGCGCGACTTTCCGCGGCCGTTCGAGACGACGAGGCGCTGCGGGCCGTCGAGGCGCCCCTCGCCCTGGATGATCGTGACGCCGGCCTTGATCAGCTGGCTCTTCATGTCCTCCGACTGCTGGCGGGCGAGGCGCAGCAGACGCGCGTTGACCGCGGCGAGGTTGACGGCCACCTCGGGACGCACCGGGCGTCCGCTCTCGTTACGGGAGAAGAACTGCACGCCCAGATCGGCGGCCTCGCCGATCGCGTTGGTGGCCTCGGCCGTGGCGATCAGCGTCTTCGACGGCACGACGTCGGTGAGCACGGCCGATCCGCCGACGCCGGTGCGCTCGACCAGGGTGACCTCGGCGCCGAGCTGCGCGCCGGCGAGTGCGGCCTCGTAGCCGCCGGGCCCTCCGCCGAGTACCGCGATGCGCTGCTTGCGTTCGAATTCATAGGCCATGCCTGCAATTGTCCCCTCTGCCGCTCCCCCGCCCAAACCGGCAGCACCCCCAGAACGCGCCGCCGCAACTGAAAACGAAGGAGTACCGCGGCCGGGTCGGCACGGAACGCCGTGTCGGGTACCGGCGGCGGAGCAACTCCTTCGTTTTCAGTCAAGCCGTTGGGGGCCGGCGACGGGCGCGGCACACTGGAGGAGGAAGGGAGCGTCCACCGTGTCCGAGGAGCTGATCGCCGAGGCATCCGTCAGCATCGACGCCCCGGCGGCCGCCGTGTGGCGCGCCCTGACCGATCCGGAGCTCATCCGCGAGTACCTGCGCGGGGCGACCGTCGAGACCGACTGGAGTCCGGGCAGCCGCATCGTCTGGCGCGGCGAATGGGAGGGCCGCCCGTACCGCGACCACGGCACCGTGGTCGAGGTGCTCGAGAACGAGCGGCTCGTGCTCACCCACTTCTCGCCGCTGTCCGGCAAGCCCGACGTCGCCGAGAACCACCACGAGCTCACCTACTCCATCGAGCCGGTCGGCGACCTCACCCGCCTCACCCTCGAGCAGGACAACAACGCGACCGAGGCGGAGGCGCGCCACTCCAGCGAGAACTGGCAGGCCATGCTGGAGCAGTTGAGGAAGGTCGCAGAGCGCGAGCAATAGAGTGGTGGGCATGTCGACGCACCCTCTAGATGACCCAGCCACCGACCCGTTCGCCGTAGCCGCCACCGCCGCGGCCGAGATCGCGCTGAAGACCGGCGTCGAACACCACGACATCGCGTTGACCCTCGGCAGCGGCTGGGGCCGCGCCGCCGACCTGATCGGCGAGACGACGGCGACGATCCCCGCCGACGAGATCACCGGATTCTCGAAGCCGGCGCTCGTCGGGCACCCGGGCACCATCCGCTCCGTGCTGCTGCCGAGCGGCAAGCGCGCGCTGGTGATCGGCGCCCGCACGCACTACTACGAGGGCCACGGCGTGCGCCGCGTGGTGCACTCGGTGCGCACAGCGGCCGCCACAGGGGCGACGACCATGATCCTCACGAACGGGGCCGGCGGCATCCGCGAGTCCTGGACGCCCGGCACGCCCGTGCTGATCCGCGACCACATCAACCTCACCGCCGACTCGCCGCTCGAGGGGGCGACGTTCGTCGACCTCACCGACCTGTACAGCGCCCGGCTGCGCGCGATCGCCAGGCAGATAGAGCCGGGCCTCGACGAGGGTGTCTACACACAGTTCCGCGGCCCGCACTACGAGACGCCCGCCGAGGTGCAGATGGCGAAGGCGATCGGCGGCCACATCGTCGGCATGTCGACCGCGCTCGAGGCCATCGCCGCCCGCCAGGCCGGCATGGAGATCCTCGGGATGTCGCTCATCACCAACCTCGCGGCCGGTATCTCGGCGACGCCGCTCAGCCACACCGAGGTGCTCGAGGCCGGCGCCGATGCCGAACCGGTGATCAGCGCCCTCCTCGCGCGCATCGTGGCAGCACTGTGACCGTCGGGCAGGTGCCCGCCGAGCTGGTCGCCACGGCGCAGGCCTGGCTGGACCAGGATCCGGATGCCACGACGCGCGAAGAACTCGCACAGCTCATCGCGTCCGCGACCGACGAGGCGGGCGTCACGGCCCTGCAGCGCCGGTTCGCGGCCCGCCTCGAATTCGGCACGGCAGGCCTGCGCGGCGAGCTCGGCGCGGGTTCCAATCGGATGAACCGGGTGCTCGTCGGCCAGGCGGCCGCCGGGTTCGCCGCCTACCTGCTGTCGAAGGACGAAGCTCCGAGCGTCGTGATCGGGTACGACGGTCGGGAGAACTCCGAGGTCTTCGCCCGCGACACCGCCGAGCTCATGGCCGGAGCCGGCGTGCGCGCCATCCTGCTGCCGCGCATGCTGCCGACCCCCGTCCTCGCCTTCGCCGTGCGCCACCTCGACGTGAGCGCGGGCGTCATGGTCACCGCGAGCCACAACCCGGCACGTGACAACGGCTACAAGGTCTACCTCGGCGGTTTCGACAATGGCTCGCAGATCGTCGCCCCCGCCGACGCCGAGATCGCCGCGCACATCGCCCGGGTGGCCGAGGACTCGAGCGTGCTCCACCTGCCGCGTTCCGCCGATTTCGAGCTCGCCGGCGAGGACGTCGTCGACGAGTACGTGCGGCGCACCGCGGCGCTGGCCACCGCGACCGACTCCCCCGTCACCGTCGTCTACACGGCGATGCACGGGGTGGGCTGGGAGGTCGCCCGCCGTGTCTTCGCCGAGGCCGGGTTCGCCGAGCCCCTCGTCGTCGCGGAGCAGATCGCACCGGACGCGGCCTTCCCCACGGTCGCCTTCCCGAACCCCGAGGAGCCGGGCGCGCTCGACCTCGCCTTCGCGACGGCCACTGCGGCGGGCGCCGACCTGATCATCGCCAACGACCCCGACGCCGACCGGCTCGCGGTCGCGATCCCCGACGGCGACGGCGGGTGGCGCCGCCTGAGCGGGAACGACGTCGGATCCCTGCTCGGCTGGCGTGCGGCGGAGCGGCTCGCGAACGCCGACGAGAACGGCACGCTCGCGGCATCCCTCGTCTCCTCGCCCGCCCTCGCCGCCATCGCCCGCGAGTACCGCCTCGACTACGTGGAGACGCTCACCGGATTCAAGTGGATCTCGCGCGCCGGCGGCCTGGCCTACGGCTACGAGGAGGCGCTCGGCTACCTCGTCGACCCCGCCAAGGTGCGTGACAAGGACGGCATCTCGGCCGCCGTCGACTTCCTGTCCCTCGTCTCCGAGCTCGCCGCCCGCGGGCTCACCGTCGCCGATCACGAGCTCGCGTTCGCCGAGCGTTTCGGCGCGTTCGCGTCGTCGCAGATCTCGCTGCGGGTCACCGACCTCGCCGAGATCGGACGGCTGATGGCTCGCCTGCGCGACGCACCGCTCGCCCAGATCGGCGGCATCCGGGTCGACCACATCGACGACTTCTCGCACGGGTTCGGGCCGTACCCGCCCGGCGACATCCTGCGTTTCGCGCTCGATGGCGCGGCCCGGGTGATCGTGCGGCCGAGCGGCACCGAGCCGAAGCTCAAGGTGTACATCGACGCGTCGAGCGACCAGGGCACGCCGGCGGAGCGCCGCGCTGCCGCCGACGCGACGGTCGCGACCCTCGACGCCGCCGTGCGCGAGCTGCTGGCCTGATCATCGCCGCGCCAATCCCCGCCCCGGTCATCCCAGCGACCGACGCGGCACCGTGCACGGCGATGATTGACTGACCGCATGAGCGCCGAGACTCCGAACCCCGCCGACGCCGTGCGCGCAGACGCCGACCCCACGGACGCCGAGCCCGCCAACCGGAAACGAAGGATTTCGACCGTCGCACTGGCCGGGATCGCCGTCGTGGTGTCTGTCGCGTGGTACATCTCCTTCGTTTTCGGTGTCGGGATGCCGACGGGGCTGCGCGTGGGGCTCGTCGTCGTGGGCGGGGTCGCGGCGCCGTCGCTCGCGGTCTTCGCGGCGGTGCGGCTCGCGGCCCCGGCGCTCGGCCTGTCGCACACACAGGCGCGCGCGCTCCTCGCCCTGGCGATACTCGCCTTCGCGGCCGTCGCCCTCGTCGGGGTCTCGTTCTCGGTCGGCATGGACGAGGGGGATGCCGGTCGGCCGAAGAGCCTGCTCGCGTCGCTCACCGGTCCGTTCGCGCTCGTGGCGATAATCGCCACCGCGGCGGCGGTCACCCTGCCCATGTTCGCGGTGCTGCGCAGGCGCCGGCTCGGCGTGCCCGCGGCCACGGCGATCGCGGTCGGCGTCGGCGTGGTCGCCACCCCGCTCCTGCTCGTGTCGCTGCTCTCCCCCGCGTCGATCGTCGGCCTCTGCGTCGTCGTCTTCGTCTTCGCGCTCGTGCGCTCCATGCCGCGCGCCGAGGGCCCCGCGGGGTCGGCGGACGACTCAGCTGTCGCTGTGCGCGCACCCGACATCTCTGCCGTGCGCGCCCGCGTGACGCTCTTCGCCGGCATCGCACTCGCCACGTCGCTGGTGGTGTGGACCACGGGTTTCGGCGTGAGCATCCTCGACACCGGAACCGACGTGGCGGGAAGCGCGCTCGGCATCTCGGCGGCGCTCGCCCAGCTCGCCGTGGTGCCGCTGCTCTGGGCCGCGACGCTCGCGGTCGCCGCCCGCCTGCCGCGCTCGGCCGACGCGGCGAGAGTAGGCTTCGCCGCGGCATCCGTCGTCGTCGTCGTGTCCGTCGCCGGAATGGTGGTCGGCTTCTCGCCCGCCGGCGACGTGTACATCGCGACCGCCGGCGTGCTGAGCATCGGCGTCGCCCTGTGGGCGGGGGCGATCGTCTGGTCGCTCACGGCCGCGTGGCCAACGGGTGCGCGGGCCGGAGCCGCGGTCGTCACCGTGGTGGCCGCCGCGGCGGTCTACGCCGTGCTCGTCGCGCTGTCGGGCGGCGTGACGCTCGCTCTGGTCAGCGGGTTCGTCGCGTTCGGCGGGTCCCGGCTGCTGCTGCGGTCTAGCCCAGCGACGCTTCCAGCTTCGTAGTCAGCTCGTCGGTGTCGAAGAAGTTCTCGATCACGATGACGTCGGCGAAGGTCTTGCCGATGGCGTCGACGAACTCGGCGGAGGTGAGGATGACCTGCGCGTCTCGGGCGAGGTCGAGCGAGTCGAGGTGCACCGCAGTGACCTCCGCCTCGATGTCGAGCTTCTTGAGCACCCGTTCCGCATTGACCTTGAGAATTCCGGAGCTGCCGATCCCGGCTCCGCAGATGGCGACGATCTTCATCTAGCTTCCTCCCATGATCGCCTGCACCTCGGCGACGGTCGTGGCGTCGGCCAGTGCCTGGATGGCATTCGAGTCGTTGAAGACGTTCGCGAGCTCCGCGACCGCCGCGAGGTGGGCATCCGACGACTTGATGGCGAGTCCGAGCACGACGCGCACGGGATCGTTGTGCGGGTGTCCGAAGTTCACCGGTTCGGCAAGCGTCACGATGGCGAGGCCGTCGGCGAGCACCGCCGGGCCGGGCCGGGCGTGGGCGAGGGCGAGCCCCGGGGCGATCACGACGTACGGGCCGTGCTCCTCGATCATGCGCACCATCTCGTCGGCGTAGGCCGGAGTGGCGGCCCCTGAGCGTTCGAGCACGCGGCCGCTGACACGAACGGCGGAGCGCCAGTCGGCGACGACCGCCCCGATCTCGACGGCCTCGTCCGGCAGCTCGGGAAGGGGCATCGTTACGCCTTCTCGAATCCGGTGAGGATCGCGTCGATGAGGTCGTCGCGGTCGTCGAGGGAGAGGAAGGATGCAGCGGCGGCATTGAGCTGGAACTGGGCCAGGTCGTCGAGGCCGTAGCCGAACTCCTCGGCGAGCAGGAACAGCTCCTTCGAGAGGCTGGTGTTGCTCATCAGGCGGTTGTCGACGTTCACGGTCACGCGGAAGCCGAGCTGGTAGAGCAGGTCGAACGGATGGTCGGACAGCTCGGTGCCCCACGCGTTGGTCTGGAGGTTCGACGACGGCGAGAGCTCGAGGGCGATCTGGCGGTCCTTGATCCACTCGGCGACGCGGCCGAGCGACACGTACATGCCCTCGTCGTCCTCGCTCGTGGTGGTGATGTCCTCGGCGATGCGCACGCCGTGGCCGATGCGCAGCGCGCGGCCGTCGAACAGTGCGCTCTTGATGCTGTCGAGGCTGTCGGCCTCGCCGGCGTGCACGGTGACGGGCAGGAAGTTCTGGGCGAGGTAGTCGAACGCGTCGGCGAGCTTGCTCGCCGGGAAGCCGGCCTCGGCGCCGGCGATGTCGAACCCGACGACGCCGTTCTCGCGCTGCCGCACGGCGAGCTCGGCGATCTCGAGGCCGCGGTCGGCGTGACGCATGGCGCTGACGAGCTGGCCGACGCGGATGCTGCGTCCCGACTCCAGAGCGTCGGTGACACCCTGCTCGAGCCCCTCCTGCACCGCTTCGACGACCTCGTCGAGGGTGAGACCGCCGGTCAGGTGCTGCTCGGGCGCCCAGCGCACTTCGCCGTAGATGACGCCGTCCGCCGCCAGGTCGAGCACGAACTCGCGCGCGACGCGGAACAGGCCTGAGCGCGTCTGCATGACCGCGATGGTCACGTCGAAGGTCTTCAGGTACTCGACGAGGGAGCCCGACTCCGACTGGGAGGTGAACCACGCGGCCAGTTCGGTCGCATCCGTCGTCGGAAGCTCGAGCCCAATCTCCGCGGCGAGATCGATGATCGTCTGCGGGCGGAGTCCGCCGTCGAGGTGGTCGTGCAGCGAGATCTTGGGCAGCGCGGTGATGGAGGCGCCACCACCCGGGAGGATGTAGGTTTCGGCGGCGTTCGTCATGGGACAAATCTACCGTGCCCTGTCTGGGCAGCGGGCAGAAGTCGCCCGAGCCGAGGGGCAAACTTTCGATGTTCAACTGTCGGCTCGGCGTCGATTGCTTGCCCCGCCGTTCGGGCGCCCGAGCCGAGGGGCGAACTTCCTACCTTCGGCGGGGGCGATGACGTCGTTTCCTTGCCCCGCTGGTCGGGCGGCGCGGCCTGTCCTCCACAGGGCGGGGCGGCGGTTTCGCCCTGTGGACAGACGCGGAGCGACGGATGACGCGCGCCAGACTTGCCCGATGGCACGACGCGACTCGTCTCCCCGCATCCAACTGCCGCATGCCCTCGCCGGCCGGCCGTTCAGCGTCGACGATGCGCGGCAGTTCGGACTCGGCGAGGGGCGGCTGCGCGGCCGAGATCTGGCGCAGCCGTTCTGGGGAGTGCGCGGGCCCCTGAGTACGGACGGCCTCATCGACCTGTGCCGCGCCTACCTGACTCGCGCGCATCCCTCGGTGTTCTTCTCCCACGTCACCGCGGCGCGGGTGCTCGGACTCCGTCTGCCGTTCCGACTGCTCGACGACGACGCACTGGACGTCGCGGTGCCCGCCCCGAAACGAGCGCAACAGGCACGGGGCATCCGCGGGCACAAGCTGCGCCTGCGGCCCGGCGACCTCACCCTGCATCTCGGCCTCCCGGTGACATCCGCGGCGCGCACGTGGTGTGACATCGCCGGGCTCCTGAACGACGAAGAGCTGCTCGCGGCGGGCGACACTCTGATGTGGTGGCGCAACCCGCTGGCGGAGCCGGACGAGATCGCGGCGGCGGTTGCTCGCCACCGGGGCGGGGGTCGTCTGGCTCTCCGCCGCACGCTTCCCTCGTTGAACGACCGCTCGGACTCGTCGCCCGAGTCGGTCTTCAGGCACAGGTTCACGCTCGCCGGGCTCCCGCCGGCGCAGGCCAACCTGCAGTTGTACGACGAACGCGGCGCAAGGGTCGCGATGCCCGACCTCTGCTTTCCGGACTACCGGGAGTCGTTCGACTACGAGGGCGATCACCACCGCACCGACCCGGCGACGTGGCAGATGGACATTCGGCGGGTGCGGCGCCTGGCGGAGATCGGGTACCACCACACTCGCGCGGCCGCCGCTGACCTCGCCGATTCGCGGGAGGTCATCGAGCAGTTGCGAGTCGACCTGCGCGCGAAGGGCTGGAGGGGCTAGCCCGGCGCGCTGGGCCTCGCGGGCGCACTCATGACCGACCCGCGGGGCAAACAATCGACGTTGAGCAGGCCCTTCGAGGTAGGAACATTGCCCCTCGGTTCGTGGAGCGCGCGCTCGTGCGGATGAGGGGCAGACAATCGACGCTGAGCGGATGCTTCAGGGTCGAAAGCTTGCCCCTCGGCCCCTCGGCTCGTCGGCGACGGCGGCGACGGGGCGACGGGGCGACGGGGCGACGGGGCGCTCGCGCCGAGGTCAGCCGATGCGGCCGGCGATCAGCGGGCCGCCGGTGTCGACCGGGTCGTCGGCGTCGCCGATGCGGTAGGCGCCGTCGAGGGCCTCGAGGGCACGTTCGAAGCGCTCGGGCTCGTCGGCGCTGAGCGTGAACAGGGGCTGGCCGGCCGTAACCGTGTCACCCGGTTTCGCGTGCAGGTCGACGCCCGCCGCGTGCTGCACGGGGTCCTGCTTGCGCGCACGTCCGGCGCCGAGCCGCCATGCGGCGATGCCGAACGGCAGCGCCTCCTGCGCGACGAGCACTCCCGAGCGTTCCGCGGTGACGATGTGCGTCTCGCGCGCGACGGGGAGCGCGGCGTCAGGGTCGCCGCCCTGGGCCCGGATCATCGCGTTCCAGGTGTCCATGGCCCTGCCGTCCTGCAGCGCGGCCTCGACGTCGGCGTCGGGTCGGCCGGCGAGGGCGAGCATCTCGCGGGCGAGGGCGATGGTGAGCTCGACGATGTCGGCGGGGCCGCCGCCGGCGAGCACCTCGACCGACTCGCGCACCTCGTTCGCGTTGCCGATG
This sequence comes from Conyzicola nivalis, assembly GCF_040548875.1. Classification (GTDB taxonomy): domain Bacteria; phylum Actinomycetota; class Actinomycetes; order Actinomycetales; family Microbacteriaceae; genus Conyzicola; species Conyzicola nivalis_A. Next base: position 190,372 of record NZ_JBEPSJ010000004.1, read on the forward strand.
GCGAGGCCGAGCGGCACGTTCATGTTGGTGAGCAGCGCGGTCGTGGCGACGCCCGCGTCCTTGCCGAGCGCGACCATGGTCTCGGCGAGCTCGCGGCTCTGCTCGATGTCTTTGAGGAACGCGCCCGAGCCGAACTTCACGTCGAGCACGAGCGCGGAGGTGCCCTCGGCGATCTTCTTGCTCATGATCGACGAGGCGATCAGCGGGATCGACTCGACCGTTCCGGTGATGTCGCGCAGCGCGTAGAGCTTGCCGTCGGCCGGCGCCAGGCCGGAGCCCGCGGCACAGACGACCGCGCCGACGTCGCGCAGCTGCTGGTGGAACTCGTCGTTCGTGAGGGATGCCCGCCAGCCGGGGATCGACTCGAGCTTGTCGAGGGTACCGCCGGTGTGGCCGAGACCGCGTCCGGAGAGCTGCGGGACGGCGACGCCGAAGGATGCCACGAGCGGGGCCAGCGGAAGGGTGATCTTGTCGCCCACTCCGCCGGTGGAGTGCTTGTCTGTCGTCTGCTTGCCGAGGCCGTCGAACGACAGGGTCTCGCCGCTCGCGATCATCGCCAGCGTGAGGTCGCGGATCTCCTCGCGCGCCATGCCGTTGAGGAAGATCGCCATGGTCATCGCGGCCATCTGCTCGTCGGCGACGTATCCGCGGGTGTAGGCGTCGACGAGCCAGTCGATCTGCGGGGTCGTGAGCGTCCCGCGGTCGCGCTTGGCGTGGATGAGGTCGACGACGTCGAACGGTTCGACGGCCATGGTCAACCGGCGCTGACGGCCGAGTACTCGGCGAGCTGACGCGGGCCGAACGCGTCGGGCAGCACTTCGTCCATGGTCTTGATGCCCGACACGGTCTCGAGCAGCATGCCCTCGGCGGAGAACTCGTTGAGCAGCTGACGGCAGCGCCCGCAGGGCATGAGGATGTTGCCGTGCCCGTCGACGCAGGTGAACGCGACTAGCTCGCCGCCGCCCGACATGTGCAACGCCGAGACGAGGGCGCACTCGGCGCACAGGCCCACTCCGTACGAGGCGTTCTCCACGTTGCATCCCGAGACTATGCGGCCGTCGGAGACGAGCGCCGCGGCCCCCACCGGGAAGTTCGAGTACGGCGAGTACGACTTGCGCATCGCGTCGTTGGCGGCGGCGCGCAGGGCGTCCCAGTCGATCTCGGGCATGCGGGGTTCCTTACTACTACTGCTTGATGTACGGCTTGCCGGCAGCGGCCGGACCGACGACGCGGCCGACGAGACCGGCGACGGCGACGAGGGTGACGAGGTACGGCACCATCGCGATGAGGTCAGGCGGGATGTCGGCGCCGGTCTGTCCGGCGAAGATGCGGAAGTTCTTCGAGAATCCGAAGAGCAGCGCGGCGAGGGCGGCGAGCCACGGGTTCCAGCGTCCGAGGATCACGCAGGCGAGGGCGATGAAGCCCTGGCCGGCCGACATCTCGCGCACGAACGCGCCCACCGAGCCCAGAGTGAGGGCCGCGCCGCCGAGGCCGGCGATCGTGCCGGCGAGAGTGACGGTCCAGAAGCGGGTGCGGTTGACGTTGATGCCTACCGTGTCGGCGGCCAGCGGATGCTCGCCGACGGCCCGGATGCGGAGCCCGATCTTGGTCTTGAAGAGGATGTACCAGACGAGCGGCACGAGCACGAACATGAGGTAGGTCGTGATGCGCTGGTCGAAGAGCACGGGGCCGATGACCGGGATGCTCGACAGGAACGGGATCGGCAGGAACGGCAGGGTTCCCGGGAAGTTCGTCTCCTGCGAGTTGTCGTTGAGCACCGCGGCGTAGAAGAAGTTCGTCAGCCCGATCACGAGGGCGTTGAGCACGACACCGACGATGATCTGGTCTACCAGGTACCTGATCGAGAACACGGCCAGCACCATCGAGACCAGGGCGCCGCCGATGAGCGCGGCGATGAGTCCCAGCGTGAGGCTGTTGGTGACGCTCGCGACGACCGCGGAGACGAAGGCGCCGGCGAGCAGCTGGCCCTCGATCGCGATGTTGACGATGCCGACCCGTTCGCCGATGACGCCGGCGAGGGAGCCGAAGACGACGGGGGTGGCGAGGGCGATCGAGCCGCTGATGAGGAAGACCACGGGGACCTTCGAACCGGCGCCGGTCCAGACGACCAGGGTCACCAGGAACAGGATCGTGAAGACGATGACCACCCAGAGCGGGACCTTGCGCCGGCCGACGGTGAGCCACACCGCGTAGGCGGCGAGCAGGAGCAGCAGCACTCCCACCACGAGGCACAGCGTCATGGACGTGACGGGCACGTTGGGCAGGATGATCGCGTCGGTCTGCTCGGAGAAGACGATCAGCGCGGTGCGGTCGTCGCCGAAGACTCCGAACGCGAAGAACGCGACGAGGGCGAGCAGCGACAGTGCGATCGCCGTCTTCCACTTGCGCGGCACGACGGTGACGGTGTGGACAACGGGGGTGGAGGTGACTGTCGTCATTTCACGCCGCCCTTCTTGGCCGCGCGTCGAGTTCGACGGCTGCCGGCGGTCGGGGCCGAGGGGGACGGCAGTCGGAAGATGGCCCGCACGAGCGGAGGAGCGGCGATGAGCAGCACGATCAGGCCCTGCACCACGCCGAGCAGCTCGGGCGGGACGTCGGCGATCTGCATCTGCGGCCCGCCGGCCTTCATGGCGCCGAAGAGCAGGCCGGCGAGGAAGACGCCGCCGGCGCTCGAGCCGCCGAGCAGCGCGACGGTGATGGCGTCGAATCCGATGCCGGCGTCGACGGTCGGGGTGAAGCCGGAGGTGCGGCCGAGGGCCTGGGTGACGCCGGCGAGCCCGACGAAGGCGGCCGAGAGGCCCATCGCGAGGATGTAGATGCGGTTGACGTTGATCCCGGCGGTGAGCGCGGCGCTCGGGTTCAGGCCGACGGCGCGGAAACGGTAGCCGAGCGTCGAGCGCTCCATCAGCCACCAGAAGAGCACGGTCGCGCCGATCACGATGATGAAGCCCCAGTGCAGCGCGAAGTTGCCGCCGAAGAGCAGGGGCAGCTGGGCGCTGGCGTCGGGCGCCGGTGTCTTCGGCGTGCCTCCGGCGTCGGGGTCCTGCAGAACGGGTGTGCGCATCAGGTAGGTGATCAGGTAGAAGGCGATGTAGTTGAGCATGATCGTCACGATCACCTCGTTGGCGCCTGTCTTGGCCTTGAGCAGTCCGACGAGGGCGCCGTAGGCGGCGGCGCCGAGGATTCCGGCGACGATCGCGAGCAGCAGGTGCAGCGGGAACGGAAGGTCGACGTGGAAGCTCACGAACCCGGCGAAGCCCGCACCGAACAGCAGCTGTCCCTGGCCGCCGATGTTGAACATGCCGACGCGGAAGCTCAGCGCGATGCCGAGGCCCGCGGCGATGAGCGGGGTGGCCAGGCGCAGCGTCTCGGTCAGCGGCCGGACGACCTCGGCGAACGTGTCGCCCTGCAGGTTGAGGATCGAGCCGCGGAACAGCGCGCCGTAGCCCTCGACCACGGCGTCGATCGCCGCGGTGATCGCGTCGGACGGCCGGGAGAAGATGTAGCCGACGGAGGCGAGGAACTCGGGGTTGGTGACGATGATCAGCACCGCGCCCACCGCGAATGCGAGCACGATGGCGAGAAGGGTGCGCAGCGGGCTGCCGGACACGATCTCGCGCCAGGCCACTGCCCAGCGAGAGGGTGCCTCGGGCTCGAGGTCGGGGGTCACCATGGTCGGTGTCGGGTTGGTCATGCTGCGATACCTGCCATCATCTCGCCGAGCGTCGCCCGGCTGGTGTCCGCGTCGACGATGCCCACGATCCTGCCGCGGTACATGACCGCGATACGGTCGGCGAGGCCGACGACCTCGTCGAGCTCGGTCGACACGATGAGCACTGGGATCCCCGAGTCGCGGGTCGCGACGATGCGGTCGTGCACGAACTCGATCGACCCGACGTCGAGGCCCCGGGTGGGCTGCGAGGCGATCAGCAGCCGCAGCTCGCGCGACAGCTCGCGCGCGAGCACGACCTTCTGCTGGTTGCCGCCGGAAAGGCGGCCGGCGAGGGTCTCCGTGCCCTGCGTGCGGATGTCGAACTCCTTGATCGACTTCTCGGCGAATTCCTCGCGGTAGTCGAAGCGGATGTTCATCCCCTTCGCGAAGGGGGCGCCGACGCTGCGGTCGAGCATGAGGTTCTCGGCGACCGAGAACTCGGCGACGAGGCCGTCCTTCTTGCGGTCCTCCGGCACGAAGCCGATTCCGGCGTCGAGGCTGTCGCGCACCGATGCGCCGACGAGCTCGCGGCCGTCGAGGGTGACCGAGCCCTTCACTCCCGAGCGCAGACCCAGGATCGCCTCGGTGAGCTCGGTCTGCCCGTTGCCCTGCACGCCGGCGATGGCGAGGATCTCGCCCTCCCGGATGGTGAAGGTCACGTCGTCGAGCAGCCGCTGGCCGTTGGCGTCGAGCACCGTGAGGCCCGCGACCACGAACGAGTCGGCGCCGAGCGTCGGCGGGTTCTTCGCGACCGTGAGGTCGACGGCGCGGCCCACCATGAGTGAGGCGAGTTCCGTGGTGCTCGCGGATGGCGAGGCGGTCGCGACGATCTTTCCGAGGCGCATGACGGTGATGCGGTCGGCGACCTCTTTGACCTCGCGGAGCTTGTGGGTGATGAAGACGATGGATGTGCCGGAGGCGGCGAGCTGTTTCATGATGATCATGAGCTCGTCGGTCTCCTGCGGGGTGAGCACCGCGGTGGGCTCGTCGAGCACGAGCACCTTCGCGTCGCGCGCGAGGGCCTTGATGATCTCGACCCGCTGCTGGGCGCCGACCGGCAGGTCGCCGACGAGGTCGTCGGGGTCGATGTCGAAGCCGAACCGCTGCGAGATCTCGAGCACGAGCGCGCGGGCCGCGGGCAGGTCGAGCACGACCCCGCCCTTGACCGGCTCGTGGCCGAGCATCACGTTCTCGGCGACGGAGAACACGGGGATCAGCATGAAGTGCTGGTGGACCATGCCGATTCCGGCCGCGAGCGCGTCGCCCGGCCCGGTGAATCGAACCGGCTCGTCGTCGAGCAGGATCTCGCCGTCGTCGGCCTTGTACAGGCCGTAGAGGACGTTCATGAGAGTGGACTTGCCAGCACCGTTCTCACCGAGAAGGCAGTGGATCTCACCGGGTTCGATCGTGAGGTCGATGTGGTCATTGGCGACGAGTGCACCAAAGCGCTTGGTAATGCCACGGAGTTCGAGTTTCATCGTGTCAAGATTCTGCCAGTAAAACGGCCGGGTATAGGTCGGGGCGCGGAAGTGGGACGCACGGACACAGAACGCCGGGGTGGCACTCGGCCACCCCGGCGTTACTGCTGTGCGTGTTGGAGCGAGATCAGCCGAGCGGCTTGATGTCGCCCGCGATGATGCCGGCCTTGAGCTCGTCGAGCTTGGCCTTGATCTCGTCGGACACCTTGTCGTCGAAGGTGCCGTAGTCGGCGAGCGAGGTGCCCTCGTTCTCGAGCGTTCCGACGTAGGGCTCGGAGTCGAACTCGGCTCCGTCGACCTGCTCCTTGATGACGTCGAAGACGGCGTCGGTCATCTTCTTGAGCACCGAGGTGAGGACCTGGTCGGCGTACTCGGGGCTCGTCACGGCGATGTCCTTGTCGACACCGATGAAGACGACGTCCTTGCCGGACTCGTTGATGGCCTCGGAGGTGGCGCTGAACAGGCCGCCCGCGACGGGGAAGATGACGTCGGCGTCCTGTGCGATCTGGCCGGCGCTGATGCTCTTGGCACCCTCGGAGTCACCGAAGCCGTCGGTGAACAGGCCCGTCTTGGCGGTGGGGTCCCAGCCGAGCACGGTCACGGCTTCGCCGGTCTCCGCCTCGTAGGCCTTGGCACCGTTGTAGAAACCGGTCATGAAGTCGGTGACGGCGTCGATCTGGAGTCCGCCGTAGGTGCCGACGACCTTCGTGGTCGAGTACGCGGCGGCGAGGTAGCCGGCGAGGTAGCTGGACTCGTTCATCGAGTAGATGATCGGCTTCAGGTTGGTGGTCGACGGGTCTTCGACGTAGCCGTCGATGGTGACGTAGTTGCTGTCGGGGTTGGCGACCGCTGCGGCGTTGACCGCTTCGATCAGGTTGAAGCCGACGGCGAAGATGATGTCGCAGTTGGCGTCGACCATCGACGCGAGGTTGGGCTCGAAGTCGTCGGTGGACTGGCTCTCGGCGTCTGCCTTCTCGATGCCGAGCTCTTCCTCCGCCTTGAGCAGGCCGCCGTAGGCCGCCTCGTTGAAGGACTTGTCGTTCCAGCTGCCCTCGTCGGAGACGGCGCATGCCTTGTAGTCGGAGGCGCCTTCGGCGGTCTCGTTCTCTTCGGGTGCTGCTGCACAACCGGCAAGGAACAGGGCTGCGGTGCCGGCGAGCGCCAGGCCGGCGAGACCACGCTTGCGTGTGATTACGTTCACTAGATTTCCTCCAGATGCGTGCCCTTGGCGATACCAGGGCGGATGCCACCCAGATTACAGATTGTGACGAGCGGGTCGAGCAATATTTGACGACTGCTACCCAGACGTTACAAATCTGGGATGCTGCCGAAATGTCTCGGAAACGCCCGGGCCGATCCGCCGCCGGGTCAGCGCAGCGGGCGGCTCGGCGTCGTGTCGGTCGAGAGCAGCGCGACGAGGTAGTCGGAGAAGGCCTCGGCGTCGACGCGTTCGATCACCATGGCGTTCTCGGCGAGTCCGTGCGCTCCCCACGACATGGCGGCGTAGCCGCGCGTGAGGGCCGAGCCGGTCTCGACGTCGACGGCGTACCCGCCTCGCGACTCGACGAACTCGGGATGCAGCAGCAGCGCAGCGGTGAGGGAGTCCGGGTGCGTCGACCCGTCGATGCCGACGCTGAAGTTGAACGCGAGGGTGGTGTCGACGATGCGCGTGTAGAAGCGGGCGAGCGGGGTGTCGATGCGGGCGATGTGGGCCAGCTGCTCGCGTGAGAAGACCGCGTCGGCGAGCGTCACGGGCGCCCACGGCACGACCGTGATCGAGGCGAACCCCGCGTCGAACACGGTCTTGGCCGCCTCGGGGTCGACGAAGAAGTTGTACTCGGCGGCCGCCGTGATGTTGCCGCGGGCGTTGTTCGAGCCGCCCATGATGTAGAGCGCCTTGACGTTGCCGACGAACGACGGGTCCTTCACCACCGCCATGGCGATGTTGGTGAGCGGGCCGATGCAGACGACCGTGATCTCGCCCGGGCTCGCTGCGGCCAGCGCGATCAGCGCGTCGACGCCGTGCTGCGGGTCGGGCGCCAGGCCGTCGAAGTCCATGGTGAGCCCGCCCGCGCCGTCGCCGTGCACGTACTCCGCCGAGACCCATTCGCGCACCATAGGGCGACGGCAGCCCAGATAGACCGGCACCTCGCCCAGCCGACCGGCGACGCTCATCGTCATCTGGGCGTTGCGGATCTGCCGGTCGAAGCCGACGTTGCCCGCCACCATGGTGATGGCCCGCAGGTCGGCGGCAGGGTCGAGCAGACCGACGAGCAGAGCGATGCAGTCGTCCTGCGCCGTGTCGGTGTCGATGACGATCGGGATGCGGGCGCTCATCGTCTAGAGGACGTCGTTGCGACCGGAGAGCTTGAGCGCGTCGACCACCGACTTGACGCGCTGTGCGTTCGCGGTCGTGGTGACCAGGAGCGCATCCGCGGTGTCGACGACGACGATGTCTGTGACGCCGATGAGCGAGATGAGCCGCCCCGTCTGGCTGATCACGACGCCGCTCGAGGAGTCGGCGAGCACCCGCGCGTTCTCGCCGAGGATGGCCAGGTCTTTCTTGCGTCCGCCGGAGTGCAGCTTTCCGATCGACGCGAAGTCGCCGACGTCGTCCCAGTCGAACGCCCCGGGGATGACGGCGAGGCGACCGGCTTTCGCGGCCGGCTCTGCGACGGTGTAGTCGATTGCGATCTTCTCCAGCCCCGGCCAGACCTTGTCGACGACCGCACCGCGGCGCGGGGTGTCCCACGCGTCGGCGAGCTCGTTGAGTCCGGCGAGCAGTTCCGGCTTCGACTGGCCGAGCTGTTCGAGCAGCACGTCGGCGCGGGAGATGAACATGCCCGCGTTCCACAGGTAGTTGCCGCTCGCGAGGTAGCCCTGGGCCGTCTCGAGGTCGGGCTTCTCGACGAAGGAGTCGACCAGCAGCGCGCTCGGCGCACCGGAGACGTCGAGGGACCCACGGCAGTGGATGTAGCCGAAGCCGATGGCCGGCTCGGCCGGGGTGATGCCGATCGTGGCGATGTAGCCGGCCTCGGCGACGGCGGCGGCCTCGATGACCGAGCGACGGAAGCCGCGCTTGTCTTTGATCACGTGGTCGGCGGCGAACGAGCCGATGATCACGTCGGGCTCGCGGCGGAGGAGGATGGCGGCGGCCAGGCCGATGGCGGCGGACGAGTCCTTGGGCTCGCTCTCCAGCACGACGTTCGGGTCGGTGAGCTCGGGGAGCTGCCTCTCGACGGCCGCCCGGTGGGCGCGGCCGGTCACGACCATGACCCGCTGCTCGCCCGACAGCGGCACGAGCCTGTCCCAGGTGTCGCGCAGCAGGGTCTGGCCGCTGCCGGTGAGGTCGTGCAGGAACTTGGGGGCGTCGGCGCGGGAGAGCGGCCAGAGACGCGACCCGATGCCGCCGGCGGGGATCACGCTGTAGAAACGCTCGAGGTGTTCACTGGTGGCGTTCATCCGACCAACCTAATACCTCGGCGCGTCCGCGAGCCTTCACCCCCCATTCATCCCCGCGCCATGCCGCGCTCCTAGCGTGGTGACAGGGCCACGAAGCGAGGTATCTCGAATGCGGATAGCGATCGTCACCGAGAGTTTTCTCCCTACTACCAACGGCGTCACCAACAGCGTGTGCAAAGTGCTCGACCACCTGCGGGCCGAAGGGCACGAGGCCATGGTGATCGTTCCCGCCGCCGGCAGCCCGAGCGAGTACGCCGGGTTCCCCGTGCACGAGGTGCCGGCGATCGCCTACCGGCAGTTCCCGGTGGGGCTCCCCAGCCCGCACGTGCAGCGCCTGATCGCCGCGTTCCGGCCCGACGTGGTGCACGCCGCCTCGCCGTTCCTGCTCGGCGCCCAGGCGATCGCCGCCGCCGGCCGGCTCGGAGTCCCTTCGGTCGCGATCTTCCAGACGGATGTCGCCGGCTACGCGCGGCGCAACCACCTGGGTGCGGCCACCGCGTTCGCCTGGCGCATGGTGCGCTGGATCCACAACGGCGCCGCCCTCACCCTCGTGCCGTCGAGCGCCTCGATGCACGACCTCGAGGCTGCGGGCATCCGCGGTCTCGCTCGCTGGGGCCGCGGCGTCGACCTGGTGCGCTACCACCCGGCCAACCGCGTCGACCCGGCGACCACTGCGCTCCGGGACCGCCTCGCCCCGGACGGCGAGGTCGTCGTCGGCTACGTGGGCCGCATCGCCCCCGAGAAGCAGGTGGAGCGGTTCGCCGCGCTGCGTGGCCTGCCCGGTGTGAGGCTGGCGATCGTCGGCGACGGGCCGTCGACCCCCGCGGTGCGCCGCGCCCTCGCGGGCATGCCCGTCACCTGGCTCGGCCGTCTCGGCGGGGCCGAGCTCGCCGCCGCCTACGCCAGCTTCGACGTCTTCGTGCACACCGGCAGCGAGGAGACCTTCGGCCAGACGCTGCAGGAGGCGTTCGCGAGCGGGGTGCCGGTCGTCGCGCCGCGCTCCGGCGGGCCGATCGACCTCGTCGAGCACGGGGTCAACGGGTTTCTCTTCGAACCGACGGATGACGCGGGGCTGCGAGCCGCGGTGACGTTGCTGTCGCGCGATCTCGGCCTGCGACTGCGCATGGGCGAGGCCGGCCGCCGGTCGGTGCTCGCGCGTTCCTGGCACGCGGTCTGCGGCGAGCTGGTCGGCCACTACGAGCAGACCGTCGCCGCGGCCGCGCCGAAAACTATCTTGAGGTCGAGCTAATTAGGGTTGCCTGACAAGCGCCGTCCGCGGTCGCGACATAGGATGAATACGTTCGACGACCGAACATTCACCGGTCCCGCTGAGATCTGCTGCAGCGCGGCCAATCATCCGCAAGGAGGGTTACGTGCCACAGGAATCGGCGGGAACCCTGGCTGAAAAGCGCGCGGTCCCCACGATCAAGTCTCCGAGACGACCGGCGGGCACTCTGTACCGCGGTCGCGAGGGCATGTGGTCCTGGGTGCTGCACCGCATCACCGGGGTCGCGATCTACTTCTTTCTGCTCGTCCACATTCTGGACACGAGCCTCGTCCGGCTGAGCCCCGAGGCCTACAACGCGGTCATCAACACCTACAAGACGCCCATCATGGGCCTGGGCGAGATCGCGCTCGTCGCAGCCATCGGCCTGCACGGCCTGAACGGCCTGCGCATCATCCTCATCGACTTCTGGGGCTGGGGAACCAAGCACCAGAAGCTGATGTTCTACATCGTCATCGGGCTCTGGGCAGCGCTGCTCATCGGCTTCATCCCCCGCCAGCTCATGCACGTCTTCGGAGGCTGACGATGACGACCATCGACGCACCCCGCTCGGGATCCGGCCGCCCACGCCGCGGAATCAACTGGGAGAAGTACGGCTGGATCTACATGCGCGCCAGCGGCATCGTGCTGCTGGTGCTCATCTTCGGCCATCTCTTCGTCAACCTCGTCGCCGGCGAGGGCGTCAAGGCGATCGACTTCGCATTCGTCGCCGGCAAGCTCGCCGACCCGTTCTGGGTCGTCTGGGACACGCTGCTGCTCTGGCTCGCTCTCATCCACGGCGCCAACGGCATGCGCACCATCGTGAACGACTACGCGTACAACCGCACCGTCCGCCGCATCCTGCTCGGCGCCATCTTCGCCTCGACCGCCGTCCTCCTGCTCCTGGGAACGCTCGTGATCTACACGTTCGACCCGTGCCCCGTAGTACCCGCCGAGCAGCTCGACCTGCTCCCGAGCTTCTGCCCCGTGCCTTAGTGGTGCCCAGCGCATCAGTCATGCCCAGTGCCGGAGAAAGACGTAGTTCCAGAAGATGAGTGAAGCAGCCTTCAACAAGTACGCCGACGGATCGATCGTCGACGGCATCCACTACCACCAGCACGACATCGTGATCGTGGGTGCCGGCGGAGCCGGCATGCGCGCCGCGATCGAGGCCGGACCGCACGCCAACACGGCGGTGATCTCGAAGCTGTACCCCACGCGCTCGCACACCGGAGCGGCGCAGGGCGGCATGGCCGCCGCGCTCGCCAACGTCGAAGAGGACAACTGGGAGTGGCACACCTTCGACACCGTCAAGGGCGGCGACTACCTCGTCGACCAGGACGCGGCCGAGATCCTCGCGAAGGAGGCCATCGAGGCCGTCTTCGACCTGGAGAACATGGGCCTGCCGTTCAACCGCACGCCTGACGGCAAGATCGACCAGCGACGGTTCGGCGGCCACACCGCCGACCACGGCAAGACCCCGGTGCGCCGCGCCTGCTACGCCGCCGACCGCACGGGCCACATGATCCTCCAGACGCTGTACCAGAACTGCGTCAAGCTCGGGATCAACTTCTACAACGAGTTCTACGTGCTCGACCTCGTGATGACGAAGGTCGACGGGGTCGACCAGCCCTCCGGCGTCGTCGCGTACGAGCTGGCGACCGGCGAGCTGCACGTGTTCCAGGGCAAGGCCGTCATCTTCGCCACCGGAGGGTTCGGCAAGATCTACAAGACCACCTCGAACGCGCACACCCTCACCGGTGACGGCGTCGGCATCATCTGGCGCAAGGGCCTGCCGCTCGAGGACATGGAGTTCTTCCAGTTCCACCCGACCGGCCTCGCCGGCCTCGGCATCCTGCTCTCCGAGGCCGCCCGCGGCGAGGGAGCGATCCTGCGCAACAGCGACGGCGAGCGCTTTATGGAGCGTTACGCCCCCACCATCAAAGACCTCGCCCCCCGCGACATCGTCGCGCGCTGCATGGCGACCGAGATCCGCGAGGGGCGCGGCGGCGGCCCGAACAAGGACTACGTCTACCTCGACATCACCCACCTCTCCAAAGAGGTCATCGACGCCAAGCTGCCCGACATCACCGAGTTCGCGCGCACCTACCTCGGCGTCGAGCCGTACACCGAGCCCGTCCCCGTGCTGCCGACGGCGCACTACGCGATGGGCGGCATCCCCACCAACGTCGCCGCCGAGGTTCTGCGCGACAACACCACCGTGGTGCCCGGCCTGTACGCGGCCGGCGAGTGCGCGTGCGTCTCCGTTCACGGCTCGAACCGCCTCGGCACCAACTCGCTGCTCGACATCAACGTGTTCGGCAAGCGGGCCGGCAAGAACGCCGTCGAGTACGTCAAGACCGCCGAGTTCGTCCCGCTGCCGGAGGACCCGGCACGCGACATCCGCACCATGCTCCAGACCCTGAGCAACTCCAACGGAACAGAGCGCATCGCCGCGATCCGCAAGGAGCTGCAGGACTCCATGGACCGCAACGCCCAGGTGTTCCGCACCGAGGAGACGCTCATCGAGGTCACCCGGGTCATCGAGGGGCTGCGCGAGCGCTACAAGAACATCGCCGTGCAGGACAAGGGCAAGCGGTTCAACACCGATCTGCTCGAGGCCGTCGAGCTCGGGTTCCTGCTCGACCTCGCCGAGGTCGTCGTCTACTCGGCGCTCTCGCGCAAGGAGAGCCGCGGCGGCCACTTCCGCGAGGACTACCCGTTGCGCGACGACGCGAACTTCCTCGTGCACACCATGGCCTACCTGACGGGCGACGCGCACTCCGCCGACGCCGTCGACCACATCAAGCTCGACACCAAACCCGTCGTCATCACGCGCTACCAGCCGATGGAGAGGAAGTACTAGACATGAGTACCGCAGTCATGGAGAACAAGCCCTCGGCCCCCGAGGTCATCCCCACCTTCACGGCGACGCTCATCATCCGTCGCTTCGACCCCGACGTCGACGATGAGCCGCGCTGGCAGGACTTCGACGTCGAGGTGTACGGCACCGACCGCATCCTCGACGCGCTGCACAAGATCAAGTGGGAGCAGGACGGCTCGCTGACGTTCCGTCGCAGCTGCGCCCACGGCATCTGCGGCTCCGATGCCATGCGCATCAACGGCCGCAACCGTCTCGCCTGCAAGACGTTGATCAAGGACCTCGACATCACGAAGCCCATCTACGTGGAGGCGATCAAGGGCCTGCCGCTCGAGAAGGACCTCATCGTCGACATGGAGCCGTTCTTCGAGTCGTACCGCCAGATCAACCCGTTCCTCATGGCCTCCTCGGGCACGAAGGACGGCAAGGAGCGCAAGCAGAGCCCCGTCGAGCGCGCCCGCTTCGACGACACCACGAAGTGCATCCTCTGCGCCGCGTGCACGTCGAGCTGCCCGGTCTTCTGGACCGACGGCCAGTACTTCGGCCCCGCCGCCATCGTCAACGCGCACCGCTTCATCTTCGACTCGCGCGACGAGGGCTCGCAGGTGCGCCTCGACATCCTCAACGACAAGGAGGGCGTGTGGCGCTGCCGCACGACCTTCAACTGCTCCGAGGCCTGCCCGCGCGGCATCCAGGTGACGCAGGCCATCGCCGAGGTCAAGCAGGCCATCATGCGCGGCAAGGCCTAGCCTCCCGCCCCACGAAGCCCGTGTCACCCGCCGGTGACACGGGCTTTGTCAATGCCGGGCGCCCGAATCCGCGTTCACGGACGGCCGACCTAGTGTTGAGCCAATGACGTCCAGCTCCGCCGACTCTGCCGCCCTTCCGCCCGACTCGTCCGGTTTCGTTCGCGTGCGCGGCGCCCGCGAGAACAACCTGCACGACGTCGACGTCGACGTTCCCCGCGACAGCATCGTGGCGTTCACCGGCGTCTCCGGCTCCGGCAAGTCGTCGCTCGCGTTCGGCACCATCTTCGCCGAGGCGCAGAGACGATTCTTCGAGTCGGTCGCGCCGTACGCCCGGCGCCTCATCGCGCAGGGGCACACCCCGCACGTGGACGAGATCACCGGCCTGCCGCCGGCGGTGGCCCTGCAGCAGCGCCGAGGCACCCCGAGCTCGCGGTCGACGGTCGGCACCCTCACCACGCTCTCCAACTCGACGCGCATGCTCTTCTCCCGGGCAGGCAGCTACCCGGCCGACGCCGGGAGACGGCTCGAATCCGACTCGTTCTCGCCGAACACCGCCGTCGGCGCCTGCCCGCGCTGCCACGGGCTCGGCGTCGCGCACGAGGTCACCGAGAACTCCGCCGTTCACGACCCCTCGCTCAGCATCCGCGACGGCGCCATCGCCGCCTGGCCGGGAGCGTGGCAGGGCAAGAACCTGCGCGACGTCGTCGCGGGGCTCGGCTACGACATCGACGCGCCGTGGCGCGACCTGCCGCGCGCCGACCGTGACTGGATCCTGTTCACCGACGAACAGCCCGTCGTCGAGGTCACCCCGCAGCGCGACAGGGTGGCGAAGCCGTACAAGGGACGCTTCTGGAGCGCGACGAGCTACATCATGCACACCCTCGCCGACTCGAAGAGCGAGGCCCAGCGGAACCGCGCGCTGAAGTTCGTCGAGACCGGGCCGTGCACGCTGTGCGGCGGAAGCGGTCTCACCCGCGAGGCCCTCGCCGTGACTTTCGCCGGCCGCACCATCGCCGAGCTCAACGCCCTGCCCCTCGCCGCCCTCGCCGACGCCCTGCGCCCGACCACGAAGCTCACCGCGGCGAGCGCGGCCGTGTCGTCGCGGGCCTCCGGCGAGGCGACGGAGGTCGCCGTGACCATCACCACCGACCTGGTCGGCCGGCTCGACGTGCTCGTGGGCCTCGGCCTCGGCTACCTGAGCCTCGGCCGCGTCACCCCCACCCTCTCGCCCGGCGAGATGCAGCGGCTGCGCATCGCGACGCAGCTGCGTTCCGGGCTGTTCGGCGTGGTCTACGTGCTCGACGAGCCGTCAGCCGGGCTGCACCCCGCAGACGCCGAACCGCTCATCGTCGTGCTCCAGCAGCTCAAGGACGCGGGCAACTCGGTCTTCGTGGTCGAGCACAACATGGACGTCGTGCGCCGCGCCGACTGGATCGTCGACGTGGGGCCGGGCGCCGGCTCGGGAGGCGGCGCCGTGCTGTACAGCGGCCCCGTCGAGGGGCTGGCCGACGTGGACGCCTCGGTGACGCGGCCGTACCTGTTCCCGGCGACGGATGCGCCGACTGCTCCGCGCAGCACCCGCGACGCGGACGGCTGGCTGCGGCTGCGCGGCATCACGAAGCACAACCTTGCGGGCGTCGACGTCGACGTGCCGCTGGGCGTGCTGACCGCGGTCACCGGCGTCTCGGGCTCCGGCAAGTCGACGCTCGTCAGCCACGTGCTGGCCGACACGGTGCGTGAGCGTGTCCACGGTTCATCCGCGTCTCCCGACGACGACGAGACGACGGAGGCCACGGCGACCACGATCGACGATGTGACGGGGCATGAGCCGATCGACCGTGTCGTGCGCGTCGACCAGCGCGCTATCGGGCGCACGCCCCGGTCGAACCTCGCAACCTACACGGGGCTGTTCGACTCGGTGCGCTCAGCCTTCGCCGCCACCGACGCGGCCCGCGAGCGCGGCTTCGACGCGGGCCGGTTCTCGTTCAACGTGGCCGGCGGACGGTGCGAAACCTGCCTCGGCGAGGGGTTCGTGTCGGTCGAGCTGCTGTTCCTGCCGGGCAGCTACGCGCCGTGCCCGACCTGCGGCGGCTCGCGCTACAACGCCGAGACGCTGGAGGTCGCCCGCGGCGGAAAGAACATCGCCGAGGTGCTGCGGCTCACCGTCGACGAGGCGGCCGTGTTCCTCGCCGACGTGCCCTCCGCGTCGCGCAGTCTCGAGACGCTGCGCCAGGTCGGCCTCGGCTACCTGCGGCTCGGCCAGCCGGCCACCGAACTCTCCGGCGGCGAGGCGCAGCGCATCAAACTGGCGACCGAACTGCAGCGCGCCCGCCGCGGGCACACCCTCTACCTGCTCGACGAGCCGACGACGGGACTGCACCCGGCAGACATCCGGCTGCTGGTCGAGCAGCTGAACGGCCTCGTCGACGCCGGCAACACGGTCGTCGTCGTCGAGCACGAGATGGATGTGGTGGCGGCGGCCGACTGGGTCATCGACATGGGGCCCGGCGGCGGCGACGCCGGCGGTCGGCTCGTCGTCGCGGGGCGTCCGCCGGAGGTCGCGGCGCACCGATCGAGCCGCACCGCCCCGTATCTCGAAGCGGCGATCGCGGCGGGCTGACCCAAGCCCGACCGGCAGCGGCCGTGCTCAGACGGGCGTGACGAGGGTGCGGTCGGCCAGATAGGCGTCGAGGTTGGCGAGGGTGAGGTCGGTCATCGCCCGGCGCGTCTCGACCGTTCCGCTGGCGAGATGCGGAAGCAGCACGACCGTGTCGAGCGCGAGCAGTTCGGCGGGCACGTTCGGCTCGTCGTCGAACACGTCGAGCCCGGCTCCGGCCAGGCGCCCCTCGACGAGCGCCGCGACGAGCGCGTCCTGGTCGACGACCGAGCCGCGGGCGATGTTCACGAGGAAACCCGTCTCGCCGAGCGCGTCGATGACCTCGGCTGAGACGAGTCTCTGAGTCTCGTCTCCCCCGGCCGCGGCGACGACGAGCACGTCGCTCTCCCGCGCGAGCTGCAGGAGCGAGGACACGTAGGCGTAGTCGACCCCGGAGGCCGGAGTCCTGTTGTGGTACGAGATGACGCAGCCGAAGCCCTCGAGGCGGTGGGCGATGGCGCGGCCGATCCTGCCGAGTCCGAGGATGCCGACGCGTTTTCCGGAGATGCTCGTCGCGAGCGGGTAGCGCGCGCTCGCCCAGCCGCCGCTCCGCACGAAGCGGTCTGCGGCGCTGAAGCGTCGCAGCGTGTCGATCAGCAGGCCCACGGCGGTGTCGGCGACACAGTCGGTGAGCACGTCGGGGGTGTTGCTCACCACGATGCCCCTGCGCCTCGCCTGATCGACGTCGGTGGTGTCGTAGCCGACCCCGAAGTTGACGACTGCTTTCAGCGAGGTTAGCGACGCCATCAGCTCGGTGCCAACGCCCTCGCCGCCGCTGGTGACGACGACGCCGATGTCGGCCCCGTGCTCGGCGATGAACGGCGCGGCGTCGGCCGGCAGCACGAGCGCGTCGTAGCGCTCGGCGAGCGCCCGAGCCAGCGGCGGCATCAGCGCTCCGACCTGGAGGATCCTGCCGACGGTGCCGGGGGCCCCGGGGACGGACGCGGTTGTGCTCTCGATGTCTGTGGTCACAGCCTGAACGCTAAGCAGGCATCTATGACGAAACAACACCAAATTCGCATTGATTGATGCCCTCGACGCATCAGAGAGCTTCCTGCCCTGAAAGCACGCGGGTTGTCCGGCCGACGACGACCGCGCGGCCCGGCGTATTGGCGTTCCTCCCCCGGCGACGGTGCGCGGAGACAGGCCCGCCTTTATTGACGCGCACCGATGCCGCACTCAAGCTGAGGGCGTATCGACCAGCACCATCACGCAACGACGCAGTGGACCCCGCCGACTCACCCGACGGGGCCGATACCGCCAGCTACCGGAGGAACCAACGATGTCTTCTTCACCACTTACCCGACGAGGGTCGAAAGCGCTCGTCGGAGCGGCCGCCGCCGCGGGATTCGCGCTCCTCCTGAGCGGCTGCGGGGTCGCCAACTCCGGCGGCTCGACCGGCGGCGCCGCGGGCGACACCCTGCGCATCGTGCTCCCCCAGGAGCCCCCGACCCTCGAACCGTGCGAGGGCAGCCTGACCGCCACCGGCATCGTCACCCGCTCGAACATCACAGAGCCGCTGGTCGAGCGCAACCCGACATCGGGCGAGCTCGAGGCGCTGCTGGCCACCGAGTGGGAGGCGACCGGTGAGAACCAGTGGACGTTCACCCTCAGGGACGACGTGACGTTCTCCGACGGAACACCCTTCACCGCTGCATCCGCCGCCTTCTCCATCGACCGCGCCGTCAACTCCGACCTGGGCTGCAATGTCGAGGGCTACGTCTTCGGCGACGACGACCTCGTCGCCACCGCGGTCGACGACACCACCCTCACCGTCGAGACGGTGCGGCCCGACCCGATCCTGCCGCTGCGGCTCTCGTTCGTCGAGATCGTTCCGGAGTCGACGAGCGTCACCGAGAAGGTGCGCGAGCCGATCGGCACCGGCCCCTACTCGGTCGCATCGTGGGAGACGGGGACCAAGCTCACGCTCGACCGCAACGACGACTACTGGGGCGACGCCCCCGCCTACGCCTCGGCCGAGTACCAGTGGCGCACGGAGGGCACGGTGCGCGCCGCGATGCTCACCAGCAACGAGGTCGACGTCGCCGTCGGCCTCGGGCCCGACGACGGAGCCGGCGAGCTCGGCGTCGACTACGCGAACAACGAGACCGTCGCGCTGCGCTTCTCCGGAGACATCGCGCCGCTCGACGACATCCGGGTGCGCCAGGCGATCAACTACGCGATCGACCGTGACGGGATTCTCGGCTCGCTCTACTCCGACGGCACAAACGTCGCCGCCCAGCTGATCCCCACCGGCGTCGTCGGCTTCAACGACTCGCTCGAGCCCTGGGAGTTCGACCTCGACGCGGCGAAGGCCCTCGTCGACGAGGCGCGGGCCGACGGCGTGCCCGTCGACACCGAGATCACCCTGGTCGCACGCAACTCGCTGTTCCCCAAGGTCACGGAGGTCTCGCAGGTTCTGCAGGAGCAGCTATCCCAGGCCGGGCTCACCGTGAAGCTGAGCATGGTCGACACCAGCCAGTCGCTGCAGTACCAGCTGCGCCCGTTCGTGCTCGACGAGGGCCCGATCGCGCTGCTGGTGCAGCACGGCAACCAGGCGGGCGACGCGCAGTTCACCGTCGACCAGTACATGACGACGGATGGCGCGCAGAGCACCTTCGGCACGCCCGAGTTCGACACGATGCTCGCCGACGCCGGGCTCAAATCGGGCGACGAGCGAGCGGCGGCGTACGAGGAGATCTTCGCCTACCAGAACGAGGAGATCGTGCAGTTCGCGACGATCGCCCACATGGTCGGACAGATCGGTCTCGCCACGACCGTGGACTACACCCCCGACGCCGCCACCGGTGACGAGATCCGCCTCGCGGACTTCGTCCCCGCCGGCTGAGCGCCCGCCCCGGCAGCACGGCCAGACAGATGACCGATCGACGAGCGGAGTAGCTCATGTGGACCTTCCTCAGACGCAGGATAGTGTCGAGCGCTGTTCCGCTCGTCGTCGTCGTGCTCGGCGTCTTCGCCCTGGCCCGGCTGACCGGCAACCCCGCCAGCCTGTACCTGCCGTTGAACGCCACACAGCAGATGCGCGACGACTTCGCCGCGCGCAACGGCCTCGACGACCCGCTGTGGATACAGATGGCGAACTACATCGGCGGGGTGCTGCGCCTCGACTTCGGAACGTCGCTGCGCACCGGCGAGGACGCCGCGACCATGGCCCTCCGCGCCTTCCCCGCGACACTGCAGCTGGCCGGGGTCACCATGCTCCTCGCCGTCGTGCTCGCGGTCATCGTCGGCAGCTGGGCCGCCCTCAAGCCGAACGGCTTGGCCGACCGGGTCTCGAGCTTCATCTCGATGGCCGCGGCCAGCATCCCCGACTTCTGGCTGGCAATCGTCGGGATCTTCGTGTTCGCCATCACCCTGGGATGGCTACCCACCTCGGGTGTGGCGAGCGGCGCCTCATGGGTCCTCCCCATCGCGACGCTGTTGCTGCGCCCGTTCGGCGTGCTCGTGCAGATCGTGCGAGGCGCGATGGTCTCCTCGCTCTCCGAGCCGTACATCAAGCTCGCGCGCAGTAAGGGGGCGAGCGAGACCAGGGTCGTCTCCCGCCACGCCCTGCGCAACGCCGCGGCCCCCGCGCTCACCGTCGCCGGCGACCTCGCGGTCGGCCTGATCAACGGAGCCGTCGTCGTCGAGACCATCTTCGGCTGGCCTGGCATCGGCAAGCTCATGATCGATTCGATCCTGCAGCGCGACTTCGCCGTGCTCCAGGCAGCCGTGCTCGTCACCGCGGTCTCGATCTTCACCCTCAACATAGTCATCGACCTGCTCTACGCGCTCCTGGATGCTCGGGTGCGGCCGGCCGGATCGATGAGGAAGCGCAGAGTCCATGTCCCCGCAACTGCCTGACCCCCAGCTGCCTCCCGGCGGCCGGGCGATCGCTCCGCCGTCGACGCAGGCCATGACCCTGAACGTCGTCGAGTCGCTTCCCGATAAGAAGGCAAGCCTGTTCCGGCTGCTGCTGCGCGACCGGTTCGCTACCGCGGCCGCCGTCGTGCTGGTGCTCGTCGCCCTCACCGCGGTGTTCGGCCCGGTGTTGATGGGCGATCTGGCCACGAAGCAGAACCTGTCGGCGACCAACCGTCCGCCGTTCAGCCTCGCCGACGGATGGCAGTTCGTCCTCGGCAGCGACTCGCTGGGCCGCAGCATGCTCGCGCGCCTCGTCGTCGCCACGCGCACAACGCTGTCGGTCGCCGTTCCCGCCGTGCTCATCTCGCTCCTGATCGGCTCGCTCTGGGGCGTCTGGGCCGGCTACCACCGCGGTCGGCGGGAGACGATCTCGATGCGCATCGGCGACGTGATCATGAGCTTCCCGTCGCTGCTGCTCGCGGTCGTGGTGCTCTACGTCTTCAACCCGAGCATCGCCAACATCGTGCTCATCCTCGCACTCACCCGCATCCCGATCTACCTGCGCACCGCGCGCGCCGAGTCGGCCGAACTGCAGAGCCGTACCTTCGTCGACGCCGCGCGCACCTTCGGGACCGCGCCGAACGCCATCATCCGCCGCCACGTCATCCCCGTGGTGCTGCCCACAATGCTCACCCTGGCCACCCTCGAGTTCTGCTACGTGATGCTCGCGGAGTCGTCGCTCAGCTTTCTCGGCATCGGCATCCAGCCGCCCGACGTGAGCTGGGGCCTCATGGTGGCGCAGGGAAGGCAGTACCTGCAGACCGCGTGGTGGCTCTCGCTCTTCCCCGGCCTCGCCATCGTCATCACCACGGTCGCCGCCAACATGCTCGCCGCCTGGCTGCGCATCGCCACCGATCCGGCGCAGCGCTGGCGGCTCACCCTGCCGCGCAAGCGCTTCATCGCCAGAATGTCGCCGAAGGAAGTGAAGTGATGACGACGAAGACCCGTCTCTCGACCGCACCGCCCCGTCTCGCCGAAGACGAGGTCGTGCTGCAGGTCTCAGGCCTCGACGTCGACATCGACACCCCGAAGGGCGTGCTGCGCGCCGTCAACGACGTGAGCTTCACCGCCTACTCGGGCCGCACCATCGCGCTGCTCGGGGAGTCGGGCTGCGGCAAGTCGATGACCGCGAAGGCCATCGCCGGACTGCTCGACCCCGTCGCGCACGTCACCGGCGGCTCCGTGACGCTCGCCGGCACCGACCTCGCCGCCCTCACCCCCCGGCAGCGACTGAAATTCGCCGGCCCCGAGCTGGGCATCGTGTTCCAGGACGCGCTGACCGCGCTCAACCCCGTCTACACGGTGGGCACGCAGCTCGGCGAGGCGTTCCGCATCCACCACGGCCTGTCGGCGAAGGCCGCGAAGGCGAAGGCGGTCGAGCTCATGGGGCACGTCGGGATCCCGCAGCCGGAGACCCGCGTGAACTCCTATCCGCACCAGTTCTCCGGCGGGATGCGCCAGCGCATCCTCATCGCCATGGCCGTGGCGTTGAGCCCGAGACTGCTCATCGCCGACGAGCCGACGACGGCCCTCGACGTGACGGTGCAGGCGCAGATCATGGATCTGCTGCGCTCCCTGCGCGCGGAGAGCCGCATGGCGATCGTGTTGATCACACACGACCTCGCCCTCGTCGCCGAGGAGGCCGACACCGTGGCGGTGATGTACGCGGGAAACGTCATCGAGACCGGGCCGGTTCGCGAGGTGTTCTCCGAGCCGCATCATCCGTACACCAAGGGCCTTCTCGACTCCGTGCCGGTCGGCGCCGAACGCGGCGAGGACCTGACCTCCATCGCCGGGTCGCCGCCCGAGCTGCACGACATCCCGACCGGGTGTGTCTACCAGTCCCGCTGCCCGCTCGCCACCGAGCTGTGCCGGGCCGAAAGGCCCGCGCTGCAGGCCACCGGCGACGGCCGCGAGGTCGCCTGCCACTTCTGGAAGGAACTCGCCGTTGCCTGACGTCGCCGAAGCCCCCCTGCTCGACATCCGGGGGCTCACCAAGAACTTCCACGTCGCCTCCGCCAAGAACGGCAACAACGTGCTGTGCGCTCTGGACAAGATCGACCTGCACGTGAATCGCGGCGAGACCCTCGGGCTCGTCGGCGAGTCCGGCTGCGGCAAGTCGACGCTGGCCCGCACGCTGCTGATGCTCGAGCGCCCGGACGAGGGCAGCTTCGCGTTCGACGGCATCGACCCGTTCACCCTCAAGGGCAAGGCGCTCCTCGCCTGGCGCCGCCGGGTGCAGATGGTGTTCCAAGACCCGTTCGCGTCGCTCAATTCGCGGATGACCGCCGGGGAGATCATCTCGGAGCCGTGGCTGACGCACCGCGACCTCTACCCGACGGCCGCCGCCCGCACGGCCCGCGTGCGCGAGCTGCTGATGCTCGTCGGGCTGCGTGCGAGCGACGCAGGCAAGTCTCCGCAGGAGTTCTCGGGCGGGCAGCGTCAGCGCATCGGCATCGCGCGCGCCCTGGCCCTCGGTCCCGACATCATCGTGCTCGACGAGCCGGTCTCGGCGCTCGACCTGTCGGTTCAGGCGCAGGTGCTCAACCTGCTGAACGACCTGCAGCAGCGGCTCGGGGTCGCCTACATCTTCATCTCACACGACCTGTCGGTCGTGCGGCACGTCGCCGACAGGGTGGCCGTGATGTACCTCGGCCGCATCATCGAGACCGGCACCGCCGAGCAGGTGTTCGAGCGGCCCCGCCACCCGTACACGGCGGCGCTGATGTCGGCGTCGCCGCGACTCGACGCCGTCGAGGGGCGACGCGAGAGGATCGTGCTGCGGGGCGAGATGCCCTCGCCGCTCGATCCGCCGTCGGGCTGCCGGTTCCGCACCAGGTGCTGGAAGGCCACCGAGCTGTGCGCGACGACCGCGCCGCTCCCCTCCTCGCCGGCCGGCGAACCCGACCACCTCGCCGAGTGCCATCACCCGATGGAGCTGGGGGAGGACAGCGGGCGTCTCGCGCGCGCCTCGTGACCTGGTGGGAGGTCGCCGTCATCGCGGGAGTTGTCGTAGTCGCCACGGCGCTGCAGGGCTCGATCGGATTCGGCCTCGGGATGCTTGCAGCCCCCGTGATCGGACTCATCGACCCGACCGTTCTTCCGGGGATCGTGATTATGCTCGCGATCGTCGTCACGGCGATCGTGGCGCTCCGCGAGCGCGCCTCCCTCGATCTCGCGGGCGCCGGCTGGGCGCTCGTCGGCCGCGTCCCGGGCAGTGTCGCCGGCGCCGCCCTCGTCGCAGTCCTGCCCGCCAAGGGCCTCGCCGTGCTCGTCGCCCTCGTGGTGCTGGGAGGGGTGGGCCTCTCCCTGGTCGGTTGGAAGCCGGCCCCGACGCGGATCGGCCTCGTCTCGGCCGGCGCGGCATCCGGAATCCTCGGCACCTCGACCTCGATCGGCGGCGCACCGATGGCGCTCATCTGGCAGCGGTTCGACGGCCCGCAGCTGCGCGGGACGATGGCCGCGTTCTTCCTCGTCGGGTCGTCGCTGTCGCTTGTCGCGCTCGTCGCGTTCGGCGCCGTCACCGAGGCGACTCTGACCCTGGCGGTCTGGCTGCTGCCCGCCGTCCTCGCCGGCTACGCGCTCTCCCGGTACGCGAACACGCTGCTCGACAAGAGGAGGCTGCGCATCACCGCCCTCGCGGCGTCGAGCCTCGGCGCCGTGATGCTGATCGCGGCGCAGCTGGTCTGAGCCGGGCGCACGGCTAGCGGGCGGCGCGCACGACGTTCTGCAGCGGCACACCGTGGGCGAGGCGCTCGACGTTGGCGGAGATGTCGGCGGCGCGCTGCTCGAACGTGGTGCGCGCGTGCCCGGAGTGGTGCGGGGTGAGCACGACGTTGTCGAGCCCGGCGAAGCGGGCGACCGCGGGAGGGGCCGCGGCGTCCGCGCCCGGGGCGCCCCACCAGACGTCGATCGCCGCACCGCCGAGACCGCCCGAGGTGAGCGCGTCGCAGAGAGCCTGCTCGTCGACGATCGGCCCGCGCGCGACGTTCACCAGGATCGCCCCGGGGCGCATCCGGCCCAGGGCGGCGGCGTCGACGAGACCGCGGGTCGAATCGCTCAGCGGGGCGGTCACCACCGCGACGTCGCTCGCGGCGAGCAGCGCGCCGAGCTCGTCGGTCGCGCCCATCCAGTCGACGTGGATGTCGGACGGCACAGGACCGGAGGGGTTGCTGCGGATGGCGCGCACACGCATGCCGAGCGCGGCCGCGAGGCGCGCCACCTCCTGGGCGATGCCGCCGAAGCCGACGAGCCCGATCGTGCGCCCTCGCAACACCGGGTGGAACGGCACGGTCGGGTCGTTGCCGACGGTGCGCCACACTCCCGACCGCATCTCGCGGTCGACGGGGATCACCCGGCGGGAGAGCATCAGCGTGGTCATGATCACGTGCTCCGCGATGGGGATCGCGTGGTGGAACGTGTTCGCCACGGCGACCCCGGGGCCGAGATCGTCGACGGGGATCTTGTCGTACCCGGCCCCGGTGACGTGCACGAGGCGCAGCCGGTCGGCGGCGAACGCCATCGCGGTGCTCATCGTCGAGCAGACGAGCACGTCGACCGTGGGCATCACCGCCACGAGCTCGTCGTCGCCGAGCCCGGGAGCGAAGACCCATTCGGCGGAGGTGGGCGGCGCCGTGAGCTCGGCCGCGAAACGCGCCATGATCGTGTCGGTGACCAGCACCCGCGGGCTCCCGGCGATGGCGGTCACCAGCGCGGGCTGACGAGCTCGTAGCCGGGCCGGATGCTCTGCATGTAGCCGGTGTCGTCGCGGTTGCGCAGCCCGCAGGCGAGGTACTGCTCGTGCAGGACGGCGAGCCTGTCGCGGTCGAGCTCGACGCCGAGTCCTGGTGTGGTGGGAACGGCCACGGCTCCCCGGTCGAAGCAGAGCACCCCCGGCACTATGACGTCTTCGCTCTCGAGCTTCCACGGCCAGTGCGTGTCGCAGGCGTAGTCGAGATTCGGGGTCGCCGCGGCGAGGTGCACCATGGCGGCGAGAGAGATGCCCAGGTGCGAGTTCGAGTGCATCGACAGTCCGAGGCCGAAGGTCTCGGTGATGGCCGCGAGGCCCTGCGATCGGCGCAGGCCTCCCCAGAAGTGGTGGTCCGACAGGATCACGTCGACTGCTCCCTCGCGCACCGCCTCTGGCACGTCGTCGAAACTCACGACGCACATGTTCGTGGCGAGCGGCATCGGCACCTCGCGACGCACGGCAGCCATTCCGGCGATCGACGGCGTCGGGTCTTCGAGGTACTCGAGCACGCCCTCGAGCGCTCGGCCCACCCCGACCGCCGTCTCGACGGTCCACGCGGCGTTCGGGTCGAGACGGAGAGGGTGGTCGGGGAACGCCCGGCGCAGGGCGAGGATCGCCTCCACCTCCTGCTCGGGCGCCAGCACTCCGCCCTTGAGCTTGAGCGCCGAGAACCCGTAGGCGTCGACCATCGTCTTCGCCTGGGCGACGATCCCGTCGGCGTCGAGGGCTGCGCCCCAGGCGTCGTCGTCGGCGCCGGGATGCCCGGCCCACTTGTAGAACAGGTACCCGCTGAAGGGGATCTCGGAGCGCACCGCCCCGCCGAGCAGGTCGCTCACCGGCCGCCCGACGATCTTGCCCTGGATGTCGAGCGCCGCGACGTCGAACGGCGAGAGCACGCGGTCGGGCGTGCTCGACCCCGTCACCATCCCGCTCATCCCGTGCCCGCCGCGGGTGGTGTCGCCGCGCAGCGTCGCTGTGATCCGTCGGCGCAGCTCGCCGATGTTGAAGATGTCGACCCCGACGAGCTGCCGGGCCACGAGCTCGAGCCGCGCGATGTGCGGCGCGTCGCCGTAGGTCTCGCCGAGGCCGGTGAAGCCCGACGTCGTCGTGACCTCCACGATGGCCCGCAGGGCGTACGGCTCGTGCACCCCCACCGTGTTGAGCAACGGGAGGTCGCGGAACGCGACCGGCGTGACGACGATGCTCTCGATCGGATGCGGACCGGCGGGGTGGATGCTCGCGCTCACGCTGCCTACCTCGCGAGTACCGGGTGGCTGGTCGGGATGCCGTGCTCTTCGAGTACGCGGAGCCCGGCCGCGAGGATCGCCGCCAGCTCCTCCCGGTGTCCGGCCGCCATGTCGACCAGCGGCGGCCGCACGTGGCCGGAGGCTATGCCGGTGAGCTGGGCACCCGCCTTGACGAGCGACACGGCGTAGCCGGGGACCCGGTCGCGCAGCCGCACGACCGGGTGGAAGAAGTCGCGGCTAAGCGCGTCGACGAGTTCTCGGTCGCCACGCTCGAGCGCCTGGTAGAACGCGACGGCGATCGCCGGGGCGAAGGCGAAGGTTGCCGACGAGTAGAGCTCGACGCCGATGGCCCGGTATGCGGCCTGCGACGATTCCGCGGTAGGCAGGCCGTTGAAGAACTGGAACTGCTTGCCACTGTCGGCGATGCTGTCTCGCACCGCGAGCACGATGCGCGACATGAGGTCAAGGTCGCCGACGCCGTCTTTGAAGCCGACGACGGTGTCGAGCTGTGCCACCTCGACGGCCGTCTCGACGGTGAACTGCGCGTTGCCGCGGTGGTAGACGATGAGGGGGAGCGCGGTCTCTCCGGCGACCGCGGTGACGTAGGCGACGAGACCCTGGGTCGGACCCGTGACGAGGTACGGCGGGAGCAGCAGGATGCCGTCGGCACCCGCGTCGGCCGCGACCCTGGCGTACTGGCGGGCCAGCGCTATCGGACCGCCGACGCCGACGAAGACCGGAACCCGTCCGGCCGCGACCCCGACGGCGGTCGTGACGACCGCGGCGAACTCGTCGGGGGCGAGGGCGTGGAACTCCCCCGTGCCGCAGGCGACGAACATGCCGCCGGGTGAGAACGCGATGCCGCCCTCGAGGTGGTCGCGTAGGACATCGAGCGCGACGTTGTCGTCGTCGTCGAAGGGTGTGACGGGAAAGAACAGAACTCCGTTGAGCACAAAAACTCCTTTGCGACCGGTGCCTGGGCGCCGGCTCTCGACTTGCGGTAGTCAGAACGATAGGGTCAGGATTGATTCACAACCAAGCCAAAATGTGGCAAAACCGATACCGGGAGTAGATAGATGTACTCGCTCACCCAGCTCGAGTGCTTTGTCGCGGTGGCCGAGGAACTGCACTTCGGTGCGGCGGCCGAGCGGCTCCGGATGACGCAGCCGCCACTCAGCCGTCAGATCCAGATCCTCGAGCGCGAACTCGACACCATGCTCTTCACCCGCACCTCGCGCAGCGTGCAGCTCACCCCGGCCGGCCAGTCGCTCCTGCCGAACGCCCGCCGCATCCTCGACCTCGTCGCCAAGTCGGCCGTCGACGTGCGCCGCGTCGCGTCCGGCGCCGCAGGAACACTCACGATCGCCTACACGGCGATGGCCGCGCAGAGCGCCCTGCCGGTGTTCCTCCGCACGGCGGCGGCGCAGATCCCCGACGTCACCCTCGTGCTGCGCGAACTGGTGTCGACCGACCAGATGGACGAGCTGGCGAAGGGAACCGTCGATCTCGGCCTGCTCCGTCCGATCGTCGCCCGCTCCGGCATCCAGAGCCGTTCGATCACGACCGAGAGGATGATCGCCGCCGTACCCGCCGACAGCCGTATCGCGACGCTGCCCGGCGCGATGTCGCTCATCGAGTTCGCCGACGAACGTCTGCTCACCTATGCGCCCGCCGAGGCGCGCTACTTCCACGACCTCGTGCTCACCCTCTTCACCGCCGCGGGCGTCGCCCCGACGATCGTGCAGTACGCGAGCCAGGTGCCGGCGCTGCTCGCACTCGTGCAGGCCGGCCTGGGCGTGGCGCTTGTGCCCGAGTCCGCGCGCCGCTTCGCCCCTGACGGGGTGGTCTTCAAGGATCTCGACACCCGCGCGCCGATGAACAAGTTCAACAGCGTCGGGCTGAGTGTGGCGTGGGCCGACGACAACACGAATCCGGCGCTCCGGCCCGCGCTCGACATGCTCATGCACCTGACGCCCGACGAGTGACCGATGCAGCGCGGGCATCAACGCATGCGAAATTCATGTTGGACGAGCATCGGTCGCTTCATAGGCTGAGAAAATGACTCCCACGACCGCACAAACTCCCGCACGGTCCGGCACGCTGACCGGAACGTCGATCATCGGCGGGACGGATGCCACGGGCGGGGTCGGCGAGGTCGCCGCCGTCGATCCGCGGTCGGGTGCGACGCTCGATCCGGTCTACCGCCTCGCCTCGGCCGCCGACGTCGACCACGCGGCCGAGCTGGCATGGGAGGCGTTCGCGACCTACCGTGCGACCAGCCCCGAGGCCCGCGCCGTGTTCCTCGAGACCGTCGCCGACAACATCGACGGCCTCGGCCAGACCCTCACCGACCGCGTCACCGCCGAGACCGGCATCCCCGCCGCCCGCGTGCTCGGCGAGACGGCGCGCACCTCGAACCAGCTGCGCCTGTTCGCCACCGTCCTCCGCCAGGGCGACTACCACTCCGCGCGCATCGACTCCGCGCTTCCCGACCGCACGCCGCTCCCTCGGGCCGACATCCGGTTGCGCAAGATCCCCCTCGGCCCGGTGGCCGTGTTCGGCGCCAGCAATTTCCCGCTCGCCTTCTCGGTGGCCGGCGGCGACACCGCGGCCGCCCTCGCAGCGGGCGCCCCCGTGATCGTCAAGGCGCACAGCGCCCACCCCGGGACCTCCGAGCTGGTCGGGCGCGCGATCGCGTCGGCCGTGGCATCCAACGGGCTCCACCCCGGCGTGTTCTCGCTGCTCTACGGAACCGGCGAGTCCGTGGGAATCCCGCTCGTCACCCACCCGCGCATCAAGGCCGTGGGCTTCACCGGCTCCCGCTCCGGAGGCGTCGCGATCACCCGCGCCGCGGCCGACCGGCCGGAGCCGATCCCCGTCTTCGCCGAGATGAGCAGCATCAACCCGGTATTCGTCCTCCCCCGGCGGCTGGAGAACGACCCCGCGGCGCTCGGCGCCCAGTGGGTCGCCTCGGTGCTCACCGGCGTCGGCCAGCTCTGCACCAGCCCCGGGCTGGTCTTCCTCGTGGCAGGCCCGGGAGCCGACGCGTTCGTCGCCGGCGCGGGCGAGGCCATCGCCGCCACCCGGGCGGCCCCGATGCTCACGGCGGGCATCGCCTCGGCGTTCGACGCGGGCGCCGGCGCCTTCGCACAGCACGCCGGCGTGCGACCGATCGCCGCGGGATCCGCCGACCCGGCTGTGGCCGTTCCGGGACTCCCCCAGCTCTACGTGACCGACGCGGCCACGTTCTCCGGCGACGAGCGCCTGCGCGACGAGGTCTTCGGACCCGCCGCCCTCGCCGTGATCGTCGACGACGTCGCCGACCTGCCCGGCATCCTCGCCGGCCTCGAAGGCCAGCTGACGGTGACCCTGCACACCGACGGGGCGGAACCGGGCGCGGCCGAACTGCTCGACATCGCCGAGCTGCGCGCGGGACGCGTGCTGTTCAACGGCTGGCCGACCGGCGTCGAGGTGGTGCACTCGATGGTGCACGGCGGCCCGTTCCCGGCGACCTCCAACTCGCAGTCGACCTCGGTCGGCACGCTCGCCATCGAGCGCTTCCTCCGCCCGGTCAGCTACCAGAACGTTCCGGAGGCCCTGCTGCCGGCCGAGCTCCAGCCGTCGAACCCGCTCGGCATCCGGCGTCTCGTCGACGGCGAATCGCAGCGGTGACCGCCCTCCTCGGCTCGACGGTCGCCACGCCGACGGTCGAACGGCTGCGCGTCGTTCCCGTCGCCGGCCGCGACGGCATGCTGCTCAACCTCAGCGGCGCGCACGGGCCGTACTTCACCCGCAACATCGTCGTGCTCACCGACTCGCACGGCAACACCGGCATCGGCGAGGTCCCCGGCGGCGAGGCGATCCGTCGCACACTCGACGACGCCGCGGCGATCGTCGTCGGCGCGAGCATCGGCGACCACCTGGCCACCCTGCGCCGCGTGCGACTCGAGTTCGCGGCGCGCGATTCGGCCGGCCGCGGCAGCCAGACGTTCGACCTGCGGACGACGATCCACGTGGTCACGGCGCTCGAGGCCGCCTTCCTCGACCTGCTCGGCAAGCACCTCGGCGTGCCGGTCGCGGCCCTGCTCGGCGACGGTCGGCAGCGCGACGAGGTCGAGGCCCTCGGCTACCTGTTCTTCGTCGGCGACTCCTCCCGCACCGACCTCCCGTACGCCACGCCGGCCGGCGGCAGCGGCTGGGAGTCGGTGCGGCACGAGAAGGCGATGGATGCCGCGGGCATAGTGCGCCAGGCAGAGGCGGCATTCGCGCGCTACGGCTTCGCCGACTTCAAGCTCAAGGGCGGGGTGCTGCCCGCGTGGGAGGAGGCCGAGGTCGTCACCGCGCTCGCCGAGCGCTTCCCCGACGCGCGCGTGACGCTCGACCCGAACGGCGCCTGGCGGCTCGAGCAGGCGGTCGCCGTCGGGCTGTCCCTCCGCGACGTGCTCGCCTACGCGGAAGACCCCGTCGGCGCGGAGGGCGTGTACTCCGGGCGCGAGACGATGGCCGAGTTCAAGCGCGCCACCGGGCTCGCCACGGCGACCAACATGATCGCCACAGACTGGCGCGAGCTCGGCCACGCCGTGCGCTCCAACGCCGTCGACATCCCCCTGGCCGACCCGCACTTCTGGACGATGGCCGGATCGGTGCGCGTCGCCCAGCTCTGCGACGACTGGGGGCTGCGCTGGGGCTCGCACTCCAACAACCACTTCGACGTCTCGCTCGCGATGTTCACCCACGTCGCGGCCGCCGCACCGGGCAACCCCACCGCGATCGACACGCACTGGATCTGGCAGGACGGCCAGAACCTCACCGTCGACCCGCCGCGCATCGAGAACGGACGGATCGCCGTACCCACCACGCCCGGCCTCGGCGTCGAGCTCGACGAGGAGAGACTGCAGGCCGCGCACGACCTGTACCTGCGGGAGGGTCTGGGAGCGCGTGACGACTCCGTCGCGATGCAGTACCTCGTCGACGACTGGAGATTCGACCCCAAGCGCCCGTCGCTCGACCGTTAGCTAACCCCTCCCGGCCGTGATGGCAAGGGCCCGCGGCAATGCTGACGGAAAGCGGTCGCTGGCTACGATTGGGGCATGTCGACCAACCAGCCCGAAGCCCCGCCGACGGGCATACCGGGCATGATCGCCAGGGCCATGAAGCTCAAGCCCGCCCGGGTCTTCCTGCACTACGGGGCGACCGGCGGCCCGCTCATGGCGTCGGGGCTCGCCTACCAGGGCCTGTTCGCGACGTTCGCCGGCCTCTGGGTGGGGTTCTCGATCATCGGCATCGTGATCGTCGGCGACCCGGCGCTGCGCGAGTCGCTCATCGACACGATCGCCGCCGCCGTTCCCGGGCTGATCGAGTCGAGCACCGCCGAGGGCGCGATCGACCCCGACGACCTGCTCTCGGCCGGCATCCTGAACTGGACAGGGGCGATCGCCCTGGTCGGTTTGATCCTCACCGCCATCGGCTTCCTCGCCTCGGCGCGTGACGCCGTGCGGCGCATCTTCGCGATTGCGCCGAGTACCACGAACTTCCTCCTGCTCAAGCTGAAAGACCTCGGTCTGGCACTCGGCTTCGGCACGGCGCTCATCGTCTCGACGGTACTCTCCACCGTGAGCACCACGCTGCTCTCCTGGATCCTCGCCGTCACCGGCATCGGGGCGGAGTCGACGGTCGGCACCGTGGTCGGTCGCGGTGCCGGCCTGATCATCGTGCTGGTGATCGACACGGCGGTGCTCGCCGCGCTGTACCGGATCCTCGCCGGCATCCCCATCCCGTTCCGACGGCTCGCGGGCGGTGCGCTGATCGGCGGTGTCGCGCTCGGCGCCCTGAAGCAGCTCGGAACCCTGCTGCTCGGCGGCGCGACCAACAACCCGCTCATCGCGTCGTTCGCGATCCTCGCCGGTGTGCTCATCTTCCTCAACCTCGTCTGCCAGGTGATCCTCGTGTGCGCCGCGTGGATCTCGGTCGGCATGGACGACGCCGGAATCGCCGCAGACCCCGTCGCCGCGGCGAAGGAGCGGGCCGAGAGCGAACGCATCGCCGAGCTCGAGCTCGAGCGGCTGGCGGACGAGGCGCGCGAGCCCCGCGGCCTCGCCCGGCTGTTCAGGCGCAGGCGTCGGCCGGCCGATGACGGTGGCCCCTCGTAAAATGGGGCAATGCCCACTCCCCTTCGCGTCGCATCCGTCAATGTCAACGGCATCCGTGCCTCCTACAAGAAGGGCATGGGCGACTGGCTCGACTCGCGCGGGGTCGACATCCTCGCGATGCAGGAGGTGCGCGCCACCACCGAGATCGTCGAAGAGCTGCTCGGGCCCGAGTGGGACATCCTGCACGACGCAGCCACCGCCAAGGGCCGTGCGGGCGTCGCGATCGCCAGCCGCAACAAGGCGTCGATCCACCGCGTGACCCTCGGCGCCGAGGAGTTCGACAGCGCAGGACGCTGGCTCGAGGCCGACTACGAGGTCGGCGGCAGGATCGTCACGGTCGTGAGCACCTACGTGCACTCCGGCGACGTCGGAACCCCCAAGCAGGTGGAGAAGTACAAGTTCCTCGACGCGATGACCGCGCGCATGCCGGAGATCGCGGAACACAGCGAGCTGGCGCTCATCGTGGGCGACCTCAACGTCGGCCACCGCGAGCTCGACATCAAGAACTGGAAGGGCAACCGTAAGAACGCGGGCTTCCTCCTCGAGGAGCGGGCATACTTCGACCGCTTCTTCGGCGAGGCCGGCGCCCCGGTCGAGGCGGTCGACGGCACGACCGGCCCCGGCCTCGGCTGGGTCGACGTCGGCCGCACGTGGGCGGGCGAGGTCGACGGCCCGTACACGTGGTGGTCGCAGCGCGGCCAGGCCTTCGACACGAACACCGGCTGGCGCATCGACTACCAGCTGGCGACCCCCGCGCTCGCCGCCACCGTGACCGACTACGCGGTCGACCGCGCCTCGGCATGGGACACCCGCTGGAGCGACCACGCGCCGGTCGTGGTCGACTACGCGATCTAGGGCCGCCGCCTGTCGCTGAGCCTGTCGAAGCGCGCCCTTCGACAGGCTCAGGGCAAGCCTTCGACAGGCTCTGGGCGCGAACGTCTGGAAGACTGGACTCCATGACCACCAAGCCCCGTCTCTTCTCCGGCATGCAGCCCTCCGCCGACTCGCTCCAGATCGGCAACTACATCGGCGCGCTGCTGCAGTGGAAGCAGATGCAGGTCAGCCACGACGCCATCTTCTGCGTCGTCGACCTGCACGCGATCACCGTCGCGCAGGATCCCCGCGAGCTGCGCGAGGCGACCAGGCGCACGGCCGCCCAGTACATCGCGGCGGGCATCGACCCCGAGCTGTCGACCCTGTTCGTGCAGTCGCACGTTCCGGCGCACCCGCAGCTGGCCTGGGTGCTCAACACCCTCACCGGCTACGGCGAGGCGGCGCGGATGACCCAGTTCAAAGACAAGTCGGCCAGGCAGGGCACGGATGCCACGACCCTGGGGCTCTTCGCCTACCCGACCCTGATGGCGGCCGACATCCTCCTCTACGGCGCCCAGACCGTGCCGGTCGGTGAAGACCAGCGCCAGCACGTCGAACTCACCCGCGACCTCGCCACCCGGTTCAACTCGCGGTTCGGCGAGACCTTCGTGATCCCGGAGGCGCAGATCCAGAAGGCCACCGCCAAGGTCTACGACCTGCAGGAGCCGACCAACAAGATGAGCAAGTCGGCGTCGACCGACAAGGGCGTCATCTGGCTGCTCGACGAGCCGGCGAAGAGCGCGAAGAAGATCAAGTCGGCCACGACGGACAGCGACGGCGAGGTGCGTTTCGACGTGGCATCCAAGCCGGGCGTCTCCAACCTGCTCACCATCTACTCCGTGCTGAGCGGGCGCACGGTCGCCTCGATCGAGACCGAGTACGCGGGTCGCGGCTACGGCGACTTCAAGACGGGCCTGAGCGAGGTCGTGGTCGAGACGTTCGCGCCGATCCGCGCGCGCACGCTCGAGCTGCTCGACGACCCCGCCGAGCTCGACCGCATCCTCGCCCGCGGTGCCGACAAGGCGGCGGCGATCGCCGACGCGACCCTCGCCACCGTCTACGACCGAGTCGGCTTCCTCCCGCGCGCATGATCACCCCGACGATCCGCTCCGAGCGGCTGACCCTCGACGCGCTGCTGCCCGCAGACGGCGACGCGATCTACCGGTACTGCCAAGACGTCGAGGTGCAACGCTGGGTGCACATACCCTCGCCGTACACGCGCCCCGACGCGCAGTACTTCGTCACCGCCTACGCCGCCGACGCGGCCACCTCCACCGCGCTCACGCTCTGGGCCATCCGCGACGAGTCGGGCAGCCTGCTCGGCGTGATCGAGCTGCGCCACGAGCCGCTCGCCTCCGCCACGGTCGGCTACTGGCTCGGCAAGGAGCACCGCGGCCAGTCGATAATGAGCGAGGCGCTCGCCACCCTCATGGAGTACGCCTTCGACCCGCTCGGGCTCGCCCTCGACCGGGTGCACTGGGAGTCGTTCATCGGCAACACCGCGTCGGCGATCGTCGCCCGCCGCGCCGGGTTCCACTTCGAGGGGACGATGCGGCAGTCGGTCGTGCACCGCGACCGCCGGCTCGACACCTGGCACGCGAGCCTGCTGCGCGGCGACGACCGCGAGATCCAGGACGGCTGGCCGCTATGACCCCGCGCCTGGTGCTGTTCGACCTCGACGACACCCTGTTCGCCCACTCGCGTGCGGTCGCCAGCGGAGTCGCGGCGTACCGGGCCGCCCACGGCGGGGCCCTCGCCGCGGCCGACGACGCCGTGGAGCTCGCCCGCTGGTACGCCCTCGAGGAGCAGCACTACCACCGCTACCTCGCGGGAGAGGTCGACTACCGCGAGCAGCGCCGCCACCGCGCCCGCGGGTTCGTCGAGCCCTACGGCATCGACCTGTCGAACGACACCGACGCCGACGACTGGTTCGGGCGCTACATCGCCGAGTACCAGCGCGCCTGGGTGCTCTTCGACGACGCCCTACCCGCGCTCGACGCGCTCGAGGCCGCGATCCCCGGCGTGCGTCTCGGCGTCGTGACCAACGCCGAGCTGCCCTTCCAGAAGCAGAAGATGGATGCCACGGGGCTGGCCGCCCGCATCGAGCTCACGATAGCGAGCGGCGACGTGGGCGTCGCGAAGCCGCACCCGCACATCTTCCGGTACGCGTGCGAGCGCTTCGGAGTCGACCCCTCGGCCGCAGCGTACGTGGGCGACCGGCTCGAGACCGACGCGATCGGTGCCGCCTCAGCCGGGCTCACCGGCGTGTGGCTCGACAGGAAGGGCACGGCCACCGACGACGAGAAGGAGCGGGCCGCGGCATCCGGGGTTCGCATCATCGCCGGCCTGCGGGAGCTTCCCGCGCTGCTCGCCCGACAGGCGTAGGGTAGTCGGGCTGCTACAAGCGGCGTCCCTCTCTTCTGTGCCACTCGCGCATCCCCAGATCTCCACGCTCGTTTTTCATTCGGAAGCAGTTCTCTCCATGTCACAAGTCGACGCCACTGTCGCACCGGCAGCACCCGTCAATCCGCGTTCACGCGTGATCCTCGCCAGCCTCATCGGAACCTCGATCGAGTTCTACGACTTCTACGTGTACGCCACGGCGGCCGTCCTCGTGTTCCCCGCCCTGTTCTTCCCGAGCGACAACCCGGTCGCGGGCCAGCTCGCGTCGTTCGCCGTCTTCGGCGTCGCGTTCATCGCCCGCCCCATCGGGTCGATCCTGTTCGGGCACTTCGGCGACCGCATCGGCCGCAAGGGCACCCTCGTCGCCTCGCTGCTCACCATGGGCATCGCGACCGTGATCATCGGTCTGCTGCCGACCGCGCTCACACCGGGCTGGGAGATCCTCGCGCCGGCGCTGCTGGTCGTCATGCGCTTCGCACAGGGCGTCGGCCTCGGCGGCGAGTGGAGCGGTGCCGCCCTGCTCGCGACCGAGAACGCCCCGGCGGGCAAGCGCGCCATCTACGGCACCTTCCCGCAGCTCGGCGCACCGATCGGGTTCATCATCGCCAACGGCGTGTTCCTGATCCTGTCGATCAACCTCTCGCAGGAGGACTTCCTGTCGTGGGGATGGCGTGTGCCGTTCGTCGCCTCGGCGCTGCTCGTGATCATCGGGCTTTACGTGCGCCTCAAGCTCATCGAGACGCCCGTCTTCACCAAGGCCGTCGAGCGCGGCGAGGTGGCCACGCTGCCCCTGGCGCGCGTCTTCAAGACGAGCTGGCGCCCGCTCATCCTGGGCACGTTCATCATGCTCGCCACCTACGTGCTCTTCTACCTGATGACCGCGTTCACGCTGAGCTACGGCACGACGGCGAAGACCGTCGAGGCGGCCGCCGCAGCAGCAGAGGCCGGCGGCAAGAAGTTCGACGCGAGCACGTTCGTGGCCGGCCTCGGCTACACCCGCAACGACTTCCTCGTGATGCTCATCATCGGCTGCGTGTTCTTCGGGATCTTCACCCTCGTCGCCGGCCCGCTGGCCGAGAAGTACGGACGCCGCAAGACGCTCATCGTCACCACGATCGGCATCATCATCTTCGGCGGCCTGTTCGTGCCGCTGTTCGGTGCCGGCGTCATCGGCGTGATGGCGCTGCTCATCATCGGGTTCACCCTGATGGGGCTCACCTTCGGCCCGATGGGCTCCGTGCTGCCCGAGCTGTTCCCGACGAACGTGCGCTACACCGGGAGCGCGATCAGCTACAACGTGGCGAGCATCATCGGCGCCGCGCTCGCGCCGACGATCGCGCTCACCCTGCTCGGCGTCGCCGACGGCAGCCCCGTGCTGGTCGGCCTGTACCTGAGCCTCGCCGCGGTCATCACGCTCGTCGCGCTGATCATCAGCAAGGAGACTCGCGACATCGACTACGACGTGTAAGTCGCCGCAGCCTCGCGCCGGACGGCCCGCGCCCCCTCGGGGTGCGGGCCGTCCTGCGTTTAAAGCGCGCGTCCACCTGCTGGCCTTCGTCATTCCGGATGCTTCGCCGTGGCACACCCCGCCAGGTGGCCACTTCGGCACGGTTGACCCCGGCCCGACCGGGCACAACTGGCCACCCAGCCCGGGCGCGCAAAAGGGGCGCCGCCGGACCACACCGGCGACGCCCCTGGTTGTTGCTGGAGGAGGCTACTTCACGTCTTCGTCGACCCAGTCCATCGACTTGGTGACGGCCTTCTTCCAGAGGCGCAGCTGGCGCTCACGCTCGGCGGGCTCCATGTTCGGCGTCCAGCGCTTGTCTTCCTGCCAGTTCTGGGCGACGTCGGCGAGGTCCTTCCAGAACCCGACGGCGAGGCCAGCCGCGTAGGCGGCGCCGAGCGCGGTGGTCTCCGCGACGACGGGGCGCACGACGGGCACACCGAGGATGTCGGCCTGGAACTGCATCAGCTTGTCGTTGGCCACCATGCCGCCGTCGACCTTGAGCTCTTCGAGGTCGACACCGGCGTCGGCGTTGACCGCGTCGAGCACCTCGCGCGTCTGGAACGCGGTCGCCTCGAGGGCGGCCCGGGCGATGTGGCCCTTGTTCACGTAACGCGTGAGGCCCACGAGCGCACCACGGGCATCCGGACGCCAGTACGGCGCGAAGAGACCGGAGAACGCGGGCACGAAGTACGCGCCGCCGTTGTCGTCGACGGTGGCGGCCAGCGCCTCGATCTCCGGGGCCGAGTTGATGATCCCGAGGTTGTCACGCAGCCACTGCACGAGCGAGCCGGTGACGGCGATCGAGCCCTCGAGCGCGTAGTGCGGCTTGGCGTCGCCCAGCTTGTAGCCGAGCGTCGTGAGCAGGCCGTTCTTCGAGTGCACGATCTCCTCACCGGTGTTGAAGATGAGGAAGTTGCCGGTGCCGTAGGTGTTCTTCGACTCGCCCGCCTCGAACGCGGCCTGGCCGAAGGTGGCGGCCTGCTGGTCGCCGAGGATGCCGGCGACCGGCACCTCGCGCAGCAGCGACGACGACTCGACGTTTCCGTAGACCTCGGAGGAGGAACGGATCTCGGGCATCATCGACAGCGGAACGCCGAAGATGCCGAGGATCTCCTCGTCCCACGACAGCGTCTCGAGGTCCATGAACAGGGTGCGCGACGCGTTGGTGACGTCGGTGGCGTGCACGCCGCCGTCGGTTCCGCCGGTGAGGTTCCACAGCACCCAGGAGTCGGTGGTTCCGAACATCAGCTCGCCCGCGTCCGCCTTCTCGCGTGCGCCGGGCACGTTCTCGAGGATCCAGACGATTTTGGTTCCCGAGAAGTAGGTTGCGAGCGGCAGGCCCACGGTCGGCTTGAAGCGCTCGACTCCGCCGTCGGCCGCGAGACGGTCGACGATGGACTGCGTGCGGGTGTCCTGCCAGACGATCGCGTTGTAGATCGGCTTACCGGTGTTGCGGTCCCACACCACAGCGGTCTCACGCTGGTTGGTGATGCCGACGGCCTCGACGTCGTGACGGGTGATGTCGGCCTTCGACAGCGCCTGACCGATGACCTCGCGGGTGTTGCGCCAGATCTGCTCCGGGTCGTGCTCGACCCAGCCCGCCTGGGGCAGTATCTGGTCGTGCTCGAGCTGTCCGGACGACACGATCGAACCCGAGTGGTCGAAGACGATCGCCCTCGTGCTCGTCGTCCCCTGGTCGATGGCTACTACGTATTTGGTCATGAACTATTTCACTCCTTTGTGGAAATGCAGTTGTGTGAATCGGGTGTGGCTAGAGGAGGGGAAGGAGCGGGATGGATGCCAGTCCGGCAAGCACACCACCGACGATGGGTCCGGCGATCGGGACCCAGCTGTACGCCCAGTCGCTCGTTCCCTTGCCGCGGATCGGCAGGATGGCGTGCGCGATGCGCGGGCCGAGGTCACGGGCGGGGTTGATGGCGTAACCGGTCGGTCCACCGAGGGAGGCGCCGATACCGACGACGAGCAGGGCGACCGGCAGGGCGCCGAGGGCGGCGAGACCGGCCGGAGTGGACAGGTCGGCGTCGCCCACGCGGCCGAAGCCGATGACGACGAAGACCAGTACGAACGTTCCGATGACCTCGGTGATGAAGTTCCAGCCGTAGCTGCGGATCGCGGGGCCGGTCGAGAACACGCCGAGCTTCGAGGCGGGGTCTTCCTCCGCGTCGAAGTGCTGCTTGTACGCCACCCAGCAGAGCACGGCTCCGATAAACGCTCCGAGCAGTTCGGCACCCAGGTAGACGAACACCTCGGTGACGGAGAGATCGGCGCCGCTGGCCACCAGGCCGAGCGTGACGGCCGGGTTCAGGTGTGCGCCCGAGTAGTAGGCCGCCGTGACACCGGCGAAGACCGCGAGACCCCAACCGAAGTTGATCATCAGGAAGCCGCCGCCGAAGCCCTTGTTCTTACCGAGCACGACGTTAGCTACGACACCGCAACCCAGCAGGGTGAGCAGCGCCGTTCCGACCACTTCGGAAAGAAAAATTAAACCTAGATTGTCCACTTTGACCTCTCAGGAGAAAACTGCACCGTGACGCTATTGAGTCGCCAGATCGCCGGCGTGCGTCAGACGCACCCCGTGAGCCGAGGCCAACAGCGCCGTGGCGTGACGTATTTCGTCAGCCCGGCGTTCTTGCGTCCAACCGAGAACGCCGGCGGCGATCTCGGCTAGCTCTTCCAGCAGCTCCACGGAGACATCCCCCGCGAAGGCCAGACTCGTGCGTCGCAGCAGCAGGTCGGAGATGTGCACGACCGACTCCGTTGCGACGATGTGCTCGATCTCGAGCACACTGAATTCGGGGGCGTTGCGCAGCGGGGCGTCCTCGCCGCTGTCGATAGCGTCGATGACCTCGCTCGCGCGGGTCCCGTAACGCTCGAAGAGCTCGCCCGCGCGCTGCTTGCCGACGAAGCCGGACTGAGCGGTGACCCAGTTCTCGCGCGCCTCGGCGGTGCGGGGGTACTTGCGCCCGCCGCCGATCTCGAGGTTCTTGGTGTCGACGGTGCGCGGCGTGCCGAGCAGGGCGAGCACCTCGGTGCTGATGTGCGCGGCGAGGGCGCGGAACGTGGTCCACTTGCCGCCGACGAGGCTGAGCAGGTCGGCCTTGCCGAGCTTGCCCGGGACGATGCGGTAGTCGCGGGAAACGAAGCCCGGCTGCAGGTCGTCGTGGTGGGGCAGGGGCCGCACGCCCGAGAAGCTGAACACGATCTGCGACCGGTCGACGGCGATCTTCGGGAAGACGTTGCCGATGAGGTCGAAGAAGTAGTCGATCTCCTCGCTCGTGCACACGGCGGGTTCGCGGATGTCGGCCTCGAGGTCGGTGGTGCCGACCATGACCTTGCCCTTGAGCGGGTAGATCAGCACGATGCGGCCGTCCTTGTGCTCGAAGAACATCTCCCGGCCCGCTGTTGCGGCGAGCAGCTCGGGGTTGTCGAGCACGATGTGCGATCCCTTGGTTCCGCCCATGTAGGTGGTGGAGTCGCCGAGCGCCTCGTTCGTGAGGTCTGTCCACGGTCCGGACGCGTTGACGACGACGTCGGCCTTCATGGTGAACTCGCGGCCGGTGAGCGTGTCGCGCAGCACCACTCCCTCGTCGGTGGAGCCGACGGCCTCGACGTAGTTGCTGCTGCGGGCGTGGTCGCCGGCGGCCAGGCCGTCATGCAGGACGTCGAGCGCCAGACGCTCCGGCTCGTGCACGGAGGCGTCGAAGTAGGTGGCGGTGTACTTGATGCCGGGGTTGAGCTGCGGCAGCGTGGCGAGCGACTTTTTACGGCCGACGAAGACGTGGCGGGGAACGCTGCCGCCGTCGCGCGAGAAGGAGTCGTAGATGATCAGCCCGACCTTGATCAGCAGGGCGCCGCGCTCTTTCGGGGCTCCCGACTTGTGGGTCAGGAAGCGCAGGGGCGCGGAGAGGATGCCGCTGAAGGTGGAGTAGATGGGGATCGTGGTCTGCAGCGGCTTCACGTAGTGCGGCGCGATGCGCAGCAGGCCGTTGCGCTCGGTGACCGACTCGCGCACGAGCCGGAACTCCCCGTTCTCGAGGTAGCGGACGCCGCCGTGGATCATGTGGGACGAGGCGGCGGATGCGCCCGAGCAGTAGTCGTTCCGTTCGACGAGGGCGACGTCGACTCCCTGCAGCGCGAGATCACGGAAGGTCGCGATTCCGTTGATACCACCGCCGATCACGAGCACCTGGGCGCGCGGGCGCTCGATCAGGGCTGTCACTTCGGTACGGGCTTCGCCGGTCGGCATCGACTCTCGAGACTTCACTTCTGCGTCACTTTCGGGTGTGGTGCGGTCTGACTGTCGTGAACGATCTCGTCAGAGTCACACTGTCGCCAGGGCGATTACCTCCATACTGGAATCGATAACTCAAATGATCAAGGAGAGTGAACAAACGTGCAAGCCCCCGTCTCCGCGCCGGTACCCGACGAGGTGACGCCCGAAAAGTCGCGGGACGCGTTGCGGGCCGCGCAGCTCTACTATCTGCAGGACCTCACGATGGACGCCATCGCCCGAGAGCTGCACACGTCGCGGTCATCCGTCTCCCGCATGCTCAGTTACGCACGGGAGCACGGGCTGGTCGAGATCCGTGTGATCTCCCCGCTCGACCGCTTCTCGGTGCTGCAGCGCGACCTCCGCACGCGGTTCGGGGTGAACGCGCACGTCGTGCCCGTTCCCGACTCGACCAGTGACATCGACCGGCTCGAGCGCGTCGCGCTCTCCGCTGCACGAATTCTCACGCCCTACTTCGACTCGAACATGACGCTCGGCATCGCCTGGGGCGCCACCATCAACGCCGTCAGCCGGCACCTTCCGAAGAAGGAGACGCACAACTCGCGCATCGTGCAGCTCAACGGGGCGGGCAACACCTCGACCACCGGCATCGACTATGCGAGCGAGATCCTGCGCCGGTTCGGCCAGGCGTTCAACGCGCCCGTGCAGCAGTTTCCCGTTCCCGCCTTCTTCGACGACCCGAAGACGCGCGACGCGATGTGGCGCGAGCGCACCACGAAACGCGTGCTCGACATCCAGCGCCACATGGACGTCGCCCTCTTCGGCGTCGGCTCGACCTTCTCCGAGGTGCCGAGCCACGTCTACGCCGGCGGCTACCTCGACGCCGACGACTTCGCCTCTCTCGAGGCCGCCCAGGTCGTCGGCGACATCGCCACCGTGTTCTACCGGCTCGACGGCAGTTACGACGGCATCTCCCTCAACGCCCGGTCGACCGGACCCGACCCCTCGGTCATGCACGCCGTCGCCCGCCGCATCTGCGTCGTCTCCGGCGCATCCAAGATCACCGCGCTGCGGGGCGCACTCGCCGCAGGCATGATCACCGACCTCGTGCTCGACGAGCTCGCCGCCCGAACCCTGCTCACCGAGGACACCGCCCAGCGACTCAGAGGGTCACGGGAATAGTCAGCGCCGATCCCAAGTTGGATACACTCGTAAGCAGTAACGTGCTCCGGGGTCGGTGAAAGTCCGAACCGGCGGTGATAGTCCGCGACCTGCGGTCAGGCGAGAGCCCGGCCGTGGCTGACCCGGTGGAATTCCGGGACCGACGGTAATGAGATCGCGAGATCTCTCAGTCCGGATAGGAGGAAGCACGAGCATCGTGGGCAGCCACGATGTGGGTCATTCGCGACCTGAAAAGCCCGGAGTCCGTCTTCTCGAAGAAGAATCTAGGGACACCGGATGACACAGTCGGCACCACAGCAGGACGCGCCGCTCGAACGCGCCATGCGCCACGCGCTGTCACTCTCGGCGCACGGTCCCCTCTACGGCGGCAACCCGCAGGTCGGGTGCGTGCTGGTCGACTCCGACGGCACCGTCGTGGCCGAGGGCTGGCACCGCGGCGCGGGCACTCCGCACGCCGAGGTCGACGCCCTCTCGCGGGTGACGGATGCCACGGGCCTGACCGCCGTCGTCACGCTCGAGCCGTGCAACCACACGGGCCGCACCGGCCCCTGCTCCACCGCGCTGATCGACGCCGGCGTCTCCCGCGTCGTCTACGCGGTCTCCGACCCCGGCGAGAACTCGGCCGGCGGCGCAGACCGCCTGCGCGCGGCGGACGTCGAGGTCGTCGCCGGCGTGCTCGCCGACGAGGTCGCCGCGTCGATCGAGCCGTGGCTCGTCGCCGCCCGCCGTCGCACCCCGTGGGTCAGCGTGAAGTGGGCGTCGAGCCTCGACGGCCGGGCGGCCGCGGCAGACGGCACCAGCCAGTGGATCACCGGCACCGCCGCACGCCAGCGCGTGCACGAGCAGCGCGCACAGAGCGACGCGGTAGTCGTGGGAACCGGCACGGTGCTCGCAGACGATCCCTCCCTCACGGCGCGCGGCGACGCGGGCGAGCTGCTGGCGCACCAGCCGGTGCCCGTCGTGATCGGCACGCGGCCCGTGCCGCAGGGGGCGAAACTGCGCGACCATCCGGCCGGACTGATCGAGACGCACTCCCGCGACCTCGAACAGGTGCTCGCGGGGTTGTACGGCCGTGGCATCCGCCGTGTCTTCGTCGAAGGCGGCCCGCAGCTCGCGAGCGCGTTCATCGAGACCGGCCTCGTCGACGAGTACCTCGTCTACCTGGCCCCCACCCTGATCGGCGGCCCGCGCACCTCCGTCGGCGACATCGGCGTCGCCACCATCGGCGAGCAGCGCCGTCTTCGGATCACTTCCATCGAACGCCTCGGCGACGACCTCCTGGTCACCGCCCGCGCGTCCGCCCATTCGACAGGCTCAGGACAGGCCCCTTCGACAAGCTCAGGGCAAGCAAGCTCAACCAGCGAGAGGTTTTAGATGTTCACCGGAATCATCCACGAGCTCGGCTCGGTCACCGCGTGGGAGGCGGGCGTCGACGCGGCGCGCATCACCGTGCGCGCGCCTCTCGCCGCCGCCGACGCGGCACACGGCGAC
Organism: Conyzicola nivalis; assembly: GCF_040548875.1. Classification (GTDB taxonomy): domain Bacteria; phylum Actinomycetota; class Actinomycetes; order Actinomycetales; family Microbacteriaceae; genus Conyzicola; species Conyzicola nivalis_A. The sequence continues at coordinate 234,373 of NZ_JBEPSJ010000004.1, forward strand.
TCAATCAGCGTCAGCGGCGTGTGCCTCACCGTCGTCGACCAGGGACCGGACTGGTTCACCGCAGACGTCATGGCAGAGACCATCGCGATGAGCACGCTCGGCGGGGTCGCGGTGGGCGACGCCGTCAACCTCGAGCTGGCGGCCATGGTGGGCGACCGGCTCGGCGGCCACATCGTGCAAGGCCACATCGACGGCACCGCGACCGTTCTCGCCATCGACGACGGCAGCGCCTGGCGCGTGGTGCGGTTCAGCCTCAGCCCCGACGTCGCGAGCCTCGTCGCCCGCAAGGGATCGATCGCGGTCGACGGAGTCTCGCTCACGGTGAGCGCCGTCGGCGACGACTGGTTCGAGGTGTCTCTAATCCCCGAGACGCTCAGCGCGACGACCCTCGGCGCCCGCGTAGTGGGCGATCGCGTCAACATCGAGACCGACATCCTGGCCCGTCACGTCGAGCGCATGCTCGCGGTCTCGGCCATTCCGACTACCGACAGGAGCTCGCTATGAGCCTCGCCGACATCGCCACCGCACTCGACGCGCTGCGCGCCGGGAGGCCCGTCATCGTCGTCGACAACGAGAGCCGCGAGAACGAGGGCGACGTCGTGCTCGCCGCCCAGTTCGCCAGCCAGGAATGGCTCGCCTGGCTCGTGCGCAACTCGTCGGGGTTCATCTGCGCGCCGATGACCAACGAGATCGCCGACCGGCTCGAGCTGCCGGTGATGGTTCCCGACAATCAGGACCCGCGCGGAACGAACTACACGGTCTCGGTCGACGCCGCCAACCGCATCAGCACCGGAATTAGCGCCTCCGACCGCGCGCACACCCTGCGGGTGCTCGCCGACGTCGAGTCGGTGCCGACGAGCCTGCACCGCCCCGGCCACATCATGCCGCTGCGCGCGGTGGAGGGCGGGGTGCGCGAGCGCGACGGCCACACCGAGGCAACGGTCGACCTGCTCAAGCTCGCCGGGCTGATCCCCGTCGGGGCGATCTCGGAGATCGTCGCCGAGGACGGCGAGATGATGCGCCTCCCCGAGCTGATCGAGCTGGGCGAGCGCGAGGGCGTGCCGGTGATCACCATCGAGGCGCTCGTCGACTACCTCAACGCGACGCACCACGACGCCGACGTGCCGCTCGCCGTCGACATCCCCGAGACCTCCCGCGTGCTGTTCGAGGTCGAGACCACCGTGCCGACCACGCACGGCTCCTTCCGCTTCCGCGCGTACCGCGACCGCATGACCGGCTACGACCACCTCGCCGTCATCGCCGGCGAACCGACGGACGGAACGCTGCTGCGGGTGCACTCCGAGTGCCTCACCGGCGAGGCGTTCGGATCGCTCAAGTGCGAGTGCGGTCCGCAGCTCGACGCGGCGCTCGAGGCCATCCAGGCCGAGGGCGGCATCGTCATCTACATGCGCGGCCACGAGGGCCGCGGCATCGGCCTCATCAACAAGCTCAAGGCCTACCGCCTGCAGGAAGACGGGCTCGACACCCTCGACGCCAACCTCGCGCTCGGCTTCCCGATCGACGGACGCGACTACGGAGCGGCCGCCGCGATCCTCGCCGACCTCGGCATCTCACGGGTGCGCGCGATCACCAACAACCCCGAGAAGCTGCGCCAGCTCGCCGAGCACGGCATCACCGTCACCGAGCAGGTTCCGCTCGTCGTGGGCGTTGGCACCTTCAACGAGGGCTACCTCGAGGCCAAGCGCGACCGCATGGGCCACATCCTCCCCAGTAACGCAATCCTCGACGAGGCGATCCTCGCGGGCAAGAAAGGTGCAACCATATGAGCGGCGCAGGATCCCCCGAGATCATCACCGACGGAACCGGCCTCAAGGTCACGATCGTCGCCGGCCAGTGGCACACGCAGATCGCCGACGGACTCCTCGCGGGGGCACGTCGTGTGCTCGACGCCTCCGGCGCATCCGTCACCGTGGTCCGCGTGCCGGGCAGCTTCGAGCTGCCCGTCGTGACCCGCGCCGCGCTCGACGCGGGAGCCGACGCGGTCGTGGCGCTGGGCGTCATCATCCGTGGCGGCACCCCGCACTTCGAATACGTGTCGGATGCCGCGACCACGGGCCTCACGCAGGCGAGCCTTCTCGCGGGAAAGCCCGTGGGCTTCGGACTGCTCACCCTCGACGACGAGCAGCAGGGTCTCGACCGCGCCGGCCTCGCCGACTCGAAGGAGGACAAGGGTGCCGAGGCGGCCGAGGCGGCCCTGGCGACCGCGGTGATCCTGCGCGACCTGCGGGCCTGACCCGCGTCGCGGCTTGCCGCGGAGCGCTGCGGTCTCTGCGTTATCAGCGGTTCTGAAAACGAAGGACATCGCGCCCGTACCCCGCGCGAAACGTGTTTCGCACCGGCATCCGCCCCGTAAGTCCTTCGTTTTCGGTCGGGGGACGCGGCGGGCGGCGATGGCTGTATCGTATGCTCGTGCCGCATTCCTGAGGCCGGGTCAACGATGACGGAGCACCGACCGACGTGAGAGATCAAGCAGGGCGAATCGCGCCGGGGGGCAGGCGGCCGGGCGCTCGCCGCGCGCGCCCCCGAGGCGGTGTCTCGTGGCTCCTCCGCACGACCGTGCGCCGCACCCGTGCGCAGTGGCAGCTGCTGCTCGGCGTCGTCGCGGTCGCCGTGCTCGCGAGCGTCCTCGTCACCACGCTGAGCCTGCTCGTGGCCGCCACCGAGCAGAGCGGGGTGCGCGGCGCCCTGGCCGCGATCCCGACCGATCAGACTGATCTCGACGTGCGGCTGCTCGACCCGGCGATCGGGCTGGCCGACACCCGGGCGGCCGTGACCGCGGCGGTCGACGACGTGTTCGGACCGGCAGCGACGACCACGTCGGTGGGCGGCGCCGTGTCGCAGTACCTGCCCGTCGGCACGATCGCGGCCACCCCGGTCGAGCCGACGACTCCCACCCTCGCCTACTTCGGCGAATTCGACGGGTTCACCCAGGCCGCGACGCTCACCGCGGGCGACTGGCCGGCGGCGCCCCCCGCAGACGGGCCCGTGCCGGTCGCCATCCCGTCGGCCGCCGCGGCGGCGCTCGCGATCGGAGTCGGCGACACCCTCGTCGTCGCGTCGAACGAGGCGGATGTCGCGGCCGTCGTCACCGGCGTGTACGAGCCGAACGACCCCGTCGACGAGTTCTGGGCGCTCGACCGTCTCGCCGCGTCGGGCTACGACCCGGTGTTCCCCAACCCGTTCACGAGCTTCTACAAGCCGACGGTCGTCTTCGGGCCGCTCGTCGTCGACGACGGGGCACTCGCGGCGGCCGGCATCCCGGTGGCCCTCGCCCACCTGAACTTCGTGCCCGACTTCTCGAACGCGACCGTGGACCAGCTGCAGCCGCTGCTCGACGATCTGGCGACCGCCGACATCGACATCCTGTACCGCGCCAACGACGTGGCCGGCAGCGTGTTCGTCGAGACCGACGCGGCGAGCGCTGTCAGCGCGGTCGCATCCGGGCTCATCGTGACCCGGTCGACGGTGGTGGTGATCAGCCTGCTGCTCGGCGTGCTCGCGGTCGCCGCGATGGCGCAGCTCGCGCGGCTGTTCAGCGACGCGCGGTCCGGCGAGCGCCAGCTGATGCGGGCGCGCGGGGCATCGCGCCGCGACATCCTCGCCCTCGCCTCCGTCGAGGCGGTCGTCATCGCGGCGGTGACCGCCGCCGTCACTCCCCCGCTCGCCTCGCTCGCCTACAGGCTGCTCGCCGCCCAGGGCCCGATGGTGGCCGCGGGCATGCCGTCCGACGCGGGCATCCCGCCCGCCGCCTGGCTCGTCGCCGGGGGAATCGCCGTCGTCTTCGTGCTCGTGCTGCTGGCGCCGCTGGCGCGCGGCGACGTGTCGTTCGCCGAGGGCGGCCAGGCCGCGGGGCGCCAGCGCCTCGCCTCGGGGATCGCCCGCTCGGGAATCGACGTCGCGGTCGTCGCGCTGGCCGCGCTCGCCTACTGGCAGCTGCAGTCGTACCGCACACCCGTGCAGGACTCGGGCTCGCTCGCGGTCGACCCGGTTCTCGTGGCCGGACCCGCGATCGTGCTCGTGGCCGCGGCCCTGGTCTGTGTGCGGCTCATCCCCGCGGCATCCCGCATCCTCGAGCGTCTGGGATCGGGCGCGCGCGGCGCGACGGTCGCGCTCGCGGCGTGGGAGATCGGGCGGAGGTCGCAGCGTGCGACGGCCGCCGTGCTGCTGCTGAGCCTGACTCTCGCCGTGGGCACGTTCAGCCTGAGCTTTCTCGCGACGTGGAAGCAGTCGCAGGCAGACCAGGCCGCCTTCGCGGTCGGGCCGCCCGTGCGCGTCGTGGCGGGCGGGGCCGTGACGGACTCGGTCGCCCCGAGCGCCGACGGCGACGTGGCACAGCCGACGATGCGGCGCCCGATGCTGGTCGGCGTCAGGGACGGCTCGCCCGGAGACGCCGGCGGGAGCCTCGCCTCCCTCCTCGCACTCACGCCGGCCTCCCGCGAGCTCATAACCCACGGCCGGCTCGGCGCGCTCGGCGGCGACGTGATCGACGACCGCCTCTCGAGCCGGCCGTATCCCGCGACGACCATCGACATGCCCGACGGCGCCATCGGCTTCGCCGCCACCGTGCGCATCGGAGACCCCGCGGCGCCGCTCGTCGCCGTGGCCGCCGACATGACCGCCGTCGTCGAGGGCGACGACGGGCACCTGCGGCTGATCCCGCTAGGCCGGGTCGACGCCGACGGCCAGCCGCACGAGGTGCGCGGGGAGCTCGCTGCCGCCGCACGCACCGACGGGCTGCGCTTCGCGGGGTTCCAGGCGACGCTCGTCGACACCAGCCCCGACGACGCGCCGGTAGCCCGCGAAGAGGAGTTCGCCGACGTGCTCATGGCAGACCTCGCCGCCCTGGTCCCCGCCGATCAGGATGAGGAGACGACGGACGACCCGGGGTCGGTCGCTCTCGTGCCCTCCGCCGACGACGAGTGGTACGGGTCGTCGGAGGCGCGGCCCTCGCGGCCGCCCGAGACGACCGGCGTGCCGGAGGGCTGGCAGCTGCGCATCGACGTCGCCGTGCCGGTCGACCTCAGCAGCAACGCGATCGGGTACGCGCTGGTCGGCTGGCAGCCGAACGTCGCCGTGCCCGCCGTCGTCGACCAGGCGCTCGCCGACCGCCTCGGCGCGACGGAGGGCAGCGTGCTCGACGTGCGCACGGGGGGCGTGCCGACCGCCATCCGCGTGGTCGCCGTCGCACCCCGCATACCGGGTGCCGCCGTCATGGGAGACCTCGCCGGCCCGGCGCCGGCGCTCGGCGGCGCCGCACCCGAGTTCGCCGTCGTCGACGACACACTGCTCACCCGCTCGCTCGTCGAAGCGGGGGCGGCGGGTCCCCTCGTCGACGAGTGGTGGGTCGACGTCGCGCCCGGCGCCGCCAGCGCCTATCTGGCCGGACTGCCCGACGATGCGGTCGCGGTGAGCGCCGAGCTGCTCGGCGAGCGGCTGCAGGAGGCTCCGCTGCGCGTCGCGACGCAGGCGGCGCTCTGGGTGGCCATCGCCGCGAGCACCATCCTCGCCGCCGTGGGATTCGGCGTGCACAGCGCCGCTGGGCTCCGTTCGCGCCGCCTCGAGCTCGCCCAGTTGCGGGCGATCGGCTACTCGCGTCGACGTCTCGTTGGGCTCATCGCCTCCGAATCGCTGCTGATGTGCGTACTCGGAGCGGTGTTCGGCATCTCGATCGGGGTGCTGCTCTCCTGGCTCGTCGGCCCCCTCGTCGCCGTGTCGCCCACCGGGGCGCCCACCGTGCCGTCGGTACTGGTCGAGGTGCCTGCCGTCGCGATCTCGCTGCTGCTCGTCGAGGTCGTCGCGGTGCTGGTCGCCGTCGTCGCGCTCGTGGCACGCGCGCAGCGGTTCACCGAGCCGGCGCACCTGCTGCGCGAGGGGGCCCAGCCGTGAGCGGCGAGCGCGTCGACCGTCGCAGGCGTCCGTCGTCGGCGCGTGCGCGGTGGGGAACGAGGCTCCGCTCGCTGGCCGCGTCGACCGGGCTGCTCGTCCGTCGCCGGGCACGTCGCGACGCTCCCCTCCTCGTCGGCTGGCTCGCCCTGCTCTGCCTCGCCGCCCTCATCGCGGTCGCCGTGCCGCGCCTCGTGCTCGACACCGTCGACCGCGGGGCGCGTGCCGCCGTCGCGGAGGTCGGCGCCGACGCCGACCTGGTCGTGCGCGCGCAGGTAGGCGACCCCGACGTCTCGGCCGACTACACGTCCCTGCCGAAGATCGCCGACATCGCCCGGCTGCTGCCGGAGAACCTGCCCGACGGGCTGGCGGGAGTGTCCGGCGCCCCCTCCGTCTCGGTTCTCAGCCCCGGCATCCGCCTGACCCGCGCGGTGGCCGACCCCGACGCGGCCCGGGTCGAGGCGCAGTTCGGCCTGCTGGGCCCCGACCAGAGCGACGGCCTCACCATCGTCGAGGGGCGCCTGCCCGCGGAGTCGGCGGACGCATCCGAGATCGAGGTGGTCGTCTCCCGTGAGGCGGCGGAGGCCGCGTCGCTGACGACGGGGACGGTGCTCGATGTGCCGGCACCGAGCGTGTCGACCGACGGGTCGGACGACGCTGTCAGCGCGCGCGTCGTCGGGATCGTGGCATCCGCTCAGCCCGACTCCGGAACGAGGTGCGCCCCGCAGTGGTGCGACCTGCCCACGATGTGGGCTCCCGATCTGCAGGACTCCCGCACCCGCGGCACGGTGGCGCAGCTGACCCTGCTCACCACCGCCGAGGGTCTGGCGCTCGTGCAGCCGCTGTCGTTCGACCCGATCCACGCGTCGGTGCGTCTGCCCCTCCATCCGGAGCGGTTCACCTTCGCGCTGGTGACCACGGTCATCGACGAGACCGACGCGCTCGAGGCTAATGCGGGGTTCCTGGCCGCGGGCGTCGGCGCGACCGTCAACGTGCGCACCGACTTCCCCGATGCGATGCGCAGCTACGGCGACAGGGCGGCGGCGTCCGTCGCGCAGATGTCGCTCATGATCGCGAGCCTGTTCGGGGCCCTCGCCGCGGTGATGCTGCTCGTCAGCGGGCTGATCGTCGGGCGCCGCTCCGCCGACCTCGCCCTCGAACGCGCCCGCGGCTCGTCGCTGGGGTCGGTCGCCGTGCGCGGGCTGGCCGAGTCGCTCGCGCTCGCCGTCTTCGGGGTGGGCGCCGGCGTGGCGGTCGCGGCCCTGGTGGCGCCCGGGCCTTTCGTCGACCCGTCGCCGCTCGCCGTGGTCTGCGCGATCGCGGTTCTCGCCCCGGCCGTGCGCGCGGCGCTCGTCGCCAGGGAGGCGTGGAGCGGACGCCGCCAGCCCGCCAACCGCCGCGACCGGCAGCTGATCGCCGGGCGTGCGCGCGTGCGTCGCGTCGTGCTCGAAGTCACCGTCGTCGTGCTGGCGGTGGCCTCACTCGCGTCGGTGCGCTCCCGCGGTCTCGTGGAGGCCCGCACCGAGGGGACCGATCCGCTGCTGGCCGCGTCCCCGTTGCTGCTCGCCGTCGCGCTGACCATCGTGGTGCTGCGGCTGCAGCCGCTCGCGGTGCGCGTCGCCGCCGCGATCGCCGTGCGCTCGCGCGGAGCCGTCGGGGTGCTCGGTGCCGCCCACGCCATGCGGTCGGTCGCCGTGCTGCCCCTGCTCGCGCTCACGCTGTCGGTCGGCCTGCTGCTGACCGGGTCGCTCATGGTTCAGACGGTGCGCGAGGGGCAGGTCGACGCGTCCTGGCAGCGCATCGGCGCCGACGCGCGGGCGGAGGGCGTCTTCGACGCGTCGACGGCCGGGCAGGCACGCAGCGAACCGGGCGTCACCGCGGCCAGCACCCAGCTCGTGCTCACCTCGGTGGGTGTCGACAGCGGCGCGGCGTCGGCCCTGGCGACCATGGTGGCTGTCGATGCCGACTTCGCCTCGGTCGCCGACCTGCTCCCCGCGGGCACGGTGCCCGACGGCTCGGCGCTCGACGCCCTGGCCGCGGCGCCGACGACCGACGACTCGCTCCCCGTGCTGATCGACGCGCGGCTGGCCACTCGCGTCGACACCGACCGGCTGGTCGTCGTCGTCGACCAGGACCGCCTCACGGCCCGGGTAGTCGGCACCTTCGACGGCGGCCCGGACGGCTACCTCGACGCCCCCTTCGTCTACGCCGAGCTCGACACGCTCAGCGAACGGCTGGACGAGCAACTGCCCGCCAGCACGCTCCTCGTGATGGGCGAGGGGGCGGCCGCCGCGGCCGATTCGGCCTCCGGCACGACGGAGGCGGTCTCACGCACCGCCTGGCTCGAGGAGCGACGCGACCAACCGCTGGTGCAGGGAGTCGACCGGATGACGCAGCTCTCCGCCGCGGCCGTGGCACTGCTCGCGGCGATCGCGCTCGTCACGACGGTGGCCTCCGGCTCGCGGTCGCGGTCGCGCTCCCTGTCGTTGTTGCGCACGCTCGGTGTGCGGCGCGGCTTCGGCTGGCTACTCGCCGTCGCCGAGCTCGCGCCGCTCGTGGTCGCCGCCCTCGTGGGCGGAGCGGTCGCCAGCGCGGCGATCCTGTTCACGGTGGCGCCGGCCATCGGCCTGCGCATCCTCGCGGGCGGACTCGCCGAGCCGGCGCTGAGTGTGGATGCCGTGACAGTGGTTCTCGTTGTGGCGGGCGGTCTCGCGCTGTGCGCGGCCGCGATCGTGGTCGACGTCGTGGCGCACCGCCGCGACCGGCCCGGAGACGTATTGAGAGTGGGAGAGACGACATGACGCTGCAGACAGACGCGAAACCGCGATCGGCCTCGGAGTTCGGGGCCGACGCGCTCATCGTGTGCGACAACGTGGTGCGCATCTACCAGGTCGAGCAGATCGAGGTCCAGGCGCTGCAGGGCCTCGACCTGCTCGTCGACCGGGGCGAGATGATCGCCATCGTCGGGGCATCCGGTTCCGGCAAGTCGACGCTGCTGAACGTGCTGTCCGGGCTCGACGTGCCCACCGCGGGGCGCGCCCGCGTCGGCGACTGGGACCTCTTGCGGATGTCGGCGGCCGACCGTCTCGCTTACCGCCGATCCGTCGTCGGTTTCATCTGGCAGCAGACGTCGCGCAACCTCCTCCCCTACCTCTCCGCCGCCGAGAATGTGGCTCTGCCGATGTCGTTCGCCGGCGTGCGCTCGCGGGCACGCACCCGGCGCACGGCCGAACTGCTCGACGCGATGGGCATGGGGGCTAAGGCCGCCCGTCGCCCGGGAGAGCTGTCGGGAGGCGAACAGCAGCGCGTGGCGATCGCGGTGTCGCTCGCCAATCGTCCGCAGGTGCTGTTCGCCGACGAGCCGACGGGTGAGCTCGACACCGCCACGGGCGCCGATGTCTTCGCGGCGCTGCGCACGGCGAACGAGAGCTTCGGCACGACCGTGGTGATCGTGACCCATGACGCGGATGTCTCGGGGCAGGTGCAGCGCACCGTGGCGATCCGCGACGGGAGGACCTCGTCGGAGGTGGTGCGGCGCACCGAGATCGACATGTGGGGTGACTCGGCGGTGATCGCCGAGGAGTATGCGATGCTCGACCGTGCGGGCAGGCTGCAGCTGCCCGCCGAGTACCGCGCCGCGCTGGGTCTGCGCAGCCGCGTGCGGCTCGATCTGGAGAGCGACCACGTGGGCGTGTGGCCCGACCGTGCGCGAGAGCCCCACCGTGCCCGCGAAGTGGAGCCGAAATGAGCATCGATACGACGGCGAGCCCGATGGTCGTGGTGCGCGACCTCAGCCGCACCTACAGCTCGGCCGGCGGCGACGTGCACGCGTTGCGCGACGTGTCGTTCAGCATTCCGCGCGGCACGATCGCCGCGCTCGTGGGCCGGTCGGGGTCGGGCAAGACGACACTGCTCAACTGCGTCGGCGGCCTCGACGAGCCGACGAGCGGGACGGTCGTCGTCGACGACATCGAGGTGACGGCGCTCGACGAGCGCGCCCGCACCGCCCTTCGCCGAGACCAGCTGGCGTTCGTGTTCCAGACCTTCGGGCTGCTGCCGATGCTCTCGGCCGCCGAGAACGTCGGCCTGCCCCTCCGCCTGCGCGGGCTGCCCTCGAAGGCGCGCACCGAGCGGGTCGCGCACCTGCTCGACCTCGTCGGGCTCGGCGCCCAGGCCCCGCAACGGCCGGGCGAGCTCTCGGGCGGCCAGCAGCAGCGCGTCGCGATCGCGCGGGCGCTGGCGAACTCGCCGCGGCTGCTCATCGCCGACGAGCCGACGGGCCAGCTCGACGCCGAGAGCGGCGCGGAGATCATGGCACTGCTGCAGACCGTGGTGCGCGCGGAGGGCATGACGGCGATCGTCTCCACCCACGACCCCTCGCTGCAGGCCATGGCCGACCACACCGTCAGACTGGCCGACGGCGCGCTCATAGACCCGCAGGACTGACCGGAAGCACTGACCCGGCGCGAACGTCAGTCGAGGAAGAGCGCGCGCAGCCGCTTGGTCGTGAAGACGAGCCCGACCGCGATCATCACGACGTAGTAGAGCACGTGTCCGAGCATGGCCACGCTCAGCGCGCCCGTGGTGAGCCCGCGCACCAGCTCGACGCCGTGCCACAGCGGAAGCGCCTGCACGACCCACTGGATCGGTTCCGGATAGACGGAGAGCGGGTAGAACGTCGCCGAGAACAGGAACATCGGCAGCAGCACGAAGTTGACCCAGTCCATCTGCTGGAATGTCTTCATGTACGAGGTGACCGCCATGCCGAGGCTCGCGAAGCCGAAGGCGATGAGCAGCACGGCCGGCAGGGCCAGCAGCGCGGTCCAGGCGAGGTTGAGCCCGAGCGCCTGCATCACCACCATGAACCCCGCGGCGTAGAGCGCGCCGCGCAACAGCGCCAGCAGGATCTCGCCGAACGCCACGTCGAGCGGGCCGAGCGACGTGCTCAGCATGCCCTCGTACAGCTTCGAGTAGTTCATCTTGAAGAAGACGTTCCACGTGGAGTCGTAGACGGCGCCGTTCATCGCCGAGACCGCGAGCAGGGCCGGCGCGATGTAGGCCGCGTACGGCACCTCCTGCCCGGTCGACGTCGCGACCGTGCCGACGAGCGCGCCGAGGCCGATGCCCATCGAGAGCAGGTAGAAGATCGGCTCGAAGAACCCGCTGAGCACGACCCAGTAGTTGCTGCTCTTCGTCGCGAGCAGGCCGCGGCCGATGACCGCCCGCGAGTTGCCGGCGTAGAGCGAGCCGAGAAATCGCGAGCCGCGGGCGGCTGGCACGACGACGGGCGAGGTGGGCGCGGCGGTCACTTGTCGAGCCTCCGCGTGATGATCACCTGTGCCGCGCGCCATCCGCCCAGCAGCATGATGCCGATGTACGCGACGTGGGCGACCGTGAGCCAGATCGGCTCGGCGAGGCCGTAGGCGAGAACCCGGCCGAGCTCCGTTCCATGCCAGAGCGGCGAGATCCAGCCGATCCACTGCAGGTACACGGGAAGCTGCGAGAGCGGGAAGAACGTGCCAGAGAACAGGAACATCGGCGTGATGATGAAGCGCATGATGATCGCCATCTGCCCTTTGTCTTCTTCGACGGTCGACGTGTACGCCATGATGACGACGCCGACCGCGACGCCGGTCGCCGACGCGGTGAGGATGCCGAACACTCCGAGGGGTGACGGCACGGCGCCGAACGCCACCATGACCGCGAAGTAGATCGCGCAGGTGACGATGATGCGCAGCGCGACGGCGATGATCGTTCCGTTCGCGATCTGCGCCGACGAGACGGGCGCCGAGCGCATCGCCGAGAAGATCGGGTTCCACTTGAAGGCCGCGAGGATCGGGTAGGTGAACTCCTCCGTCGCCACGGTGACCGCCGCGGCGGCGAGCAGCGCCGGGGCCACGAACACCAGGTAGCTCACCTGGCCTCCCCCGCCGTCGCCGAGGTTCGCGTCGACGAGGCTCGCGAGCCCGACGCCGAGGGCGAACAGGTAGACGAGCGGGTTGCCGATGCTCGTCGCCACGATCGTCTGCGCGTAGGCGCGCATGTCGAGCAGCCGGTGCTCGGCGACGTACCACGACCCCAGCCGCCGCGCCCTGGCGCCGCCCGCCATGGCGGAGCGGTTCGACGACACCGTCTGTGCGCTCATTCGATCAGCGTCCTGCCCGTGAGCCGCAGAAAGACGTCTTCGAGGCTGGAGCGCCGCACCAGACTCGTGATCGGCGCGTGCCCCTCGCGGAGCAGGTGGGCGAGCTCGGCCTCGCCGTCGGCGCTGTAGACCAGGATGCGGTCGGGTAGCACCTCGATACGGTCGCCGACCCCCGCGATCTGCTCGGCGACCATCGCGTTGCGGTCGGAGCCGAAGCGCACCTCGAGCACCTCCCGGCTGGAGTGGGCGCGGATCAGCTCGGCCGGCGAGCCCTCCGCCATGATCGCGCCCTTGTCGACCACGACGAGCCGGTCGCAGAGCTGCTCGGCCTCGTCCATGTAGTGCGTCGTCAGCAGCAGGGTCGTGCCCTGCTCCTTGAGACGGAAGAGGCGGTCCCAGAGGACGTGGCGTGCCTGGGGGTCGAGGCCGGTGGTCGGTTCGTCGAGCAGCAGTATCCTCGGGTCGTTCACGAGCGCCCGCGCGATCGTCAGCCGGCGTTTCATACCGCCGGAGAGGTCGTCGACCTTGGCCTTGGCGCGGTCGGCGAGCTGCGCGAACTCGAGCAGCTCGTCTGCCCGCTTGGCGACGACGGCGCGCGGGATGCCGAAGTAGCGCCCGTAGACGATCAGGTTGTCGCGCACGCGCAGCTCCTGGTCGAGGTTGTCGGCCTGGGGCACCACGCCGAGCTGCGACCGGATCTCGGGGCCGTGCTCGTCGGGGTCGAGCCCGAGGATGCGCAGGTCGCCGCCGGTGCGGGTGGAGACCGCCCCGACCATGCGCATGGTCGTCGACTTGCCCGCGCCGTTCGGTCCGAGCAGCCCGAACGACTCTCCGGGCGCCACCTCGAACGAGATGCCGTCGACGGCGGCGAAGTCCTTGTACTTCTTGGTCAAGGCGGTGGCGGTGATGACAGGCGCTGGCACGACACCGAGTTTATTGGCGGCGGGCGACATAGGGTGGCGGCATGCCCCTCGATCCCGAACCGATCACGAGTGTCGCGCCGCCGCTCGCCACCCGCTCCGTCGCGAGCCAGCGCTGGTCGGATCTCGTCTTCCTGCACTGGCGAGTGGATGCCGCCGAGGTCGCACCGCTGCTGCCCTCCGGTCTTACGCCCGACGTGCACGACGGCTCGTCGTGGGTGGGGCTGATCCCGTTCGTGCTCGACCGGGCGACCGTGTTCGGCAGCCCGCCGGTGCCGTACTTCGGCGACTTCGTCGAGATCAACGTGCGCCTGTACGCGGTCGACGGCGAGGGCAGGCGCGGCGTCGTGTTCGTGTCGCTCGACGCGTCCAGGCTCGCCGCCGTTCTCACCGCGCGAGTCCTGTTCGCGCTGCCCTACGTCTGGTCGCGCACGACGCTCGAGCGCGACGGCGACCGCCTCGAGTTCCGCGGACGCCACCACACCGGCGCGCACGCCTCCACCCGGATCGTCGCACGTGCGGCATCCGCCCCCGTCGTCGACGACGCGACGGCCGACTTCCTCACCGCCCGCTGGGCCCTCTTCTCCCGCGTGCGCGGTCGCACCGTGCGCCTGCGCAACCGCCACGAGCCCTGGCCGCTGTTCGAGGCGTCGCTCGAGTCGCTCGACGACGAACTGCTGGCCAGAGCGGGGTTTCCGGCGCTCGCGGGCCGGGCGCCCGACTCCGTGCTCTACTCGCCGGGCGTCACCACGACGTTCGGCCGATGACCCCCTGTCAACTCAAGTTGACACTGTCGCGCGCGTCAACTACGGTTGACGACCATGGACCACGTCACCATCCACACCCTCGCGACGAGCGCGGGCTCGGATGACCCGATCGAGGCCCTCAAGGCGATCGCGAAACTCCGCAAGGAACTCGACCGCATCGAAGCAGTGACGGCTCGACGCGCACACAACGCCGGGGCCAGCTGGCAGCTCATCGCCTTCGCCCTCGGGGTCTCCCGCCAGGCCGTCCACAAGAAGTACGGGCGCTCGTAGCGCCGCCGAAGAGAAAGCACCCATGAGCACTACTACCTCATCCCGCCCGCCCCGCCGCGGCCGCGACGGCAAGAAGGACGACGGCCCCCGCGCCAAGTTCAGCCAGCTCCTGCCGTACCTGCTCGAGCACAAGAGGGTGCTCGGATTCGTCGTAGCCCTCAGCCTCCTGGCCGCGGGCGCCTCTCTCGCCCAGCCGTTGCTGGTGCAGCAGGTCGTCGAACGCGTGCAGGCGGGCGAGACGCTCGGCAACCTCGTGTGGGTGCTCGTCGCGCTCGTCGTGCTCGCAGCCCTGCTCAGCGGGTTCCAGCACTACCTGCTGCAGCGCACCGGCACGAGCGTCGTGCTCTCCGCCCGCACGCAGCTCGTGCGCCGCATCCTGCGCCTGCCGATCAGCGAGTTCGACACCCGCCGCACCGGAGACCTGGTCTCCCGAGTCGGTTCCGACACCACGCTGCTGTACGCGGTGATCACGCAGGGGCTCGTCGACGCCATCGGCGGGGCCGTGCTCTTCGTCGGCGCCCTCATCGCTATGCTCGTCATCGACCCGGTGCTGCTCGGACTCACCGTGCTCGTCATCGCCGTGTCCGTCATCACCGTGGTGCTGCTCTCCGGACGCATCCGCATCGTCAGCCGCAAGCAGCAGGAGAAGGTCGGCGACCTCGCAGCCGCGGTGGAGCGTGCCATCAGCGCCATCCGCACCGTGCGCGCGTCGAACGCCACCGAGCGCGAGATCGTCAAGATCGAGAAGGAGGCGCAGGGCGCGTGGGACATGGGCGTCAAGGTCGCGAAGATCTCGGCCCTCGTCGTCCCCGTCGCCGGCATCGCCCTGCAGGTGTCGCTGCTCGTCGTGCTCGGCGTCGGCGGCTTCCGCGTGGCGAGCGGCGCGATCGAGATCTCCAGCCTCGTCGCGTTCATCCTCTTCCTGTTCATGATGATCGGCCCGCTCGGCTCGGCTTTCGGCGCCCTCACCTCGGTGAACCAGGCGCTCGGCGCGCTCGGCCGCATCCAGGAGATCATCGCACTGCCCAGCGAGCGGGAGAACGACTCGGAGATCGCGGATGCCGCGGCCGTCGACATCTCGACCGACGCGGCCATCACGTTCGAGAACGTGGAGTTCTCCTACCCGGAGGGCGCCAGAAAGGACGAGATCGCGAAGGCCGTCGCCGAGGTCGTCGAGTCGTCGCCGGTCGCGCTCCCGGTCGAGCCGACCCAGGACCTCACGGTGCTGCGCGGCGTCTCGTTCACGGCCGAGCGCGGCAAGCGCACCGCCCTGGTCGGCCCGTCGGGCGCGGGCAAGAGCACGATCCTCGCGCTGATCGAGCGCTTCTACGACCCGACGGCGGGCGTCGTCCGCCTCGGCGGCATCGACGTGCGCGCCCTCGACCGCGAGAACCTGCGGTCGCAGATCGGCTACGTCGAACAGGACGCCCCGGTGCTCGCCGGCACGATCCGCGAGAACCTGCTGCTGGGCGCCCCCGACGCGACCGACGAGCAGTGCGTCGAGGTGCTGCGGTCGGTGAACCTGACCGAGGTGCTCGAACGCAACGACCTGGGGCTGGATGCCGCTGTGGGCGAAGACGGCGTGATGCTCTCCGGTGGGGAACGCCAGCGCCTCGCGATCGCGCGAACGCTGCTCGCGGCGCCGCCGATCCTGCTGCTCGACGAGTCGACCTCGTCGCTCGACGGCCTGAACGAGCAGATGCTGCGCGAGGCCATCGACGCCGTCGCCGAGAACCGCACGCTCATCGTGATCGCGCACCGGCTGTCGACCGTGGTCGACTCCGACCAGATCGTGGTGCTCGAGCACGGTCGCGTCGTCGGGGTGGGCACGCACTCCGAGCTCGTGCTCTCGACCCCGCTCTACAAGGAGCTCGCAAAGCACCAGCTGCTGGTGTGACCAGCGGTCGCTGAGCTTGTCGAAGCGCCCCCTCGACAGGCTCAGGAACCGTCAGGCGAGGGCGTACATCGCCACGGCGGCCGTCGCGGCCACGTTGAGGCTGTCGATGCCGTGCGCCATGGGGATCTGCACCACGGTGTCGGCGGCGGCGATCGCCTCGGGGGTGAGCCCCTCCCCCTCGGTGCCGAGCACGAGCGCGACGCGCTCCGGAGCGGTCGCCGCGAAGTCGCGCAGCGAGACCGCGTCGTCGGTGAGGGCCAGCGCCGCGACGTGGAACCCGTTCGCCGTGAGCAGCTCACGCGTCGACGCCCAGTCGCCGACCCGTGTCCACGGCACCTGCAGCACGGTGCCCATCGAGACGCGGATGGCGCGGCGGTAGAACGGGTCGGAGCAGCGCGGGGTGACCAGCACGGCGTCGGCGCCGATCGCCGCGACCGATCGGAAGATCGCGCCGACGTTGGTCGGGTCGACGACGTTCTCGAGGATCACGACGCGGCGGGCGTTCTGGAGCAGCGACTGCGCACGCGGCAGCGGCGGCCTGTGCATCGACGCGATCAGGCCGCGGTGGAGGATGTAGCCGGTGAGCTCGGCGAGCAGCTCGCCGGGCCCGGAGTACACCACGACGTCGTCGCCCACGAGCGCGACGGCCTCGTCGACGGTTCCGCCGAGGGCGAGCACGGAGCGAGGTCGGTGCTCGGCACGGATCGCCCGTTCGAGCACCAGGGCCGACTCCGCGATGTACAGGCCGTTCTCGGTGCGGCTGCCGTTCTTCAACGCGACGTCGGTGCGGTGCGCGAAGTCGACGAGCCGCGGGTCTGCGATGTCGGTGATCTCGACGACGGGCATTACTCGGTCGCCGCGCGTACGTCGACGAACAGCACGGCTTCTCCGTCGCGCTCCACGATCGCGGCACTCGCGACGAGGGTGTCGTTGCCCGCGCCGAGGTACTCGACGACGTTCTCACCCTCGAGTGCGGGCGCGAGTTCGTCGCTCGCCGCGTCGACCGGGCCGTAGCCGGCGAGAGGGAAGTCGGGCAGCCGGTCGGCCGGCAGCAGCAGCTCGGCGCTGAACGCGTCGTCTCCCTCGCTGGAGGCGAGCACCGTCGTGCCGTCGGGCAGGTCGATGCCGGTGTTCTGCTCGACGGTGTCCAGGTCGGCGATCGTCGAGGCGCTTCCCACATCGAGCACGTGAGCCACCGTGCCGAGCGCGAAGACGACCACGACGACCGCGAGCACCGCCGCGACGAGCAGGGCGACCACGAGGAGCATGATTCGCGGGCGCCGGCTGGAGACCGCCGCCGACTCGGGCAGGTCGTCGATGGTGCCGAACGCTTCATTCGTCATAGGCGCACGCTCAGCGGCCGCCGAACGGGTCGGGGGTGAGCACGTACTTGGTCTCGAGGTACTCGTGGATGCCCTCCGAGCCGCCCTCGCGCCCGATACC
Source organism: Conyzicola nivalis (assembly GCF_040548875.1). Taxonomy (GTDB): domain Bacteria; phylum Actinomycetota; class Actinomycetes; order Actinomycetales; family Microbacteriaceae; genus Conyzicola; species Conyzicola nivalis_A. The sequence goes on from NZ_JBEPSJ010000004.1 coordinate 251,719, forward strand.
GGACTGCTTGACGCCGCCGAACGGTGCGGCGGCGTTCGAGACGACCCCGACATTGAGGCCCATCATGCCGGTCGCGAGGCTCTCGATCAGTCGTTGTCCCCTGGCCAGATCGCGGGTGAAGACGTAGCTGACGAGTCCGTACTCGGTGTCGTTGGCGAGAGCCACGGCCTCCGCCTCGTCGGTGAACGACACGATCGTCACGACGGGTCCGAAGATCTCTTCGCGCAGGATGTCGCTGCCGGGGACGATGCCGCTCAGCACCGTCGGCTGGTAGAAGCTGCCCCCGCCGTCAACGCGCGATCCTCCGGTGAGCAGCGTAGCGCCGCGGGCGATGGCGTCCTGCACGAGGGCGTCCGCCTTGTCGACCGCGCCGTCGTTGATGAGCGGGCCGATCGCGACGCCGTCGTCGGTGCCGCGGCCGATGGTCAGCTCGTTCACCCGGGCGGTGATGCGGGCCGCGAACTCGTCTGCGACCGACTCGTGCACGATGAACCGGTTGGCGGCCGTGCAGGCCTGGCCGATGTTGCGGAACTTCGCGAGCATCGCACCGTCGACGGCCTTGTCGAGGTCGGCGTCGTCGAAGACCACGAACGGGGCGTTGCCGCCGAGCTCCATCGAGGTGCGCAGCACGTTCTCCGACGCCTGCTTGAGCAGGGTGCGGCCGACCGGGGTGGAGCCGGTGAAGCTCAGCTTGCGCAGGCGCTTGTCGGCGATGATCGGCGCGGAGACCTCGCCCGAGGTGGAGGTGGTGATGACGTTCAACACGCCGGCGGGCAGCCCGGCCTCCTCGAGCAGGCGAGCGAAGTACAGGGTGGTCAGCGGCGTCAGCTCGGCCGGCTTGACGATCGCCGTGCAGCCGGCGGCTATGGCCGGCGCGATCTTGCGCGTGGCCATGGCGAGGGGGAAGTTCCACGGGGTGATGAGGAACGACGGCCCGACCGGCAGGTGGGTGACGATCATGCGTCCGCTGCCCTCGGGGTTGACGCCGTAGCGTCCCGAGATGCGCACGGCCTCCTCGCCGAACCAGCGCAGGAACTCGCCGCCGTAGGTCACCTCGCCGCGCGCCTCGGCGAGCGGCTTGCCCATCTCGAGGGTCATCAGCAGCGCGAACTCGTCGGCGCGCTCCTGCAGCAGGTCGAACGCGCCGCGCAGGATCTCCCCTCGCACACGAGGGGCCGTCGAACCCCACGACGCCTGGACCTCGGCCGCGGCATCCACTGCCCTGATCCCGTCTTCGACCGAGGCGTCCGCGATCGTCTTGATCACGAGCCCCGTCGACGGGTCGTAGACGTCGATGCTGCGGCCCGACGTCGACGGCACCCATGCGCCGCCGATGAACAGCTTGTCGGGAACCCGCGCGAGAAGGTCGGCCTCTGAGAATGTCATTCGTCGGCTCCTGTCACGATCTCGGCGCCGGCGGCCTCGAGTTCGACGAGCGCTGCTGCGCTCGAGTCTGCGGCGACCCCGGCGACGAGGTCGGCGAGCACGCGCACGTCGCGGCCCGTGGCGATAGCGTCGAGCGCGCTCGCCCTGACGCAGTAGTCGGTGGCGATGCCGGCGATGTCGATCTGGGTCACGCCCAACCGCTCGAGCACGTCGGCGACGTCCGAGTCGTCGGTCGTCGTGCCCTCGAAGATCGAGTAGGCGGGCACGCCCTGCCCCTTGCGCACGTGCACGTCGACCGCGCTGGTGTCGAGGGCCGGGTTGTACTCCGCACCGGGGGTGCCTGCGACGCAGTGCGACGGCCACGTGTCGACGTAGTCGGGGGTGTCGGAGAAGTGCCCGCCGTTGTCGCCTGACGCGTCGTGCCAGTCGCGCGAGGCGAAGACGTGCGCGTAGCGGTCGGGATGCTCGGCGAGCAACGCCGTGATGCCCGCCGCCACCGCGTTTCCGCCGGCGACACCGAGGGCTCCCCCCTCGGTGAAGTCGTTCTGCACATCGATGATGAAGAGCGCCCTGCTCATCGCGCCACCTGTCTTCTGGATCGGGCCGAGTTAGATATTGGAGAGGTTGTCACCGCAATTGAACACGCCCGTGGTGAGCGTGTCGAGGGCCGCCCGTGCGCTGTCCTTGATGCCGTCGCCGATCGCGTAGAAGGCGAAGGTGAGGGTTGTGCCGTCCGCGGCCTTCACGACGCCGCCGAGAGTGTAGGCGGTGTCGATCCATCCGGTCTTGGCGATGACGTTGCCGCGCGCGGCCGCGTTGGGGCCGGTGAACCGTGCCGACAGGCTGCCCGATTTGCCCGCGACGGGCAGCGCGTTGTAGACGGCACTGAGGTTCTGGCCACCCGCGGCGATCTTCACCATCAGCTTCGCCACGTACTCGGGCGGAACGCCGTTGGCCTCGCTGAGACCGGAGCCGTCTTTGATGACGAGCTTGTCGACCGGCACCCCGTAGCCGCTGAGCGCGGCCGGGATCGCCTGCTGCAGCGAGGCGGCCGATCCGCCGTGGCCGGTCTTCACCGAGACGACGCGGGCGAGGTTCTCGGCGAGCGTGTTGTCGCTCGTGAGCAGCATGAAGTTGATGAGCGAGCTCACCGGCTGCGACTGCACCTCGGCGAGCACGGTTCCCGAAGCGGCGGTTCCCGTCGAGACGGTCACGCCGGGGATGCCGAGGGCGGCGACGAACGCGGCTCCCGCACGCCCGACGGGGTCTGTGCTGCGGGGGCTCGTGATTTTGCTCGGGTCTGCCCGGTCGCCGTCGACCATCAGCGCCGTGACCTCGGAGTGGTAGCCGATCGTCTGCTCGCTGCGCTTCCAGATCGGGTCCCATTTGTCGGCGGGGTTCCAATAGCTGGCGTCGAGAACGACGTTGGTGATGGAGACGCCCGGATGCGCCTGGTCGTGCGCGGCCCGGGCGCGCGACGCGAGGTCGGCGATGCTCGGCGCATTCGTGTAGACGCTGCCGCCGCCGGCGCTGAGGGTGGGGTCTCCGCCGCCGACCAGCACGATGGTGCCGGGGGTCGTGCCGTCGACGACCTTCGTGGTCAGGCGGTAGTCGGGGCCGAGGGCCGAGACGGCGGCGGCCGCCGTGAGCACCTTCAGCACGGAGCCGGTGCGGTTGGGCACGTCGCCCTCGCGCGAGAACAGCACCTCGCCGGTCGCCGCGTTCATGACGTAGCCCTTGAGCGACATCAGCCGCGGGTCGCTCGCCGGGCCGGAGACGGTGCAGGTGCGCAGGCGGGTGGCTGCGGGGAGCGCCGGAGGAACGGAGCGGCCCGCGTCGGCCGCGGCGGGCGCCTCGGCACCCGGGGTCTCGGCGGTGGCGACGGAGGGATCGGCGCTCGCGCTGCCGACGGCCGCTCCGGCGAAGACGGCGCCGGTTCCGAGGAGGAGGAAGACGACAGCGAGCGCCGAGACCAGCCAGGCGGTCGGGTGCTTGCCGATCACGCCGGACAGGCCAGTGCGGGGGGTCGGGGTGGGTACTTCGAGCTCACTCACCCACCAATGATAAAGGCGATCGCCGCCACGCCCGCCGGGGCCGTCGTGGAATGCTGGGGGCATGAAGCTGCGCCGCGTGCACCACATCGCCATCATCGCCACCGACTACGAGCGGTCGAAGGACTTCTACACCCGGGTGCTCGGGTTCGAATTCCTCGAGGAGTTCTACCGGGAGGAACGCGAGTCGTGGATGGGAAAGCTCGCCCTCGACGGCGGCTACATCGTCGAGCTCTTCTCCTTCCCCACCCCGGCGGTGCGCCCGGGCTGGCCGGAGGCTACCGGGCTGCGCCACCTCGCGTTCGAGGTCGACGACGTCGAGGGCACCCTCGCCGAGCTCGACGCCGAGGGCGTGCGTCACGAGGAGCTGCGCTTCGACCCGAACACGGGAAAGAAGATGGCGTTCTTCTTCGACCCCGACGGCCTGCCGCTCGAGCTCTACGAGGCGTAGCGGGCTATCCGCGGAAGAACCCGAGGTCGTGCCAGTACGCAGCTGCCTGCCCGGTGCGGCGCACGATCGCGTCCGGCGCGGCCGGCGCAGGCCAGAAGGCGAGCTCGTATCGGTCGGGAGCCGGCGACGCCTCGTCGGCGACATCCTGCCGTCGGCCCGCATCCATACCGCTGGCGCTCCACCGCACCCTGTAGGTCGCTTCAGGAAGATCGGAGTACGCCGACGGATCCGACGCCCATCCCATCAGCGCCGCGCGAGGGGCGTGCGGGGCGAAGGCGGCCTCGACGATCTCCTCCCACTCGCCGACGGGCGGTGCGGCCTCGTAGACGACGACACGAACCGGGATCGAACCAGTGTGCGTGCCGGTCACGAGAAAGATGGCGCCCTCGACGGCGCAGCCGCACAGGCCGTTCGCCTGCCCGACGAAGGCCTCGTCGGGCAGCGCCGGCTCGAGCGTTCCCGTGGTGACGTGGAGCTGCGCGTAGGCGGAATGCACCAGACCCTCGAAGACAACGACCATGCGTCGAGTATGACGCGCTGCCTCTTCGGGAGGGGGTGGCGCCGTGTGCGGGCTCGGCGGGATACTCGGGGCTGATCAGAAGGGATGTCGCCCATGACGAAATCACTCACCCCGGTAGACCCGCCGCAGCTCTTCAGCAATCCGGCCTTCACGCAGGGCATGATCGTCCCGTCCGGCCCGACCCTGTTCGTCGGCGGGCAGAACGGCGCCGACGCCGACGGCACGCTGCTCGACGGGCTCGGCGCGCAGACCGAGCAGGCGCTACGCAATCTGCTCGCCGTGCTCGCCGAGGCCGGCACCGACGCCGACCACGTGGCCAAGCTGACCATCTACCTCGACCCGTCGGTCGATCCGAGCGAGGGCTACGCGGCCACGGCTTCGGTCTGGGGCGGCCGCCGCACCGCGGTCACCGTGGTCGCGGTGGCGCCGGCGCGGCCGGGAGCGCTCGTCGAGATCGACGCGGTCGCGGCGATCCCGAGCCCCTGACGGCCGCTACGACTGCAGCAGGGCGGCGAGCTCGTCGAGCTCGACGTCCCAGCCCTCGCGGTTCTGCTCGAGCCGGTCTCGGCGATAGCGTGTGCCTCCGGGGATCGACTCGAAGCCCGACTCCACGACGGTGAGCTCGCTCGACGACTCGTCGCCGGCGAGGGTGAACGTGACAACGGTGGAGTACTCGTCGAGCTCGTCGGCCGGGATGCCCGACCAGCGGAAGGCCAGAGTCTGCTGCGGAGCGATCTCCGTGATCTCGAACGGGAAGTCGCCGAAGTCCTCGTAGATGATGCGGCCGGTGCCGCCGACCTCGAACGACGTCACCTCGAAGCCCTCGCCGAACCACTGGATGAGCAGCTCCGGCTCGGTCAGCGCCGCCCAGACGCGCTCACGCGGAACGGCGAGCTGGATGGTGCGGCGGATGAGGTGGCCCTTGACTACTGCGCGGTCTGACACGGTGATCCTTTCGATCGGTACAAGAAGAGAGGGGCTATTCGCCCGGGTAGACGAGGCCGATCTGCCGGCGCACCTCGTCGAGGGAGCCCATGATGCCGACGGTCTCGCTCGGCGAGAGGATCTCGCCCGCCGGCGTGCCGGCGGCGATGAGCCGTTCGGTCTCCCAGGCCTGGAACTGCATGCCACGCTGCTCGACCGAGTCGACGTACTCCTCGACGACCGTGCCTGCGCTGTCGAACACGGTGAAGTTCGTGGGCGCGTAGAAGGTGTCGCGCAGGGCGATCCACCCGTCGGTGCCGATGACGGAGGCCGTGTTGGGCCCCGCGGTGTCGAGCGCCGTGTGCAGCACTGCCTGCTGGCCGTCGGCGTAGCCGAAGAGGATCGCGGTCTGGCGGTCGACGCCGGTCGCGGTCGGGCTGGAGATCGCGACCGTCGACTGCGGTTCGCCGAGCACGTCCCAGGCGAAGGAGACGGGGTAGATGCCCAGGTCGAGCAGTGCCCCTCCGCCCAGCTCTGGAGCGTTGATGCGGTGCTTGGGGTCGCTCGGCAGTTTCTGGTTGTGGTCGGCGATGACGGTGCGCACGTCGCCGATGGTTCCGGCGGCGAGGATCTCGCGCAGGCGCACCATGTGCGGCAGCCAGCGGGTCCACATCGCCTCGAGCACGACCAGGTTCTTGGCCGACGCGAGGTCGACGACCCGCTGCGCCTCGGCGGCGTTGAGAGTGAAGGGCTTCTCGACGAGGGCGTGCTTGCCGGCGTTCAGCACCAGCGTCGCGTTGTCGGCGTGCATGGGGTGCGGGGTGGCGACGTAGACGACGTCGACCTCGGGGTCGGCGGCGAGCGCCTCGTAGCTGCCGTGTGCGGTGGGAATGCCGAATCTCTCGGCGAAGGCGTCGGCCGATCCCTGGCTGCGCGAGCCGACCGCGGTCACGGTGATGCCGTTGGCCAGGATGTCGGTCACGAACTGCTCGGCGATCCAGCCTGTGCCGAGAATGCCCCAGCGAATTGGTCCGGTCATGTCGTTCCCCGATGTTCTGAGCGAAAAGAGTCTCGCCAATCATTCCATGTCGGCCGTACGGTTGATCCATGCCGAGCGAGCCCGAGGGTGTGCACTTCGACGGATACGACGCGTTCCGCGAGTGGATGGAGCTGAACCAGGACTCCGCCGGGGTCTGGCTCGTCATCGCGAAGAAAGGCTCGGGCCTGACCTCGGTCACCCGCGAGGAGGCCCTCGATGTGGCCCTCGAGTTCGGCTGGATCGACGGGCAGGCCAGGCGCATCGACGATGACAGCTACCTGCAGCGTTTCACACCGCGGCGGCCGCAGAGCACCTGGTCGACGCGCAACGTGCGGGCGGTGGAGGCCATGATCGCCGAGGGGCGGATGGCGCCGCGGGGCATGGCCGAGGTCGAGCGGGCCCGGAACGACGGCAGATGGGACCGGGCGTACGACGGGCCGGCGACCGCTCAGCCGCATCCGGACTTCTTGGCGGCACTGGAGAAGAACCCGGCGGCCTCGGCCTTCTACGCGACCCTCAACAGCCAGAACCGCTTCGCGATCTACCTGAGGCTGCAGAATGCCAAGCGCGACGAGACGCGGGCGAAGCGCATCGCAACCTTCATCGAGATGCTCGAGCGGGGCGAGAAGATCTACGTATAACCACGCATAGTCATCGATCTTCGCTCACGTAGTATCGGACCACATGGGCGTGTACACCGCGGGAGGGCTCCTTCTGCTGCGCGCCCGCTACTCCGCTTCCGCTCTCGCCGCTCTCGGCGCGGTCGTGTTCGTCTCGACGCTGTCGCTCGGGCTCACCCTCGGGTCGGTGCAGCACGGTGCCGCGGTCGGCGCCCGCGAAACGCTCGAGAACGCCGCCGCCCGCGATTCGGCGGTGCGGTTCACGACCCACCTCGCCGACGACGCGGCTGCCCAGTCGGATGCGGCCCACGCGCTCGTCTCACGGCTCTTCCCCGCCGGCAGCGTCGCAGTGCACGACGGCCAGCGCGCGCTCGGGGTAGACCTCGTCGGCGCGCCGGGCGTCTCGGTCGTGCTCGGCGTCGAGCCCGACCTGCTCGACTTCGCCAGCGTCGCCGCGGGCGACTGGCCGGCAGAGGGAGCGGCCGTGCAGGAAGACGCGGCGGCGGCCCTCGGTCTCTCCGTCGGAGACTCCTTCACCGTCGGAGACGCCGCGCAGCAGGTGCCGTTGACCGTCGCGGCCACCTGGCGCGCCGACGACCCGGCAGACGCGCACTGGTTCGCCGAATCGCTCGCCGGGTCGGGGCGGGCGGGGGCCGACCTCGGCCTGGTCGTGGTGCAGACCGAGGACCTGGCCCGACTGCCCACGCAGGTCTTCGCGTCGTGGACCGTCACGGCGGAGCCGTCCGCCCTCGACGACGACACCCGCGACGCGGTCGCCGCCGGCTTCCAGCAGCTCCCCGACGCGATCAAGGCCGCCGACGGCATCGTGAGCATCTCGTCCGACATCGAGGGCTCGCTGCCGTCGACCCTCGCCGCGATCTCCTCCGCGAGCCGCGGCGCGGCGGCCATCGCGACCTCGGCGATCTGCATCGTCGGAGTGCTCGGGATCGTCGCGGTGCTCCAGCTGTGCACGGTGCTCGCTGCCTCGCGGCGCCGCCACACCGACCTCGCCCGGGCGCGCGGGCTCTCCCTCGGCCAGCTCGTCGCGTCGTCGGCCGGCGAGGGACTGCTCGCCGTGGTCCCCGGCGCGGCACTCGGCGCCGTCGCCGCCGTCGCCCTGTTGGGCGGACGCAGCGTGGCCGAGGTCGCGGCGGTGTCCGGCGCGGTCGCGGTCGCGAGCCTCGGATGCCTCGTGGCCGTCTCCCTCTCCGACGTCCGCGCAGGCCGTGAGGCCGACTCCGCCGCGCGCTCCCCCGCGGGATTCTTCATCGCCGGCGGCGTCATCGCGGTGATCGCGGCGCTCGCCACCTGGCAGCTGTACTCGCGCGGCGGCGGATCGGGCACCGACCTCGTCGCCGCGACGAGCCCGGCGCTCACCCTCGTGGCGGTCTCGGTGATCGGCACTGCCCTGGTGCTCCCCCTCGCCCCCGCTCTCGCCCGCTCGCGTTCCCGGCGCGGCAGCTTCGTCGCGGTGCTCGCCGCCCGACAGGTCGCCGGCCGGGTCGTGCGCTACGTCGTGCCCGTGCTGGCCATCGCCATCGCCGTCGCGAGCGCCGTCTTCGCCACCGGCATCGCCACCACCTGGGCCGCGACGCAGCGCGCAGCGCAGTTCACCGGAACCGGCGGCGCCGTCGCCGTGTCGTTTCCCGACGAGCAGGGCGGGGCTGTGACGTCGGCGACGCTCGCCGACCTCGACGACGTCGACGCGGCATCCGCCCTCGTGCTGTCCACGGTCACCGTGGGGGCCGACACCGTCCCGTTCGTCGCCCTGCACCCCGGTTCGGCCGTGCGTGTGCTCGGGCCGCAGGCGCAGTCGTTCGCCGCGGCGCTCGAGACGACGACTCCGGATGCCCCGGGGTTCGACATCGAGCCGGGGGCACCGATCGCGGCCACGCTGGAACTCGCGGGAGACGGCAGGGAGCGCGTGGCGACATTCGCGATCGCCGTCTGGGCCGCTGACCCGCAGGGCGCACTGGTACGCGTGCCGCTCGCCGCCGGCGACACCGAGGATGCCCTGACGGCGACGGCACCCGACGGCGGCGGCCCCTGGCGGGTGCTCGCCGTGGAGTCGCAGCGCACCGGCCCCGCAGCCCCGTCGGTGGCGAGACTCACCGTCACCCTCGAGTCGCAGGAGCCCGTGACGATCAACGCGCAGGTCAGGGTCACGAGCCGCGGCTTCTTCGGCGAGGTCGACGACTCCGTGCCCCTCCCGGTCGTGGTGACCTCGGCCTACGCCGAGCGCGTCGGCGCCGTGGTGGGCGACCCGCTCACCGTCGAGCTCGACGTCTCGGGGGCATCCGTCGAATCCGAGGTCACCGCGATCGTCGACGCGATGCCGGGCGTGGCCTCACGGCTCGGGATCGCCACCGACCTCCGTGCCCTGAACCTCGCCACGCTGCGTGACGGAGCCGCACCCGTCGTGGCGAACGCCGTCTCGCTCGCGACGGCCCACCCGCAGCGGGTGGCCGCGGCCGTGTCCCGCACGGCGACGGACACCTCTCTCGTCTCTACCGAGGCCTCCACGTCGCAGCAGCCGGTGCTCGCCCCCGCCCTCACAGCGTTCTGGCTCGCCGCGATCACCGCCGCGCTGCTCGCGATCGTGGCGTTGGCGGCTTTCCTCGTCGACGACATGCGCGGTCGCCGAGGCGAGATCTCGGTGCTGAGGGCGCTCGGATTCTCGTCGCGAGACCAGTCACGCACACGCGGGGCAGAGCAGGCGGTCGTGCTCGTGTTCGCGTTCGCGGTGGGTGCGGTCGGCGGTGCGCTGGCCACGGCCGCCACCGTGGGGCCGTTCCTGGCCGCGGTCGTCCCCGCCGCTGCGGCGTACGTGCGCATCTGGCCGGCCTTCGACGTGGTGCCGTGGCTGATCTTCTGCTCCGTGCTCGCCCTCGTGATCGCCGCGGTGTGCTCCGTCGTGCTCCGGCTCGTGCGCCGGGATGCGGCGCGCGCCGTCGACGAGGAGCGGGCGTCGTGAGCCGCGGGCTGGGCACCGGCCGGCTGGGACGCAGGGCGCTGCGAGCGTTCGCGCCCGTGGCGGTCATGCTCGCCGTCGTCACCCTCGGCATGGCGGTCCTCGCCACCACGATCCCCCGTTCCGTCGACGGGTTTCTGACCGAGGGGGTGCGGTACGACGTCCGGCAGGCGACGGCCACCGTGCGCGACCTCCGCGCCGACGACTTCGTCGTATTCGACTACGGCCCCGGCACATCGGTCGACGAAATGGACGAGGGCTCCGCCGAGGTCTGGGGCAACGTCGACGACGGACTCGCCGGGCTGCGCGCGACGATACCCGGGCCACTCCGCGACGCGACGGAAGCCGCCGACTACAACGTCGTGACGGAGCCGTCGCGCTCGAAGCCCTACGCCAAGCCGGCCGCCGGGATACGCATGGGCTACGACCCGCGCTTCCTCTCCCGCGTCACCGTCGTCGAGGGCGACGCCCCGCGCACCGTCCCCGACGAGATCCCGTTCGACGCCCCGATCGACGTGATCACCACACAGGCGATCGCCGACCGGCTCTGGTGGAAGGTCGGAGAGACGCGCACCCTCGAGCTGCCCGACCGGCTGGAACAGGTCATCACGCTCACGGGCATCTTCGAGCCGAATGACGCGAGCGCCCCCTACTGGGAGCACACCTCGTACGGGCTGATCGCGTCGGTTCCCGAGGAGGCGGAGTACACCGAGGCGCTGGTCTTCGCGAACGCGGCCGGTGCCCCCGCCGCCGACGTGTCGGTGCTGAATCCGCGCAGCTCCCTCTGGTACTCGGTGCGGCCGGACGCGATAACGGCGTCGACGACGGAGGCGATCGCCAGGCAGGCGCGCGAGTTCACCACGGTCGCCCAGGACATCGGCAACCAGACGAGAATGCCGTTCCGCACGAAGCTGCCCGAGCTCCTCGACGAGGTCGCGGTGCGCAACGCGAGCTCTCAGGCGATCCTCGCCACCATCCTGGCCGGTCCGCTCGGCCTCGCGGTGGCCATCGAGATCCTCATCGCGCGCCTCGCCGTATCGCGGCTGCGGCAGAGCCTCGACCTGCTGGCTGCCCGCGGCTCGTCCGCAGCGCAGCTGCGCGTGCTGCTCGCACTGCCCACGCTCGTGATCGGCGTCGCCGCGACCGCCGTCGGAGTCGCCATCGGCCTGCTGCTTCCGGGCGGGCGGCTCGGCGTCGGCGGGATCGCCGCCGTCGCGGCGGTGGCCGTCGCGCCCGCGCTTATCGTCACGCTGCTCGGCACCGCCAGCCGCAGAAGCGGTCCCTCGCGCCTGCCGGTGGGCCGACTGCGCATCGCGGTCGAGGCGCTCGTGGCGATAGCGGCCATCGCGGCGCTCGTCACCATCACCCAGCGCGGGGTCGGCTCCGGCGAGTCGGTCGGGGTCGACCTGCTCGCCGCCGCGACGCCGCTGCTGCTCTCGCTTCTCGGCTGCGTCGTCGCCCTGAGGCTCTACCCGCTCGCTCTCGGTAGAGCGCTCGCGGCCACATCTCGCTCGCGCGCGGTGGCCCCGCTTCTCGGCATCGCGCGGGCTCTGCGCGCCGGGTCGGCCGGACTCGTGCCGATCCTCGCTGTGCTGATCGGGGTCTCGGTCGCCGTCTTCTCCGGCGTGCTGACCACCACGCTCTCCAGCGGGCTGGAGACGGCGTCGCGCGTCGAGGTCGGCGCCGACATCGGGGTGGCCGACGTGCGGTTGGATGTCGCGACGGTCGACGAGATCCGCGGCGTGCCCGGTGTCGACTCGGCCGCAGCGATCTCGACGGAGAACTTCCACTACCTGTACCCCGAAGACCAGAGCCGCGTGACCGTCACGCTCGCGTTGGTCGACAGCGCCGACCTCGCCCGGGTTCAGCGCGATCGGGCATACGCCATCCCGCTGACCGACGAGCTGCTCACGGCCGACGGCGGCGTCGTGCCCCTGCTGGTGTCGACCTCCGTCGCGGAGTCCACGCGCGGCAAGTCGAGCTCGATGCTCGACAAGTACGACGTGCGCCTGATCTCTCCCGGGGTGTACGCGCCCATCATCAGGGAGGCGCCGAGCTGGGTCCTCGCCGACCGCGTCCACGCCGAGGCGCTGCACTACGCGACCCCGACGACGGCGACCCAGGTGCTCGTGCGTCTCGAGCCGGGGGCGTCCGTCGAGAGGGTGCGGGCCGACATCCAGAGCATCGCCGGCGGCGGGGCCAGCCTCACCACTCCGGCCGACGTCGCGCAGACGATCATCGCCAACCCGGCCGTCGGCGGCATCCGCGGGGCCGCGCTGCTCGCCATCGCCGGCTCGGTCGTGCTCAGCCTCACCGCGCTCGTACTGACGACGGTCATCGACGGTCGCCAGAGGCGGCGTTCGCTCGCGCTGCTCGCCCCGCTGGGGCTGAGCGGGCGACAGGGCCGCTCGGCCGTCGCGTGGGAGCTCGCCCCGCTCTCCCTCGTCGGGCTCGTCGTCGGCCTCGTTCTCGGCGCCGTCCTGTCGCTGGTGCTGCTCACCACCGTCGACCTGCGGCCGTTCACCGGCAACGCGGTGCAGCCCGCAGTGGTCGCCGACCCCCTCTGGCTGCTCGTGATCGTGGGCGGATTCGCCGTGATCCTCACCGCAGTGGGGACGCTCGCCGCCTGGCACGCGGTGCCCCGCAACCGTTCGACGAGCCCCACCGACGAAGGATGGACCTCATGACGCTCCCCGCCGCCCCCGACATCGACTGCGTCGACCTGGTGCGCATCTTCCGCACGAAAGACGTGGAGGTGCAGGCGCTGCAAGGTCTCACGCTGCGCGTCGAGGCCGGAGACATGGTCGCCGTCGTCGGCGCATCCGGTTCGGGCAAGTCGACCCTGCTGGGCGTGCTGTCCGGGCTCGACCGGCCGTCTGCCGGACGAGCGATCGTCGCCGGGCACGACATGCTCGCCATGACCAAGGCGGAGCGAGTGACCTTCCAGCGCACGAGCGTGGGGTTCGTCTGGCAGCAGACCGGCCGCAACCTGCTCCCCTATCTCACCGCCGCGGAGAACATCGCCGCCGTGCTGGCGATAGCGCGGGGACCCAAGGGCGAGGCGCGGGTGAAGCGCGTCGACGAGCTGCTCGACCTGCTCGGCGTCGGCGACGTGCGCGACCGCACGCCGCAGGAGATGTCGGGCGGACAGCAGCAGCGCGTCGCCATCGCCGTCGCGGTGGCCAACGACCCCACCGTGCTGCTCGCCGACGAGCCGACCGGCGAGCTCGACGAGGCCACCAGCGAGGAGGTGCTCGGCGCCATGCGCCGAGTGAACGAGGAGCGCGGTGTGACGACCCTGATCGTGACCCACGATCCCACCGTGGCGACGCAGGTGCGCCGCACGGTGCAGATCCGCGACGGGCGCACCTCGACCGAGGTCGTGCGCAGCACGCGCACCGACGAGGCCGGCGACGAGTATCACGTGGCCGAGGAGTTCGCGGTGCTCGACCGGGTCGGCCGCATGCAGCTGCCCGCCGCGTTCGCGGCGAGCCTCGAACTGCGCGACCGGGTGCGGCTCACGCTCGAGAGCGACCACGTGAGTGTGCGGCCGGGGCACGACGCCGCGGCGGAAGAGGAGTCAGCATGAACGCGCTGCACACGGCGGCGATCCCGATCATCGCCGATCCGATCCTGCGGGCCGACGGCCTCGGCCGCGTCTTCAGCACCCGCGCAGGCGAGGTCGTGGCGTGCGAGGGAATCGACCTCGAGGTGTACCCGGGCGAACTGCTCGTGGTGCGCGGCGCCTCCGGTGCCGGGAAGTCGACGCTGCTGCGACTGCTCGGCGGCCTCGACTCCCCCACCAGCGGCGAGGTCTGGGTCGACGGGAGACTCTACAGCGGCCTGACCCAGGAACAGTCCGTCGAGCTGCGCCGCGACGACCTCGCGTTCGTCTTCCAGTCGTTCGGTCTCATCCCGGTGCTCACCGCGGCCCAGAACGTCGAACTGCCGCTGCGGATGAAGAACGTGGATGCCACGGCCCGCGACGCCCGCGTCGCCGAGGTGCTCGCGCTCGTCGGTCTCACCGACCACGCCGCCCAGCTGCCGGACGAGCTCTCCGGCGGGCAGCAGCAGCGCGTCGGCATCGCCCGCGCGCTGGCCGTGCGCCCGCGCCTGCTCATCGCCGACGAGCCGACCGCCCAGCTCGACAGCGGCAACGCGAGCGTCGTGATGGACCTGCTGGCCGGGCTCGCCGCCGACGGGATCGCTGTCGTCGTCGCCACCCACGACCCCGACCTGGCGGCGCGAGCCGACCGCGTGCTCGAACTGCACGACGGGCGCACCCGCTCGCAGCCGGCTCGGCACCGCGCCTGAATCGACGGGCGGCGCGGCTCAGTGCGCGAACAGCCCCCGGTAGTACTCGTAGACCCAGCCGGTGAGGGCGATCAGCACGAGCGGCACCCCGTAGAACGCGAGCCACGGGCCGAGCGCGAGGCCGAGGAACACGACCGCGAGGGCTCCGGCGAGCATCACGGGCCACCAGCTCCACGGGCTGAAGAAGCCCTGTTCGGCGTCGCCGTCGTCGACGTTCGCATCGGGACGGTCCTCCGGCAGCTCGCCGCCCTGGGCCCTGTGCGTCCGTCCGACGTAGAACGCGATGAGCGCCGCGGCGATGGCCGACAGGGTGAGCGCGACGGTGCCCGCCCACTCGATCCCTCCCCCGGTGTTGTTCGCCGTGGTCGCGAAGTCCTGCGCGTTGAAGAACACCGACCAGACGGTGTAGACGACGGCGAGCAGGGCGAAGTAGCCGGCGAGGATCCAGAACAGCTTGTTGTTGGCACCCATTGAGTGATTCTTTCTCTGCGGCGGTGCAGCACGAACGAAACAGCTCCATTCAAGTACTTAAGCGCCGTCGGGGAAACCCCCGGCGGCGACCGATATAGGGCACAACCGAAGTCGCCGCGGCTCCGAATCATCCGCATGACACGATCATCGACCGCCACCGTCGAAGCCGTCGCCAGGGCCAGCGCGATGCGCAGCTGGAACATCGGCCTGCAGACCTCTCCCACGCAGTTCTACCCGGAGTTCGGCGTCCTGCCTGCGGTGGTGCGTGTGCACGGCCAGCCGCCGACCTGGGACGCTGCCGGATTCACGCGCACCCTCGAGCTCTCCGACGGCGGGAGCGTCGTCGAGACCATCGCGGTCAGCGATCCCGGGGTGTCGTTCGTGTACGACCTGCACGACTTCCGCAGACTCTTCGGCTGGCTCGTCTCGGGTGCCCGTGCGGAGTGGACCTTCGCCTCCGAGGGCGCGACCACACGCATCCGCTGGTCGTACGCGTTCCACCCTCGCCCCGGTCGCGGCCTCGTCGTCGACGCGATCGTGCTGCTGCTGTGGGCGCCGTATATGCGCCGGGTCCTCCCCTCGATCGTGACGGCGATCGAGCGGCGGTAGCTGGGACCGCTGATTCGCGGTTGTCCACAGGCACGGCATTTTCTCCCCAGTTTCGGCCCCATTCACTCGAACACGTGTTCGAACGTGGGAAAATGTGGGTATGACAATCACCGATATCGCGGATGACCCGGGGCCGGTGCCGGCGCCGGTGCTGCAGGACGATCCGACGTTCGAGCCGCCGCCCGACGACCTGGCTCCCGGGTCCTTCTCCGCACCGTCATCCTTCGCATCGTCGTCCTTCGGGTCGCCATTGTTCGAGCCGCCGCCGGAGTGGGAGTCGATGCCCGATCCGCGCACCCTGTCTCCGCACGTGCGGCGGCAGCTGCTGTTGGGGAGGTTCCTCGACGACGCCGAGGTCGCGGACCGGCAGCTCGCGGTGTCGGCGGCGCGTCGTGCGGTGGGTATCGAGGAGCTGCGGCGCATCTCGGTGATGGTCGCCGCCGAGGAGGAGGCCGACGACCTGTCCCGGCCGCCCGGGCTGCGGGCGAACGCCGGGCAGGAGGCGGGCTGGTCGATCCGGAACCGGGCCGCGGTCGAGCTGGCGACCGAGGTCGCGGCGGCATTCACCCTGTCGAAGAACGCCGCCCGGCACCTGATCCAGGAGAGCCGCACCCTGGTCGCCGACCTGCCCGCCACCTTGGAGGCCCTGCACACCGGCACGGTCCGCTACGAGCACGCGAGGCTGATCGCCTCCACCGCCTGGTCCCTCCCCGAGCAGGCCCGGGGAGCGTTCGAACAGGAGGTGCTGCCGTGGGCGCGGACGCTGATCCTCTCCGCCTTCCGCGCCAAGGTGCTGCAGGCCAGGGAGCGGCTGCACTCGGAGTCGATGGAGGAACGCCACGAGAGGGCGGCCTCGTTCCGCACGGTGACCCTCGAGCCCGGGGAGGACGGTATCGGGTTCCTCACCATCCGCGACTCCACCGAGGTGGTCGCCGCGATCTACAACCGGGTCACCGCCATCGCCCTGCCCACCTTCGCGGGCGACCCCCGCACCCTGGCGCAGCGACGGGCGGACGTGACCACCGCGATCCTCCTCGAGGGCGACCTCTGCGCCGTCACCGACGACGCCCTCCCCAGCGGCGACGGCACCGGCACCGGCACCAGCACCGACAGCGGTGGGGACAACAGCGGCGGCGCCGGCTCGGGCCGGCGGCTCGGGCACGGCATCACCGCCCAGGTCCACATCGAGATCCCCGTCCTGACCCTCCTCGGCCAAGACACCGCCCCGGCGACCCTCGACGGCAGCATCCCGATCGACCCGGCCACCGCCCGCAGGCTCGTCGCCGACGCCCCCGGCTTCTACCGGCTGCTCACCGACCCGATCACCGGCACCGTGATCGCCTTCGACGACAAGTACCGGTACCTGCCGAAGTCCCTCCGCCGGGCCGTGGAACTCGTCGACGGGAACTGCACCGCACCCTGGTGCCACGCCACCGCCGGCGAGTCCCACGGACACCACCCCTCAGAATGGGCCGACACCCACGACACCTCCCTCGCCAACTCCGCCCTCCTCTGCGAATCAGACCACCGCACCGTCCACAACACCCGGTGGACCATGGTCAAACTCCCCGACGGCGACAAGATGTGGGTCTCACCCTGCGGCCGGATCAGAAAAGTCGCACCACACCGCCGACTCTCACCCGCCTTCGTCCAAGCAATGGCAACCGAAACCACGGCCGGTGAGACGACGACCACCGAGACAACGGCCGCGAACAGCTGGAACACCCCCGACGACCCCGACCAGGAGATGCCCTTCTAGGTCTACTGCCGAGGCGGGTGAGTTCTGGTCGGGTGAGTTCTGGGCGGGTGAGTTCTGGTCGGGTGAGTTCTGGTCGGTCGGCACGCCCTATAGCCTTCTCGGCGATCAGCACCACCCCTCGCAGTGCGCGCGGTTTGGGCAGATGATGGGTCGAGGGCCGTGCCGAGGCGGCACGGTCGACCCGTCAAGAGGACCGCTGATGACAATCCCGGTGCATGAGCTCGCAGATCTGGCGGGCGATCTTGCCGGCAAGTTCGCCCTCGAACCGCTGCTCGAACGCATCCTCATCAACGCCGCGCAGCTGCTGCATTGCTCGAGCGGTTCAATCTGCACAATCGACGAGAACGCACGCGCCTACCGCAAGGAGGTCGACCTCGACGTCGGCTGCCGATCGGGCGAGATCTTCTCTCTCGACGAGGGCGTGACCGGCGCGGTAGCGAGGGCCGGCGGCGCCGTGACGTTCTGTCGCGACTCATCGGTGCCCGGGGGCCACCTCCTATCTGACGACATCCGGTTCTCGCGCGCGGTTCTCGGTGTGCCGATCCGGCTGGGGTCGTCGCTGATCGGCGCGTTCATGGTGTTCGGCGACGATGCGGACCGGCAGTTCACCGATGACGACGTGCACTTGCTCGAGCTGTTCGCCATCCATGCCGCGGTCGCGATCGCGATCGCCAACTCGGTGCTGATCGACGATGGCGACGGGGTTCGCATCCCGCGGCAGCCCGCCCCCGGCCCGGCGCGCGTCGCCCGAGACGGTGCGCTGACCGCCCGGGAACGTCAGGTGCGCGCGCTGGTGGAGAAGGGCTGGCCGAACAAGCACATCGCCGCCGCTCTGGCCATCTCGCCGAAGACGGTGGAGAAGCACGTGGCAGGGGTCCTGCGCAAGACGGGGGCCGCCAACCGCACCGAGCTGGCGTCGCTCGCGAGGACGCGGGTCTGGGGGTAGGGAAACCACCCATACGCGCGAGCCGTCGAGCAGTCGTAGGTTCGACCTACGGCGAGGAGGTCGCGATGGCTGTAGTCACACTCAAGGAGATCGTCGATCGGGCGTTCGCCGAGAGGTACGGCGTGCCCGCGATCAACATCGTCAACGACCTGACTCTCGAGAACGTGCTGTCCGGCGCGGTCGAGGCGCGAAGCCCGGTGATCGTGCAGACGTCGGTGAAGACGGTCAAGTCGATCGGCGCCGGAGTGCTCTACGCGATGTGGGAGAGCATGACGCGAGGCATAGAGGTGCCGGTGACACTGCACCTCGACCACTGTCCCGAACGGGCCGTGATCTCACAGTGCCTCGCGCTCGGCTGGAACTCGGTGCTCTTCGACGCGTCCGAGCTGCCGGTCGAGGAGAACCTGCGGCAGACCATCGAGGTCGTCGCCGAGGCCCGAGGCTACGGCGCCCACGTCGAGGGCGAGATCGAGGCGATCACCGGAGTCGAAGACGACCACGGCTCCGACATCGAGGGCAGGCGCCAGTCGCTCGAGGTGTCGCTCGACTTCATCCGGCGAACCGGCGTGGACGTCTTCGCTCCGGCCATCGGCAACGCCCACGGTGTGTACAAGCACGAGCCGATTCTCGACTTCCAGCGCGTGAGCGACATCGTCGAAGCACAGCCCGTTCCGATCGCCCTGCACGGCGGCAGCGGCATGACCGACGAGCAGTTCACCGACCTGATCGCCCGCGGGTGCGCGAAGGTGAACATCTCGACCGCGCTCAAGATCCTGTTCATGAGGTCGATGCTCGAGAACCTACGGGTCGCCGAGGAGAGCGACAAGTGGGACCCGCCGACGCTGTTCCGCAGTGTCGCGGCCGACGTGCGCGGTCTCACCGTCGAGCTCGCCACGAAGTTCGGCAGCGCCGGCAGGGCGTGGTGACGTGCCGACGCTGATCTTCGACTGCGACGGCGTGCTGGCCGACACCGAGCGGTTCGGGCACCTGGTCGCCTTCAACCAGACGTTCGCCGAGTTCGGGCTGCCGGTGCGGTGGAGCGACGACGACTACGCGCAGAAAGTCCTCATCGGCGGCGGCAAGGAGCGCATGGCGAGCCTGCTGACCCCCGAGTTCGTCGCAGCGGCCAGGCTGCCGACCGAGCCGGGCGCGCAGCGCGACACGGTCACGGCGTGGCACCGCCGCAAGACCGAGATCTACACGGAGCTGGTTGCCTCCGGCCGGCTTCCGGCCCGGCCGGGCATCGCGCGCATCAGCGCCGAGGCCGCCGACCTCGGCTTCACTCTCGCGGTCGCATCGACCTCGGCGGAGCCCTCGGTGCGGGCCGTGCTCGAGCACGCGGTCGGAGGGGACGCCGCGTCGCGGTTCGCCGTCTTCGCCGGCGACGTCGTGCCGGCGAAGAAGCCGGCGCCCGACATCTACCTCTTGGCGCTCCATGAGCTCGGAGCGACCGCCGACGAGGCGATCGTGATCGAAGACAGCCGCAACGGGCTTCTCGCGGCGCTCGGCGCGGGCATCCGCACCGTGGTCACGGTGAGCGCGTACACGGCAGAGGAGGACTTCACCGGCGCCTCGCTCGTCGTCTCGTCGCTCGGCGACCCCGACGGCGAGCAGGCCGACGTGCTCGCGTCCGCGGCCGGGGTGCGCCCCGCGGGCGTCGTCACCGCGTCCGATCTGCTCGCCCTGCTCGACACCCCACGACCGGAGGAGACCCGATGAGCACCGCCCTCGACACCGCCGAGTTCGTCATCCGCACGGTCGCCCAGACCGCCGTCGAGAACGAGAAGTATTTCGGCGACCTCGACTCCGTGGTCGGCGACGGCGACTTCGGCTACTCGCTGGCCCGCGGCTTCGAGCAGGTACTCGCACACTGGGACGAATTCGACCGTGACGACGCGGGGGTGTTCACCGTGAAGGTGGCGACGACGATCTCGAGCCGCATCGGAGGAACCTCCGGGCCGATCTGGGGAACCGCGTTCATGCGCGCGGGGGGCGGGTTGCGCGGCAAGCCTGAACCCACGGTCGACGAGGTGATCACCGCTCTGCGGGCCGGAATCGACGGAATCAAGAAGCGCGGCAACTCCGACGTCGGCGACAAGACCTTGATCGACGCCCTGGTGCCGGCCGTCGACGCGCTGGAGCAGTCGCTCCTGGCGGGAGACGACGCGGCCACCGCGGTGGACAGGATGGCCGTCGCCGCGCGGACGGCGGCCGACGCCACCTCCTCGATGCAGGCCATGCGCGGGCGCGCGAGCTACACCGGCGAGCGCAGCATCGGTTCGCCCGACGCGGGGGCGGTGGCCGTCGCCGTGTTCGCGGAACGCCTCGCCCAGACCTGGAACGACCAGACCGCAAACGACCACTAGCCGCACCACCCGCAAGCACAACGATGTGGAGACACGAAATGAAGAAGTTCGTCAACGACCCGCAGCAGTTCGTACCCGAGATGCTCAAGGGCATCGCGCTGGCCAACCCCGACACCCTGCGCTACGTGCCCGAGTACAACCTCATCCACAGGGCGGACGCGCCCCGCGACGACAAGGTCACGATCATCCAGGGCTCGGGCTCCGGTCACGAACCCGCCCACGTGATGGTGGTCGGCAGGGGCATGCTCGACGCCGCCTGCCCGGGCGACGTGTTCGCAGCGCCGCCGACGGACTACGTCTACGAGACGACGAAGCTGCTGGCCTCCCCCAAGGGGGTGCTGCTTCTCGTCAACAACTACACCGGCGACCGCATGGCCTTCGAGATGGCGCAGGAGATGAGCGAGGCCGACGGGGTGAACGTTCGCACCCTCTTCATCGACGACGACGTCGCGGTGAAGGACTCCACCTGGACGGTCGGCCGCCGAGGCGTGGCGGGCAACTTCTTCGTGATGAAGGCGGTCGGCGCCGCCGCCGAGTCGGGAGCGGATCTCGACGAGCTCGTGCGCATCGGCGAGAAGGTCAACTCGGTGACGAGAACGCTGGGCATCGCCCTCACCGCGTGCACGCCGCCGGCGAAGGGCTCTCCGCTGTTCGAGCTGGCCGACGACGAGATCGAGATCGGCGTGGGCATCCACGGCGAGCCGGGACGCCGACGGGCGAAGTGGATGCCCGCGAACGAGATCGTCGACGAGTTTCTCGGGGCCGTCGTGCCCGACCTGCCCTTCGAGCGGGGCGAACACGTCGCGCTGATGATCAACGGGCTCGGCGGCACCCCGATCAGCGAGCTCTACCTGCTGTACGGCATCGCCCACGAGAAGCTGGCCGCGCAGGGCATCTCGGTGAGCCGGAGCTACGTCGGCGAGTACTGCACGTCGCTCGACATGGCGGGCGCCTCTCTCACGCTGGTGAAGCTCGACGCCGAGATCGAGGAACTGCTCGACGCGCCGGCCGAGGTGGCGGTGCGCGTCTTCTGACCCGTCCCGGGTTCAGCGGCCGCGCATGGCCCGTCGGCGTTCGCGCCGCGTCATCGCCGCGAGCTCGGCCCGCTCGCGTTCCTCGGCCTCGGCCGCGGCGCGTTGCCGGGCGGTGCGTCGCGCGCGCCATCCGCCGATCTCCGCCTCGACGTCCCGCGTGGGCGTCACCACGGGAGGCCCGCCCTTCAGCTGTCTCCGTGCCTCTATCACCCGGGTGTTGAACTCGCCGAGCAGCGCGCGCACCGCCGTCTCGGAGTACATGGCGTCGATGCGCGCCTCGAGCCCCTCGCTCTCGGTGCGCAGGGTCAGTGCCGGCGGCGCGAGCCCGGTGATGCGCTCGTTCTCGATCTTCTGCCTGATCCACCAGTCGGGGTCGTGCACCTGGTCGAGGTTGCGCAGCGGCTTGCCCGCGCCGGGGAGGTCGTCGAAGTCGCCGCGGCGCATGGCCTGCTGGATCTGGATCTCGACGTACTGTGCGTGCTGCTCCATGCTCGGCTGGCCGGCGTTATCCGCCTCTGTGTCGCCGCTCTCGGCCGCGAGCCGGTCGACCTGGTACCGCGCCACGTTCAACCGGGAGTCGCTGGGTTCCTTCTTTCCCGCCATGGGACAAGCCTAGGCACACCCGTGCGGGCGGGTGTAGGGTTACATACCGGACAATGTTGTCCGGTATTCCCGAGACGAGAGACTGCACCCATGGCATCTTCACCCACCGCCCTCTCCGGCGACTCCTCTGTCGGCACCTGGATCGACCACCCCGTCGGCGGGCCGATCATCCGCGACCTGCTCGCCCAGGCCGGACAGAGCACCGACGCGCTGCGCCCCGTTCGTCGCCTCGCGATCAAGCGCCTCGTGAAGCTCAGCAAGGGCCAGTTCAGCCAGGAGACGATCGACACGCTCGTCGCTCGGGCGGAAGCGGGCGACGTTCCCGAGACGGCCGGCGGCAACATCCCCGCCGAGACGGTGCCGGAGAGCCCGGCGGATGCCGCGGCGGAACGCCCCGAGTGGGTGGAACGCATCGATTCCGGACGCTTCTCCGGCAAGACCGTCATCGTCACCGGCGCCGGCTCGGGCATCGGCCGCGCCACCGCGTCGCGGGTGGCCCGCGAGGGCGGACGCGTAATCGCCGTCGACATCTCGCAGGAGCGCCTCGACGAGCTCGCCGCCGAGTTCGCCGACGCCGACATCGTCGCCGTGCGCGCCGACATCACCGACGACGCCGCGGTCGCCGCGATCGTCGCCGCCGCGGGCGACCGCATCGACGGCCTCGCGAACATCGCCGGCATCATGGACGACATGACGCCGGTCGGCGAGGTCACCGACGCCGTCTGGAAGCGGGTGTTCTCGATCAACGTCGACGGCACCATGAAGCTCATGCGGGCCGTGATCCCCGCCATGCTCGCCCAGGGCGCGGGCTCGATCGTGAACACCGCCTCGGAGGCCGCGCTCCGCGGCTCGGCAGCCGGAGTGGCGTACACGGCGTCGAAGCACGCCGTGGCCGGGCTCACCAAGAGCACCGCGTACATGTACGGACCGAGCGGCATCCGGGTCAACGCCGTCGCCCCCGGCCCCACGATCACCAACATCGAGGCGACCTTCGCCTCGGCGCTCGGGGCCGAGCGGGTCCGCTCCGGCATGGCCGTGATGCCCGACGCCGTCGAGAGCGACGCGCTCGCGGCATCCATCACGTTCCTGCTCAGCGACGACGGTGTCAACGTCAACGGCGTGGTCCTCCCGTCCGACGGCGGCTGGTCGGCGGCGTAGCCACGTAGATTGGCTCCATGACCGATTCCCCCTTCGCAGCCCTCGGCGACGAGTCATTCGTCTCGCTCACCACGTTCCGCAAGTCGGGCGAGCGGGTGTCGACGCCGGTGTGGATAGCCCGCGACGGCGACGCGCTCGTCGTCACCACGCCGCAGGACACCGGTAAGGTCAAGCGGCTGCGCAACAGCGGCCGGGTCGAGCTCGCGCCGAGCAACCGCATGGGCAAGGTGGCAGACGGCGCGACCACCACGGCCGGCTTCGCCCGCATCCACGCCGACGACGCCACCAAGGAGCGGGTGACCGGGATCATCCGCGGGAAGTACCGGTTCGAGTACCACCTCGTGACCATCATCGAGACTCTCGTCAACAAGGGACGCAAGCCCCGGGTGATGCTGCGTATCACCCCCGCCGAGTAGGCGCCTGCCAGCGTGACGGACGCGCCAGGCCCCGAGGAGAGCCCAGGCCCCGAGGAGGGCCCCGGCCCCGAGGAGAGTGCTGACGCGCGCCGGAAGCGCGCCGAGGACGCCGTGCGGGCGATAGCCGACGGCGCCCAGCCCGGCGCCGAGGCGTTCCGGCTCTCGAACGAGTTCACCGACGAGTGGACCGCCCGCCTCGCCGCACGGCTGCGGCGCATGCTCGGCCGCCGCTGACCGCGCAGGTGGCGGCTGTTCCACTGAGTGGGATTCCCGGCTAGACCTACGCCTGAGGGGCTGGGAACCTAGGCGCGTGACTCCATTGACGCAGGCGGACATCAGCGCAGAGATCGCCGAGCGGCACGCGTACTACGACTCGCGTGTCGCGGCCGGTGCCGCGCGCCTCGACTCTCCCCTTCTCGACTTCGCCCCCTACCGCTCGAGCATCCTGCGGCATCCGACGAAGAACCCGAGGCTCGTCGACCCCGAGACGATCGAGCTGGTGAGCCCCGCGTTCGGCCAGCGCGACGTCGCCGCGGTCGAATCCGACCTGACCGTCCAGCACTCCGGCGAGCCCCTCGGCGAGCGGATGACGGTGAGCGGCCGGGTACTCGACGGCGAGGGACGCCCCGTGCGGCACCAGCTCGTGGAGATCTGGCAGGCCAACTCGTCGGGCCGCTACATCCACCAGCGCGACCAGCATCCGGCGCCGCTCGACCCGAATTTCACCGGGGCCGGCCGCTGCATCACCGACGACGACGGAGGATATTCGTTCACCACGGTGAAGCCGGGTGCCTACCCGTGGAAGAACCACGTGAACGCGTGGCGCCCCGCGCACATCCACTTCTCGGTCTTCGGCACGGCCTTCACCCAGCGTCTCGTGACGCAGATGTACTTCCCGAACGACCCGCTGTTCCCGCTCGACCCGATCTACCAGTCGATCCCCGACCAGGCGGCCCGTGACCGGCTGGTCTCCCGCTACGACCACGAATCCTCGGTGTCGGAGTGGTCGCTGGGCTACCGTTGGGACATCGTGCTGACGGGGGCGCGGGCCACCTGGTTCGAGCCGGACGGGAGCGAGGCATGAGCGCCATCCCCCGGCCGACACCGGGCCAGACGGTCGGGCCCTTCTTCCGCTACGGCGTCGAGTTTCCCGGCGGCGAGCATCTGGTGCCCCAGGGCAGCCCCGGCTCGGTGCGTCTCTACGGCACCGTGTACGACGGCGCGGGCGAACCGGTCCCCGACGCGTTCCTCGAGATCTGGCAGACCGACGCGAGCGGCGCCGTCCCCGCCGCCGAGGGCTCGTTCCACCGTGACGGCGAGACGTTCACCGGCTGGGGCCGCGTGCACACGACAGACGACGGCGGGTACGAGTTCTTCACCGTGGAGCCGGGCGGCGGCTTCTTCGCCGTCGCCCTCTTCGCACGCGGCCTCATGGACAGGCTGCACACGCGCTTCTACCTGCCAGAGCGGGCGGATGACCCGTTCCTCGCCGCCCTCGACGAGGAGAGCCGAGCGACCCTCGTCGCGGAGCGCACCCCGACGGGACTGCGCCGCGACATCCACATGCAGGGCGACGGAGAGACGGTCTTCCTTGCCTTCCGCTGATCCCTCCGACCCTGCCGCCTTCGACGTCGGCCTGCTCTCGCCGGCCACCGTCGGGCGTGACGGGGTCGTCGGCGACTCTGCGGTGCTGCGCGCCATCGTCGAGGTCGAGCTCGCCTACCTGCGCGTGCTCGAGGACGCCGGGATAGCACCGGCGGGCTCGACGAGCGCTGCGCGCACCGCGGCCGGGTCGGCCGTGTTCGACGCCGCCGACATCGCCGGGCGGTCGGACCTCGGCGGCAACCCGGTGATCCCGCTCCTCTCCCGGCTGCGGGCCGGCCTGCCCGCCGACGTCGCGGTCTGGGTGCACCGCGGCACCACCAGCCAGGACGTGCTCGACACGGCGTTGATGCTCACCGCGCACCGGGCCCGCGCGGCTGTGATCGCCTCGCTCGACGCCACCGCCGACTCCCTCGCCGGGCTGGCCGACCGGCACCGCGGCACGCCGGCCGCGGCCCGCACGCTCACCCAGCACAGCACTCCCACCACCTGGGGCCTGCGCTTCGCCACCTGGTTCGCCGCGGTGCAGGACGCCCGCGACGTCCTCGCCGCCGTGCGCCTGCCCGCGCAGCTCGGCGGCGCGTCGGGCACGCTCGCCGCGCTCGTCGAACTTTCCGACCCCGCGACGGCCGTGCGCCTGCCCGCCCTGTTCGCCGCCGAGCTGGACCTCGACGGCTCCCACTCCTGGCACACGTCGCGCGCCCCGGTGACCCGGCTGGGTGGCGCGCTGACCGAGGTCACAGACGCACTCGGCACCATCGCCGCCGACGTCGCCACGATGAGCCGCACCGAGATCGGCGAGCTCGCCGAGCCCGAGGTACCGGGCAGGGGCGGATCATCGGCCATGCCGCAGAAACGCAATCCGGTGCTCAGCGTGCTCATCCGGTCTACGGCGCTGCGCGCACCAGGCCTGCTCTCGACGCTGCACGCCTGCGCGGCATCCGCCGTCGACGAGCGCCCCGACGGCGCCTGGCACGCCGAGTGGCCGACGCTGCGCGAGCTGCTGCGTCTCGCGCTCGGCGCCTCCGGCCTCGCCGCCGAGCTCACGGCGGGCCTCACCGTCGACGCCGACAAGGCCCGCGCCAACCTCGCCATCACGGGCGACGGCATCCTCGCCGAGCGAGTCGCCCTGTCGGGCACGGCGGGCGACCCCGCCGGCTACACCGGAGCCTCGAACGAACTCATCGACGCGATACTGAGCAGGAGAAGCAGATGACCATCCCCTCCGTCGCCATCACCCGCCCGACCGGACCGCCCGGCTCCCCGCTGCTGGTCCTGGGCTCGTCGCTGGGCACGTCGACGATGCTCTGGGACACGGTGAGTCCGCGCCTGCGGGAGTCGTTCCGCGTCTGCTCGTTCGACCTCCCCGGGCACGGCACGTCGCCCGCGGCGAGCGCCCCGTTCACGGTGGGCGAGATCGCTCTCGCCGTTCTCGACGCGGTCAGCGCCCTCGACGAGACGGCCTTCCACTACGCGGGGGTCTCCCTCGGCGGTGCCGTCGGGCTCGAGGCCATGCTCGCCGCGTCCGACAGGGTCGCGTCGGCCGCGATCGTCTGCTCGGGGGCTCAGATCGGCGCCCGCGAGGCGTGGCTCGACCGCGCGGTGCTGGTGCGCACCCGCGGCACCGCGGCACTCGTGGGCGACGCGGCCGGCCGCTGGTTCGCCCCCGGCTCGATAGGGCGCATCCCCGTCGTGTCCGGCCGGCTGTTGCACGATCTGGCCGACACCGACGACGAGAGCTACGCACTGTGCACGGAGGCCCTCGCGAGCTACAACGTGCGGCCCCTGCTGGCGAACGTCGCGGCCCCGGTGCTCGCGCTCTGGGGCGAGCACGACCCCGTGGTCGGTCGCGAGGACGCCGAGGAGATCGCCTCGGGCGTTCGCGACGGACGCGCCGTCATGGTCGCGGAGGCCGCGCATCTCGCGCCCGCCGATCAGCCAGAGGCCGTGGCATCCGCTCTCCTGCGGTTCTTCGAGGCGGCGCGATGACCGACGACGAACGGTTCGTCGCCGGCATGAAGGTGCGCCGCGAGGTGCTCGGCGACGCGCACGTCGACCGGGCGGTCGCCGCGACGACCGAGGTCACCGCCGAATTCCAGAACCTCATCACCCGCTACGCCTGGGGCGAGGTCTGGTCTCGCCCCGGCCTCGCGCGGCGCGACCGCAGCATCGCCGTGCTGAGCTCTCTCATCGCGCTGCGGCACTGGGAGGAGTTCGCGATGCACGTGCGCGCCGCGATCACCAACGGGCTCACCCGCGACGAGATCGTGGAGGTGGTTCTGCAGAGCGCGGTCTACGCGGGAGTGCCGTCGGCCAACCACGCGTTCTCGATCGTGAACGAGCTGCTCGGCGAGCGTTAGCCGAGCGCCACGTCGAGCGGCGCCTCGGTCGCGGCGACGACCTCGTCGACCGAGACCCCGGGTGCGAGCTCGACCAGCACGAGCCCGTCGGGGGTGACGTCGATGACGGCGAGGTCGGTGATGATGCGGTCGACGCACGCCCGACCGGTGAGCGGCAGGGTGCACTCGGGGACCAGTTTGGGCGAGCCGTCTCTGGCGACGTGCTCCATCACGACGATCACCCGTTCGGCGCCGGAGACGAGGTCCATCGCGCCGCCCATGCCCTTGACCAGTTTTCCAGGCACGGCCCAGTTCGCGATGTCGCCGGCGGCCGAGACCTGCATGGCGCCGAGCACCGCGGTCGCGACCCGGCCCCCGCGGATCATTCCGAAGCTCGCAGCCGAGTCGAAGTACGACGCGCCGGGAAGCACCGTCACGGTCTCCTTGCCCGCGTTGATGAGCCTGGGGTCGGCCTCTCCCTCCCACGGGTACGGGCCGACGCCGAGGATCCCGTTCTCGGAGTGCAGCAAGACGGTGAGACCGTGGGGCAGGTGGTTGGGGATCAGGGTCGGCAGCCCGATGCCGAGATTGACGTAGGTGTTGTCGCGCAGCTCGAGGGCAGCGCGTGCCGCGAGCCCGTCTCTCGTCAGCGCCATCAGTTGTTCTCCCCACGGGTGCGCACGGTGGTCTTCTCGATCGGCAGCTCGCCCGCCTGCTCGGGTGTCAACTGCACGACGCGGTCGACGTAGATGCCGGCGAGGTGCACCTCGTCGGGGTCGATCTGGCCCGGCTCGACGATCTCGTCGACCTCGGCGATCGTGATGCGGCCGGCCATCGCGGCGAGCGGGTTGAAGTTGCGCGCCGACTTCTCGAATACGAGGTTGCCGTGCCGGTCGGCCTTCGCCGCGCGCACCAGGCCGAAGTCGGCGCGGATCGCCTGCTCCAGCACGTACTCGCGCGGCTCGCCGAGCGAGTGCAGCACCTGAGTCTGTTTGGGGGGCGACGCTATCGCCACGGAGCCGTCTGGCGCATACCGCCACGGCATCCCGCCCTCGGAGACGACCGTGCCCATCCCGGTCGGCGTGTAGAAGGCGGGGATCCCCACGCCGCCCGCACGCAGCCGCTCGGCGAGTGTGCCCTGCGGGGTGAGCTCGACCTCGACCTCGCCGCCCAGGTACTGGCGCGCGAACTCCTTGTTCTCGCCGATATACGAGGCGATGATGCGTCGGATGCGGCCCTCCGACAGCAGCACGCCGAGGCCCCAGCCGTCGACGCCGCAGTTGTTCGAGACCACCTCCAGCCGCGACGCGCCCTGGTCGAGGATGGCGCGGATGAGCGTGATCGGAACCCCGACGAGGCCGAATCCGCCCACCGCGAGCGTGGCGCCGTCGGGTATGTCGGCGACCGCGGCGGCGGCCCACTGCACTGTCTTGTCCATGCCATATCCCCTCGTGTTACGATCACCATTAGAACAGTCGTTCACATCGCGCACAACGGGCGGTTTCCATTCAATGGGATCAGTGAGGGAGTCAGCATGACCGCGAGTTTCGTCTTCGACGCCGTGCGCACGCCGTTCGGGCGCCACGGCAGGTCCCTCGCCGGCGTGCGGCCCGACGACCTGGCAGCGCATTCCCTGCGCTCCCTGCTCGACCGGCACCCCGACCTCGACCCGGCGCTCATCGACGACGTGATCCTCGGCGACGCCAACCAGGCGGGCGAGGACAACCGCGACGTCGCCCGGATGGCCGTCCTCCTCGCCGGCCTGCCGACATCCGTGCCCGGCGTCACCGTCAACCGCCTCTGCGGATCGAGCGTCGAGAGCGCGATCCAGGCCAGCCGCGCGATCGAGGCGGGCGACGCACGGCTCGTGGTTGCGGGCGGCGTGGAGTCGATGAGCCGAGCCCCGTGGGTGATGCTGAAGCCGGAACGTCCGTACGCGAGCGGGTCGGAGACGATGCACACGACGACCATCGGCTGGCGGATGACCAACCCGGCGCTGCCCGCGGAGTGGACGGTGTCGAACGGCGAGACCGCCGAACTGCTCGCCGACCGCTTCGATATCTCACGCGAGGAGCAGGACGCGTTCTCGGCACTCAGCCACCGCAACGCTGCCGTTGCGTGGGACGCCGGACTGTACACCGAGGTGATCCCCGTGCCCGGCACCGACCTCGTGCGCGACGAGGGCATAAGGCCGGATGCCTCGGTGCAGTCGCTCTCGACCCTGAAACCGGCCTTCCGCCACGACGGCACGGTCACCGCGGGCAACTCGTCGCCGATCAACGACGGCGCGTCGATGATGCTGATCGGCGCGGAGAACGCGGTCGACGCCGAGCCGCTCGCCCGCATCACCGGCCGCGGCTCCTACGGCAACGATCCCGACGTCTTCGGCATCGCCCCGGTCGAGGCGGCGAACCGGGCGCTCGCCCGCGCCGGCAAGACCTGGGCCGACGTCGACATCGTCGAGCTGAACGAGGCGTTCGCCGCGCAGTCTCTCGCCTGCCTGCGTCTCTGGCCCGACCTCGACCCGGCGAAGGTCAACGTGCACGGCGGCGCGATCGCGATCGGCCACCCGCTCGGCGCATCCGGCGGACGCATCATCGGCCACCTCGCCCACGAGCTCAAGCGCCGCGGCGGCGGGGTGGGGGTCGCCGCGATCTGCATCGGCGTGGGGCAGGGCCTGGCGGTCGTGCTCGAACGCTAGCCTCGGTACATGAGCACAGAGCCGAGCGGACAGTACGTGCAGTCGCTCGCACGCGGCCTCTCCGTCATCCGCGCGTTCGACGCCGACCACCCGCGGATGACGCTCAGCGAGCTCGCCGCCCGCGCCGAGCTCACCCGCGCCACGGCACGCCGCTTTCTGCTCACCCTCGTCGAGCTGGGCTACGTGGCGGGCGACGGCAAGCACTTCGCACTCACCCCGCACGTTCTCGAGCTCGGATTCAGCTACCTCTCCGCGCTGTCGCTGCCCGAGGTGGCGCAGCCGCACCTCGAGGCGCTGTCGCGGGTGGTCGAGGAGTCGACCTCTGCGTCGGTGCTCGACGGCGACGCGATCGTCTACGTCGCGCGGGTTCCGATGCGGCGCATCATGACGGTCGGCATCACCATCGGCACCCGGTTTCCGGCCCGCGTCACGTCGATGGGGCGGGTGCTTCTCGCCGCGCAGCCGGATACCGAGTGGCCGGACGACCTCCGGGAGGCTCTCGCGCTCGTGCGCGAGCAGGGCTGGGCTCTCGTCGACCAGGAGCTCGAGCGGGGCATCCGGTCGGTTGCCGCGCCCCTGCACAGCGCCGACGGCGCCGTGGTGGCCGCGATCAACGTCTCCAGCACCACGTCGAGCGCGACCCTCGAACGGCTCACCGGCGAGATCCTGCCCGCGCTGCTCGAGACGGCGGGGCGTATCGACGCCGCGTTCGCGCACGTGCGCGCCCCCGGCTAGTCCCCACTCGGAGCCGGCGGCAGCGCTAGTCCTGCGGCACCAGGCGGATCGTGGTGTCGACCGCGTTCGGGCCGACGACGGTGTTCACGATGCGGGCCCCGTAGCGGTCGTACTTCGCGTGGTACGCGGCGTCGATCGCGGAGTGCGTGTCATCCGCGGCATCCGCGAACTCGACGTCCCTCTCGACGCCGCCCGCCCTGATCCGCCCGGTGCCGCTCGCCGACGCCCGCACGAACCACGGGTTGGAGGCGCCGTAGGCGGAACGCACGTAGAGGTCGTCCGCCACCCGCACGACCCAGATCGTGACGTACGGGCGAAGCGTTCCGTCGCGGCGGCGGGACGAGATCTGCAGCTCTTCGGCCGCGCCGACACTGTCGAGTTCGCGCTCGCTCCATGAGGTCATGGTTCCAGTGTCGTCCCCCACGGATACTTCGTCGAGGCCGCCGCCGGGAATCGCGCGTCGAGGTCTAGCGCGTCGCGAAGAACCCCACCTGCCACCCCTGTGTACGCCTCGCCTGCGGGTTCGCGGTCTGCGACCACGGCGGATAGACGCGGAAGCCGCGCTTGCCTCCGACCCCGTCGACCGAGACGATGCCGTGCTCGACGAGGGCGGTCTTCGGGAACGCGAACCGGCCGACGCTCTCTCCCTCGCGCACGACGACGACGAGTAGGTCGACTCCGTCGTCGCTCGGGAACGGGCGGGTCGAGCCGTCGTCGGCGCGCTCCCACACCGTCACGAACAGCCCGACCTTCGTGGGGGTCACCTTGGCTACCCGCAGGCGCACCGGTCCGGCGTCCGATCGACTAAGGACAGCACCGTACTCGGCGTTGTCGGGCTCGACAAGCGGCGAGGAGCACCCGAACTCCGCCATCGCCGCCGAGACGTCGGGCCGCACGCTGATCTCAGTCAACGACGAACAGTCGCGCGCCGGTCGAGGTGCTCGAGCGGTGCGGCTCCATGTCGGTGCCGATCTGGTAGCTCTGCCCCGCCGTGAGCACGCTGACCCGGCCGTCGCCGAGCTCGGTGCGCAGCTCGCCGTCGAGCACCAGCAGCACGTGCCCGCGGGTGCACCAGTGGTCGGCGAGATATCCGGGTGTGTACTCGACCATGCGCAAGCGCACGTCGCCGATCTCTACCCTGCGCCAGAGAGCCTCCCCGCTCTCACCCGCGTGCACCGTCGTTTCGAGGCCGCTCCAGTCGATGGTGGAGAACGGATGCCCGGCGAGGTTCATTCGCGCAGCCTACAAGACGACGCCCGCCGGGCCATAAAGGTCCGCAACTCACTCAAGGCTCACGACGGTGCCCGGCTCGCAGATCGTGCGTCGTCGCGGCCGCACCTTCGTCATCAACAAGCGGAACCCGCGCATGAAGGCGCGTCAGGGTTGAGCCGCTCAGTTCACCAGGAGGTCGTCGACGGCCTCGCCGACGTCGATGTGCAGGTGGTCGCAGCCGTCGGCGATGTCGGTCCACCGCGACAGAGCCAGGGTGATGCCCGCGGCGCTGCGGCACTGCGCCTGTCCGACCCGGCTGCCCTCGGGCATGCTCGGGTCGAGCAGGCCGATGAGCCTGAGCGACCGGGCGTCGGCGCCGGTGAGCGCGACGCCGTCGAGGCTGAAGAAGTCGACGGCTCGCCCGCCGCCGTCCTTGTAGTGCCACGACTCGGCGCCGGCCCCGAGCAGTTCGGCGGTGCAGTTGCGGTTGATGCTGCTCACCCCCACCTCGTCGAAGTAGCGCACGGCGATGACCATGATCTGCAGGATGCGGGTGTCGATCCCGCAGCCGGGCACCCGGTCGCCGTTGGCGATCCACCTGATCTGCCTGACGTGGTCGGGCACGAGGCCGCGGAGGCTGCCGTCGTCGGCGTGCACGACGAGCTCCTGCGCCAGCACACGGTCGTCGACCGAGATCGGGCAGTCGCTGCCGCCGGCCGCGACGGTGAGCGTCTGCACAATGCGCGCGGCCGGTTCGAAGAAGCGGGTGTAGTGGTCGGGGTCGGCATTGCGCTGCACCGCGTGGGCGGCGGCGGTGGGCGGCAGCGACTCCCAGCCCGGAACCTCGCCGAGGCGCTGGAAGAACAGCAGGGCCGACTGGTACGGGTCGAGGCGGGTCGAGCGACTCCCCCACCACGACTGCTGCTGGAACAACCCGACCGACGAGGTCAGCGAGCCGTCGGGGTTGGTGACGCCGTAGATGTCGTCGCCGTAGGTGAGGTTGCGCAGCGACGACTCTCCGATGGCCGTCATCACGCCGATCACCTGCGCCCGCTGCGGCAGCCCGGCGTCGGTGGCGGCGTTCATGACCTCCGCCGCGTTGACGAGCTGCTCGCCCTCGAACGCGCCCACCGCGAAGTCGGCCCGGGCGACGATCGCAGGGTCGACGGTCCCGGTGCCGCATCCGGTGCCGCGCGACGACGTGACCGTCCCGGTTCCCGACGACAGCACGACCATGGCGGCCACAACGGCGACGACGGTCAGCAGCGCCACGCCGCTCGCCACGATCGCCCTACGCGCGGACACGGTCAGCCGCGTTCGCTCTCCGACGCGGCTAGGCCCTCGTCGGTGTTGCTCACTTCCGCCTCCCACGACGAGAGGATGTGCTGCACGTGGGTCTCGGGGTGCGAGCCGTACTTGAAGATGTAGTGGCCGTCCTGCAGCCGTTCGATCGTCTGCGCCGTCTCGGGCGCGAGGCCGAAGGTGCGCTGGCACCAGAGAGCGTCTTCTGGCCGGGACTGCCGGTAGATGCACACCGTCTGGGCCTCCTGGATGACCGCCATGCCGGCGGAGTCCCGGGGGATGTCGCTTCCCTTGTGCATCACGAAGACGTTCGAGATGCCCAGCCCGCGCGACAGCTTCTGGTTGGCCTTGATCAGCTGCGCCGACGGGCCGCCCACCATGTGCCATCCCTCCTCATAGACGACCGTGGTGGCGTACCCGCGCTCGTCGCGCAGGCGCCCGAGCATCCACATGTTGCCGATCGCCATCACGACCGGCACGGCGGGGCCGTCGTCGCGCAGCTGGGAGATGTCGAAGGCGGTGAGCTTGCCGCGCAGGTCGACGGTGCTCGAGGTCTCGCCGTCGAGCAGTCCCCCGTACTCGTCGAGCAGACCGTTGAGGGTCCAGCGCACCGACAGCCCGGCGCGGTGGAGCTCGTCGCGCGCCGCCGACGACAGTGCGATGTAGTCGCGGTCGTCGGCGATGCGGCCGAGGTTCGGCAGCACGTCGGCGAGCACGGGCGCCCTCCCGGTTGTGCCGTCGACGGTGCGGCGCAGGGCCGCCCGCAGCGCCTCCTCCTCCCACTCGTTGAGGGCGTGGTCGCCGCGGGCGAGACGGGTGACGATGTTCAGCAGCCGCCCCTGCCCCTTGATGCCGGTGCCGCGCATGATGACGGGGTCGAGGAGGTTGAGCTTGGTGCCGCTGCTGTCGGCGGTGAACCGGATCGGCTCGTACCCGTAGTGCCTGGCGACGCCGGAGTACTCGCCCTCGCCGCCCTGGTCTTTCTTGTCGAACACGACGCAGCGCCGGTTCTTCAGCAGCAGCGGTCGGAGCACCTGGTTGGCCTTGGTGTGCGTGCTCTTGCCCGCACCGACGTCGCCCATGATGATCACGTTCGGGCTCGACACCTCGCGCGGGATCGAGTTGTAGGCCGTCACCGGGTCGTGGGCGATGGGGGTACGGGAGAGGATGTCGCGACCCGACACCACCCCGCGGGTGCCGGTCGGCGGGCCGATGATCGCGGTGTTGAGGATCTCGGCCTGCCGGGTGGTCGTCGGCGCTCCGATGAGCGAGGGTGCGTAGAACCCTGCCCTCGCCGCCCGCGACCGGGTGCGCAGTCGTGTGCCCTTCGTCGGCCAGGGCGAGATCTCGACGTCGTCTGGAGGCGACTCGGCGGGCGGGACCGTGGCGGGCGGTGCGATGCCGCGCAGCCCGGGCAGCGACCAGATGCGCGACGGTGTCTGATTGCCGGTCACGAGATCGCCTCCTTCTGCGACTTTCCGGCGAGGCGGGAGTACATCCGGCTCGAGAGCGAGCGACTGCCTCGGGCGATTCCGCGCCCGATAGGCCACGTCGTCCCCGAGGCGGCTGCTTGGTAGGAGTCGAGCCAGTCGAGCCGTTCTATGCCGAGCGAGGTCGAGCAGGTGTCTTCGAGCTGGCGCGAGGCACGCGCGAGGGCGTCGCGGCTCGTGACCGAGATCGTCACGTAGCCGACCCATGTCGCGCCGTGGTGGTGCGAGCCGGAGACGAGGTCGAAGCGCCGCCGGTTCGCCGCGGACATGGCGGCCTCGGTGTCGTCGGCGCTGATCTTGCCGGCCTCGCGTCGGGCGAGGGTCTCGGCCGCGTCACGCACGACGTCCTGCCGCGCCGCGACCTTCGCCTCCGCCGCAGGCACGAGGCCGATGTGGAACGAGACCGAACGGATGAACTGCAGGTCGTTGCCGATGAGCAGGTCGAGCACCCACAGCTGGGTGCGCGGCGCGGTGACGAGCGCGTCGGCCGTGATCGCGGCCGTGCGGTGCCACCACCGCACGGGCTCGCCGTCGACCTGCTCGGCGCCGTGCACGACGTGGGCCGAGAACTCGTCGTGCGATGCGACACCCAGCACGGCCGGGTCGACGTCGGACACGTAGTCGATGGGGCGCGACGGGTCCTGCTGGTGCAGGATGACGGCGGCCGTCTGCCGCGCGGTCAGGGCGTCGACGTGTCCGAGCCGCGCATCCGTCAGCCCCCGCACGGTCGCATCGATCTCCTGCTTCATCAGCGCCCGCCAGCCGTCGCGGCCCTGCCCGAACCTGGCCGCGGCGTCGGTGAACGACGGCGTGATCGGCCAGCTGACGGTGACGAAGTGCCGCTGCACCATGGCGTCTTCACCGGTGAGCCGGAGCACCTCCTCGTAGGAGGCCACGGCGTCGGCCGGGACGTCGTCGTCGAGGCTGTTCAGCACCCAGAACTGCTGCATGGCACTGTCTGCGGGCAGCACGCGAGTGAGCGTCTGCACGTTTCCGACGAGCGACGAGTGCGGCGCGCGCCCGGCGAGGAAGTGTCCCCACCCCTCGGCGGCTCGGGTCATGACCGCCGTGGACTCGATTCCGCGCAGCTGTCCGGTGACCGAGAAGGTGACGGAGAGGTAGTCGTCTTCGCCTGCGGGGGCGTGCCAGGCGATGCCCGGCTCTTCTCTGGCGTGCTGCAGCCAGCCCATCCCGTCGGCGCCGTCGGGGTGTGCCCGCAGGGCGACGAGTCTCCGGCGTGCCGCGGTCTTCGCCGACTTCCGACCGCGTCTCTTCCCTGACCGCGCGTCCTTCACCTCCTGCAGTGCGCGTTCCCACTCCTCGTCGGAGTACGGGGCGAACTCATGGGTTCCGTCGCGCTGGCGGCTTCTCCAGCGCTGGCTCTTTCGGCGCCGCTCCACGACCGACCCGCGGTGAGTCCTCGCGGTGACGAGCAGGGTGATCCCACAGCCGACGGCGCCGACCGCCAGCCCCGGCCACCCGATGAGCGGCGTCAGCACGATCCCCGCGGCGATGAAGAGGGCGAGCATCGCGACCCGCGATCTGGAGTGGGTGCCGCCGAAGAACGAACGGTGCCCGGTCTCCCCGCCGAGGTAGCGCACGACGGCCCTGCTGGTGTCGGTCACGAGTCACCACCCCTGCCGATGGTGGTGTCGTCGTCGACGGCGCCGCCCGCCCTGCCGGCGGACTTCGAGGTGGAGTGCTTGGCGTTCGTGATCACCGGCACCGACGGCCTCTTGCCCCGTGCCCGCCCCGCACTCTCCCGCTCGGCGACCGCGGTGGCCGTGGCCGAGCGGGAGGCCGCAGCGTCGGACAGCGCGGCCACCGCCCTCGGCTGCTCGCCGATGACCGACGAGTCGTAGTCGCGCTGCGAGTCGAACACCAAGGCCCTGGACACGCCGTCCGGCGACGCGGCGCGTTGGCCGAGGCGGTCGGTGGCATCCGAGACGTTGCCCGCCCCGATCACGCTCCCCATCGCCGACGGTCCGACCGTGCCGCCGATGAGGATCGGGATCGACGGCGCGAGTCTCAGCAGCAGCAGCGGCGAGAGCGCGGCGACGAACAGGGCGATGACGGCGACCAGCAGTTCGACCAGGGTGCGCAGCGCCTGGTCGGCGCCGAACGCCGCTGTGGCGTTGGCCATCATGCTGAACCCGAACCCGAGCAGGAAGAACAGCAGGGGCTGGGCGGCGAGGAGCCCCACCCACAGCCCGACGAGGCGCAGCCCGAACGACCGCCGGGTGGGGTCGATGATCCAGACCAGCCCGAGCGGTATCAGCACGCCGGTGAAGTACAGGGTGACGAACTGCATGACGAGCATCAGCAGCACGAGGAACAGCCCGACGAGCATGCCCAGCATGACGAGCACCGCGATCGGCATGCCGCCGGCGATCTGGTCGGGATCGGCGTCGGTGATCATCGACTGGAACTGGTCGATCACCGCATCGACGGAGTCTTGCACGCCCCAGGTCACGAAGACGTCGGAGAGCGACTGGAAGAAGGTCACGAGCATGATCCCCGCGGCGGGTCCGAACGTCGCGCCGAGCAGGAACGTGCCGAAGTACAGTCCGAGCGAGTCGACCAGCTCCCGCCCCGACTGGCGGCCGCGGGCCGTTCGGATGAACTGGGGGAAGAGCAGCGCGACGGCGACGAAGATCGCCGTGGCGAACGAGACGCGGTATGCGCTGATGAACCAGTCGGCGCTGAGGTCGGGGAGCGTCGCCGCGGTCAGCGCCGGCAGCACGTCGCCGCTCAGTCCCGCCGCGGCATCCTGCAGCATCTCGAAGGTGTTCCCCCACGGGTCGGACATGTACGAGACCCCGCCGGGCGGGCTGTTCACCACGTCGCCGAGCCCGCCGACGATGCTGCCGATGCCGTCGCTCTCGTCGCCGAACCCTGGCTCGTCGACGGGCTCGTCGAACTCCGGCTCGACGTCGGGGTCAGTCTCGAACCTGGGCATCAGCATCCCCCGCTGAACGGCGTGCCGATCGCGAACAGGTCTTCTGTGGTGCGGGTCCCCTCCGACCGCACGAACGTCCACCGCCCGTCTTCCCATGAGACGGTGACCGTGATCGAGCCCTTGAGCGACGGGCTCAGCTCGCCGTCTCTCACGAGGGCCGTGCCGATCGACGCGGTGACCGCCTCGGGGGCGGCCGACTCGACGAAGTAGACGCCCGAGACGGTCGACAGCCAGTACGGCTCCTCCTGGGGCACGAGGCCGCCGGAGAGGTCGGGTTCGGTGTCGAAGAACGCGACGAGGTCGCGGGTGGGGGCCTCGGCCGAGAGCGCCGACTGCTGAACCTGCTCCGCGTCGGCGGGGTAGGGGTACTGGTTGATCCAGCGCACGAACGCCGCCGCGACCTCGACGGCGCCCATCTCGCTCTGGTCGGCGGAGTCCTGGGCGGCGCGCACCATCGCCGCGTCGCGTTGCTCTCCCCCGAGGCATCCGGTGACCGCCGCGGCGCCGGACTCGACCGGCGCCGGCGATTGCGGCGCGGTCGGGTCGGCGCCGCCCGTGGCGCCCGGGCCCGAGTCAGACGAGTACACCCGGACCGCGATCACGACGACCGCCGCGACCACCACCACGATCAGCGCCCCGATCGCCCAGCGGCTGCGGAGTCGCGACTTCTGCGGAGCGGCACTCACTGCGGCCGCCTATCCGAACAGGGCCAGGATCGCACCGACGATGACGCTGATCGCCGCGATCATCCCGAGCGAGAGCGCCGCCCAGGTGACCCGCAGACGGGCGATCCTGTACTCGTTCGGGTTCTGCGCGTTGGACGCGCTGCCCATGCGGGTGATCCCGAGCAGCAGCACGACGACGCCGATGACGATGCAGATGCCCCAGATCGCCGCGATGAGCTTCTGCCACAGCTCGGTGAACTCGACGCCGAACACGCTGAAGTCGGGCACGATTCCGTCGAGGGGATTGTCGATGGACTGCAGGAAGCTCTGGATGTGACGCACCGACTGCACCTCCTCGTGGTCGCCCGGCAGAAGCCGGAAGTGGGGTGAGAATCGGTGCTCCCATCCCCGCGTGCGGGGTGTTCTGACCTCTTCAGGCAGAGTAAACCCGTGCGCGGCAAATGTCACTGGCGAATACTGTGCCGCCGATCAGGGGTAGTTTGCCACCGTGCTCGGGCCGGTCCACTCGGGGCCGACCGTCGCGCCCGTCGAATTCACGACGTTGCCGATGGTGCCGTTGCCGCCGAGCGAGACCGTCACGAGTCCGTGCAGCCTCACGCCCGGGGCATCAGGAGCCTCGAATGCACGCGACGCTCTCACCGACGGGTTGGCACTGAAAAAGCAGTAGCTGCCGGCGCCCCACAGCTCGTGTGCGGCGACGTCGTCGCCGACCTTGTAGGCCGCATAGCCGTCGGAGTCGCCGTCTCGCCACGCCTGCTGGTCGGGAGGGTCGTACGGCATCTCGTTCTGGAAGAAGACCGTTCTGCCGTTCTCGCCGTTCCACACCACCTGGTGCTTCTGGTAGTGCTCGACGAACAGCCCGGTGGCCACGACGTTCGCGCCGTCGACGACGACGCCGGTGTCGGCGGTGTTGGTCTGCCAGCCGACCCCGTCGCCGTGGTCGGCCCGCCAGGCCCAGATGTGGTCGACGATGACGTCGGCGCTGTTGACCACGAGGCTGGTGGTCGCCCGACCGGCGTGGGCGCCGCCGATGCGGAAGAAGACGTCGTGCACGCTGGTCGGGTTGGCCTCGTGCGCGGCGTTCGACCGCTCGTCGCCGATCGTGAGCAGCACGTCGCTGTTCTCGGTGCCGGCGTCGATGAGGAAGCCGGCGAGGCGCACGCCCCCGACGTCGGCAACCGCCATCGCATCGACGCCGTTCTCGGGAACGAGCGTGGGAAGGCCGATCCCGAGGACGACCGTGTCGGCCCGGTCGACGCGGATCGTCTCGTCGAGGCGGTACACCCCCGGGGTGAGGAACAGGTGCTTCCCCTCGTCGAGCGCTGCGTTGATGCGTTCGGCGCCGTCGCCGGGCCTGGCGACGAAGAAGCGATCGATCGAGAGCGACCGGCCGGCTGTCTCGCCGCCCGTCCAGCTCGCGCCGGCCGAGTCCCACCTCGGGTCGGGCAGGAACACCCGGTACGCGCCGTCGTCGTCGACGTAGAGGAACGGCTTCTCACGCGACACGGGAGTGGCGTCGAGCACGGTGAACGGCGGGTTCGGGAAGGTCTGCGGCGGCGCGCCGCGCACGCCGGAGAAGACCATGTTCCACGACGACCCGTCCCAGCTTCCGAACTCGCTGTCGCGCGAGAACCACTGCTGCTGGGAGCCGGATGCCACCCGGCCGTCGATCCTCGAGTCGGCGATATAGCCGCCGCTCGCCCAGCCGGAACCGCTCGGGTACAGGTCGAGCCCGCCGCGCACGTGCACGCGGCGCATGGGAGCGGCCTGGGCCACCGCCCACCGGTTGACGCCGTCGGCAGGGACGATGGCCAGGTTCTCGACCGACCGCCAGAAGTTCTGGGTCGCGTTGCCGTCGAACCACTCGGCGTCGACGCGCACCTGGCCGTTGATCGTCACATCGTCGGGCGCCAGCCCCAGACCGAGCACCGAGGTGTTGAAGCCCACGTCGACCGTCACGTCGTACTCGCCCGGAGCGAACAGCACGGCGTCGCGCCGCTCGCCGAACTGGTTCGTCTGCTGCGCCGCGAAGATCTCGTCGACGCGTCGCCGGATCGTCTCGCCGTCCATCGACGGGTCGAGAATGGTCACGTTGGGTCCGAAGTCGGGCGGGGCGGATGACTCGGGCTCAGGCGTCTCCGAGGGACGCCCCGCGACGACGAGCGCGACGGCCATGACGACGCCGATCAGCACGACGGCGAGCGCCGCGAGCCCGACACGGCCGGCTCGATTCGCAACCACGGGCACCACGCTCCTCGACCGTCGGCCTCCCCGGTGAGCCGATTCTGCCACACCCGGTCGCGCGCGAGAAGAAGAGCGTGAAGCACTTTCGCAGATTGCATTGACACC
Source organism: Conyzicola nivalis (assembly GCF_040548875.1). Classification (GTDB taxonomy): domain Bacteria; phylum Actinomycetota; class Actinomycetes; order Actinomycetales; family Microbacteriaceae; genus Conyzicola; species Conyzicola nivalis_A. The sequence continues at coordinate 292,732 of NZ_JBEPSJ010000004.1, forward strand.
TCTGCGGAGGGAGAGTACGACAGGGAGGTATCCAAACCGCGCCGATTCATCGGCCCAGGTGGGTGCGAGCGGTCGCGGGTTCCGTCCTCAATGTGGAGGGCTCATGAAATCTCCAATCCAGTACTCACGCTCGCGGGCCATGGGCGCCCGCGTCGTCGTCGGAGCGGCAGCCGCCGCTCTCATCATCACCGCTCTGCCGACCACCTCCGCGGCCGCCGTCGTAGTCGACGATCCGTGGATGGACACCTCCCTGAACGGAGACCAACGCGCGGCCCTGCTGTTGCAGGCGATGACGCTCGAGGAGAAGGTCGAGCTGATGACCGGCGACCAGGGCGAAGCCCCGGCCGCTTTCTACAACGCCCCGATCGAACGGCTGGGGATTCCCGAGCTGAGCATGGCCGACGCGACTGCGGGTATCGCGGCACGCGGGTGGTTGTTGCCGGAGACGGCAGACACCGCGACGGCCATGCCCGCGAACCTGGCGCTCGCCGCGACCTGGGACCCGCAGCGGGCCCGCGACTACGCGGGGGTGGTGGGAGACGAAGCACGACAGACCGGACACGAGCTGCTGCTCGGCCCCAACTCCGACCCTACCCGCAATCCGTTCTGGGGCCGCCAGGCCGAGTCGGCCAGCGAAGACCCGGAGCTCAACTCGGCCATGGTCGTGCCCTTCGTACAGTCGGTTCAGGAGCGCGGCGTGATCGCCAACCTGAAGCACTACGCCGCGTACACCCAGGAGACGTTCCGCGGAACCGGTCAGAACGTGATCACCGATGAGCGCACCCTGCGCGAGGTGCACACCGCCGCGTACGAGGCCGCGATCCGCGACGCCGATCTCGGCTCCGTGATGTGCGCCTTCAACAAGGTCAACGGGGTCTACGCGTGCGAGAGTCCGCTCCTGCTCGACGAGATATTGCGCCAGCAGCTGGGCTTCGAAGGCTTCGTGCTGACCGACTTCGGCGCCAGTCACTCCACCGAGGGCTCGATCGAGGCGGGCCTCGACATGGAGACCGGACTCGACATCTTCTACGGCGACGCGCTGCTGGCCGCGGTGCAGGAGGGCCGGGTCTCCGAAGACCTGGTCGACCGGTCGGTGCTGAGGATCCTGCGCACGATGTTCACGTTCGGCATCTTCGACAACGACTACACACCCACGGCGATCCCCGTCGCCGAAAACGGTGCAATAGCTCGCGAGGTCGAAGAGGACGCGATCACCCTCCTCAAGAACGACGACCAGGCCCTGCCGCTCAACGCGGAGGAGGTGGACTCGATCGCCGTCATCGGCGCCGACGCGACCATCCCCGGCGCGCTCGGCGGTTCGGCATACGTGCTGCCGACCTACGAGGTCTCGCTGCTCGACGCCATGCGGGCCAGAGGCCGTGAGATCGGCGCGGAGGTGCGTTACGAGCAGGGCAACGACCCGGTTCACGGCGCGACGATGATCGAGCCGGCCGACATGACGGCGATCCCGTCGTCGGTGCTGCGGCCCGAGCGTGGGATCGGTGACGGCCTGACCGCCCGGTACTTCCCGAACGCCGACTGGAGCGGAGCCGTCGGGCTCACCCGCAACGAGGGGCAGGTGCTCTACGACACCGGATTCACCGCCTCCCCCGCGTTCGCGAACCTGATCGCGTTCCAGACGCCGCCGACTCCGATCCTCGCCGGCCTGAGTCCGGCGGGCACCGGCGACCAGTCGGTGCGCTACACCGGCTCGCTTGTCGCGCCGAGCACTGGCAGCTACACGCTCGGAGGCACCGGCTGGGGCGACGCGCGCGTCTGGCTCGACGACCAGCTGGTCGTAGAGATGGTCGGACAGGACGGACGCCAGGATGTGCGCTCTGCGCCACTGGAGCTCCAAGCGGGACAGGAGTACAGCCTCCGGGTCGAGTACTCGCAGAATCATCCGCTGGTCCCCCTCCAGCCCGGCACGTTCCTGCTGGAGTGGTCTACGCCGGAAGACTCGGTCCCCCCGTCGGTGCGCGAGGCGGCGCAGGCCGCCGAGAGCTCCGACGTCGCCGTCGTGTACGTGCGCACGTACGAGGGCGAGGAGCGTGACCGTGTCTCCCTGAAGCTGCCGCAGAACGCCGATCAGCTGATCCGCGAGGTCAGGGCGGCCAACCCGAACACCATCGTGGTGCTCGCCAGCGGAGGGGCGGTGACGATGCCCTGGCTCGACCAGGTGCCGTCGGTGCTGCAGAGCTACTACGGCGGCCAGGAGGAGGGCAACGCCCTCGCCTCGATCCTGTTCGGCGACGAGGACCCGTCCGGACACCTCCCGGTGTCGTACCCGCAGAGCGAGGACCAGTTGCCTCCCGGCGTGCTGAACCCGTGGCTCGACGACATCGACGTGGAGTTCACCGAGGGAGTCAACGTCGGCTACCGCGGCTACCTCGCCGGCAACGTCGATCCGCTGTTCGCGTTCGGCCACGGCCTGTCGTACACCGACTTCTCGATGGACAGGCTGCGGGTGGGCAACAACATCCGCGTGACCGGGGGCGACGACACCGTCGACGTACGGGTGCGGCTGTCCAACACCGGCGACCGCGACGGCACCGAGGTCGTGCAGGTCTACCTGGGCCCGCTACCCGGCAACGTCGGTTCACCGCCGCTGAAGCTCGCGGGCTTCGCGAAGGTCGACCTGGGCGCCGGCGACCGCCAGCAGGTGAGGATCACGCTCGACCGGCGTGACTTCTCGTACTGGGACGCCGAGGCGAACGAGTGGGTCGTGCCCACGGGTCAGGTCGCCGTCTACGTCGGACGTTCCGCCGTCGACGTCGAACTGGCCGGGGCGGTGCGGGTGAGGAACTGACCCGCCGACCGGCCGCATGCCGCCGCCGCCCATCGTCTCGTCCGGGACGGTGGGCGGCGGCGTGCGTGCGCTACGCGGCCGTCCGCACGAACTGCCAGCCGGCGTCGGCGTACCGGCCGGAGATGGCGGCGAAGATGCCCGCGCTCCGGGCTCCCGGCCAGTCGGCCGGGAGGAGGTCGAGCGGCAGGCCCGGGTCGAGATACGGGATGCTGCGCCAGCTGTCGACCCCGCGGATGTACCGGGCGAAAGCCACCCCCGGCGCGACCGCGTCGTCGGCCACCGTGTCGTCCGCCACCGAGGCCGACGCCTCCGCGATGAACCCGCGGTGCAGCTCCTCGAGCGCGGCCAGATCCCACCATCCGGCCACGGCGGTACGCAGGTCGCCCGCGACTCTCGGCCGTCCTGCCGTGAACAGGGTGACGTAGCCGCGGGCGCCCACCTCGTCGACGATGTCCTCGACCTCGTCGGAGAGGAAGCCGGGACAGATCCACAGGGCCGGGGTCACGATTCCGGCACCGATCCAGTGCAGGCGACGGCGCAGCTGATGGCGCAGCGGTCGCTGATGCTCGGGCACCGAGAACGAGATCAGACACCACGGGTCATCCGCCCCCATGTTGCGCGGGGAGAAGATGCGCCGGTCGCCCTTCTGCAGCATCTCGGCAGCACCCTCTCCCAGCGCGTAGCCGGTGGCGCCGTCGACGGCGCGGGAGACGAGGAGGCCCTTCTTCTTCATGCGTGCCAGCGCGGTGCGGGTAGCCGGCTCCGGCACGTCGAGCGCCTGCATCAGCGCGATGAGCCGGGCGGTCGACATCCAGCCGTCTACCCGGCGGAAGTAGAGTCCGACGATCGTGCGCAACAGCGACGTGGCGCTCCCCGGCCGGGGGTCCATGTCGTCGAGCACGACGGGGATGGCGCTCACCGCGAGTGCGGTAGGGCGCCGGCGATCGCCTCGACGGCCGCGCGGACCTCGGCGAACGTCGTGCTCAGCGGCGACAAGCCGAGGCGGATGCCGTCGGGGTTGCGGAAGTCGGGGATGACGTCATCCTTCCACAGCCGCGCGGTGACGGCCTTGAAACTCGGGTGGCTGATCGTGACGTGGCTGCCCCTGAACTGGTGCTCGCGGGGCGTGGCGGTGACGACGCCCAGCGGTGCGAGGTACTCGTCGACGAGGGCGAAGGCGTAGTCGGTGAGCTCGAAGGACTTGCGGCGGATCGCGTCGATGCCGGCCTCGTCGATGAGGTCGAGCATGTCCTGCATGGCGAGCATGCCGACGACGGGCGGCGTGCCGCTGATGTAGCGGCGCATGCCTACAGCAGGGGCGAATTCGCCGCCCATCGCGAAGACGTCACCCGCGCCCATCCATCCCCAGATCGGCTGCGTGAGCCGGGCCTGCAGCCGCTCGGCCACGTAGCCGAACGCCGGGGAGCCGGGTCCGCCGTTGAGGTACTTGTAGGTGCAGCCCACGGCGATGTCGACGCCCCAGGCGTCGAGCCGGGTGGGGATGACGCCGGCGGAGTGGCAGAGGTCCCACAGCACGAGGGCGCCTGCCTCGTGCACGGCCCGCGTGATGCCCTCCATGTCGGCGAGGTAGCCGGAACGGTACGACACGTGGCTGAGCACCACGAGGGCCGTGTTCGGACCGGTCGCCTCGCGCACCTGCGCCTCGGTGACGCCGCGGGCGGTGTCGGGCGAGATCCAGCGGATGGTGAGGCCGCGTTCGGCGGCGATGCCCTGGGCGATGTAGCGGTCGGTCGGAAAGTTGTCGTCGTCGAGCACGATCTCGGTGCGGCCCGGGTTCGCGTCGATGCCCGCGCGCATCAGCTTGTAGAGCATGACCGTGGTGGAGTCGGCCACGACGGTCTGGCCCGCGGCGGCGCCGAGCGTGCTGAAACCGATGCGGTCGCCGAGCCGCAGCGGCAGGTCCATCCACTGCTCGTCCCACGACCGGATAAGGCGGTTGCCCCAGTCGTGGGCGAGGAACGACGCGAACCGTTCGCCGGTCACGGTGAGCGGACGGCCGAGGGAGTTGCCGTCGAGGTAGGCGGCGACCTCGCTCCCTGCCACGAACCGGTCGGTGTACGCGCGCAGCGGGTCGCGGTCGTCGAGCTCTGCTGCCGAAGGGATGGCGGTGGTCATGCGAAGGTCTCCTCGAGTCGGTCGACGGCGACGACGGAGGCCGTGCCGAGCCATCGGGCCAGGTCGGCCCGATCGGTGGGGATGGCGCCGGGGATCCACGAGACGCGGGTCTCCCGGGCGAGGGGCGTGTGGGTGAGCGCCGAGATCACGGCACCCGGTGCGAGGCCGGCGTCGGACAGGGCGTCGAGCTCGCGCCGGTTGATGCCGACAGGCAGCGGGCCGTTGCCCATGTCTGTGCCGTACAGCACACGGCCGCCGAGAGCGGAGAAGCGTGCGACGTTGTCGAGGGCGATCTCGAAGGCGGCGGTGCGCTCTCCCCAGCCGTGGATGTCGAGGGTGCTGATCCAGGCGCAGGTCTCGGACATGGACCGGAGGTCGTCGTCGTCGAGGCGTTCGGTGAAGGGCGCGTGCGCGAGCGCGTCTGCTCCCGCACGCACGGCGCGTGCGACCTGCCCCTGACCCTCCGCGTGCGCGACGACCCTCAGACCCGCCGCGTGGGCGAGCCGCACGACGCCACCGAGCAGACCGTCGGACCAGACCGGGCCGGCGACGCTGTTCAGGGCGATCTTGATCCGGGAGGCGCCTGCCGTGCGCATCTCGCTTATCGCCGACGCGGCATCCGCCTCGTTCGCGACCTCACGGCTCCACCCGGGCGGCGCCCACGGCCTGTCGATCGGGTAGCCGCCGAGCGCGGTCAGCATGGCGCCGGCGAACTCGACCTCGACGCCGCGGCCGTCGGCACCGTTCTCACGTGCGGCGGCCGCCTCGGCCGTGGTGAACCCGAGGTCGACGACGCGTGCAATCCCGTTGCCCGCGAGCGGGGCGGGGTCGACGAGGCCGAGGTGCACGTGGTGGTCGGTGAATCCGGGCAGCAGCACGCCGGGAACGTGGGCGGCGGCTTTCGCACGGTCGCTGGCGGATGCCTCCCGCCGCAGCTCGAGGCCGTGCGGCGTCAGCGCGAAGGTCGCGGGTCCGGTCCATCCGTCGACCCACGCCTCGTCGGCCGTCACGAGCACGGCGGCGCTCACGCCCCGATCTCCGTCCTGACGGCGAACAGCTCGGGGAAGAAGGTGAGGCCGAGCGCGCGCTGCAGGAAGTCGACGCCCGACGATCCCCCGGTCCCCGTCTTCATGCCGATGGTGCGCTGCACGGTGCGCAGGTGCCGGAAGCGCCAGAACTGGAAGTTGTCTTCGAGGTCTACGAGCTCCTCGCAGGCCTCGTAGACGCGCCAATTGTCGTCGTTCGACTCGTAGATGCCGGTGAACACGGGCACCAGCTCGGGCGTGAAGGTCCACGCCTTCGTGACGTCGCGCTCGAGGACCGCCGTGGGGATGGCGTAGCCGGCCCGGGCGAGGTACCGCAGGAACTCGTCGTACAGGGTCGGCTCGTCGAGCAGGGCGCGCAGGTCGGCCTGCGCCGCCGGGTCGCTCGCGAACACCGAGAGCATCTTCTCGTTCTTGTTGCCGAGGATGAACTCGACCGCGCGGTACTGGTGCGACTGGAACCCGGAGGAGTTGGCGAGGAAGTCGCGGAACTGCGAGTACTCGGTCGGGGTGAGGGTGGCGAGAACCGACCACTGCTGGGTCATCGTCTCCTGGATGTGCTTGACCCGTGCGATGCGCTTGAGTGCGGTGCCGATGTCGTCGGCGCGCAGCAGGTCGCGCGCGGAGCGCAGCTCGTGCAGCAGCAGCTTGATCCACAGCTCGCTCGTCTGGTGCTGGATGATGAACAGCATCTCGTCGTGGTGCTCGGGCTCGCTCACCGGGCGTTGCAATGCCAGGAGCTCGTCGAGCGCCAGATAGGAGCCGTAGCTCATCCTCTTCGAGAAGTCCGTGACGATGTCGGATTCAAGCTCGCGGGTGTTGTCGTCGGCGCTCATGGACTCAACATATCAAAATCTTGACGCCCGTCACGATTTTGTTTGCCGCAACGGCGACGGCCGGGGCCCCGTGGGGCCCCGGCCGTCGGGATTCGACGTGCGCGTTACTTGGCGACCGGCCCGAACATGGCCTCGACCTCGGCGAGCTCCATGTCGGCCGTGGCCTGGATGAGCGTGAGCAGCTCGGGGTCGAGGCCGGGGGCGAACTCCTCGAACCTCTCCTCGGCGATGACGATCGGGACTCCCGCGGGCGCCTGCTCCGAGGCATCCAGATTCGTTCCGTCCTTCGACGGCGACAGGCCCTGGAAGATCTTTCCCGCCTCCGACAGGCCGGTGAGGTCGAAGGTGTATTGCTTGCTCTGCAGTCCGAGGTCGACGAGCTTCTTCACCTCGGGGAACTTCTCCGCATTGGTCTTCGGGATCGGCAGGAGCTTGTTCCAGTCGACGCCGAGGGACTCGAGGGCCTTCGCGTAGGCGTTCTCGTGGGCCTGGTCGCGCACGATCAGGTAGGAGATCGTGGACCGCGCGGTCTTGTTGTCCGTCATCTCGTAGATGCGGCACTTCTGCAGGCGGCCCGTCGACTCGAGCATGAGGTTGTAGAGCAGGTCGAGCACCAGGTTGCCCGAGTTGTAGACGTAGCTGCCGAGCCAGGGATTGCCGACCGCGTCCACCGGAAGGGCGCCCTGCGCTCCGACCAGATAGTGGTGGATGTTGCCGTGGTCCAGCGCGATGTTCAGCGGGGTGGCACCGCCGGCACCCGGGGTGTCGAGCGGGTCGGTGGGCTTGCCGTTGTAGCGCGGCGACCCGTCGAGCAGCCGGGAGATGGTCGTGCCGATGAGCTCGACGTGGCTGATCTCCTCCGTTCCGATGCCCTGGATGAGGTCGCGGTACGGCTTCGCAGCCGGCCCGCGGAAGTTCATGCTCTGGAAGAGGTACTGCATCATCGTGCGCATCTCGCCGAACTGTCCGCCCAGCCCCTCTTGCAACGCGTTCGCGGCGGCGGGGTCCGGTTCGTCCTGCTCGATCTCGTGAATCAGGTTCTGAACGTGGAAGTACATTCGATCCTCCATCAGTTGGGGTGTCGACGAGGTGCCGACCCCTTCCACTGTGCGCTCGAAACCGAGACCCGTCGCGGCCTTGCTTCCCCGGCTGAGGTGACGTAGAAGGCGGTCAGCGCGAGGCGCGGTCGCGCCCGGATTTCTTGGCCCGGTACATCGCCACGTCGGCGCCGCGCAGCAGGTCTTCGGCGGTGGTCGCCGGGTCGGCGTCGGCGATGCCCACCGACGCAGTGACGATGAGCGGCGTGCCGTCGATCATGATCGGCTGCCGGATGGCGTCGATCACCCGACGCGCCATCGCCGCCGCCTCGGCCCTGTTCGTGCCCTCGCACAGCACGACGAACTCGTCGCCGCCGAGACGGGCGACAGTGTCGCTGGCCCGTGTGCGGTCGAGGATGCGCTGCGACGTATGCCGAAGCACCCGGTCGCCCGCTTCGTGGCCGTAGACGTCGTTGATCTGCTTGAAGGAGTCGAGGTCGATGAAAAGCAGCGTGGTCTCGCCGTCGCGGGCCTGACCGGAGAGCGCGCGGTTGAGCCGGTTCATCAGCAGCCGCCGGTTGGGGAGGCCGGTGAGCGCGTCGCGCATCGCTAGGGCGGCCAGCCTCGCCTCCGCGTGACGCACCATCACCCCGGCGAGGTCGCGGCTCAGTTCCTCGGCCTCGTGCTCGAGGCCGTTCCACGGGGCGCATCTGCCCGTGACGCTCTGCGTCCACGACGCGAACGACGTACGCGGCGAGAGCGGCGTGACCCGGTTATCCCTGCCCTGGTCGCCCAGCCAGCTGACGCTGTCGGTGATCTCGGCTCGGAACCAGGCGATGAAGTCTCCGCTGCCCGGGAGCGGCACGAGCAGGATGCCGGCCACGCCCGTCAGCCGCGCCGCGAGGTCGGGGTCGTCGACCGAGAGGCTCTCCGACGCGTAGCTCTTGTCGATGCCGCGCCCGAGAGCCCAGTCGTCGAGGTCGATGATCGCCTCGTCAGACGGCACCGTGCCCACCGTCGTCCTGGTGCCTGCGAGGCTGAGCACCGCGCCGTCGGCGGGCACGAGGTTCAGCACGGTGAGGTCGCCGCTGAAGAGCGCCGCCGCGAGCTCGGCGGCGTCGGTGGACGCGCGCACGCCGGGCTGGTCGATGAGGGCTGCGCGGATGCGGCGCACCTCCACCTTCGCCCGGAGCCGGTCGATCTCGTCCATCGAGTTCAGCTGCAGCGCGATCTGGTTGGCGAGCACCTCGAGCCCCTGGCGCAGCAGGTAGGTGACACGGTGCGGCGTTCGATGGGCCAGCGTGATCATGCCGATCAGCTCGCCGTCGCGCACGAGGGACAGCGACAGGGTCGACGCCTGCCCCATGTTGCGCATGAACTCCAGGTGGTGGGGAGAGACGCTGCGCAGCTCGGCGGAGCTGAGGTCGAGGGACTGGGCGTCGCCGCCCGGCAGCGTCACGAGTGCCGAGGTCGCGCCGGAGTTGTCGGCGATCTGCCTGGACAGCTTCGTCAGATAGAGCTGACGCGCCTGCTCGGGAATGTCGGATGCGGGGAAATGCAGTCCGAGGTAGGGCTCCATGCCGTCGACGAGCTCCTCGGCCACGATCTCGCCGTGGCCGTCGGGGTGGAACGAGTAGATGGTGACCCGCTCGAAGCCGGTGAGGTCGCGCAGTTCTCTGGCGGCGTCGGCCCAGAGGGCGCGCTGGCTGCGCACGCGGGCGAGACGGTGCATCGCCCCGTAGACGGCGACCGCCGACCGGTCGGGGGCCTCCGCTCTGCCCGCTCGTGAGTCGAGCGGCTCGAACTCGACGATGTGCAGCGGGCCGTCGCGGTGCACGATCGTCTCGAAGCGTCGGAGGTCTCGCTCGAACGGGATCGGATTGCCGACGGGCATTTCGCCGAGGTTGTCGGCGGCCCACGTCTGTCCGGTGAAGTCGCCGAGCGGTCGGCCGAGAAGACTGCGGGCGCTGGTTCCGAGGATCTCGGCGCAGTTCTCCGAGACGAAGACGATCTCGAGGGTGTGCGGCCGCACCGCGAGCAGCGCACCGTGCGGTTGGATCGTGCCTGGCGCGCGGATCGGCTCCTGCACGCACTCGTCGAGACGTCGCTGCTCGTCGTCTATCGACCAGCCCGAAGCTGAAGTCACTGAATGGGGTCCTCTCGGCAGATCTCCACCCGAGTGGGACCTGAACTGCACGTTACCGCAGGTGTGCGACATCCGACGAATGTCGCGTTACTCCTTGCGCCGCACCCCGAAAAACACGACGCCTAGTGCCGTGGGACTACACGGAACGGTCCCGCCGGGTGACGCGTCGCCGACGTCGTTCGCGAAGGATGGTTCTACACGGCGCCGCACCCGGCCGACGAGGAGACTCCCCATGACGACGAGCACCATTCCTGCCCACGCACGCCTCGCCACGCAGTCCGTGGCCGACACCACCGTCGAAGACCGGCGCACCCCCGCCCACGTCACGCGGAGGGTCCTCACCGCTCCCCTGCGAATCGTGCTGCTGGTCGTATCCACCGTCGCGATCATCCTGGTCGCCCTGCTCCAGGGAGTCGCGTTCCTGGCCATCGCGGGCATCAGTGCCCTGGGCGACACCCCCGCCTACCGCTCGGGATCGCGCAGCGACGAGACGCAGCACGCCAGCATGGCCCCCAGGCTCGACCGCTCCTGATCGCTCAGCCCCGACTTCATCCGGTCTTCGACTCCCCGCACCGCGGCACTGGCGACCGCCAGCTGACGCCTCCCATCGGCCGTGAGCTCGGTCGGCAGCACTCTTCCGACCGTCGGCTGCTGGGGACGCATGACGAGGCCGTCGCGTTCGAGCGACTGAAGCAGCACGTTCATCGACTGCCGCGTGACGAACGCGCCGCGAGCCAGCTCGGAGTTCGACAGCCCCGGTCGCTGCGCCAGAAGTTCCAGGCAGGAGTAATGGGTGATGCTCATCCCGAGCGGGCGCAGCACCTCCTCCATCGAGGTGCGCAATGCGCTGGACGCCTCCTTCAGGATGTATCCGAGGGACGTTTCCAGATCGATGCCCGATGCGACTTGACTCATGTCAATATTCTGACATACATTGATTGTCAGCTAACTGACATCCGATAGAGGAGCAACATCATGGCACAGGCATCCGGCCCCGGCTTCATCTCACTGCAGGTTCGCAACGTGGCCGCATCCGCCGCGTTCTACGAGAAGTACCTGGACTTCGCTCGCCAGGCCGGCCCGCCGCACGCGGTCGTGTTCGATACAGCGCCGGCCGCGTTCGCGGTGCGCACCGCCGCGGACGGCGTCGACCTGGACGCGGCGGGGCAGCTCGGACTGGGGATCGGCGTGTGGCTGCACGCCCCAGAGTCGCAGGCCGTGCACGACGCCATGGTGGCGGACGGGGTGACGATCACCTCGGCGCCGGTCGACGGGCCGTTCGGCCGTACGTTCACCTTCGCCGATCCCGACGGGTACCGCGTCACGCTGCACGACCGGGCGTGACCCGCGTCTGCCTAGACTCGACGGATGGCCAACGAAGCGAGTAGCGCCGCGTACTCCGGCCGGGCGTCGGAGTACATAGAACTGCTGGGCTCGATGCGCTCGGTTCATCCGTCGGATCTGCAGATAGTGTCCGCCTGGGCGGGCGGCGTCGAAGGCGTTCTCATCGATGCGGGCTGCGGCCCGGGTCATTGGACGAACTTCCTGGCCGAACAGGGCTCGAGCGCCCGAGGCATCGATCAGGTACCCGAGTTCATCGATCACGCCGCAATGACGTTTCCCGCCGTGGCGTTTGCCGTCGGGAGCATCGACTCCGTCGACGCCGCTACCGCTTCGGTCGGCGGGGTCCTGTCGTGGTATTCGCTCATCCACTACGAGCCCGGCACGATCCAGGGTCCCTTGCGCGAGTTCAGCCGCGTGCTCCGACCGGGAGGCACGCTGCTCGTCGGGTTCTTCGAGGGCGACGCGGTCGAGGAGTTCGCTCACGCGGTCGCACCGGCATACCGGTGGTCCGTCGACGCGCTCAGCACCGAACTGGACAGGGCGGGATTCGACGTTCTCGAATCACACGTGCGGAAGACTGTCGGCGAACGATCCCAGGCGACCGTCAGAGCGGTGAATCGGGGGCAGTGGAGCCGCCTGTCAGAATCGAACTGACGACCTTCTCATTACGAGTGAGATGCTCTACCAACTGAGCTAAGGCGGCGGGTGTCTAGGTTTCGCTAGGCACAGCATGAAAGCCTAGCCGATTATTTCGCCGTTTCCGACACGAGCAGACGGTTCAGCTGTTCGAACGACGTGCGCAGCCGAGCGCCGAGTTCCGTCGGGCCGCCGCCCGAGTCGGCCCAGCACGACCAGGCGTGCCGCATCACGCCGAACGCGACGAAGGTGATGAGACGCGAGCGTTGCGCCAGCTCGGCGGGGTCGTCGAGCAGGGCGGGCTCGTCGGCGGCCAGGCGCCTGGACACGACGACGTCGAGCTGGTCCTCGAAGGTGCGCATCGTCGCCATGCGAAGGGCGAAGAGCTGCGGATGCTGCTTCATCAGACTGCGGCGCAGCTTCAGCAGGTCGAGGTCGTCGGGCACGCTCTCGCCCGAGGTCGCCAGCATGTCGCCGAGGCCGGAGAGGATGTCGCTGTGCGGGCCTGCGGCCACGAACTCGTCGACGCGCGCGTCGTCGGGAAGAGTGGGCGGGTCGCCGATGAGGGCGTCTTCCTTCGACGTGAAGTAGTTGAAGAACGTGCGGGGCGAGATGTCGGCGACGCGGCTGATCTCGTCGACGGTCACGTTCTCGAGGCCGCGCTCCGCGACGAGTTCGAGAACCGCGAACTGGATGGCGCGTCGGGTGGCGAGCCGCTTGCGCTCGCGCAGGCCGAGCTCCGGGACATCCGTGATCATGGGCCTTATTCTTTCACAACGCGCAATTTTGCGGGTCCGACGTCAGCAGATGGGGTCGCTCGCCGGCACCGTGCCGTCGATGAAATAGTCGTCGATCGTGTCGTCGACGCAGAAGTTCGACTTGTTGTACGCCGTGTGCCCCTCGCCCTCGTAGGTGACGAGCCGGCCGTTCTCGAGCTGCTCGGCGAGGCTCACCGCCCAGGAGTACGGCGTCGCCGGGTCGTTGGTCGTGCCGACGACGAGGATGTCGGCCGAGCCCGCTGCGTCGATGACCGGGCGCTCGGTCGCGGCCTCGACCGGCCAGCCGAGGCATCCGACGTCGCCGTACGAGAGCTGCTTTCCGAGCACCGGCGCGAGAGTCGCCAGCTGCTCGGCCTGTGCGCGCATCACCGCGACGTCGCCCTGCGACGCGTAGTCGAGGCAGTTGATCGCGAGCCTCGCCTCGAGCGAGTTGTCGATGTACGTGCCGTCCGCGTTGCGGCCGTTGTAGCTGTCTGCGAGCGCGAAGGCCACCGTGGCGTCGCCCTGCATCACAGCGGTGAACAGCTGACGCAGGTACGGCCAGTCGTCTTCGCGGTACAGCGGCAGCACGATGGCGCTCGTCATCGAGTTGCTGCCCAGCTGGCGGCCGTCGGCGGCCCGGATGGGGCTGACGTCGAGCCGGTCGAGCAGCGCGCGGATCTTGGCCATCGACTCGTCGGCGGTGCCGTCGAACGGACAGTCGTCGACCGTGGCGCAATCGGCGAGGAAGGCGCGCAGCGCGCTCTCGAAACCCTCGGCCTGGGTGAGGGAGACGTCGAAGCTCGTCGACGTGGGGTCGAGCGCGCCGTCGAGCACGAGCCGGCCGGTGTTCTCGGGGTAGAGCTCGGCGAAAGTCGCCCCGAGAAGGGTGCCGTAGGAGAAGCCGAGGTAGTTGAGCTTCTCGTCGCCGAGCACCGCGCGCAGCAGGTCGAGGTCGCGTGCGGCGCTGACCGTGTCGACGTAGCCGAGCAGCTCGCCGGTGTGCGTGAGGCACTGCGCGCCGTACGCGGTGTTCGTGGCCTGAGCCGCGGCGATCCACTCGTCGCTGCCGACCACGCCGGGGGTGATATCGTAGATGAACGCGTCGAGCTCGGCGGGGTCGTCGTGGCAGGAGACGGCGCTCGAGCGGTTGACGCCGCGCGGGTCGAACCCGACGATGTCGAACTTCTCCTGCAGGCGCTCGGAGACGGCGAAGTCGACACTGTCGGCGACGAAGTCGTAGCCGGAGCCGCCCGGCCCGCCGGGGTTGACGAGCACGGAGCCGAGCGGGGCGCCCGCCGTCGCCGGGTGGCGCACCAGGGCCAGGTCGATCGAGTCGCGGGCGGGGTCGGTCCAGTCGAGCGGGGCGGTGGCCGTCGCGCACTGCATCCCGTCTTCGCAGCTCGTCCAGGTGAGCGTCTGCGTGTAGTACGGCTCGAGGTCGGCCGACACGTCGCTGGGAGCGGGCGTCGACGTGGTGCGCTCGGGCGGAGCTGCGCACGCGGAGAGGGCGAGGGCGGCGACGAGCACCGAGGCGACGGCGGCGATTCTGCGCACGGCCATCAGGCGGTTCGGCGAGCGGAGACGAGCATGGCCTCGAGAGCGAGCGCCGGCGTCACGTTGCTCTCGATTCTGCGGCGGGCGGTGGCGATCGCATCCATGGTTGCGAGGGTCTCCTGTGCTGTCGATTGCTCGCTCGCGGTCACGAGCTTGTTGTAGATGCTGAGGTTGATCGGTTCGGTCTCGACGCCGAGCTGCAGAAGGAGGATGTCGCGGTAGAGCGACAGCAGGTCGACCATGATGCGGTCGATGCCGTCGCGCAGACTGCGCTTCTCGCGCCGCTTCTGGTCTTCTTCGAGGTTCTTGAGCTGGGCGCGTAGGGCGGGCGGGATCGTGCCGCCCGGCTCGATGCCGAGCGAACGCAGTGCGCCCTCGCGCTCCTCGGCGTCGCGTTCGGCCGTGAGGGCGCTCGCGTCGGCGCCGGCGAGGGAGAGCAGGCGGGTCGCGGCGAGCATGGCGCCGGAGACGGAGTGGACGCCGAGGGCGATCTCCAGGGTCTCGGCGCGTCTGGCGCGTGCCTCCTCGTTCGTCGCAAGACGGTGGGCCATGCCGATGTGGCTCTGCGCCTCGCGGGCCGCGCGGGTGGCGGTGGGCAGGTCGACGCCGTCGCGACGGGCGATCAGGTCGGCGACGTTCTCGACGCTCGGCACACGCAGACGCACCGAGCGCACCCGCGACCGGATGGTGGGCAGCAGGTCGGCCTCGCTGGGCGCGCAGAGGATCCACACCGTGCGCGGCGGCGGCTCCTCGAGCGCCTTCAGCAGCACGTTGGAGGTGCGCTCGGCCATGCGGTCGGCGTCTTCGATGACCATCACACGGAAGCGGCCGACGGAGGGCGAGTAGTTGCTGGTGGCGACGAGCTTGCGCACCTCGTCGACGGTGATGATGACCCGGTCGGTGCTGAGCGACCCGAGGTCGGGGTGCGAGCGGGCGTCGACCTGGCGGCGCACCGACTCGTCTGCCTCTGGGTCTCCGGTGCTGAGCAGCGCGGCCGCGAACGCGTAGGCGAGGTTGCTGCGGCCGGATCCGGGCGGGCCGGTGATGAGCCACGAGTGCGTCATCGACGAGTCGTCGCTGCCTCCGGCGGCGGATGCCTCGGCGGCGGCACTGAAGATCGCGATGGCCTCCGGCTGGCCGGTCAGGTCGTCCCACACAGACATGCGGTCAGCCTAGGCCAGAAGACGTTCAACGCGGGTCTGGATGGACGCCGCGATGGTTTCGATCGGCAGGGTGGCGTCGATCACGATGAAACGCTCGGGCTCGGCCGCGGCGAGAGCGAGGAAGGAGTCGCGCACGCGCTGGTGAAACTCGTTCTTCTCCTCCTCGAGGCGGTCGTAGGTCGTGCTCCCCGTCGCGGTGATGCGCTCGCGGCCCGCCTCCGGCGGCAGGTCGAGCAGCACGGTGAGGTCGGGCAGCAGGCCCTCGGCGGCCCAGAGGGAGATGTCGCGGATCTCGGTGCCGTCGAGCACGCGCCCGGCGCCCTGGTAGGCAACCGACGAGTCGAGGTAGCGGTCCTGGATGACGATCTCGCCACGCTCGATCGCGGGACGCACCGTCGTCGCGATGTTGTGCGCGCGGTCGGCGGCGTAGAGCAGCGCCTCGGCGCGCGGCGCGATGTAGCCGCGGCGGTGCAGGATGATCTCGCGCAGTTCGAGTCCGAGTTCGGTGCCGCCCGGCTCACGGGCGTGCAGCACCGTGTGCCCGACGCCGGTGAGCCAGTCGGTGAGCAGGCGCGACTGTGTGGACTTGCCCGAGCCGTCGCCGCCCTCGAACGTGATGAAGAGGCCGGCCACTACTGCGCCGTAGCCTCGGCTGCCGCCTTCTTCGCCGCCGCGGTCGCGGCGCGTGTCGCCGCCGCCTTGGCCTTAGTCGCCTCGGCCTTCGCCGCGGCCTCCGGTGTCAGCGGCGCCTTGACCGCCGTCGCCTTCGCCGCTGTGGCCTTGGCGGTCGTCGACTTCGCAGCCGCGGGCTTCTTCGCCACCGTCTTCTTCGCGGCGGGCTTCTTCGCGGCCGGCTTCTTGGCTGCCGGCTTCTTCTTGACTACAGGGCCCTTGGCGCGCTTGTCGGCGAGCAGCTGTACGGCGCGGTCGTAGTCGACGTCTTCGACAGTCTCGCCGCGCGGGATCGTCGCGTTGGTGGTGCCGTCGGTCACGTAGGCGCCGAAACGGCCGTCCTTGATGCGGATCGGCTTCTCGCTCACCGGGTCGGGCTGCTCGAAGTCCTTGAGCGCGCTGGACGCCGCGCGTCCGCCGTACTTGGGCTGCGCGTACAGCTCGATTGCGCCGGCGAGGTCGACGTCGAAGATCTGGTCTTCGCTGGTGAGCGACCGGGTGTCGGTGCCCTTCTTCAGGTACGGGCCGAACTTGCCGTTCTGCGCGGTGATCTCGGCACCGGTCTCGGGGTCGAGGCCGACGACGCGGGGCAGGTCGAGCAGACGCAGCGCGGTGTCGAGGTCGACGGTCGCGAGGTCCATGGACTTGAAGATGGATGCGGTGCGGGCCTTGGCCGCTACCGACTTCTTGACGGCCGGCTTGCGCTTGGGCTTCGCCGCGACGACCTCGCCGGTGGCGGGATCGACGACCTCGGTGGCCGCGAGGGCGGCAGCCGCGGCATCCGCCTCTGCCTTCGCAGCGGCCTCCGCGGCCTCGTCGACCGGGTCGACCTCGGTCACGTACGGTCCGAACCTGCCGTCTTTCGCGACGACGTTCTTGCCGTTCTCGGGATTCACGCCGATGATTCGGTCGCCGACGACGGGCGCCTCGATGAGCTCGCGCGCCTTCGCGGCGGTGAGCTCGTCGGGTGCCAGCTCGGCGGGGATGTTGACGCGGCGCGGCGTCTCGGGGTCGACGCCTGGCGCCTCGAGGTACGGACCGTACTTGCCGATGCGAAGGGTGACGTCGTCGGCGATCTTGATCGAGTTGATCTCGCGGGCGTCGATCTCGCCGAGGTTGTCGATGACGGTGCGCAGCCCGCGGTGCTTGGCGTTGCCGAAGTAGAAGCCGGTGAGCCACTCGACACGGTCGGCCTCTCCCCCGGCGATGAGGTCGAGGTCGCTCTCCATACCGGCGGTGAAGTCGTATTCGACGAGGTCGGAGAAGTACTCCTCGAGGAGGCGCACGACCGAGAAGGCGATCCAGTTCGGAACGAGGGCCTGACCGCGGGGGGTGACGTAGCCTCGGTCGATGATGGTGGAGATGATGGCGGCGTAGGTCGACGGGCGGCCGATGCCGAGCTCTTCGAGCGCCTTCACGAGGCTCGCCTCGGTGTAGCGAGGGGGTGCGGATGTCTCGTGGCCCTTGGCCTCGATGTCGACCAGTGAGAGCACCTGGCCCTCGGTCAGCTGGGGCAGCTTGGCCTCGGCCGGCTCGGCGGTCTCGTTGCGCTCCTCGTCGCGGCTCTCCTCGTAGGCGTGGAGGAACCCGCGGAAGGTGATGACGGTTCCACTCGCGGCGAACTCGGCGATCGAGTCGTCGGCGGTGGGGCCGGCCTTGATGGTGACGGTGGCGGTGGAGCCCTTGGCGTCGGCCATCTGCGAGGCGACGGTGCGCTTCCAGATCAGGTCGTAGAGCTTGAAGTCGTTGCCGCGCAGCACGCTCGAGAGCTCGGCGGGGGTGCGGAAGGTCTCGCCGGACGGACGGATCGCCTCGTGGGCCTCCTGCGCGCTCTTGTTCTTGCCGGCGTAGACGCGCGGCTTGTCGGGGATGGTCTCGACCCCGTAGAGGGCAGCCGCCTGGGTGCGTGCGGCGTTGATGGCCTGACCCGACAGCGTCGCCGAGTCGGTTCGCATGTAGGTGATGTAGCCGTTCTCGTACAGTCCCTGCGCGACGCTCATGGTCTGGCGTGCGGAGAAGCGCAGCTTGCGGCCGGCCTCCTGCTGCAGGGTCGAGGTGGTGAACGGGGCGGCGGGACGGCGCGTGTACGGCTTTGACTCGACGGATGACACGACCAGCGAGACAGCGGGATCGCGCAACTGCGACGCGAGCGACTGGGCCTTCGACTCGTCGAGTGCGACCGCGCCCGACTTGAGCACGCCCTTGTCGTCGAAGTCGCGGCCCACGGCGATGCGGGCGCCGTCGACGCGCACGAGGCGCGACTCGAAGTCCTGCGTGGAGGTCTTCGGGGTGAACTGAGCGATGAGGTCCCAGTAGCTGGCCGCGGTGAACGCGAGGCGTTCACGCTCGCGGTCGACGACGAGGCGGGTGGCGGCGGACTGCACGCGGCCGGCCGAGAGGCCGGGGCCGACCTTACGCCACAGGACGGGGGAGATCTCGTAGCCGTAGAGGCGGTCGAGGATGCGACGGGTCTCCTGCGCGTCGACGAGCGCGGTGTCGAGGTCGCGGGTGTTCTCCTTGGCGCGCTCGATGGCCTCTTTGGTGATCTCGTGGAACACCATGCGCTTGACGGGGACCTTGGGCTTGAGCACCTGCAGCAGGTGCCAGGCGATGGCCTCTCCTTCGCGGTCCTCATCAGTTGCGAGGTAGAGCTCGTCGGCGCTGGCGAGTGCCTTCTTGAGGTCGGCGACGGTCTTCTTCTTGGCGTCGGACACCACGTAGTACGGCTCGAACCCGTTGTCGACGTCGACGGAGAACTTGCCGAGGGAGCCCTTCTTGAGCTCGGGCGGCAGGTTTTTCGGCTCGATGAGGTCGCGGATGTGACCGACCGAGGCCTGGACGATGTATCCGTCTCCCAGGTACTGGGCAATGGTCTTCGCCTTGGCGGGCGACTCGACGACAACGAGCTTCTTCGTGCCAGGCACGTGACTCCTTATATAAGGGGATGTTTCGCGGGGCTCGAACAGCCCCATCAGCGACACGATACACAGGTGAAGCCGATTGTCACCTATTCAACTCCTGACAACGCCGCGGTGCCGGGCGGACCGGCGGTCGCCGATACGCCCACGGCGAACCCGGCGACGGTGCCGCTCACAGCCACCGTCACGACGAGCCCGTCGATCACGCAGCCCGAGAGGTCGGCCCCATTCGCCACGGCGACCGCGCCCGCGACCGCGCAGGGTTCGCCGGGCAGGATGCCCACCCGCACGTCGGCGGCGGCGAGCGCCGCCGCGTCGGCCGCTCCTGCGAGAGCCTGCCTGGCGACGAGGACGGCGTAGAGGGGCAGGGCCATCGCGGTCACGCACACGACGACGGCCACGAGTGCGACCCCGAGGACCGCCCCCGCGCCGCCGTCGCCCCGCCACCGTGGACCTCGCCCGCGGCTCACCGCCCGCCGCCGCTCCACGGCGCGTCTCGTCGCGCCGGTCGCCGCCCCGCCCGTCTCCCGGCTCATCGGCCGTCGCCGAGCGCGCAGCTCGACGCGCTCAGTGTGAGTCCGAGCAGCGTGCCCGCCGGCGACCGCGATCGCGCGCTGAGTCGGGCGCAGACGAGGTCGCCGCGGTGGGTGATCGCGATGCCGACGCCCGGCACCTGCCCCGCGGCGCTGGTCGAGCCGCCGCGGGCGACCGATCGGGCGACGCCGGCCGCTGCATCCTGTAGACGCACCTGCTGTCCGGCGATCTGCACCCCGGCGAGGCAGCAGGCGAGCATCAGCACCACCGCGGGGATCACCGCGGCGAACTCGGCGGTGACGCTGCCGCGCTCGCTCGAGCCGCGCGCCCATCGCTCGGGGCCCGTGCGTCGCCCGTCGCGCACGCCATAGCCACGGGCGGCGCGGCTACCCGATCGACAGCGCACTGCGGATGATCCCCATCAGGATGCCGCGCACCTCGTCGCCCCGCAGGATCACGACCAGTAAGCCGGCGAACCCCACCGCCGCCATGGTCGCGATCGCGTACTCGGCGGTGGCCGAACCGTCGTCGGCGGCGAGCCGCGCCAGCCACTGCTTCTTTCTATTCATGTCTGCTCCCTGTCTCTGTTGAGGTCGGCGACGAGCACATCCAGTCTCGGCATCACCGCCCGGCCGAATCGGCCGCCGGTCCCATCTGTGCAGTCCTCATCCGCGACGGGCCCTGTGCACGGGAGGAGTCACATGCCCGAGACTGTCGACGTGACCACCGCGATGAGCAGGGGCGCGACGCCGAGCACCATAAACGCCGGCAGCACGCACAGGCCGAGCGGCAGCATCAGCCGCACCGCCAGCACCGAGGCGTGCGCGGCGGCCTCGGCCCTCGCCGACCGCCGCCCCTCCTCCGCCTCGCTGCGCAGCAGCTCGGCGGCAGGCACTCCCGCCCTCCGCGACAGGTCGAGCACCGCCTCCACTCCCGCCTCGTCGCCCACGGCGTCGAGCCCGCAGCGGCGCAGCGCTTCCGACACCGACGCCACGGCCCGGTCGAGCGCGCCGCCGCCTGTCACAGCGATCGCCGTCAGCTCGAAGCGCAGCCCCGGCGTGAGGTCTCTCGGCTGTGCGGCAGCCACGAGACGCCGGTTCCAGGCGAGGGCGGCGAGCATCAGCGTGACGCCGATCGCGAGGCAGGCCAGCCCGGGCACGGTCGTGAACAGCACGCCGAGAGTGTCGAAACCGAGCGAGAAGCCGAACAGCAGACCGACGGCGGGCAACGCCATCACGAGTCGCGCCGTGGCGACGGGCGCCGACAACGCGACCGCGATCTCGCGCTGCGCCTCCGACAGCGACCTGAGCGAGACCGCGAATTCGCGCAGCGAGGGTGCGAGCGGGGCTCCGACGTCGGCCGCCACCCACCATGCGGCCGCGAGCCCCCGCCAGGCCGGACGCTCGTCGTCGGCGACCTCCGGCAGCTGCGCCACGATCGCCTCGGCGACGGGCATGCCGCCGCGGATCGCCGCGTCGACCCCCGCGACGGTGGGCGACTGCGCCAGGTACCGCCAGGCCGAGGTCGGCGGCACGCCCGCACCGAGCAGCACCGCGAGACGCTGCACGGTCGAGGCCACCCCCGCGAGCCGCGGCGCATCCCGCGCCCGGTTCACGCCGTCACCGTCAGGCGCCCGCGCTTGTCGAGCGCGAACCCGCCGGTCTGCGCCAGCACCCGGCCCTCGCCGCGCCGCTCGACGTGCAGCACCGTGCCGATCGCGCTCACCGTCTGCCGGGCGATGGCCGTCGCCGATAGTCCGGCGAGCGCGCCGAGAGCCTCGAGCCGGGCGGGCACGTCGGCGATCGAGTTGGCGTGCAGGGTGCCCGCTCCGCCGTCGTGCCCGGTGTTGAGCGCGGCGAGTAGCTCGCGCACCTCGGCTCCGCGGCACTCCCCCAGCACGAGCCGGTCGGGGCGCATCCGCAGTGCCTCGCGCACGAGGCGTTCCAGGCTGATCTCTCCCGCGCCCTCGAGGTTCGCCTGCCGAGCCTCGAGCGACACGAAATGCGGGTGGTCGACGCGCAGCTCGGCGACGTCTTCTATCGCGACGATCCGTTCGGCGGGCGGTGCGGCCGAGAGCAGCGCCGACAGCAGGGTCGTCTTGCCGCTGCCGCCCGCGCCGGTCACGAGCAGGTTCTCGCGGCGAACCACAAGCGCGCGCACGGACTCGACGTCGTCGACGGCGAAGAAACCCTGCGCCTCGAGGTCATCGATAGAGATGCGGCGGATGCGCGGGAGGCGAATCGACAACAGGGTTCCTCGCGGCGACACGGGCGGCAGCACGGCGTGCACGCGGATGCCGTCGTGCAGGCGCGCGTCTACGCACGGTGTGGTCTCGTCGATGTGCCGCCCACCGAGCGCCATGAGCCGCACCGCCAGCTCGCGCACCGCGCCGTCGTCGAGATCGACGGCCTCGCGCACCGCACCAGCCCCGCGGTCGACGAAGACGGAGGCGCCGCCGTTGACGAACACGTCGGTGACACTGGCGTCGGCGATGAACGGGGCGAGCGGCCCGAACTCCTCGGGAAAACCGCCGTCGGCTCCGAGCCGCGCATCGGGCGGTGGTGGCGCGCCCGGCCGGCGGGCGACGAAAGGCTCTGCGGGCATGCGAGCAGGTTAGGAGCCGCCCGAGATCATCGGCCCGAGGTATCCGCAATTCTGCATAACCGTCCGGCGACTCCGCATGGGGAGGACAGGAGGTTAAAGAGGGGCGGCGCCCATTGGGGGGAACGGGCGCCGCCACAGCAGCGCCGATTGGGGGAAATCGAGTGCGCTGCCATCATCGAGCATTCGCTAAGGCGTCCGCTCGATGAGAATCAGTGTACCGTCGCACGCCCCCCACGCAAGGGCCATTCGGGAGGGTTGACAGGCCACTCTCAGCGAGCGGTCTAGGATCGTTGCAGCACTCGCTCCCGCTGAATGACAGGATAACGATGTCCAATAATTCGATCGATACGCTCCTCTCCGAGACCCGCCGGTTCCCACCCACCGCAGCCTTCGCAGAGAACTCCGTCACCGCGGCAGACATCTACGAGAAGGCCAAGGCCGACCGTCTCGGATTCTGGGCCGACAGGGCGCGCGAGCTCCACTGGCACGAGCCGTTCACCGAGACGCTCGACTGGTCGAACCCGCCGTTCGCCAAGTGGTTCGCCGACGGCCGCATCAACGTCGCTTACAACTGCCTCGACCGTCACGTTCTCGCGGGCAACGGCGAGCGCGTCGCACTGCACTGGGAGGGCGAGCCCGGCGACAGCCGCTCGTACACCTACGCCGAGCTGACCGCCGAGGTGAAGCGCGCCGCGAACGTGCTCCTCGGGCTCGGCATCGGGCAGGGCGACCGCGTGGCGATCTACATGCCCCTCGTGCCCGAGGCGGTCATCGCGATGCTCGCGGTCGCGCGCATCGGCGCCGTCCACTCGGTGATCTTCGGCGGCTTCAGCTCCGACAGCATCCGGGCCAGGGTCGCGGACGCCAACGCCCGCCTGGTGATCACCGCCGATGGCGGGTGGCGCAAGGGCAAGGTCTTCCCGCTCAAGGACGCGGTCGACGCCGCCATCGCTCCCGCCGAGGGCGAAGAGCCGACGAGCGTCACAGACGTACTCGTGGTGCGCCGCGGAGAGAACGACGTGCAGTGGACCGAGGGCCGCGACCACTGGTGGCACGACGCCATCGCCGCGGCCGAGCCCGAACACGAGGCAGAGGGTTTCGAGGCCGAGAACCCGCTGTTCATCCTCTACACGAGCGGCACAACCGGCAAGCCGAAGGGCATCCTGCACACCAGCGGCGGCTACCTCACGCAGACCGCGTTCACGCACAAGAGCGTCTTCGACCTGCACCCCGAGACCGACGTGTACTGGTGCACCGCCGACGTCGGCTGGGTGACCGGGCATTCCTACGTGGTCTACGGCCCGCTCGCGAACGGCGCGACGCAGGTGCTCTACGAGGGCACGCCCGACACCCCGCACCCCGGGCGCTGGTGGGAGATCGTCGAGAAGTACGGCGTCAGCATCTTCTACACCGCTCCGACGGCCATCCGCTCGTTTATGAAGGTCGGCCGGCAGGTGCCGAACACGTTCGACCTGTCGAGCCTGCGTGTGCTCGGCTCGGTCGGCGAACCGATCAACCCCGAGGCGTGGATCTGGTACCGCGAGGTCATCGGGGGCGGCGAGACGCCCATCGTCGACACCTGGTGGCAGACGGAGACGGGCGCGATCATGATCTCCGCTCTGCCCGGCATCACCGAGGCCAAGCCCGGGTCGGCGCAGACCCCGATCCCGGGCATCGTGATCGACATCCTCGGCGACGACGGCACCCGCGTCGACCCGCCCCGGGGCGGGCTGCTCGTGGTCTCGGAGCCGTGGCCGTCGATGCTGCGCGGCATCTGGGGCGATCCCGACCGTTTCATCGAGACCTACTGGTCGAAGTTCTCGAAGGACGGCGTGTGGAAGTACTTCGCCGGCGACGGGGCCCACGTCGACGCCGACGGCGACATCACGCTGCTCGGCCGCGTCGACGACGTGATGAACGTCTCAGGGCACCGCCTGTCGACGACCGAGATCGAGTCGGCCCTCGTGTCGCACGCGATCGTGGCCGAGGCCGCGGTGGTCGGGGCCGCCGACGATACGACCGGGCAGGCCGTCGTCGCGTTCGTGATCCTGAAGAGCAACCAGGCGGACGCGCAGACGGCCGACGAGGCCAGCGCCCTGTTGCGCACGCACGTCGCCGACCGCATCGGCGCGATCGCCCGGCCGAAGCAGGTCTTCATCGTGGCCGAGCTGCCGAAGACGAGGTCGGGCAAGATCATGCGCCGACTGCTTCAGGATGTCGCGGAGGGGCGCGCCGTCGGCGACACCACCACCCTCGCCGACACCAGCGTGATGCAGATCATCACCGACAAGATCCGTTAGATAGATCGGTCGCCGAGCCTGTCGAAGCGCCGCCCTCGGGCAGACGCTTCGACGGGCTCAGCGACCGGGATGCGGGCTCAGCGACCGGGGTCCGCTCAGGCGAACTCGACGATGAGCTCCAGCTCCACGGGCGAGTCGAGCGGCAGCACCGAGACGCCCACCGCGCTGCGCGCGTGCACGCCGGCGTCGCCGAAGATCTCGCCGAGCACGTCGGAGGCGCCGTTGATGACGCCGGGCTGGCCGGTGAACGAGGGGTCGGATGCCACGAACCCGACGAGCTTGACGATGCGGGTCACCCGGTCGAGAGAGCCGATCACGCTCTCCACCGCGGCGAGGGCGTTGAGGGCGCACTGGCGGGCGAGCTCTTTGCCCTCCTCGGCGGAGACCGCGGCGCCGAGCTTGCCCGTGGCGGGCAGCACGCCCTCCACCATCGGCAGCTGGCCCGAGGTGAAGACGAGGTTTCCGGAAACCAGGGCGGGGATGTATGCGGCCACCGGCGCCGCCACTGCGGGCAGGGTGATGCCGAGCTCTGCGAGACGTTCGTCGATGGTGCTCATGCGCCTTCCTCCCCGACCTCGCGCTTGAGGTAGGCCACCAGGCCGCCCTCCGGACCGGTCACGACCTGCACCAGTTCCCAGCCTTGGGATCCCCAGTTATTCAGGATCGCGGCGGTGTTGTGAATCATCAGGGGTGTTGTGAGGTACTCCCACGTCGTCATTTTTAGGCTCTCGCTCAGGTAGTTGGGAAGATGGGTCGCGTAGCATGCATTGTATGTCTGCCCAAAACTCCCGACCTAAAGGCGTGCTCAGCGGCGTCTTTGGAATGTTCGGCTTTAGCGTCATAGCCGGAATCCTCGTGACCGTCATGGTCACCCCCGCTCTCGCCGTCACCGGCGTCACCGCCTCCAACGGCATCGGGATCTTCGACAGCCTCCCCGAGTTCATCGAAATCGGCAACCAGCCGCAGCGCAACGAGATCTTCGTCACCGACGGTGTCAACCCCGACGGCACGCCGCTCTACACCCCCATCGCGCAGGTCTACAGCCAGAACCGCGAAGAGGTGAAGTGGGACGCAGTCTCCCAGTTCGTCAAGGACGCTACGATCGCCGGTGAAGACCGCCGTTTCTACGAGCACGGCGGTGTCGACCTCCAGGGTGTCATCCGCGCCGCGGTCGGCAACGTCGCCGGCGGCGACACGAGCGGTGCGTCGACCCTGTCGATGCAGCTCGTCAAGAACATCTACATCCAAGAGGCGCTGCAGCGCCCGGACGAGGCAGACCAGAAGGCCGGCATCAAGAAGGCGCAGGAGGGCAGCTTCGATCGCAAGATCAAGGAGATGAAGCTCGCCATCGGCCTCGAGAAGCGTTACACGAAAGACGAGATCCTCCTCGCCTACCTGAACATCGCCGGCTTCGGCGGCAACAACTACGGCATCCAGTCGGCCGCGAAGCGCTACTTCGGCGTATCCGCCGCCGAGGTGACGCTGGCGCAGGCCGCGAGCCTCATCGCCATCGTCCAGGAGCCTGGCGCGCGCGGTCTCGACAGCCCCGAAAACTACGAGAACAACAAGTCGCGCCGCGACGTCATCCTCAGGAACATGCTCGTCGAGGGCACCATCACGCAGGCGCAGCTCGACGAGGCCCTCGCGGTACCGGTCGACCCGACTACCGTCGTGCTCACGCCGTATACGAACGGATGCATCGCCGCCTACCCCTACGC
Source organism: Conyzicola nivalis (assembly GCF_040548875.1). Lineage (GTDB taxonomy): Bacteria > Actinomycetota > Actinomycetes > Actinomycetales > Microbacteriaceae > Conyzicola > Conyzicola nivalis_A. Next base: position 318,943 of record NZ_JBEPSJ010000004.1, read on the forward strand.
GACGTACTTCTGTGACTACGTGACGAAGCTGATCCCCGAGCTCGAATCGCTCGGCGCCACTCCCGCAGAACGCAACGCCAATTGGAAGATCGGCGGCTACAAGATCTACACGTCGCTCGACCTGCGCCTGCAGCGGGTAGCGCAGGACACGCTCGCCGCCGGGGCTCCGGCAGGAGAGACCCGCCTGCAGCTGGGTGCCGCGGCGACCTCCGTGCAGGTGGGCACCGGGCGCATCCTCTCGATGGCCCAGAACAAGACCTTCAACAACACCGAGGCCGCCCAGGCGGACCCCACCCTGACCTCGGTGAACTACAACACCGACTTCAACCGTGGCGGATCGAACGGCTTCCAGGTCGGATCGACGTACAAGCTGTTCACCCTGCTCAACTGGTTGAACAGCGGCCGCGGGCTCAACGAGGTCGTCGACGGCAACGCGCGCACGTTGCAACAGTCGGCCTTCACCAACACCTGCACCGGCGGCGCCGACGGCAACAACGACGGGCCGTTCGGCGGCAACTGGCCGTTCAAGAACTCCTCGGGCGAGAAGGGCAGCCGCACGGTCATGGCGGCCACCGCGGCATCCATCAACGGCGCGTACGCGTCGATGGGTCTCGAGCTCGACCAGTGCGAGACGAAGAAGATCGCCCAGTCGCTGGGTGTGCACCCGGCCATGACGGTGGACGACCCGTCGACGCCGAACGACTTCGAGAACAAGCTGAAGTCGAACCCGTCGGCGATTCTCGGAACCGACTCCATCGCGCCGCTCACGATGGCCGCGGCCTACGCCGGCGTCGCGAACCACGGCGTCTACTGCAAGCCGATCGCCGTCGACGGCGTCACCAACTTCGAAGGACAGGCGCTGCCCGGCCAGACGCAGGAGTGCGCTCAGGCGATTGACCCCGAGGTCGCGGCCACCGCGGCGTTCGCGCTGCAGGGCGCGATGAAGGGGTACCGCGGCAAGCCGAACGACAACACGCCGATGATGGGCAAGACCGGCACCACCGACTCCTCGAACCAGACCTGGCTCGTCAGCTCGAGCACCGCGGTCACCACTGCGCTGTGGTTCGGCAACGTGCAGGGAAACTACAAGATCTCGAACTACCCGGGCGGCATCAACAACAGGCACAACCTGTCGAAGCCGATCAACGCCCAGGCGAACGCGCTCTACGGCGGTGCCGCGTTCGACAAGCCGGCCGACAGGCTGCTCAACGGCGCGGGCATCAACGCCCCCGACGTGGTCGGCAATCCGATGGCCACGGCCCAGTCGATCATCACGGGCCTCAAGCTCGTCTTCGTCGACGGAGGCCCGGTCGACGCGGCGTCGCCAGCCGGGTCGGTGGCGAGCACCGATCCCCCGGCTGGCACTGTGATGGCGCGGGGCCAGACGATCACCGTCTACTCCAGCAACGGCGCGCTCACCACGATGCCTGACGTGGTCACGGGAGGACCGAACGTCGATACTGCGAAGTCGACCCTGGCCACGGCCGGATTCGCCTCGGTGCAGGAGAAGTGTGTGCAACTCGCGCCCACCGATGTGGTCAACGACAAGCGGGTGCTCTCCAGCAACCCCGCTCCCGGTACCGTGGCCCGCCTGTCCGACGGCGTGACGCTCGGCGTCGGCCGCATCTCCTGTTGATGGCAGGCACAGCCGTGAAGACGGCGGCCACCGCGCTCGGCGCGGCGGCCGCCTTCGGTGCGGGCGCCTTCGCGTGGGGCAGCCTCGTCGAGCGCAATCGCTTCGGCGTGCGCTTCGAGACCCTGCCGATCCTCGAGCCGGGAGCTCGCCCGCTGACCGTGCTCCACCTCGCCGACCTGCATCTCGCCCCCTGGCAGCGCGCCAAGATCGAGTGGGTCCGTTCGCTCGCCGACCTGGAGCCCGACCTCGTGGTCAACACGGGCGACAACCTCGGCCACGTCGAAGCGCAGGAGGCGCTCGAATACGCGCTTGCGCCGTTCGCCTCGGCAGCGGGCGTCTACGTGAACGGTTCGAACGACTACGTGGGCCCGAGCTACAAGAACCCGCTGCGCTACTTCACCGGTCCGAGCAAACGGGATCACAAGTCCACGGCGCTCGACACTCCACGCCTCGAGAGCTTCTTTCAGAACGACCTCGGCTGGCTGAGCCTGAACAACACGGCTCGCGCCATGACGATCAAGGGTTCGAACATCGAGTTCTTCGGGGTCAACGACGCCCACCGCGGCTGGGACAAGCTCGGCTCGCTCCCCGGCGCCATCGAGACGATGCAGGAGAACGTCGAGTGGCCGCCCGGACGCACCGGCCAGGACCCGATCACGATCGGGGTGACCCACGCCCCGTACCAGCGCGTGCTCAACTCGTTCGTGACCAACGGCGCCGACGTGATCTTCGCCGGGCACACGCACGGCGGACAGGTCCGGGTGCCCGGACTGCCCGCCCTGGTGACCAATTGCGATATTCCTCGCGACCAGGCGCAAGGGCTCAGCGTCTGGCACCACGCCCGTCGTGCCGCGTATTTGAACGTGTCAGCGGGCATCGGAACCTCGATCTACGCGCCTGTTCGCTTCGCCTGCCCGCCCGAAGCGGTACTCGTGACATTAACCGCCGGAGATTTCAGCTATTCTTGATTAGTTCCCGTTGCTCGCAACGGGAAAGATCGGGGTGTGGCGCAGCTTGGTAGCGCGCTTCGTTCGGGACGAAGAGGTCGTGGGTTCGAATCCCGCTACCCCGACACAACACAGAACGCCCTCCCTTCACGGGGAGGGCGTTCTGTGGTTAACGGCCCCGCCGCCGGCCCGTCCCCGAGCCATCCGCCCGCATCGCCCGCCCGGCTGCCCGTCTGGAAACTCAGGAGATCCTCGCGCTGGGCCGTCCGATCGGCACCGAACGACCGAATGGCGGCGAGATGTCCTTCGTTTTCGGACCACGGACCGCACCGCAGAGACCGCTGACGGCGCGGCGCGCAGGCCCTACGCGAAGTCGGGGTCGGGCTCTGCGCCGTAGCTCACGTCGATGCGGTCGCGGCGGCCGTTGTTGAGCACGCCGTCGCTCTCCTCGAGGTAGCACTTGCCGCACAGCGACTGGTACGAGACATCCTGCACGTGATCGATCGCGACCTGGTCGCCGTCGAAGGTGAACCGCCCGTCGACCGTGCGCGCGTTGAAGACGGCCTTGCGTCCGCAGCGGCAGATCGTCTTGAGCTCTTCGAGCGAGTGCGCGATCTCGAGCAGACGGCGGCTGCCGGGAAAGGCGACCGTCTGGAAGTCGGTGCGGATGCCGTAGGCGAGCACCGGGATGCCCTCGAGGATCGCGATGCGCAGCAGGTCGTCGACCTGCGACTCGGAGAGGAACTGCGCCTCGTCGACGAGCAGGCAGCTCACGTCTTTGCCGGTGGACTTCAGCACGCGCGCCCGCTCGGTCGAGAATGCGACGTAGATGTCTTCGTCGGGCCCGATGGTGAAGTCGACCTGGCGGCTGACGCCGAGCCGGGAGACGATCGCGTTGTCGCCCTTGGTGTCGATGCGGGGCTTCGCGAGCAGCACCTGCTGGTCGCGCTCCTCGTAGTTGAAGGCGGCCTGGAGGAGGGCGGTGCTCTTGCCGCTGTTCATCGCGCCGTAGCGGAAGTAGAGTTTCGACATTTACAGCAGGTATCCATCTTCTGCGGCGCGTCGGATGAGCTCCGCCTTCTTGCTCGCCGGACGGTTCGCCTTGGCGTACTTCTCGCGGACGCGGCGAAGGTAGGTCTTCGCGGTCTCGTACTGCACGTTCATCTTGCCCGCCACCTCGACGGTGCTGAATCCGGAGACGTAGAGGCGGAACGCCTCGATCTCGCCGGCACTGAGCTTGGGCCGGGACTGGCTGGTCGCGCCGACGGGGAGCGGGCGCCAGTCACGCTGGACGACCGTGTTCGGGCGCACGCCCATGATGGCGCGCGCGGCGTCCATGACCTCGCGCATCGGCAGGGTCTTGGAGAGGAAACCGGCGGCACCCGCGGCGAGCGCGCGGTCGCGGGACTCGCGGCTGTCGAGGCTCGTGAGCACGATGACCTTCGCCCCCGCGGCCCGGCAGGTTCGCACCCGGGCCTCGATCGACACGGGCTCCTTGAGCTGGAAGTCGAGGAACACCAGGTCGGTCGGGAAGTTGTCGCTGTGCACGAGCTCCAGCCAGGAGCTCGCGCTGAGCACGAGGTCGAAGTCGGGCGCGTTGGCGTAGATCCAGCTGCTCAGGCTGTCGAGCAGCACCTCGTGGTCGTCGAGGATCGCGAGCCGCACGCGCGTGGGGTCTGGCGTGTTGCCGGGCATCGTCCCGCCCGTCTGCCTGCCGTCAACGCTGCTCATATGAAAACCTTAGTGTCAGGTACGGATGCTCGTGCTCAAGTTGCAGGTCGCTGAACATCACTCGGGCTACGGCGATGAACGGGGCCAGATCGCCGCGGAGCGTGCCGTCGGTCGCGTCCATCCGCGCGCGCATCACGACGTCGCAGTATGCGCCTCTGCTGTCGATGTCGATGCTCGCCGTTCGCGCGTCGAACGACTCGTGGGCGTGCAGCGCCACGATCAACGCTCGCACCGCTGTGCGCTCGTCGGTAGACATCTGCTCGGCGAGCCGGCCTTCGTCGCGTACGACGCCACTCACGGCCTCTGAGCCGTGCTGGTAACGCCGCGAGGCCTGCGCGACGACCGTCTCCAGCCACGTTCGGTCGACATCGGCGACCATCGCCGAGCGAACGGTCTCGGCGATCTCGCGCGCACGCTGTCGGGAGATCGCGGTGACCGTGGCACCGTCGAGCAGTGTCGAGAAGTATGGCACGACTTCCTGGTTGAGCACCGTCACGCTGTCCTGTTGAACGGAGCGGGCGATCGACTCGCCGCTGCCGTCGGTCATCGCCGTGAACGCGCGTCTGGCGCGCACCCGCCAACGGTCGAGACTGCGCACGAGTACGTCGGTGAACGCCGCCGCCGCGAGCGACATCGCCAGCACCGGTGTGACGGCGACCACGACGAAGGCGACGGGAGGCACGGCGGTCACGAACGACTCGGCCTGCACGACCGCGATCAGGGCGGCGAAGATGGCGCCCAGAACACCCGCAGTCGCCAGCTCCTTCGCGGGCCGGTACGGCGCGAGGGCGACGATGTACATGCCGATCACGGCCGTACCCCAGTCGTCGCGAATGTAAGCATCCGTCGACCACATCGACAGCGACGACAGCAGCAGAGCGCCCATCGACACGCTCACCACCACGACGAGCGTGCGCGACGACACCGGGGCGCGCAACGGGCTCGTGTCGACGCAGAGCGCGATGCCGGCAGCCAGCACCAACAGCACCGCGACGACCGCCAGCAGCGTGTTCTCGATCTGCCCGCGGTTCTGCCAGCTCATAAACGCCGCGTAGCCGGGCACGGCGACGGCCGCGAGGTAGCCCGTCGGGCGGCTCATGAGCGCGGCGAGCGGGTCGAGCTGCTGCACGGTGCGTTCGCGGCCGGTCACAGCGCTCGCTCCCGGACGGCCGGACCCTTGGCGGGAAGTCTGATGAGGATGGACGTGCCGGTGCCGGGGGTCGACCAGACCTGCACCGAGCCATCCACGGATTCGATCCTCTTGCGCACCGACTGCCGCAACCCGAGCCTGTCGACGCTCGTCTCCCGCTCCGAGAATCCCTTGCCGCCGTCGATGATCATGATCGAGACCTCGTCGCCCGAACCGTAGATGACCACTTCGGCGACGTTGGTGTCGGCGTGCTTCAGCACGTTGACGAGGCACTGCTTCACGGCGAGGGCCACCGCGACCTGGCGTGCGGGGTCGAGGCGCGTCACCGCGGTGCGGTCGCCGCTGAGCACGACCTCGAGCCCGAGTTCGCGAGCCTCGTCCAGGGCCCGGAACAGCCGACTGGCGTACCAGCCCGCCCGGCCCTCAGCCGTCTCGCTGTCGTCGGCGTCGACGAGCCATTCCTCGCCGACGAGAATCTGCAGGTCGCGTTCGATGCGTGACCGCAGCTCGTCGCCCAGCTCGCCGTCGGGGGCGTTGGCGACCGCGGCCAGATGATTGAGGATCGTGTCGTGCAGCATCGCCGCGGCCCGCACCTCGATGCGGTGTCGGATGTCGGAGAGGTGCTCGTCGCGGGCGGCGCGCTGCAGGCTCGGCTGCGCCCGCTTGAGCCGGTTGCGGCTGAGGCCGAGGAGAGAGAGCAGAATCGCCGAGATCGCGTACACGGCGAACGCGGTCAGGTCGGGCGCGATCTGGGCGCCCGTCTGCAGCGCGGCCAGGAGCGTCGCGATCTCGCCGGCGACGAGACCCGCCGACGACCAGCCGATCATCCGCCACACGCCGAGGCCGGCGCCGCCCACGAAGATGAGCGCGACCTTCGGCAGGGTGAAGACGAAGGAGTCGGTTGCCGCCTCGCCGACGAACTGCGACGTTCCGGCGAGCACGAACCAGTACAGGCTCGCTGCGCCGACGATGACGTAGGTGATGCTGAAGAACCAGCTGCGGTAACGCTCCACCATCCAGAGCACGATGAAGATGGGCACCAGGGCGACGAGGGCCGGCCAGAGGATGGCGCCGGGGCGCGACTGCTGCACGGTGGCGACGAGGAGTGCCGCACCCACGAGGCAGACAAGCGCGATCACGTGGGAAGCTCGCGCGAACGCGCGACTCTCGCTGTGCGGTGCGAGATGCCCGGGTAGTCCGAGAGACATCTCAGCTCCCCCTCAACTCGACGGTGGTATCCACGACGCTAACCGAAGAGCGAGCGCGCGTCGGCCCCCACTTCGGGCGGTCTCGGGCGTCGAGCCATCCATTCGCTTCGTAAAGCGAATCGAAAACGCTGGACTAACGCGGAATCCGCAGCGTGCTCGCCGTCGCCGTCATGATCTCGTCGGCCAGCTTCGGGTCGTCGGAGAGCTGGGTTCCGAAGCTCGGGACCATCGCCTCCAGACGCGGACGCCAGTTGTCGATGTGCTCGGGGAAGCACTTCTCGATGAGACCCAGCATGATCGGGGCGGCGGTGGATGCTCCGGGTGACGCCCCGAGGAGACCCGCGATGCTGCCGTCTTCCGCGGCAACGACCTCGGTGCCGAACTGCAGCACGCCGCCCTTCTTCGGGTCTTTCTTGATGATCTGCACGCGCTGGCCGGCGGTGATGCGGTACCAGTCCTTCTGTTCTCCGTGCGGAAAGAACTGCTGCAGCTCGGCGAACTTCGTGGACTTCTTCGCGAGCAGCTGCCCGAGGAGGTAGCGCACGAGGCTCAGGTTGCTTGCGCCCGCGGCGATCATCGGCACCAGGTTGTGGGGTCGGATCGAGGCGAACAGGTCGAACAGCGAGCCGTTCTTGAGGAACTTGGGGCTGAAGCCGGCGTACGGGCCGAACATCAGGCTGGTGTTGCCGTCGATCACGCGGGTGTCGAGGTGGGGGACGGACATCGGCGGGGCGCCGACCGCGGCCATGCCGTAGACCTTGGCCTGGTGGCGCGCGACCAGCTCCTGGTTGTCGGAGCGCAGGAACTCTCCGCTGACGGGGAAGCCGCCGTAGCCGCGGATCTCGGGAATGCCGCTCTTCTGCAGCAGGCTGAGCGCGCCGCCGCCCGCTCCGACGAACACGAAGCGCGCCCGCACGACGAACGGCGTGAAACCGACCTCGCGGCGGTAGGTGATGCGCCAGAGGCCGTCTTTCTGGCGCTTGAGCCCCGTGACCTTGGCGTTGTTGGTGATCTCGGCGCCGTTGTCTTCGAGGTAGGTCAGCAGGCTCTGGGTGAGCGAGCCGAAGTTCACGTCGGTGCCCGCCTTGATGTGCGTGGCGGCGATCGGCTGCGACTTGGCGCGGCCGGGGATGAGCAGCGGCGCCCAGCCGCGGATGACGCTGGCGTCTTCGCTGTACTCGAGGCCCTGGAACAGCGGGTGGTCCTTCAGGGCCGCGTACCGCTTGCGCAGGAACTCCACATTGCTCTCGCCCCACACGAAGCTCATGTGCGGCGTCGGGTTGATGAAGCTGGCCGGCTCGGGCAGGCTCCCGTTTTCGACGAGGTGCGACCAGAACTGGCGCGAGACCTGGAACTGCTCGTTGACCTTGACCGCGCCGGCGATGCTGATCGAGCCGTCGGGCAGCTGCGGCGTGTAGTTGAGCTCGCAGAGGGCGGCGTGGCCGGTGCCGGCGTTGTTCCACGGGTTCGAGCTCTCCTCGGCAGCACTGCCGAGCTTCTCGAAGACCTGGATGGTCCAGTCGGGTTCTAGCTGCTTGAGCATCGTGCCGAGGGTGGCACTCATGATTCCGCCGCCGATGAGGGCGACGTCGATGGGGGCGTCTGAGGAACTCACCAGATCAGCTTACGGGTCGTGCGCCGCTACAGCCCGAGGCGGGCGAGTTCGTCGTCCATCCGCTCGGCCATGGCGGCGTAGCCCGCGTCGTTCGGGTGGATGCCGTCGTCGGCCATCCACTCTGGGTGGCCCTCGATCCAGCGGGACGCGCCGGCGATGTAGTCGGCGTCGATGTCGTCGGCGGCGTCCTCGACCCAGCGGATGATGATGTCGACCGACTCCGGCCGGTCGTCCGTGTACCAGAACGGCTCGACGACGATGAAACGGGCGTCGGGCAGTCCGGCCTTCAGCCGGTCGAGGTCGTCGGGGATCTGGCTGCGGATGTCGGCGGCCTCGTAGTCGAAGGAGAAATTGTCGTTGAGGCCCATGGTCACGAACACGATCTCGGGCTTCTCCTCGATGATGAGGCTCACCAGGTCGCCCTCGCCGAACTCCGACCGGTTCGTGACGAAGCCCAGCCCGTTGACGCTCGGGTTGAACTCGTTCCAGTTGCGTCGTTCGCTGACTATGGTCGACCACCGCTTCTCGGGGCTCGTCGCCCCGGTGCCCAGCGTGTACGAGTCGCCGTAGAACGCCACCCTGGTGCCGGTGCCCGTGCTCACTCCCCCGGTCTCCCGCGGCGCCGTGGCGGCCACGACCACGCCGATCGCCACGAGGGCACACAGCACGGCGGCGACGACCAGCTTGATCCGTGTGCTCATGGTCTCTATTCGACACCCTGCCGGTTCGAGTTTGGTCGTATCGCCGTCACAACGCGGCGATCCCCGCCGACAGCAGCCCCACACCCGCGACGAGCAGCCCGGCGGTGAGACTGACGACCCCGGCCCAGAGCAGCGCGACGAACCGGTTCGGTCTCTGCGGATCGCGGCCGATGACCGAGAGGAAGAATCCGGCCGGCATCAGGATCGCGGCGATCGGCACGCCGTCGCGGGCCACGAACTCCCAGAAGCCGGTGAGTCCGGCGTTGTCGATCACGCTCAGGATCGCGACGCTGAGCACGATGAGCACCGCCGCGTGGGCGTGCCCCGCGCGGAAGAAGCTCTTCTGCAGGTCGTTGGTCGGCACGTCGCCCTGCGCGACCTTCTTCAGGAACAGGCCGCCGGACTCGACGGTGACCAGCGCGAGCAGGAGCACGCCGATGGTGATGAGGGACTGCGGCTGGATCGTCATGGCGACCAACCTACGAGCGGGACCCCCGCGGGCGGCGAGGTCTTGAGCCGACGGCCCTCCGGATGCTACGCGGAGACGAGCTTCGCGGCCACCAGCTCGGCGATCTGCACCGCGTTGAGGGCGGCGCCCTTGCGCAGGTTGTCGTTGCTGATGAACATGGCGAGCCCGCGGCCGTTCGGCACGCCCTCGTCCTGGCGGATCCGGCCGACATACGACGGGTCCTGCCCTGCGGCCTCGAGCGGCGTCGGGACGTCGGTGAGCTCGACGCCCGGGGCATCCGCCAGCAGTTCCTTGGCGCGCTCGACCGACAGCGGCGACGCGAACTCGGCGTTGATGGCGAGCGAGTGGCCGCTGAACACGGGCACGCGTACGCAGATGCCGCTGACGAGGAGGTCGGGGAGGCCGAGGATCTTGCGGCTCTCGTTGCGCAGCTTCTTCTCCTCGTCGGTCTCGAAGAGCCCGTCGTCGACGAAGTTGCCCGCCTGCGGGATCACGTCGAACGCGATGGTCTTGGGGAAGGTGTTCGCGACGCCGAAGTCGATCGACGAGCCGTCGTGCACGAGCGAGCGGGGGTCCTGCTCGATGGCGGCCTTGGTCTGGGCGTAGAGCTCCTCGCCGCCGACGAGGCCGGCGCCGGAGACGGCCTGGTAGGTGGAGACGATGAGGCGCTCGAGGCCGGCCTCGTCATGCAGCACCTTGAGCACGGGCATGGCCGCCATCGTGGTGCAGTTGGGGTTCGCGACGATGCCCTTGCGGGCGTCGGCGATGGCCTCCGGGTTGACCTCGCTCACTACGAGCGGCACGTCGGGGTCCATGCGGAAACCGCTCGAGTTGTCGATCACGAGCACGCCGGCGGCGGCGAAGCGGGGTGCCTGCGCCTTCGACGTGGTCGCGCCGGCGGAGAAGATGGCGATGTCGAGGCCGCTCGGGTCGGCGGTCGACGCGTCTTCGACGACGATGTCCTCGCCGCGGAACGGGAGGGTCGTTCCGGCGCTGCGGGCGGAGGCGAAGTAGCGGATCTCGGCGACCGGGAAGTCACGGTCTTCGAGGAGACGACGCACGACGGCGCCGACCTGTCCCGTGGCGCCGACGACGCCGATTCGTACTCCGCTGCTGTCGCTCATTGTGATCCGCTCGTAAATCGGGGCCCGTTTCGGGGCAGAGAATGTGCCTCGATTCTACGGGTAACCCGATACGGAGGGGGCGTACGGTGAACAGTATGACGTTCGAACCGCCGGCCCCTCCGCTGACCGAGACCGCCGCGGACGCCGACCGCTACACGCCTCCCGCCGCCGTGCGCTGGGGGCTGCGCGAAGCCGCGGTCGGGCTGCTGCTGTTCGTGGCGGTGATCGTGGGGGCCGGAGTGCTCGTCGTGACCGGCGTCGTCGAGGGCTCCGACCTCGCGCAGTTCGTGCTGTCGCTGCTGGGGTACGGGGTGCTGGCGGGCGTCGCCGTGTTCGCGTCGCACCGCCTCGGCGCCGGCAGTCTCGCGAAGGACTTCTGGCTGCGGCTGCGTCCGGTGGACCTCGCGATCGGCCTCGGCGTCGGCCTGCTGGCCAAGATCCTGAGCGTGGTGTGGGGCGTGATCGCGATCGCGCTGTTCGGCCTTCCCGAGCAGCAGAGCAACCTGGTGCTCAGCACAGACACCGTCTGGCTGGTGATCAACGGCGTCATCGTCGTCGCGGTGGTCGCCCCGATCGTGGAGGAGCTCTACCTGCGTGGCCTCGTCATGCAGGCGGTGCGCAATGCGGTGCTCCGCAGCGGCGGCCGCAGCCAGCCGGCCGCCGAATCGGTGCAGCGCGCCGCGGTGCTCGTGTCGATCGTGGTGAGCGCCCTCGTCTTCATGGGCCTGCACCTGTATCAGTCGACGGATGCCACGCTGCTGACGACCCTCGCGCTCGGCACGCTCACCCTCGGTGTCGTGAACGCCATGATCGTCTACCTGACCGGGCGGCTCGGCGCCGCGATCGTCGCCCACGTGGTGTTCAACGGCATCTCGGTGGCGACGCTGCTGTTGGTCGGCGGCGCCTGAGCTGTTCTGGCGGCGGGTCTAGCGCCCGGTTCCCCCGTGCACGACGGCCTCGATCTCGCCGTCGAGCCCGAACGCCCTGTGCACGACGCGCATCGCCTCGTTCACGGTGTCGGCACGCGTGACCACCGAGATGCGGATCTCGCTGGTGGAGATCATCTCGATGTTGATGCCAGCGTCGAACAGCGCGGTGAACAGCTTCGCGGTGACGCCGGCGTTGGTGCGCATGCCGGCGCCGACCACGGCGAGCTTGCCGATCTGGTCGTCGTGCTGGAGGGAGTCGAAGCCGACCTCCTCCTGCTCGGCGGTGAGCGCGGTGATGACCGTCGCGGCGTCGGACTTGGGCAGGGTGAACGAGATGTCGGTGCGGCCGGTGCTCGCGGTCGACACGTTCTGCACGATCATGTCGATGTTGGCGTTGGTCTTGGCGACGATCGTGAAGATCTGCGCGGCCTTGCCGGGGATGTCGGGAACGCCCACCACCGTGATCTTCGCTTCGCTCAGGTCGGCTGCGACGCCGGTGATGATTGGCTCTTCCACGATCTCTCCATCCTTCGGGTTGGTGACCAGCGTGCCCTCGTTGTTGTTGAACGACGAGCGCACGTGCAGTGTCACCCCGTGACGCCGGGCGTACTCGACGGCCCGGATATATAGAACTTTTGCTCCGGATGCCGCGAGCTCGAGCATCTCCTCGCTGGAGATGCGGTCGATCTTCTTCGCCGCAGGTACCACTCGGGGATCGGCGGTGAAGATGCCGTCGACGTCGGTGTAGATCTCGCAGACGTCGGCGTCGAGCGCCGCGGCGAGGGCGACGGCGGTCGTGTCCGATCCGCCGCGACCGAGGGTCGTGATGTCGCCCGTTCCCCGGTTGAAGCCCTGGAAGCCGGCGACGATGGCGACGTAGCCGGAGTCGAGCGCGTCGCGCACGCGCTTCGGGGTGACGTCGACGATGCGCGCGGAGCCGTGCTGCGCGTCGGTGATCATTCCGGCCTGGCTGCCCGTGTAGGAGCGGGCCTCGATGCCGAGGCTCTTGATCGCCATCGCGAGCAGCGCCATCGAGATGCGCTCGCCCGCGGTGAGAAGCATGTCGAGCTCGCGGCCGGACGGCACGGGCACGACCTGTTCGGCCAGGTCGAGCAGCTCGTCTGTGGTGTCGCCCATGGCGCTCACAACGACGACGACCTCGTGGCCGGCCTTGCGGGTCTCGACGATGCGCTTGGCAACTCGCTTGAGGCCCTCGGCGTCGGCAACGGAGGATCCACCGTACTTCTGTACGATCAGGCTCACGTGGTTCTCCTGCTTTTGTGGGACGGGGCGGATTCTGGCCCAGTGAGCGATTCTAGCGGGCGTTCACCGTGTGTTACGGCAGTCGGCTCTCTGCTCGCAGAGGGGCAAGGATCTGCTGCTCAACCCCGCCCTCAACGTCGAAACGTTGCCCCTCGGCCCTGGGAGCCGTCGCCGTCGAACGGCGGGGCAAAGTTCTGCTGCTCAACCCCGCCCACAAAGTCGAAACGTTGCCCCTCAGCCCTGCGAGCCGTCGCCGTCGAACGGCGGGGCAAAGTTCTGCTGCTCAACCCCGCCCACAACGTCGAAACGTTGCCCCTCAGCCCTGCGAGCCGTCGCCGTCGAACGGCGGGGCAAAGTTCTGCTGCTCAATCCCGCCCTCAACGTCGAAACGTTGCCCCTCAGCTACGGCGGTCAGTTCTCGACGAGCCTGCGGCCCTCGAACGCACGGCCGAGGGTGACCTCGTCGGCGTACTCGAGGTCGCCGCCGACCGGCAGGCCGGACGCCAGGCGCGTCACCCGCAGGTTCGGCTGCACCAGCAGCCGGGTGAGGTACGTCGCCGTCGCCTCGCCCTCGAGGTTGGGGTCGGTGGCGATGATGACCTCGGTCACGACGCCGTCGCTGAGGCGCTGGAGCAGCTGGCGGATGCGCAGGTCGTCGGGGCCGATGCCGTCGATGGGGCTGATCGCGCCGCCGAGCACGTGGTACAGGCCCTTGAACTCGCGGGTGCGTTCGACCGCGACGACGTCTTTCGCCTCTTCGACGACGCAGATCGTGGACGGCGAGCGGCGCGGGTCGCGGCAGATCCCGCAGGTCTCCGACTCGGTGACGTTGCCGCAGATGGTGCAGAAGCGCACCTTGTCGCGCACCTCGATGAGCACCTCGGCGAGGCGGCTCACATCGAAGCTCTCGGTCTGCAGGATGTGGAACGCGATGCGCTGCGCCGACTTCGGACCGATGCCGGGCAGTCGGCCGAGCTCGTCGATCAGTTCTTGGACGATGCCTTCGTACACGGGTTAGAGGTCCTTCGGTACTACGCGGGGGGCGACGGGCTGCTCTTCGATGAAGCTCGCCCCGAGGATCTCGCGCACGACGGACTCGCCGTACCGTGAGTCTTCGGCTGTGGGCACGGGCACCACCTTCGCGGCGGGCTTCCTGGCCGCGGCGCGCTGCGCCTGCAACTCGTCTTCTGTCGGTGCGCTCGGCGGGATCGCGGCGACGGCCCAGCCTCCGGGCTCGACGTCGGGCTCGGTCGGTTCGGGCGCCTCGTCGTCGGCGGGCGGCGGCGCCTGCGTCGGGCGCGCCGGGGCGGCGGGGCTCCCTGCCGAGGCACGCGCCGCGGGACGCTGCGACGCGGAGTCGGGGGCGATGCTCACCTGGGCGATGAACTTCACCCGGAGGCCGAGCACGTCGATGATGGCGCTGCGCAGGATAGCGCTGACGCCGTCGCCGGACGGGGTGAGCTCCTTGAACTTGGCCTGGTCGGTCTGGTTGGAGAAGACCAGCGCGAGGATGTCGCCGTCGAGCGCACGCACCTGCGCGTTGAATACGACGGTCCAGGCGTTCATGTTCGCCTTCTGCACGATCTCGAGCACCTCGGGCCAGGCGTCCTTCATCTGCTGCAGCGTGACGACGCTGAGCGGCGCGGCTTCGGTCGCCGAGCCCGTCGAAGCGGCGCTGTCGCTCGCCGAGCCAGCTGCGGCAGCTGCGGTCGCGGTCGCTGTCGCGGTCGCTGAGCCTGTCGAAGCGGCGCTGTCGCTCGGCGAGCCCGCCGAAGCGGAATCAGCGGCCGGCTGCACGGGGGCGTTCGCCGACACGGAGGGCGCGGATTCGAGCGCCGCGACGGCCTCGTCGACGGGTATCTCCGGCTCGGCCGGTGCCGATGCGGCCCGGTCTGGCTCGGTCGCGCGGTCGGCGGAGGGGGCGTCGGCTGCGGGCGCATCCGCTCGCTCAGAAGCGGCAGCCTCGGACGTTCCGGCGGCCGCCTCGGGAGCCGGCGCGGCTGGAGCCGACGTGGACGGGACGGGGGCGGATGTCGCGGCCGGCGTGTCTGCGGCGAGCGGAGCACCCGGCACGGCGACGGCCGGCCAGGACGAGGTCGCGGCGGCGGGCTGCGCAGGAGTCGGGGGAGCAGCCGACGCGGGGGCGGGCGGAGACGCGGCAGCGGGGCGGGCCGATGCTGCGGGAGCCGCCGGTGCTGCGGGGGCGGGTACGGCCGCGGCAGGAGCGGCGGTGCGCGGCGGCGCGGCTGCCGGGGGCCGCGAGGTGACGGGGCGCTGCTCGATCGGGCGCTGCTCGATCGGGCGCTGCTCGATCGGGCGCTGACCGGCGGAGGAGCCGGGGCTCTCGACGCCGACACGGCGCTCGAGGCGCTCGACGCGGGCGAGTGCTCCGCGCTCGGTCTCGTCGCTCGCGGGCACGAGGATGCGCGCGACCATGAGCTCGAGGTGCAGCCGCGGCGAGGTCGCTCCGGTCATCTCCGTGAGTGCGGCGTTGACGATGTCGGCGGTTCGCGACAGCTCGGCCTGGCCGAAGCTCGCAGCCTGCTGCGCCATGCGGGTGAGCTCGTCGGCGGGGATGCCGCGCAGCACGGCGGCGGCGTGGTCGGCGGTCGCGGCCACGATGATCAGGTCGCGCAGGCGTTCGAGCAGGTCTTCGACGAAGCGGCGCGGGTCTTGGCCGGTCTGGATGACACGGTCGACGGCGCCGAACACGGCCGCGTTGTCGCGCTGGCCGATCGCCTCGACCGCCTCGTTGAGCAGCGTGCCGTGCGTGTAGCCGAGCAGTGCGACGGCGCGCTCGTACTCGACGACCGTGCCCTCGGAGCCGGCGATCAGCTGGTCGAGCAGCGAGAGGGTGTCGCGCACCGATCCGCCGCCGGCGCGAACGACGAGCGACAGCACGCCGGGCTCGACGGTGACCTTCTCACTGTCGCAGAGCTGCTGCACGTACTCGAGCATCTGGGCGGGCGGCACGAGCCGGAACGGGTAGTGGTGTGTGCGCGAACGGATCGTGCCGATGACCTTCTCGGGCTCGGTCGTCGCGAAGATGAACTTGACGTGCTCCGGCGGCTCTTCGACGATCTTGAGCAACGCGTTGAAGCCCGTGGCGGTGACCATGTGCGCCTCGTCGAGGATGAAGATCTTGTAGCGGTCGCGGGCGGGAGCGAAGATCGCGCGCTCGCGCAGGTCGCGGGCGTCGTCGACGCCGCCGTGGCTCGCGGCGTCGATCTCGACGACGTCGAGCGACCCTCCGCCGTCACGCGACAGCTCGACGCATGAGGCGCACACGCCGCAGGGCGTGTCTGTGGGGCCCTCCGCGCAGTTCAGGCAGCGGGCGAGGATGCGGGCTGACGTCGTCTTGCCGCAGCCCCTGGGCCCGCTGAACAGGTAGGCGTGGTTGACCCGGTCGGTGCGCAGTGCGGTGCGCAGCGGATCGGTCACCTGCGACTGGCCGATCAGTTCAGCGAAAGTCTCTGGCCGATAACGGCGATATAGGGCGGTGACCACCCGTCAAGAGTAGCCGCCACGACCGACAGTCGTCGGCGGCTGTGGATTGCGCACGAACCCGCTCGCCGCGCGGTGCGCCCGGCAGCCGTGGCGGCCGGGCGCATCCGTCAGAATTCGGTGTGTCCGAGCTCGGGGGCCGCGACGAAACGGGCGACCGGCCGGGCGATGGCGAGGGTCTCGAACACGACGATCTCGTTGCGTCCGGCGACGAGGGCGGGGCCGGGCACGTAGAGCGTCGAGGCGGGCCCGTTGCTCCAGTAGCGGCCCAGGTTGAAGCCGTTCACGAAGGCGTTTCCCTTGCCCCAGCCCGCGGTGCTCAGGTAGAGGTCGGCGGGCGTCTCGATGTCGAAGCTGCCGCCGGCGAAGGCCGGGCCGGCCACGGAGACCACGGACGCCTCTCCGGGCTCGACGTCGCGCCTCGCAGCAGCGGGCAGGGAGCCCACGTCGAGCGGGAGCACCCTCCAGCCGGCGATCTCCGCGCCGTCGAGAAGCGCCGGCCCGACGAGGCCCTTGTCCTCGCCGATGCGGGGGCCGTAGTTCACGCGTCCCTGGTCTTCGACCAGGAGCTGCAGCACTCCCCCGCCCGGCACGACCAGCGCCGTGTCGTGGCGGTCGCGGCTCAGGACGCCGACCGGTTCGCCGTCGAGGAATACCTGCGCGCGGTCGCGCACCTCGCCGAACGACAGCACGCCGCCGGTCTCGACCGTGGTCTCGTAGAGCGCGAATCCACGGAAGTGGCCGAGCTCGTCGAGTGTCGGCAGGTGGTCGTACTCTCCCCACGTGCCGAGCGAGGGAGCGGAGGAGCGGATTGCCTGAGATAGCGGGACCGAACGGTCGAGCACCACCTCGAACACCGGCGCGGGAGCACTCGCGACCGGCACCTCGTCGGGCACGGGCGCGTACTTCGCGATCACGTCGCGGAATGCCCAGAACTTGGGGCCGGGCTCGCCCGACTCGGTGAGCGGGGCGTCGTAGTCGTACGACGTCGTGGTGGGCTGGTAGACGCCCTTGTCGTTGGCGCCGTTGGTGAAGCCGAAGTTGGTTCCGCCGAGCAGCATGTAGAGATTGACGGATGCCCCGCTGGCGAGCAGTTCGTCGAGCTCGGCCGCGGCCTCGGCCGTGCCCGTGGTGTGGTGGTGTGCGCCCCAGTGGTCGAACCAGCCGTTCCAGAACTCCGCGCACATGAGCGGCCCGGTGGGCTGGTGCTCGCGCAGGGTCGCGAGGCGCGCGGTCGCCCGCGAGCCGAACGAGCCGGTCTTGTGCAGTTCGGGAAGTCCGCCGTCGGAGAGCATCTGGTGTGTCGGCTGGTCGATGGTGGTGAGCGGCACGGTGATGCCGCCCGCGCGGTTGAGGTCGACGAGGGCGCGCAGGTAGTCCTTGTCGTCGCCGTATGCGCCGTACTCGTTCTCGATCTGCACGAGCACGACGGGACCGCCGCGGTCGATCTGACGCTCGGCGACGATGGGCAGCAGCGCGTCGAAGTACTCGGCGATGGCGGCCATGTACAGCGGCTCGTTACGCCGCACGCCCACCGCGGGGTCGCTGAACAGCCACGCGGGCAGTCCTCCGTTGTCCCATTCGGCGCAGATGTACGGGCCGGGGCGCACGATGGCGAGCAGTCCCTCCGCGGCGACGAGGTCGAGGAAGCGGGCGAGGTCGAGGGCACCCGCGGTGTCAAAGGTGCCGCGCTGCGGGGAGTGCTCGTTCCACGGCACGTAGGTCTCGATGGTGTTGAGGCCCATGAGCCGCGCCTTATGGATGCGGTCGGCCCACTGGTCGGGGTGCACGCGGAAGTAGTGCAGCGCGCCGGAGATGATGCGGAAGGGCTCGCCGTCGAGCAGGAAGTCCTGCTCGCCGATGCTGAACGAACGTGGGGTGGTGCTGGCGCTCACGCGGCCGCTCCTTCGGAGTCGATGGTGGTGGTGGTCTCGGCTGGTGCTGGTGCCGGTGCCGGTGCGGGTTCGGGGGCGACGGCGAGCCGCACGATCGACCAGGAGAGCGGGGGCAGGGCGAGCGCGAGGGTGTCGCCCGCGAGCCCGACCGCCTCGAGTGCGACGGGCACTACGGCGTCGGGGTGCGACTCGGTGTTCGTACTGAACCGCGATCCGCCGGCGGGCGCGTGCACGCTCACCGCGCTCACGACTTTCAGCGCGCCGCAGCCGGCCAGGTCGACGTCGAGCTCCAGCTGTTCGTCGAGCGAGCGGTTGACGAGCAGCAGCACGAGCTCGGCGTCGTTCAGCACCACCACGGCGTCGAGCTCGTCGACCGGGCCGTAGAGCGGGGTGTCGATCGCGCGCGACTCGACGGTGCTGCGCAGCACGGTGCCTCGGGCGGCGGCGGCCGTGAGCGCGAAGGGGTGGAACGTGGTCTGACGCCAGGCGGGCCCGCCCGGTTCGGAGCGGATCGGCGCGATGACATTCACGAGCTGCGCGAGGTTGGCCATCGACACCCTGTCGGCGTTGCGCAGCAACGACATCAGCAGCGAGCCGACGACGACGGCGTCTGTGACCGAGTACTCGTCTTCGATGATGCGCGGATGCTCGTTCCACTCACCCTCGAAGAGCGGGGGCTTGTCGACGTCGTTGAAGCGCGACTGGTACCAGACGTTCCATTCGTCGACGCTGATGCCGATCGTCTTGTCGAGACCCTGGGCGTCGAGCGTCTCGTCGATGATCGCGGCGACGGCGGAGATGTAGCGGTCGAGGCCGACGCCGGAGGCGAGGAAGCTCGCGGCGTCGCCGCCGGTCTCCTCGTAGTAGGCGTGCAGCGAGACGTGGTCGATCACGTCGGCGGAGAGCTCGAGCACGGTGCGCTCCCAGCTGCCGAACGTGGGCATGTCGGCGTTCGAGCTTCCGGCGGCGACGAGTTCGATCGACGGGTCGATCCACTTCATGACCCGGCCGGTCTCGGCGGCGAGGCGCCCGTACTCGACGGCGGTCTTGTGTCCGATCTGCCAGGGGCCGTCCATCTCGTTGCCGAGGCACCACAGGGTGATGCCGAAGGGCTTCTCGCGGCCGTTGGCGCGACGCTCGTCGGAGAGCGCGGTTCCCGTCGGGTGGTTCGAGTACTCGAGCAGCGCAGCTGCGTCCTCGATGCCGCGGGTGCCGAGGTTCACCGCCTGCATGATCTCGACGCCTGCGGTGTCTGCCCAGTCGGCGAACTCGTGCAGCCCGACGACGTTGGTCTCGACGCTGTGCCACGCCACGTCGAGCCGCACAGGGCGGTCGGGGCCGACGCTGTCCTCCCAGCGGAAGCCGGAGACGAAGTTGCCGCCGGGATAGCGGATGACGGTGGCCCCGAGCTCGCGCACCAGCTCCAGCACGTCGCCGCGGAATCCGCGGGAGTCTGCCGTGGGGTGGCCCGGTTCGAAGATGCCGGTGTACACCGCGCGTCCCATGTGCTCGACGAACGAGCCGAACAGGCGGTCGGAGACGACGGCGACGTTCTCGTCGGCGTGGACGCGCAGGTGGGCCTTGGCCACGGGGATGCTCCTCGGGTCGAAATGGAAGGCGGGCGGCACCGTTCGCACGGTGCCGCCCGCCTGCGTTGCTATGTGCGGGTGCTACTTGGTGGTGACGGTGAAACCCTGCTCGTTGCCGTAGTCGGCGGTGGCGTCCTGCCATGCCTTGAGGCCGTCGTTCAGGTTCGACTTGTCGGCGTACGACTGTCCGACCGTGTCGTTGAAGATGCTGTTCGAGTAGACCTGGAACGGAAGGTAGCTCCAGCCCGGGACGACGTCCTTGATCGACTCTGCGAGCACCTCGTTGACCTTCTGGCCGCCGAAGTACGGGTCTTCGGCGTTCAGGAACTCGTCGGACTCGAGGTCGGCGACGGTCGACGGGAAGCCGCCGGCCTCGAGCGAGATCTGGGTGCCCTCGCCCTCGTTCATGTACTGCAGGAACCCTGCCGCGACGAGCTTGTTCTTGCTCTGCTTGAGGATGGCGTCTCCGCCGCCGCCGTTCTCGGCGTTGGCGGGTACGCCGGCCTCGAAGGTGGGCATCTTGGCGACGCGCCAGTCACCTGCGGCGTCCGGCACGCCGGAGGTCAGGTTGCCGGGCATCCAGGCGCCGATCGCGAGGGTCGCGATGGTGCCGTCGCCGAGGCCGCGGTACCACTCGTCGCTCCACGAGGAGACGGGCGCGACGAGGTCGTTCTCGGTGAGCTGGCTCCAGGTGTCGGCGAACTTCTTCGAGCCCTCGTCCTGCAGGTCGAGCGCGACCTCGGTCGAGTTGGTGGTCGTGTACGGCTGGCCGCCGGCCTGCCAGATCATGCTCGTGGTGAAACCGGCATCACCGGTGTCGTTGGTGATGTACGCGTTCGGGTCTGCGGCGTGCAGCGTCTTAGCGGCGGCGATGTACTCGTCCCACGTCGTCGGCACGGCGATGCCCCACTTGTCGAACACGGTCTTGTTGTAGAACAGGGCCATGGGGCCCGAGTCCTGCGGGAGGGCGTAGATTCCACCGTCGAGGTTGACCGAGCCCCAGGTGCTCGCGGTGTACTTGTCCTCGAGCTCGTCGAAGCCGAAGTCGGTCAGGTCGACGAGGGCGTCGGAGAGACCGAACTGCGGGAGGGCGTAGTACTCGATCTGCGCGACGTCGGGAGCGCCCGAGCCGGCCTTGATCGCGTTCTGCAGCTTGATGTACTGGTCGTTGCCCGTGCCGGCGTTGACGACCTTGACGGTGACGTTGGGGTGCTCCTTCTCGAAGGACTCCGCGATCTCCTCCACGGCGGGGGCCCAGGCCCACACGGTGATGGTCGACTTCTCTTTGAGGGCGGCCTCGATGTCGGCGGCGTTGCCGGTCTCGGCTCCGCCTCCGGCGGCGGGCGCGCACGCGGCGAGAGCGAGGCTCACGGTGAGCCCGGTTGCCACGATGGCCGCCGTGCGGCGCATCTTGCTGTGTTGCGACTTCATAGTCTGCCTTTCACTTCCTTGTAAACGGTGGGCAGGGGATCTGCCCGTGGAGATGGGTGGTTCTCGCACGCTGCCGTTCTCCCCCGGCAGCGCGAGCCGGGGGCTCCTACGCCTTGACGCTGCCGGCGGAGAGGCCGGACTGCCAGAAGCGCTGGAGGAAGAGGAACGCGACGATGATCGGGATGATCGTGAGCAGCGAACCGGTGATGACGAGGTTGTAGATGGGGTCGCCGCCGACCGTGGAGGCCTGGTCGTTCCACTGGTTGAGCCCGACGGTGAGCGGGTACCAGGTCGGCTCGCTCAGCATGATGAGGGGCAGGAAGTAGTTGTTCCACGTCGCGACGACGGTGAACAGCAGCACGGTGACCAGGCCCGGTGCGAGCAGACGCAGGGAGATCGTGAAGAAGGTGCGGAACTCGCCAGCGCCGTCCATGCGGGCCGCCTCGAGCACCTCGGTCGGCACGGCGTCGAGCGCGTAGGTCCAGATCAGGTAGAGGCCGAACGGGCTGATCAGCGACGGGAGGATGACCGCCCACGCGGTGTTGGTGAGCCCGAGCTGGCTGAACATGAGGAACGTCGGAACGGCCAGTGCGGTGCCCGGGATGGCGACCGCGCCGATGACGACCGCGAAGACCGCCTTCTTGCCCGGGAAGTTGAACTTGGCCAGACCGTAGCCGCCGAGGGTGGCGAGGAACGTCGCGCCGCCGGCGCCGACGACGACGTAGAGCAGCGTGTTGAGGAACCACCGCACGAAGACGCCGTCGTCGTAGGTGAGCGTCTGCTGGATGTTGTCGAAGAACGCGAACGGGCCGCTGAACCAGAGCCCGAACGAGCTGAGCAGCTCGCTCTGCGTCTTGGTCGAGCTCACGAACAGCCAGAACAGCGGAAGCAGGCTGTAGATGACGCCGATCGACATGATCACCGTGAGCAGCGGCGACTTCTTCTTCTCCATGCCGAGATGCTTGTTCCTGCGCGCATACCGGGATGCCTTGGGAGCCTTGGCTGGCGCCGGCGTGGTACCGATGCCCGAGGCATCCGTCGTCGTGATGGCCATTGTCTATGACTCTTTTCTGGAACCGGAGATCTGCACGACGTAGGCGATGGCCGCCGTGAGCAGTCCGACGATGATCGCGATGGTGGCCGAGTAGTTGTACTGCTGCCCCGAGAACGACAGGTTGTAGGCGTACATGTTCGGCGTGAAGTAGGTGCTGATCGCGTTGGGCGCGAGCGACTGCAGGATGTTCGGCTCGTTGAAGAGCTGGAAGCTGCCGATGATCGAAAAGATCGTTCCGATGACGATGGCCGGACGCAGCGCCGGGAGCTTGATGCTGCGGATGATTCGGAACGTGCCCGCGCCGTCGAGCTCCGCCGCCTCGTAGAGGTCGTTCGGGATGACACGCAGCGCGGCGTAGAACAGAAGCATGTTGTAGCCGACGAACTCCCACGTGACGATGTTGCCGACGCTGGCCAGCACCCACGTGCTCGACAGCGGCGCGAACGCCGTTCCGAGAAAGTCGTTGAGGCTGCCGACGAGTCCGAACTGGGTGCCGTAGATGAAGCCCCACATGAGCGTGGCGACGACCGCGGGCACCGCGTACGGCAGGAAGATCGCGATGCGGAAGAACGAGGAGATGTACAGGCGGGCGCTGTCGAGGGCGAGGGATGCCGCGAGCGCGAGCACCAGCATGATCGGAACCTGCACGACCAGGAACAGGGTGACGCGGCCGAGGGACTCCCAGAAGCGGGCGTCGCCCAGCGCGGTGACGTAGTTGTCGAGGCCGACGAAGGAGTTGCCGCCGATGAGCTGTTCCTTGAACAGGCTGAGCCAGATCGAGTAGACGACCGGGGCGATGAGCACGAGAGCGAAGACGACCATGAACGGGCCGACGAACTTCCAGCCGGTCCAGTCGAGCTTCTGCTTGTGCTTCTTGGTCACAGCCCGTGGTGCTGTGGTGGGTGACACCGTCGTCATTCGTGAATGCTCACTAATCTCTCGGCCCTGAGGTCTGTCTTTGTCGATGTGTCATGTTTACGTAAACATGCCGCTCGGACACGCTAGCATGTTTACGTAAACATTTCGCAGCCGAATGAGCGGATCAACGATGACCACCGACACCACCCCCGCGACCAGGTCGCGCCGCGGACCGTCGATGGCCGAGGTCGCGCAGCTCGCTGGCGTCTCGTCGCAGACGGTGTCACGGGTCGCGAACGGACTCACCAACGTCGACGCCGCCACGCGCGACAGGGTGCTCGTCGCGATGGAGGAGCTCGGCTACCGCCCGAACAGCGCGGCGCGGGCGCTGAAGACCGGCCGCTTCCACTCGATCGGCGTCATCATGACGACCCTCTCGACCTACGGCAACATGCGCACCCTCGACGCCATCGCGACGGCGTCGGCTCAGGCCGGCTACTCGATCACGCTGATGCCGATCGCCGTGCCGACGCAGGGCGAGATGGCAGTCGCGTTCACCCGGCTCAGCGAGCAGGCCGTCGACGGCATCGCGATCATCATCGAGGCGCACACCCTCGACAATTCCGACATCATCCTGCCGCCCGGCCTGCCAGCGGTGATCCTCGACTCCGACGCGGGCGACCGATACACCGTCGTCGACGCCGACCAGGCCGAGGGCGCGCGGCTCGCCACGCAGCACCTGCTCGACCTCGGCCACCGAACGGTATTCCACGTCGCGGGGCCGGAGTCGTCGTTCTCGTCGGCGAGGCGCACCGCCTCCTGGCGTGCGACGCTCGAGGCCGCGGGCGCTCCGGTGCTTCCGCAGGCGGTCGGCGACTGGACCGTCGAGTCGGGCTACCGCATCGGCCTCGACCTCCCGCACGAGGTGACCGCCGTGTTCGCCGCGAACGACCAGATGGCCCTCGGGCTGATGCGCGCGCTGCACGAGCGCGGCCTGTCGATCCCCGGCGACGTCAGCGTCGTCGGCTTCGACGACATGGCCGAGGCGCAGGCGTTCTGGCCGCCGCTGACGACCGTGCACCAGGACTTCGCCGAGATCGGGCGGCGCAGCATCCAGGCCCTGCTGCACGAGATCGAGGACTCGACGCACGAGACCGGCACCACCATGGTGCCGACGTCGCTCGTGGTGCGCGAGTCGACGGGCGTGCCGCGGGCGTAGGGGCTGGGCGGGCGCAGGGGCTGGGCGGGCGCAGGGGCTGACGGCCGGGTCGCTGGGTGGCCATTTCGGCACCGTTCGCGCGACGGCAGAGCGCCACAACTGGCCAGCCGCGCGCCATCCCGGGTCGTCCGCCCGCGTGACCCCCTCTGGGCTCGCCGCGAGAGTGCAGTTGTGACCCCGATTTTGGCCGAGAGCGGGGCACAAGTGCACTCTCGCGACGGCCGGGGCGCCGCGAACGCGCGCGCCCGCTACTCCGCGACCACGGAGAGGGCCTGGCGGGCGATCTCGAGCTCCTCGTTCGTGGGGATCACGAGCACCGCGACGCGCGCACCCTCGGGCGAGATCACGCGCGGCTCGCGCGAGGCCAGCTCGTTGCGGTCGTTGTCGATCTCGATGCCGAGGAACTCGAGTCCGGCGAGGGCACGGCGGCGCAGCAGGGCGTTGTTCTCGCCGACGCCGGCCGTGAACACCAGGGCGTCGAGGCCGCCGAGCTGCGCGACGTAGGCGCCGACGTAGTGACGGATGCGGTGCCGCCAGACCGCGAGGGCGGCCTCGGCGTCTGAGTCGCCGCCGGCCGCCGCGTTCTGCACGTCGCGCATGTCGCCTGTGCCTGTGAGTCCGAGGAGTCCGCTGCCGCGGTTGAGCAGCGAGTCGAGCTCGTCGAATCCGAGGCCGGCCTGCCGGTGCAGGTGGAAGATGATCGCCGGGTCGAGGTCGCCCGATCGGGTTCCCATCACGAGCCCCTCGAGCGGGGTGAGGCCCATCGAGGTGTCGATCGAGCGTCCGCCGTCGATCGCGGTGGCGGATGCCCCGTTGCCGAGGTGCAGCACGATTGTCTTGAGCGACTCGATCGGCCGGTCGAGGAACACCGCGGCCTGCTCCGAGACGTACTTGTGCGAGGTGCCGTGGAAGCCGTACCGGCGGATCTTGTGCCGGGCGGCGAGCTCGCGGTCGATCGCGTAGGTGAAGGCCTCGGGCGGCAGCGTCTGGTGGAACGCGGTGTCGAAGACGGCGACCTGCGGAACGCCCGCGAAGATGACGGCGGCGGCGCGGATGCCCGCCAGGTTCGCAGGGTTGTGCAGCGGGGCGAGGGCCGAGAGTTCGTCGATGTCGGCGATCACCCGGTCGGTGACGAGGGTGGGGCCGGTGAACAGCGATCCGCCGTGCACGACGCGGTGGCCGATCACGACGGGCGGCGAGAAGGCGAGGTCGGGGCCGTACTCGGCGAACGCGTCGGTCAGCACGCGGAGGGCCGCGGTGTGGTCGGCGATCGGCAGCTGCTTCTCGTGCTTCTCGCCCGCCGTGGTGTGGCCGACGCTGCTGGTCGCCTCGCCGATGCGGTCGATCGATCCCGAGGCGAGGGTCTCCTCGCCGTCGAGCTCGATCAGCTGGTACTTGAGCGACGACGAGCCGCTGTTGACGATGAGGGCGAGGCTCACGCGGATGCCCCCTGCGCCTGGATGGCCGTGATGGCCACGGTGTTGACGATGTCGCGCACGAGCGCTCCTCGGGATAGGTCGTTGATGGGCTTGTTGAGCCCCTGGAGCACGGGGCCGACGGCGACGGCTCCCGCGCTGCGCTGCACCGCTTTGTAGGTGTTGTTGCCGGTGTTGAGGTCGGGGAAGATGAACACCGTCGCCCGGCCTGCGACCTGGGAACCGGGCATCTTCGACTCCCCCACGGCGGCATCCGCGGCCGCGTCGTATTGGATCGGCCCGTCGACGAACAGGTCGGGGCGGCGTTCGTGCACGAGGGCGGTGGCGGCGCGCACCTTCTCGACGTCGGCACCGGCGCCGGACGAACCGGTCGAGTAGGACAGCATCGCGACGCGGGGGTCGATGCCGAACTGGTCGGCGGTGCCCGCCGAGGAGATCGCGATGTCGGCGAGCTGCTCCGACGTCGGGTCGGGAACCACGGCGCAGTCGCCGTAGACGAGCACCCGGTCGGAGAGCGCCATGAAGAACACGCTCGAGACGACCGACACGTCTTTCATGGTCTTGATGATCTCGAACCCGGGCTTGATCGTGTGCGCCGTGGTGTGCGCGGCGCCCGAGACCATACCGTCGGCGAGTCCGAGGTGCACCATCATGGTGCCGAAGTACGACACGTCGGTCACGACGTCGCGCGCCGTCTCGACGGTCATGCCCTTGTGCGAGCGCACCCGCGCGTACTCCACGGCGAACCGCTCGCGCAGTTCGGGATCGAAGGGGCTGAGGATGCTCGCTGCCGAGATGTCGACGCCGAGGCCGGCCGCCCTCGCACGGATGTCGCTCTCGTCGCCGAGGATCGTGAGACGGGCGACGCCGCGGCTCAGCAGGGTTCCCGCGGCGCGCAGGATGCGGTCGTCGGTGCCCTCGGGCAGCACGATGTGCTTGCTCGCGCTGCGGGCGCGCTCGATGAGCCCGTACTCAAACATCAGCGGTGTGACGGCGCCGGAGCGTCCGACGCTGAGCGCGTCGAACAGCACCCGCGCGTCGACGTGCTTCTCGAACAGCGCGAGGGCGATGTCGCGCTTGCGGTCGGAGTCGGCGGCGAGCCGTCCGCGCGTCTGGGTGATGCGCTGGGCGGTCGGGTAGGTGCCGAACTCGGTCGTGATGATGGGGAGGGTGTGGTCGAGACCGGCGATGAGCCGCGTGATCACGGGCGAGAGCTCGAAGCCGCCGTTGAGCACCAGCCCCGCGAGCGACGGGAACGTGTCGGAGGCGTGCGCGGTGAGGGCGGCGAGCAGCATCTCGCTGCGGTCGCCGGGGATGACGACGATGGCGCCCTCGGTGAGACGCGGCAGGGAGTTCTCCATCGACATGGCGGCGATGACGACGCCGAGGGCCTCCCGGGCGAGCAGCGCGGGGTCGCCCTGGAGCAGTGTGCCCTCGACGGCCTCCATGATGCCCTGCACGGTGGGTGCGACGAGGAACGGGTCTTCGGGGATCGCCCAGGCGGGGATGGTGCGCTCGACGCCGACCGCGGCGACCGAGGCGGTGGCGACGGCGGAGACCGCGGCCGAGATCTCGTCGAGGTGGTCTTCGTCGGCGCGGTTGGCGACGACGGCGAGGATGCTCGCGTGCGCGGCCGCGAGCTCCGGCACGGTCAGCTCGGCAATCTGACGCATCTCGTCGGCGGTGCGGCCGCGCGACTCGTCGACGCTGCGGCCGGTGAGCACGAGCAGCACGGGTGCTCCGAGGTTCGCGGCGATGCGGGCGTTGAAGCTCAGCTCGGTGGGGCTGCCGACGTCGGTGTAGTCGCTGCCGACGATCACGACCGCGCCGCACTTCGCCTCGACGGCCTTGAACCTCTCCACGATGCGACTGAGGGCCGCATCCGGATCGTCGTGCACTTCTTCGTAGGTGGCGCCCACGCACTCGTCGTACTCGAGCTCGACGCCGTCGTGCGCGAGCAGCAGGTCGAGCACGTAGTCGCGTTCGGTGATGGAGCGGGCGATGGGGCGGAAGACTCCCACATGCTCGATCTCCCGCATCAGGGTGTCGAGAACCCCTAGAGCGATGGATGATTTGCCGGAATGTCCCTCGGCGGAGGTGATGTAGATGCTGCGAGCCACGTAGGACACCCTAATCGGGCGACCTGAACGGCCGACAGGGGCTTAGGTCCCGGCCGCGCGGCGAACGCAACCCATCCCGCCCACCCTCGCGGCAGAACGTCGAGCGAAGCGAGACATCGGCCGATTCGCCGCCACGGTATACGGTTCTTCACGAAATACCGGCGAAAACTTGGCCGAAATGTGAATGACCCCCCGCGCACCCGCCAGAGCCCGGTTACCCTTGCTACGTTTCCGTCCTGGGGGAGTTGGCCTGGATGACGCCACGCGGGGAGCCGGGGTTAAATATACAGGTATGATTCTTGAGGTTGTTCACATAGCCCCGGAATCGGGGCCGGGAACGACCGGCCAGGAGAATTCGCCTAGTGGCCTATGGCGCCAGCTTGGAAAGTTGGTTGGGTGCAAGCCCTCGGGGGTTCGAATCCCCCATTCTCCGCCACTTCATCACCATCCAGAGAAGCTCCGCCCCCGCCGGGTCGGAGCTTCTCCGGTTTCCGGGCCCGGCCGTCTCAAGCGAGGCGGGCCACGCTGCTCACCAGGTTGCGCAGGATGTCGTGCGCCGAGTAGTCGAGGCCCCACGGCGTCGGCTGCGCGCGCCCGACGATCGTCGACAGCCCGTGCACCCCGGCCCACAGCGTCGCCGCGTCCCTCGCGGCGTCGGTGCTCGACGAGCTGCCCTCGTCGATCGCGCCCTGCAGCGCCGCGACCAGCAGCGGGAACGCCTGCGGCAGCACTCCCCCGGTAGCGGGCCGGCGCGACATCAGGGCGTAGCGGGCCGGATGCGCGCGTCCGAACTCCAGGTAGGCGCTGCAGCCGAGATACAGGCTTTCGGATGCCGCGGCGGCCGTGCGCGTCGCCGTCTTGAAGGCGGCCGCCAGGTGGCCGTAGCTCACGTTGACGATCTCGTCCTTGATCGCCGCGACGTCGGAGAAGTGCGGATAGATCGCCGGGGCGGTGATGCCCACTTGCCGGGCGACGCTGCGGAGTGTGAGGTCGGGGGCGTCGGGCGAGTCATCCATCAGCACGATCGCGGCTGCGACGATCTCCTCGCGAAGCCTCGCCCCGTCGCCCCGCGCGTTTCGTGGCCGTTCGACACTCGTCATCTGCACACGCTACCCAGAGGCCGCGGCGAATCGACGCGGTCAACTCGCGCGGCGTCCGCTGGAGCCCCGGACTGGGGGCCCGGACTGGGGGCCCGGTTGCGGCGGGCCGCCAGAGGGCTACCGTGGTCGCATGGAACCTCTCGCCGACGACTGGGAAGAACGCCTCGCCGACCTCTGGGCGACGATCCAGGACCACACGGGGGGCGAGTTCGTCGCCGAACTCGAGACCCTCCTTGCTCAGCTGCCGCCGGGCAGCGCGACGGCCTCGTTCGAACGCGCGGGCGCGCAGGACTCCACCGGGCACCCCGACCTCGCCGTCCCGCTCTACCGTGAGGCGCTCGAGGCCGGGCTGAGCGGCGAGCGACGACGACGGGCCGTGATCCAGCTGGCCAGTTCGCTGCGCAACCTGGGTCAGGCCGAGGAGAGCGTGACGCTGCTCGAGCGGGAGCGCAATCGCACGTCCGACGCGCTCGACGACGCCGTCGCGGCGTTTCTCGCCCTCGCGTTGCACGACGTCGGGCGGCACGACGAGGCGCTCTCGCTGTCGCTGTCAGCGCTGGCGCCGCACCTGCCGCGCTACCAGCGGTCGCTCACCGACTACGCCCGCCTGATCGTCGAGAGACCCGCTACCTGAGGTCGAACCGCACGAGACCGGTCGGGGCGAGCCTGCCGAGCAGCCCGACGAATTCGTCGTAGTCGGCGAAAACGGCGCCGCCCCGGGTGGCCGCGCCGCCGAGGGGGTAGCTGGTGCGGGTTCCCGTCTTCTCGACGAGCACGATGCGCCGCGCGTTGCCGCTGTAGCCGGGCGGGGTCAGCTCGATGCTCGAGAGCTGGGCGAAGTAGAGCGCCGTTCCGTCGAACTGCACCGTCGCGCCCGTGACGGTGATGCTCTTCGGGATCCTCGCGGCGCGACGGCGGCGTACACCGAAGGCGACGACGACGACGAGCAGCAGAACGGAGACGAAGATCGCCGTGAAGGCCAGGAACCCCGGGTCGTTCTGCGACTCCGAGATCAGGTAGATCCAGCCGACCAGCAGTCCGAGTACCGCGACGGACAGCAGCGCTATGGACGTCGCCCGCCGCGCGCCCGTCGGCCGTCCGGCGCGCGGGTCGAGTGTGAACGATCGGGGCGCGCCGACGAGGACGGCCGGGTCGCCCGTCGGGGCGCCGACCGGCGACAGGTCGGCCATGAGGTCGTTGAACGTCGACGCGGTGAACCAGCGGCAGACGACTTCGGTGCGCTCCGCGCTCGTGGTGGCGAAGACCTTGCGCACCGAGCCGCTCGGCACGCCGTTGGTGCTCTGGCGTTCGACGAGCGATGCGAAGATCGTCGAGTCGCGCTGCCATTCGTTCGTGACCCGAGGGCCTCTGCGCAGCCGAACAGAGCGGGCATCCGTCTCGAACCGTATCGGGCCGGTCACGAACACGTGCACGAGCAGCCAGACGCCGCCGATCACGAGGATTGCGACGCACACCGCGATCAGGATCTTGCTGTCGTCGATGTCGAGCATGAGCTCGAGCACGAGCTTCGTCAGCCCGACGGCGAGCAGAGGAACACCGACGACGCCCGTGAGGAGGGAGACCAGGCGGCCTCCCCATGCGCTCGAGTATGTACGGGTAGCCGAGGCACCGACCGCGGGGGCGTACTGGGCCGCAGACACTAGCGGGCCGCGCCGGCGAGCGTTCCGGTGGTCTGCACCTCGGGTTCGAATACCGAGCAGATGACCTCGCGGTCGCCCTCCGCCCAGGTCTCCACCGTCGGCTGGATCGGGAAGTAGTCGAGCACCGACGTCTCGTAGGGCATTCCGACGAACGTCTCGAACTGCGCGAAGCATCCGTCGTCGGCGAGCTGGTCGACGTCGACGGGGAACTCGTCACCGGCGAGGTCGAACAGGAGGAAGACCTCGTTGTCGTGCGGCTCCGCGCAGGGAACGGCGGGCAGGTCGGAGATCTCTTCGTTGTCGATGGCCGCTGCGTCGTTGTTGAAGCAGTCGCCCAGCGCGACGGTGAATACGTCCTGCTGCCCCGCCTCGGCGATCTGCTGGGTCTCGGCGTCGCGTTCCGCCTGCGCGGGGAAGATGTTCTCGAGCACGGCGCAGCCGCCGAGCGATGCGACCGCCGCGAGGGCGACTACTGAGGCGAGGGCGAGGCGGGACGGCAGGCGGAGTGCGGACATGGGCTCGACTTTCATGATCGATGCTGGTGAGCGCCCCCTTCGAGGGGTGCGAGTCGATACTAGCGATATTGAGAGCTCCTCCGGTTGGCCTTTTATGACGCCTGAGAATCAAGCCCTATCCGGATGTCCCGTAGCATCGCACTCTTGACCTACAGGTGTTGCACAAGCGGGCTGGCTAGTGTGACGCGGGGTCGGGGGCTGTCGCTGTGGCGTCCCCTCGAGGGGAGTTGGACGGCATGCGGGGCAGTGCACCGGTGGGAGGCGAGCGGATTCGCCCGCTGCGCCGACTGTTGCACCAGGGGCTGGCAGCCGCGCTCGCGTTCCTCGTGCCGTCGTTCGGCGTTCTGTACTTCCTCACCGTGCCTAACGGTCCGTGGCCGGTCGTGGTCGCAGTGCAGCTCGTGGCCTCGCTGCTCCTGCTGCTGGCGTGCTGGACCTACTTCAGGGTAGCGATCTGGGTGTCGCCGGAGAGGATAACCGAGCGCGGGTTCTTCGGATCGCTCACCTCGGTGCCGGCCGAGGAGATCGGCGCTGTCGTCCTCGCCCACACCTTCCACGGGGGCGGCGCAGACACCGTGCCCCAGCTCTTCGTATGCGACGAGCACGGCAATCAGCTCGTGCGGATGCGTGGACAGTTCTGGTCGCTCGAGGCGATGACCGCCGTCGCCGACGGACTCGGGATCGAGCCGACCGACCTCGGTGAGCCGCTCAGCAACCGCGAACTGCTCGAACAGTACCCGGGGCTGCTCTACTGGTTCGAGCGACGACCGTACCTGGCCGTCGTCGCCTTCGCGGGCAGCGTTCTCGTCGGCGGCAGCCTGGTCTACCTGGGGCTGGCGTCGATGGGTCTCACCTGAGGAGCGAGCACAGCGTTGCTCAGCACAGCGTTGCCTAGCGCAACGTGATCGGCGCGCGCAACGCCCACTCGGCGAGCAGCTCCTCGCGCACCTCGACGCCGCTGCCCGCGCCGGTGGGCACCGCGAGCCGCCCGTCGACGAGCACGAACGGCTCGGTGAGGTCTTCTGCGTAGTAGCGGCTCGAACCGGAGGTGTCGCCGGGCAGGGTGAAGTTGGCCATGGCGGCGAGCGCCACGTTGGCGGCGCGTCCGACGCCGGTCTCGAGCATGCCGCCGCACCACACCGGCACACCCAGCTCGGCGCAGGCGTCGTGCACCCGCACCGCCTCGAGGTAGCCGCCGACGCGGCCCGCCTTGATGTTCACGATGCTCGTGGCGCCCCGCCCGATCGCGTCGACCGCCACGTCGGCGTTCACGATCGACTCGTCGAGACAGACGGGCGTCGCGATCTCGGCGGCGAGGGCGATGTGGGTGAGCATGTCGTCCTCGACGAAGGGCTGCTCGATGAGCAGGAGCCCGAACTCGTCGAGCCGCCCGAGGTGCTCGATGTCCGCGCGCGTGTACGCGGTGTTCGCGTCGACCTGCAGGGGCAGGTCGCCGATGAGCTCGCGCACCGCCCGCACGGGTTCGATGTCCCACCCGGGTTTGATCTTCAGCTTGATGCGACGGTAGCCCTCGGCGACGTAGCCGTCGACCTCGTCGAGCAGCTCGTCGACGGTCGCCGCGATGCCCACCGAGACGCCGCAGTCGACGAGGTCACGGTCGGCGCCGAAGTACTCCCCGAAGCTCAGCCCCTCGGCTCGGGTCTGCGCGTCGAGCACCGCCGTCTCCACGGCGGCCTTCGCCATGCGGTGCCCTACGACAAAGGAGAGAACCTCGGCCACCGTCTCCGCCGTGACCGACTCGGTGGCGAGCAGCGCGGGTCCGAGATAGTCGCGGATGACGGCCTCGGCACCGGCGACGTACTCGCTCGAGTACACCGGGTCGGCCATGGCCACGCATTCGCCCCACCCGTCGCCCTCCGTCGTGCGCACGCGGACGAGCAGCACGTCGCGCGCCGACTGCCGACCGAACGAGGTCTCGAAGGGACGCACGAGCGGCATGGCCACCCGGTGCAGCTCGAGCGCGAGAATCCTCATGGCCGACCGCCCGTCACTCGATCGACCCGACGGAGTCGATCATGGTGTTCCACATCTCGTCGAGGTCGACTTCGGGCGGGAACCTGCCGACGATCTCCAGCATGAGGATTCCGTGGCCCCAGGCCCAGAAGCTCATCCCCGCGGTGAGGGTAGGGAAGAGTTCGCCGTAGTCGATCGCGCCGGCCTCGCCCACCGCGCTGACGAGCTGCGGCCCGAGCAACGGGCGCTCGTTCATCAGCCGGAACAGCTGCGGGTTGCCCCGGCCCAGGGCGCGGTACGAGAAGGCGAGGGCTGCGATGTGGTCGCGTCGGCTCGCCGTCGGGGGCAGTGCTGCGGATGCCGCGGCGAGCTCTCTGGCCCACAGCCGGAAGCCGAGGTCCGAGAGCTGCTGCTCGATGTCGGCCTTGCTCGTGAACTGTTTGTAGAGCGACGGGGGCTTGATGCCGGCGCGACGGGAGATGGTGCCGACGCCGAGCTTCTCCAGCCCCTCCTCCTCGAGCACGGCGAGCGCGATGGCGAGCAGCTCGTTGGCGCGCGGCTCGCTCACTTCGCGACCAGCCGGTCCTGCAGCCCCCAGGTCTGACCGTAGCCCCCGTCGTCGACGGGGCGGGCCATGAGCTCGAGGAACGGTGCGGCGTCGAAGGCCTCGGGACCGAGGACTCCGCGGCCGCTCCAGACGCCGGTCGCGAGCAGCTCGAGCGCGATCACGGAGTTGAGGGCCGTCTGCCAGACGACGCACTGGCTCTCGTACTCGGCCATCGTCCACTCGTTGTCGGCGACGTGGTACAGGTAGACCTCGCGAGGGGCGCCGTCCCGGCCGGTTCCGGTGACCCACACCCCGGCGCAGGTCTTGCCGGTCATCCGCGGTCCGATCGACGCGGGGTCGGGCAGGCCCGCCGCGACCACGTCGCGCGGCGCGACCCGCACTGGGCCGTCGGCGCTGCGCACGGCGAGAGGCTCGGTCTTGTCGAGGCCGAGCTGGTGCAGGGTCTTCAGGATTCCGATGAACTCGTTGCCGAGCCCGTACTTGAACGTGACGCGTTTCGCGTCGATCCAGCGGGGCATCAGCAGCACCTCCTCGTGCTCCACGTTGACGCACTCGACCGGGCCGATGCCGTCGGGAAAGTCGAATACCTCCGGCTCGCTGAACGGCGCCGTTGTGAACCAGCCGCGGTCCTTCTCCCAGATCACCGGCGGGTTGAGGCACTCCTCGATGGTCGTCCAGATCGAGAAGGAGGGAGCGAAGATCTCGTTGCCCGCCTCGTCGCGCACGACGAGGTTGGCACCGTCGCGAGTGCCGAGCTCGTCGATCTCGGAGAACAGGTGGTCGGCGGCGTAGCGCGCGAACACGTCGCTGAGCCCGGGCTCGACGCCCATTCCGACGAGCGCGAGCCGCCCCTCGGTCTCCCAGTCGGGCGCCTGCGCGAACTGGTCGTCGCCGAGCTTCACCCCGGTCTGCTCGTGCGGGAAGGTGTGGTGCGGTTCCGAGAGGCTCATCGCCATGTCGAGATAGTCGGCTCCCGCCGCGAGGGCTCCGGCGAAGATCGTGGGCACGAACTTGGGCTCGACAGCGTTCATGACGTGCGTCGCGCCGTGCTCCCGGGCGAGGGCGGTGACGTTGTCGGGGTCGGACGCGTCGATGCGCGCGGCCACGAACCGGGACGACACGGCGACGCCGTGCCGGGCGGCGATCCAGCTGACGGCGCTCTGCGCACGGGCCAGGTCGTAGTCGCTCACCACGATCAGTTCGTAGAACGATCGGCGGGCCGCGATCTTCGCTATCGCGTTGCCGACACCGCCGGCACCCACGAGCAGAATTCTCATAGCAAAGAAGGTACCGCGTCAGCCCTGAGTTTCCCGCCGAAGCTTGTGCGCGAGGGGGGCCCAGACTATGAGGGCCACGGCGACGCCGACGAGCACCCCGCCGACGGTGTCGCTGACCCAGTGCACGCCGAGATACGTGCGGCTCAGCATCATCAGAATCACGTAGCAGGCGCCCGCGACCCAGACCCAGGCGCGCCAGAAGATCAGGCCGAGGCAGACCGCGAGCGTCGCGGCGTTCGCGGCGTGGCCGGAGGGGAACGAGCCGAAGTCGGAGACGACGAGCATCTCCTCGGGGCGCGGCCGCCCGACGACGCCCTTGAGCAGCTGCACGAGCAGCGCGCTGGCGACGCTCGAGACGGCGAGGAAGAGCGCGCTCCAGAACCACCGCCGCACGCACAGCGCGATGGCGATCGCGGCGGGCAGCGCGAAGGCGAACCATCCCCCTCCGAGGAAGTTCATCACGAGCGACGGCACCTCCCAGAACGGGTTGCGGTGCTCGAGGATCTCCTCCATCCACTCGAGGTCGCCCTCGAACGGCGTGTTGCCGCGCACCGCGATGATGGCGCCGAGGCTCGCGGCGAGCAGGATCGCGACGACTCCGCTCACCAGCGGCCAGCGCCGCGAGACGCGCTGTACTACGGGATGTTCGGTGTCGGTCACGGATTACCCCGGGTCTCGTTCGGCTGGAAGGTCAGGCGCAGGGTGAGCATGCCGCGCTCCACCCGCCAGTCCACGCTATCGAAGATGCTACGGCCCACGGCGATGTAGGGGGCCAGTTGCACGCGGGGGTTGTGCTCGGGGGCGCACGGCACCGAGAGTGTGCAGGTCGCGTGAGACCCCTCGGCGTGCAGCGTCAGGCGCATCCGCTCGGCCGTCAGCCCGTCGTCTCGGCGCATGTGTCCGACCATGGCGCGCACATACCCACGCTCGGCCTCGCCCATGCCGTCTGCGACGTGCTGAGGGTCGCGCACGTCGCGCACGAGCCGCATGAGCCAGCTGCGCTCCGCGTCGATGACCATGAGCATGCGCAGCTCGCGGGCGAGCACGCGGG
Organism: Conyzicola nivalis; assembly: GCF_040548875.1. Lineage (GTDB taxonomy): Bacteria > Actinomycetota > Actinomycetes > Actinomycetales > Microbacteriaceae > Conyzicola > Conyzicola nivalis_A. The sequence goes on from NZ_JBEPSJ010000004.1 coordinate 354,968, forward strand.
CGCGGTCGCCGTCGGCGGCGGTGAGCTGCGGGTGGCGCACGACGCCCTCGAGAAAGGGGAACACCTGCTCGGAGAGGTGCACGAGGTGGCTGGCCCTGGCGGTGTCCGTCCGACCTGCGCCGTCGCCGTCGCCAGACACGGATGCCTCGGGTCGGCCGTGCGCGGACCGCCATTCGAGCAGGCTGCCGACCAGGCTGCGTGAGAACGTGCTCGCGGCCGCGCCGGCGGCGAGAACGGGCACCGCGGCGAGGATGCCGAAGACGGGGGCGGGCACGTCGGCGACGAAGGTGTGCGCCTGGGCGACGGCGAGGCCGCCGATCACCGCGGAGCAGACGACCGCGCAGACCATGATCTCCCAGCCCGGCCGGTAGGAGCCGAACATCAGGGTGAGGATGGCGAGCGCGACCGCCCCCCAGTCGTCGCGCACCACCTCGTTGCTGCCCCACTGGGCGAGTGAGTTGAGCAGGATCGCCAGCAGCGCGAGCAGGCACACGGTCGCGTGGGCGCGGAGCGGGAAGGGTGCCCGGAAGGGGCTCGACGCCCGGATGAAGAACACCCCCGCCGCGGCGAGCGCCAGCAGCCCGGCGATCTCGAGCGGCGGGGAGGAGACCTGCGACGCAGAGGTGATGCTCATCGAGACCGACACGAGGAGGGAGACGGCGACCGCTCCGATCACGAACGGGCGGGCGGTGAGGCCGCCGAGCGGGTCGAGTCGCTGCGCGGTGTCGTTCCTCACGAGCGTGGCACCATGAGCGAGACCGCGGTGCCGGCACCCGGCGCGCTCCAGACCTGGACGGAGCCGCCGACATCGGCGATGCGCCCGCGCACGGAGTGCCGGAGTCCGAGCCGGTCGGAGTGCAGCTCTGCCTCGACGAACCCGACGCCGAAGTCGACGACCATGACGCACACGGCGTCGTCGGTCGACACGATGGTGAGCTCCGCGGAGTCGGTGCGCGCGTGCGCCACGACGTTGGTCAGACACTGCAGCACCGCGAGGCCCAGCGCGACCGAGGTGCGCGCGTCGAGCGACTCGACCGCGGCGACCTCGCCGGCAACCGACACGTCGAGGCCGAGCGCGCGCGCCTCCTCGACGGCCGCCGCCACGTCGCCGCCCAGGACGTCGGCCGCCACCTCCCCCGCGTGCTCGTCGTCGACCCTGCGCATAGCGAGACTGCGCGCTATCTGGGCGCGCGCCCGATCCGGCAGGGCGCCGGGGGCGACGGTCGCGACGACGGCCAGCTCGTTGAGGATCGTGTCGTGCACGAGCGCGGAGGAGAGGTGTTCGGCACGAGCGAGCTCCGTCGCATCGCGGTCCTGCTGCTCGGCCAGTGCGATCAGCGGCTCGCTCGCCCTGGTGCGCTTCCGACTGACGCGCAACAGGCCGATGATGAGAAAAAGCAGCGCCGCGCACGCGAGCACCGGCACGTCGACCCCGTAGGAGTGCCCCGACGCGATCGACAGGTAGGCCACCGGGAGCTCGGCGATGGCGAGGGCGACTGCGACCCCGACGAGACCCGAGTAGTACCTTCCCACGACGGCGCCGAAGACGACGATCGCGACCTTCGGAAGCGACAGCAGGATCGAGTCGCTCGAGTCGAAAGACCTGAGGTTGGGCAGCAGGACGCTGGCGTAGACGGTGATGGCGACGAGCGCGATGCCGGCGGCGGCGATCACCAGCCAGGCCCTGTGCTCCCCCGCTACAGCGACCAGAATGCCGGACACGGCGATCATGGCGATGGCCACGAAGACGAGCCAGGCCCTGGCGGTGCCGCGATCGGCCTGGATCAGGGCGAGGCTCACGAAGACCGCGGCGAGACACACCGTTCCGAACCAGAACGAGCCCCTCGCCAGCGCGAGATTGGTGGTCTTTGCCGCCAACGCATTGGGGAAGACGAGAGACATGTCGGCCCTTTCTTAGCCATCAGACTAACGGCGCGACCGGCCTTTATCGAGCAGTTGTCACTCAGTGCACGAGCGCGGGTACCGTACGCGGCCGCACGACGAGCCACATCACCGCGAGCGACACGGAGGCGGTGATCGCCATGGTGGCGCCCATAGGCACGGCGTTGTGGATTCCGAAGGTGCCGACGATGGGCGAGATCAGGCCCGCGAAGCCGAAGTTCACCGCGCCCATCACGGAGGCGGCGGTGGCCGCCTCGCCGCCGTGACCGGCGAGGGCGAGCACCTGCTGGCAGGGGAACGCGAATCCGCAGGAGGTGATGAAGAAGAACAGCGGCACGACGACGCCGAGCAGGCCGACACCCGCGAGGTCGAGCACCACGATCATCATCGCAGAGACCAGCATCCCGCCGATGGCGCCGAGCAGGATCCACTGCGGGCCGACGAACTTCGCCAGGCGCGAGCTCGCCTGCACGCCGACGACGATGCCCACCGAGTTGATGGCGAAGAGCAGCCCGAACTGCTGGGCGTCGAGGCCGTAGATGTCCTGGAACAGGAACGACGACGCCGACAGGTACGCGAACAACCCGGAGAAGGTCATGCCGGCGATGAGGGTGACGCCCACGAACACCCGGTCGCTGAACAGCGCCTTGTAGCGCTCGCCCACCGAGCTGTGGCCGCGGTCCTCGCGTCGGGCCACGGGGAGCGTCTCGACGAGGAAGAAGACGGCGGCGAGGATCGCGAAGATGCCGTAGCCGGCGAGGAACCAGAAGATCCCACGCCAGTCGAGCACGAGGAGCAGCTGAGAGCCGATGAGCGGAGCGAGGATGGGTGCCAGCCCGCTGACGAGGGCGAGTCGGGAGAGCATGCGCACGAGCGGCAGCCCGCCGAACAGGTCGCGCACCATGGCCATCGCCACGACACCGCCGCCGGCAGCGCCGACGCCCTGGAGCACCCGGAACACCGCCACCCACATCACGTCGGGGGCGAGTGCGACGCCGAAGCTCGCCACGATGTGCAGGCCAGTGGCGATGATGAGCGGCATGCGGCGTCCCACCTTGTCGCTCCACGGACCGACCAGCAGCTGGCCGAGCGCGAACCCGATGGTCGTCGCGGTGAGGGTGAGCTGGATCGCCGTCGCCGAGACCCCGAGCTCCGACGCGAGCGAGGGGAATGCGGGCAGGTACAGGTCGATGGTGAAGGGGCCGAGGGCGGTGAGCGCGCCGAGCACGATGACGTAGACGAACTTCTGGCGGGCCGACAGGGAGTCGCCCGGGTGTACAACGGTGGTCAAGAGAGAGGTGTTCCTAGCAACGAATGCGAGCGAGGCAGAGCGCTCATGGCCGCACCCGGGTCGGCGCGCGGCGGTCGTGGGCCAGCTGCGCCGCGAACCCCGCCGACCAGCCTATAACCCCGCTCCGACGTCGTGGGGCAATCGGTTACCGGGACCGCGGGAGGGGCGGCGGCGCGGTCGACGCGCGGGCGACGAGGCGCGGGGGTGTCGTCGCCTCCGGGGCATCCACACTGTCGATCAGCCGCAGCAGCCGCTCCACCAGGACGCGTCCCTGCTGGGCGTAGTCGACGCGAACGGTGGTGAGCGGCGGCCGGTAGAAGGCCGACTCGGGGATGTCGTCGAAACCGGTGACGCTCATGTCGCGGGGTACCGCGACACCGCGCTGTTCGAGGGCGAGGAGGGCGCCGAGCGCCATCTGGTCGTTGGCAGCGATCACAGCGGTCACGCCTACATCGAGCGGCATTCGCGTCGCGGCCGCGTGGCCCGAGGCGGCGCTCCAGTCGCCGTGGATGCTGCCCAGCGAGACCACGCCGTGGTGGGCGAGGGCGTCTTCGTAGGCGGTGACCCGGTTGCGCGACGCCACCCAGTCGGGCGGGCCGGACAGGTGGAAGAAACGACGGTGCCCGAGGCCCACGAGGTGCTCGACGACGAGCTCCAGCCCCGGCCGGTTTATCCCGTCCGGAGGCGAGTCGTGGGCGTCCTCCCGCTCGGACTCGGTGATCACGGGCACGTTGAACGGCACGGCCGCGATCTTCTCGGCGATGAGGTCGACGGGCGCGAACGCGAGGATACCGGCGACGTCCTGCTGGCCGAGCTGGCCGAGCGCGCGGTCGACGGCTCCATCGTCGCTCGGGTCGAGGTTGACGATGTCGAGCAGGTAACCGGCGGCCCGCGCCCGCTCGCTGGCGCCCTGGATCGTCTTGCTCGGGCCCACCTCGGTGAGCTCGTAGACCAGCGCGCCGATGCGGTGCGAGCGGCTCGTGGCGAGCGACTTCGCCGCCAGGTTGGGGCGGTAGTTCAGCTCGGCCAGCGCCTCCTCGACGCGCTGCCGGGTGCTGTCGCGGAAGCCTTGGTGCCCCCGCAGGTAGAGCGACACGGTCTGATGGGAGACCCCGGCGACCCTGGCCACGTCGTAGATCGTGGCCGGCCGGGCGGTCGGAGGTACGCCGGTCACAACGCCCCCCTTCCGCCTATGCCGCTGCTTCTCGTGCCACCATATCCCGCCGGCCGAGGGTCACAGGGCAACCTCCGCGCGCCCGGCGGCCGCCGCGACGGTCGCCCCGCCGACGACGCTCACCGTGAAGTCGGCGACGTCGTCGGAGGTGACGATGGCGATGCCGCCCCGGCGAACGACGCTGAAGACCGCGGATGCGCCCTCCGGTGTCGTCACGACGACCTCGCGGCGATCGTCGCCCGTCGTGGGATACAGCCTCAGGGTCAGTCCGTCGAGGTAGTCGTAGTCGGGCCGGTCGTCGCGCGCGCCGACGGCGAGCGCGGCGCCGTCGCGAACGTAGAGCGGGAGGGTGTCGAACCCGTGGGTCTCGGTGCGCCAGCCGGGGCCGGTGACGGTCTCGCCCGTGAAGTAGTCGGTCCACAGGCCGGCGGGCAGGTAGAACTCGACCGTCCCCTCGGCGGAGAACACGGGGGCGACGAGCAGGTCGGGGCCGAACATGTACTGCCGGTCGAGGTGGCCGACGGCGGGGTCGTCGGCGAACTCGAGCTGCATCGGCCGCAGCACGGGGGTTCCGTGCGTCGTCGCCTCGGTGCCGGCGGCGTAGAGGTAGGGCATCAGCGAGAGCTTGAGCTTCGTGAAGATGCGGGTGACGTCGACCGCCTCCTCGTCGAACTTCCACGGCACCCGGTACGAGTCGCTGCCGTGGAAGCGGCTGTGGCTCGAGAGCAGGCCGAACGCGGTCCACCGCTTGAAGACGCCCGCGTCGGGCTCGCCCTCGAAGCCGCCGATGTCGTGGCTCCAGAACGCGAACCCGCTGAGAGCGATCGAGAGACCCCCGCGCAGGGTCTCCGCCATCGACTCGTAGCTCGACGTGGAGTCTCCGCCCCAGTGCACGGGCATGGTCTGGCCTCCCACCGTCGCCGACCGGGCGAACAGCACCGCCTCCCCCTCGCCGCGCTCCTCGACCAACAGGTCGAAGACCGCCCGGTTGTAGAGCTGGGTGTACCAGTTGTGCATCCGCTCCGGGCTGGCGCCGTCGAAGTAGTCGACGCCGACCGGGATGCGCTCGCCGAAGTCGGTTTTGAACGCGTCGACGCCCTGCCCGAGCAGCACCCGCAGCTTGTCCTGATACCACCGGGTCGCGTCGGGGTTCGTGAAGTCGACGAGCGCCATGCCCGCCTGCCAGAGGTCCCACTGCCACACGTCGCCGTCGGGCTTGCGCACCAGGTAGCCGGCGGCGGCCGCCTCGGCGAACAGCGGCGAGCGCTGGCCGATGTACGGGTTGATCCAGACGCAGACCTTCAGGCCGCGGTCGTGCAGCCTCCGCAGCAAGCCGACCGGGTCGGGGAAGACGCGGGCGTCCCACTCGAAGTCGCTCCAATTGAACTCGCGCATCCAGAAACAGTCGAAGTGGAAGACGCTGAGCGGCAGGTCGCGCTCGGCCATGCCGTCGATGAAGCTCGTCACAGTGGCCTCGTCGTAGTCGGTGGTGAAGCTCGTCGAGAGCCACAGGCCGTACGACCAGGCGGGCAAGGACGCCGGCCGGCCGGTGAGCTGCGTGTACCGGTCGAGGATCTGCCGCGGGTCGTCGCCCGCGATGACGAAGTACTCGAGGGCCTCCCCCGCGACCGAGAACTGCACCCGCTCGACCGCCTCCGAACCGACCTCGAACGAGACGTGGCCCGGGTCGTTGACCAGCACCCCGTAGCCGCGGTTGGTCAGGTAGAACGGCACACTCTTGTAGGCCTGCTCGCTCGAGGTGCCGCCGTCGGCGTTCCAGATGTCGACGCTCTGGCCGTTCTTCACCACCGGGCCGAAGCGCTCGCCGAGGCCGTAGACCAGCTCGCCCACCCCGAGAGCGAGCTGTTCGTGCACGTAGGCGGACGCCCTGCCGGCGCCGACCGGCCCGGCGTCGACGAAGGCGTCGGGTGCGACGCCGACGTAGCCGACCGAGCGGTGGCCGCTCGAGGTGAGCACCCGTCCGCCGGACTCGAAGCTCAGGTTCCACGGGGCGCCCTGGCCGACTCTGGCGGTGAGGTCGCCGCTCGTGAGCGTGCCGCCGTCGGCGTCGACGGAGACGACGCCGTGCCCGGTCTCGGCCCCGACGAGGTCGAACCCGCCGCGGGTCGCCGCGCCCTGGAAGTGCTCGATCCTCACGCCGATGACCCCGGGCAGCGGCGAGCTCAACGTCACCGTCATCGTCGGCCGGTTGAGGGTGGTGCCCCGCGTGGCGATCACGGCGGTGGGTGCCGTGACGGTGATCCGCCCCTCGCCGGGCACGATGTCGTAGGCCTCCTGCGCGTAGAGCGCGGTGACGCCGGGGCGCATCTGCCAGAAGCCGTCGGTGAATTTCATTACTTGACGGCTCCTGCCGTGATGCCCCGGGTGAGGGTTCGCTGGAAGATGAGGAAGAAGATCAGGGTCGGGATGAGGCCGAGCAGCGCCGAGGCACTCGTGGTCGTGACATCCATCAGCCTGTCCCCCTGCAGCACCGCGATGGCGACGGGCACCGTCTGGTGCGCGTTGCTCACGAGGAAGCTGAGCGGGATGAGGAACTCGTTCCACGTCCAGATGAAGAAGAAGATCACCAGCACCGCGAGCGTGGGACGGCTGATCGGCACGATGACCCGCCAGAGGATCTGCCAGCGGCTGGCGCCGTCGAGGCTCGCCGCCTCGAGGATCTCCTTCGGGAACGTGCCGTAGACAGCGGACAGCAGGTAGGTGCCGAATGCGCTCTGGATCACGGTGAAGATGATGATGACGCTCCACACGTTGTCGTACAGGCCCACCTGCTTGAACATGTAGTACAGCGGGTACAGCAGCGCCTCCTGCGGCAGCATGTTGGCCAGCAGGAACAGGATGATGATCCAGGTGCGGCCGCGCACCCGGCCGATGCCGATCGCGAAGGCGTTGAAGACCGAGATCACCACGGCGAGGATCGCGACCATGCCGCTGATGAAGAAGCTGTTCCAGAGTTTCTCGGGAAAGTTGACGCGCTCCCAGAAGTTCGCGATGCCGTCGAAGTACAGGTTGCTGGGCAGGGTGAGCGGACCGGAGGTCGCGTAGTCGGCCGGGCTCTTGAACGAGTTGATCAGGATGATCACGAAGGGTGCGGCGATGAGGGCGCCGAACGCGATCGCGGCGACCAGGATCAGCCAGTCGGCGAGGGTGCGCTTGGTGGCGCGCTTGCGCAGTTTCAACGGATGCTCGTCGCGCGGTGCGCGGGACGTCTCCAGTTCGGGGGCGATGACAGCCATCAGCGCTCACTCTCCGCTCGTTCTGCCCGGGTCTGGGCCTTGATGAAGACGATGGTCAGCAGCACGATGACCACCGTGAGGGCGGTCGCGATGGTGGCGCCGTAGCCCACCTGCTGGTTCTGGAAGAACTCGCTGTACGAGTAGTAGCTGGGCACGATGGTGCTGTTGCCCGGCCCGCCGCGGGTGAGCGTGTAGATCGGGCCGAAGACCTTGAGCGCGGCGATCGTGCAGGTGAGGGTCACAACGAAGATCTCGGGGCGGATGATACTGACCGTGATCCAACGGAACCGCTGGATCCAGTTCGCGCCGTCGAGTTCCGCCGCCTCGTAGAGCTCGGGGTCGACGCGCTGCAACGCCGCCATGAAGATGACGACGGGGTAGCCGAGCTGTACCCACACCATCACGAACATGATGCTCAGCAGCGCGGTATCGGGACTGCCGAGCCAGTTGCGCTGCAGGTCGCCGAGGCCGATGGCGGCGAGGATCGTGTTCAGGGCGCCGTTCTCGGGGCGGAGGATCCAGCCGATGACGATGGCCGCCACGGCGACCGGCAGGATCTGCGGCAGGTAGTAGGTGGCGCGCAGGAAGCTGGCGAGGCGCCCGCCGAACTTCTTGCCCACGAGGTCGAAGAGCATGGCCGCGAGCAGCAGGCCGAGCAGGGTCGGCACGATCACCATCGCCACGATCATCGCGACGCTGTTGCCGAAGGATGTCCAGAACTTGTCGTCTCCGGCGAGCTCGATCCAGTTGTCGAGTCCGATCCAGATCGGCGGCTTGATGCCGCGCCACTCGGTGAAGCTGAGGTAGACGTTCCACACGAGCGGGATGAGGATGACGACCACGAAGAGCACGAAGCCCGGGATGAGATACAGCCAGAAGCCCGCCCTGCCCCCTCTGCCGCTGTTGGGGAGCAGTGCCTGCTCGTCGATCGGTCGCGTCGCTCGTCGTCGAACGACGGCGGGTGGTGTCGCCATGTCGGTGTCCTTCGTTGCTCGTGCGGCGGGGGGCGCGGGGGGGGCCCCCCCCCCCCCCCCCCCCCGGGGGGGGGGGGGGGGGGGGCGCGCCCCCCCGCGGGGTTGGACCCCCCCGCCG
>NZ_JBEPSJ010000005.1:0-331024 GCF_040548875.1 Conyzicola nivalis
GCTTGCCCCGCTCGTCGCAGGCCCAAGGCGGCCCGAGCCGAGGGGCAAGGTTTCGACCCTCAAGCCCCGGTTCGACGTCGAAAGCTTGCCCCGCTTCACTGCGGGGCGCGGCCCGTCGTCGTGCCGACGTGCAGCTCGCTCTCGAACCGGGCGTCGCGCGCCGGCTCGCCCGCGAGGCTGGCGAGGATGGCGCGTCCGGCGGCGCGTCCCTTCTCGACCGCGGGCTGCCGCAGGGTCGTCAGCTCGTGCGGGGCCAGCCCGTCGATGCGGGCACCGTCGAAGCCGAGCACGCTGAGGTCGTCGGGCACGCGCAGGCCGAGCCACTCTGCGGCGCGGATCACGCCGACCGCGAGCAGGTCGCTCTGCGCGATGACCGCGGTGGGCCGGTCGGCCTCGGCGAGCAGCGCCAGGCCGGCGATCTCGCCCTCCTCGATCAGGCTGCCGGCGGCGACCAGGCCGCCGATGTGCGGGAACACGTCGCGCGCTCCCAGGATGCGCTCGGTCGCCGTGAAGGCGGAGCTCGCGGCCACGCGCTCGGGCGTGATGGGTCCGCGGGTGTGCTCGGGGTCGAGCGGGAGGCTGACGATCGCGACGCGGGTGTGGCCCAGGTCGCGCAGGTGCTCGGCACCGCGTCGCGTCGCGTCGCGGTTATCGAGGTCGATCGCCACCACGTCGGGCATGTGCGCCGCCTCGATCGCCACGATCGGGATGCCGCGTTGGCGCAGAGTCACGACGGACTGGTCGAGCCGCGTGCTGCAGCCGATGAGCACGACCGCGTCCATCGGGGCGACCGAGATGTCGGTGGCCTCCCCCGTGTCGGTGAGCAGCAACAGCGCAAGCCCGGCCGAGCCGGTCTCGTCGGTTATGCCGTCGAGCATGGCGATGTTCATCGGGTCGCGGAAGGCGTCGCTCAGCCGGTCTTCGATCACGACGCCGACGATCCCGGAGCGGCCCCGTCGGAGAGAGCGGGCTCGCGGATCCGGTCCGCCGTAATTGAGCGTCTCGGCGGCCGCGAGAACCCGGGCCTTCGTGGCATCCGACACCGGTCCGGCGCCGCTGAAGGCGAGCGACGCCGTCGACGCGGACACGCCCGCGAGGGCTGCCACGGCGGCGAGGTTCGGTCGCGGTGTGCCTCGATCTCCGGTTGCCTCGTGCCTCATGAGTTGGTAGCTTAGTCGAATCGATTCGAATCGAATCGATTCGACCACCTGCTAGTCCCCGGGATCTCTCTTGTCACAATCGCCAGCGTCGGCCCATCCCGCCACCCAGAACGGTGCACTCAGCCGCCGACAGATCACCGCGTGGCGCAACGCCATGTTCGTGATCTTCGCGCTCTGCGGGCTCGCCCTCGCCAGCTGGGTCGCCCGCCTCCCCGCGACCCGCGACGCCCTGGGCGCGAGCACGCTCGAAATGGGCGTGCTGATCTTCGGGCTGTCGCTCGGATCGATCATGGGCCTGCTGATCTCGAGCCACCTCATCGCACGCTTCGGCGCGAAGGGCATCATGACGTGGTGCTTCACGATCGCGCCGGTCGGCCTCGCGACCGCCGGCATCGCCGCGTCGTTCGGCCCGAGCTTCGTCGTCATCTTCATCGGGCTCGCCGTCTTCGGCGCCGCCTTTAGCATCTGCGACGTCGCGATGAACGTGTCGGGCGCGGCGAACGAGCGCGCCCTGGGTCGCGCGATCATGCCGATCTACCACGCCTTCTTCAGCTTCGGCACGATCGCCGGCGCCGCCCTCGGCGCCCTCGCCGAGGCGCTGCACGTTCCCGTGTTCGCCCACATGGCCGCCATCGCGCTGCTCATCGTCGTCGCCGCCCAGCTGTCGCTGCGGTTCCTGCAGTCCGAGCACTTCGTCGCCGAGGGCGACGAGGCGGTCGCCGACGACGACCACTCGAAGAGCTGGCGCGGCCGGCTGAGCATCTGGCGCGACCCGCGCACGCTGCTCATCGGCGTGATCGTGCTCGGCATGGCCTTCGCCGAGGGATCCGCCAACGACTGGCTCACCCTCGCCATGGTCGACGGGCACGACGTGAGCCGCACCGGCGGCGCGATCATGTTCGGGGTGTTCGTGACGGCGATGACCGTCGGGCGCCTGTGCGGCGTCTTCCTGCTCGACCGTTTCGGGCGCGTTCCCGTGCTGCGCGGCTCGGCCGTGCTCGCCATCATCGGCCTGCTCATCGTCATCTTCGGGCCCAACGCCGAGATCGCCGTCGTGGGCATCGTGCTGTGGGGGCTCGGCTCGGCTCTCGGCTTCCCGGTCGGGATGTCGGCCGCGGCCGACGACCCCAAGACCGCGGCGGCGCGTGTGAGCGCGGTCGCCACGATCGGCTACTGCGCGTTCCTGGTCGGGCCGCCGCTGATCGGGGTGCTCGGCGAGGAGTTCGGCATCCTGCGGGCGTTGCTCGTCGTGCTCGTGCTCGTCGTCGCCGCCGGCCTCGCGTCGGGGGCAGCCCGCGAGCCGAAGAAGGTCGTCTCTCCGGTCGCCTGAGCCGAGGCATCCGCCCCGCTCTCTCGCCTGAGCGGAGCCGAGGCATCCGCCCCGCTCCCGTAGGCTTGCCGGGTGCGCCTCGTTATAGCCAAGTGTTCCGTCGACTACGCCGGAAGGCTCAGTGCCCACCTGCCCGTCGCCACCCGACTGCTGCTCGTGAAGGCCGACGGAAGCGTGCTCGTGCACTCCGACTCGCTGAGCTACAAGCCGCTCAACTGGATGAGCCCGCCGTGCGCTCTCTCGCAGGTCGACCCCGACCAGGCGCAGCTCGATGCCGGCGTCACCGAGATCTGGAAGGTCACGCAGGCCAAGACCGCCGACCAGCTGATGATCTCGATCCACGAGATCCTGCTCGACTCGACCCACGACCTGGGGATCGACCCCGGCCTGCAGAAGGACGGCGTCGAGAGCGACCTGCAGAAGCTCCTCGCCGAGCAGATCGAACTGCTCGGCGACGGCTACCACCTGGTGCGCCGCGAGCACATGACGGCGATCGGTCCGGTGGACATTCTGGCGAAGGATGCCACGGGCGCGAGTGTCGCCGTCGAGATCAAGCGGCGCGGCGACATCGACGGTGTCGAGCAGCTCACGCGATACCTCGAGCTGATGAACCGCGATCCGCACCTCGCGCCGGTCGTCGGGGTGTTCGCCGCGCAGGAGATCAAGCCACAGGCACGCACGCTCGCGCAGGACCGCGGAATCCGCTGCCTGGTGCTCGACTACGACGCCATGCGCGGCATGGACGACAGTCACTCGCGCCTGTTCTAGCGCCGGCTGCCGGCCCGCCGACCCGAGGGGCAAGGTTTCGACCCTGAAAGCGCCCTCGAGCATCGAAAGTTTGCCCCTCGCGAATGACCGGCTTGCGGCGGGGCAAGCAATCGCCGTTCACCGGGCCGTTGGACAGCGGAAGCTTGCCCCTCTGCTCCGGCGACCGCGCTCTCCGGTACAGTTCCGTTGAGTGCGTTACGCACGAATAGTGTCTATAGCGGGCGGGTCCGCCACGAACGCGGGAGTGCGAAATGGATGAACAGAAGGCTCCGAGCAACCTCGGCGACGTGTGCCGCAACGACGAGACGGCGGCGGTGCACGTGCGCGACATCCTCGACCGTGTCGGCGACAAGTGGAGCATGTTCGTCGTGAGCATGCTCGAAGACGGCCCGCAGCGCTACGGGCATCTCGCCCGCGACATCCCGGGCATCTCCCAGCGCATGCTCACCGTCACCCTGCAACGGCTCGAGCGCGACGGCCTCGTGGAGCGCACGAGCTACCCCGAGATCCCGCCCCGCGTCGAGTACGCGCTGTCGCCCCTCGGCGAGAGCCTGCGCGGGCCCATCGACGCCCTCGCCCAGTGGGCGTACTCCCACCAGGAGGAGTTCACCTCCAGCCGCAACCGCTACGACGCCAAGCGGTGACGAAACCCGCGACGCCTACACTGGGCCCAATGAGCACCACATACAGCTGCATACTCTTCGACCTCGACGGTACCATCGTCGACTCCGCGCCCGGCATCACCGCGACGCTCGCCTACACGTTCGAGCGCATGGGGCTTCCGATCCCCTCGCCGAGCGAACTGCTGCAGTATGTCGGCCCGCCGCTGCTCGACTCGTTCCGCGACCTCGCCGGGTTCACGGTCGAGCAGTCGGCCGAGGCGCTCGTCATCTATCGCGAGAAGTACCTCGACGTCGGCGCGTACGACGCGACCCAGTACCCCGGCGTCGGACTCGTGCTCAAGGCGATCTCCGAGAGCGCCCTGCCGATGTCGCTCGCGACGTCGAAGCCCGAGCTGCCGGCGACGCTCATCCTCGAGCACTTCAACCTGGCCACCTACTTCGACATCATCACGGGCGCCTCCGAAGACGAGGTGCGCAGCGCCAAGAAGGACGTGGTGGCCGAGGCGCTGCTGCGGCTCGCGGCGATGGGGGCGGATGTCTCGCGACCCGTGCTCGTCGGAGACCGCGAGCACGACGTGCTGGGCGCCGCGGCGAACGACGTTCCGACGATCTTCGTCGAGTGGGGCTACGGCTCGGTGGCCGAACAGGCCGGGTCGATCGCGACCGTCTCCACTCCCGCAGAGCTGCAGGCGCTGCTGCTCGGTTGAGCCACGCCGGTCTCGATTAGGCGGCGTCGCTCGTCGGGCAGTACATGCGCGTCGCGGTGTGGTCGGTGCTGCGGTCGAAGCGGTGCTCGCTCATCGGGCGTCCGCACAGCGGGCACGCCTTCTCGGCCGGCGCCTGCAGGGGCGCTTCGTTGTAGGGCCCGAGCGGCGGCGGTCCGATGTAGGGGAACAGGGCGCCGTTCAGGCGGTCCCACCACGGCAGCTTGGCCTTCATCATTTCCTCCTTGCACTAATGGTTAGTGCACTAATGATGAGTATACTCGCTACATGAGAACTGTCGACCCTCTCGCACTCGACCGCCAGGTCTGCTTCGCCCTCGCCGCGGCGAACCGCAGCGTGATCGCGGTCTACCGTCCGGTGCTCGAGCGCATCGGCCTCACCCACCCCCAGTACCTCGTGATGCTCGCCCTGTGGGAGCGCAGCCCCCGCACCGTGCGCGACATCGGCGACACGCTCCTGCTCGAGCCGGCGACTCTCTCGCCGCTGCTCAAGCGTCTCGAGGCCGCCGGGCTCGTCACGCGCTCGCGCAACGCGCTCGACGATCGCGCTCTCGACATCGAGCTGACGTCGGATGGGCGCGAACTGCGCACCCAGGCGGAGGCCGTGCCCGGCACGATCGTAGAGAAACTGGGGCTGCCGGTGGCCGACCTCGAGCAGATGCGCGACTCGCTGACGCGGCTCATCGCCGCGGCCACGTCCACGCCGGTCGAGTAGCTCTCAGCGGGCCAGCCGGTCCACCACGCCCCCGAACACCCCGGGAAGCGCACCCGCGATCGGCACGATGGCCGGCCGCAGCGGAGACGACGCCAGCCCGACGAGCCCCGTCGTCAGCACCCGGAAGTCGCGCGAGATCGTGTTCCACGCGTCCTCGTACCCGCCGGGCCGCCCGTGCACGATCGCGTCGACGGCGGCCTCCGCCTGCGCGAAGCCGAGCCGGAGGCCCTCCCCCGTGATCGCGTCGACGTAGCCGGAGGCGTCGCCGACGAGCAGCACACGACCGACGTGTCGGCGCGAGGTGCGCTGGCGCAGCGCGCCCGCTCCGCGCAGGGTGCTGGCGGGAGGAGCCTCGCCGAGAAACGCCAGCGCCGGGATCGCCGCGAGCTCGGCGGCGAAGTCGAGCCCTGGCCGGCCCAGCAGCGCGACTCCCACGGTGTCCTCGGCGACGGGGGTGATGTACGCCTCGACGCGCCTGCTCCAGTGCACCTCGATCAGGTCCGTCCACGGCGCCACCCGGAAGTGCTGGCGTACCCCGTACCGGCGGCGCCGGCGGCCGGGCGGCAGTTCCACGCCGATCTCGCGCCGAACGCGTGAGTGAAGGCCGTCGCATCCGAACAGCCATCTCGCCCTCAGCCCGGCCGCGTTCACGCCGGTGGCGTCCTGCGTGACCAGCGTGACCTTGTCGGCCAGGTGCTCGACGTCCAGCTCGGCCGCCCGCGCGGTCATCGCGGCGTGCAGCGTCGTGCGCCGCACCCCGCGGCCCTCGCCGCCGGTGAAGCGGTGGTCTGCCCGGCGCGCTCCCGAACGGTAGCTCACCCCGCGGAGCGGCACGCCGACCGGGTCGACCCCGAGGCGGGCGAGCATCGGCACGGCCCCGGGCATGAGCCCCTCTCCGCAGGCCTTGTCGATCTCGCCGGCACGCGGCTCGACGACCGCGACGCTGAGCCCCGCGAGACGTGCCTCGATCGCCGCCGCGAGCCCGACCGGTCCGCCGCCGGCGACGATCAGGTCGACGTCGATCGAGGAGTCGGTCACGCGCTGAGCTTCCGCAGCGCCTCGTTCTCGGTGGGGATGCGGAAGCGCAGCAGCAGAATCGCGTTGAGCACGGTGAAGACGATGGCGGTGATCCACGCGGTGTGCACGAGCGGCAGCGCCACTCCCTCGACCGCGACGATGAGATAGTTCGGATGCGGCAGCCAGTCGAACCGGTACGGCCCCTTGGCCCGCACCGCACCGGCCCCGGGGACCACGATGACCCGGGTGTTCCACTGCGGTCCGAGCGACGCGATGCACCAGTACCGGCCGGCCTGGCAGAGCAGGGCGATCGCGAGCATCGGCCAGCCGAGCCAGGGGATGAACGGGCGGTCGAGCAGGAACACCTCGGCGATGCACGAGACGAGGAACCCCGTGTGCAGGGCGACCATCCACGGGAAGTGCGACTGCCCGTACTCGATGCCCCCGCGCGCGAAGGCGGCGGTGGCGTTGCGTTTGGAGACGACGAGCTCGACGACGCGCTCCGCCCCGGTGAACAGGATCAGTACAAGGTAGGCGATCACGCGTCCCATTCCATCAGAACGAACTCGGCACTCACACCGGGTCCGAGGGCGAACAGCAGGCCGGGCGAGTCGGGGTCGAACGAGCCGAGCGAGAGGGTGTCGGCGAGCACGTGCAGAACGGCCGCCGACGACAGGTTTCCGACGCGGTCGAGACAGGCCCAGCTGCGCGCGAAGACCGAGCGGTCGACACCGAGCGAGCCCTCGAAGGCCTCGAGCACCTTCGGGCCGCCGGGGTGTGCCACCCACCAGCCCAGGTCGCCGAGCGACAGCCCGTTCGCCGACAGGAACCCCGCGACATCCGCCGGAAAATGCCGCTCGATCACCTCGGCTACGCCCGGGGTCAGAACGATCTCGAACCCCGTGCCGCCCACGTTGAAGCCGATGACCTCGTTCGTGTCGGGGTAGATGGCGCTCCGGGTCGCGGTGATCCTCGGGCCTCGGGCACGGGGGTGGTCGTCGCCCAGCAGCACGACGGCCGCCGCCCCGTCGCCGAACAGCCCCGTCGCGACGAAGTTCGCCATCGTCTCGTCGTCACGCTGCAGGGTGAGCGAGCAGAGCTCGACGCTCACGAGCACGCCTACCTCGGTCGGATGACCGACGAGGTAGTCGTTGACCCGGGCGATGCCCGCCGCGCCGCCCAGGCAGCCGAGACCGTACGACGGCATACGCTTCACATCCGCGCGCAGCCCGAGCCGCGGCACCAGCAGCGCGTCGACCGACGGCGCCGAGATGCCCGTGACGGAGGTGAAGAGGATGAAGTCGACGTCGGATGCCGCGATCCCGGCGTCGTCGAGGGCGATCCGCACCGCGCGCTCGCCCAGGTCGGCCGCGACCTGGATGAAGATGTCGTTCGTCTCGCGGAACGTTCCGAGGTCGCGGTAGCGCTCCAGCGGCAGCGCCGTGTGCCGGGTTCCGATGCCGCTCGCCGCGTGCATCCGCTCGATGACGGCCTGGCGCGCGGGCACCTTCGTCATGAGCGGTGCAAGCTCGGCCGTGATCTCGGACTGGGTGTACACGAAGGCCGGAAGCACGGGGGCGACCGCTGCGATGCGGGTCATCGTCAGAACCTAGCACGCCGCACGGGGCGGCCTATCTACCGTTGTCAGCGAGGATCTGGTCGAGGTCTATCCTCTGCAGCAGCGCCGGCCAGTCGACCTCGCGGGCCTCGTCTGCCACCCCTTCGTCTGCGGTGACCGTGCCGTTGCGGTGCACCGTCACGCCGGCCGGCGCGAGCAGGTTGAGCTGCGCGAGAACCGCGTCGTCGACGGCCTGCGTATCGAAGTCGGCGCCCACCTCCGCAAAGTAGTCGGCCGAGACCGTGTACGAGACGATTCCCACTTCCACCTGTGCCATGTCGCTCCTCCGAAGCCCGATGCAGAGTTATGCACTCCCACTATCTCCCCGATTCACCGCCGCGGCGGATTTTTTTCGAGCTCCGGATGCTCCGCGGGCAATCCGTGCCGCTTGTTATCACGAGCGAGGGCGAGATTCTTACGCTCCCAGTCGCGCAGCGCCTGCCGCTCGGGCTCGAGGGCGAGGTATTCCGGGCACTTCGCCAGGGGTTTTCCACAGGTGCACAGCGCGGATTTGTTGTCATTCTCGTGGTGCAGCCGATCGAAACGCCACAGCACGGCCATGATCCTGTCGATTCGCCGATTGGCCAGCTCGGTGTTGCGTTCGGCCCGACGAGTGACGTCGTTCTGGATCAGCCCGCGCACTCCCCCGACGTCGTCCGCGGCGAATTCGCCGGCCGCCACGGAGGTCAGCTGCGCGACCTGGGCGCCGAGCCTGGCGATCTCCTCGGCGTCGGCCCGCGCGGCGGAGCGAAGAGACTCAACCTCACCTTGATGGTTAAACAGCAGGTCAGCGTGCAGGCGCTCCCACATGGCCACGTGCTCGAGGTCTCGGCGCTCTGCCTTGTCGGATCCGAGGTGGTTGACGCAGGCGGCGCAGACGACCTGGTCGCTCGGCGACGAGAAGACGAATTCGCGAGGAGCGCGGCAGCACAGGCACGGCGCGGTCACCGTGACATGCAGCGCGTAGGCGTGGGGCATCGGGTCGCTCCTTTCATTCACACACACGTTCGAACGCAAATATGCAGTTCAGTGGTTAAGTTCGAATTACACAACTGTAGTTATTCACAGGGTTAATAACAGGTACGAAAGATTCATCCACAGGTGTTTAAACAGGTGTTAAAAACTTTTTCGCGCGGCCTGCCACCCGCCCGTCACCCCGCCGAAAACGAAGGACATCCCTTGCGATTCGGTCTCGTGTCGCCGTGAACCCCAGCTCAACGCGACTTCTCCTTCGTTGTGCGTCAGCGCACCGGCCGGTGCCACCGGCGGCGCCGCTCCGGGCGTCGTGGCCCGATCCGGGCGAGAATGAGGCAATGACCGTGCGCATCCGTCCCCTGGCCGAAGCAGACGTCGACGACATCCTCGCCCTCTCGCCCTCGTCGGCGAGCCGGGGCGCCCTGCTCGCCGAGGTGACGAGCTGGCAGCAGCAGAAGTCGCCGACCGTCGTCGCCCGGACGCCGGACGGTGTCTTCGCCGGGTTCGCCCGTGCCCGGCCCAACGAGGTCGAGACCAGCCCGCGCCCCGAGGGCCAGGTCGCCGAGCTGGTCGATCTCTCCGTCGCACAGGAACACCGCTCGAAGGGAGTCGGCACCGCGCTGCTCGAGCGCGCCGCGAAGACGCTGCGCCTGCTCGGCTACTCCCGCGTCGTCGCCCAGTTCGACGACGCCGTCGCACCCTGGTTCGCCGAGCGCGGGTTCGAGCTGCGCCCCGAGGGCTTCGCCCGCGCGTGGATCGAGCCGTTCATCCCACGCGACGATTTGTGGTTTCCCGAGGCGCGGTCGGGATCGTTCTCGCCGCTGCTCGTGATGGACGTGCGGCCGACCCGCCCGCGTCAGGGCTGGATGCGCCTCGCCGAGAACCAGCCGCTGATCGAGGCGGACTATGCGATCGGCCCCCGCGCCGATGAGAACGCGACCGCCGCCATCGTCGCCGCCCTCGCCGAGCGCCCCGACGTGGCGCTGCGTCTTCCGCCGCGCCTGCGCGCCGCCCTGCTGCCAAGCGAAGGAGAATTCGACGGGAAGGGCCAGTTCGCCCCGTAGAACCGTGCCGCAGCGAGCGTTTCTCCTTCGTTTTCAGCCGCGCGCGATGCCGCGCACCGGGCGGCGCGGCACGGCGTGGGCGGCGTAGAATCGGCAGCAGTCAGTCGTGCGAGCCTGGATTTGGGCTCGGGGTGCTCCGTCGAGCACCGTCCCTGTCGCTCGTCACGAAGGCCTGCCATGCCCATCTCCGCTGCTCTCGACCGCATCGAGCGCGACCGCTCCGTCACCGAGAGCGATGCCGCGATCCTCGGCGCAGCGCGCGGCGCCGACCTCGAGCGGCTGCTCGCCGTGGCATCCGCTATCCGCGACGAGGGTCTCGAACGCGCGGGCCGCACCGGGGTCATCACCTACTCGAAGAAGGTGTTCATCCCGATCACCTTCCTCTGCCAGGACCGCTGCCACTACTGCACCTTCGTCGAGACCCCCGGCGCGCTGGCGCGTCATGGCCGACCGAGCTACATGTCGCCCGACGAGATCCTCGAGGTCGCCCGCGCCGGCGCCGCGCTCGGCTGCAAGGAGGCGCTGTTCACCCTCGGCGACCGGCCGGAGAACCGCTGGCCCACCGCCCGCGCCTGGCTCGACGAGCACGGCTACGCGTCGACGATGCACTACATCCGCGCCATGGCGAAGCTCGTGCTCGAGGAGACCGGGCTGCTCCCCCACCTCAACCCCGGCGTGATGTCGTTCTCCGAGCTGCAGTCGCTGCGGCCCGTCGCCCCGTCGATGGGCATGATGCTCGAGACCACGGCGACGCGGTTGTGGAGCGAGAAGGGCGGCGTGCACTACGGCTCCCCCGACAAGGATCCGGCGCTGCGCCTCCGCGTGCTCGAGGACGCCGGGCGTTCGCGCGTGCCGTTCACCACCGGCGTGCTGCTCGGAATCGGAGAGAACGACGCCGAGCGCGCCGAGGCCCTCTTCGCGATCCGCGCCGCGCACGAGCGCCACGGGCACATCCAGGAGACGATCGTGCAGAACTTCCGTGCGAAGCCGAAGACCGCGATGCAGAACGAGGACGACCTGGCGTTGCAGGAGTACGCGGCGGCCGTGGCGATAGCCCGAATCGTGTTGGGGGCGGATGCCACGATCCAGGCGCCCCCGAACCTGACAGACGCGCACGAGCTCGGGCTGCTCATCCGCGCGGGCATCGACGACTGGGGCGGGGTCAGCCCGCTCACCGCCGACCACGTCAACCCGGAGCGTCCATGGCCCGAGCTCGACGACCTCGCCCGGCTCACCGCCGACGCGGGCTTCGAGCTGCGTGAGCGGCTCACGGCGCATCCGCAGTTCGTCACCGGGGCAGCACAGGCGGCCGACGGCGGCGACTGGATCGACGCGCGCATCCGGCCGCACGTCGACGCGCTCGCGCTGCCCTCGGGGCTCGCCCGCGAGGACGCCCCCGTCGTGGGCCGACCGTGGCGCTCGCCCGCGCCGACTGAGACGCGCACCCCGCTGATCGAGCGCGCGGCCGCCGACCCGTCCGGCCTGAGCGACGCGGAATACGTCGCCCTGCTCGAGGCCGACGGCACCGAGCTCGAGGCGCTCGCCTCGCTCGGCGACGCCGTGCGGGTCGCGGCGGTGGGCGACGACGTCAGCTACGTCATCAACCGCAACATCGATGCGTCGGTGGTCTCCGACCCGGCGCTGCTCGGTGAGCTCGCCGACGAGGCGGCCGGCCTCGGCGCCACGGAGATCTGCGTGCAGGGCGCCGTCGCGGCGCACCTGCCCGGCACCGCCTACCTCGACGTGGTCGCCGCGATCCGGGCCCGCCAGCCCGGCCTGCACCTGCACGCCTTCCGGCCCGCGGAGGTCGCCGACGGGGCCGCACGGCTCGGCGTCACCGTGCGCGAGTTCTACGAGCTGTTGCGCGACGCGGGCGTCGACACGGTGCCCGGCACGGGTGCCCGCATCCTCGACGACCGCATCCGCGCGCTGCTCAGCCGGCAGACAGATCCGCCCGCCGCCGCGTGGATCGACACCGTAGCGACGGCGCACTCGGTCGGCCTGCGTTCGACCGCGACCATGGTCTACGGCCACGTCGAGACACCGGCGGAGGTCGTGGCGCACCTGCGCGCCCTGGTCGCCGTGCAGAAGCTGGCCGTCGACCGGGGCGTCGGCGGGTTCACCGAGTTCATCGCGATGCCCTTCGTGCCGCTCGAGAATCCCGACGTGCCCGGCGCCCGCCTCGGACCTACCGTGCGCGAGTCGCGCGCGGTGCACGCCGTCGCACGGCTGATGCTCGCCGGGAGCATCGACCACGTGCAGGCCGCGTGGACCAAGCTCGGCGTCGCCACCAGCCAGGCGGTGCTGCGCGGCGGCGCCGACGACCTCGGCGGCCTGCTGCTCGACGGGGTGATCATGCCCGAGGCGGGGCCGGAGGCGCACCGCTCGCTCACGATCGCCGACGTCGAGCGCATCGCGGCCGAGATCGGCCGCACTGCCCGCCAGCGCACTACCGACTACGGCACGCCGACCGCAGAGCAGCTGGCCTTCGCCCGCCGTGCGGATGCCCCGCCGGCATCGATCCTGCACGCGACGACGAGCCAGCGCGCCCGCATCGAGCGCCTTCACCTCGAGAGGCGTCCCGCGTGAGGATCGCGCTGCACGGCACCCACCCCGCGCTCGACTTCGTGCGCCCGCTGCTCGCACGCAACTACGACCTGGTCGGAGTCGACGACGCCCCCGAGGCGCTCGTCACCTTCGGGCCCGTCGCCGCCGTGCCCGACTCGGTCGAGCTCGCGGTGTTCGTCGCGGTGCGGCCGCCGGTCCCGCTGAGCGCGCGAACGCTCGTCATCGGCGCCGCGCCGTCGGGTGACGGCGCCAGCCACGCCGGCCTCGCCACCGAACACCCCGCCGAGCTGCTCAGCCTCATCGACGGTTTCCTGCGCTACCCCGCCCGCTTCCCCGTCGGCGACGCAAAAGCCACCGCGAACGCAAACGCAACCGCCACCGCAAGAGCCACCACCGACGCCGCCCGAGAGCCGGTCCCGCGATGACCCTCGTGGTCGACACCGTGATCGTCGGCGCGGGATTCGCCGGCATCGGCATGGGCATGCGCCTCGCGCGCCGCGGCGACGAGTCGTTCGTGGTGCTCGAGCGAGCGGCCGACGTCGGCGGCACCTGGCGCGACAACACCTACCCGGGTGTCGCGTGCGACATCCCCTCCCACCTCTACTCCTTCTCCTTCGCCCCGAAGCACGACTGGTCGCGCTTCTTCGCGCCCGGCGCGGAGATCCTCGACTACCTGCGCCACTGCGCGCTGGAGATCGCCGAGCACCTGCGCCTCGGCACCGAGGTGCTCGACGCACGATGGACCGGCGAGCGCTGGCACGTCTCGACCACCGGCGGCGACTTCAGCTGCGTGACGCTGGTGATGGCGGTCGGCCGCCTGTCAGAACCACGGATGCCCCCGACCCCCGGCATCGACACCTTCACGGGCGAGGTGTTCCATTCCTCCGACTGGCGAGATCGCGATCTCGCCGGCAAGCGGGTCGGCGTCGTCGGCACCGGCGCCTCGGCCGTGCAGCTCGTGCCCCGGCTCGCCGCCGAGGCACGGGGCATCGTCGTGTTCCAGCGCACCGCGCCGTTCGTTCTGCCGCGCCCCGACTTCGAGTACTCGGCCGACGACATCCGCGGCTTCGCCGACGACCCTGCATCACGCGAGTCGCTGCGCACCGACCTCTTCTGGGGCATGGAGACGGGGTTCGCCGCCCGCGTCGGCGTTCCCGGCCACCTCGACGCACTGCGGCGCAGCGCGCGAGACCACCTCGAGGCGCAGGTGGCCGACCCCGGCCTGCGCGCCGCCCTGACACCGCACTACGAGATCGGCTGCAAGCGGGTGCTGCTCTCGGACGATTACTACCCGGCGCTCGCGGGCCCCGCGGTGACCCTCGAGCCCTCGGCGCTGGCGTCGATCGACGGCGCGCGGGTCACGGCGCAGGGCGGCGCGACGCACGACCTCGACGTGCTGGTCTTCGCCACGGGCTTCCTCACCACCCATCCCCCGTTCGCCGCGCGGGTGTTCGGCCGCGACGGCGCGAACCTCGCCGACACCTGGCGCGACGGCATGGTCGCCTACGCGTCGACCACGGTGCACGGCTTCCCGAACCTGTTCGTCATCGACGGGCCCAACGCGAGCCTCGGCCACAACTCGGCGATCGTGATGATCGAGGCGCAGATCGGCTACGTGCTCGGCGCGATCGACGACGACGCCCGGGTGCTCGAGGTGTCGCTCGCGGCCCAGCGGCGGTACACGGCAGACCTCGACTCCCGCGCCGCCGACACCGTCTGGCTGGGCGGCGGGTGCGAGAGCTGGTACGTGGATGCCACGACCCGGCGTCTCACGCTGCTCTGGCCCGACCTGGCCTACGCCTTCCGCGACCGGCTCGCCGAGTTCGACCGCGACGCGTACCTCTAGCGGGCGACGATCCGCAGCGTGACGAGCCGGTAGCCGACGCCCACGGCCAGCACCACGACACCGATCCCGATCGCGAGCGGCGGGAGCGTGGCCACGAGCGCGAGGCACCCGAGCGCCCCGGCGACCTGCAGAGCGCGCGGGTAGCGGCGCTCGTCCGCCGGCTGGGTGAACGCCGCGACGTTGGCGACGACGTAGTAGAGCAGAACGCCGAACGACGAGAACCCGATCGCGCCGCGCAGGTCGACGGTGAGCACGAGCGCCGTCACGACGACCGCCACCGCCACCTCCGCGCGGTGAGGCGTGTGGAACCGCGGGTGCACCGCCGACAGCCAGTGCGGCAGGTCGTGACGACGGGCCATGGCGAGACTCGTTCGCCCGATGCCTGCGATGAGACCGAGCAGCGCGCCGAGCGCGGCGACCGCGGCCCCCACGCGCACGACCGGCTCGGCCCAGGCCCACGCACCGGAGGCGGCGTCGGCCAGCGGCGTGGCCGTGGCCGCCACCCCCTCCGGGCCGAGGGCTCCGAGCACGACCACCGCGACGAGTGCGTAGATCACGACGGTGATCGACAGCGCGATGGTGATCGCGAGCGGGATCGTGCGCGCCGGGTCCCGCACCTCCTCGCCGAGGGTCGCCACCCGGGCGTACCCGGCGAAGGCGAAGAACAGCAGGCCGGCCGACTGCAGAATGCCGTGCCATCCGCCGGCCACCAGCGAGTCCGACCCGAGGTCCATCGACAGGCCGTCTACGGATGCCGCGGCCACGGCTATCGCGAGCGCGACCAGCACCACCACCACGATCGCCCGGGTCAGTCGCGCCGTCTTGCTCACGCCGAGGTAGTTCACCGCGGCGAGCGCGAGCACGGCCGCGACCGCGACCGGCCGTTCCCAGCCGGCGGGTGCCGCGTACGCCGCGAAGGTCAGCGCCATGGCGGCGCAGCTCGCGATCTTGCCGACGACGAAGCTCCAGCCGGCGACGAAGCCCCACCACGCGCCGAGGCGTTCGCGGCCGTATACGTAGCTACCGCCCGACTCCGGGTACACCGCAGCCAGCTGCGCGGTCGACGTCGCGTTGCAGAACGCCACGATCGCCGCCACGACGAGGCCCACGAGCAGCCCGTTTCCGGCCGCCTGCGCCGCCGGGGTGAAGGCGGCGAACACACCGGCTCCGAGCATCGAACCGAGACCGATGAAGACGGCGTCGGTGAGTCCGAGGCGGCGGGAGAGCTGGGGAGGGGTCGACACCCCCGCAGGATACGTGGTGCGGGTGAACGGTTTGCTCTCAATCCGGCCACAAAACGTTGCGTGCGCTTTGTTTCCGTGTGACCCTGCCGTAGCGTCGGTCGGACTACTGGTCACACGTCGAGGGGGGGTATCACGTGAGCAAGCGCTACGAGATCGTCTCCCTCGACGAGATAGCGTCCGGGGCCCGCGACTTCGAGCTGCGGCCGGGCCACACGCTCGCCAAGGCGGTCGCCGGCATCCTCGCCATCTCCGTGCTCTTCGGCGCCGCGGTCGCGGCCGTCGGAGCTCCCGCCGTCATCGCCGCAACATCGAGCACCACCAAGCTCACCGACTACTGGGAGGCGCTGCCCTCCGACCTGCCGATCGCCGCTGCCCTCCCGCAGCACGTGATCCTGCTCGATAAGAACGGCGCCGAGTTCGCCCGCTTCTACAGCGAGAACCGCATCCCCGTCGCCTTCGAGCAGATCTCGCCCAACTTCACCAACGCCCTCGTCGCCACCGAGGACTCGCGCTTCTACGAGCACTCCGGCGTCGACCTGCCGGGCATCGCCCGCGCCGCGATCACCAACATGGCGTCAAACAAGCGCACCGAGGGCGGCTCGACGATCACCCAGCAGCTGGTGCAGAACATCCTGATAACGAACGCCCGCAACGACGACGAGAAGGCGGTCGCCGTCGGAGACACCTATCAGGCGAAGCTGCGCGAGGCGAAGTACGCGATCAGCCTCGAGAAGGCGATGACCAAGCACGAGATCCTCGCCACCTACTCGAACGCGGTCTACTTCGGCAACCTGGCATACGGTGTGCAGGCGGCGTCGCAGGTCTACTTCAACACGGATGCCGCGTCGCTGACGATCCCGCAGGCGGCGATGCTGGTGGCGCTGCTCAAGAGCCCGGTCGCGTTCGACCCGTACGCCTACCCCGAGGCGACGCAGCCCCGCCGCGACATCGTGATCGACAGGATGCTCACCGAGGGCTACATCACGGCCGAGGAGGCCGCGGCCGCGACCGCCGAGCCCATCGTGCTCACCCGCGGCGAGACGCCGTCGGGCTGCGCGGCATCGCCGTACCCCTACTACTGCGCACTCGTGCACGAGGAGATCCTCACCAGCCCGGCGTTCGGCGACACCCTCGAGGCGCGCAAGGAGACCCTGCGCCGCGGCGGGCTAACCCTCACCACCGCCCTCGACCGAGCGGTCGCAGACGCCTCACTCAACGCGGCGGTGGGAGCGCTGGGCTACGAGAACCGCGTCGCCACCGGCACCGCCACAGTGGTTCCCGGCACGGGTCACATCGCCGCAGTCGCGGAGAACCGCACGTGGGGCCAGACGCAGGTCGTCTACGCCGCGAGCAAGTTCCAGCCCGGCTCGGTGATGAAACCTCTCACGCTGGTTACGGCCCTCGAGCAGGGCCTCCCGCTCACGACCTCGTTCAACGCCAACGGGCCCTATATCTCGCGGGTCGTCGACAGCCCGAAGAAGGGGTA
This sequence comes from Conyzicola nivalis, assembly GCF_040548875.1. Taxonomy (GTDB): domain Bacteria; phylum Actinomycetota; class Actinomycetes; order Actinomycetales; family Microbacteriaceae; genus Conyzicola; species Conyzicola nivalis_A. Next base: position 17,139 of record NZ_JBEPSJ010000005.1, read on the forward strand.
CACCAACTTCGGCAACAGCAACCCCGGCACCATCGACGCCCGGACGGCGATCAAGCAGTCGGTCAACGTCTACTTCGTGAAGCTGATCGAGAAGACCACGGTTCCCGCAGTGGTCGAGATGGGCAAGCGGCTCGGGCTCACGACCCTCGGCGAGGTCGGCGCGCGCACGGGTTCGTTCGCGCTCGGCACCTCCGACGTGGAGCCGCTCGAGATGGCGAACGTCTACGCGACCTTCGCCTCTGGAGGCATCAAGTGCACTCCCATCTCGATCATCGCGGGCGTGCGCACGACCACCGGTGAGGCCATCGCGACTCCGCCCGCCGACTGCCATCAGGAGATCAGCCCCGCGGTGGCTGCGCAGATGACCGACGTGCTTCAGGGCACGTTCCGCGGAGGCACGCTCTCGGGCGTCGGCGCTGTGGCCGGCCGCGAGACCGCGGGCAAGACGGGCACGACCGACGACAGCGCCGCCAACTGGACCGTGGGGATGACGGCGCAGTTCGCCACGGCGGTGTGGGTCGGCGACCCGCGGGGCGGCCAGGCCTATCCGCTCACCCGCGTCGTCGCCTATGGACGGACGCTGTTCAAGACGACGGGGTCGGCGATCGCCGGCCGCATCTGGAAGTCGATCATGACCGACATCCACGCCGGCGTACCGGCAGTGCCCTTCCCCGGGTAGGGAATGAATAGGCCGCTCGCCCGCGTTTCGACTGTATGAAGAGCATCGTCTACACCCGCCACGGTTCCCCCGACGTTCTCCACCTCGTCGAACGAGCACTGCCCGAGCCGGGAGCCGGCGAGGTGCGCGTACGCGTCGTCGTCTCCGGCGTGAACCCGACCGACTGGAAGAAGCGCGTCGGCGCGGGCGATGAAGCCTCGACCGAGGTGGACTCGGTGCCGAACCAGGACGGAGCGGGCGTCGTCGACGCGATCGGCGACGGAGTCGACGGCCTGACCGTGGGCGACCGGGTCTGGATCCACCTCGCGGCGCACGAACGCGCCGGGTGGGGAACCGCGCAGGAGTTCACCGTGCTGCCCGCGGACCGGGTCACCGTGCTCCCGGCCGAGATCTCGTTCGACGTGGGCGCGAGCCTCGGTGTTCCGGCGATCACCGCCCACCGCGCCCTCACCGTCTCCGACGCATGGCCCGCCCGCCTCTCCCCCGGCTCGCTCTCCGGGGCGACCGTGCTCGTCTCAGGCGGCGCCGGCGCCGTCGGCCACGCAGCCATCCAGCTGGCGCGCTGGGCGGGCGCGACGGTGATCACGACGGTCAGCAGCGACGAGAAGGCCGCGTTGACGACGGCGGCCGGTGCCCACCACTCCCTTCGCTACACGGATTCGGCCGCGGCATCCACGATCCGCGAGCTGGCACCCGACGGAGTGGACATCGTCGTCGAGGTGGCCGCGGGGGTCAACGCCGACCTCGACGCCTCCGTGCTGCGCACCGGCGGCACTGTCGCGATCTACGGCAACGACCGCGGCGGCAAGCTCGCGCTCGAGTTCCGCCCGCTGCTCGAGCTGAACGCCCGCCTGCAGTTCGTGCTGCTCTACACGGTCGACCCCGCCGCGCTGCGGACGGCCGCGACCGACATCACCGCCGCGCTGGTCGACGGCGCGCTCGGCGTCGGCGACGACACGGGGCTGCCGCTGCACCGCTTCGCCCTCGAAGACACCGCCGCGGCCCACGCCGCCGTCGAGGCCGGAGTGGTGGGCAAGGTGCTCATCGACGTGACACCGGACGCCTGAGCTACGGCGCTGGCGGGATCAGCCGGTCGAGCAGTTCGCGCGAGGCCGGCATGCGGTCAGGGGCGATGACTGCCGGCATGACGAACGTCCACAGGTCGCGGATGCGCGGCAGCAGGTCTTCACGGGCGGTGAAGAGGTCGGAGACGAGCTGGATCCCCGTGTACGACGGGATGAGGAACCGGGCGAATGCCTCTGCATCCACGTCGTCGCGAAAATCGCCCTCGGCGATGGCGAGCTGCGCCATGTCTGCGAACGCCCGCAGCCAGTCGTCGTACGGCGCCCGCAGGGGCGGGTCGAAGTTCGTGTTCTCCGTCGTCAGTCGGATGCCCGCCTTGACCACCGGGTCGGTCGTGAGCCTCTCGGCGAGGTCGATGCACATGAGCAGCATCGTCTCGAAGGCCGGCCGGCGCAGCTCCATGATGCGCGTGCCCGCCGTGATCGCGAGCTCGTGCTCCTTGGCGATCACCGCCCGCGCCAGGTCTTCCTTCGACGGGAAGTGAAAGTACAGGGCACCGCGCGTCGTTCCCGACTCGGTGACGATGTCGGCCGTGGTGGCGATTCCGTAGCCCAGCTTGTAGAAGGCCCGGGCGGCACCGTCGATGAGCCGCTCGCGCGTGGCCTGCGCCCGCTGTTGCTGCACCACGATCCATCCCGTCTGCCCGTAGCCACATGGTAGCCGCACGGCCACACGGGCATGCCATCATGGCCTCTCGCCCGATAGGAGAACTCGATATATGAAGAAGTGGATGCTTCTGGCCGGCGCCATCGCGACGGAGGTCACCGCCTCTCTGTCGCTCAAGGCCGCACTCGATCACCCGGTCTTCTACGTCGTGGTCGTGGCCGGCTACATCGCCGCCTTCGTCCTGCTGTCGTTCGTGCTGCGGGAGGGCTTGGCGCTCGGCGTCGCCTACGGGATCTGGGGCGCGCTCGGTGTGGCACTCACCGCCATCATGTCGTTCGTCGTCTTCGGCGAACCGTTGACGATCGTCATGGGGATCGGCCTCGTGCTGATCATCCTCGGGGTGCTGGTCGTCGAGCTCGGCTCGCAGCGCGCCCACGACCGGCTGCGCACGACGGACGAGGTGCTGTGATGGGCTGGGTCTTCCTCGCCGGCGCCATCCTGAGCGAGGTCGGCGCTACCTTGTCTCTACGCGCGAGCATCACCGGGCGCAGGCTCTGGTACATACCGGTTACCGCCGGCTACGTCACCGCATTCGGGCTGCTCTCCCTCACCCTTCGCGAGGGCGTCGCCCTGGGTGTCGCCTACGGGATCTGGGCAGCGGCGGGCGTCGCCCTCACGGCGGTGCTCAGCAAGTTCATCTTCAAGGAGCCGTTCACCCTGATCATGGCCGGCGGCATCGCGCTCATCGTCGGCGGGGTTCTGCTGGTCGAACTGGGTGCCGCCCACTGACGCTGCGGTTCTCTCAGGATGTCGCGGGAACCCCCGTCTACTATCGGAAGGCAATCACGACATTGGAGGATGCCATGAAGTGCCCGAATGATTCAGCGACTCTCGTCATGAGCGAGCGCAGCGGCGTCGAGATCGACTACTGCCCCGAATGCCGCGGCGTCTGGCTCGACCGCGGAGAACTCGACAAGATCCTCGACCGCGCCGAGGCCGAGTTCGCGAAGGCGGCACCGCAGCCGACCGCTGCGCCGCCCGTCGCGCCCCCGCAGCAGCAGCCGTACAGCCAGCCGACCTACGGACAGCAGTACGACGATCGCAACCGCTACGACCGCGACGACCGCAACCGCGACGGCTACCGCCCGAAGAAGAAGGACAACTGGCTGGGCGAGCTCTTCGGCTAGAGCGGCGATCGAGGTCAGTCGCGGAGGAGCGCGCGGATCTCGGGCATCTGAGCGCGCTCGTCCGACGAGGCGATTCCGGCGAGCAGGAAGATCCACATCTCCTCTAGGCGGTCGAGGATGTCTGCCCACTGGGTTCGAGCCTGCGAGAGCGACTGCACGCCGGTGAAGGTAGCGATCACGTAGGCGGCTAGGCGTCCGGGATCCTGGTCGGGCGTGATGTCGCCCTCCAGCACCGCGCGTCGGATCAGCGCTTCGCTGGTGCGAATCCAGTCCTCGTAGGGTTTGCTTGCCGTCTCGACGAACACGTCCGCCGACTCGGTGCTCAGCCGCAGGCCGGCGCGGACGAGTGGGTTCGTCGTCATCTGCAGCGCCAGTTCACGCGACAGCACGATCATCGCGTGCAGTCCGCGCATCTCCTTTTCGAGCAGCGACTGCCCCGCGGTGATGAACGAGTCGTGCTGCCGGTCGATGATCTCGAGCGCAAGCGCCTTCTTCGACGGAAAATGGAAGTAGAAGGCACCCTGCGTGACGTCGGCCTCGCTGATCACATCTGCGAGCGTCGCCTGGGCATAGGTCTGTCCGGAGAACACGACCCCGGCGGCCTGAACGATGAGTTCTCGCGTCGCGCGTGCGCGTGCTTGCTTGGCCATTGGTCTCCAGGTTCGGGTAGGACAAACAATATCGGGTCCCCGTTTGACTCCTCGGGTGCCCGGAACGACGAAAGGCCCGCTGGATTCCAGCGGGCCTTTCCTTCGTATCCACTCCCCGGACGGACCCGGCTAGTTGTGCAGATACTTCCCTGTGGGTCGTTTGCATAACTCGTTTACGCTGCGATTACCCTTGTAAAGATTGGGCTCTTTTCATGGGTGCGAGCGTTGAGAAACGTCGATCCTCCGCAGGATTGTCGAGAATCCTTCCACGCAATCGGTACACGGTCCCTACTCGGCGAGTTCAGACCTTCGCGATCCTGAATCCGCGGAACGCATCGCCGAGTTCGCCGAATTCCTCGCAGGCCTCGGCCTCAAGCTCGCTTCCCGCGGGCACGGTCTCGGTCAGCTGCTGTCCGTCGAAGACGTGCCCATCCTCAAAATCCCCGTTTCGTTGGAATCCGACGAGGTCGAGGATGATGAGGCGTCCGGGACGGAGTCCACGGAAGATGAGACCACTGATTCCGACGCTGGAGTCTGACAGTGGCAGCTCCGACAGCGATCGGGCCACGGGGTGAGCTGTGGATCGGCGCCAGCGACCGCGGAAAATGCTCGGGCCTCGCCAGCGTCGTCACCGCCGATGCGCGGCTGAATACAATCGTCCTCCCTAAAATCTGGCGAGACTCCCCGTCCGCAGTCCAACATCAACTCGAGTGGGACGGGACGTCCGACGACACGATCCTCGTCCACGAGCTTGACGTCATCAAGGTCGCCGGCCCTCGCTCGGCGGTAGCCGACATCGCCTTGGGAATCAGCACTCTCGATGACGACGTGGAGACACCACTTCTCACCGTTCGCAGCCAGCCCAGGCGAAATTTGAAAGACGCGACCGGCACCGAAGAACCCACTCGCGACGTCGGATTCGCAGCGCTTCTGGACCTGCTAAAGATCACAGACCGCGTCGCTGCTCTGTATAGGCCTTCTACTTCCTCGGCCAAACAGTCGCATTCGGACGAGCTAGTTCTGACTGCGGATGCTTTCCTCACCGAGGCCGAAGCTCGGCTCGGGTCAGCGAGACCTCGATACCAGCAGCGGGACGAGGTCCTCCCGGCCGTACGGGGACGGGTCGACGACCGGTCTATGGCGCGCGCCGCAGCAGAGAGCTCCCCCTACGTCCTCTGCCACTTCGATGATCTGTCGATGGACACGGCGCTGCTGCGAGTGATCCTGGCGGCGACAAAGGTCGCTGCCGGACTTCACATCCGCGCTCCACTCGATCGACTTCCCCTCCAAGTCAATGACCGCGGGGTGAAAATCGCCCGCCAGCTGTCAGCTGTCAGCTCGATCTCGCCGTCCGCCGCTCTCCGGCTCGGCCGCAGCCTTCGGCTTTCTCGTCTCGAAACGCCCTGGCAAAAGGGCTTGGACCGAGCCGTCGAACTTCTATCCCGTGAGGCGTCGCTGCCGACTCGGGCTGGTGACATCGACGCGGGATTCGTACTCCGCGTCGACACGAACAAGATGTGGGAGGACCTGGTGTTCGGGCTGCTCGCCAGCGTAGCCACCGATGTCCAGAAAAACAACGACAACAGTTTGGCTGCCGGCGTCGCGGTGCAAGAACCTTGGACGCGGGAGTCAAAGGACCCGCGCGATCGATACCCCGACTACTTGGCAAGCTTTAAGGAAGCGACCCTCGTCTTGGACGCGAAGTACAAGTCCTCACGCTCCCTCGGATCCGACGATGCCAACCAGCTCTTCGCCTACAGTCATCTGTCGAGTCTCCAAAACGTCCCGGTCACCCATGTGGCACTCATCTACCCTTCGCCAGCCATACCCCGGTCGAAGTCTTTTTTGCTTCGCGCGCCCACCAAAGACATGTCACTAGCGCCGATCGAGATCGACTTCCCGCCGTCTCGGGCCGCGCGCACCAACCAGGCTTGGCGTCAATATCAGGAAACTACGTCGCGCCAGTTGCGAGAATGGCTGGAGATGCTTTCTCAACAACCGTCCCCACACCTCGCCGGCCACCAAAACGTCCCGACCGTGGTGACCTGAGCGTGGTCAGCAGCGAAGCGCGGGTCGGTCGTCTCGCGACCATGCTCACACAGCTCGGGCTCGAGATCGCCGACACCCCTCTCGCCGCCCCGCGCCTTTCCACTCTTTCACCGACCCACCAAGCTGAGGTGCTCGACACGTATCGCTCACTCGGCGGTCAGCTCGAGGAACCGCAGCTTCGCCCGGGCGCTTGGGACCTGACGTTCACGAAAGGTTTAGTCGTCGAGCTCGATGACGAACTCCACTTCAACCGATTCCGGCTTCTCACCCTGTCCGCTGGAGATCGGCGGCCTTGGGACCGCAGGTACAGGCAGTACTGCGAAGACTTCGAAATCGATTGCCTCAAAGCGGGAACCTGGAGTAAGCGCTGGACCACCAACTCAGCCGAACGCTTGATGGGGGCCGGGGATCCAGTCGGTGAGCTCGGCGACCGGGGAGCTCCCCGATGGAAACAGAGAGCGCTATACGACTCGATGAAGGATTTGGCCGGCGACGTTCGACTATGCCGCCTCTCAGTGTCTGACAATCTCGGGAGCGTGAGTTTGGGGAAAGTGTTGGCCGGTCGAGCAACCTACAAGCCAGCTCGGTTGGCAACTCTGGTCCACAATCGTCTCGCCTCCAACTGATCTACGGCTCATGCATGCATGCATCCATGCATGCCGGCGGAATGCGACTGAGCGACAACCAACGGTTCCCGCTACCGCCCTGGACGCGCCGGCCCTGCTACCGCCAGATCACCGTCATCCCCTGACGTCTCTGAGGCTTCCCGCAACGCGCGCAGAATCGGAGTCACCGCCCAGGCTGCGAAGCCGGGTAAAGAATACCGGCTAGATTGTTGCTTTGCGCTGCACTCGCGGGGAAGGCAGCGCAGTGCGTAAAGCACATCCGCGCGTGTAGGGGAGTTTCAAATGACCATAGACAACGTGGTGAACCTGCTGCCGTTCGTTCTAACAGTGTGTGGTTCGGTATTAGCTGGGTTTCAGCGGCTTGCGAGCGTTCGCTCGCGGCGTTTCGACCGGGTCGCACAGCTGTCTACGGCAATCTCAGAACTCGATCCCAACGACGTAGACATCCGCAAGATTTTCGAAATCGAACGCAAACGTATCGTGGGAATTCTCGGAAGCGACTCGTACAAGACAAGCGAAGGCAGATGGGTGATTGCCCTAATGGGCTTGGGGACACTCTTGGTTCTCGCCGCCGCGGTGGCTACCGCGAACCCTCAATGGATACAAGCTGCACCCGGATTGCTGATAGTCGGCGCCGTGCTCGCAGTTCCGGGCGTCATCGGAGGCTTCATTTTAGGAACCAAGTAGCAGTTGCCTCGGTAGCACCAGCCCGTTCTGGCTTCTGCGTCAGAAAGTATCCGACGGGGCGCCGGCTGGGCGACATGCGGGCTTGTGCCGCTGCTCGGTTGCATCGCGAATACTGCGGCGATCAGCTCGCCGATTCCGAGAAGGGTTTCGGCGGCGCCCGCTGGCTCGTCGTTGGACGGGATTGGTTCACTCATAGGCTTCATACGCAAGCATGCGCGGCTGGAGCGAGGATCCGCACCTACGGTGAATCGGACCCGCGAACGCCGATACCGCGCGAGAAGAGACGACCTCGTCGGCGGCGCAGGCAACACGTCGGAACCCGTCGGCGGGGTTGCCGCATGGAACTGACATCGGACGACCGGATGAACGCGCGGAACCTGGGCGGCGATGAGGCTGAGCGCTTCGAACACACGGGAGCCCGACCTCAGACCATGGGAGGGCACGAGCTGTGGGACAAGATCGTGGGACCCGCCAACCGTGACGACTACCCGGTCGGCGCGACCGCCGACCTGCGCACCGAGCGGGACTACGGCTTCGACAGCTACCCGCAGGTCGGCGACCTCGAGGGTGCGGCGCGGCTAGCGAGACGCAACACCGTCACGCCCGGCATTCCAACCGGACTACGTGATTCCGAAGGCCACGGCGTGCAGTAGGTGGCGGGTCGGGGTGGCGGGTTGTCGAGCGAGCCTGACTTTACCCTTACGGCGAACGATCACGGAGCGCTTCATCGATGCTTTAGACGTCTGCGCCGCCCACTAGGTTTGGTGGGTGTCCGATCTTGAACGCACTACCGACTCCGTGTCGGCACGCCTGTATAAGGGCAAGAGTCGATTGGCAGCCTTCGTCGACGAGACCTCCCTAACAACTCCGCCGAACCACGACAGTTCTACGTCTTCACTGCTGTGATAATCCCGACCGATGAGGTGGATCTAGTCAGATCGCATTACGCACAGATCGCCGGCGGCATCCGCTGGCACACCACCGATCGCGCGAAGGTTGGAGATATCGAGGCTATCCACAACTTCGTTGACTACCTCGCCGACCATCCGGACCCTCTAATCGTGGTACTCGAAACAGACCAAGCGATAATGAGGCGCAGCAAGGAAGACGTGCGTCGCCATTCCTTCATGGCTTTGGCCAAAATCCTGCACGAAATCCATAGCGTGGACCTGCTGGTGTACGAACGCCGCCGTCCAGGTTTGGTGCAGAAACTCGACGACGCGAGCGCTGCAGCGGTTCGAGTTGCTCTGCCCTCGCTCGTGGTGCAGGACGCCGGGGCCCGGGCCGAACCTCTTCTGGCCGGCCCAGATGTCATCGCTTGGACACTTCGGCGCCGAATAATTGCCAGAGAATCCTGGTTCGACCCGTTTACCGACGTGGTCAAGATGTATCGGCCCGAGGGATCGCGGGTAGACGCGATGAACAAAATAGGCCGTTAAAAGAAACAGCCCTCGGGGGCCGCAGCTGATACCCGAGGAACCCGGCTGGCGAGAGGACCCTTCGGCTTTCCCACCTACCGTTGTTTCACCTGACACGATACTCGGGGATTATCTTCCCCGCAACATCACGTTAGGTACAACTCGCTGAGGGCCGAGGTATTCCCCGCGGCGGTCCTCCCGTGCCCATAGGATCCTTGAGGACACGAATCTTGGCCGCCGGCTCGCCATCCGCAACGACCCGACGTCCCGCCGACCATTTCGCCTGTTCCTGGATGGCGAGAGAGACGTGGGCGTTGTGGGTCGGCATCTTGTCGGTGGGACTCGCGGCAGTCTGGGCCGTAACTTACAGGTGCAGGGCGTGCGCCGCCAAAGTGAGATAGAGAAGTGTCGCAGTCGTGGCTGCCGCGATGAGACCGGGAAGAAAGTAGGACAACATGCGAACGGCGCGGTTGTCGTATTGTCTGAGGAAGAGCATTGTGACGAGGAGACCTGCAACGGTCAGAGTCGACACGGCAGGATAGATGTCACCAAGGGTGCGACCGAATTGCTGAGCCTCCGGCGGCACCGGCTGCGGACCGCCCAGATCTCCGAGACCGCTCAAGAACAGCGCGACGAACGCCAACCCGACGACTAACGCGACGACGATTGCCGCGCCCCAGCGAGGGAGAACGAATCGGCCCCTGGCGACACGCGCTAAGCACAAGTAGCCGGCCACGAAGAGTAGAAAACCCTGAGCGATGGCATACGCCACCCCCAGACGGAGACCACTTTCGATGTCACCGCGGCTAATCGCGAATTCATAAGCGCTATCTCTTCCGAGTCCAGAGATCCACAACAGAATCGGAAGAATGGCTGCCGATACCACTATGGAAGCTCCAAGTTGAATAGCGATCTTGGCTGCGGACAACTCCTCCGGCACGCTCTCTCGCACATCTTCCGTCACCGAGAACCGCCGCATTCGAGTGGTTTACACCGCATCCGTCCACAACAGGACCGAATCGCTACGGTTGGGCTCGCGGTCCGGTTCGACAAGCGCACGCACTCCTTCTTTCTAATGATGAGGGTGATCAGCGAGCGTACCGCGCTGTGTTCAAGAACCCGTCGGCATCTCCGCTCTAATCAATAGCGTGTTAGCACACGCGGCTGCGAATGACGCAAGCTCCTCAGGAGTCGGATCGGGCTGTCCCTCTTGGAATCCATCCCGCGGCTCGTCGGGCCAAGGCCAGCTATTGGCGAAGATCGTGACAATGTTCTCTTGGATGGATTGATTCAGACTCTTGCCGGGCTGTCGGAATCTTCCTTCGATGAAGGCTTTCAGTCGATCCTGCCAGCGGGGAACTTCGGCCCACCATTTTGATAGTGAATCTGCCAGGCGGACAGCGTCATATACGTCTCGCCCGACCAGCCAGCCATCTGCATCGGCGATCAAATCGGGTAGACGCCATTCCGATGTGTTTTCTGATCCGGCACCCAAATTCGTAGACACGAAGTGTTCGATAGTCGTAGGTCCGACGAATTTTTTGTAGTTCGCCCACAACTGGACAACATCGAGCGACCATCCGCCGAGATCGCCGATCCCGATGGCGCCGTTGCCCGCCCATGCCCCCCAGTAGATTATTCCCTGTACGACTACTCCGAAATGTTCAATATCTCCTTCGTAGACCGACCGTAGGGGCACTGGGCTGCCAGCGATGCCGAGGTATGCGTTGAGGGACGACAGAACTCGAGTTGCGACAGCCTCCGGTTGTCCGATCACAAGCCCTTGGTAAGGCACATACTTCAGGAACGGGCCGTAGTGGTAGATCTCACTCATCAGGAAATGCATGACGAATGCAGGCACGTTCAAGCCCGACGCTAACCGCTTGTCCAGTTCTGTTTCCGCCAGGAGGATTTGCTCCACAAGATAGAAGTAAAGCTGCCTCTCCTGATCGTTCCTCTCTGGGATCCGTCCGACTTGGGTGCGCGGGGTTGGGCGCGCGTTAGACGAAACCGAGTTGCGGTCGATATTGATGGAGCTAATTTCTTGAATCTGGTTGTACCACCAGTTAGCGGGCATCGGGAAACCAAGGTTTCCCGAATATCCTGTGGACATTCCGCTCACCCAGATCGCTTCGGCGAGACCTTTATTCACAACCTGCGCTGCAACGTTCCTCGTGGCGTAGATCCCAATCTTGTATTCGACCGAGACCGACCGCTTCAGGCCTTCCGCCACACCTTCAAAATACGGCCGGAGAAGCGTTTCGATTTCCGAGGCGAAGGCGTCATAGTCGACAGCGAAGAAGATAACGACGCCTTCTTTGAAATTGAGTTGTCGTGCACGACGCGCCGCCTGCCATCCGTGGTCAAGCCCAATGGCCCGGGTGAAGTATGACGCCGCGTTGTTGAAATTCTGAAAAATGGGCACCAGGGCGAAACCGTTGTTGAAAATGATGTCGAGTTCGCCTCGCGCGAGCGCTTTGCCAGCGACTGTCAAGTATCGTCCGACGATGTTGTATCCAGCCGTTCGCATCTGGACGGCAAAGTCATTGGTGAGAGCGGTGGTCCGGTCGATCATCCTCACTCCCACAGTTCGATCCGGGTCGCCTGTGCTGACCAACAGCGCCGCCCATGTGCCGAAATCCCCGTTTCCTGTGTCATTGATTTCGAGGAAACGCTGGAAGTCGAGAGTTGCAAGCCTGGTCGGCGCGGCGAACGTGCCGGTTCTCGGGACGTCGTAGCCGTTGAATGCGAGAGCGAGTTGAAAGAGCGAAACAAACGCCTTCGCCCCGTCGGTGGAACCGCTCGTGACGACTCCCTGAGTTCGCAGCCCGCTCTTCGTCCCGTCGCCAAAGTTTCCGTTGGCGACGCTGTCGGACAAACCGATCTCGAACTGAATTCCGAACAGCATGCCTCGTTGCACATCGCGGGTGAAATGTCCGTCGCAGGGGATGATTACCCAGGGTCCCCGGCCTACGTATCGAGAGTTCAGCCAGCGCTGACCGGCTCTGACCACTTCGGTGCCGCCCGGCGTGACAACGTAAGCGTCCATGGAAAGCAGCGACTTCATCAGCTTCACGTCTACGCTCGCAACCGCAGTAAGCCCCGCATGACCGCGCAAAGTCGATACAGAAGATGCAACCACGGAGGTCCACGTTCCAAAAACCTCGTCACCAGAATATCCCTTGCACCAAAGTGCCGCCTGAAGGATTCCTATTACCTTCGGTTTCGTCGTCGAACTCGTGATCGATCCAATCTGAGCTGTGAATGCGGCAGTTGTTCCGGGCCCGAAGCTGTCCGAAAGTGCGGTGATCCCCAGTTCGTGCTGTAGTGCCCGAGTCAAGGCGTACATGGTCTGCCATCCGGATGACCCGTCGACCGTCACTTCAGTGAAGCCGGAAACATTCCGGTAATTGTTATTCAGCCAGAGTTGCGCGTTTGACACCCAGAGATCTGCCATCGTTTCGTCTTTCGTGTTTGTTTCGTAAATCTATTCGCGGATTTTGAGACTGGCTTGCACAGCGAATCGTGTCCGACGCGAAGCGTTCAATGACAGGCTCTAATGACTTCAGTTCTTGGAACGAACCGCGTCTGGGATTAGTGGAACCCCGGATCCGGAGACGGCGACAGCCGATTCCTGTCCGGTTCGGCGCTGGGTTGCCGCGAAATCGGCGGCGGGCGCGAACGTCGCGCGACCGTATGTCACTCCGTCCCCTACGCGGGTGACTTCATGCAATTGGGTCTGTACGCGCACGCGAATGATTTCGCCAGCTGGGACAGGTTCGTCCAGCACGATTGTTCCGCCGACCTGAGCGGGTATCGCCGCTAACTCAAAGTGCCGGGCGCGCGGTGGTTCCTCTGGAAGCGCCGCGTCGACGGGTGTGATCGAGACAGCGATGTTGCCGTCGACGATGATTGCCACCCGTGACCCTTGCGGGATCGGGCCCGGGCCTATGCTGGCGACCTCGATTGTGTCTGGATAGGAATACGCGTCACCGCCGGTTCCTGATACTGCTTCGACCCGCGTCCATGTGGCGGTCGTCTGAGCTCCCCATGCCGTCCCTGATACCGACGGCACGGTGGATTCCAAGGCGACAGTTATAGGAGCAATGCTTTCCACCGCCGGAATCAGTTGCACTGTCGGCGCTGGAATCAGTCCGATATTTTCGTTCGGGTACAGAATCACTTGATCAAGCGGCAAGGCGAGAACAAGCTTCGTCGCGACGGACGCCGACGGTAAGCCGAACGTGAGCGTGTGGGTACTGCCCGCTGTTGTCAGCTCGACAGGTATGCGTTCGGACGTCGAGCCCGATTGAAGAACGACGTCATTTCCATTCCATTTCTGGACTCGCGCGTCAAAGATGACGCTGAGTCGTGCAGAGGAGAAAGCGCCCTTGTCTCCGGTCAGTGAAGCACCGAGCAATACACCGAAGGGAACGGTTGCCAGAAAGTCCGAAGTGAAGGCAGTCCCTGTCGTCCCAAAAGCTTCCACAACCGCATGCGTGGGACCGTTCGCCGCCCGCGCTCGCGCCGGCGATCCGTGGCTTTCCAAGAAGATGAGGCTGGCAGTGGCAACTCCCGCTGCCATTAGGTTGCGTCTCGTCACGGTCATTGGGCTGCTTCCTATCAAAATCCGCACTCGCTCACGCGGCGGTCCGGGGGCGTATGCCGATCCCCGATAGACATGTCCTGACCTGCTACGCGACATAAGAGTTGATTTAATGTCGTGTCGATTTTGTGCTCTTTCCTCAGTTTCAACAAGTCGGCATAACGGGGGACAAAGGCTGCACCCGCAAGCCCTTGAGCGATACCGTTCGCGTGAATGTGCCGCCTGTCGGGTACCCAGTTTGTGGCGCTCGTCAGCGCTCATGGGCCGGCTTGCGCCACCCACTTGCCCTCAATAGAGTGAGGTTTACTTCGAATTGAGAGGGTGGAGCATTGGTGGCAATAAGATCGGGAACATTCATCACGAGCGCAATCATTGCGGTGGCAGCGTTCGGGCTGGCGGGGTGCGCTGGCTTCTTATCGTCCAAACCCGACGCGGAAGCTGAAGCGCCCGCGCAGATCGAGGCCGCCGAAACGTGCGCGGCTCTTACGGACCCACTTTCCTCTGAGCACAACTCGACCACGGAGTTCGAATCAGGACAACTCGACATCACTGCGTATTCCGCCGCCCTGAGTGATGCAGAAAAGGGACTTCAGGCGGTACCGGTTGAGCCGGATACTGAACTGTCGGAGGCTGTGAGCGCTCTGCTCTCCTACGAAAAGATCCCGTCCGCGGATGGGTCTGCTCCCATCACGTTGAACGACTACGCAAACCTGATCAGCGATGTCGGCCTGGCTTGCGAGAACGCGGGTAGCAGCCTCACGATCCGGAGCAACACCGGCGGCTAAGCGGCCCAAATTCGCAGTTGTAGCGTTCGGCTATGGAGTCAGCCGCAGTCTTCCGGACACCCCCGGTCCGTAGCGATGCCGATTCGCGCGGACCGTGTCAGCCCGATCGGCTCCTCGGGGTGAGCCTTCACGCGCTCTGCGGCGAGGCGCGTTCGCGGTCGTTTCGCGGTGCTGAGCTTGATCGTGCGACTCCCTCCAAGCTGGCTTCGCGCTGGTCGAGGGTTCGTATAGCGCGGACCATCGCCTTCGAATGGTGCACTCCTAGGCGACTCAAGCGCGACTTTAGGCTTCGTTCCGGAAGTGTTGACATTCGCTTACCTTTGCCGATAGCGTCCACAACAATTACTCATTTTGTCGGAACGCGAAAGGGAATCCATGAAGAAACGCAACACGGCACTCGCCGGCCTCGGCGTTGTCGCAACCACCGCATTGGCGGTGTTCGCCGGAAGTTTTGCGAGCGCTGCCGTACCGTCTGCCGAGGAAGCAGCAGCAGGTTTTCTCACCGAAGAGGAGGTTGACGGCGCCTGGCGCGACATCACCGCCAACTATCCCGAAGCGCTTCCGGCGGGCATCGAGTTCCCTAGTTCCGCCCCGGCGTTCTTCCAGCGGCCTGCCGGGGAAAAGTGGATGTTTGAAACCGAATTGATCGGTGAGATCGCTGCCCGATACTGGCGCTGCGCCTGGCTTGATCAAGATATTGCCGCAGTTTCCGGGCGGTCCTCGGAATCCGTCGACCTCACTGACGAACTAGCAACGTCGACCTGGCAAGACCTGCCCGATGTCCAGCTCGACGTTTACGAATACAGCGAGGGCATCTCCGACTACGCAGCCGCCGAAGGTCTGGACGAGAGCGTCGCTGAGTTCGACCTCGATTGCGGCATTTACACCGAAGAAGGAGCTAAGTAGATGAGTGCCAACATTGCTTCAAGCCGTCGGCCGCTGCGTCGCTGGATTACCGCCTACGTCGCGGCAGCTCTTTTCGGGCTGCTCATCGGCATCCCGTCAGTGGCCACCGCCGATCAGGCGCTGATCTCGGGTTCCCAGAACGCCAGTACGACCTGGTACGCGTATTCCACCCCGAGAACCAACACATACGGGAACAACTTCATGGCCTGGAGAATGCATAGCGATGGCGGGACCGGCGCTCCCGTAGAGCTGCAGCTTCGAAACGCCGCCAACGTGGCGTTCGCGACATTCTCCAGCGCGTACATGACTTGGGCCGACATCTCCGACGGTGGGGCCCCCGGCGTCCGGGCGGGGACGTTCTATATGAACGCGCGTTTCCCGGGGCAATGTGGTGGCTCTGGCTGCGGGTGGGTCACGTTCAGTGGCGACCTCCAGTGGAACGTCAAGTACATCTAGGAACCGCGAGAACAGGCAAAGCGAGCCCGGCTATGGCCGGGCTCGCTTTTTTCTATGCGAGGGATCGTCGGTAGGTATTTCGATTGACGCTGGACGGGCTCATCCCCTCGTGGTGCTGACGACGCAGTCTCGCCGTTAGCGCCGCGGTCCCGGAAGGGCGCCGCCAGAGCTCGTTCGTTTTAGATGCGTCCGCTCGCGTATTCGCCCATTGCCATGTGACGATCATGCTCTGGAGCGGTAAGCGGCTGCATGATCGGCGACGGTGGCTGTGCCGTCCGCGACGTTTCTGATCGCCTCGATTCGGCCAGGGCTAGAGCCAGCTGGCTTCGACCTCTAGTGGAGGATTTCAGGGGAACATCGTCAGACGGGATTCATCACGGCGTGGTCGCGCTTTCCATGCCGCACCTCAGTGCTGCGGGAGGGGCGTCTTCGGAGGCTGAGAGGCCGACGTACGCCGGCAGAAGCGGATCAAAGTGCGTGAGCTTACTGGCGGCCCCGCTCATCCAGTAGACCTGACCGTCGAAAGTGGCCGAGGTCGGATCCGAACGTGTGGCCCAGACAACTAGGGGCCCGCCTTCGGTGCTGAGGCCGGTCCGCTCGTTCACCACGATACCGGTTAGAGTCCACACTCCCAGTTCTCCGTCTGGGCGGGCGCTCAGCCATGACACAGAGTTCTCAAGTGTGCCCTCTTCCGCAGAAACGGCACGGAGGGCCTCGTTCACCACGCCGACTGTGGCCGATGACGCGTTTTGACACGCGGGCGTGGTTGCATCGGCCCCGTCTGGCCATGCGATCGGGGTCGCCGATGCGGTAGGCGTCGACGTCGGTTCGGCAGTTTCAGGCCAGCCCGCGGTTTCACCCGCAGCGCAGCCCGATACCATTGCCAGCATCCCGGTTGCGAACAGAGCGACGGCCCATCTGCGTGCCGCTTTTTCCATACCCGGAAGTCTACGACGCAACACCGACTAGTCCTCGTGAATCTTGGTCCCCCCTCAATTCGTTCGGGATTGCGTGATTCGTTGAACTGGACAAGATCATGGGATCCGCCCACCGTAACGACTACCCGGTCGGTGCGATCGCCGACCTATGCACCGAGCGCGACTACGACTTCGACAACTTACTTGTAGGCCGGGCACCGCTGGGCGCGGCTCGACTGACGAGTCGCAGTACCGTCACGCCCGGCGTTCGGATCGGACAGCGTGATCGGGAAGGGCTTGGTTTCTGACGAGGTGGCGGTCCGGCGGGCGGGTCGGGGTGACGGGTTGTCGGGCGAGTCGAAGGACCAGTTGCTTGACTCTCTCAGTGCCGACGACTGATGGGGTGATTCCGGCGATCTGGCAGCCAAGTTGCGGCGACCTAGACTGACGCCATGATCGACGAGCCGTACCTGCCTTTCTTCACCAGCCTGGTGACTGGCGTTGCGAAGGACCTCGTGGGTTCGGGCGAACTGGACGTTCGCAACCTCTCAGAGCGCGACTTCATCGCGGCGTTGAGCTCGAAGCTGCGCGATCTGCAGGACGCGGGAGCCTTCGAGCCGGTCCTGGTCGAACTTGACCACTTGGACACACTGCTCGGACGGGCGCGCGCCGCCGCACGCGAGGACGACTTCGATTACGCGATCGTGTTCTACGCCACTTGGGTCGAGCACTGGTTGAACATGATGATTGCGTGGCGCGCACGGGAGGACGGTAGCGACGATGCGGCGATCACCGAGTTGATCCGTTCTACCAACTTTCATGCGAAGACTGGCAGCTCCTGGCGAAGCATGTTCGGCGAACCATTGGACGACGTCGGGCTGCTCCGGGATCTGGGACACCTCAGGAATGACTTCCTTCACTACAAGTGGCAGCCGTTCCCCGTCGACGACGAGCGACGCTTCGACCGCAAAAACCATCGAAGCGGGTATATCGCAAAGGTCGAGGCCGCGGTGAGCCGTCTCGTCGGAGTTGAGGACCGCCTCCGTTACCCGGGATGGACTTCTGTCCTCGAGCAATGGACCGTAGACAGCGTCCACGCCGCCCAGCGTGCACCCGCTGTTGAGGTCGACACGTCGCCCGCCCCCTGAGCGTCGAGGCTGGTCAATCGTATTCTCGGGGGATGTTCCTCGCCATGAGGTGGACGTGGTCGACGCCGCGCACCATCGTGATCTCCGACCCGTAGTAGCCGTCCTGAGTCCGGACCGCGGAGGTACGAACAGTACCGGCATTGCACAGCATTGCCATTCCAACCCCGAACCCCACCGGCGCACACAGGAGGCAGAATGCCCGTCGCGCTCAGTACACTTGCCGGGTGACCAGCGCATTCTCCTGGGTGGACCTCGTCTCACTCCTGGTCGCCCTTGTCTCCCTCGGCGTCACCGCCGCGATCTTCTTCGTCGGACGACGACTGTCGTTCCGCCAGCAACGCGACCGCGCACGCGAGATGGAAGCACAGGCGTGGAAGATACTCCGTCCCATCCGGCTGGAGGGGTTGAACAGCAAGATCATCGTGATGAACGTCGCCCGGTACAGGCGCGGCTACAACGGCAGCAACAACGTCACTCTGCGCGGCGGCGCCTACTCGGGCGCGGAGATCATTGAAATCGTCCACGGCGGCATCGAGGTGATAACCCAGGGCGTATCCAGCTACTACGCCACGGACGGGCGTCGCACCCTTACCGTCACTGACCAGAAGGCGCCCAATGTCATCGAAGTCGGCCACATCCCGTGGGAATGGATCGAAGACATCGTCCCTGAAGGCGACGGGTTCGACGGTGCGCCCATCGTCTTCGTCAACCATAGAGCCGCCGGTCGCCGACCCTACAACTTCGTCACGTACAAGGAGGGGGTGCCGGTCGCGTTCGGACCCAACGGCCGCGATTATTACCGTCCCGTCTCCGAATTGGGCACGTTGCGGCCGCCGTTCTTACGGGACTGGTGGCGGTTCCTAAAGTTCTGGTGGCAGACAAGGCGGCGGGAACGGTTGAGCCTGCGAGCGTTCGGGAATCCTGACTGAGGCCGAAAGACCGTCTAAGAGGGACGCTCGAGCCCGAGCACCTGCACGATCCTCCGGATCTCGGTGCTCTGGTGCCATCTGAGCACCAGATCGTACTCGTGACCAAACGGCTCCATCGTCCAATAGCCGACTTCGCCAACCCGGCAGCTTTCGATCGTCCGGATCGGGCGGCCCTCGTCAGTAATCATCGCGACTGCGAGCCGACCCGGCATCCGATTCACCGTTCGCCCGTCGAGATCGAAGAAGTGAGCGCTGGTGGCGCTCAGGACCAGCCATTGACCACGTTGTTTCAAAGTTAGTTCGCTTCGGTCTTCGCCGAGTCGCCCCGTCCCGGTCAGTTTGCCGAGCTGCGCCGCCGCGCGATCATCTTCAGCTTGCATGTCGTCCTCCCCTGCAGCTAGTCGATCCAGGTCCACGCCAGGTCGCCGAGGTGGATCACGCCGATGTTCTTCTTCTGACGGTCGCTGCCGAGCGACACGATTCTCTGGCCGGTCGGCAACTCAACGCGATCCGCTGTGTGGAGGTGGCCGTGAATGAAGAGGTCGGGGATGACACCGCCCCAGAGCGCAGTGACGAGGCGACGAGATCGTCTTGAATACTCGAGTGCCGCCTCGTCCCATCTTTGAGGATTCGAACGCAGCACCGCCTCCACTTTCGCGGTGCCGCCGTCTATCGTCTCGTGGGTGATCAACACATCGACAGGCCCGCCGGCGACCGCCGCCGTCACCTCGTCTAGGCTCGGCATTTCGGTTGGCCACCACGTCCCCCGAGCCCTCCGGTAGGCGTAGTCGAGCGAGGCGGCACCCCAAACGAAAGGAACGTCCGTCCGGCCAGAGTGAATCGGAAGCCGCGTGGTAGAACCCAGACCCTGTCGGACAAGCGGATCGCCTCACCGGGCTGAGATACGAATCGGTGATTCATCCGAGTCCAGTCGTCGTGATTTCCCGGTGTCACGAGGACCCGCTCGATCACTGACGCCTCGCACTGCGCGTCGACGGCCGCCAGGAAACCTTTGCCTCGCGGGCCCGGCAGGATTCCGAAATCACCGGCGTGCAAGATCGTCCCGACCTCCGGCGCCGCAGCGTGGAGAGCAGGGATCATCTCTTGAATCCATATTGTGTTGCCGTGCCAGTCACCAGCGACGGCGACGCGGGTTTCTCCGGGCAAGGTGAGATCGGTCATAGCGCTGCGAGCTCCTCGAAGATCGAAGCGACCCGAGCGGGGTCGCCGCCGTTCACGAGAAAGCTACGAGGGGTCGTCCACGTCTCGCCGTCGGCGAGTCTTGGCCGCGGCGCCAGCATCATTCCGCGGACGAAAGCAGGATGCATCGAGAGCGTGATCGCAGGGACGAGTTTTTCAAGGCCCGGGATGACGGCGCCGCTTCGGAACTGCCAAGCCGGATACCGCCACTGGCGCCCGTACGGAAACGCGTACAATTTCAGGTCCTCACGCATGCGCCGGACGGTGCTCACGCTCACGCCGAGGGTCCGAGCGGCCTGCGCTGAGGTGAGCGACTCGGCGATCGCGACAGCTTTGACCTCCGCAAGGCGAGCCGCTGTGACGTTCATCCGCGCGTCCTTGACCAGTCAGGCCTGTGCGTCCGCGGAGCGGCGGGGCGGCTCGATGATGGTGGGGACGAAGTCGTCAAAGAAACACTCATCCGGGGTGCGTGTATCCGGCGCCTGCTGCAGCTCGAGACGCGGTGAGACGCCCGTCGCAGGATCCTCGGTCTCGAGCCAGACTGCGAACTCGACCCGGGTCTTGGCCGGGATGGCTGTAGAGAAGCTCCGCGAACGCGCGGGACTGCCGGCCGCATTTGTCGAACTGCACTGCAGGGAATAGCCACCGCCGGTCGACCATCGCTCCGAAGAGCCGGCCTGCTTTCCTCTGTTGGTCGATCGCTTGGCGGGAGAGCTGCTTCCACCGGGCGAGGGCGGGCGCGGAGTAGCACGAGCCGATGGGCGGGTCGGTGACCGGGGTGTCGGGGAGGGCTTCGAGCATGCGGGCGGCGAGGGCTTCGGGCGTCGCGTAGAGCTCTCCTGCGCGTTTGAAGTCGATCTCTGTCAGCCGCTCGCCGACCGCAGCGGCAAGAAGAGCGCGGGTCGCGGCGCCGGTGGGCTCAGTCGGCGAGTTCATAGCGTCGATAGTAATAGACAATTTTGCTGTGTCAACGGGGGTCAGGAAGTAGGCTCCCGGCCTTCCCGCGCCAGAGTTCGGGCGTTGTCCGCGCATGTATAGGGGGAGGTGAAAATTTCACTCCCTCCCGAGCGGAACGAGACAACCATGAACTACACGCCGAGGATCGACGAGCAGGCCTGGACACCCATCAGAGACTTCATCTACACGGCGGTCGCGGCATGCGCTGGGAAGACCGCCTACGCGGATCACGACCTGTACCAGGCGAGCACAGGTTTGGCGTCTTGGGCACGATCGGCAACTGATCTACCCCTGTCCGAGGAGCTCTTCGCGCCAAGCGCGATCGAGGACTTCGTGCGTCGGGGTCTTCCGGCATACTCGCCTGCGTCGCGAGGCAACCGGCGCTCGATCCTTTTGCGGATGTCGGAGGCGATCCTGGGTGAACGGGCATCGCGCGTGCGGTTGGAGTCGCTCCCGTCCTCCACGCCTAGCAAGCCGTACTCGGATCGGGAGTTGCGGGGTCTGCGTGATTGGGCCCTCCGTTCGTCCACGTCACGGCGACCGCGGGCGTTCGCTCTCCTCGGTCTCGGGGTGGGCGCGGGCCTTTCCACCGGCGAGATCACGGCCGCGCTGTGCGCCGACGTCCGCGAGACCGAATCCGGGTTGACGATCTCCGTCCGCGGGCAGCGTGCCAGAACCGTCACAATCTCCCCGGAATGGGCCGAGGCTGTCCGAGAAGCGATCGACGGCGGTAGTGCTGGGGATTGGATCTTCTGCCCCGACCGCACGACCGGCGGCAAAAACATGGTCACGAATTTCCTCGCGCCCGACCGCTCGGCGGCCGTCAACGTGCAGAGGATGCGAGCGACTTGGATCGTCCGACAGCTGCGGGAAGGCGCCCCCGCGGTCCAGCTGATGCGGGATGCCGGCGTCAGCCGCATGACTGCGCTCAGCAGGTTCGTGCCCTTTGTGGATGCGGCATAGGGTCGCGGACGCAGGCCGCCTTCACCGACTCGTGAACGAGTAGCGGATAGCGAGTAGCGCGACAAGTGCGCTTCGAGGGCGGACTGCCCACGCTTTGGAGGGGTCCGCGAGGTTCATAGGCGGGTGGATCTCGGCGCCGGTCGGGTTGCGGTCGGACACCTCGCGAGCAACTCCGTCGGGCGAGTTGAACAGGCGGCAGGTCACCTGTTTCGGCTTCACCGACTCCTCCCTAGCGGGGAGACGGTCAGAAGTCGATCACGCCTTGCCGACACCGCGCGGGCCCTTTGCCGTGCGCGGCGGAGGTACGCGTCCCTCGGCATCGGCGTAGACGTCAATGGGAGTCCCGATGCTGGTCATCAGATGGGCCAACACTTTCTCTACCCCAGCGGAACCGGCAGAGAAGTCCTTGCGGTTCGGATGAGTCATAGGGAACCAGTCAGGTGCATCTATGTCGGCGCCGGGGAGATGAGCAACGGCGAACGCGAAGCCGTTGAATTCGAAGGTCGCAATGAACCAGTCTCGATTTTCGCGTTCGGCGGTGAAGCTAATGACGCGGAATCGAAAGAAGGCTTCCGTGACGATCGCGGTCGCTCGCGCCCAGATCATGAGTCCGGGATCCAAGTCGCCAGTGTCGACGCTTTGCCGCAAGGTCTCCGGAACCTTGATGTTGGCCGCGGCACCTAGGGTGGCGGCTGTCTTTGCCATCCAATGATTCACTAGCGCACCGTTCGCAGGGTCCGCTAGCTTTCCTCTGTCGAAAAGTTGGCTGACCGGAGCTTCGAGCGACTTGCCCAGCCTGCTGTTGCAGGGCTCGCAGAGCACCCCGGCCACGACCGGCATCAGTTGGAGCTTATCCGCGAGCCATTTGGGGGTGCAGTGCTCCCGATTGACGTCATGCGAGCCGCAGATGAAACATGACTGTGGAAAGGTAGCGGGGAAGAAGATCTTTTTGCGGTCGCCGTAGTACACCCACAGGCGGTCGTCGGCATCGAGACCGGGCCCTGAGAACGGATGGGACGAGCCAGGCACGATAGCTTTCCAGTCCTCCGACACGCGCAAGATATTGTCCCGGCCTTTGGCGCCGACGCTCCCTTTGTGGAGGGCGACCGTCGCGTAAGGCATCGTGCTGCCGAGGGCTAATGTTGCCACCTGAATTGCTTTCCCCGACTCGCCGACCAAGACGACCCCCACGTTCCCCAGATGCCTGATGAACCAGGCCGTGCGCTCGTCCAAATCAACCGTGAAGAAGGGCTTGGAATTGCCGTCCAGCACCGTCAGCCGCGTGTCCTGCATGCGGACGACCACTGTCGGATCAACGGTCTGGACCATCGGAAGCCGGATCTGGTCGGCCTGCACCGTGGTGAAATCGACACGGGTGCGGAGGTATCCGTGGGCTGCGGGATGCATTATGACGACCGGCACGAGCAGTATCTGCCGCTGCGGCGTAGTTATGAGGTCGCGTCCCGCACTATCTACCTCACCCATGTGGTTGGCATCGGCGTAGCTGACACCCCACTCAACATCAGGCTCTTCCGAGCGTCGTGAAACGAGCTTGGACCCCAATTTATCAAAGTGGATCATCTAGTCCCCCTGCCGAAGTCGCCCCAAACGACGCACCCCAACGGTATCGGAAGCACCTACGGATAGATGCCCTGTGTGTCGCGTCGGACTTGCACCGCTATCTCGGAACTCGGGAACGCATTTCTGGCGCTCCGGCCATATTGGTGGGATGGAGACGGAGCCGAAGACGGTCGCAAACCGGGGAGATTTCGGCCGTAGCGGCTTCCGTTTGCTGATTCGCAGACCGTTCCGCAGGTCAATCGTCTTACAGGTGCTGAACGGCCGGTCTCGAGGTGCACCCGACCCCCGCGTTTGTCCCAATTGAGGCGCCGATGCTCGCAACTTTAAGACGGCGATTCCTATTCAATGCGCGGAACTTCAAGGACCACTTGTACAGATGGTCGACCGCGTTTATTCTAATCGACGTGGCGAGCGCAAACGGCGAGGCGGATCGGCCGTACGAGCCGTCGATCGATACGGCGGTCTGGCTCGCCGTCAGGGAGTTCGTGACTGAAGCCGTGGCCGACGCCCTAGGGAAGACGCCATACAAAGAGGCCACGCTGAACGTAGCAACCACCCGGTTGGCGGCTTGGGCGTGGCAGACTGCGGGCCTGCCTCTGGAGCGCCCGACCATCTTCAACCGGGACACGATCGCCAGGTTCATCGCCGTCGGCTGCGGAGATTGGAAGCCGGCGGCCCGTGGCAACCTCAGGTCGCAGTTGCTGAGGATGTCCGAGGTGCTTCTCGGCAGGACCGTCTCGCTCCGCAGGCTCGGAGCGCTACCTCCGTCGGACCCGTCGAGGCCGTACACGCGGGCGGAATTGATCCAGCTGCGGATTTGGGCGTCGTCGCAGTCGACGCTGTTCCGACGGACGAACGCTGCCGTGCTTCTCGCTCTTGGCGCCGGGGCTGGGCTCTCCGCTTCTGAGATCGGCGAGCTGCGTGTAGAACAGTTGGCAGTACTGGACGAAGGTGTCACGGTGACGGTCGCCGGCGAGCGTAGGCGTGAGGTGCCCGTTCGAAGGATCTGGGAGCCAGCTCTCATAGATCGCGTTCGGACGTCGCCGGCGGACAGCTACGCGTTCCGTGAAAACCATACCGCCAACTATCCGAACCTCATCTCGAGCTTCGTCGTCCGCAGCGGCACAATGCAAGTGCGGCCGACGAGCCAGCGACTCCGCGCCACCTGGATCGTCCACCATCTAAGCACTGGCGTTCCGGTAGTGGCGCTGATGCGCGCAGCCGGGGTGGACTCCCTCGAGGCGTTCACCAGGTACGTGAGATTTGTGAGAGAAGGGGAAACCGACATGGAGGACCTCCGGAGGTAGTACTGATTACGCGCGCTGGAGCCGGCGCAACGGTAAACCTTCTCGAAGTCGCCGGCGCCTGCTGACTTGCTCGAAAGCTGGCTCCAGAAACAAGTGCCAAGCGATTTAGAGTTCTTTCGCCCGGTAACCGGAAGTGTCGGTGCCTACCCCTACCGTCGGAACACCGGCACCCGGCCCGGATCACCCGAGAGGCACTCAATGGAACTCAGCAAGCTGCGCGAAACCGTCACCGAAACGAACGACGAATACTGGCACCAGCTCGTGGTCGGCCCTTACTACCACGATCGCCCATTTGTAGAAGGTGACAACTACACGGGCACTAGTCACAGCCATTACAACCGAGCAGTTCTACACAGTGACGTGAACGTATCGCTCGAGTGGGGTTATGAGCACGAGACCAACGAAGACGGCGATTACCCATGGTCGGACTTCCCCGATAAGAAAGTCCGATCGATGTTCGTGGATGTGTTCTACGCAGGCTCGCTCGTCGACCGAAACGTGCTCTACGTCGTCGACGGCCACCGCGCCATCCTCCCCAATTACCGAACCGTCCGCACCGACGATGGCGGACCGTTCGAGTTCGACAATGCCACTTGGGAACACCGGGTCTCGAAGTGGGAGTTCCTGCTTGCTCAGCTCATCAATCAGTTGTCGGGCAACTCTGAGTTCGAGAGTTACTTTGCGAGGTCAGGCCTCGTTCGAGCCTGACCTATCAGCCCCGGCAGCCACGCGGTGGATGCCGGGGCGCGTTCGGTCACGTGACATCCGCGCTTGCGCCTCGCCGGATCGCATCGATCGTTGTCCTCGACACGGATGCCGGCGGGGCACCGCGAAGGGAGCCATCCGCGGGTTCACCCAAGCGCGGCGCTAGCGCCAGACGTTCAATAGCTCTCGACGAGCCCGTTCGGCCGGCTCGCGGGGGCAAACACCCCGGGCAGCAGTCGCTCAGCCGTCGCCACGTCTTCGAGTCGCATGATGATCTCGCCGCGCAACATTCGCGAGAAGCGTGCGTAGTTCAGCCGATTCACCTCGGCGAATGCCTTCGTCGTACCCGGGCCGCTCGAACGTATCGACGACCGGATCAGATGGGCGTACTTATGCTGAGCTTGAGCCGCCCTCAGACGGTCGAGATCGGCGACTGAAGTCATGTTTTCGCGCCACTGGACGAGCTTCGTCAGACTGCCGAAATGGAGGGGGTTGAGCGCGTAGTCGCGCGGTACGTATCGCGAGTCGGCCACTGGTTGAGCATAGTCGAGTGTGCGCTGTTAGCTCTCTCTTGACGAAGTTAATTCCCGGATGTGCGTCTTCAGCGCACTCAACGAGCGCTCTAGAGCAGAATACGATCTAGTGCCGCGCGTGGTTCTAGTGTGAAAACCTACTCAGCCTTCTACGGCAACCAAATCCATCAGTCCGAGACAAGCGTCGACCGAGCGTATTTCGGCGAACCGATGCGCTCAGTCCAGGTCAACCAGACCCGGCCAGAGGACCGTCCGAAACCCGTTCTCAAGTTTCGCTATCGTCTCGAGATCCGGCCAGGTGCGGCCCTGCAGGATCCCTTGGATGCTCGAGTGGTCAACGCCAGTGAGTTCTTCAGCACCGCGGAGGCTCATGCCGTCCATGGCAGCCTGCAGGTTCAAGACGAACTGCCGGGCGACCTCGCCGCTGGTGTCGTCGGAGGGCACGTCGGGCCATTTCTTCGTGCGTTCGCTGGGCGAGGAGCGGAACGGCCGGGACATGACTCGAGCGTAGACGACACGGAAGGCGCCGCAGAGTAATGACGACGCCAGCACCTCTTGAAAGCACCCTAACAGATGTTTATAGTTATCGACACGTTTTCGATGACATCGATGGAGTAATCCGCAACTTCACGCCGCTTGCTCCTCCGCGACTTTGGAATGAGGCAGTGCAGGAATTCACGCGGTCCGCCGTGACGGAGATGCAAACCAAGAGCGAGCAGGAGGCCCGCTTCTATATGAGCACGCTCTCCGGTCTCGTCATCTGGTCCGTGAACATCGCCTGTCTTCCGTTGACGAGAGAGTCGGTTCTAATCGGGTCCAACATCGACGCGTACATCCGCAAGGGCGTATCGAACATCAGCCCGGTCACCCAGCGCCTTGTGAGACTCCGACTACTTCGCGTGAGCGCTCAGCTAGTTGACTACGACCCAGAACGTCGCGACGCCGGTCCGAAGTTCCGCGCTGAAACGTTTGCGCCGTATAAGCCGAGCGAGCTCGCCCGCTTCCGCAATCAGGGTGCCACCAGAAGCACAGCTGTCCGTCGCCACAACTGGATGACTTTGCTCGCCCTCGGCGCCGGATTCGCTCTGAACACCACCGAGATCATCGACCTCCCCGCTTCCCGAATTGAATCGACCCCGAATGGTCTCCACGTCCGCGTCGGGGGAAAGAAACCACGAACCGTGACATGCCTGGCGTCTTGGGAAGAGGACGTCCGACGGCTGCTGGAGTCGCCGCTCGCAGGCCAGCATCTTTTCCACAAGGACGAGCGACCGACGACTCCGGCGCTGTACGCCGCACGCTTCATCAACACGGTCGCGAACGAAGGAGCCGCATTCAAGGTCGAACGACTCCGATCCACGTGGATCGTCGAACACATCAACGCCAGAA
This sequence comes from Conyzicola nivalis, assembly GCF_040548875.1. Lineage (GTDB taxonomy): Bacteria > Actinomycetota > Actinomycetes > Actinomycetales > Microbacteriaceae > Conyzicola > Conyzicola nivalis_A. Next base: position 44,506 of record NZ_JBEPSJ010000005.1, read on the forward strand.
CACCCGTGTTCGCGCTCATGCACGCGCTCGGATCGAAATCTCTATCCTCGCTCGAGCGCCTCGAGCGTTTTGCCGCCGTTCCGGACGACGCAACGCTGACCGCCGCGTTCCGTATGGCACGAGCATGAAGTCGGGTTTGGGGCCGGTCGTCAGAACGGGGAAGAAGGCATCGGTCAAGGCAACGGTGAGAGTTGACACCGCATATCAGGAGTCGATCAAGGCCCTGTGGGCCGGGGTCCCGGACGGACGTTTCGTCGGGAACACCAGCGTCTTTCCTCACCAGCAAGTCCTTTTCATCGCGTCAATTATCGACAGCGCGGGCATAGCCATCCTCATCGACAAGTGGCAGGCGGAAGATGCCGTCGCGACTGTCAAGGGACCGGGCGGGCGACCGAGAACCGCGACGGTCACGACCCGGACTGCCCTCATCCTTCTGTTGCTCCTCACAGTCGAGCACTCGTCCCAGCTTGTCGACGAAATGGCGGTCGTCGCCATGTCCCGGCTGTCTCCCGAATCGGCGGCCTACCTGGGCCTCGACGGTGCCATGGCAGACGTCAACGGTGAGAGACGCAGCAAGTCGCAGTGGTACAGCCCGATCTACAGGTCGCTCCGCCGCGCCCTCGGCACCATCGACCCGAAACCTCACACCTCCACAAAGCGCGGCAAGTTCCCGACGAACAAGGAGGTCGACGAAATGAAGGAGCGTTGGACCGCCGACGAGCTCGGCGTGAAGCAGCGTCGATTGGAACGGGTGAACAACGACCTCCTCCAAGCGACGATCGACATGGTGCCCGAAGAGTACGCAAAGTTCTGGGAAGGCGACACCTGCATCGACGCGACCGTCGTCCCCGCCTATGGCAAACGCGGAGCACCGTTCGGCGGAACCCACGGTCCGAACGACCCGAGCGCCGGCTGGTACCGTCGCGATCACGACCACAACGTCGTCGAAGAAGGGTCGAAGAAGAGCATCAAGAAAGCCGTTTTCGGCTGGGATCTCACCATCGTCGTGCAGACCAACCACGAGCCGGACGAGATCGCGAGCTTCCCGAAACTGATCACCGGCATCGGCATGACCGTCCCGGCCACGAACCTCATTCGCACCGCCACCGACATCTACACGGACATATCCCGCCGCCAGCTCAAGGTAGGCCGTGTTGTCGGCGACCGCGGTTACGGCGCCTCGGCCAAAGCTGCCGACTTCCAGCTCCCCGTCCGCGCCCTCGGTCACACGATGGTGATGGACTACAAGACAGAGCAGCTCGGAAGAGGCAGCGGAGAAGAATACGCTGGCGCGATGCAGGTCGAAGGCGCTTGGTACTGCCCGTCGATGCGCGAAGACCTGGTCAACGCGACGATTCTCCTCCGCGCCGGCGAGATCGACGCGCACACGTGGCGTCTACGGATCGCCGAACGCCGCAACTACATGCTCAGGGCGAAAGAAAAGCCCGACGCTAAGGGCAGCGTCGCCATGATGTGCCCCGCTCGTGGCCCCGGCGCGACCGCGCGATGCCCCCTCGCCGAGGGTTGTTCCACCACCGAACTCAGCGACGGCGCCGTCACCATCGAGAACTACCCCGACGAGAACAGTCGCGGAGCGATCTGCACAAACAAGACCTCCGTCACGATCCCCGCGACGGCCGGCGCCAAACAAGCCCAAGACCTCCAATACGGAAGCGAACGATGGTCCCGCGAGTACGCGGTCGACCGCAACGGAATCGAAGGAACTAACGCCTACGCCAAAGACGGCGCGAAGGAAGACCTCGAGAACGCCGCCCGCAGACGCCTCCGCGGATACGCCGCACAGTTCCTCCTCATCACATTCACGGTCGCGACAGCAAACCTGCGCCGGATCCAAAGCTTCCGCGACAAGCAACTGCTCGCCAAATCAGCCGCAGACCAAGAAGTACGTATCGAACGTCAGAAAGCACGACGAGAAAAACGACGCAGCCGCGAAGATCGCATCGCTCCATGGGGCGAATTTTCGTTAGCTGAGCCGGACGATAAAGACGCCGCGCCTGTGAAGCCGAAGCGGACACGAACGCCCAAGCGTGTCGTGCCTCCGCCTCTCACCACGTAGCGCGCTGGGCGATCCCACTTCGATTCACCGTTTGAGAGGACTGTTCGGCGCGCCCTAACGCCGCCACTGGCAACACAGACGCCCTCCCCGGCCCACGCGAATGGCTGCTGACAGAGCACTGGTCCACAGATCAGCTGAAGTAACAACAAAAGGCCCCCGGTTTCCCGGGGGCCTTTTCGCTTTCTTGGGGTTTTGCAAACCATTGGTGCCGGTTATGCAATTGACCCCCTGTGCGCGAGGGGGGACTTGAACCCCCACGTCGTTTCCAACACACGGACCTGAACCGTGCGCGTCTACCAATTCCGCCACTCGCGCCAACCCAGTGAGATTATCACAGCGCGGAGGGGTCCGAGTGCGCGGCCGTCCTCCCCGGGTCCCAGGCGGCGTCATCCTCCGGGGGTAAAAAGTGAGCGTTCGCGGTGACTCCCAAGCCCACCAGCTAACATCGTCATATTCACTAGGTGCGGAAGAGGAAATCCTTGGGGCTTCTTGACAGCTTCGAACGAGGGCTTGAGCGGGCAGTCAATGGTGCCTTCGCCAAGACCTTCAAGAGCGGCGTGCAGCCCGTTGAGATCACGAGCGCGCTCCGACGCGAACTCGACACCAAGGCGGCAGTCGTCTCCCGCGACCGCATTCTCGTGCCCAACCGCTTCACCGTGCGCCTCGCGCCGATGGACTACGACCGCATGAACGCGATCGGCCCGGCGCTCATCGACGAGCTCACCCAGCTGGTGCAGCGCCACGCCGCAGCCCAGCACTACTCCTTTTCCGGCGGCATCTCCATCACGCTCGAGAACGTCCAGGGCCAGAGCGAGGGCATCATCGAGGTCACCTCGGTCAACGTGAAGGGCACCGTCGCCTGGACCCCCGTGCTCGATGTCGCCGGCAAGCGGTACCCCATCACCAAGTCACGTACCGTGATCGGACGCGGGTCGGATGCGGACATCACCGTCGACGACTCGAGCATCTCCCGCAAGCACGTCGAAGTGCTCTGGGACGGCAAGCGCGCCGAGGTCAACGACCTCGGATCCACCAACGGCTCCCTGCTCAACGGCAACCGCGTCGACCGGGCGCCGCTCGCCCCCGACTCGGTCATCGACATCGGTCGAACCCACATCGTCTTCCGCGTGCTTGCACAGGCGGCCGACGTAGACCAGTATTCTGATCTGCGCGATGACAGGGGCAACCGACGATGACGAGTGAACTGACCCTCTTCGTCCTCAAGGTCGCCTTCCTCGGCCTCATGTGGGCCTTCGTGTTCGCGGTCGTCTACGCGCTGCGCACCGACCTCTTCGGCCAGAAGGTGCGCAAACTGCCCGCCGGTGGCGATGTCGCGGCTCCCGCTCCCGCCCCGATGCCCATGGCTGCGGCGACCCCGGCCGTGCAGCGTGCTCCCGCCGCGGCATCCGTCTCGTCTTCCGGCGCCAGCCGTCTCGTCATCACGGGCGGCGCGAAGGAGGGACTCGAGATCCAGCTCCCGCCCGAGCAGCTCACCATCGGCCGGTCGAGCGATTCGGGCCTCGTGATTCGCGACGACTACACGTCGACCCACCACGCGCGCCTGCTCAACTGGAACGAGGGCTGGGTCATCCAAGACCTAGACTCAACGAATGGCACCTTCCTGGATGGCACACGGGTGATCGTGCCCACGCAGGTCCCCCTCAACACGCCAGTCACGATCGGCACAACCAGTTTCGAACTCCGGCGGTAGCGCGGTGGCCCCCGGCAAGAGCGCCGCGGTCTCCCATGTGGGGAAGATCCGCGCCAACAATCAGGACAGCGGCTACGCCGGTGAATACCTGTTCGTTGTTGCCGACGGGATGGGCGGCCACGCAGGCGGCGACGTCGCATCCGCCATCGCTGTAAAGCGCATCATCGAGACCGACCGTCAGTTCGTCTCCGGCAGCGACGCCGAGTTCGCGCTGCACACGGCTCTCACCGCCGCGAACGCGCAGCTCGCCGAGACGGTCTTCGACCACTCCGAGCTCACCGGAATGGGTACGACGGTGAGCGGGCTGATCCTCGTCAACGGCCAGGTGGTGATCGCCCACATCGGCGACTCCCGCATCTATCTGCTGCGGGAGGGCGAGCTCACCCAGGTCACCGCCGACCACACCTTCGTGCAGCGCCTCGTCGACAGCGGCCGCATCACCGAGGAGGAGGCCGCGGTGCACCCGCGCCGCTCCGTGCTGATGCGCGTTCTCGGCGACGTCGACGCCACACCCGAGATCGACACCTCGATCATGGCCACGCAGCCCGGCGACCGCTGGCTGCTCTGCTCCGACGGCCTCAGCAGCTACGTCTCGCACGACAAGATCTTCGCCGCGATGAGCACGATCGACGATGCGGACGCCGCCGCCGAGCGCCTCGTGAAAGAGGCCCTCGACCAGGGCGCCCCCGACAACGTCACCGTCGTGCTCGTCGACATCGACGAGTCGGGCACTTCGGCCCACGTGCCGCCGCTCACCGTCGGTTCTGCCGCCAGCCCGCTCGTCTTCGACGGCGACACCGCGCGCAAGCCGCTGCGACTTCCCGCGCTGCTGCTGCACCCGCTCAAGGTCACCAAGCCCGACGACTCGCACTTCGAACCGGAGTCTGACGGATATCTCGACGAGCTGATCCTCGAAGACCGGCGACGCGCCAAGCGCCGCAAGGTCATCTGGCTGGTGGGTCTGATCCTGATCATCCTCGCAACCCTGGCCGGTGCGTTCGCCGCGTACCAGTGGACGCAGACCCGGTTCTACGTGGGACAGAGCGAGGGCAACGTCGCGATCTTCCAGGGCGTGCAGCAGGGCATCGGGCCGATCAGCCTGTCCACCGTGTACCGCACCACCTCCATCGACCTCGACGACCTGCCGAGCTACATGCGCGACACCGTGGAAGCCACCATCAACACCTCCGATCTGAGCGATGCCGAGCGCATCGTCGACCAGCTGTCCGATGTCAGTTCCCAGTAGCCCCACCGCGCCCACCGCCGCGATCGGCCACCCGATCGAGGCGGGCCAACGCGCCACCTTCACGAACACGATCCGGCTGAAGCTGCGCGTGCCGGCGCGGCTGCGCAACCTCGAGCTGTTGCTGCTGATCTTCGCCAGTCTCATCAACGCGAGCGCCATCTGCCTCGTGCAGCTGGGTGCGCTCGGCGAGATCGACTCGAGTCTGCTCACCTTCGGCCTCGGCCTCGCCGTTCTGACCTTCGCGATGCACACCGTCATGCGTTTCGTGGCGCCCGACGCCGATCCGTTCATCCTCCCGGTGATAACGGTGCTCAACGGCCTCGGCATCGCCATGATCTACCGCCTCGACATCGCCGACGGCCTCACCGGCTGGGAGGCGGCGGGGATCCGGCAGATCGTCTGGACCGCGATCGCGATCATCCTCGCCATCGTCGTGCTGCTCGTCGTGCGCAACCACCGGGTGCTCCTCCGGTACCGCTTCGTGTCCATGTTCACGGGCATCGCACTGCTGCTGCTCCCGCTCCTTCCGTTCATCGGCTCCGAGCGCTTCGGCGCCCGCATCTGGATCGACGTCGGCCCCTTCTCGTTCCAGCCGGGCGAGCTCGGCAAGATCGCCCTCGCGATCTTCTTCGCCGGCTATCTCGTCACCGCGCGCGACTCGCTCTCAATGGTCGGTACCAAGTTCCTCGGCATGACCTTCCCGCGCGCCCGCGACCTCGGCCCCATCCTCATCGTCTTCGTCGCCTCGATGGGCGTCCTCATCTTCCAACGCGACCTCGGAACCTCGCTGCTCTACTTCGGGCTGTTCCTCGTGATGATCTACGTCGCAACGGGCAGGGCGAGCTGGATCATCCTCGGCCTCACCCTCTTCCTGGCGGGTGCTCTGGTCGCGAGCCAGACACTCAGCTACGTCAACGGGCGCTTCGCCGCCTGGCTCGACGCCTTCAACCCCGAGATCTTCGAGCAGAACGGCGGCAGCTACCAGCTGGTGCAGGGGCTCTTCGGCCTGGCGAGCGGCGGGCTGATCGGGTCCGGGCTCGGACAGGGCAGGCCGGCCATCGTGCCCCTCGCCGAGAGCGACTACATCATCGCCAGCCTGGGTGAGGAGCTCGGCCTCATCGGGCTCTTCGCGATTCTCGCGATGTACCTGCTGTTCGTCTCGCGCGGCTTCCGCATCGGGTTCGCCGGTCAGGACGACTTCGGTCGCCTTCTCGGCATCGGGCTCTCGTTCGTCATCGCCCTGCAGGTGTTCATCGTCGTGGGCGGTGTCACGCGGGTGATCCCGCTGACGGGACTGACAACGCCGTTCCTCGCGGCCGGCGGATCGTCGCTGGTCGCCAACTGGATCATCGCCGCGCTGCTGCTGCGGCTGTCCGACACTGTACGAAACCAACCGAGGGCGGTGATCGAAGAATGAACAAGGAACTCAAACGCGTCAGCATCGTCGTGCTGCTGATGTTCGTCGCGCTGTTCACCTCGAGCAGTGTCATCCAGGTCGTCGCGGCAGACGAGCTGCGGGCCGACGCCCGCAACACCCGCACGACGCTCGACAGCTTCTCGACCAAGCGCGGGCCGATCCTCGTCGACGGAGTGCCGATCGCCCAGTCCGACCCGGTCGACGGCGACGTGCCATACCAGCGCGTCTACTCCAACGGGCCGCTGTACGCGCCCGTCACCGGGTACTTCACCCTGAACCAGGGCACCACCGGCATCGAGGGCGCCCTCAACGACACCCTGAGCGGAACCTCCAACGCGCAGTTCTTCGACCAGATCAACCGGCTCTTCACCGGGGCGACGCCCACCGGCGACGCGGTCGAGCTCACCATCGACGGCGGCCTCCAGCAGGTGGCGTGGGACGCGCTCGGCGAGAACGCCGGCTCGGTCGTCGCCCTCGACCCGAAGACCGGCGCGATCCTCGCCATGGTGTCGAAGCCGTCGTTCGACCCCAACCTGCTCGCCGTGCACAACACGCCGCAGGTGCTCGAGACCTACGACGCCCTCACCGCAGACCCGGCCAAGCCCCTCGCCAACCGCGCGATAGCCGGCGACCTCTACACGCCCGGATCCGTGTTCAAGCTCGTCGTGGCATCCGCCGCCCTCGCGAGCGGCAGCTACACGGCCGACAGCGAGTTCCCGAACCCGCCCAGCCTCACCCTGCCCGGCAGCAGCTCGGTCATCACCAACTCCGAGGGCGGCGCCTGCGGCGGCGCGCCGACGGTGACGATCGCGACCGCGTTCCGGCTCTCCTGCAACATCCCCTTCGCCGAGCTCGGCCTGGCACTCGGCTACGACGCGATCGAGAAGCAGGCGGCCCTGTTCGGCTTCGGCTCGAGCATGGACGTGCCGATGAGCACCACCCCCAGCGTCTACCCGCAGACCGAGAGCGACGCCCAGCTGATGCTGTCGTCGTTCGGACAGGCCAGCGTGCGCGTGACGCCGCTGCAGATCGCCATGGTCTCCGCCGCGATCGCGAACGACGGGGCGCTGATGCAGCCCACGCTGATCGAGAGCATCCTTGCTCCCGACCTGACAGTCAAAGAGACCCTGCAGCCCACTGTCTACAACACTCCGATGACGAGCGAAACGGCGGAAACTATGACGCAGATGATGACCAGTGCGGTGTCCAACGGTGTCGGCGGAAATGCAAGAATTAGCGGAGTCAACGTTGCAGGCAAGACCGGCACAGCAGAGACCGGTCCGGGCGAGCCGTACACCCTCTGGTTCACAGGGTTTGCGCCAGCGGAAGATCCAGAAGTCGTCGTCGCGGTGGTCGTCGAGAACGGTGGTGGCCTCGGCCAGTCCGGGTTCGGAAATTCGGTCGCAGCTCCAATCGCAAAGAAAGTACTAGAGGCGGTGCTAAACAAATGAGACCCACCAGTGGCCTCACTTTCGGGGGCAGATACCAACTGTCGAGTCGCGTTGCGATCGGCGGTATGGGCGAAGTCTGGCAGGCGACCGACCTCGTCATCGGACGTACCGTCGCGATCAAGATCCTCAAGGACGAGTACCTCGGCGACCCCGGGTTCCTCGAGCGCTTCCGCGCCGAGGCGCGCCACGCCGCCCTCGTCAACCACGAGGGCATCGCCAATGTCTTCGACTACGGCGAAGAGGAGGGCAGCGCCTACCTCGTGATGGAGCTCGTCCCCGGCGAGGCGCTCAGCGCGATCCTCGAGCGCGAGCGCGTGCTGTCGACCGACCGCGTTCTCGACATCGTCGCGCAGACCTCCTCTGCACTCTCCGCCGCCCACGCAGCGGGGCTCGTGCACCGCGACATCAAGCCGGGCAACCTGCTCATCACACCCGACGGCCGCGTCAAGATCACCGACTTCGGAATCGCGCGCATCGCCGACCAGGTGCCGCTCACCGCGACCGGTCAGGTCATGGGCACCGTGCAGTACCTCTCGCCCGAACAGGCGAGCGGCCGCTCCGCGTCTCCCACCACCGACATCTACTCGCTCGGCATCGTCGCCTACGAGGCCCTCGCCGGCCGACGTCCGTTCACGGGCGAGTCGCAGGTGGCGATCGCGATGGCGCAGATCAACGAGACGCCCCCCGAGCTGCCGGTGACCATCTCCGAGCCGGTGCGCAACCTCGTGTACTCGTGCATCGCGAAGAACCCCGCCGACCGTCCCTCCTCGGCCGCGCATCTCGCACGCGCCGCCACGGCGCTGCGCCGCGGCGACGTGTCGGCGGCCGCCGTCGCCGTGCCCGGCATCCTGGGCAGCGGATCTCTCGCCGCGACCGCGGGCGCCAACTACGGCCAGACGCAGGCGACCACCCGTCTGCTCGATGCGACAGACCCGGCGACGACCGCCGCCATCCCGGAGCAGAGCTCCAAGCGCAACCCATGGATGTGGCCGCTCATCATCATCGTGTCGGTGCTCGCCGTCGCGCTCATCGCCGTGATCATCTCCCTCGTCGCGAGCCCCGACGACGAGAAGCCGGTCGAGACGCAGACGAAGACATCGTCGAGCGCTCCTCCGACGTCGGCTGCTCCCACCACCCCTTCCGCCGCGCCGCCCGTCGTCGTGAACGAGGCAGACCTCATCGGCGCCACCGAGTCGCAGGTGCGCGAGCGTCTCACCGCCGTCGGACTCCTGCTCGAGACCCGACTCGGCGACGCCGCACCGTCGGCCTCGGAGGTCGGACTCTCCTACGCCGTAAGCCCGACCGGACCGGTGCCCGCAAAGTCCACCGTCGCCGTCACCTTCTACGGTCCGGTCGCCGCACCGCCCACCGCCCCGCAGCCGTCGCCCGTCGCCGGCCCGCAGGGCGACCAGGTCGCCGGCACGACGGTGAACGTCTCGTGGTCGCAGTACGCGGGATGCCCCGCCGGTCACAACCTCACCGGATATACCTTCACGGTGGGCGGCGGCGGAACGATGGTCAGCCCTCCGGCCAACCCGGTCGGTGCCGGCGTGACCGCGATGTCGATCAAGCTGCCCGACAACCCGGGCACCGTGACCGTCAGCTACTTCGTCCAGTGCAGCGACATCCAGTCGCCCCCGTCGGCCGCCACGAACATCACGGTCGTAGCCGCACCGTAGGGCGGTTGCCAAGGTTCCAGCGGATACACTGACAGAGAAAATTAGCCAACCGGGAGATAGTTCGTGACTGAAGGCGTAGCCCAGACTGTACGCCTGCTCGCAGGCAGGTATCAGGTCGGCGACCTCATCGGCCGCGGCGGCATGGCCGACGTGCACGTCGGCACCGACTCCCGTCTCGGTCGGCGCGTGGCGATCAAGCTCCTCAAGCCCACGCTCGCCACCGACCCCGCCTTCCGCAGCCGCTTCCGACGCGAGGCGCAGGAAGCGGCCAAGATGGCGCATCCGACCATCGTCCGAATCTTCGACGCCGGCGAGGAGACCGTCGTCGAAGACGACGGTGCCGAGGTGCAGGTTCCGTTCATCATCATGGAGTTCGTCGACGGCCGACTGCTCAAGGACATGATCGCCGAGGGGCCGCTCGACCCCGCCGAAGCCGTGCGCATCATCTCGCAGGTGCTCACCGCCCTCGAGTACTCGCATCGTGCAGGAGTCGTGCACCGCGACGTCAAGCCTGGCAACATCATGGTGACCTCCAACGGCCAGGTGAAGGTCATGGACTTCGGCATCGCACGCGCGATCTCCGACTCCTCGGCGAGCATCGCCGAGACCAGCACCATCGTCGGCACGGCGCAGTATTTCTCCCCGGAGCAGGCGCGCGGCGAGGCAGTCGACGCCCGCACCGACCTGTACTCCACCGGCATCGTGCTCTTCGAGATGCTCACCGGTCGCGCCCCCTTCACGGGAGACAACCCGGTCGCCGTCGCGTACCAGCACGTCAACCAGCAGGCGCTGCCGCCGAGCGCCGCGAACCCGCGCGTCTCGCCAGCCCTCGACGCCGTCGTGCTGCGCGCCATGGCGAAAGACCGTTTCGAGCGCTTCCAGACCGCGGGAGAGTTCCGCATCGACGCGGAGACCGCGGCCCAGGGCGCGATCCCGGCCCGCAAGTCGACCAAGCCGGCCGACTTCAACGCCACCCTCTTCGGCGTCAACCCGAATGCCGTCGTCGGCACCGAGGCCACTTTCCGTCAGCTCAATGTCGACCAGAACGACCGCATCCCCCGCACGCAGAACCGGCCCCCCGTGGCCTGGATCTGGGGCGGAGTCGTCGTCATGATCGCGATGATCGTCGCGGTCGTGCTGTGGACCCTCAGCCTCACCGAGCAGTCGACGTCGTACACGCAGAACGTCGCCATCCCCGTTCCTACCGTCGTCGGCACGACGTGGGAAGAGGGCTCGGCCGCCATCACCGACGACAAGCTCGTCTCTGTGCGTGTCGACGAAGCGAGCGCCGAGTTCCCGGCCGGCGTCATCGTGCGCACCAAGCCGGAGGCCGGCGTCACCGTCAGCCCCGACCAGGAGATCACCGTCTACGTGTCGAGCGGCGCGGAGACCGTCAAGGTCCCGCAGATCGTCAACAAAGACCAGGCGGCAGCGGCGGCAGACCTCGTCGCCGCCGGCCTCACCGCCGGCGAGCCGACGCCCGCCTACTCGGCCAGTCTCAAGGCGGGCATCGTCGTGTCGTCGGTCCCGGCCCCCGGCGAGTCCGTCCCGCAGGGGACCGCCGTCGCTTTGACGGTCTCCAACGGCCTCGTGCAGATTCCGGATGTCGCGGGGCAGGACGTCGGTGCCGCGACGACCGCTCTCACCGCCATGCAGTTGACGGTCAGCACCGACCCCGACCGCGCGTGTTCCGGCGGCAAGGTCTCGGCCCAGTCGCTCAAGGGCGACGCTCCGCAGAAGTCCGCCGTCACCATCAAGTACTGCGCGAAGCCGTAACGGCCCGCGGAACGGTCAGTCGATCGTGACGAGCGGAGAGAGGCCCTTGGCCGTCTCTGCGGCCTCCGGCAGCCCGGCGACCGCGAGCCAGTTGCCCACCATGCGGTAGCCGCCTTCGGTGAGCACCGACTCCGGGTGGAACTGCACGCCGTAGATCGGCAGTTCGACGTGCTTGACGCCCATGATCACGCCGCCGTCGGTGCGCGACGTCACCTCGAGCTCGCTCGGTACCGTGCCGTCGACGATGGCCAGCGAGTGGTACCGGGTCGCACGGAACGGCTGGGGAACTCCCGAGTAGAAGCCGCTGTCGTCGTGCTCGATGAGCGACGTCTTGCCGTGCATGAGCTCGTCGGCGTGGGTCACGGTGGCGCCCATCGCCTCCGCGATCGCCTGATGGCCGAGGCAGACGCCGAACAGCGGCTGTCCCGACCGCATGGCGGCCTTCACGATCGGGATAGAGACACCCGCCGCAGCGGGTGTGCCGGGACCGGGAGAAAGCAGCACGGCGTCGAAGTCCGCAATGTAGGACGCCGCGTCATCCGCCCCGAAGGAATCGTTTCTCACCACGGTGGTCTCGGCGCCCAGCTGCAGCAGATAGCCGTTGAGCGTGTAGACAAAGCTGTCGTAGTTGTCGACAACGAGTACTCGGGTCATTCGCCTACCGTCACTTCCGGGGGTACAAAGAGTTCGTTCACGAGCGGGAACACCCAGACGACCAGGGCCGCGAGCACCGCCGCGACCACGACCGTCGCGGTGATGATCCGCACCCACAGGGGTCCGGGCAGAAGTCGCCACAGGGCTGCGTACATCAGTTGCCTCCTGCCTCTACGAGCGTAGCAATCTCGGCGGGCGGCCCGCCGGCGCGTGGGAACCAGGTCTCGAAGACGCCGTACGCGATCACGCGTTCCGCCGATGAGAAATACGGATGACAGCTGGTGAGAGTGATCACCCTGTCGGTCGCGGCCATTCCGGCGACCTGGGGAACGGGCTCGAGCACGCCGACGCCGGTCGGTCGCACATACTCCGTGCCGCGGTACACGTACTGGTACCAGCCGTCTTCGGTCTCGACGTAGATGCTGTCTCCGACGAGGAGGGTGTTGATGTCGTGGAAGGGTGCGCCGTAGGTGGTGCGGTGGGCGGCGATGGCGAAATTGCCCACCTCGCCCGGCATCTGCGTCTGCGGGTAGTGGCCGACACCCGTCTTGCGGTTGTTCAGCACGTTGAAGCCCACACCCTCGGCGATGGGCCGGCGGTAGTCCGCGCCGAGGCGGGGCACGATGAGGTTCGCGAACGACTCCGCCGTCGCGGGCCTCGCCGCGATCACGGGCTCGCCGGGGTCGACGGGGGCCGCTGGCGCCTCCGCCGTGGCGGTCGGGTCGGGGGTCGCGGCGACGTCGGGCGTCGACGTCGCGGGGGCGTCGTCCCACTTCTCGGCGAGCTCGTTCGCCGCGGAGGTCTGCTCTGCGCCGACGATGATGTCGTTGAGCCAGACCTGCCAACCGAGGAACAGCAGCACCAGCACCCCGGCGGTGACGAGGAGCTCGCCGAGCACTCCCACGAGCGACAGCTTCGCGCGGCGCGGACGGCGCGGCGCGGCCTCCTCGCGAAGGGGCTCGAGCTCGGACATCCCTTGAGTCTACGGCCCGGGTTCTCTGTATTCGCCTGCCAGCAGGGGCCCTACAACGGGGCCCGGCCGTTTCACGATAAGATTTTTGCCATGGCCCGCAGCGAACGCACGAAGACCGACCGCCCCGTCGAGGCACGCTCAGGCGAGCAGGCTCCCAACGCGGTGTGGTTCAAGCCCATCATGTTCGGCTTTATGTTGATCGGGCTGATCTGGATCATCGTCTTCTACGTGAGCGGCAGCACTCAGCTGCCCATCCCCTCGCTCGGGTCCGGCAACATCCTCGTGGGCTTCGGCATCATGTTCGTCGGCTTCCTGATGACGACACGCTGGCGCTAGAAACAGCGACTTCCGCCTGTTTTAAGGGCTAACTACACCGGTGTAATTATCCCCACTGTGAACAACCCTGTGGATAACTTCCCGGCTCGCCAGGCTAGACGGCGACGGCCACGATCGTCATAACGACGAGGGCCACCGCCACGCCCGCGACGGCGACCGCCTGAACGGTCCGCTGCTGTCTGCGCCGGGTCGCCGTGTAGATGGCGGCGACTCCGGCTCCCACGATCAGGCCGCCGAGGTGCGCCTGCCACGCGACTCCGGGAACGATGAACCCGAGAACCAGGTTCAGGCCGACGACGACGAGCAGCTGCATGCTGTTTCCGCCGAGACGGCGCTGGATGACGAAGAACGCGCCGAGCAGGCCGAAGATCGCACCGGATGCCCCGACGACGACGGATCCCGGCGAGAGCAGCAGCACCCCGACCGAGCCGCCGAGCGCAGCCAGCAGGTAGAGGGCGATGAAGCGCCCCCGGCCCACCAGGTTCTCGATGATCGGTCCGAAGATGAACAGCGAGAACATGTTGAACAGGATGTGCAGGATCGACGATGGCGAGTGCATAAAGGCCGAGGTGATCATGCGCCACGGCTCGGAGGCCGTGAGCGGCGGCCAGTAGGCGAGCGCTTGGTAGAGCGCCCCGCCCGACACCCAGGTGGCGAGGTAGAGCGCGAGGTTGATGCCGATGAGCGAGTACGTCACGACGGGCACTCCGCTCGTCGACCGCATCGACGAGCGGATGCGCGTCACGGCGACGGGCTTGACGCGCGGTGCGCTCTGCCTCGCCTCGCGAACGCACTCCGGACAGTGCACGCCGACGGCGGCCTGCGTCTGGCATTCCGAGCACACGGTGCGACCGCACCGCTGGCAGATGATGAAGCTCTGCCGGTCAGGATGCCGGTAGCAGAAGTTGTCCGGATTGCGTTCGGAATCCGTCACGCGCGGTGGTTCTAGACCTGCTCGACAGTGACGCTCTCGATGACGACGTCATTGAGCGGCTTGTCGCTGGCGTTCGTGGGGACGGCCTCGATCGCGTCGACGACGCGCTTCGACTCCTCGTCGGCGACGACGCCGAAGATGGTGTGCTTGCCCTGCAGCCACTGGGTGGGCACGGTCGTGATGAAGAACTGCGAGCCGTTGGTTCCCTTGCCCGCGCGCTTGCCGGCGTTGGCCATGGCGAGCACGTAAGGCTCGTTGAAGTTGAGCTCGGGGTGGATCTCGTCGTCGAACTCGTAGCCGGGGCCGCCGATGCCCTGGCCCAGCGGGTCGCCGCCCTGCAGCATGAACTGCTTGATGATGCGGTGGAAGATGATGCCGTCGTACAGCTTGTCGGTCGAGACCTTGCCCGTCGCCGGGTGAGTCCACTCCTTGGTTCCCGTCGCGAGGCCGACGAAGTTGTCGACGGTCTTGGGGGCGTGGTTACCGAGGAGGTTGACCTTGATGACGCCGAGATTGGTGGTGATGGTCGCTACCGCTGTATGCAAAGACATAGGCACAATTCTTGCATAGCCCATCTCTCGTTTCCCCGATAGCGCACAGACGCCTCTCAGGCCTAGGCGTTTCGCTGGGTAGAGTGGCGTGACAAGATTGAAAAGTTCGCTGCACAACACCGACGGAGGTTTTTCTATGGGACTGTCACGGAAGCGGCAGCGCGAGTTCACGCGTCTGAAGAAGCAGACCGAAGAACTCCTGCAGAGCCAGAAGGACGTGCTCGAGCACGCCGGCGGAGTAGTTCGAGAGGCGCGCCACCAGGCCGCGAACTACGCCCGCGAAGAAGTAACCCCCCGCGTCAAGGACGCCTATGAGTCGAACCTGAAGCCCGTGGTCGCCACCGGCATCACGGCGACGCAGACGGTGGCCTCGACCGCCAAGGACAAGATCGAGCACGAGGTGCTGCCCGCAGTGGCATCCGCCATCGCCTCGGCACTCGCCGTTCTCGACGCGGCGAAGAGCCCGCAGGTGCGCGACGCCATCCGTCGCGTCTCCTCCGGTACCGAGCAGGTGACCAAGAAGGTCTCCAAGAGCGCCGACAAGTTCGGCAAGAACGTCTCGAAGAACGCCATCGAGATCGGCCGCAAGGTCGGCGTCGTCGAGAAGCCGAAGAGCAGCGGACCCGGCAAGTACATTCTGATCGGGCTCGCCGCGGTGGCCGCGGCCGGCGTCGCCTACGCGATCTGGCAGACGCTGCGTGCCGACGACGATCTCTGGATCGACGACGACATCGACTCTGGCCCCGACACCCTCGAGGCAGACGCGGTAGGCGCCAACTAGGCGCCCGCACTGTTCGAAGGCCCGCTACGGCGGGCCTTCGTCAGTTAAGCGGCTGAGAAGGGCGCGCATGCCGGTAGTGCCGCCGGGCGGTGCCGCCGGATGCATCACGCGGCGCGCTGAGAGGTGGGTCGAGAACCGACACCGAGAGGAAACGAACTGTGGAGCCTAGGAGAATCGAACTCCTGACCTCCTGCTTGCAAAGCAGGCGCTCTACCAATTGAGCTAAGGCCCCGAAGGGATCAACTCGCCATGGACGAGTTGCAGTGGGGGTACCGGGATTTGAACCTGGGACCTCTTCATTATCAGTGAAGCGCTCTAACCAACTGAGCTATACCCCCGCGGGCAGATTCGAGAGTACCGCACCTGCGCCGGGAATCCCAATCGAGCGATGGCTCGCTCGAGTCGGGTTAGTTGTTCGTGAAGCCGACGAGCAGTCCGCCGGTGATTCTCACGCTGAAGTTGTACAGGACGCTCGTGATCGCGCCCAGAGCGGTGCCCACGACGATGTTGAGGATCGCCACGATCACTGCGAACAGCGACACCTGTGCGAGCGAGAAACTGTCGGTGATGCTGAAGTTCTCGTCGCCGAGGATCTCGACGAGGGTCTTGTCGAGGGTGGTGAAGATGCTGGTCGACTGCAGCACGAGGTAGATCATGATCGTCGCGACCACGAGCACGATGCCGAGAGACACCGCGACGAGGAACGAGAGCTTGACGGTCGACCAGAAGTCGACGTACACGAGCTTGAGCCGCACCTGCTTGGTGGCGACTGGTCGCTGCGTCTTTCGCTGCAGCTTTTCGGCGACGCTACTCATCTACTGACTCGTCCTCTCCAGCGACAGCGGTCACTGCCGGGATTTCTCCGACTAGGGGCTCGCCATCCTGATTAACTAGGTTGCGCTCGCTGTTCTTCGCGAGCGCGATGATTCTGTCATCCTCGGCGAAACGGGCGAAAACGACGCCCATCGTGTCCCTGCCCTTGGCGGGAACCTCGGCCACGGAGGAGCGTACCACCTTGCCGCTGGCAAGAACCACAAGCACTTCGTCGTCGTCCGAGACGATAAGGGCTCCTGCGAGGTCGCCTCTGGCCTCCTGCAGCTTCGCCACCTTGATGCCGAGGCCGCCGCGGCCCTGAACCCGGTACTCGTCGGTCGAGGTGCGCTTGGCGAAGCCGCCCTCGGTGACGACGAACACGAATCCGGCGTCGGTGACGACGGATGCGGAGAGAAGCTCGTCTCCCTCGCGGAAGTCCATACCCTTCACGCCCGACGTCGAGCGGCCCATGGGGCGCATCGCCGAGTCAGAGGCGGTGAACCGGATCGACATGCCCTTGTGGGAGACGAGCAGGACGTCCTGCGTCTCTTCTACGAGCATCGCAGAGACGAGCTCGTCTTCCTCGCGCAGGTTGATCGCGATGATCCCACCGGTGCGGTTCGTGTCGTACTCGGTGAGCGCCGTCTTCTTCACCAGGCCGCGACGGGTGGCGAGCACGAGATACTTCGCCGCCTGGTAGTCGGGGATGTCGAGGATCTGGGCGATCTCCTCGCCCGGCTGCAGCGCGAGCAGGTTCGCCACGTGCTGGCCCTTGGCGTCGCGTCCGGCCTCTTGCAGCTCGTACGCCTTCGCGCGGTAGACGCGTCCGGTGTTGGTGAAGAAGAGCAGCCAGTGGTGCGTCGTGGTGACGAAGAAGTGCTCGACCACGTCGTCTGCGCGCAGCTGGGCGCCCTTGACGCCCTTGCCGCCGCGGTGCTGGCTGCGGTAGTTGTCGCTGCGGGTGCGCTTGATGTAGCCGCCGCGCGTGACGGTGATCACCATCTCCTCTTCGGGGATGAGGTCTTCCATGCTCATGTCGCCGTCGAAGCCGAACATGATCTCGGTGCGGCGGTCGTCGCCGAAACGCTCGACGAGCTCGGTGAGCTCTTCGCTCACGATCTCCCGCTGGCGCGTCGGGGTGGCGAGGATGTGCTGGTATTCGGCGATCTTCGCCTCCCACTCCGCTGCCTCGTCGACGATCTTCTGTCGTTCGAGGGCCGCCAGGCGGCGAAGCTGCATGTCGAGGATGGCGCGTGCCTGGAGCTCGTCGATCGTGAGCAGTTCCATCAGGCCGTCGCGAGCCGTCTCGGTGTCGGCGCTGCGGCGGATGAGCGCGATGACCTCGTCGAGCGCGTCGAGCGCCTTGAGGTAGGCACGCAGGATGTGCATGCGCTCTTCGGCCTTCTTCAGGCGGAAGGTGGTGCGACGCACGATCACTTCGATCTGGTGATCGATCCAGTGCGTGATGAACCCGTCGAGAGGGAGGGTGCGCGGGATCCCGTCGACGATCGCGAGCATGTTCGCGCCGAAGTTGTCCTGCAGCTGCGTGTGCTTGTATAGGTTGTTGAGAACGACCTTGGCGACCGCGTCGCGCTTGAGCACGATGACGAGTCGCTGGCCGGTGCGGCCGGACGTCTCGTCGCGGATGTCGGCGATGCCGCCGATCTTTCCGTCCTTGACGAGCTCCGCGATCTTGAGCGCGAGGTTGTCGGGGTTTACCTGATACGGCAGCTCGGTGACGACGAGGCACGTGCGGCCCTGAAGCTCCTCGACGCTGACGACCGCGCGCATCGTGATCGAGCCGCGGCCCGTGCGGTAGGCGTCCTGGATACCCTTGACGCCGAGGATCTGGGCGCCGGTCGGAAAGTCGGGTCCCTTGATGCGCTGGATGAGCGCTTCGAGCAGCTCCTCACGCGGCGCCTCGGGGTTCTCGAGCGCCCAGAGGGCTCCGGATGCCACTTCCCGGAGGTTGTGTGGAGGGATGTTGGTCGCCATACCCACGGCGATGCCGACCGAGCCGTTGACGAGCAGGTTCGGGAAGCGCGCCGGCAGGATGAGCGGTTCCATCGTCTTGCCGTCGTAGTTGGGGATGAAGTCGACGGTCTCCTCGTCGATGTCCCGCACCATCTCCATGGCGAGCGGCGCCATCTTGGTCTCGGTGTACCGGGGGGCGGCCGCGCCGTCGTTGCCGGCCGAGCCGAAGTTGCCCTGCCCGAGCGCGAGCGGGTAGCGCAGGCTCCACGGCTGGACTAGTCGCACGAGTGCGTCGTAGATCGAGGAGTCGCCGTGCGGGTGGAACTGGCCCATGACCTCGCCGACGACGCGGGTGCACTTGTTGAAGCCCTTGTCGGGGCGGTAGCCGCCGTCGTACATCGCGTAGATCACACGTCGGTGCACGGGCTTGAGTCCGTCACGCACCTCGGGCAGCGCGCGGCCCACGATGACGCTCATCGCGTAGTCGAGGTAGGAGCGCTGCATCTCGAGCTGCAGGTCGACCTGGTCGACCTTGTCGTGACGCGTGTCGATCACGGCCTTCTCGAATGTGGGTTCGGGAGCGTCGGTGCCCTCGGTGGGGGTTGTTTCGTCAGCCATGCTGGATGTCCTTTACTCGGTCCCCGAGCTTGTCGAGGGGCCTGGATGTTCGGCGTCGGCCCCCTCGACAAGGTCGGGGACCGATGGAGAATTAGATGTCGAGGAAGCGCACGTCTTTCGCGTTGCGCTGGATGAAGTTGCGTCGCGACTCGACGTCTTCGCCCATGAGAGTGGAGAAGATCTCGTCGGCCGCGGCCGCGTCATCCAGAGTCACCTGCAGCAGCGTGCGGGTCGCGGGGTCCATGGTGGTCTCCCACAGCTCGCTGTAGTCCATCTCGCCCAGACCCTTGTAGCGCTGGATGCCGTTCTCCTTGGGGATGCGCTTGCCTGCCGCGAGGCCGAGCTCGAGCATTCCGTCGCGCTCCTTGTCGCTGTACACGAACTGGTGCTCGGCGTTGGTCCACTTGAGGCGGTACAGCGGCGGCTGGGCCAGGTACACGTAGCCGTGGTCGATCAGCGGTCGCATGTAGCGGAACAGCAGGGTGAGCAGCAGGGTGGTGATGTGCTGGCCGTCGACGTCGGCATCGGCCATCAGCACGATCTTGTGGTACCGGACCTTCTCGGGGTCGAAGTCCTCGCCTATGCCGGCGCCGAACGCGGTGATCATGGCCTGCACCTCGGCATTTCCCAGAGCGCGGTCGAGACGGGCCTTCTCGACGTTGAGGATCTTGCCTCGCAGCGGCAGGATCGCCTGGAACTGCGGGTCGCGTCCTTGAACGGCGGAGCCGCCTGCCGAGTCGCCCTCCACGATGTAGATCTCGGAGAGCGACGGGTCCTTCGATGAGCAGTCGCGCAGCTTTCCGGGCATTCCGCCCGACTCGAGGAGTCCCTTGCGGCGGGTCTGCTCGCGCGCCTTGCGGGCGGCGAGCCGCGCCTGGGAGGCCTGGATCGCCTTGCGGATGACGTCGCGCGCCTGCGTCGGGTTGCGGTCGAACCAGTCGCCCAGCTGCTGGCCGGCGACACGCTGCACGAACGCCTTGGCCTCGGTGTTGCCGAGCTTGGTCTTGGTCTGGCCCTCGAACTGCGGCTCCGCCAGCTTGACGGAGATGACGGCGGTCAGGCCCTCGCGAACATCGTCTCCGGAGAGGTTCTCGTCCTTCTCCTTGATGATGTTCTTCTCGCGTGCGTACTTGTTGACGAGCGTGGTCAGCGCGGCGCGGAAGCCCTCTTCGTGGGTGCCGCCCTCGTGGGTGTTGATGGTGTTCGCGTACGTGTGCACGCTCTCGGTGTAGGCGTTGGTCCACTGCATCGCGACCTCGAGCGAGATCTTGCGGTCGGTGTCCTCCGACTCGAACGCGATGATGTCGGGGTGGATAAGCTCGGCCTTCTTGGCCTTGTTGAGGTACTCGACGTAGTCGACGAGGCCTTTCTCGTACATGTAGCTCTCGACGACGTCTTCTTCGCCGCGCTCGTCGGTGAGCGTGATGCGGAGGCCCTTGTTGAGGAACGCCATCTGCTGGAAGCGCGCCCGCAGCGTCTCGTAGTCGAAATCGACGCTCTCGAACGTCTCGGCGCTCGGCCAGAAGGTCTGCTGCGTTCCGGTCTCGTCGGTCGCCTCGCCCTTTTCGAGCGGGGCGGTCGGCACGCCGTCTGCGAAGCTCATCCGCCATACGTGGCCCTGGCGACGGACCTCGGTCTCGACCCGGCTCGACAGCGCGTTCACAACGGAGATTCCGACACCGTGGAGTCCGCCGGAGACCGAGTAGCCGCCACCGCCGAACTTGCCGCCGGCGTGCAGGATCGTCATGACGACCTCGACGGTCGACTTCTGCTCCTGCTTGTTGATGTCTACGGGGATGCCGCGGCCGTTGTCGCGCACACGGATCGAGCCGTCTTTGCGCATTGCGATCTGGATCAGGTCGCAGTGACCGGCGAGGGCCTCATCCACAGAGTTATCCACAACCTCGTAGACGAGGTGATGGAGTCCGCGGGGGCCGGTCGAACCGATGTACATACCGGGACGCTTGCGAACGGCTTCGAGCCCCTCGAGAATCTGAATCTGGTCTGCGCCGTAGCTGTCGTCTTGCAGATCCTCGGTGGGAATTGTCGCCATCTGAAATTGTGCTCCTGCCGCGTAGATCGATCACGCCATTCGAGACTGTGGTCCCACAATGGGACGCACTCGACGGCTCGCCCAGTCTACCAAATCGCGACTCGCGCCGTGGTCTATACGGCCCTCTCGGGCGATTTCTGTGGAGGGGTGACCAGATTTGTCCACCTAGCCGTAAGTATCGCGCGGGCCCCGGCCTGGAATTGATCTGGGACCCCGTTTCCACGAAGGAGCGTTCGGCCCTTCGAAGCGAACCGACTGGATTTTGGCGTCCGGGTAGGTGAGAGCGATATGGGTGACGATTTGAGTTTTCATCAGCCGCAACTGCGTCGCCCACGCCGTCGAGTCGCACTGGATGGTGAGCACGCCGTCTTCGATTCCGACCGGAGTGGAGTGTTCGGCGGTCTCCTCGCCGGCGATCTGCACCCACGAGGCCACGAGGTCGGACTGCGCGAGCGGCGAGGTCCAGCCCATGTTGCTGGTGAGACCGTCGATGACGTCTGAGAGTCCGAGCGGGTCGCGTCCTGCTCCGAACGGGACGCTTGCCCCGTCGACCCGCTTCTCCCGCTTCTTCTGGTCGTTCGACTTGAAGGTCCCGGTTCCGAAAAGGCGGCGGAAGCGCAGGTACACCGCGCGGGCCTCGTCGTTCTCGCGGGGTTCCGGGGTCATGGCTGCTCCCCCTCGACGATTCGTCCTGAGCGGATGCGTACGATGTGTCCCGACAGCTCGGCCGGCACGTCGTCGAGCACCGCGGCCGTGATCAGCACCTGCTCGAAATCCCGGATGGCCGCGGCGAGCCTGCCGCGCCGCGATTCGTCGAGTTCGGCGAAGACGTCGTCGAGGATCAACACCGGATCGCCCGTCGACGACTCGCGACGAAGTACGGCGGCGGCCCCGAGTTTGAGCGACAGCGCGAACGACCACGACTCACCGTGGCTCGCATAACCGCGCGCCGGCAGGTCGTTGAGCCCGAGCACGAGATCGTCGCGATGCGGTCCCGCGAGAGTGATGCCCCGCTCGACCTCTGCGCGCCGAAGGCGCGCGAGCGCCGCGCGAAAATTTTTCTGGATCTCGTCGAGGTCCAGCGCGCCCGCACGCACCGCGCCCTGCTCGATCGTGGCCTCTTCGCTCGAATCGCTCGCGAGGATACTGAGGTAGCTGGCGAGCGACGCGTGGTGGTCGGCGCCGGCGATCGCGGCGTACGCGGCCGTGACCTCGGGCAGCAGTTCGGCGATGAGCGCGCTGCGAGCCTGGATGAGCTCGGATCCGAACTCTACGAGTCGCTCGTCCCAGATCTCGAGTGTGGAGAGCGAGTTCTCGCGCAACCCGGAGGCTCGCGCCGACTTCAGCAGCGAGTTGCGCTGTTTGAGCACACGCTCGTAGTCGACCATGACGCCGCTGAGACGGGGGAATCGCTGCACGAGCAGTTCGTCCATAAAGCGACGCCGCCCCGACGGCTCACCGCGCACGAGCGCCAGGTCTTCCGGAGCGAAGAGGATGCTCGAGAAGTACCGCGGCAGGTCGCGGGTCTTGATCGCCGAACGGTTGATCTGTGCGCGATTGGCGCCACTGCGGTTGATCTGCACCTCGGCCAGGATCTGGCGGTCGCTGTGCTCGAGTCGGGCCCGCACGATGGCGGCATCCTGGCCCGCCCGGACCATCGCGTGATCGGTGGAGACGCGATGGGATCCGAGCGTGCTCAGGAAGCCGAGTGCTTCGACCAGGTTGGTCTTGCCCTGGCCGTTGCTGCCCACGAAGACGTTCGCGCCCGTCACCAGTCCGAGGTCAACGGTTTCGTAGTTACGAAAGTCGGTGAGGTTCAGATGGGTGACGATCACGAGCGAGGTAGTGCTATTCCGCCTTGCGGACGGAGTGTCCGCCGAACTGGTTGCGCAACGCCGCGACGGCCTTCATCGACGGCGAGTCACCCTGGCGCGAGACGAAGCGTGCGAAGATCGCGGCGCTGATCGTGGGAACCGGAACGGCGTTGTTGAGCGCCTCTTCGACGGTCCAGCGACCCTCGCCGGAATCCTCGACGTAGCCCTCGATCTCCTTGAATTCGGGATCTTCCTTGAGCGCCTTGACGAGCAGCTCGAGCAGCCAGGAGCGCACGACGGTGCCGCGCTGCCAGGCTTCGAAGGTTCCGGTGACGTCCTTGATGATGTCCTTGCGGGTGTCGAGGAGCTCGTATCCCTCGGCCCACGCCTGCATGAGTGCGTACTCGATGCCGTTGTGCACCATCTTCGCGTAATGGCCGGCGCCGATCTCACCGGTGTGCACGAAGCCCTCGGCCCGCGGTCCCTCGGGACGGAGCGCGTCGAAGATCGGCATTGCGCGCTCGACGTCGGCCGCGTTACCGCCGACCATCAGGCCGTAGCCGTTCTCGAGGCCCCAGACGCCGCCCGAGACTCCGGCGTCGACGTAGTTGATGCCCTTCTCGGCGAGGAGTGCCGAGTGCTTGAAGTCCTCGGTGAACCGGGAGTTGCCGCCCTCGATCACGAGGTCGCCCTCAGACAGCACTCCCGCGAGCTCGGTGATCACGTCGGTCGTGATCTTTCCCGACGGAACCATGACCCAGACGATGCGTGGCGCAGGCAGGGCGGCCGCGAGCTCAGTGAGGTTCGCAACATCCGACACTGCGGGGTTCGGGTCGTAACCCGTGACCTCGATCTCGCCCTTTCTCAGGCGAGCGCGCATGTTGTTGCCCATCTTGCCGAGTCCAATGAGCCCAATATGCATAGAAAATATCCTTCGTACTTCGGTGGTGGGTTAGCGCAGGAGCAGGTTGGGCTGCAGGAGGTACTTGTAGTTGTCAGCCCCTGCCTGATCCTTCGAGGACTGGCTGGTGATGAGCACGGGTCCAGGCTTGTTGGGGTTGTCGGTCTTCGTGAACGAGATGCGCACGAACTCCGAGTGCACGGCGCCGAGGCCGTCGAGCAGGAAGGCCGGCTTGAGCGAGACGACGGTGTCGACTCCGGTGAGGAATGCGTCGATCGTCTCGGACGCCTGTGCCTGCTCGGATCCGATGGCCTCGAGGGTGAGGCCGTCGACCGAGAAGGAGAAACGCAGGGCCGCTTCACGCTCGAGCACGAGCGAGACGCGGCGCACGGCCTCGACGAGCTCGGCGGTGTTGATCACGGCGTAGTTGTCGACCACGTCGGGGAAGAGACGCTTGACCGGGGGGAAATTTCCCTTGATCAGCAGCGAGGTGACCGTCTTCTTGTCGGCCTGGAACGCGATCAGCTCGCGTTCGTCGCTCGAGGTGATCGCCACGGAGATCGATCCGCTGTGACCGAAGGTCTTACCGATCTCCATCAGCGTGCGCGCCGGCACGAGCGCGGTGATCACGTCGGTGACCGACTCGTCTGCCGTCCACTCGATTTCGCGAACGGCTACTCGGTAGCGGTCGGTCGCGATCAGCGACAGCTTGTTGTCGGTGATCTCGAGCTGCACGCCCGTGATCACGGGGGTGACGTCGTCGCGTGACGCGGCGACGGCGACCTGGGACACGGCGTTCGCGAAGAGCTCGGCGGGCAGGAACCCGGACTGTGCCGAGACCTGCGGCAGCGTCGGGTACTCCTCGACGGGCATGCTCAGCAGTGTGAAGTGCGCGGATCCGCAGGAGACCGAGATGCGGCCCTCGTCGGTGGCGAAGGTGACGGGGGCGTTGGGGAGTCTGCTCGCGATGTCTGCGAGAAGGCGTCCGGAGACGAGCACCTTGCCCGGCTCGGAGACCTCCGCGGAGATCTCGGTCTGAGCCGATACCTCGTAGTCGAATGACGACAGGGTCAGGCCGGCGTCGGTCGCTTCGATCAGGATTCCACTCAGGATTGGCAGAGTGGTGCGCTGAGGAAGCAACTTCACGGCGAACGAGACTGCCTCGCTGAAGACGTCGCGATTTACCTGGAACTTCACGGAGTAACCCCTGTCACTGATGGATGGTGGTCTGGCCGGTTAATACTGGCACAGGCCGATAGTGCCGAAGAGGCGCAGAGTGCAAGGTTATCTCTCGCTAACCAATAAGGATTTAAAAGAACAACAGTGTTAACCGCTGTGCGAACTGTTAGTAACTACAAGAATTCCGCGGGGCGACTGGAAACTACAACCTTGTGAGTTGTTGACGGCGTGTGGAATCTCACGACAAGTTTTGTAACTACCGCCGAGGCGCTCACAACTCGTTTCCACAGAACCTTGTAATTCGCCAACACCTTTTCCGGCGAGTTCCCCTAGTTATCCACAGGCATTTCATACTGTGTGAAAACTCGCGTCTCGGCTGTTTGCTCAGTTCTTGCCGAAGCGGTGGTTCTGCTTGATGCGGCTCGTCAGCTCGGTCACCTGGTTGTAGATCGACCGGCGTTCCTTCATGAGCTCGGTGATCTTCTTGTTGGCGTACATCACCGTCGTGTGGTCGCGGTTGCCGAACAGCTGGCCGATCTTGGGCAGAGACAGGTTCGTCATCTCCCGGCACAGGTACATGGCGATCTGCCGGGCGGTGGCTACGGCCTGCGACCTCGACGACCCGTACAGGTCGTCGACCGTGAGCTTGAAGTACTCGGCGGTGTGGTTGATGATGTCGACCGGCGCGATCACGTTGTCGTCGTCGAGGGTGATCAGGTCTTTCAGGACCGTCTGCACCAGGGCCAGGTCGACCGGCTGGCGGTTGAGGCTGGCGAAAGCGGTCACCCGGATGAGGGTTCCCTCGAGCTCGCGGATGTTCGACGACACCTTCGACGCCATGTACTCGAGGATCTCGTTGCCGACCTGGAGCTTCTCGCTCTGCGCCTTCTTGCGCAGGATGGCGATGCGCGTCTCGAGGTCGGGCGCCTGCACATCGGTGATGAGGCCCCACTCGAAGCGCGAACGCATGCGGTCTTCGAACCCGGTGAGCGCCTTCGGTGGCAGGTCGCTGGTGATGACCACCTGCTTGTTGTGGTCGTGGAGGGTGTTGAAGGTGTGGAAGAAGGCCTCCTGGGTGGAGTCCTTTCCCTGCAGGAACTGGATGTCGTCGATCAGCAGGATGTCGATGTCGCGGTAGCGGGACTGGAAGACCGATGCCCGGTTGTTCGCGATCGAGTTGATGAAGTCGTTGGTGAACTCCTCGCTGCTGACGTAGCGCACGCGGATTCCCGGGTACAGGCTCTCTGCATAGTGGCCGATGGCGTGCAGGAGGTGGGTCTTGCCCAGACCCGAGTCGCCGTAGATGAACAGCGGGTTGTATGCCTTCGCGGGCGCCTCGGCCACGGCCACGGCCGCCGCGTGGGCGAATCGGTTGGATCCGCCGATGACGAAGTTGTCGAAGTTGTACTTGGGGTTCAGTCGGGAGTCGGATCGTCGGCCGGGCGAGGAGTCAGCGGGCGACGGCACCAGGGTCGGCTCGATGTACGCGGCCTGCTCCCCCAACGGTGCGTCCTGCTCGAGGGAGTCGTGCTGGATGTCGGGGTTGACGACGATCGCGAAGTTGATGACTTCCTGATCCTCGCTGAGGCCGGCGATGGCGTTCAGCAGGGGGAGTCGGATGCGCTGCTCGAGCATTCCGCGAGTTAGTTCGTTCGGTACCTCGAGGTAGAGAGTGCCGGCCATCACACCCTTGGGCTCGACGAGACTGATAAAACCGAGGAGCTGTGGAGTGATCCGTTCGTCAGACGTGAGCCTCGTGAGAACCGATTTCCAAATCTCTGGGGTCGAGTCAGCTATTTCCGCCATGCGATTTATGTTCCTACAATCAAAAAGTTATTCACAACGTTATCCACCGAGGGGATAACTGCCGTGCGTCGGTTATTTACCGGTTCTGGGCCGAAGAATGGCTGAGGCTTCACCTTAGTTCGTACCCCTGTGCACTCACCAACCCCCAGTTATCCCGATGTGGATAACCTTGTGACAACCACCTAAGTTTGACCGCAGGCCTTTAACGCCGTACTTTTAATAGGTTGACTTCTGCCTTCGGGCCAAACCTCGTCTTTCCGGCCTTCAGAGCTGGGCTTTGGAGATACCACTATGAGCAAGAGAACTTTCCAGCCGAACGTACGCAAGCGTTCCAAGGTGCACGGCTTCCGTCTGCGCATGCGCACCCGCGCCGGCCGCGCGATCCTCGGCGCGCGTCGCCGCAAGGGTCGTACCGAGCTTTCCGCGTAGAACTCCCACAGCAGTTCGCCGTGACCCGTGCCTGTCTGACTTCCGTCCCCGTGACGGGCAGTCGACAGGCATGTGGTGGTTGTGCACCCGTTCGTCGTTTCGGTGAGCCTCGTGCTCTCTAAAGCGAACCGTGTTCTCAGCGCCGCCGACTTCAAGTCGTCGGTTCGCCGGGGCCGACGAGTGAACACCGGGCACGCCGTTCTATACGTGACCAACCGCGACGCGGCGCAACCGACGCGGTTCGGATTCATCGTGGGCAAGAACGTCGGAGGCGCCGTCACGCGCAATCTGGTTCGCCGCAGACTCCGTTCTATCGGACGTGAGCTGCTCGTCGACCACTCGACCGGTCGCGATCTGGTGATCCGCGCATTGCCAGGCGTTGAACAACTCGCTTGGGATACCCTTCACTCGGAGATTTACGACGCGGTGAATGGGAGTGTGAGAGGGAGATGACTCGAACGCTGTCATTCCTCTGGCTCCTCCCACGCAACCTGTGTGTGCTCGTTCTGCGCGCGTATCGAGCCGTCATCTCACCCCTGTACGGCGACGTATGTCGCTACTATCCCTCGTGTTCCTCGTACACTCTTCAGGCGATTCAGCATCACGGCGTCGTGCGCGGCGTGTGGCTCGGCTCATTGCGCATCGCGCGCTGCCACCCCTGGGCCGCCGGCGGAGTAGACGACATTCCAGCGCGACCGACCGAGCGGTACTCGGTAACAGACTTCGGTTTTGTCGTCGCACATAGCCATGGAAAGGGCTGACCCCACCAATGCCAGATCTCATCGGAACAGTACTGTGGCCCATCAAGTGGGTCATCGAGGCGATCCTCGTCGCGTTCCACACAGTGCTGACCACGCTGGGTCTCGACCCTTCCGCCGGATTGACCTGGGTGCTGTCGATCGTGGGCCTCGTGCTCGTGGTTCGCGCGGCCCTGATCCCCATCTTCGTTCGTCAGATCAAGAGCCAGCGGCGGATGCTCGAGGTAGCGCCGCAGCTCAAGAAGATCCAGGACAAGTACAAGGGGAAGAAAGACCAGTTCTCACGCGAGGCGATGTCCCGCGAGACGATGGAGCTCTACAAGAAGACGGGCACCAACCCGCTCGCCTCCTGTCTCCCGCTGCTCATCCAGATGCCGATCTTCTTCAGCCTGTTCTCCGTTCTTCAGGAGGCCAACAAGGGCCAGCAGGGTGTCGGGCTTCTCTCCAAGGAGCTCTCAGAGAACTTCGGCGAGGCGTCGCTGTTCGGCATCGCTCCCCTGCACGACAGCATTCAGAGCGCCGCTGCTGACAACCCCGTGAACGTCGTGGTCATCGTCATCGCCGTCGTGATGGTGATCATCATGACCGCCTCGCAGTTCATCACGCAGCTGCAGATCATGTCGAAGAACCAGTCGCCCGAGATGAAGGCGAGCCCGACGTACAAGCAGCAGCGCGTTCTTCTCTACATCCTTCCGCTGGTGTTCGCATTCTCCGGCTTCGCCTTCCCCATCGGCGTGATGTTCTACTGGCTGACATCCAACATCTGGACCATGGTTCAGCAGTTCATCGTCATCCGGAACATGCCCACACCCGGCAGCGAGGCGGCATTCGCCCGCGAGAGCCGCATGGCCAAGAAGCGCCAGCGCCGCGGCATCACGGTGACCGAGATGGAAGCGACTCCCGCAGTCGAAGAAGTGAAGAAGCCGCAGCAGCGTGTGCAGCCCGTCAGTAAGAACCGCGCCAAGAAGCAGACTGGAAACAAAAAGTGAGCGACGTGACCGAGACCGAAACGCCCATCGCCCCCGAAGACACCGACGCGCCGATCGAGGCGACGGATGTCCCGACCACGGGTCAGCTCGAAGAGGAAGGCGAGATCGCCGCCGACTACATCGAAGAGCTGCTCGACATCACCGATCTCGACGGTGACATCGAGATCGACACCCGCAGCGGACGCGCCTATGTCTCGGTGAACTCCAGCGAGGACACCAACCTGCGTCTGCTCTCCCGCCCAGATACTGTCGCCGCTCTTCAGGAGCTCACGCGCATCGCCGTGCAGACCAAGACCGGATCGTTCTCCCGCCTTATCCTCGACGTCGGCGGATCACGTGAGGCGCGCGTCGCCGAGCTGACCATACTCGTCGACAAGGCGGTCGAACGCATCGAAGCCGGCGCGGAGTCCGCCGCCCTCCCGGCGATGTCCTCGTACGAGCGCAAGCTCGTCCACGATGTCGTGGCAGAGCGTGGCTTCACCTCGCAGTCCGAGGGCGAAGGTCGCGACCGCCACACCGTCATCACACGCGCCTAGTTTCACGTGAAACATTGAACGACATCGCACTAGAGACCGAGCCAGCCCAGGCAGCCGAGCTGTTCGGCGACCGGATCGAACTGGCCCGCACTTTCACGGCCGACCTGGCGCGCCGCGGCGAGGAGCTCGGGCTGATCGGTCCGCTAGAACTCCCCCGCCTGTGGACACGGCACATCCTGAACTCCGTCCTCGTCGCACCGCTCCTCTCCCCCGGTGTGGTCGGCGACATCGGCAGCGGAGCAGGGCTCCCCGGTATCGTCCTCGCGATCGCGCGTCCCGATGTCTCGTTCGTACTCATCGAGCCGATGGAGCGACGCGTCGACTGGCTGACCCGTGAGTCCGCGGACCTCGGGCTCGAGAACGTCAGGGTGATTCGTGCTCGCGCCGAAGAGACGAAGCTCGATTGGCCGCTCGACCAGGTCACCGCCCGCGCCGTGAGCGCGCTTTCCACACTCATTCCGCTCACCGCGCCGTTGGTCAAGGCTGGCGGCGAGATGATCTTTATGAAAGGTGCGCGCGTCGACGACGAGGTTCTCGCTGCCGCAAAGGCCATCCGCAAGGCGCGCCTGACCAACGTCGAGGTGCTCGTGCTCGGTGAGGGCGTCGTGCCAGAGGTCACCCGGGTCTTTCGGGCTACAGTTGATTGATCGTGTATCACTCTCGGTAAGGCATTGAGGCGTGTGCAGCGGTAAGACCCGGCTCGGATGGGCGAACATTTAATGTGCCGACCATCGAGTGCAGCATCTCCCGGCCGCAGGCCCCAGCTAAGAAGGTTTCACGTGAAACATCCCGAAGGCCAGAGCGCCACGGAAACTACCCTCGTGGGGGTTGATCGGTGAATTCGACCCCTTCGATGGGCGGGTTAATCCGTTCCTCGGGCTCTCGGAGCGTTCCTGAGACCCTGCATCCGCTCGTAGAGCCGGGACAGAGCGTCACCGGTTCGCTAGAAACGGCTCCTGTGGCCCCGAAACCGCCCGTTTCGACCACTCCCCCGGCCGCGGCGACGCCGAAGTTCGACGATTCGACCCCGCTCGCGCGGGAGTTGGCCGACATCACGCGCCGCCGCCAGGCCCTGGCCGTCGAGAACCTCCCTCTGCCATCGTCGCCCCGCGTCTTCACGGTCGCCAACCAGAAGGGCGGCGTGGGCAAGACGACCACCACGGTCAATCTGGCTGCGGCGCTCGCTCGCAACGGCGCCCGCGTACTCGTCATCGACCTTGACCCCCAGGGCAATGCATCCACAGCTCTCGGTGTCGAGCATCGTTCCGACACGATCAGTGTCTACGACGTGATCATCAATGACGAGCCGATCGCGAACGTCATCCAGAAGAGCCCGGAGTTCGAGGCGCTCTACTGCCTTCCCGCGACGATCCACCTCGCAGGCGCCGAGATCGAGCTGGTCTCCCTCGTAGCTCGCGAGCAGAGACTGCGCACGTCACTGGACAAGTTCCTCGCGGAGACGCCGGAGCCGTTCCACTACGTGTTCATCGACTGTCCTCCGTCTCTGGGACTGCTCACTATCAACGCGTTCGTTGCCGCTCGCGAGGTTCTCATCCCGATCCAGTGCGAGTACTATGCACTCGAGGGCCTCAGCCAGTTGCTCAACAACATCAAGCTGATCGAAAGGCACCTCAACCCCGTGCTCACGGTCTCGACGATCCTTCTCACGATGTACGACTCGCGCACCAACCTGGCCAATCAGGTTGCCGATGACGTGCGCAACCACTTCCCCAAGGAAGTACTCAAGACTCTGATCCCCCGCTCGGTGCGCATTTCCGAGGCGCCGAGCTATGGACAGAGCGTGATCAGCTACGACCCCAGTTCCCCCGGATCGCTCTCCTACCTGGAGGCGGCCGCGGAGATCGCACGACGAGGAGCACCCGCCTGATGGCAAGCCCAAAGAGAACCGGACTAGGCCGCGGAATCGGCGCTCTCATTCCCGTCAGTGAAGACACCGAGGCTCAGCGCCCCGTCGACGTGTTCTTCCCCGCCACGACGGCAGAGAAGCAGGGTCTGCTGTCGGTGCCGGGAGCCCGCCTCGCCAACCTCAGTCCGGCAGACATCGTTCCCAACGCTGTGCAGCCGCGCACGGAGTTCCGAGACGAGGAGCTCGCCGAGCTCGTCGTCTCGATCCGTGAGATCGGCGTGCTGCAGCCCATCGTGGTGCGACCGCTCGCCGGCGCCGTCGACGGGGGCCCTCAGTACGAGCTCATCATGGGCGAACGTCGCCTCCGCGCGACGAAACAGCTCGGGCTCACCAGCATTCCGGCCGTCATCAAGAACACCGCCGATGAAGACATGCTCCGGGATGCTCTTCTCGAGAACCTGCACCGGGCGAACCTCAATCCGCTGGAAGAGGCATCCGCCTACCAGCAGCTTCTGGCCGACTTCGGCATCACACAGGAGCAGCTCGGTGACCGGATCGGTCGTTCGCGCCCGCAGATCACCAATACTCTGCGTCTCCTGCGCCTTCCGGAGCCGATTCAACGTCAGGTGGCGTCTGGCGTGCTCAGCGCCGGCCACGCTCGGGCGATTCTGTCGGTCGTGGAGCCCGCCGCCATGGAACGCCTCGCGGCGAAGATCGTCAACGAGGAGCTGTCGGTGCGTGCCGCCGAGGCCGCCGCGGGCCAGGCCGCTCCCAAGCCCAAGCAGGCGAAGCCGGAAGCCGGTCGTCGTCAGGGCCAGTTGAACGAGATCGCGGAGAGCCTCGGCGACCGCCTCAACACCCGGGTCAAGGTGAGCCTCGGGGCAAGCAAGGGCACGATCGTGATCGACTTTGCGACCGTTGGAGATCTCAACCGCATTCTCGGGGAGCTCGGTCAGGACGGTTTCCGCCGCTAGAGCCTCGTAAACGCAGTCCCGGTCGCCTTCTGGTGGCCGGGATTGCGCCATTTAAGGCCACAGGAAGCATCTGGGGGCGCCCACTCCCCCGTCTGGCGCGGCGGTCCGGGCGGGCGTGAGCGCAGATTCGCTTCTGACAGGGGTGTTTCACGTGAAACATGAGCCGAGGGCCGAGGGCCGAGGGCCCTGAGCCGAGGGCCGAGGGCCGAGGGCCGAGTCCTGAGTCCCGAGTCCCGAGTCCCGAGACGCGGGTGCGCGGTGCGGGGTGCGCGGTGCGGGGTGACGGGTGCCGGGTGCGCGTGCCGGGCCCCGGGTGCGCGGTGCCGTGTGTAAGGCTCGATGTGACGTGTGCCGCGCACGGTGCACCGTGCACCGCGCGCCGCGTGAAGCGCACCACGCACCGCGTGAAGCGCACCACGCACCGCGTGAAGCGAACCACGCACCGCGTGAAGCGAACCGCGTGAAGCGAACCGCGTGAAGCGCACCGCGCACCGCGCACCGCGTGAAGCGCACCGCGCGAAGTTGCGCCGCGCGTTCTCTGCCGGCTACGATCTGCCGTCTGCAGCCTGCCGTCCTCGTTGGCGCTCTCTGCTGCGGTGCTCGGTCCGTCGCTTATCGGTCGCCGCGTAGGGTTTCGCGCGTTGAGGGCCCGAAGTTCCCGTGCGCTCCGCTCGTGTAGGCGCTCTTCCTCTCTGCGGGACAGGGCGCCATCGTGCGCTCGAGGTCGGGTCGGCGGGGTTGCCCGGCGTGTGGCGGTCGGAATTCACAGGTACGACGGGGTGGGCCCGGTGAAGGCGATCGCGTCCAAGAGCGCAGGAGGCGCGTTTCACGTGAAACATTCTTGAGCGCACAGTCTGGGCCCGGACATTCCGGATAGTCCGGTCTCGGGGCGGTCCGCTCGTCACTTCGGTCGCTCGCATGGGTGCTGCCCACTCCCCCGTGTGGCCAGCGGGTCGACCGCCCCCGGTGCACCACACGCCGCCTGGGTGATCTCGGGCGCTGCGGATACACCGCGGGATTCGCACGCATCGAGCGGTGCTGCGCGCGCCTTGCCCCGACACCGCGTGGAAAGGGTGTTGTGGATGCACGGGGTGCACGGGGTGCACGGGATGCACGGGGTGCAGGGGCGCCGCAGACGGCGGGCGGGGTATTGCGCCCGCTTCCAACGGCCCCAGCCCGCAAATTCACAGACGGATGGCGTCGACTGGTCGAGCGGGCTCGAGACGCCGGCCGAAGTAGGTGCCCGAGCTATGACCGCTAGGCACAATCGTCGCTCTCTGGGGACGCATCTCGCCCAATCCGATCAGCGTGGAGTCGCCGCTTTCACGAACTCCGGCGGCGCCAAGAAGACCGTTGCCCACGGAACAATATGCCCCTGATCGGGCATTAATACGAAGCATACGCCCCATGTTTCACGTGAAACGTCAGGCGCTCGCCTCACGAATGGCCGCCTCGGCGAGAGCCGAGTAGACCCAGCCGACGTCGTGTCCGGCGGCCTCGAGAGCGAGCGGGAAGAGAGAGGTCTCGGTGAGCCCGGGCAGGGTGCTTGCCTCCAGGAACCACGGGGTTCCCGCTCCGTCGACGATGAGGTCGATGCGCGAGATATGCCTGAGCCCGAGAGCGAGGTGTGCCGTGATGGCCACCTCGGCCGCGCGCGCGGCGACCTCGTCGCTGATCCGCGCCGGCGCGTAGTACCGGGTCTCCCCCGCCGTGTAACGAGCCTCGAACGTGTAGACGCCGGAGACGGGCTCGATCTCGATGGCGGGGAGAGCGACCGGGCCGTCGCCGGTGTCGATGATGCTCACGGCGATCTCCACGCCGACGATCTTCTGCTCGATGAGCGCGACGTCGGAGTAGGTGTACGCGTTGACCATGGCGCGGGGCAGCTCGTCGATGGTGTCGACGATGCTGACGCCCTGGGCTGAGCCGCCCTGCGCGGGCTTGACGACGACGGGCACGGGGAGTTCCGCCGAGATGATGTCGAGGACGGCGCTGGCGCCGAGCTCACGGAACGTGTCACGCGGCAGGGTGATCGAGGGCGGTGTCGGCACACCCGCGCGGCTCACCACGACCTTGGCGGTCGGCTTGTCCCAGGCGAGGCGAGAGGCGTCGGCGTGCGAGCCCACGAACGGAATGCCGAGGAAGTCGATGAGGCCGCGGAGTGCCCCGTCTTCGCCGCTGGCGCCGTGCAGAGCCGGCCAGATCACATCGGGACGCGCCGACTTGAGGTAGCCGAGCAGTGACGCGTCGGGGTCGCGCATCACGACCTCGATGCCGTGCTGGGCCAGGCTGTCGGAGACGCGGCGTCCGGAGCGGAGCGAGACGTCGCGCTCGTGGGAGAGGCCTCCGGCGAGGACGACGATCGTGCGGGGGGTGGAGTCACTCATGCTGTCTGTGCCCTAATCGATGTTCGGCGGCGGGCTGGTGACCCGGTCGGAGGAGGTGACGGTGTCGAGCTGCCCGGTGCCGGCGAAGGTCTCGAGCAGCTCTGTCTCGCCGTTGATGACCTTGGTGAGCCGGCGCACGCCGAGCCGGATCGCGTCGGGCGTGGGGTAGCAGAACGACAGGCGGATGTTGTGGCGACCGTCGCCGTCGGCGAAGAACGCGGTGCCCGGCGTGTACGCGACGAGCTCCTTGACGGCGCGCGGAAGCATCGCCTTCGAGTCGAGATGCTGCGGCAGGGTGAGCCAGACGTAGAAGCCGCCGGTCGGATTGGTCCAGGTGAGGTCGGGCAGGTGTTCAGACAAAGAGCTGACCAGCGCCTCTTTACGCTCGCGATAGATCCCGCGGAACGTGTCGATCTGGCCACGCCAGTCGGCTCCGGAGAAGTACGAGGTGATGACGTTCTGGGTGAACGCGCTCGGCGAGAGCACCGCGGACTCGTTGGCCAGGATGAGCTTCTCGCGGATCGCGTGGGGGGCCACGGCCCAGCCGACGCGCAGGCCGGGTGCGAAGGTCTTCGAGAACGTGCCGAGGTAGATGATGCCGTCGGTGTCTACCGACCGCATCGCCTGGGGCGGCGGGCCGTCGAAATAGAGCAGCCCGTATGGGTTGTCCTCGAGGATGAGGATGTTGTTCGAGCGGGCGATCTCGATGATCTCGAGCCGGCGCTCCCAGCTCAGGGTGACACCGGCGGGATTGTGGAAGTTCGGGATCAGGTAGAGCAACTTGATGGTCTTGCCAGCGGCGCGCGTGCGCGTGATCGTCTCGCGAAGCGACTCGGGAACCATTCCGTCGTTGTCGGTCGCGACGTGCACGACGTCGGCCTGGTACGAGCGGAAGACTCCGATAGCGCCGACGTAGCTGGGGCTCTCGGCGAGGATCACGTCGCCTTTGTCGATGAACAGCTTGGTGACGAGGTCGAGGGCCTGCTGGGATCCGGTGGTCACGACGACGTCGTCGACGCTCGCACGGATGCCCTCGAGCGCCATGACCTCGAGGATCTGTTCGCGGATGGCCGGGGTGCCCTGTCCGGATCCGTACTGGAGCGCCTCGGGGCCGTTGTCACGCATAACGCGCTCCAGGGCGGAGCTGACGAGCTCGGGGGGCAGCGCCGAGACGTAGGGCATGCCGCCGGCCAGGGAGACGACCTCGGGTCTGGAGGCGACGGCGAACAGGGCTCGTACTTCGGAGGCGCTCAGGCCGGCCGTGCGGTCGGCGTAGTGTCCGTACCACGGGTCAAGGTTGTTTCCCGTGTTTGTTCCCGGTGTCGGGCCCTGTGTAGTCATGAAGAATTCCCGTTCGATCGTTGTTCAAGGATATGGGCTCGCCACGCGATGCCACGTAGATACAGAAAAGCCCCGCCCGAGTCAGTCTCGGGCGGGGCTTCTGCGCTGTAGTGGTGACTACGCGAGGAACTCCGCCAGGTCGGCCTCGATGGCCGGCTTGGGCTTGGCGCCGATGATGGTCTTGACGACCTCGCCGCCCTTGAAGACCTTCATCGCGGGGATGGAGGTGATCTGGTATTTCATGGCGATCTCGGGGTTGTCGTCGACGTTGAGCTTGACGATCTTGATCTTGGAGGAGTGCTCCGAGGCGATCTGGTCGAGGATCGGGGAAACCGCGCGACACGGGCCGCACCACTCGGCCCAGAAGTCCACCATGATGGTGTCTTCCGAGTTGAGGACCTGGTCGGTGAACGTGGCGTCGGTGACGTCTACAGCAGTGGACATAGCTTTCCTTCTTTCGTGGTGTGCAGGGGCTGCCGGTTAGACGGCTACGGCCTCTACGACGGTTTCGGTTGCGTTGGCGGCCTGGACAGCCGACCCAACCAGGTCTTTCGGGAGCGAGGCCAGATAGTGCTCGGCGTCGAGGGCCGCGACGGTGCCGGAGGCGGCCGCAGTGACCGCCTGGCGGTACGTGGGGTCGACGACGTCTCCGGCGGCGAAGACACCGGTGAGGTTCGTACGCGAGGTACGGCCCTGCACGGCGATCGTGCCCTCGGTGGTCAGGTCGAGCTGACCGTGCACGAGGTGCGTGCGGGGGTCGGCGCCGATCGCGATGAACAGGCCGCCGAGGTTGACCGTCGTCTCCGAACCGTCGACCGTGTCGACGAGGCCGACGCCGTTCACGAGGCCGTCGCCGTAGATGTGCGCGACCTCTTTGTTCCAGAGGAACTCGATCTTCGGGTCGGCGAACGCGCGGTCCTGCATGACCTTGGATGCTCGCAGCTCGTCCTTGCGGTGGATCACGTAGACCTTGTCGGCGAAACGGGTGAGGAACGTGGCCTCTTCCATCGCCGAGTCGCCGCCGCCGACGACCGCGATCGTCTTCTTGCGGAAGAAGAACCCGTCGCAGGTGGCACACCACGACACGCCCTGGCCGCTGAGACGCTCTTCGTCTTCGAGACCCAGCTTGCGGTACGCGGAGCCGGTCGCGAAGATGACCGCGAGAGCCTCGTGCGTGTCGCCGTTGCCGAGCGTCACCGACTTGATTTGACTCGTCAGGTCGAGCGACACGACGTCGTCGAGGATCACCTCGGTGCCGAACCGCTCGGCCTGGGCCTGCATGGCGACCATCAGGTCGGGCCCCTGGATCCCCTCGGGGAACCCGGGGAAGTTGTCGACCTCGGTGGTCTTCATAAGCTCGCCGCCGGCCTCGACCGAGCTCGCGATAAGCAGGGGGGCCAGGTTGGCTCGAGCCGCGTAGATGGCCGCGGTGTATCCGGCGGGGCCGGAGCCGATGATGATTACTTGACGCACGGAATCTCCTTGTGGGCTTGCGATAGCCGGTATAACAAATCCTAGGTGCAGCCTATTCCGGCCGACGCGCGGCGCCGTCGCGACCCGGCAAGCTCCAAGAATCCGTCAGGGAAGGCTATCCCCGACGACGCAGGCGCTGCACGACGGGTCGCACGACGGCACCGAGTTCCGGGTTGCGCGCCAGAACGAGAACCCCGAAGTAGACGGCGGCCATGACCGAGCCGATCAGCGCCATCGAGACGAACGCGGTGAACGGATTAGAGACCGCGTAACCACCTTCGGTGGTTCCACCCAGTGCGAACAGGAGCGCCACACCCACTCCCGCCGCCGGCACGGAGGCAAGCAGGAATACCGCATAGCGCCGGAGGATGCGGGTCGCGTCGATCGCGCCCAGGCGCCGTCGCAGCACAGCCGCGGCGAGGACGGCCTGGGCGGAACCGGCTATGGAGGTTACAAGGGCGACGCCGACGGCGATCCATGACTTGTCCCAGTTGAGCCCCACGATGAGCGCGCCGATCACGAACAGGACGGACTGGAAGACCTGCAGGAAGAACGGGGTGCGGGTGTCGCCGAGCGAGTAGAACGTGCGCTGGATGACGAACAGGATGCTGAACGGGACGAGTCCGACCAGGTATGCCATCACGACGACCGCCATGTCTTGGACGTCGGCGAAATTGCGGGCGAACACAGCGCTGAAGGGATAGGCAAGCACCACGAGCCCGATGGCCGCGAAGACCATGACGAGCCCGATCGAACGCAGCGACGAGGAGAAGTCGTCGCGAACTCCGCCGAGGTTTCCGTCGTGGGCATGCCCGCTCATGCGCGTGAAGTACGCGGTTGCGATCGAGACGGCGACGATCGAGTGCGGCAGCATGAAGATGAGCCAGGAGAGTCGCAGCACGGCCACTGACGCGTCGTCGCTGCCGCCGGCGCTCGTGGCGACGATGCTCTGCACGAGCCCGGCGAGCTGGGTGACGAGGATCATGCCGAACACCCACGCCGCGGCCTTGCCGGTGGCGCCGAGGCCGACACCGCGCCAGCGGAAGTCGGGCCGGTAGGTGAGCCCGGCACGGCGCCAGAAGAAGAACAGGGCGAGCCCCTGCACGGCGATGCCCACGGTCGCGGAGCCGGCCAGCAGGGTGATCATCGGACCGGTCCAGGTGGAGGCGTCGCGATGCGCCGGGTCTCCCCCGAAGGCGGCGATGAAGACGAGCATTCCCGCGATCGCGACGAGGTTGTTGAGAACGGGGGTCCAGGTGAACGGGCCGAAGATCTTCCGCGCGTTGAGCACCTCTCCCAGCAGGCTGTAGATGGCGTAGAAGAGCACCTGCGGCAGGCACCAGTAGGCGAACGCGGTCGCGAGCGCCATCTCGTCGGGCGTGAATCCGTTGGCCCCGTCGGGAGACTGCAGGGCGTACAGGCTGACGAGCCAGGGGGCCGCGACCGTGCCTGCCACCGCGGCGAGCACGAACACCGTGAGCCCGAGGGTGACGAGGCGGTTGATGAACCGCTGCCCGCCGTCGTCGTGCAGGCTCGCCCTTACGATCTGGGGAACCAGGACGGCGCTCAGCAGGCCGCCGGCGATGATCGCGTAGATGTTGTTGGGCAGCTGGTTGGCGAGCGCGAAGGTGTCGGCGCCGGCTCCCTTGGTGCCGATCGCCTGGGCGAGGATCGCCGCACTGGCGAAACCCAGCACCCGGGACACGACCGTGCCCGACGCGAGAAGGGCGGAGGCCCTGCCGAGCCCGCCACCGGCATCCGTCGTCGTCACTCCGCCGCATCCTCTGGCGTGTCCACCGCGGTGTGCTCCGCCGCGAGCCGCACCTTGCGCGCCCGGCTGCGGCGCACCACGAGGCGGGCGATGCCGAAGGCGAACACGGCGAAGACCAGGAAGCCGAGGGCGACCGTGATGGGCGTCTCCCAGCCGGCGTAGACGTTGATCTTGACCGAGGTCGGTGTGCCGATCGGAACTCCGGTGCCGCTCGTGACGGCCACGGAGATCTGCGCGGTTCCGTTCGAGATCGACTGCACCGGGATCTGCACCCGCTTCTGCGAGTCCGGCTCGATCGTGACCGCGACCGAGGGCTGCTCGATCTCGAGCAGCGGAGTCGGAGCGGTGACGAGGACATTCACGGTGACCGGCTGGTTCAACGAGTTCTTCACCGGCACCGGCAGCGACGCCCGGTCGGCGAACAGGTTGATGTCGCTGCTCTTCACCACGCGCACCGCATTGTGCAGCTCGACCGATTCGGCGTTGTAGAGGTCGATGGCCGAGCCCCAGCCGCCGGGATAGGTGTTCCAGCTGGTCGACATGGTGGCGAGCAGGCGTAGCCGACGCTCCCCCGTGATGAGGGCGGGATTCTGGGCGACGGTGGCGAAGCTGGCGTCGGATGCCTCGGTGGCCAGCAGCGACGCGGCGGATGCGACGCGGGCGGGGGTCTGCGGACGCTCGACGATCGTGGCGGGGCTCGGGGGAACGGCGAGCGTCGCGCTGAACGGGGTGAGGTCTGTGCTCGGCAGCGCCTCGATGGCGTCGAGCGTTATGCGGAGCTTCGTCGCGCTGCCCAGGCTGCCCCGGTCGAGCGCGAGCACGGTGGTCGCACCGGCCGGGCCACCCTCGAGCGCGCTGGCGTCGAGCGCGGCCTGCAGCAGCCCGACCGTCGACTGCCAACCCTCGGTCGTGGGCGCCTCGACCGCTTCGTTGAACAGCGTCGACAGCGGGTCATCCGTCACCACCGTCGACGACTCGGCCACCGTGGCGGTGGCCTGTCCGCGCTCCGAGCGCTCGAGGTTGCCGGAGCTGAGGATCGTCGTCGTGAAGCCGCTCGCGCCGATGACGGCGAGGTCGCTCGCCATCACCGTGCCGGCGACGGGCCAGGCGATCGTCGGGACCGTGTAGTCCCAGGCCACCAGGCTCTCGGCCGTGGGCAGTTGCGGGGCAGCGCTGGCGCTGGGGCTGGGCGTCGGGCTCGGCGTCGCGGTGTCAGCGTCGCCGTCCGTGGCGACGGTCGCGAACCGGGCCGGGTCGATCGCGTAGTCGAACGAGGTGGGCGTCAACACCGTGGGAGACCCGGCCTGCGTGGCGACGGTGATGTCTGCGTCGGCGTAGCCGAGGGCGAAGGTCTGGTTCGTCGCGCCCTCGAGCCGTTCGAGCCAGTCGATGGCCGTCTGCGGGGCCTCGGTGCCGAGCACCCGGATGGAGGCGAGGATCATCGGGTCGATGCCGATCGCGACCGCGGTGTCGATGACCGCGTCGAGGTCGCGGGTGAGGGCGCCGGTGGGCGACGTGTAGAGGGAGAGGGCGTTCGCGTCGATGAGGCCGGTGCGGGACTCGGGCGCGGTGAGCGCGTAGATCGCCGAGACGCGGGCGACACCGGCCGGGTCGCCCGGGGCTGCCACCGCGGCCGGGGAGGCGAGGGTGGCGGCGAGCAGCGCCGTAACGGTCGCAATGACCGCTGTGAGGGGTCTTAGCGGCACGGGCGAACTCCTGAGGATCGCTTGGCCATCATGGGGAGAGTCTATTCTCTTGGCTATGGAGAGCGTCGCTACGGCACTACACAGACTGGGCGAACTCGCAGAAACCCGGCATATTTCCCGACTCGCGAAGGCTTTCGCCGCGGCCGGACACGAGCTCGCGCTCGTCGGCGGACCGGTTCGCGATGCGTTTCTCGGCCGGCCCGTCAACGACTTCGACTTCACGACTAGTGCGACCCCCGACGAGATCCTCGCGATCGTCGCGCCGATCGCCGACGCCCACTGGGACATCGGGCGGGCGTTCGGAACGATCGGCGCCCGTTTCGCCGGTGACACGGTGGAGATCACCACCTATCGCACCGACGCATACGACGGCGAGACCCGTAAACCGGTGGTCGAGTTCGGCGACTCGCTCGAGGGAGACCTCGTGCGACGCGACTTCACCGTGAACGCCATGGCGCTACGGCTGCCGCAGCTGGTGCTCGTCGACCCGTCCGGCGGCGTCGAGGACCTCATGGCACGTCGCCTGACGACCCCGGGAGCGCCCGAGGTCTCGTTCGGAGACGACCCGCTGCGGATGCTGCGTGCCGCACGGTTCACGTCGCAGCTCGGCTTCACGGTCGACGAGCCGACCACCGCCGCGATGGTCGCCCTCGCCGACCGCCTGCCGATCGTCAGC
Source organism: Conyzicola nivalis (assembly GCF_040548875.1). GTDB lineage: Bacteria > Actinomycetota > Actinomycetes > Actinomycetales > Microbacteriaceae > Conyzicola > Conyzicola nivalis_A. The sequence continues at coordinate 86,157 of NZ_JBEPSJ010000005.1, forward strand.
GTGGAGCGCATGAGCGACGAGCTGTCGAAGCTGCTCCTCACCGACGACCCGGTGCCCGGCCTGCGCCTGCTGGTCGACACGGGCCTCGCCGAGGTCGTGCTGCCGGAACTTCCCGCGCTGCGTCTCGAGGTCGACGAGCACGCCCATCACAAAGACGTCTACGAGCACAGCCTCACGGTGCTCACCCAGGCCATCGGGCTGGAGAAGTCGCGCCCCGGCATCGAGGGCCCCGACCTGATCCTGCGCCTCGCCGCCCTGCTGCACGACATCGGAAAGCCGCAGACCCGCCGCATCGAGGGCGGCGGCGTCGTCACGTTCCACCACCACGACGTGGTCGGGGCGAAGCTCGCCACCAAGCGGCTCAAGCACCTGCGGTTCGACAAGGAGACGATCGGCTCGGTCGCGAAGCTCATCGAGCTGCACCTGCGGTTCTTCGGCTACTCGGAGGGCGTCTGGACCGACTCCGCGGTGCGCCGCTACGTGCGCGACGCCGGACCGCTGCTCGAACGCCTGCACATCCTCACCCGCGCCGACGTCACGACCCGCAACGTGCGCAAGTCGGACCGGCTCTCGTTCGCCTACGACGATCTGGAGACGCGCATCGCCGAGATCGCCGAGGCGGAGGGCATCGCGGCCGTGCGCCCCGATCTCGACGGAGAGCAGATCATGGCGCTGCTGGGCCTCTCCCCCGGACGCGAGGTCGGTGAGGCCTACCGCTACCTGCTCGAACTGCGGCTCGACGAGGGGCCGCTGGGGCGGGATGTCGCGGAGCAGCGCCTGCGTGAATGGCACGCTGCTCGACACGTCGGCCCCTGACCTTGTCGAAGGGAGCCCGTCGGAGGGACGTTCCCGCGCTCCGGCAGGCTCAGCGGCCGGGCGTCAGGCCGCGTCGGTGATGAACCGCTCCAGCAGCTCACGCGCCACCGGATCGGGGTACTGCACCGCCGGGCTCTTCATGAAGTAGGCGGACGCCGCCTCGACCGGGCCGCCGAGCCCTGCGTCGAGTGCGATCTTCGCGGCACGGATGGCGTCGATGACGACTCCCGCGGAGTTGGGCGAGTCCCACACCTCGAGCTTGTACTCGAGGCTCGTCGGCGCGTTGCCGAAGCCGTGCCCCTCGAGGCGCACGTAGGCGAACTTGCGGTCGGTGAGCCACGGCACGTGGTCGCTCGGACCGATGTGCACGTCGTCGGCGGGCAGGTGGGCGGCGATGTTGCTCGTCACCGCCTGCGTCTTCGAGATCTTCTTCGACTCGAGGCGTGAGCGTTCGAGCATGTTCTTGAAGTCCATGTTGCCGCCGACGTTGAGCTGGTACGTGCGGTCGAGAACCAGCCCGCGCTCCTCGAACAGGCGGGCGAGCACCCGGTGCGTGATCGTCGCTCCGAGCTGGCTCTTGATGTCGTCGCCGACGATGGGCACTCCGGCCGCGGTGAACCTGGCCGCCCACTCGGGGTCGCTCGCGATGAACACGGGGAGGGCGTTGACGAAGGCGACTCCCGCGTCGATCGCGGCCTGCGCGTAGAATTTCGCCGCCTCGTCCGAGCCGACCGGGAGGTAGCAGACGAGCACGTCGGCTCCGCTGTCGCGAAGTGCCTGGGCGACGTCGACCGCGGGCGCATCCGACTCCTCGACGACCTCTCGGTAGTAGACGCCGAGTCCGTCGAGGGTGGGGCCGCGCTGCACCGTGACACCGGTGGCCGCGACCTCGGCGAAGCGGTAGGTGTCGTTCTCGCTCGCCCACATGGCCTCGGAGAGATCCACCCCGACCTTCGCCGCGTCGACGTCGAACGCTGCGACGAAGCTCATGTCGCGAATGGAATGCGGCCCGAAACGCGTGTGCATGAGTCCCGGCACGACGGAGGAGTCGTCGGCGGAGGCGTAGAAGGTCACGCCCTGGATGAGTGCATTGGCGCAGTTGCCGACGCCGGCGATCGCGATCCGGATGGTCATGTGCTGTAGTGCTCCTTGAGAGATGGTGCCCGTACTGACTACACTAGGCAGGTTGCCCCGGTTCATTTGGCCAGGGCACACGTCAACACCCTCCTGCCACAGATCGTCTGTGGCCGTAAAGTCCGAAGGAGGTGGGTTAGTGACGAATCAGTACGAACTCATGGTCATCCTCGATCCAGAGATCGACGAGCGCACCGTGGCTCCCAGTCTCGACAAGTTCCTCAACGTCATCCGCAACGATGGTGGATCCATCGACAAGGTTGATGTCTGGGGCCGTCGTCGTCTCGCTTACGAGATCAACAAGAAGGCCGAAGGCATCTACGCCGTCGTCAACTTCACGGCGTCGCCCGCAGCGACGGTCGAGCTCGACCGCCAGCTGTCGCTCAGCGAAGCCGTAATGCGCACCAAGGTGCTGCGTGCCGAAGAGGGCTTCGCCCAGGTCGCTGCCGCCAAGAAGGCATCCGACGAGAAGGCAGCCCGCAAGGCAGCCGCGCCGTCGAAGGCCGCTCCTGAGGCCAAGGCCGCTCCCGAGGCGAAGGCCGTCGCCAGCGACGCCAAGCCCGCCGCTGCTCCCGCAGCAGCAGAAGCCACCGCCGAGTAATCATGGCCGGCGAAACCATAATCACGGTTGTTGGCAACCTCACCGGAGACCCCGAGCTGCGTTACACGCAGACCGGACTCGCGGTTGCCAACTTCACGATCGCTTCTACTCCGCGCAATTTCGATCGCGCGACCAACGACTGGAAAGACGGAGATGCTCTCTTCCTGCGCGCAAGCGTGTGGCGTGAGTTCGCCGAGCACGTCGCGGGATCCCTCACCAAGGGTTCGCGCGTCATCGCTACCGGTCGCCTGAAGCAGCGTTCGTATGAAACCAAGGAAGGCGAGAAGCGCACGAGCATCGAGCTCGAGGTCGATGAAATCGGCCCGTCGTTGCGCTACGCCACAGCCCAGGTGACTCGTGCAGCTTCTTCCCGCGAAGGCGGCGGCGGAGCACGTGGTGGGTCACAGCAGAGCCAGGTTGCCGAAGAGCCGTGGGCCGCAAGCGCGCCCGCAGCCGATGCAGCAGGCGACGTGTGGAACACGCCGGGCAACTACACAGACGAAACGCCCTTCTAGGCGCTCACGTAACTTTTAGGAAAGAAGAAAACCCATGGCTGGAAAGAGCAGCGGCGACCGCCGCAAGCCGATCCGCAAGGGCAAGGACGGCAAGAACGCCGCTCCTGCCAAGTCGATCCGCGTCGGCGTCATCGACTACAAGGATGTCGCAACGCTTCGCAAGTTCATCTCCGACCGCGGAAAGATCCGCGCTCGTCGTATCACCGGTGTCTCCGTCCAGGAGCAGCGTCTCATCGCCCGTGCCGTCAAGAACGCACGCGAGATGGCACTGCTTCCCTACGCCGGCTCAGGCCGTTAAGGAGCATTGATATGTCTAAGTTGATCCTCACGCACGAGGTCACCGGCCTCGGTGCTCCCGGAGACGTCGTCGACGTCAAGAACGGCTTCGCTCGTAACTACCTCATCCCCCAGGGCTTCGCCGTGGCGTGGACCCGCGGTGGCGAAAAGCAGATCGAGTCGATCAAGGCCGCGCGCTCCGCTCGCGAGCACGCCACCCTCGAAGAGGCACTCGACCTGAAGGCACGCCTTCAGGCCACGAGCGTCACCCTCAAGGTCAAGACCGGAGACGGTGGCCGCCTGTTCGGTTCCGTCAAGACGTCCGACATCGCTGAGGCGGTGGCGGCTGCCGGTCTCGGCGGCGTCGACAAGCGCAAGATCGAGCTGTCTGCACCCATCAAGGTGACCGGCACGCACGAGGCGACTGTTCGTCTTCGTGACGACCTCGTCGCGACGATCACCCTCTCGGTGGTCTCCGCTAAGTAGTTCGCTCAATCGGGTGGTAGCAGCGCACCGGAAGGTGCGCCGCTGCCACCCTTTTTGCGCTCAAAGTCAAGACCTTTGTACACAGGCACCGACAAAAATCCTCAACCTTCAACGTCTACTCCATACATGTTTCTACACACGCCATGTGAAAAGTAAAAGTGCTGGTCGGATAGGTTTTACGGTACCAAAGTCATAAGTTACTAACAGACCAGTCCACAGGTTGCCCACACAACTCCCGGCGTTTCACCCGTATATTCCACAGGCTTGTCCACAGGGGGAGTTGGCGGCCCTCCGCGCACGTCCATATCGTGAGTCGCCGGGTGGAGTTCTCGTCGGCCAGCGCCGACGACAAGGGGCTGGGACTCACAACGGAGCCGCGCCGGCTGGTGCGGCCGGAGTGTCGTCTGCCTGCGTTACAACTTGAAGCAACAACACGAATGGGAGAAGTCACGTGTCTATTGCACACCTCGGACTCGCTGGCGATCAGGCCCGCACTGAAAGCCGGGGCGGCGACCGTGACCGCGTTCCCCCGCACGACCTCCTTGCCGAGCAGAGCGCGCTGGGCGGCATGCTGCTGAGCAAAGACGCCGTGGCCGACGTGGTCGAGGTGGTGCGCGGCGTCGACTTCTACATTCCCAAGCACGAGATCATCTTCGACGCGATCCTCTCCCTGTACTCCCACGGCGAACCCACCGACGTGATCGCCGTCACCGACGAGCTGACCAAGACCGGCGAGCTCCAGCGCGCGGGCGGCGCCGAGTACCTGCACACGCTCACGGGCCTCGTACCCACCGCCGCCAACGCCGGCTTCTACTCGCTCATCGTCACCGAGAAGGCGGTGCTGCGCCGTCTCGTCGAGGCCGGAACACGCATCGTGCAGATGGGTTACGCCAGCGAGGGCGAGGTCGTCGACCTCGTCAACAACGCCCAGGCCGAGATCTATGCCGTCAACGGCGGCGTCGAGAGCGAAGACTACGTACCGCTCTCCGACGCGGTGACAGCGGCCGTCGACGAGATCGAGGCCGCCAAGGGCCGCGACGGACAGATGATCGGCGTGCCCACCGGTTTCGCCCAGCTCGACGCCCTCACCAACGGCCTGCACCCCGGCCAGATGATCATCCTGGCTGCCCGCCCCGCCATCGGTAAGTCGACGCTCGCCCTCGACTTCGCGCGTGCCGCTGCGATCCACCACGACATGCCTGTCGTCGTCTTCTCGCTCGAGATGGGGCGCAGCGAGATCGCCATGCGACTGCTGTCCGCCGAGGCATCCGTCCCCCTCCAGTCCATGCGCAAGGGCACCGTGCACTCGCAGGACTGGACGACGATCGCGCAGACCCGCGGCCGCATCAACGACGCGCCGCTCTACATCGACGACTCCCCCAACATGACGCTCGTCGAGATCCGGGCGAAGTGCCGTCGGCTCAAGCAGCGCGTCGGCCTCAAGATGGTCATCATCGACTACCTGCAGCTCATGACCAGCGGCAAGAAGGTCGAGTCGCGCCAGCAGGAGGTGTCGGAGTTCTCCCGTGCCCTGAAGCTGCTCGCGAAGGAGATCGGCGTGCCGGTCATCGCCATCAGCCAACTGAACCGTGGGCCCGAGCAGCGTGCCGACAAGAAGCCGGCGCTCTCCGACCTCCGCGAGTCCGGGTCGCTCGAGCAGGACGCCGACATGGTGATCCTGCTGCACCGCGAGAGCGCCTACGAGAAAGACAGCGCCCGCGCCGGCGAGGCAGACCTCATCATCGCCAAGCACCGCAACGGCCCCACCGACACGCTCACCATCGGCTTCCACGGCCACTTCTCGCGCTTCGTCGACCTGCCGCCGGGGGCGTAGGACCGCCGAACCGGCATAGGCACGCGGGCCGTGTGCGGCTGGCGGCTCGACGTGCGACTCTTGCTGCATGGATCTCGAGGTGGCGCCCGGCCTCACCATCCCCGCGGCAGAGCTCCGGTGGAGGTTCTCGCGCTCGTCGGGACCGGGCGGACAGCACGTCAACACCTCGGACAGCCGCGTTCAGCTGACCTGGAGCCCGGCGGAGTCGCTGGCGCTGACCGAGGAAGAGCGGGCGGCGATCACCGCCGGGCTGGGGCGCCGTCTGGTCGCGGGGGCGATCACCGTGACCGTGTCAGAACAGCGGTCACAGCTGCGCAACCGCGAGGTCGCCCTCGACAACCTCGCCGCCCTCGTACGCGCAGCGCTCGCCCCGCCCGCGGCCGCACGCCGGGCCACCCGCCCGACGCGGGGCTCGGCGAGGCGTCACCTCGCCGCGAAACAGCTGCGGTCGGCGACGAAGCAGCGGCGGCAGCGCCCGACCGACGATTAGTGCGAGTGCGGCGTCCGACCACGCGGGCGCACAGGCGGCCTCCTGCCGGGTGGCGTAAAGTTGAGACGAGCCCGTCGGAAAGAGGTCGCTCCCGTGTCTTCCCCTGACGATCACACCCTTCACGCCGCGCGCTACTGGCCGTGGGTGCTGCTGCGCGCGCTGCCCGCCGCAGCCGTCGCGGTGTTCATCACCTTCAGCGCCGACCACTCCACGGTGCTCGGATTCATCATGTTCGGAGTGCTCGCCCTCGCCAGCGGTATCGTCGTTGCGCTCGGGGCGGTCCTCGCGCTGGAGGCAGGCGTGGTGCGCTGGTGCTTCCTCGCCCAGGGCGCGATCGGAGTCGTCGCGGGCATCGTGGGGCTCGCCTTCTCGGGCGCGGGCATCGGATTCCTGATCTTCCTGCTCAGCGGCTACGCGGCGCTCACCGGTTTCCTCGAGCTGTACAGCGGCCTCCGCAGCCGGGGGCGCCTCGACTCGGCCCGCGACTGGCTGTTCGCCGGCGGCCTCACCGTGCTGTTCGCGGTCGCAGTGCTGCTCGTGCCCGCCGACTACTCGCAGCCGTTCACCGGACCGGACGAGGTCGAACGCGCGCTGACGGCATCCATTGTTCTCGTCGGACTCCTCGGTGCCTACGGCGCCATTCTCGGGGTCTATCTCGTAATAGCCGGGCTGAGCCTCAAATGGGCCAACCGGACGGTGGCGGCTCCAGCCGCGGAAAGCGGCAGTTAACGTGGCAAAACCCAGTAGGAAAGACCGCACCAGGCCGGTCGAGCTCCTCGTCTTGTCGGGCGTGATGGCCGTCTTCACCGGGCTCATCGTGCTGATGTCGACGCGCGACATCGTGCTGTCGCTGATCTTCCTCGGCATCGCGTTCATCGTGGTGCTCGTGATCCTGGCGATGCTCGTGCTGGCCGTGCGCCCCGACGGCGAGGAGCTCACCGACCTCGACGAGCAGAACCACCCCGAGGGTCACTGAGCCCGGCCTCCACGACCCCGAACGGCTACAGTTCGGGCGTCGGGCTGCAGCGCGCGCTGCAGCCCGACGCCCAGGAAGTAGCCCCACCGAGCCGGGGCGAACCGGGCGGAGGCCCTACTTGGCGATGAAGTCGACCAGGTCGCTCGCCAGGCCGGCGTAGCCTGCCGGGGTGAGGGTGCGCAGGCGGTCCTTCGCCTCCTGGCCGATGTCGAGGGCGTCGATGAACTCGACGAGCTCCTTCTGGCCGATGCGGCGGCCGCGCGTGAGCTCCTTGAGCATCGCGTACGGGTCGCTGATCGAGCTGCGGCCCGCGGTGATCTCGGCGCGGATCACCGTCTGGATCGCCTCGCCGAGGATCTCCCAGTTGCCGTCGAGGTCGGCGGCGAGAGTCTGCGTGTCGATGCTGAACTCGCTCAGGCCGCGGCCGAGGTTGTCCATCGCGAGCATGGAGTGGCCGACCGCGACGCCGACGTTGCGCTGCGTCGTGGAGTCGGTGAGGTCGCGCTGCAGGCGCGAGGTGACGAGGGTCTGCGACAGCGACTCGAGCAGAGCGCTCGACAGCTCGAGATTCGCCTCGGCGTTCTCGAAGCGGATCGGGTTGATCTTGTGGGGCATCGTGGATGACCCGGTGGCCCCGGCCTGCGGGATCTGGGTGAAGTAGCCCATCGAGATGTAGGTCCAGATGTCTGTGCACAGGTTGTGGAGAACCCTGTTGGCGTGGCTCATGCGCTGATAGAGCTCGGCCTGCCAGTCGTGCGACTCGATCTGGGTGGTGAGCGGGTTCCAGTCGAGCCCGAGGCCCGTCACGAACTCGCGCGAGATGACCGGCCAGTCCTGGCTCGCGTCGGCGGCGACGTGCGCGGCGAAGGTGCCGGTCGCGCCGCTGAACTTGCCGAGGTACTCGGTGCCCTCGATCTGGGCGAAGATGCGCTCGAGCCGGTAGACGAAGACGGCGAACTCCTTGCCGACGGTCGTCGGGGTCGCCGGCTGGCCGTGCGTGTGGGCGAGCATCGGCACGTCGCGGTGCTCGACCGACAGCTCACGCAACTTCTCGATGATCCCGGCGAGCCGCGGCATCCAGACCTCGCGTACTGCGGAGCCGATCGTGAGCGCGTAGGAGAGGTTGTTGATGTCCTCGCTCGTGCAGGCGAAGTGGGTGAGCTCGGCGATGTCGTTGAGTCCGAGGTCGGAGAGCTTGTGGCGCACCAGGTACTCGACGGCCTTCACGTCGTGGCGGGTCGTCGCCTCGAGGGTCGCGAGCTCGTCGATCTCGGACTGGCCGAAGTCGGCGGCGAGGGCGCGCAGCGCGTGGGCCTGCTCGTGGCTGAGGCGCGACGAGCCGAAGAGCTCGTGGTCGGTGAGATACAGCAGCCACTCCACCTCGACGTGCACGCGGGCACGGTTGAGACCCGCCTCGGAGAGAAACTCACCGAGCCCGGTCACCGAGGCCTTGTAGCGGCCGTCGAGCGGGCTGAGGGGCTGTTCTGGCAGTGGACTCATTTGACACCCTGGATTCCTGGTTTGATCTGGTCGAAAAGTGCCGAACTGGCGTGCTCGATCATAAGAAGGCTCTGGTCGAAGAACGCCGCGTCGGAGTAGTACGGGTCGGGCACGTCGAGCTGGCTCGACTGGTCTTTGTCGAAGGTGAGCAGCAGCTGCACCTTCGAGCGGTCGTGGTCTGTCGTCGCCCACGCCTTGAGAATGCGCTCCTGGGTGTGGTCGAAGACCACGACGAGGTCGAGCTCGCCGAACCAGTCCGGGTCGAACTGCTTGGCCCGGTGGCGGGAGCCGTCGTAGCCGCGCTGGGCGAGCGCGTCGAGGGTGCGTTCGTCTGAGCGCTCCCCCACGTGCCAGTCGCCCGTGCCCGCCGAGGTGACGCCGATGCGGCCCTCGAGTCCCGACCTCTTGATCAGGTCGGTGAAGACGACCTCGGCCATCGGCGAGCGGCAGATATTGCCGGTGCAGACGAAGCAGAGTCTGAAGAGCGCCGACTCGTCGAAGATGCGCTCGAAACTCATTGGCCCATTGTCGCGCAGATTCCATTCCCCCACAGCCGCCATAAGAACAGCGGATGCCACGGCAGTGCGCCGCGCGCTCCGCCGGGGGCAGCGCGGCGCGAGCATTGCCTCGTGACCCACGAACTCGCTGTGCCGCTGCTTCCAGGCCCCGCCCTCGCCGAGCCCCGCGCCGCCCTGGTCGACCAGCAGGCCGCGCTCTCGGCCGCCCTGGTGCGGCTCGAACGTGCCCGCGCGCTGGTGCCCGTGGCCGAACCGAGTTTCGAATGGCGCGGGGCGGCCCAGTCGCTGTACCGCTCGAGCGTGCGCGAGCTCGCCTCCCGGCTCGACGAGGCAATCGACAGCGTTCGGTCGGCGCGACGCAGCACCCGTCACGCCGTGTCGACTTTGGCCGCCCGTGGCTGACGGCGGCGGCGGCTCGGCCGGCGCCGGGCTGGTCGTGTCTGGCGGGGGCTCCTTCGCGGTTGCGAGCGACGCGCTGTTCGCCGACGTGCAGTCGCTCGAGCTGGTGCGGAGCGAGATGCGCGGGGCCGCCGCGGCGCTCCAGCGCATCGACCGCCGGGTGAGCGAGAACCTGCTGCGGCGGGCCGACGCGCCGCTCAGCGCTCTGGATGCGGAACGCGAGCTGGACCGGGGGCAGCAGCTCGTGGCGGCGGCGGGCGACCGGGCCGGCGCGATCGCCTTCGTGTTGCGCGCGTCGGCGGAGGGATACGGCGTCGCCGACGCGGCGGCGCAGCGGGCAGTGCAGGGTCTCGCGGCGAGCGTCGGACTCTCGATCGGCATGTTCCTGCCGCTGTTCGCGGCGTTGATGGCGCCCGCACTGCCGACGGCGCTCGCGGGGCTGCTGGTGGCGAGCGTGCTGGTGCCCGGCGGACCGGCCGCCATCCCGGGGGCCGTGGGCGGGTGGCTGGCCGAGAACAACCGGCTGCTCACCAATCCACTGACGGTCGCCCTGCTGCGGGCCGGGGTCATGAGCGTCGACGACGTGATCGGCGGCGCCCTCGGGCTGCCTCCGGCCGTGGTGCGCGCGCTCGGCGACGAGGGGGCCGGGGTCGTCGGGATCGGTGCATCCGCGGGGCTGTTCACGCTCCTCGGTTCGCGGGTCGGGCTGCTCACCGAGACCGCGGTCGCCACCCGCGCCGCCGTGCAACGCGACCTGAGCGCGCCGCCGAGCGGCCTGGCCGGGCGGATCGACCGTATTCCCCAGCGCGTGCACGACGAGAAGGGAGAGCCGGCGGGCCAGCACATCAGGATCGAACGCTACGGCGCACCCGGACGGCCCGACCGCTTCGAGGTGTACATCACCGGCACCGCCGACTTCTCGCCGCGGTCGGGCGCCGACCCGTTCGACCTCACCAGCGACGTCGGAACCATCGCCGAGCTGCCCGCGGGTGCGGTGCGCGCCGTGGAGCAGGCGATGGCGCAGGAGGGGATCACCGCCGAGTCCCCCGTGCAGTTCACCGGGTACTCACAGGGCGGGCTCATCGCCGTCACGCTCGCCGCCTCGGGCGACTACAACACGCAGGGCGTGGTCGCGGTGGGATCGCCCACGGCTCACGTCGAGGTGGGAGACGACTTTCCGGTTATCGCGATCGAGCACACAGACGACATCGTGCCGGCCATGGCCGGCATGCGCTCGGGCCACGACACCGTGCTCGTCGAGCGTGAGGCCTTCGCCGACCGGGAGACCCCGCCGGCGGTGGCCGTGCCCTCCCACGACCGCGGCGAGTATCGGCGCACCGCCGAACTCGCGGATCAGGCGATGAGTCCCCGGCTCGTGGCCGCGCGCGAGGCCCTCGCCGGCTTCACGAGCGGCACGACACCGATCAGCTCGACCACCTACGTGGCCGAGCGGGTGCACGGTGCGCGTTAGCGGCGGCTGCGGCCGGAGCCCATGAGCGGCCGGGTGGCCAGACCGAGCACCCAGCCGATGAACCCGAGGACGATGGCCGCGAGCACGCCCCACCAGAAGCTGTCGACCACGAGGCCGAATCCGATGAGCGAGCTGATCCACTGCACGATGAGCAGCAGAAGCGCGTTGACGACGAGGGCAAGCAGGCCGAGGGTCAGCACGTAGAGGGGGAAGGCGACGATGCGGATCGTGTTGCCGACGACGGCGTTGACCACGCCGAAGATGAAGGCGACGAGCAGGTAGGTCAGAACAGTCTCGATCGCCTCGCCCGGAGGGAACGCGACGACTCTGATCCCTGCGACGACGAGTGTTGTGAGCCACAGGGCCACGGCATTGACGACCAGCCGTACGAGGAAACGTTGCATGGTGACCACTATGCACTGCCCGTTCGCGCAGTCACAATTAGGCTGGGCTCGTGAACGCACCCCGAGTACGACTTCGTCCGGAGATCGAGAAGATCCAGCCCTATCGCCAGGGCAAGGCCGCGGCCGACGACGCCTTCAAGCTGTCGTCAAACGAGAACCCCTTCGAGCCGATCCCCGCCGTGCTCGCCGCTATCGCGGCGTCGAGCGTGAACCGCTACCCCGACGGCAGCGCGATCCGGCTGCGCACCGCGCTCGCGAACCGCTTCTCCCTCACGCCCGAGAACGTGCACGTGGGTGCGGGCTCGGCGTCGATCCTCAGCCAGCTGATCACCGCAGCCGCCGGCCCGGGCGACGAGGTCGTCTACTCCTGGCGCAGCTTCGAGGCCTACCCGGGCTTCGTCGCCGTCGCCGGCGCCACCAGCGTCACGGTGCCGAACACGGCCGAACACCGCCACGACCTCCCGGCGATGGCCGCCGCCGTCACCGAGCGCACCCGCGTCGTGATCGTCTGCAGCCCCAACAACCCCACGGGCGCCATCGTCACCCGCGACGAGTTCACCGCGTTCATGGCCCTCATCCCCGAGACGGTGCTCGTGCTGCTCGACGAGGCCTACATCGAGTTCGTCACCGACCCTGCCGCGGTGCGCGGTCCGGAACTGCTCGCCGGCTACCCGAACCTCGTCGTGCTGCGCACCTTCTCGAAGGCCTACGGCCTGGCCGGACTGCGTGTCGGCTACGCCCTGGGCGCCGAGTACGTTCTGGATGCCGCCCGGGCCTCGGCCATCCCGCTGTCGGTCATCGAGCCGGCGCAGCGCGCCGCCGTCGCCTCCATCGAGCACGAGGCCGAGCTGCTCGAGCGCGTCGCAAGCCTGGCGGTGCTGCGCGACGAGATCTGGGCGTCGCTCGTCGAGCAGGGCTGGCACGTGCCCCGCCCGCACGGAAACTTCGTCTGGCTGGCCACGGGAGAGCACACCGCGTGGGCCGCTGGGGTCTTCGAATCGCACGGGATCGTGGTGCGCGCACTCGGCACGGACGGGCTGCGAGTCAGCATCGGCGAGCACGAATCTGTCGAGAAACTCCTAAAGGCTTCGGCAGAGGTTGTGCGCAAGCTACGAACCCCGGCGGCCGAAGCCACGTTAGATTAGTCAAATGTCTTACACCGCCGCGACGGTCCAGTTGCTTTCCCCGGAGGGCACACTCGTCGAGAGCGATGCATCCGCCGAGTACCTTCCCTACATCGAAGCGCTCAGCGACGACCAGCTGCGGGAGTTCCACCGCCAGATGGTCGTGATCCGTCGATTCGACCAGGAAGCCGCCAACCTGCAGCGTCAGGGCGAGCTCGGACTCTGGGTCCCGAGCCTCGGCCAGGAGGCCGCCCAGGTCGGTTCGGCCTTCGCTTCACGCCCCCAGGACCACATCTTCCCGTCGTACCGCGAACACGCGGTCGCCCGGATCCGCGGCGTCGACGTCATCGGCATCATGGGGCTGCTGCGCGGCACGACGCACGGCGGATGGAACCCCGCCGACACCAACTTCCACCTGTACACGCTCGTGCTCGGCTCGCACACCCTGCACGCCACGGGACGTGCGATGGCGATGACCCTCGACGGCGCCACGGGCACCGGCGACCCCGAGACCGACGCCGCCGTCATCTCCTACTTCGGCGACGGGGCGTCCAGCCAGGGCGACGTCAGCGAGGCACTCGTCTTCGCCGCGAGCTACCAGGCACCCGTCGTGTTCTTCCTGCAGAACAACCACTGGGCGATCTCGGTGCCCGTAGCGACCCAGTCGCGAACCCCGCTCTACCTCCGCCCGAGCGGCTTCGGCATCCCGGGAATCCAGATCGACGGCAACGACGTGCTCGCCAGCTTCGCGGTGACGAAGAAGAATCTGGATGCCGCGCGAAACGGGGAGGGACCGAGCCTCATCGAGGCGCTCACCTACCGCATGGGCGCGCACACGTCGAGCGACGACCCGACCAAGTACCGCCTCGACAGCGAGGTCGAGTACTGGGAAGCCCGCGACCCGATAGCCCGCTTCGAGACCTGGCTGCGTTCGCGCGGCGAGGGCGAGGACTTCTTCGCCGACGTCGCTACAGAGGCCGAGGACTTCGCCGCCGACATCCGCAAGCGCACCCTGGCGCTCGAGGCGCCCCCCATCGGCAAGATGTTCGACTTCGTCTACTCCGAGCCACACGCTCCCCTCGCGGCGCAGAAGCAGTGGCTGGCCGACTACGACGCATCATTTGGGAGCGAAGCATGAGCATCGCAACAGAGACCACGACCATGACCATGCCGATGGCGAAGGCCCTCAACGCCGGTCTGCGCAAGGCGCTCCAGGACGACCCCAAGGTGCTCCTGATGGGCGAGGACATCGGCCCGCTCGGCGGGGTCTTCCGCATCACCGAGGGGCTGCACGCCGAGTTCGGCGGCAACCGCGTGATGGACACCCCGCTCGCCGAGTCGGGGATCATCGGCACCGCGATCGGCCTCGCCATGGGCGGCTACCGCCCGGTCGTCGAGATCCAGTTCGACGGGTTCATCTTCCCCGGCTTCGACCAGATCGTCTCGCAGCTGGCCAAGATGACCAACCGCCACGAGGGCCAGGTGACGATGCCGCTCGTGATCCGGGTGCCCTACGGCGGGCACATCGGCGCCGTCGAGCACCACCAGGAGAGCCCGGAAGCCTACTTCGCGCACACCCCCGGACTGCGTGTCGTCAGCCCGAGCACGCCGCACGACGCGTACTGGATGATCCAGGAGGCCATCGCGAGCAACGACCCGGTGATGTTCTTCGAGCCGAAGAGCCGCTACTGGCCGAAGGGAGCCGTCGACCTCTCCGCCAATGTCGCGCCACTGCACTCGAGCCGGGTCGTGCGCGAGGGCACCGAGGTCACTCTCGTCGGCCACGGCGCCATGATGAGCGTGCTGCTCGCCGCCGCAGAGCTCGCCGCCGAGGAGGGCACGAGCGTCGAGGTCGTCGACCTGCGCTCGCTCTCCCCCATCGACTACGACCCGATCGTCGAGAGCGTGCGCAAGACCGGACGGCTCGTCGTTGCCGCGGAGGCGCCGGGCTTCGTCTCGATCAGCTCCGAGATCGCCGCGACGGTGACCGAGCGCGCCTTCTACTCGCTCGAGGCGCCCGTGCTGAGGGTCGCCGGTTTCGACGCGCCCTTCCCTCCGGCCAAGCTCGAGACCGTGTACCTGCCCGACGCCGACCGCGTTCTCGAAGCGGTCGATCGCGCAATGGCTTACTAAGAAACCAGGCTCATGAGCACCTACGAATTCCTCCTCCCCGACGCGGGCGAAGGCCTCACCGAAGCAGAGATCGTCGAGTGGAAGGTGAAGCCCGGCGACGTCGTCGAGGTCAACCAGATCCTCGTCGAGATCGAGACCGCCAAGTCGCTCGTCGAGCTGCCGTCTCCCTTTGCCGGCACCGTGACCGAGGTGCTCGCGCAGCCCGGCCAGACGGTCGACGTCGGAACCGTGATCATCCGTGCCTCCGACAGTGCGATGGCGGATGCCCCGGCCGCGACCCCGGCGGACGACGACGCGCTCGGCGCGGTCGCCGACACCGCCGGCAGCATCTCGACAGAGGCCGAGAAGCCCGGCGCCGTTCTCGTCGGCTACGGCATCAAGGGCGGTGCGAACTCGCGCCGCCGCCGCTCCGGCATCGCGCCCGCCGCCCCCGCAGCATCCGCCGCCCCCGACGTCGTCCCCTCGGCGCGGCCGTCGTCGGTGCCCGCCGCGGCGGCGTCGGCGATCATCGCCAAGCCCCCGATCCGCAAGCTCGCGAAGGACCTCGGCGTGGTGCTCGCCGACGTGGTCGCCACCGGTCTCGCCGGAGAGATCACCCGCGACGACGTCATCCGCAGCGCGAGCCAGGCCAGCGTCTTCCGCAACATCCAGACCCCCGAGTGGAGCGACGAGCGCGAGGAGCGCATCCCCGTGAAGGGCGTGCGCAAGGCCATCGCCGCGGCCATGACCCAGAGCGCGTTCACTGCTCCGCACGTGAGCGTCTTCGTCGACATCGACGCGAGCCGCACCATGGAGTTCGTCAAGCGCCTCAAGAACTCCCCCGACTTCGCCGGAATCCGGGTGTCGCCGCTTCTCATCGCGGCGAAGGCGGTCATCTGGGCGGTGCGTCGCAACCCGATGGTCAACAGCACGTTCACACCCGCCGAGATCACGGTGCACCACTACGTGAACCTCGGTATCGCGGCGGCCACCCCGCGGGGTCTCGTCGTGCCGAACGTGAAGGACGCCAACGAGCTGTCGCTGCGCGAGCTCGCCGTCGCCCTCGAACAGCTGACGATCACTGCGCGCGACGGCAAGACGTCGACCGCCGACATGTCGGACGGAACCATCACGATCACGAACCTCGGCTCGTTCGGCATGGACACGGGCACGCCGATCCTCAACCCGGGCGAGGTCGGCATCGTGGCCCTCGGAACCATCAAGCAGAAGCCCTGGGTCGTCGACGGCGAAGTACGTCCGCGTTTCGTGACCACGCTCGCCGGCAGCTTCGACCACCGGGTCGTCGACGGCGACGTGGTGAGCCGCTTCATCGCCGACGTCGCGAGCGTGCTCGAGGAGCCCGCGCTGCTGCTCGACTAGGCGCAGGCCGGACGCCTCCTCGGCGGACTCGGGGTTTTTGTGTGGCATACTGCTGATAACGAATCTCATTACGCTTATCAGGTTAGAAGAGACACCATGCGCCTCAACGCCCCCCGCCACGTCTTCCTCGGCGGCCTCGCCGTCGCCGCCCTCGCGCTCACCGGCTGCGCCGCGACACCCGCCGCCGACGACTCGGACGGCACGCTCTCGGTGGTCGCATCCACCAACGTCTACGGCAGCATCGCCGAGGCGATCGGCGGCGACCTCGTCAACGTCACCAGCATCATCACGAGCGCGGCGCAGGACCCGCACAGCTTCGAGGCGTCGGCCCAAGACCAGCTCGCGCTCTCCAAGGCCGACCTCGTGATCGAGAACGGCGGCGGATACGACCCGTTCATCGACACGCTCCTCGCCGCGGGCTCGAACGACGCCCCCGTCGTGAATGCGAGCGAGGCGTCCGGTCTGCTCGAGGGAGACGAGCACGCGCACGACGACGCTTCGACAGGCTCAGCGACCGGGGAGGCGACCGAGGAGGAGCACTCCGAAGACGACGGCCACGACCACGTCGAGGGCTTCAACGAGCACGTCTGGTACAGCTTCCACGGCGTCGAGCACGTCGCCGAGGAGATCGCCCACCAGCTCTCCGAGATCGACGCCGACAACGCCGCCACCTACGAGAAGAACTACGAGGCGTTCGCCGCCCAGATCGAGGAGCTCGAGGCCGGCGCCGAGGCGCTGCACTCCAGCACCGAGGGCCTCGGCGTCGCCATCACCGAGCCGGTCCCGCTCTACCTGCTCGAGGCAGCCGGGTTCACGAACCAGACGCCTGCCGCCTTCTCCGAGGCGATCGAGGAGGGCACGGATGTCGCGCCCGCCGTCCTGCAGCAGACGCTCGCCCTCTTCGCCGACGACTCGGTGTCGCTGCTCGCCTACAACTCGCAGACCGCGAGCTCCGAGACCGAGCAGGTGCGCGCCGCCGCCGAGCAGAACGACGTCGCGGTGGTCGAATTCACCGAGACCATGCCGGATGGCGCAGACTATGTGACGTGGATGACCGACAACCTGAGCGCGATCTCCGCCGCAGTGAAGTGACAGTGGCACCACCCGCGCTAGCCGCCCCCGTTCTCGAGTTCGAGAACGGCGCGCTCGGCTTCGGCGGCCGGTCGCTGTGGAGCGGGCTCGACCTCGCCGTGCGGCCGGGAGAGTTCCTCGCCGTGCTCGGACCGAACGGCTCGGGCAAGACGAGCCTGCTGAAGACGATCCTCGGCCAGCAGCGGCTCGACTCGGGCACCGTGCGCCTCGCGGGCCACGAGATCCGCCGCGGCGACCGCAGCGTCGGGTACATCCCGCAGCAGAAGCTCGTCCCGCCGGGCACCCCGCTGCGCGGGCGCGACCTCGTCACGCTCGGCGTCAACGGCCACCGCTTCGGGCCGCCCATCCCCCGTCGCTCCGATCGGGAGCGCGTCGACGAGCTGCTCGACGACGTCGGCGCCACGTCCTACGCGAACCAGCCGGTGGGGACGCTCTCCGGCGGCGAGCAGCAGCGGCTGCGCGTCGGGCAGGCCCTGGCCGGCGACCCGGTGCTGCTGCTCTGCGACGAGCCCCTGCTGAGTCTCGACCTGCACCACCAGCGCGCGGTCTCCGAGCTCATCGACCGTCGACGCCGCACCCACGACACCGCGGTCGTCTTCGTCACGCACGACGTGAACCCCGTGCTCGACGTCGTCGACCGCATCCTCTACCTCGCGGGCGGCCAGTTCCGCCAGGGCACCCCGAGCGAGGTGCTGCGCTCCGACGTGCTCAGCGACCTGTACGGAACACCGGTCGACGTCATACGCTCCCACGGCCGTGTCATCGTGGTCGGCGTCCCCGACGGTCACGACCATCACGACCACCACGACGAGGTGGCGGAATGACCGGCGACGACATCTGGGGCCGGCTGTTCAACTTCGCCAACTACGGCGAGCTGCTCGCCCTCGTGCAGAACTCCATCATCGCCGCCGCCGTGCTCGGCATCGTCGGCGGGCTCATCGGCGTCTTCGTGATGCAGCGCGACATGGCCTTCGCCGTTCACGGCATCAGCGAGCTCTCGTTCGCCGGGGCCGCGGGTGCGCTGCTGCTCGGCGTCAACGTCGTCGCCGGATCCCTGGTCGGCTCGCTCATCGCCGCCGTGCTGATCGGCCTGCTCGGCGCGAAGGCGCGCGACCGCAACTCCATCATCGGCGTGCTGATGCCGTTCGGTCTGGGCCTGGGCATCCTCTTCCTCGCGCTCTACCCCGGCCGCAGCGCCAACAAGTTCGGCCTGCTCACCGGCCAGATCATCTCGGTCGACATCCCGCAGCTTGGCCTGCTCATCACCCTCTCCGTCGTGGTGCTCGTCGCGCTGCTGCTCGTCTGGCGCCCGCTCAGCTTCGACAGCCTCGACGCCGACGTCGCCGCCGCGCGCGGCGTGCCCTCGCGCGCCCTGTCGCTCGGCTTCATGGTGCTGCTCGGGCTCACCGTCGCGGTCTCCGTGCAGATCATCGGGTCGCTGCTCGTGCTCGCCCTGCTGGTGACTCCTGCCGCCGCCGCACTGCGCGTCTCGTCGTCGCCGCTGCTCGTGCCGTTGCTGAGTATGCTGTTCGGCTTCGTCTCGGCGGTGGGGGGCATCCTGCTCGCCCTCGGCGGCGCGCTGCCGATCAGTCCGTACATCACCACCATCTCGTTCGCCATCTACGTCGTCTGCCGCATCATCGGGGCCCGGAAGGCCGCCGGCGGCCGCGCATCCGCCCGACGTCCTCTCGTTGCCGCGAGGTAGAATCCGGCTATGAAGAGAAACACCTGGCAGCGCGAGGCCGTTCGAGAGGCGCTCGGTTCGTCCGAGGGCTTCGTCAGCGCCCAGGCACTTCACTCGAACCTGCGCGAGACCGGCTCGCCCATCGGGCTCGCCACCGTCTACCGCGCGCTGTCCGACCTGGCCGTCGAGGGCGAGGCCGACTCGCTGCAGCAGGAGGGCGAGAGCCTCTACCGCGCATGCACCCCGGGCAGCCACCACCACCACCTGATCTGCCGCAACTGCGGGCTCACGGTGGAGATCGAGGCGGATGCCGTGGAACTCTGGGCGAAGAACGTCGCTGCGGAGCACGGGTTTACCCAGCCGAACCACATCGTCGACGTGTTCGGCCTCTGCGCGAACTGCTCGAAAGACGACACACTGTAGTTTTGCTTTGACGTTTCCTCGCGGAGCCGATACGGTGAGCGCACCCTAGTTACACGCGTCTCCGATCGTGGTTCTTTCCCGAGGCCAGAGTTCGATGCGCGATCTCCCGCACGCTCTGACCCGATAGAGAGCTACGACCATTCGCACTTACCCGCGCCTGGCGGCGCTGACCGCCGCCCTCGGCTTGATGTCCATCGCGGCCGTCGCCGCACCCGCCCTCTCCGTCGCGCCGGCCATGCCCGCTTCCGCGGCCGGTCCGGCCCTGTGCGCGGTGGCGCCGGGTCTCGTCTACCCGAACCTCGACGACGAGGCGCTGCAGTACGACTCAGCGGTCAACGTGATGATCGGCGGCGACTTCGCGGCGCGGGTCGGCGCTGCCGAGGCCGAGGGAGTCGTGCTCGTGGGCGGTTCGGCCACCTTCGACACGACGAAGCACTACAGCGTGGGTGTCGCCGGAGTCGGCTCCCGGGTCGCCCCTCCCCCCGGCAGCGACATGCTCGTCACCGGTGGAGACGTCACCGTCGCCTCGGGCATGCTCGACGTCGGATCGTTGATCGGGGGCGACATCGTCAGCGGCGGCGTCGTGGGCCCGCGCGCCAGCATCGAGACCAGCGGCGGCACCATCACCGAGAACGCCGCAGACCCGCTCCTCCCGTACGCCGCAACGCTGCAGGGCTACCGTGATCTCTCGACGACCTACTCGGCGATGAGCCCGAACGCCGGCGGCACGGTGACCAGCACCGGCTGGGACGTCACCTTCCGCGGCGACGGCACAGCGAACCGCCAGGTCTTCACCGTTGCCGGCACCGACCTCGGGGCTCTCGGGGCCACGAAGACCATGGTCTTCGACAACATCCCGGCCGGCACCATCGTGATCGTGAACGTCACCGGCCCGACCGCCGTGATCGGCGCCAACTCCTTCGTCTTCGACGGGCAGCCGATCAACCCCGTGAACCCCGTCAACCCCGCGCTGCCGGTCGACCCGCTCTTCTCGAACTTCACCCAGTCGCTGCTGTGGAACTTCCCGACGGCCGTCGACGTCACGCTCGGCGACGAAGACCAGCTGCTCGGCTCGATCCTCATCCCCCAGCCGACGAGCACGACCACCGTCAAGACCAGCACCAACGGCCGCTTCTACGCGGCCGGCGACGTGGTCATGAGCGGTTCGCCGCTCGCGGGGCTCGAGTTCCACAGCTACCCCTTCCGCGAGACCTCCTGCGGGTTCGCGGCGGTCGGTTCGGTGTCGATCTCGAAGACCCTCGACGACCGCGACGCCGTCGTGCCGGCCGGCCGGATGTTCACCGGCGGCTACACCTGCGTCGACGCCTCCGGCTCGACCGTGCAGTCCGGCACCTGGTCGCTGTCGGTCGGGCAGACGTTCGTGACCCCGAGCATGCCGCAGGGCAGCAGCTGCGTCGTCACCGAGAACACGCCGGCTCCGCCGTCGGCGACGGATGCCTCGTACCGGTGGCAGCCCGCCGCGATCAGCCCCGCAGCCGCCGTCGTCCGGGCCGGCACGCCGGTTGCGGTCACCGTGCTCAACACGGTCAGCCGGGCGGTCGGCGACCTGGAGATGATCAAGGTGCTCGACGACCCGTACGACGTCGTCGACCTGTCCCGCGTGTACACCGGCACGTTCGCCTGCAGCTACCTCGGGGCGGATCTCACCCCGCCCCCGGGAACCTGGGCCGAACGCGCGGGCGCGGCGCCGGTGCGGCTCGCCACCGGGCTCCCCGCCGGGACGACCTGCACCCTGACGGAGGACCCCATCCTCGTGCCACCGCTGCCCGGCTTCCCCCAGTACCACTGGGCAGCACCGCAGATCGCGCCGGCGTCGGTGACGATCGTCGAGAACACCGTCGCCCGCATCGTGGTCACGAACATCGTGGAAGACCCCGTCGATCCCATCGACCCGGTCGACCCGGTCGTCCCCGTCGATACGGCAGACCCGGTCGTCCCGACAGAGCCGGCGGCCCCGACGGCCGCGCAGACCCCCGTCGGCGTGCTGGCGTACACCGGCGCCGAGACGGCAGGCCCGCTCCTCGTGGCCGCGGTCATGGTGCTGCTCGGACTCGCCGGCCTCGCCGTGAAGCGCCGAAACCGGCGCATCTCACAGAGGCGCTAACCGAGCAGCTCGGCGATCAGCCGCAGAGAGTCGGCACGGCCCTGTACGAGCAGGGTCGTGACCACCGACTCCTCCCACGCCGCCAGCTCGTCGCGGATCTTCTCCGGCGGGCCGATCAGCGCGATCTCCTCGACGAGCCGCGTCGGCACGGCGGCGACCGCCTCCTCCGTGCGTCCCGCGAGAAACAGGCCCTGGATACGGTCGCAGTCGTCGGAGTAGCCGAGCCGGTCGATCACGTTGCGGTGGAAGTTCGCCTCCCGGGCACCCATCCCGCCGACGTACAGCGCCACCATGGGGCGCAGCGTGTCGGCCGCCGCCTCGACGTCGGCGTGCGGCACGACCGCGAGCTGCACCGCGACCTCGAACCCGGATCGCGGGGGGAGGCCGGGATCGCGCAACGCGAACCCCGCCTCGAGCTGAGCCGCGGCATCCGCGTTCGCCTTCGGTGAGAAGAGGAACGGCAGCCATCCGTCGGCGATCTCCGCGGCGAGGGCGACATTCTTCGGACCCTCGGCGGCGAGGTACACGGGCAGGCGGGGGCGAAGCGGATGCACGGTCGACTGCAGCGGCTTGCCCAGGCCTGTGGCCGACGGCCCCGAGAGCGGCAGCGGGTAGTGCGGCCCGGGCGCCGTGACCGGGCCGTTGCGGGCGAGCACGTCGCGCACGATCGCGAAGTACTCCCTCGTGCGGGCGAGCGGCTTCGGGTACGGCTGGCCGTACCAGCCCTCGACGACCTGCGGGCCCGAGACGCCGAGGCCCAGGATGGCGCGGCCGCCGGAGAGGTGGTCGAGAGTGAGGGCGGCCATCGCTGTCGCGGCGGGGGTTCTGGCCGACATCTGGGCGATCCCGGTGCCGAGCCTGACGCTCTGCGTGCGGGAACCCCACCAGGCGAGCGGTGTGAACGCGTCCGACCCGTAGGCCTCGGCGGTCCACACCGACTCGAAGCCGAGGCGCTCCGCCTCGAGGATGGCCTCGAGGGCGCCGGGCGGCGGGCCCTGCTTCCAGTAGCCGACGGCGTATCCCAGTCGCATTGCGGCCTCCATCAGCCTGTCGCGTGCGGTTCACGTTTGGCGGATCCGCGTGAAACCCCGTAAGGTGGACCCTTGGCCGGGAGTATTCCGGTCAATTTGTACGCCAACTCCCCTTCTCTCGCGAGAAATCAGGGTGTTCTGCGCGTGCCGACAAGAAATCTTGGGTAGGGCACCTCGTCCTACGGTATCTAAGGAGAAGACCATCATGGCAGCAACTTGCCAGGTGACCGGAGCCGTTCCCGGCTTCGGACACAACATTTCGCACTCGCACCGACGTACCAAGCGTCGCTTCGACCCGAACGTCCAGAAGAAGACGTACTACGTACCGTCTCTGCGCCGCAACGTCACGTTGCAGCTTTCCGCAAAGGGCATCAAGGTTATTGACGCCCGTGGCATCGAGTCTGTCGTGAAGGACATTCTCGCTCGTGGGGTGAAGATCTAATGGCTAAGGCACAAGACGTACGTCCGATCATCAAGCTCCGCTCGACGGCGGGCACCGGTTACACCTACGTGACCAAGAAGAACCGTCGCAACGACCCCGACCGCCTCGTACTCAAGAAGTACGACCCTGTAGTGCGCAAGCACGTCGAATTCCGCGAGGAGCGCTAAACATGGCTAAGAAGAGCAAGATCGCCAAGAACGAGCAGCGTAAGGTCATCGTCGCGCGTTACGCGACGAAGCGCCTCGAGCTGAAGAAGGCCCTCGTCGACCCGGCCGGAACCGACGAGTCGCGTGAAGAGGCCCGTGTCGGCCTGCAGAAGCTTCCTCGCAACGCCTCTCCGGTGCGCGTTCGCGGTCGCGACGCCATCGACGGACGCCCCCGCGGCTACCTCGCGCAGTTCGGTGTCAGCCGAGTTCGCTTCCGCGACATGGCGCACCGGGGCGAATTGCCCGGTATTACCAAGTCAAGCTGGTAGATTTTTCCCGGTTCACCAGCTTTTAGCTGATTGACCAACCAACTGCACAAGGTCCGAGGAGGACATTCATGGCTGACAAGTCACTAAACCGTACCGAGCTCGTCGCGGCAGTAGCCGCATCGTCTGGCCAGAGCCAGGCCGCCGTCAACGGCGTCGTCGACGCACTCTTCTCCGTTCTGTCCACCTCGGTGGCCGACGGCGTGAAGGTATCCATCCCGGGATGGCTGGCAGTGGAGCGCACTCACCGTGCAGCTCGCGCCGGTCGTAACCCGCAGACGGGCGAGGCAATCGAGATCAAGGCAAGCTACGGCGTCAAGCTGAGCGCCGGCTCGAAGCTGAAGGCCGCTGCAAAGGACTCCAAGTAGTCTTCTAAAGCGTTAAGGGCGTCGACCGTGAGGTCGGCGCCCTTTTTGTTTGACGCGGCGAAGCATTCAGGATGACGCGGATAAACTGATCTGATGCCACGAGTCGTACGGATAGTGGGGCCAGCGCTCCTGCTCCTTGTGGCACTCGCGAGCGCCGTCGCCGCCCTGCAGTTCGGCGGGGCAGCCACGCCGGAGCCCATCGCGGACCCGGGCCCCGTGGTGCGCTACGGCCTCCCACTGGCGAAGCTCATCGTCAACATCGGCGCCGCCGGAACGATCGGCGCTCTCGTGCTGGCCAGCTTCGCGATGAGCCGCGACAAGCGCGAGTTCGGACTCGCGCTCGATATCGCCGCCGCCTCCGCCGGGGTCTGGGCCGTGGCATCCGCCGCCGCCGGCTTCTTCAGCTTCATGACGATCTACCTGCAGCCCATCTCGATCGACGACCGGTTCGGCGACCTGCTCGCCCAGTTCCTCACCGAGCAGGAGCTCGGACAGTCGTGGCTGTACACGACCCTCATCGCCGCCGCCCTCACCGTGCTGTGCTTCGCGGTGCGCAACCAGACGCTCGTGGCGTTCATGGCGGCCGGATCGATCGCCGGCCTGATCCCGATGGCGCTGCAGGGGCACGCGGGCGGCACGGCCAGCCACGACGCCGCGACCAGCGCGATCTGGCTGCACATCGTCTTCGCCGCGATCTGGCTCGGCGGGCTGCTCACCCTGGTCATCAGCTCGCGCACGCTCGACAAGGGTCGTATCGTGCCGCTGCTCACGCGCTACTCGACCCTGGCGCTGCTGAGCTTCGTGGTCGTCGCGGCGTCCGGCTACGTCAGCGCCGAGATCCGCGTCGGCACCCTCGGCAACCTGCTCACTCCGTACGGCATCCTCGTTTTGATCAAGGTCGGCGCCCTCGGCGTGCTCGGGGTCTTCGGCGTGATGCAGCGCCGCTACCTCATCGGACGCATGACGGCGACCGGCGCGCGCAAGTACTTCTGGTGGCTGGTCACCGCCGAGATCGCGTTTATGGGCCTCGCCTCCGGTGTCGCCGCCGCCCTCGGCCGCACGGCGACGCCGAAGCCCGAGGTGCCGGCCACGGCGAGCACGGGCGCGACCCCGGCCGAGATCCTCACCGGTTCGCCGTTGCCGCCGCCCATCTCGTTCACGAACCTGTTCACGCTGTGGAACTTCGACCTGATCTGGGTGCTGTTCTGCGCGTTCGGCGTCTTCTTCTACCTCGCCGGCGTGTGGCGGCTGAAGAAGCGCGGCGACTCGTGGCCGGTGCTGCGCACCGTGCTCTGGGTCGCCGGCATGGCGCTGCTGTTCTACATCACCAACGGCGGCGTCAACGTGTACGAGGCCTACCTCTTCAGCGCGCACATGCTCGCCCACATGACGCTCGGCATGATGGTGCCCGTGCTGCTGGTGCCCGGCGCGCCCATCACCCTCGCCCTGCGCACCATCCGCAAGCGCGACGACGGCAGCCGCGGCGCCCGCGAGTGGATCCTGCTTGCGACCCACTCGAAGTACTTCGACGTGCTCTCCCGGCCGCTGGTCGCCGCCGCGATCTTCGTCGTCTCGCTCTGGATCTTCTACTACTCGCCCCTGTTCCGCTGGGCGACGACCGACCATCTCGGTCACCAGTGGATGATTATCCACTTCCTCCTGAGCGGCTATCTCTTCGTGCAGTCGCTCATCGGCGTCGACCCGTCGCCGCACAAGGCCCCCTACCCGCTGCGGCTGCTCGTGCTGCTCGCCACCATGGCGTTCCACGCCTTCTTCGGCCTGTCTCTGATGACCGGCACCGGGCTGCTGCTCGCCGACTGGTACGGGGCCGTGGGCTGGGGCATCAGCGCGATCGACGACCAGCAGGCGGGCGGAGGCATCGCCTGGAGCGTCGGGGAGATCCCGACCGTGGCGCTCGCCATCGCCGTCGCCATCATGTGGTCGCGCAGCGACGAGCGCGACTCGAAGCGCTACGACCGCAAGGCAGACCGCGACGGCGACGCCGAGCTCGAGGCGTACAACGACATGCTCGCCGCGCGGGCGACTACTCGTAGACGGCAGTGATCAGCAGCTTGTTGCCCGGCTCGAAGGTGAGCGCGTACTGCACGTCGAAGGGAACGTCTTCGTCGAACGTGGACACGGTTCCGTCGCGCAGCGACTTCACATCGACCACGAGATGAGCGGTTGCCGCCGTCTTCGGCACAGTCCAGGTACCGGAGACCGCGCCGGGAACGATGGTGACCACCGGGTCGGCGAGCATCGACCACTTCGGCGCTGAGACGACGCGGTTCGACAGCGACTGGCCGAACGGGCAGCCGGTGGGCATCATCAGCTCCTGCGTCGCGCACTCGGCCAGGTACGCGGTGACGTGCTTCTGCACCTCGGCGACGAACTCCTCGTTCGCCTGCACATCGACCGTGACATCCGCTATCTCGTCGTTGGCGGTGACGGCGGCCCCGACCGCCTTCGCGGCGGTGTAGGTCGACTCGTGGTCGACCAGATAGAAGCCGGGGGCGAAGACCTGGTAGGTGGCCGGCGCGTCGGGCTGCGCCTTCGACGTGACGGGAAGGCCGTTCACCTCGAAGTCCTGCGCGTGCAGCACCGTCACCGAGATCGAGCTGATCGGGCTCGCGACGAAGCGCCACTTCGGGAAGAGACCGAAGCTGGTGCCGTCGCGCACGACGACGAACTCGCTCGTGGCGGTCGTCGAGGGCGGGTCTGGCTGCGCCTTCGTCGGTGGCGGCGCGATCTCGTACCGGGCGACGACGGTGTGCCTGCCCTCGTCCCCCGCGGTGTCGCTCACGATGGTGACGTCGCTCAGGGCGCCCATCGCGTCGTCGGTGAGCAGCACGGACGCCGCGTCGTTGCCGGTGCCCACGCCGGGCAGCGCGAGTGCGGCCGAGCTGTCGCGGCGCTCGAGCGCCTCCAGGTAGCGGCTGACGAATCCGTGGGCGCTGTACAGGTCGGCGTTGAGGGCGACGACGGATGCGGCGAAGCCGGCGACGAGCAGCACGAAGGCCGCCGACCAGGTGATGAGGGTTCGGCGCATCCTCACATCCTAGGCAACCCTGTGCACAGGCGGCTGAGCGGCGGGGGCGAGCGGGTAGATTGGGGGGTGTGACCGCACCCGAGCTTTCTCCCGAGCAGGCCGCTGTCTTCGCGGCCATCGAGACGACGCAGGAGAACATCTTCGTCACCGGCCGCGCGGGCACCGGCAAGTCGACGCTGCTCAACCACCTCTCGTGGAACACCTCGAAGCAGGTGGTGATCTGCGCGCCGACCGGCGTCGCCGCGCTGAACGTGGGCGGGCAGACCATCCACTCGCTCTTCCGGCTGCCGATCGGAGTGATCGCCGACCACGAGATCGAGCACACCGCCGAGGTGCGCAAGCTGCTCAACACGATCGACACGCTCGTGATCGACGAGGTGTCGATGGTCAACGCCGATCTGCTCGACGCCCTCGACCGCAGCCTGCGCCAGGCGAGGCAGCGCAAGCGGGAGCCGTTCGGCGGTGTGCAGGTCATCCTGTTCGGCGACCCGTACCAGCTGGCCCCCGTGCCCGGCGACGCCGACGAGCGCGCCTACTTCGCCGACCAGTACCGGTCGATGTGGTTCTTCGACGCCAAGGTGTGGGACGAGGCAGACCTCAAGATCTACGAGCTCACCACGATCCACCGCCAGCACGAGGGCGAGTTCAAGTACATGCTCAACGCGGTGCGGCACGGCCGGGTGACGGCCGAGATCGCCGAGCGGCTCAACTCGACCGGCGCGCGCGACGCGCCCACCGACGGGGTCATCACGCTGGCCACAACCAACGCCGCGGTGAACCGCATCAACGCGACCGAGCTCGCGCGCCTGCCGGGCAAGATCCTCACCGCGAACGCCGAGGTCTCCGGCGAGTTCGGCGGCCGGGCGTTCCCCGCCGACGAGGCGCTGCAGCTGAAGATCGGCGCACAGGTGATGTTTCTGCGCAACGACGCCGACCAGCGCTGGGTGAACGGCTCGGTCGGTCTCGTGACGAAGATCGACCAGTTCGTGCACGTCGAGATCGACGGCGAGGAGCACCAGGTGCAGCCCGCAGTGTGGGAGAAGTACAAGTACTCCTACTCGGCGGTCACCAAGGCGCTCAAGAAGGACATCGTGGCCGAGTTCACGCAGTTTCCGCTGCGGCTGGCCTGGGCCGTCACCATCCACAAGTCGCAGGGCAAGACCTACGACCGCGCGGTCGTCGACCTCGGGCAGCGCTCGTTTGCGCCTGGTCAGACCTACGTGGCGCTCAGCCGCATCACTGCGCTCGAGGGGCTCTATTTGAGCCGCGCCCTGCGCCCCAGCGACATCATCGTCGACGAGAACGTGCAGCGCTTTATGGAGCGCGCGACGGCGGTGCCCGGCATCCAGGCGTAGCGCGCCTCTCCGACTCGTCGCGGGCGCCTCCGACCGGCCTGTGCCCGCCTGTCCGCAGAGCCGAGGGGCAAGGTTCTGCTGTCCAATCGGGCGCTCAGGGTCGAAAGCTTGCCCCTCCGCTAGGGGGCGAGTGCTGAGGGGCAAGGTTTCGATGTCTAATCGGGCGCTCAGGGTCGAAAGCTTGCCCCTCCGCTAGGGGGCGAGTGCTGAGGGGCAAGGTTTCGATGTTCAGGTGAGCTCTGAAGGTCGAAAGTCTGCCCCTCTGCTCTCTGCCGTCTGCCGTCTGCCGTCTGCCCTTCGCGCGACGGCGGTGCCCGGCATCCAGGCGTAGCGCGCCCAGACTGGCGCCGAGCCGGGAAAGGGGCGGCGGCTCAGGCGGCGGCGACGGCCTTCGCGTCGGCCAGGTCGACGAACAGCTCGGTGTTGAACCGGTAGGCGACCATGACCTCGTCGATCACGCGCTCGCGCTCTTCCTCGCTCCAGTCGACGGCGTCGAGCTGGGCGCGGTACACGTCCTTGAACTCCTTCGGCTTGGCGATCTGGTCGAAGAGGTAGAAGCCGACGCCGTTGGTCTCGAATCCGAACTGCCGCTGCATGAGGGTGCGGATGATCTGTCCGCCCGACAGGTCGCCGAGGTAGCGCGTGTAGTGGTGTGCGATGAAGCCGCCGCTCCACCCCGTCGCCGCCACGGTCTGGATGCGCGCGACGTAGCGTGCGGTCGTCGGCAGCGGGGCGATGAGCGAGCGCCAGTCATCGCCGAGCAGAAACTGCAGGTCTGCCTCGAGAGCGGGCAGGCGGATCAGCTGCGGGGTGATGAAGGCCGCGGCATCCGCGTCGTCTTTCATGGTCTCCGCGGCAGCCTCGAGCGCCTCGTAGATGAAGAAGTGCTGCGCCACGAGAGAGATGTAGTCGTCGCGCGATCCCTTGCCCGTCATGAGGTTGTCCATGAAGTTGGCGCCCTCGCTGGCGCTGTGGCCGCTGCGGGTGCGCTCGCGAAGGGCCTGTGAGAAGGGAAGGACGACTGACACGGTGGCACTCCAGGGGGTCGGTTAGGTGACCCTAATACTAGCGAGTGCCGATCGCAGTTTGTCTATGCGATCAGCCCCGAGGAGATCCTGCCGGCTTCGTGCCCGTGGGTGCGGTGACGGCTGCGGGCTTGTCGGCACCGAGGGCGACCGCGAGCAGCACGATCGAGCTGCCGAAATGCAACACGTTGTCCGCGCCGTTGAGGGCGAGGATGTTCGAGTCGGTTCCGACAACGAAGAGACCGGCGAGCCCGAGCGCGAGGAACAGGGCGCCGACGGCCGCGTTGGTAGCCCTGGCGAGGCGCACCCCGGAGAATCCCGCGGCCAGTAGTGCCGCCCCGATCACGACGTGCAGGATGTTCTGCAGCACGTTGACCCCGAAGACACCGAACAGGAAGCCTCCCGTGGTGGAGACGACGTCCACCCCGGCGGTGGCGGTGAACCCGACCAGGCCCAGGGCGACGTAGAAGCCGCCGACGATGACGGCGACGAGACGGTTCGGCGACTGCGACACGGCGGGACGCCGGACGATCAGTGCGGACGCGGCTCGACGCCGAGCCGCTCGCAGGCGGTGTCGTAGACGACGACGACCTCGCGGCGGATCTCCGCGCGCTCGCTGATCGGGCGCGTCCAGGGGACGGTGAGCTCGGCGGTGGCGTCGCCCGCCTCGTACGTCCAGGTTCCCCCGAGGTGGTCGAGGTCGGTCATGGTGGCGGCCGAGGCGTCTTTCGTGGCGAAGGCGCGAACGATGAGCAGGTTGTCTTCCGGGTGGTCGTTGTTCATGTGGTCGAGCACGGCGGAGACGACGGAGGGTTCGAAGATGGGCACGAAATCTACGGTAGCCGGTAAAGGGGGCGCGAGAGTCTCGTTCAACCCGTTGCCGACGCTCGATGATCGGTGGATCATCTGGTCATGACCAAATATCTCATCTCATTTCCCAGTGAAGCCATGGTCGTCTCCGAGGAGGAGATGCCGAGCGTCTCCGCCGATTCGCACGAGGTTATCGAGCAGGCGAAGGCGGCCGGCGTCTACGTGTTCGGCGGCGGGATCGACGAGAGCGTCGATCCGGTGCGGGTCTCCTCCGACGGCTCGGTGAGCGACGAGCTGTACCCGGGCTCGCGCCTGACCGGCGGGTTCCTCGTGCTCGAGCTGCCGACCCGCGACGACGCGGTCGAGTGGGCGCGGAGGATCGCCGCGGCCTGCCGCTGCGCGCAGGAAGTGCGCGAGTTCGGCTACGACCCGGCGAGCTAGCCGGCTCAGGCTGAGACGCGGATCATCTTCTTGTTGACGAACTCCTCCATCGCGTAGCGCCCCATCTCGCGGCCGGAGCCGGAGCGCTTCACGCCGCCGAAGGGCAGCTCGGCCGCGTCACCGAGCACCAGGTTGATCCACACCATCCCGGCCTCGATGCCGTCGGCCACGCGCAGCGCCTGCTCCGGGTCGGTGGTGTACACGTAGGAGCCGAGGCCGAAGGGCGTGTCGTTCGCGACCTCGATCGCCTCCTCCTCCGACCGCACGCGGTACAGCGCAGCGACGGGGCCGAAAAACTCCTCGGTGTAGGCGTCCATCTGCCTGGAGACGTCGGCGAGCACGGCGGGCGGGAAGTAGCTGCCGTCGCGCTGGCCGCTGGCCACCACCGTCGCCCCCTGCGCCACCGCGCGGTCGAGCTGCTCTTCGAGCCGCTCGGCGGCGGCGAGCGACGAGAGCGGCCCGAGCAGCGTGCCCTCGGCGAAGGGGTCGGCGGGCTGCGCGGCCGTGAACGCCGCGGTGAAACGCTCGGCGAACTCGTCGTACAGCTCGTCGAGCACGATGAAGCGCTTGGCCGCGTTGCACGACTGGCCGTTGTTATCGAGCCGGGCGCTCACCGCGTCGCCTACCGCGGCGTCGATGTCGTCGGTCGAGAGCAGGATGAACGGGTCGGAGCCGCCGAGCTCGAGCACGACCTTCTTGAGGTGCCTGCCCGCCAGCTCGGCGACGGCCGAGCCGGCCCGCTCGGAACCGGTGATCGAGATGCCCTGCACCCGCGGGTCGGCGATGACCGTGGCGATCTGCTCGTTACTCGCGTAGATGTTGCGGTAGATGCCGACGGGGGCCGAGACCTCGGATGCCGCGTGGGCGAAGATATCGGCGATGGCGGCCGCGGACTCGGGGCACTGCGGCGCGTGCTTCAGCAGGATGGTGTTGCCGACGACGATGTTCGGACCGGCGAACCGCGCCACCTGGTAGTACGGGAAGTTCCACGGCATGATCCCGAGCAGCACGCCAAGGCCGGTGCGGCGGATGAACGCCGAGCCGGAGCCCGACTCCTCGGCCAGCTCGATGGGCTCGTCGGCGAGAAAGCCGGGGCCGTTGTCGGCGTAGTACTGGTAGATGGCGGCGGCGAAGTCGACCTCGCCGAGCGCCTGCTCCAACGGCTTGCCCATCTCGCGCACGATGATCTCGGCGAGCTCGTCGCGGCGGTCGAGGTGCAGCTGGGCTACCCTGCCGATGAGGGCGGCGCGCTCGTCGACGCCGACCCTGCGGGACCAGCCGGTGTAGGCGTCCGACGCGTCGGCGATCGCCCGCGTCAGCTCGTCGTCGGAGATCGACGGATAGGTGCTCAGCGTCTCGCCGGTCGCCGGGTTGGTTACTGCGTAGTCGCTCATCAAATGCTCCTTCGTGTGTCGTGCGGGGATGTCAGGAGGAGGTCGAGGCGTCGATCACCTCGGCCGCCAGCCTACGACCGACGCGGATGGCGCCGTCAACGTGTTGATAGCCCTCGGCGGCGAGGTCGCTCGAGCCGAACCGCATGGCGCCGACCGGCTGCAGTTGCAGCGCCCCGTACCGCGTCAGCCCGCCCAGGTCGAAACTGGCGGCATACGCGCCCTGCGTCCACTCCTCGGCGGCCCAGTCGCTCTCGTAGTACACGGCCGGCTCGAGCGCCTCGGGGCCGTAGTAGGAGGCGAGGGACGCGAGGATCGCGGCCTTGCGCTCCGCGGCAGGCAGACGGAAGAGGGCATCCGCCTTCTCATCGGAGACGAAGCCGACCAGCGTGCCGCGCTCTTCTCCGTAATTGGAGTTGTCGTACGCCTCGTGCACGACCTGGTACGGGCTGAATGCCGTGCCCGAGAGACCGGCGGCACGCCAGAAGGGCGTGGCGTAGGTCGCATGCACCTTGATGACCAGGCCGAGCGACTGGTGCTGCTGCATCTGCTGGCGCAGCCGCGGCAGGGGCGGCGAGTAGTCGATGCGCGAATACAGGTTCGGCGGCACGGCGACGATGACGTGCCGGGCGGAGACGCTGAGGGTGTCGGTGTGCACCGTGGCCCCCGTGTCGCTCCACTCGATCGTGCGCACCGGCTGCGACAGGCGGAGGTCGCCGGGGTCGAGCGATTCGGCGAGCAGCAGCGGAACCTGCTGCAGACCCCCGACGACCCTGCGGTCGAGGATGAAGTCGGCGTCGACCAGGTTGCTGAAACTTCCCGCGCTCGCCGCCATCAGCAGCGCCTGGAGCAGCGAGAACGCGTGCGCGGGCTTGGTGAGCATCGCGTCGGCGATGAAGAGTGCGATGTTGTCGCGCGCCTCCGCGTCGTCGCTCTGCTCACGGAGCCAGGCGTCGAAGGACACGTGGTCGAACTGGGTGGCGGAGGGGTGATCCCACGGCGCCGCGACGTCGATCTGCGCGACGAGCGGGTCGAGGATTCCGATCAAGCGCTCGATCTCACCCTGGGTGCGCTCGCTCGCGGGGAAGATGTCGCCGGTGAAGCGGCGCGCGTCGCCGTCGCGCCCGACGTACACGCTCTCGCCGCCGCGGTACCGGGGGTAGGTGCGCAGGCCGAGCTCGTCGAGCGTCTCGAGGAGCGCCGTCTGGTCGGGCGACACCCACTGCCCGCCGACCTCGAACATCTGACCGTCGATCTCGTCGGTGAGCAGGCGGCCCCCCACGCGGTCCCGAGCCTCGACCACCACGACCGACCAGCCGGCCTCGCGCAGACGCGCGGCGGCGGTGAGCCCTGTGGCGCCGGCTCCGACAATGACCACGTCACGATCCAACTTCTCCATGCTGACACGCTACGGGAAATCAGGCGGATTGTGCGGAATTCGTCGGCGATCGTCGGTTTGAGTGCGTGTTCCGTCTGTTGCCGCTGTCGGCATGCGCGCTATGCTCCGTCTACACACACGCGACGGAGCGTGGTCGTCGCTCGGAGACGAAGGAGCCAACAGTGACCCGCACAGCCAACTACGTCGTCGCCTACGAGGCCACCGACCGCGGGCGGGAGGCGCTCCAGCTCGGTATCGCGCTCGCCCGGCTCACCGGGGCCGAGCTGCGCATCTGCATCGTGCTGCCTCGTCCGGCGACCGTGCCCTCGAAGGTGGCAGCCGGAGATGCCGAGTACCAGAGCCTCCTGCTCGAGCAGGCGCAGGAGTGGCTCGACGACGCCGCCGGGAGGATACCCGCCGACGTCACGGCCACCACGCACGCCCTGCAGGCAGAGTCGACGTCGGAGGGCCTGCTCCAGGCCGCCGAGCGCTTCGAGAGCGACCGGATCGTGGTGGGCGCGGCCCGCGCGGGGCTGCTCGGCCGGTTCTCGATCGGCACCGTGGCCAGCGCCCTGCTGCACGCCTCGCCGGTCCCCGTCGCTCTCGCACCTCGGGGCTATCGCGCGCCCCGGGGGCTCAGCCGCATCAGCTGCGCCATCGGAACACGGCCCGGCTGGGAGTCGCTCCTCGACTCGATGGTCTCCATCTCCGAGGGGCTCGACGTCGAACTGCGCTTCGTCACGCTCGTGCGCGTCGACGCGGCGCACGACGCCGCCGCCGTCGACGCGGCCGCCCACCTCGCCGGGGTTCTCGACTACTTCCGCGAACGTGCCGACTTCAGCGGACCGCTGACGACTGCCGTCGGAGAAGGCGACGACATCGAGGACGCGGTGGAGGGCATGGACTGGCGCGGCGACGAGATCGTGTTCGTCGGATCCAGTCGGCTGGCCAGCCCGAGCCGGCTCTTCCTCGGCAGCACGGCGAACCGCATGCTGCGCACCCTCCCCGTACCGCTCATCGTCGTCCCCGCCTGACCCGCCTGACCCCGTCTCAGCTCCCGTCCCCGCTCGCACCGAGAGGCCGCACCCATGACACGCACCAGCTCACCTCCGCCCGCCACCCCGGGCGGCACGGATTCCGCGACCGGCCTGTCGACCAAGGGTCTCTCCGCCGGCTCGATCGGTCTTCTCGGCGCGACCGTGATCGGCATCTCCTGTATCGCTCCGGCCTACACCCTCACCGCGTCGCTCGGCCCGACCGTCGCGGCGGTGGGCACGCAGATGCCCGGCATCTTCCTCGTCGGCTTCCTGCCGATGCTGCTGGTGGCGCTCGGCTACCGCGAGCTGAACAACGCCATGCCCGACAACGGCACGTCGTTCACCTGGGCCACTCGGGCGTTCGGCCCGTGGATCGGCTGGCTGGGCGGTTGGGGCCTGATCGTCGCGACGGTCGTCGTGCTGTCGAACCTGGCCGGGATCGCCGTCGACTTCCTCTATCTGGCGCTCGCGCAGATCGTCGGCGACCCGTCGATAGCCGACCTCGCCGCAAACACGTGGGTGAACATCGGCACGTGTCTCGTGTTCATGGCGGCCGCCTGCTACATCTCCTATCGGGGCATGGAGACCACGAAGGCGGTGCAGTACGTGCTCGTCGCCTTCCAGCTCGTCGTGCTTGTCTGGTTCAGCGTCGCCGCCCTGGCGCAGGTCGCCGGGGGCACGGCGTTCGACGCGCTCGCCTTCAGCTGGGAGTGGTTCAACCCCTTCGCCCTGTCGTCGTTCTCCGCGTTCGCCGCGGGGGTCTCGTTGTCGATCTTCATCTTCTGGGGCTGGGATGTGACGCTGACGATGAACGAGGAGACCAAGAACCCGAAGACGACGCCGGGCCGCGCGGCCACCCTCACCGTCGCGATCATCTTCGTGCTCTACATCCTCGTGGCGGTGGCCAGCCTGATGTTCGCCGGCACCGGCACCGGCGCGCTGGGCCTCGGCAACGAAGACATCCAGGGCAACGTCTTCGCCGCCCTCGCCGGACCGGTCATGGGGCCGTTCGCGATCCTGATGTCGCTCGCCGTGCTCTCCAGCTCGGCGGCGTCGCTCCAGTCGACGTTCGTCGGCCCCGCACGCACGATGCTCGCCATGGGGCACTACAAGGCGTTCCCCGCCCGCTTCGCCCGCATCAGCCCGCGCTTCAAGAGCCCGAGCTTCGCCACCCTGGTCGCGGCGGCCGTCGCGTGGGGCTTCTACGCGGTCATGCGGGTGCTGAGCACCGACGTGCTGACCGACACGATCCTGACCCTCGGCATGATGATCTGCTTCTACTACGGCGTCACCGCGCTCGCCTGCGTCTGGTACTTCCGCCGCGTCGCCTTCTCCTCGGTCAGGTCGTTCCTGCTCAAGTTCCTCGCGCCGCTCATCGGCGGCGTCATCCTCGCCGTGATCTTCGCCACGACGCTGGTCGACTCGATGAACCCCGACTACGGCAGCGGCTCCGAGATCGGCGGCGTCGGCCTGGTCTTCATCCTCGGCGTCTTCCTGCTGCTCGCCGGCGTCGTGCTCATGTTCGTCATGCGCGCCGCCAACCCGGCGTTCTTCCGCGGCGAGACGCTGCGCCGCGGGGCGCCGACCGAGTAGCGCGGCCGGCTACTCGCCCAGGTGCTTGTCGAGAAACGAGGCCGTGCGGGCGAAGGCGAGCGCGGCCGCGCGTGAGTCGATCGACCCGGGGATGCTCGCGTTGGCGAACGAGTGCTCGGTGCCCAGGTAGGTGAACTGCGAGACCGGCGTGCCGTGGTCTTCGAGCCGGGCGACGAACGAGTCGGGCTCGGCGCCGGGCGACCACTCGTCGTTCTCGGCGAGGTGCAGCAGGACGGGACAGGGGATGATGCCGTGCTCTTCGACACCGAGGGTCGCGTAGTAGGCGACCACGGCATCCGCGTCTCCCCCCTGGGCGTGCAGGAGGGCGAGCCATCCGCCCATCGAGAAGCCGATCAGGCCTACCTTCGCCGAACCCTCCTCCCTGGCCTCGACGACGATGTCGTCGAGGATGCCGAGCACGCGCCCCGGGTCGAGTGCGTCGCGGAGCCCCGCGGCGGTCTCGGCGTCGGTGGTGCACACGCCGTCGTAGAAGTCGGGCACTACGACGCGGTAGCCCTGGCTCGAGAGGGCGTCGGCATACGGGTCGAGCCACGGCAGGCGGCCGTACCAGTCGGGCGAGACGATGACGAGGGGCGAGCCGGGAAGCCCGTAGTACAGCGGCGCGCCGGGCGAGGGTATCGGAACCAGCTCGGCCATCGACTTCCCCCTTCGGTACTGGAGTCGAGACTACCGGCGCCGTTCCGATGGGAGGAGACGACGTGCCCGCGCGTCGGCGGGTTCGCCGCGCCGATAGGCTCAGGCGGGTGACCGACCTCCCCCAGAGCCCAGCGCCCCAGCACCTCGCCCGCTTCTTCGTCAAGCAGCGCATCACGATGATGGTGAACCGTTACGAGATCCGCGAGGCGAAGCTCGACGGAACCGAGGGCGCCGTCATCGCGGTGGCGCAGCAGAAGCGCCTCGCCTTCAAGGAGCAGGTCACCTTCTACGCCGACGAGGCCCGAACCCAGGCGGTCTTCTCCTTCAAGGCCCGTCAGGCCCTCGACTTCGCCGCCGTCTACGACGTGATGGATGGCGCGGGCCGACCGCTCGGAACGTTCCAGAAGGACTTCCAGGCGAGCCTTCTGCGGTCGAGCTTCCACCTGGGCGGCCCGGGCATCGACGCCTACGGGCAGGAGCGCAACCAGGTGGTCGGCATCCTCCGCCGGTTCATCGACTTCCCGTTCTCGTTCCACTTCACGTTCACCGACAAGGCCACCGGCGCGGTCGTGCTCACGAGCGAACGCCAGTTCACGCTGCGCGACCGCTACACCGTCGACGTCCCCGACCAGCGTCTCGACTTCCGGCTCGCCGCGGCGATGGCGGTCGGGCTCGACGTGCTGATGGCGCGGTAGCGCGGGTCAGGCGCCGAGGCCCAGCAGCACGTAGTAGATGACGTACACAGGCCACACGATCGCCTGCAGCAGGCCGACCACCACGCCCCAGAAAGAGCCGTCGGAGACGGAGACGAAGTAGATGGCGGCGCCGATGTAGGCGAGGAGGAAGACGAAGCCCCACGGGCCGTCCCGCACAATGGTTCTGCCCCGAGTATCGGTGCCCATGCTCCGCCTCCCACCGCTATGGAGCGAATGACGGGAATCGAACCCGCGCTATCAGCTTGGGAAGCTGAAGTTCTACCATTGAACTACATTCGCGTGGGCCGCTGACAAACCGCGGCTCGACAGCAATTGTAAGGGCTGACCGTGGCCGTGGCATCCGTCTCTCTTAAATAGACTGTGGCCATGCTGCTTTCTGACAGGGATATCAAGGCCGAGCTCGCCGACGGACGCATCGGCCTCAAGCCGCTCGAACTCGGCATGGTGCAGCCCTCGAGCGTCGACGTTCGGCTCGACCGGTTCTTCCGGCTGTTCGACAACCACAAGTACCCGTTTATCGATCCGGCCGAGGACCAGCCCGACCTGACTCACCTCGTCGAGGTGGAGGCGGACCAGCCGTTCATCCTGCACCCGGGCGAGTTCGTGCTCGGCTCGACCTACGAGCAGGTCACCCTGCCCGACGACATCGCCGCGCGCCTCGAGGGCAAGAGCTCGCTCGGGCGCCTCGGCCTGCTGACGCACTCCACGGCCGGCTTCGTCGACCCCGGGTTCAGCGGCCACGTCACGCTCGAGCTCTCGAACGTGGCGACCCTGCCGATCAAGCTCTGGCCCGGCATGAAGATCGGCCAGCTCTGCTTCATGCGCCTGACCAGCCCGGCCGAGAGCCCCTACGGCTCGGGCGTGTACGGCTCGCGCTACCAGGGACAGCGCGGCCCGACGGCGAGCCGGTCGTTCCAGAACTTCGTGCACACCGACGTCTCCGACACCGAGGCCGGACGCCCCGGCGAGTAGCGCGCCGCGCCGCCAGCCTGAAAACGAAGGACTTCGCGCCGCTACCGGGTGCGAAGCAGCGTTTTGGGCGCAGCCAGCGCGCGAAGTCCTTCGTTTTCGGTACGGGCGGCGGCGGTAGCGGCTAGTAGGAGCCGGCTACCGGGGTCGCGGCGGCCGCGCCGGCCTCCTCGGCGAGCACCTGCCGCGAGCCGGAGACGCCGAGGCGGGTCGCCCCGGCGGCGACCATCGCCGCCGCGGTCTCGAACGAGCGGATGCCGCCGCTCGCCTTGACGCCCGCGCGACCGTCGACGGTCTTCGACATCAGCGCCACGGCCTCGACGGTCGCGCCGCCCGTGGGGTGGAATCCCGTGGAGGTCTTCACGAAGTCGGCACCGGCCGAGACGGCAGCCTTGCACACGGCGACGATCTCGTCGTCGGTGAGCGCGGCAGACTCGATGATGACCTTGAGGATCCCGGGCGCGGGGATGGCGCCGCGCACCGAGGCGATGTCGGCCTCGACGAGGTCGAAGCGGCCGGCCTTGGCGGCACCGACATCGATGACCATGTCGATCTCGTCGGCGCCGAGGGCGATCGACTCCGCCGCCTCGGCGGTCTTGATCGCGGTGGTGTGCTTGCCGGAGGGGAAGCCGCAGACCACGGCGACCTTGAGCCCGGAGCCGGCGGGCACGGTGACCGGCAGCATCGACGGCGATACGCAGACGGAGAAGGTGCCCAGCTCGACGGCCTCCGCGATGAGGGCGTCGACGTCGGCGGCCGTGGCCTCCGGCTTGAGCAGTGTGTGGTCGATGATGCTGGCGATCGAAGTCATGGGGTCCTCAGAGTTGGGTGGGTGAAGCGGAGAGCTCGTCGAGCTGCCAGACGAGCCAGGGGCTGAACGCGAAGGGTGCGGCTGCCGCGGCCTCGCGGAGGGATTCGGGGGCGACCCATTCGAATTCGGCGACCTCGTCTGCCCGCGGCGCTATGGCATCCGTCGTGTATGCGCGGTAGACGGGGCACACCTCGTTCTCGACGATCCCCGAGGCGTCGACCGCTCGATAGCGGAAATCGGGCAGGACGACCTCGAGCCGGCTGATCGTGATTCCGAGTTCGCGCTCGGCGCGTCGCGCGATGGCGTCGTGCATCGACTCGCCCGGGCCGGGATGCCCGCAGAACGAGTTCGTCCAGACGCCGGGCCAGGTGAGCTTGGTCAGTGCGCGCCGGGTGACCAGCACCTCTCCGGCCTCGTTCATCACATGGCAGGAGAAGGCGAGGTGCAGGGCGGTGTCGCTGGTGTGAACGGCTATTTTGTCGGCGGTGCCGACAGGGTAGCCGTCGTCAGATAGCAGGACTACCTGTTCGGTCTGGCTCATGGTCGCGGTATTCTGCTCAGGTGATTGGTCCCGACCTGGTTTCCGTCTCGCTCGCGAGGCAGGCGCAGGTCGACGTCGTGCTCGAACGCTTCTTCAGCCTAGCCAAGAACCGCGCGGTTGCCTTTGGTCCGCAGTACGTCACGCTGTGGGAGACCCTCGAGAGCAACACGATCGGCGGCAAACGCTTCCGGCCGCGCATGGTCATGGCGGCCTACCAGTCGCTCGGAGGAACCGACCTCGAGGCCGCAGCCTACGTCGGCGCCGCATTCGAGCTGCTGCACACTGCGCTGATCGTGCACGACGACGTGATCGACCACGACTTCGTGCGCCGCGGCGTATCCAACATCTCCGGCAGCTACCGCGACCAGGCGCTCGCCCGCGGCAGCTCGGAGCAGGTGGCCGAGCACAGCGGCATCTCGGCC
This sequence comes from Conyzicola nivalis, assembly GCF_040548875.1. Lineage (GTDB taxonomy): Bacteria > Actinomycetota > Actinomycetes > Actinomycetales > Microbacteriaceae > Conyzicola > Conyzicola nivalis_A. The sequence goes on from NZ_JBEPSJ010000005.1 coordinate 126,025, forward strand.
GCGGTCATCGCCGGCGACCTGGCGCTCTTCAACTCCTACCGCCTCATCGACCGCAGCGGCGTCTCCGACGTGGTGCGTTCTCGACTGCTCGAGGTGATGGATGACGCGTTGTTCGCGTCTGCGGCCGGCGAGCTGATCGACGTGGACTTCTCCATCGCGGCCGAGGTTCCCCGCGTCGACGACATCCTCACCATGGAACGCCTCAAGACCGCGGTCTACTCGTTCGAATGCCCGCTTCAGGCCGGGGCGATCCTCGCCGGCGCGTCGGAAGAGGTCGTGCTCACCCTCGGCGACTTCGGCCGCGAGATCGGCATCGCCTACCAGCTCGTCGACGACCTGCTCGGTGTGTTCGGCCAGGAGGCCGAGACCGGCAAGACCACGATCGGCGACCTGCGCGAGGGCAAGCGCACCGTCATGATCGCCTACGCCACCAGCACCGCCGAGTGGGCCTCGATCGAGCCGCTCATCGGCAAGCACGACCTCACCCACGAGGAGGCCGAACGCGTGCGCGACGTGCTCACCCAGTGCGGCGCGCGGTCGTTCGCCGAGGGACTCGCCCGCTACTACGCCAACCGCGCGCTCGCCCGGCTGGCCGAGCCGCACATTCCGCCCGCACTGCGCATCGAGCTGCACCCCGTGGTCGATGCGGTGCTCGGCAGGGTCAAGTGAGCCGCCGGGGACTGTACGACCGCGTCGCCGAGGAGACCGCGAGTGTCGTCATCCGCCGCTACTCCACGTCGTTCGGGCTGGCCGCGAAGCTGCTCGGCCCCGGCGTGCGCCAGCACGTCGAGAACATCTACGCCCTCGTGCGCGTCGCCGACGAGATCGTCGACGGCGCCGCGGTGGAGTCGGGCCTCGACACCGTGGGCGCCGCACGCCAGCTGAACGAGCTGGAGCGCGAGACAGACGCCGCCGTCGCCGACGGGTTCAGCTCGAACCTCGTCGTGCACGCGTTCGCCCTCACCGCGCGGGAGACCGGGTTCGGCACCGAGTACACCGCGCCGTTCTTCGAGTCGATGCGCACCGACCTCACTGCGACCGAGCACGACCGCGAGAGCTTCGACGCCTACGTCTACGGCTCGGCCGAGGTCGTCGGCCTCATGTGCCTGCGCGCCTTCCTGCAGGGGGTGACGCTCACCGAGGCCGAGAACGACCGCTTCGTCACGGGCGCCCGCGCTCTCGGCGCCGCCTTCCAGAAGGTCAACTTTCTGCGCGATCTCGCAGCCGACTTCGAGACACTGGGCCGCAGCTATTTCCCCGGCGTCAGCGTCGACTCATTCACGGAAGAGGACAAGATCCGCTTGCTCGACGACATCGACGACGACCTGAGGTTGTCGGCCACAGTGATCCCCGACCTCCCCTCCTCCAGCCGCAAGGCGGTCGCCCTCGCTCAGGGCCTCTTCGCCGAGCTCGCGGTGCGCCTGCGGGCCACCCCCGCCGACGAGCTGCGGCGGGTGCGCATCCGCGTGCCTAACCCGGTGAAGCTGCGCATCGCCGCGGGAGCCATGCTCGGCGCGAAGGCGAAGGCATGAGCCGCGTCGTCGTCATCGGCGGAGGCATCAGCGGCCTCGCCTCCGCGGCCCTGCTCGCCCGCGACGGACACACCGTCACCCTGCTCGAACAGCGCGACGAGCTCGGCGGCCGCGCCGGACTCTGGGAGACCGAGGGCTTCCGCTTCGACACCGGCCCCTCCTGGTACCTCATGCCCGAGGTCTTCGACCACTTCTACAAGCTGCTCGGCACCTCGAGCGACGAGCAGCTCAAGCTGGTAACCCTCGATCCCGGTTACCGGGTGTACTTCGAGGGCGTCGAGGAGCCGATCGACATCTCGGCCAGCCGCGAGGAGAACATCGAGATCTTCGAGTCGATCGAGAAGGGCGCGGGCAAGAAGCTCGACGCCTACCTCGACTCGGCGCTCGACACCTACGACATGGCGAAGAAGAAGTTTCTCTACACGACCTTCGCCGACCTGCGTCCGCTCGTCACGAAGGACGTGCTGTCGCGCACCGGCAAGCTCGGCGTCATGCTGACCCAGCCGCTCTCGCGCCTCGTCGCCCGCACCGTGCGCGACCTGCGCCTGCGGCAGATCCTCGGCTTCCCGGCGGTGCTGCTCGGCTCGTCGCCGTACATCACCCCCAGCCTGTACCACCTGATGAGCCACCTCGACCTCTCCGACGGCGTGCTCTACCCGCTGGGCGGATTCACTCGCGTGATCGAGAGCATCGTCGACCTCGCGCGCGGCGAAGGGGTCGAGATCGTCACGGGCGCATCCGTCTCTCGCATCGTCGTCGAGAAGGGCGTCGCCAGGGGCGTCGAATATACGGATGCCTCGGGGCAGACCGTCACTCTCGACGCCGACATCGTGGTGTCGGCCGCCGACCTGCACCACACCGAGACGCAACTGCTCGAGGGGCACGACCAGAGCTACCCCGCGAAGCACTGGGAGTCGCGGGTGCCCGGTCCGAGCGCGCTGCTGCTCTACCTCGGCGTGAAGGGCGAGCTGCCCGAGCTCGAGCACCACACGCTGCTCTTCACCCACAAGTGGAAGAAGGGCTTCACCGCCATCTTCGGCACCCCCAGCTCGGTGCCCGACCCGGCGTCGATCTACGTCTGCAAGCCGAGCGGCGTCGACCCGAACGTGGCGCCGGAGGGCTTCGAGAACGTGTTCGTGCTCGTGCCAATCCCGGCGGATCCCACGATCGGACGCGGCGGCGACCCCCGCATCGAGGAGCTCTCCGACGTGATCATCGCGCAGATCGCCGAGTGGACCGGGATCCCCGACCTCGCCTCGCGCATCGTCGTGAAGCGCGCGGTCGGACCCGGCGACTTCGCCGCCGACCTCAACGCCTGGAGGGGCACGGCCCTGGGCCCCGCCCATATCCTCAAGCAGAGTGCGTTCTTCCGCGAGGGCAACAAGAGCAAGAAGGTGCGCGGCCTGTACTACGCCGGCGGGTCGACCATCCCGGGCATCGGGCTGCCGATGTGCCTGATCAGCGCCGAGATCCTGGTCAAGCGGCTGCGCGGCGACACCTCCACCGAGGCGCTCCCCGAACCGCTCACGGCGACCGTCTGATGGGGCTGATCTACCTCGCGGCGCTGCTGGTGTCGCTCACCGGCATGGTGGTGCTCGACCGTCGATTCCGGCTGTACTTCTGGGCGGACGCCCGGCGCGCCGCGGTCGTCAGCGTGGTCGGCGTCGTCTTCTTCGTCGTCTGGGATCTGTTCGGCATCGGGCTCGGCATCTTCTTCCGCGGCGAGACCGCGTTTATGACCGGGCTGCAGGTCGCACCGGAGCTGCCCCTGGAGGAGCTGTTCTTTCTCGCCCTTCTCGTCTACGTGACGATGAACCTCTACGGCGCGTTCGGCCGCCTGCTCGTGCCGGCCGTGTCGAAGCGCGGGGTCGGCGCATGACCTACTGGACTCTCAACGCGTTCTTCCTCGCCGCGGTCGCACTCGTGGCGCTCGCCGCGGTGGTGAAGGCCCGCTCCGCTCGCACGGCCGCCGACCCGCGTCGCTCCGACAACGGCCTGCGCTGGAGCGCCGTCGGACTCTCCGCGATCGCCCTGCTGATCACGACCGCGGTCTTCGACAACGTGATGATCGGCATCGGACTCGTCGCCTACAACCCCGACCTGATCAGCGGCGCCTTCGTCGGCATCGCGCCGCTCGAGGACTTCGCGTACGCGATCGCCGCCGTCGTGCTGCTGCCGTCGCTCTGGTACCTCCTGCCGGCGCGGGGGACGGGCCCTTCGACAGGCACGGGCCCTTCGACAGGCTCGGGCCCTTCGACAGGCACGGGCCGTTCGATAGGCTCTGGGACCGCGGGGGTCCCGCGCGCGTCGACGGACTCAGGGACCGCGGGAGGCCCCCGTGCTTAGGGCGCTCTTCGTCTCGTCGCGCCCGCTCAGCTGGGTCAACACGGCGTTCCCGTTCGCGGCGGCGTACTTCATGACCGTGCGCGAGATCGACCTGGTGTTCGTGCTGGGCACCATCTACTTCCTGATCCCGTACAACCTGGCCATGTACGGCATCAACGACGTGTTCGACTACGAGAGCGACCTGCGCAACCCGCGCAAGGGCGGCGTCGAGGGGGCCCTTCTCGACCGCGGCATGCACCGGCCGACGCTCATCGCGGCCGCCGCGACCAATGTTCCTTTTCTCGTGTACCTGGTCGCCGTAGGTAACCCCCTCTCCTGGTTAGTGCTCGCGGTCAGCGTGTTCGCCGTGATCGCCTACTCGGCACCCGGCCTGCGTTTCAAGGAGCGCCCGTTCGTCGACTCGGTGACCTCGAGCACCCACTTCGTCTCCCCCGCAATCTACGGACTCGTGCTCGCCGGGGCGGTCTTCACCCCGCAACTGTGGATGGTTCTCGCAGCGTTCTTCCTGTGGGGGATCGCCTCGCACGCCTTCGGAGCGGTGCAGGACGTCATCGCCGACCGGGAGGCCGACATCTCGTCGATCGCCACGGTGATCGGCGCGCGCGCCACCGTGCGGCTGGCCATCGTCGCCTACCTGCTCGCCGGCGTGCTGCTGCTGTTCACCGAGTGGCCAGGACCGCTCGCCGCGATCCTCGCCCTGCCATACGCCGCGGTGTGCGCGCCGTTCTGGTCGATCACAGACGCCGCGGCCGAGACCGCCAATCGCGGCTGGAAGAAGTTTCTCGGCCTCAACTTCGTCACGGGGTTCTTCGTGACGATGCTGCTCATCGCCTACGCGTTCCTCACGGCGTAGAGCGCACGGCGCGGTAGGCCTCCAGCGCGGCCCGCTCGTCGTCGCCGAGGAGGTTCGCGTTGATCTGCGCGCCCGCCCACAGTCCCTCGGCGGCCGAGGTGATGACCTGCCCGGTCAGGTTCGACACGTTGCCCGCGGCCCAGACGCCGGGCAGCGAGGTCGCGCCCGTCGCGTCGACGGCGACGAACGTGCCGACGCCCATCGGATGCTGCGTCAGCTCGAGTCCGAGGCCGACGAGCAGCCCGGCCCGCGCCGTGAACGTCGGCGCGACCACGAGGGCCTCCGCGGCGTGCACCCGGCCGTCTGACATCGCGACTCCCGTCAGGGCGTCGTCCCGCACAACGAGAGACTCGACCCTGCCGCGCACGACGGCGATCCCCCGGGCCGCGAGCAGTTCGAGCTGCTCGTCGGCCGGCTCTGCCTGATCGTTGAGCAACAGTGTCACGTCGGCGCTCCACTGCCGGAACAGCTGTGCCTGATGCATCGCGGTCGGTCCTACCGCCAGGATCGCGATGGCGCGGTCGCGCACCTCCCAGCCGTGGCAGTACGGGCAGTGAAGCACGTCGACTCCCCACCGCTCCCGCAGCCCCGCAATCGCCGGCAGCTCGTCGACGAGGCCCGTGGTCACGAGCAGGCGGCGCCCGGCGACGACCTTTCCGTCGGTGAGAGTCACGGCGAAGCCGTCATCCGTCTTCACCGCGTTCTCCGCGCGGGCGTCGATGACGGTCGCCCCGTAGGAGAGAGCCTCCGCCCGACCGAGGCGCAGCATCTCGGCGGGGCTCGTGCCGTCGCGAGTCAGGAAGTTGTGCACGGCGTGCGCCGGAGCGTTGCGCGGCTCGCCCGAGTCGATCACGGCCACGGTGCGCCGGGCGCGCCCGAGGGCGACGGCCGCGCTGAGCCCGGCCGGTCCGCCACCGACGATTACTACGTCAAAGTTGTCTTCAGTCATGACCCCATGGTGCGGCGCGCGCGGCCGGATCGACAAGATTCGTTGCCGAAGTGGCAAGAGCCGGGCCGGTGATCAGTCGGTTTCGAGAGGCAGAACCGGCGCGACCGGCTTCGAGGGCCGCCCGAGCGCCCACGCGCCTCCTGCGATGGAGCCCGCGGCGGTGCCCAGCGTCAGCCAGAGCAGCACCGGAACGGTGAGCAGCGGGGGCGCCGCCGCGGCCGCCAGGGCCGCGACGGCGGCGACGGCCGTCGCACTCAGCAGTCCGACGACCTCGACGGTGCGGCTCTCCGCTCCCGCCCGCAGTGCCGCCGCGCCGCCCGCTCTGTAGCCGCCGAAGAGCACCGCGCCGAACACGACCGCGGCGGGGATGACGACGATCAGATACGGCAGGAACACCGGCCTGCCGAATACGACCAGGGGCGCGATGGCGATCGGGAGCACCCACCCCAGCACGCCGCCTACGATCGACCCGAGTAGCATGCCGGCCAGCGGCGACCTCACCCGGTGTAGCCGAGGTTCTGGGCCATGCGCTCGAGCACACGCACGGTGGCGCCGTACTCGTCTTCGCTCACACCCGTCGTGATCACCGTGCGCTGCTCGGCCACGACGGCCTCGAGCCGAGCGAACGACGACCTTCCCCGCTCCGTGAGTTCGTAGCCGGTCGGGGTGGCGTCGACCCACGCGCTCTCGATGAGCTCGGTGAGGTGTTCGACGGATGTCTCGGCCGGCGAGTCATCCGTCGCGGCCTGTAGGAAGGGCGCTAGGTCCGCGTCGAGCTGTTCGACGCTCGCCGGGCCGTTCGCCAGCACGTTCATCAGCTGCCACTGCCGACGGGTGACCCCGTGCTCCTCGAGTGTGCGGGCGAACTGCTCGTCGATCAGCCGGTCGACGAGTTTGAGCCAGAAACCTATCGGACGCGTGTCGGTCATGCCCCAGACCCTACGCCGCGGGCCGCGACCGTGGCTAGTACTTGAAGCCGAGCTCCTCGGGGTACTCCCCCAGCGCCGTGAGCTGCGTCGCGGCGGCCTGCAGGTGGGCGAGCACGAGACCCAGCGGTCCCGGTCCGAACGAGACGCGTGAGACGCCGAGGTCGGCGAGCCTCGTGAGGGGTACGGATGTCGGGTTCGCGATCACCGAGACCCGCCCGTCGATCTCGGCGACGGCCCGACGCACGAGCTCCTCGGTGCCCAGACCCAGAACGAACGCGACGTCGGCACCGGCGGCGAGGTAGGAGTTCGCCCGGGCGACGGCGTCGTCGAACGACCCGCCGCGGGCCAACGCGTCGACGCGGGCGTTGATCACGAGCGGCACGCCGGCGGCGTCTGCGGCGCGACGCACGGCCGCCACGCGCTCGGTGGCGGTCTCGACCGAGCGCAGCTGCCCGGCGTCCGGCCCCGTGCTGTCTTCGAGGTTGAGGCCGGCGGCTCCCGCCTCGATCAGACGGGCGATGTTGGCTTCGAGCTCCGTGGCATCCGCCGCGTATCCGCGTTCGAAGTCGACGGACACCGGCAGGTCGACGGCGCCGGTGATGGTGCGGGCGGCGGCGAGTGCCTGGTCGAGAGTGAGGCCCTCCCCGTCGGGCACGCCCTGGGCGAAGGAGACGGCGTGGCTCGCGGTGGCCAGCGCCTTCACCCCGGGGGCGGCGGCGACGATGCGAGCGGTCACGGCGTCCCACACGTTGGTGACGATGAGCGGGGTGCCCGGCACGTGCAGGGAGTCGAGGAGTTCTGCCTTGGCGGCGGTCGTTGTAGTCATGACTCCAGCAAACCGTGTCGAGCCGACAAAGTCGCGCGGATTACGGACTTCGACCGTCAGTCCGCCTTGGGAGCGACCTTCACGAACAGCATGAGCACGAGGCCGACTGCGAGCACGAGGACTATGCCCAGGATGCCCCAGTACTGGAAGCCGAAGATCGAGATGAAGACGCCCCAGAGCAATGGCGAGATGAAGCTCGCCGCACGACCGGTGGTGGCGTAGAGGCCGAAGATCTCGCCCTCTCGGCCGGCCGGAGTGACCCGGGCGAGGAGGGAGCGGCTGGCCGACTGGGCCGGCCCGACGAACGCGCACAGCAGAAGCCCGCCGATCCAGAAGACGACCTTCCCGGCGTCGTGCAGCAGGAACACAGCCGTACCCGAGACGACGAGGCCGACGAGGGCGGTGAGGATGACGGACCGGGGGCCGAAGCGGTCGTCGAAGCGGCCCGAGATGATCGTGCTCACTCCGGCGATCAGGTTCGCGGCGATTCCGAATGCGACCACCTCGAGAAACCCGAACCCGAAAGTGACCGCGGCGATCGCAGCGCCGAAGGCGAAGACCCCGGCGAGGCCGTCGCGGTACACCGCGCTCGCGATCAGGAACCAGAACGTGTCGCGCGAGTCGCGGAAGAGCCGGCGGATGTCCTGGACCAGCACCACGTAGCTGCGGAAGAAGTTGACCTTCTCGCGGGCGGCGGTCGGAGGCACGGAGGGCACATTGACGAAGATCGGGATGGCGAACACGATCGACCAGATCGCGCAGCCGACCGCGACGAGCCGGAAGGGCAGACCGTCCTCGGTCGGTATTCCGAACCAGTCGAGCGAGTACGCCACGACGACGATGACGAGAGCGAGGATGCCGCCGATATAGCCGAGGCCCCACCCGAGGCCGCTGATCTTGCCGACGGTCTTCGGCGTGGAGATCTGCACGAGCATGGCGTTGTAGTTGACCCCGCCGAACTCGCTGAACACGCTGCCGATCGCGACCAGGGAGATGCCGAGCAGGAAGAAGCGGGGGTCGGCCTCGACGAAGAACAGCGCGAGCATCGAGAGCGCGACGACGAGCGTCGCCGCGGCGAGCCATCCCTTGCGGTTGCCGGAGGTGTCGCTGCGTTGCCCGATGACGGGGGCCACCAGGGCGATGATGAGGCCCGCCGCTCCGATGGCGTAGCCGAGGCCGCTCGAGAGAACGCCCAGCGCACGTTCTTTGACCGGGTCGTCGTCGGCCAGCGCCGCGACGTCGGCGGGGAGGAACGCGTCGGAGAGCAGATAGAGCGCGGTGAAGATGAAGGTCAGGATGACCGTGTTGTAGGGCTGGTTCGACCAGTCCCACAGGGCCCACGACCACACCTGCTTGCGCGGGATGACCTTGCCCTCCTGCAGATCCAGCCCCACGGCCGCGATGGCGCCGGTGTTGGCCATGGTCGGGACCGACTTGGTGCTGGCGGGCGGTTCATCCGGGGTCTGCGCGTTCATGCTCAGAGCGTAACGCCCGGAATGAAACATCCGGTGTCGCGTTGTATTACCTGAGAGTTGAGCCAGAGTGACTCAAGTTCGCGCAAACGAACTTGACAAAGTTTTCCGGCTCTCACAAACTTGACACTGCGCGGCTCAACTCTGGACTGGGCAGTAAGCGTAAGTACTTTTTACTTTGAGGAGATAGAGCACATGGCTCGAGCAGTAGGAATTGACCTCGGAACGACGAACTCCGTCGTCGCCGTTCTCGAAGGTGGAGAACCCACCGTCATCGCCAACGCGGAAGGCTTCCGCACCACCCCGTCGGTCGTGGCGTTCACGAAGGACAACGACGTGCTGGTCGGCGAGACCGCCAAGCGCCAGAACGTCACCAACGTCGACCGCACCATCTCCAGCGTCAAGCGCCACATGGGCACCACCTGGACCGTCGACATCGACGGCAAGAAGTACACGCCGCAGGAGATCTCGGCCCGTATCCTCGCCAAGCTCAAGCGCGACGCCGAGCAGTACCTCGGAGAGCCCGTGACCGACGCCGTCGTCACCGTTCCCGCCTACTTCAACGACGCCGAGCGCCAGGCCACCAAGGACGCCGGCGAGATCGCCGGCCTCAACGTGCTGCGCATCATCAACGAGCCCACCGCGGCCGCCCTCGCCTACGGACTCGACAAGGGCAAGGAAGACGAGCTCATCCTGGTCTTCGACCTCGGTGGCGGAACCTTCGACGTCTCGCTCCTCGAAGTGGGCAAGGACGACGACTTCTCGACCATCCAGGTTCGCTCGACCGCCGGCGACAACCGCCTCGGCGGCGACGACTGGGACCAGCGCGTCGTCGACTACCTGATCACCAAGTTCAAGGAGACCACTGGCGTCGACGTCTCCAACGACAAGATCGCCAAGCAGCGTCTCAAGGAGGCCGCCGAGCAGGCCAAGAAGGAACTCTCCTCCTCGACCAGCACGTCGATCCAGCTGCCATACCTGTCGCTCACCGAGAACGGTCCAGCCAACCTCGACGAGTCGCTCACGCGCGCCAAGTTCGAAGAGCTCACCAAGGACCTTCTCGAGCGCACGCGCAAGCCGTTCCAGGACGTCATCAAGGAGGCCGGTGTCTCGGTCGCCGACGTCTCGCACGTCGTGCTCGTCGGTGGATCGACGCGTATGCCCGCGGTGGTCGACCTCGTGAAGAGCCTGACCGGCGGCAAGGAGCCCAACAAGGGCGTCAACCCTGACGAGGTCGTCGCCGTCGGCGCCGCACTCCAGGCCGGCGTGCTGAAGGGCGAGCGCAAGGACGTCCTCCTCATCGACGTCACCCCCCTGAGCCTCGGCATCGAGACCAAGGGCGGCATCATGACGAAGCTCATCGAGCGCAACACGGCCATCCCGACCAAGCGCAGCGAGACGTTCACGACGGCCGACGACAACCAGCCGTCCGTCGCGATCCAGGTCTTCCAGGGCGAGCGTGATTTCACGCGCGACAACAAGAACCTCGGAACCTTCGAGCTGCAGGGCATTGCGCCCGCGCCGCGCGGAATCCCCCAGGTCGAGGTCACCTTCGACATCGACGCCAACGGCATCGTGCAGGTACACGCGAAGGACAAGGGAACCGGCAAGGAGCAGTCGATCACCATCACCGGTGGCTCGTCGCTCTCGAAGGACGACATCGAGCGCATGGTGCGCGAGGGTGAAGAGCACGCGGCAGAGGACAAGGCCCGCCGCGAGGCAGCCGAGATCCGCAACACTGCCGAGCAGCTCGCCTACTCGACCGACAAGCTGCTCGTCGACAACGCCGACAAGCTGCCCGACGACGTCAAGTCGAGCGTTCAGGCAGACGTCGACGCGCTCAAGACGGCGCTCGCCGGAGACGACGAGGCAGCCGTGAAGACCGCGTTCGACACGCTCGCCGAGAGCCAGACCAAGATCGGCGAGGCCCTCTACGCGCAGAGCGAGACGGCGAACGCGACGCCCGGCGCCGCAGACGACGCCCAGGACGAGCCCGCTTCGACCCCCAACAACGACGAGGACATCGTCGACGCTGAGGTTGTCGAAGACGAGCCCGAGACCAAGAAGTAAGACGGCCTATGTCTTCCGACAAGAAGAACCCTTCGACGGGCTCAGGACGAGACCGCGACGACGAGAAGCCGGAGGCCACCGAGGCCTCCGGCTCCCCGGAGTCGGCTGAGCAGTCCACAGAGACCGCGGATGCCACGGACGAGACCATCGAGGCCACGCCCGAGCCCGACATCGACGACGTCGCCGTCGAGACCGAGACCCTGAGCGAAGAAGACGCCGCCCTGCTCGATCTCGCCGCCGTCGACCTCGTCGCCGAGATGCGCAGCGACATGCTGCGCGCCCAGGCCGAGCTCGTGAACTTCCGCACCCGGGTGGAGCGCGACCGCGTCGCCAACCGCGAGTCGGTCATCGCCGAGGTCATCCGTTCGCTGCTCCCGGCGATCGACGACCTGACGCGGGCCGAGAAGCACGGCGACCTCGAGGGCAGCCCCCTCGAGCTCGTGGCCGCGAAGATCCGCTCGACGTTCGAGCGCTACGGACTGCGTTCGGTCGGCGAGAAGGGCGAGGTCTTCGACCCGCACTTCCACGAGGCCGTCGTCCAGCTGCCGACACCGGGTGCCACCGAGCAGACCGTCGCCGACGTCATCGATCCCGGCTATGCCCTGGGCGAGCGCCTCATCCGCGCCGCCAAGGTCGCGGTATCCGTCCCAGAGTAGGCGGACCACGTGGCAAGTCAGGACTGGTTCGATAAGGACTTCTACAAAGTGCTCGGGGTGTCGAAAGACATCTCCGAAGCCGATCTGAAGAAGCACTATCGCAAGCTGGCCCGTCAGTATCATCCGGACTCCAATCCGGGCGATGCCAAGGCAGAGGCGAAGTTCAAGGAGATCAGCGAGGCCAACTCGGTCCTCTCCGATCCCGAGACACGCAAGGAGTACGACCAGATCCGTGCCATGGGTGGCGGGGCGCGCTTCACGGCGCCCCGCCAGCCCGGCGCGAACGGCGGCTTCGAAGACGTCTTCGGCGGCATGTTCGGCCAGCAGCAGGGCGGTCGCCGCTCGAGCACGCAGGGCACGAGCTTCGAAGACCTGCTCGGCGGCATGTTCGGTGGCGCCGACACGGGGTTCGGCTCGTCGACGGGCGGCTTCCGCGGCGCCGGCGGCCCGACCCGCGGCCGCGACTTCAGCGCGACGACGACGCTCGACTTCCTCACCGCGATCCGCGGCGAGACGATCAAGCTGCAGCCGGCGAACGGCTCGCCGATCAACGTCAAGGTGCCCGCGGGCGTCAGCGACGGCCAGAAGATCCGGCTCAAGGGAAAGGGCGAGCCCAGCCCCGACGGCGGAGCTCCCGGCGACCTCGTGCTCACCGTGACGGTGCGCACCCACCCCGTGTTCGAACGCGACGGCCTCAACCTGCGCGTCGACGTGCCCGTCACCTTCGTGGAGGCGACACTCGGCGCGACGATCGAGGTTCCGACACTGGGCGGCGACCCGGTGCGGCTGAAGGTCGCCCCCGGCACGCCGAGCGGCCGAGTGCTGCGCGTCAAGGGCCGGGGAGTCACCACGCCGAAGGGCAGCGGCGACCTGCTCGCGACCATCCAGGTCGCGGTGCCGAGCCATCTCACCTCAGACGCGCGCGACGCCCTCGAGGCATTCGCCAAGGCGATGCCGGCCGAGAACCCGCGCACCGAGCTCCTGGAAAAGGCCAAGGGCTGATGATGGACGAGAATTCTCCCGTCTTCGCGATCGCCGTCGCGGCCGAACTGGCCGCGATGCATCCGCAGACGCTCCGACAGTACGACCGCCTCGGGCTCGTGAGTCCCCGGCGCACGGCGGGTAAGTCCCGCCGCTACTCGATGAGGGATGTCGTGCAGCTGCGCGAGATCGCGGCGCTGAGTGCCGAGGGGCTCAACCTCGAGGGCATCCGGAGAATTCTCGAACTGGAGAACCAGGTGGTGGCCCTGTCGAGTCGCGTGCAGGAACTCGAGCACGCGCTCGCGGAAGAACTGCTCAATCGCTCGGGCCGGCGCGTCTTCGCGGCCGGCTCGGCGGGTGACGTCGTGTCGCTCAGGCCCGGCACGCGCACCCATCGCGCAAACGAACTGGTGGTATGGCGACCGTGACCGCGGAATTCAACTTCGACGACCTCCGTCGGTACCCCGACGTCGAGGCGCCCAATCTCTTCGCGTTCGACCCGAGCGACAAGCTGATCCTCGCCGAGGCAGCAGAGGCGCTCGCGGCGACCGCTCCCGGACAGGTCACGGTCATCGGCGACGACTACGGCGCCCTCACCCTCGGTGCGGCGCACGCCCACGGGCTCACCGGTATCCGGGTGCATCAGGATGCGCTGTCGGGCGAGCTCGCCCTCGGCTTCAACGCGCGGGCAGAGAACCTCGGCGACGTCTACTCCAACGGCGCGCTCGACGAGGCACTGCTCGCCGGGACGACCGTCGTGCTGCTGCAGCTCCCCCGCTCGCTCGAGGAGCTTGACGACATCGCCGGCGCCATCGCCCGCTACGCCGACCCCTCGGTCGTCGTCTACTCTGCCGGGCGCATCAAGCACATGTCGCTCAGCATGAACGAGGTGCTGGCCAAGTACTTCGAGACTGTCGACGTCACCCGCGCGCAGCAGAAGTCGCGCGGGCTCATCGCCCGCGGGCCACGCGCCGTCACCTCGCCGCCGGCCCCCCGAACCCAGTACCACGCCGACCTCGGACTGCACGTGGTGGCGACCGGATCCGTCTTCGCCGGAACCAAGGTCGACATCGGCACGCGCGCTCTGCTGGCCGTGCTCGACCAGGTCGACCCCTCCGCCGAGACCGCGATCGACCTGGGCGCGGGCACCGGCATCCTCGCCGCGGCCCTCGCGAAAAAACGACCCGGCCTGCGCGTGATCGCGACGGACCAGTCGGCCGCGGCCGTGGCATCCGCTACCGCCACCATGAAGGCCAACGGTCTTCAAGACCAGGTGACCGTGGTTCGCGACGACGGACTGTCGAGCCAGCCCGACGAGAGCGTCGACGTGATCGTGGTGAACCCTCCGTTCCACATCGGGGGCGCCGTGCACGCCGGTGCCGCGATCAATCTGCTCGCCGACGTCTCCCGCGTTCTCAAGCCCGGCGGCCAGCTCTGGGCCGTCTACAACACACACCTCGCCTACCGCGCGGAGATGGGCCGCATGGTCGGGCCGACCACCCCGATCAGCCGCAACGACAAGTTCACGGTGACCCTAGCCGAGAAGCCGCTCGCCACTACCTGAATGAAAGTGCAGGACTCATGGCAAACCTCCAAGGTGCACCCGGCACCGACGAAGACCAGAAGACCGCCCTCGAGCGCTACGGCGTCGACCTCACCGCGATCGCACGCAGCGGCAAGCTCGACCCCGTGATCGGGCGCGACGCGGAGATCCGCCGCGTCAGCCAGGTGCTCACCCGCCGCACGAAGAACAACCCCGTGCTCATCGGCGAGCCCGGCGTCGGAAAGACCGCCGTCGTCGAGGGGCTCGCGCAGCGCATCGTCGCCGGTGACGTGGCCGACTCGCTCAAGGGCAAGCGGCTGGTCACGCTCGACCTCGCTGCCCTCATCGCCGGCGCGAAGTACCGCGGCGAGTTCGAGGAACGCCTCAAGGCCGTGCTCACCGAGATCAACCAGGCCGACGGCGAGATCATCACCTTCATCGACGAGCTGCACACGCTGATGGGCGCGGGCGGCGGCGAGGGATCGGTCGCGGCATCGAACATGCTCAAGCCCATGCTCGCCCGCGGAGAGCTGCGCCTCATCGGCGCGACCACGCTCGACGAGTACCGCCAGTACATCGAGAAGGACGCCGCGCTCGAGCGCCGCTTCCAGCAGGTGTTCGTCGGCGAGCCGAGCGTCGAAGACACCATCGCGATCCTGCGCGGACTGCGCGGGCGCTACGAGGCGCACCACCAGATCACCATCGAGGACGGCGCGCTCGTCGCCGCCGCCGCGCTCTCGAACCGCTACATCTCGGGGCGCAAACTGCCCGACAAGGCCATCGACCTCATCGACGAGGCGGCGTCGCGGCTGCGCATGGAGATCGACTCCTCCCCCGTCGAGATCGACGAGCTGCGTCGCAACGTCGACCGGCTGAAGCTCGAGGAGCTCGCGCTGAAGCGTGAGAAGGACGATGCATCCAAAGCCCGCCTCGAGAAGCTGCGCACCGACCTGCGCGAACGCGAGGGCACGCTCAAGGGGCTGCAGGCGCGCTGGGAGACCGAGCGCGCGTCGATCAACCGCGTCGGCGAGCTGAAGAAGCGCCTCGACAACCTCGAGACGGAGTCCGACCGGGCACAGCGCGAGGGCAACCTCGAGCGCGCGTCACGGCTGCTCTACGGCGAGATCCCCGAGGTCAAGCGCGCGCTCGAAGAGGCGGAACGCGCCGACGAGGGCGGCCCCCGCATGGTGAGCGAGCAGGTCACGGCGGAGGACATCGCCGAGGTCATCGCCGCCTGGACGGGCGTGCCCGTCGGCAAGCTGCTGCAGGGCGAGACCGAGCGGCTGCTGGGGCTCGAGGGCGAGCTCGGCAAGCGCCTGATCGGGCAGAAGGACGCCGTGCGAGCGGTCAGCGAGGCCGTGCGGCGCACGCGCGCGGGCGTCTCTGACCCCGACCGTCCGACCGGCACGTTCATGTTCCTCGGCCCGACGGGCGTCGGCAAGACCGAGCTCGCCAAGGCCCTCGCCGCCTACCTGTTCGACGACGAGAAGGCGCTCGTGCGCATCGACATGAGCGAGTACGGCGAGAAGTTCTCCGTGTCCCGGCTCGTCGGCGCCCCTCCCGGCTACATCGGCTACGAGCAGGGCGGGCAGCTGACGGAGGCCGTGCGCCGCCGCCCGTACTCGGTGATCCTGCTCGACGAGGTCGAGAAGGCGCACCCCGAGGTCTTCGACCTGCTCCTGCAGGTGCTCGACGACGGCCGGCTGACCGACGGCCAGGGCCGCACGGTCGACTTCCGCAACGTGATCCTGATCCTGACGAGCAACCTCGGCAGCCAGTACCTCGTCGACCAGACGCTCGACTGGGACGCCAAGGAGGCTGCCGTGCAGGCGCTCGTGCGGCAGTCGTTCAAGCCCGAGTTCCTCAACCGGCTCGACGACATCGTGATCTTCTCGCCGCTGTCGGAGCTCGACCTCGGCCAGATCGTCGAGCTCTACGTCGACCGCCTCGGCAACCGTCTCGCCGACCGCCGCCTCGAGCTCGCGGTCACCCCCGGCGCGCGGCTGTGGCTCGCGGAGCGCGGCTACGACCCGATCTACGGCGCGCGCCCGCTGCGCCGCCTGATGCAGCATCAGATCGACGACCAGCTGGCGCGGGCGCTGCTCGGCGGAGAGATCCGCGACGGCGACACCGTGCTGGTCGAGGTCGCCGCGGGCGGCGACGGCCTGGCGGTCTCGAAGGTCGAGCAGTAGCGGCGCGGCTCGGGCAGTAGCGCTCTGGCCCGGGCTGCGGTCGTCCTGGACGGCGCCAGTTCGGAGTCCTGGACGGCGCCAGTTCGGGCGCCCGGCTCGGGACGGCGCCAGTTCGGGCGTCCGGCTACAGCGCGCGCAGTAGCCGTGCGCCCGAACTGTAGCCCTCGTGCGACGCCGGCGGGTTGCGCGCCAGTTTGGTACGCGCGCGCCACGTCGAGATGGCGCGCGTGTACCGGGATGTAGCGGAGACGCGACTACGCTGACAGCTCGGCCGTGATCGCCGCGACGAACGCGTCGATGTCGTCTTCGGTGGTGTCGAACGACGCCATCCAGCGCACCTCGTTCGCGGCCGCGTCCCAGTCGTAGAACCGGAAGGACTCCCGCAGCGTGTCGGCCACGCCGTCGGGCAGCACCGCGAACACCGCGTTGGCGTCGGTCGGCTGGCTGAACGACAGGCCGCTGATGGTCCCAGCCGCGATCGACGCCTCGAGCGAGGCGCGCAAACGCGCCGCCATGGCGTTGGCGTGCCCGGCCGACCGCAGGTACAGGTCGTCGTCGAGCAGCGCTATCAGCTGCGCCGACACGAAGCGCATCTTCGACGCTAGCTGCATCGACAGCTTGCGCAGATAGACGAGACCGTCGGATGCCTCGGGGTCGAGCACCACCACGGCTTCGCCGTAGAGCAGTCCGTTCTTGGTTCCACCGAAGCTCAGGATGTCGACGCCTGCGTCGGTCGTGAACTCGCGCAGCGGAACCCCGAGCGCGGCGGCCGCGTTGGAGATACGCGCGCCGTCGAGGTGCACCTTCATGCCGAGGGAGTGCGCGTGATCGGTGATCGCGCGGATCTCGTCGACCGAGTAGAGCGTGCCGAGCTCGGTGGTGTTCGTGATGCTCACCGCGAGCGGCTGGGCGCGGTGCTCGTCGCCCCAGCCCCAGGCCTCGAGGTCGATGAGCTCCGGGGTGAGTTTTCCCTCCGGTGCATCCACAGACAGCAGTTTGAGGCCGCTCACCCGTTCGGGCGCCCCGCCCTCGTCGGTGTTGATGTGCGCGGTCTTGGCCGAGACGACGGCGCCCCAGCGCGGCAGCATCGAGGTGAGGGCGATCACGTTGGCGCCGGTGCCGTTGAAGACGGGGAACGCCTCGGCCTGGTCGCCGAAGTGGGACTTCATGACCTCCTGCAGCCGGGCGGTGTAGACGTCTTCGCCGTAGGCGATCTGATGGCCGCCGTTCGCGTCGGCGATTGCCGCGAGAACCTCGGGATGCACCCCCGCGTAGTTGTCGGAAGCGAAGCCGCGGGAGGACGTGTCGTGGAGTTGGGTCACGGTTCCATTGTCGCAGTACCGAAACGGCGATCGAGCTTGCCGAGATCCAGTTCTCGACAAGCTCGACCGGCGGTGGCTATGCCTTCAGCGCGTCCTTCAGCTTCACGGGCGCACCCATGCGCAGCAGCCCGTTCTCGTAGATGCGCGAGCCGACGAGGATGATCGCGACGGTCGACGCGAGCAGGATCACGAGCGAGAGCAGCGGCTCCCACCACTCGGCGAGCCCGAGGAACACCCGCAGCGGCATGCCGACCGGTGCGGAGAACGGCACGTACGACATGATCGCGAGCACGAGCGGGTTGTCGTAGAAGAAGATCACCAGGAAGTACGGCACCATCAGCAGCGTGGTGATCGGGGTGATGGTGACGTTCATGTCCTCCTGCCGGGAGACGAGCGCCCCCGCGGCCGCGAACATCGCCGCCAGCATCACGAACCCCGCCGCGAAGAACACGATGAACCAGACGATCGACGGTCCGATCTCGCCGAGCAGGATGTTCTGGCCCGTGGCGAGCAGCCCGATGCCGGCGAACAGGGCGATCAGCACGATCTGGCCGAAGGCGAGGAGGCTGCTGCCCACGATCTTGCCGGCGAGCAGCGCGCGCACGGGGATGGTGGCCATGAGGATCTCGACGATGCGGGTCTGCTTCTCCTCGACGACGCTCTGGGCGATCATCATCCCGAAGGTGAGGGCGGACGAGAGGAACAGCGCTCCGAACGCGATGGCGACCAGGTAGACGATGCCGGGATTCTGGTCGGAGGGCTCGAGGATCTCGATCTGCGGGGCGACGCTGAGGAGCGAGACCACCGAGCTCGGCTCCTCGTCGAGCCCGATCACGGTCAGGCCCACCGCACCCTCGGAGGGGACGACCGCCGCCTCGACCGACTCGTCGCGCACCAGCTCCTCCGCCTCCTCGACGGTGGCGGCCTCGGTCACATCGAACGCGTCGGTCGCCTCCACCGCGGTGACGGCCGAGCCGACGGCCGCGATCTTCGGCAGGGACTGGTTGGCGCCGAAGATGCTCATGGCCACGATCGAGCCGACGACGAGCAGGAGCAGGATGCCGGTGGAGACCAGGAACGACTTGCTGCGCAGCCGCATCCGGATCTCGCGCTCCGCCACCAGCCAGGTGGCCGGCAGCAGCGTCGGGGTGGTGTATCTGGTCACTGGATGACCTCCTTGAAGATCTGGGAGAGCGAGGGAACCTGGGGGGCGAAGCGTTCCACGGTGGAGGTGGCGACGGCGTGCTGCAGCACGCGCTGCGCGGTCGCCTCGGAGTCGACGTCGAACACCGCGTAGCCGCCGACGAAGTCGAGCACGGTGACACCGGGCTCGTCGCGCAACCAGCCGACGTCGCCGCCGACCTGCAGTTCGAACCGCGGCAGGGTGTGCTGGGCCCGGAGGCCCTCACGCGACCCGCTCGCCCGGATCTCGCCGTCGGCGATGACGACGAGGTCGTCGCAGAGCCGCTCGACGATGTCGAGCTGGTGGGACGAGAAGATCACGGGCGCACCGGTGGCGGCGAAGTCCTTGAGCACGTTCAGCACCACCTCGACCGCGATCGGGTCGAGGCCCGAGAACGGCTCGTCGAGCACGAGCACCTCGGGGTCGTGCACGAGGGCGGCGGCGATCTGCGCGCGCTGCTGGTTGCCAAGCGAGAGGGTCTCGACAGTGTCGTCCATGCGCTCGCCGAGGCCGAGACGTTCGAGCAGGCTCTCGGTGTTGCGCTTGGCTTGCGTCTGGCTCATGCCGTGCAGGCGTCCGAGGTAGACGATCTGCTCGGCGATCTTCATCTTGGGGTAGAGACCGCGTTCTTCGGGCATGTACCCGAACCGGGTGCGCTGGTCGGCGGTGACGGGTGCGCCGTCGAGCGTCACCGATCCGGAATCCGCGGCGAGCACACCGAGAATGACGCGCATGGTCGTCGTCTTGCCCGCGCCGTTGCCGCCGACGAAGCCGGTCATGCGGCCGCCGGCCACGGTGAATGACACGTCGCGCAGTACGCGGCGCTCGCCGAACGACCGGTTGATCGAGTGCAGTTCGAGCATGTGTACCTCCTTGTTCATAACTCACGTTACGGGCGGGACTCCGCCGAGGTATCCGTCTGCCGACGGGTTTAGCGCCTCATCCGCTCGGGGGAACCGTGCCTCCGCGAACGGCGAAACCGTTCTCGTAGGCGAAGACGACGGCCTGGATGCGGTCGCGCACGCCCAGCTTGGTGAGCACGTTCGAGACGTGGGTCTTCACCGTCGCCTCCCCCACGTAGAGCTCGATCGCGATCTCGGCGTTCGACCGGCCCAGGGCGATCTGCGCGAGCACCTCGGTCTCGCGGTCGGTCAACTCGGGCAGCGTCGCCCGCGCGGGAGCCGCTGGCGGTGCCGCCGTGCGGCCGAAGCGCTCGATGACCCGGCGGGTGACTGCCGGGGAGAGCAGCGCGTCTCCGCGGGCGAGGATCTGCACCGCCTCGACCAGGTTCTCCGGCGAGGCGGTCTTGAGCAGGAAGCCGCTCGCTCCCGCGCTCAACGCTTCGAACAGGTAGTCGTCGCGGTCGAACGTGGTGAGGATGAGCACCTGGCTGGCGACGGCATCGTCCGCGGCGATCACGCGAGTGGCCTGGAGGCCGTCCATGCCGGGCATCTGCACGTCCATGCAGACGACGTCGGGGTTAAGCTCACGAGCGAGACGTACGCCGTCTGCCCCGTTCGCCGCCTCGCCCACCACCTCGATTCCCGGCTCGCTGTTCAGGATGATGCGGAACCCCGCCCGCACGAGCTCCTGGTCGTCGACGAGCAGCACCGTGGTCACAGTGTCTCCTGCACGATCCGCGCGCGAACGAGGTAGCCGCCGCGCTGCTGGGGCCCGACCTCGAGCTTGCCGCCGACCGCCGCGAGCCGCTCGCGCATGCCGACGTGTCCGTGGCCGGTGCCCGCGAGGTTCAGGCCGCGGCCCACGCCGGTGTCGGCGACCTCGAGCTCGATGCCGTCGGGGAGGTAGCGCAGCCGCACGTCGACGGTGGCCCGCGCGCCCGCGTGCTTGCGCACGTTGGTGAGGGCCTCCTGCGTGACGCGGTAGACGGTGAAGCCGACGAGGGCGGTCACCGGTCGCGGCTCGCCGACGATCTGCAGGGTCGCCGGGACGCCGGCGGCGGTGCTCTCCTCGACGAGGTCGTCCAGCTGGTCGAGGCCGCGCGTCGAGGAGCTGGTCGACGCGTCATCCGAATCGCTGTCGCGAAGCGTGGTCAGAAGGCGGTGCAGTTCGTCGACGGCGGTGCGGGCGCTCTCCTCGATGGTCGAGAGAGAGGCGGATGCCTGGGCCGGGTCGGTCTGGATGACCCGCCGTGCAGCGCCCGCCTGGACGCCCATGACCGAGACGTGGTGGGCGACGACGTCGTGCAGCTCCCGGGCGATGCGTACGCGGTCGAGGGCGACGGCCTGCTGGGCGCTGCGCTCGCGTTCGGCGGCGAGCTCGGCCGTGCGGTCCTCGAGCTCGGCGCGCTCGCGGGCACTGCGGTAGGCGGTCGACCCGAAGTAGTAGGCGCCGCCGAAGTAGAGCAGGTTGGTGAGCACGTTGATCACGGCGAACGACGCGAAGGCGCTGAAGACGCCCGACCGGGAGTAGCCGGGCATACTGTTCGGATCGTCGACGGTGAGCACCAGCTGCACGCCTATCCAGACGAACATGCCGATGATGATCAGGATGCGGGTGACGGTGACGGTGGCGGCGAGGCGGTTGCGGCTCCAGGCGCCGACCGAGTAGATGGCGATGAACAGGCTGATGCTGCCGAAGAGCGCCTCCGGGACGCGCAGCGTGGGCGTCAGGAAGAAGGCGACCGACACGACGACCGCGACGACCTCGGGGTACCGGCGACGCCACGCGAGCGGCGCGGCGATCGCGATGATCATGATGGCGCTGACCCAGGCGGGCGCGGGGTGCAGCGTCGGCTCGGCGTCGAGGTCGAGGAAATAGCCCACGCGCGTGTAGAGCATCGCGCTCACCGTGGCGCCGACGGCGAGCAGTGCAGCGCCGATGGCGTCGCGGCGATAGCCCTCGCGGCCGGGTCGGGGCCGCAGCCAGTCGTCGGTCATGGGGTCAACGCTACCGAGAGGGTGCGCCTCCGACATCCGTCGCACGACGGAGCCGGTCTCGGCAGGCGTGAATCGGCGTCACTAGACTCAGCCATGCCCATTTCCGATCTCGAATCGAGAATCCTCGATTCCCTCGACGAGCAGACCCTCGTCGACAGTCTCGTCGCCCTCGTCCAGGTACCGAGCATCACGGGAACCGCGGCGGAGTCGCAGCTGCAGCACGATCAGGCGGACGCCCTCGGTCAGCTCGGCTTCGACGTCGACTCGTGGATGTTCGACCTCGACGGGCTCCGCGCCCACCCGGACCATCCGGGCGAGGAGGCGCCGCGCGAGGAGGGCTACGGTCTCGTCGCGACGCTGGGTGAGGGCACGCCCGCGCTCGTGCTCCAGGCGCACGTCGACGTCGTGCCGGTCGGCGATCTCGGCAAGTGGGTCG
Source organism: Conyzicola nivalis (assembly GCF_040548875.1). Taxonomy (GTDB): domain Bacteria; phylum Actinomycetota; class Actinomycetes; order Actinomycetales; family Microbacteriaceae; genus Conyzicola; species Conyzicola nivalis_A. The sequence continues at coordinate 148,215 of NZ_JBEPSJ010000005.1, forward strand.
ACCGGGATCCCTTCAGCGGCTCCATCGTCGACGGCGCGCTGCACGGGCGTGGCGCATGCGACATGAAAGCGGGCCTGGCTGCCAATCTCGCGGTCGCCCGCACCCTGGCCGCCTCGGGCGTCACGCTCGAGCGCGCGTTCGGCGTGCACTCCGTCGTGAGCGAGGAGGACGGCGGGCTCGGCGCGTTCGCCACGATGCTGCGCGGGCACACGGCCGACGCCGCGGTTCTCACCGAGCCGACGAGCGGGCGCATCATGGTCGCGAACGCCGGCGCGCTCACCTTCTGCATCTCGGTGCCGGGACGGGCGGCGCACGGGTCGACCAGGCTGGAGGGGGTCAGTGCGCTCGACGCCTTCCTGCCCGTCTATGCGAGCCTCCACGAGCTCGAGCGGGAACGCAACGCCGAGCGCGTACCGCTCTTCCTCGACACGGCGCTGCCGTACCCGATCTCCGTCGGGCGCGTCACGGCCGGCGACTGGGCGTCGAGCGTTCCCGACCTGCTCACCGCCGAGGGACGCCTGGGCGTGCAGCTCGGCGAGGAGCCGGAGGCGGCGCGCGCCGCACTCGAGCGGGCCGTCGCAGAGGCCTGCGCCGCCGACCCGTGGCTGCGCGACAACCCCGCCACCGTGAGCTGGCCCGGAGGTCAGTTCGCCAGCGGACGCATCCGAGACGGCCATCCGCTCATCGCCGAGGTCAGCGCATCGGTGACCGACCTGTCTGCCGGCGCCGCCCCGCGCCTGAGCGCCGCCCCGTACGGCAGCGACCTCAGGCTGTACTCGGGGCTCGGAGGCATCCCGGCGCTGCACTACGGTCCCGGAGACGTGCGGTTCGCGCACGCGCCCCGCGAGCAGGTCGACATCGCCGAGCTGCTCGCGGTGACGCGCTCGCTGGTGGTGCTCGCTGCCCGGAGGTGCGGCGCGCACTACTGAGCGGTGCTCAGGCGGTGATGCCCGCCGTCGACTCGATGACGCCCGTCATCTTCTTCGACAGCGCCTCGTAGAACATCGAGAGAGGGAACTCGTCGTCGAGCACGGCGTCGGTGAGCCCACGCGGCGGACCGTCGAGCGGCAGGTCGCGAACCGCCCAGCGGGAGGCGGGGTGTGGCGTGAGCGTCGAGGCGACCAGGTCGTATGCCGCGAGCCAGTGCGCGGCCTTCGGGCGGTCGATCGACTTCCAGTACAGGTCGTTGATCGCGTCGGAGAGGGCGATCACGACCTCGGGCACGTCGTCCCAGTCGATGGTGAGCGCGGTGTCCGTCCAGTGCAGCACGTGGTGCTGGTGCATCCACGCGAACAGCAGCTGCCCGCCCAGCCCGTCGTAGTTGCGCACGCGGCTGCCGGTGATCGCGAATCGGAAGATGCGATCGAAGATCACCGCGTACTGCACGAGCCGGGCGCGGTCCCGCGCGGTGTCGGTGGCGTCGTCCGAACGCGAGATGCGCACCGCCTCGCGGTAGGCCGTCAGGTCGCAGCGCAGCTCCTCGAGCGAGTAGAGGAAGAACGGCATGCGCTGCTTGATCATGAACGGATCGAACGGCAGGTCGCCCCGCATGTGGGTGCGGTCGTGGATGAGGTCCCACATCACGAAGGTCTGCTCGGTCAGCTGCTGGTCGTCGAGCAGGCGCTGGGCGTCGGCGGGCAGCTCGAGCTTCGTGATCTCGGATGCGGCCTCCACGACCCGGCGGAAGCGCGCGGCCTCCCGGTCGGCGAAAATCGCGCCCCAGGTGAAGGTGGGCACCTCGCGCATCGCGACGCTCTCGGGAAACAGCACAGCCGAGTTGGTGTCGTAGCCGGGTGTGAAGTCGAGAAAACGCACCGGCACGAACAGCTTGTTGGAGTACTCCCCCGCCTCGAGCTCCGACACGAACTCGGGCCAGATCACCTCGATCAGCACGGCCTCGACCAGTCGGCTCGTCGAGCCGTTCTGTGTGTACATGGGGAACACGACGAGGTGCTGCAGCCCGTCGATCCGGTCGAGCTGTGGTTGGAACGCCTGCAGCGAGTCGAGGAAGTCGGGCACCCCGAACCCGTCGGCCGCCCACCGCTCGAAGTCGACGGCGACCGCCTCGAGGTAGGCCGCGTCGTGCGGCAGCACCGTGCGGAAGCTCAGAACCCCGCGGGCGATGGCGGCGACGAGCTCGCGCGCCTCCGCGTGGTGCGCCTCGTCGGGGATGCTGCCGTCCTGCAGCTGCAAGGGCTGGATCGCGGATGCCGCGTCACGGATGCTCGTCCAGGCGGGGTTCTCGGCGAGCCGGTCGTCCTCCACGACCTCGGGTTCTCCGACGATGGATGTGGGCATCATGGTGTGGGACATGGGTGAACCTCCGATCCGCGTGAGTGTGCCGGGGCGCACGGATTCGGCGCCCGGATCCAGCCTATCCAGCACGCATTCGCGGTTGGTTGTGTCCGACGCGGGAAAGTTGCGCTCCCGGGCGCGCCAGACGCACGAAACCGCCGTTCTGCGCGAGCGGGTGGCGCGCCTACACTTCAAGCATGTCTACGGCGCGAGAAGTACAGGACGCGCTCGCCGCGGTGGCGAACCGCGACGACGCCCGCGATCTGCAGCGGTTCTTCAAGACCGGCAAGGGGCAGTACGGGGCCGGCGACGTGTTCATCGGCGTGAAGGTGCCCGAGATCCGGCGCATCGCGCAGGGCTTCGCCGATCTCTCGCCGGCCGACCTCAACGACCTGCTCGACAGCTCTGTGCACGAGCACCGGTTCGCCGCCCTGGCCATCATGGTCGGCCAGTTCGCGGCCGCCAGCAAGGCGGGCGACGAGGGGGAGCGCGAGCGACTCGTGCAGTTCTATCTCTCGGCCATGCGCCGTGGACGCATCAACAACTGGGACCTCGTCGACTCGTCGGCCGAGTACATCCTCGGGGAGTACCTCTTCGACAAGCCGCGCGACCAGCTTCCCCGGCTCGCGAAGAGCGGCGTGATCTGGCAGCGCCGCATCGCCATCATCGCGACCTTCGCGTTCATCAAGCGCGGCGACGCCTCCACGACACTCGAGGTCGCCGAGATCCTGCTGCCCGACCAGCACGACCTGATCCAGAAGGCCGTGGGGTGGATGCTCCGCGAGGTCGGCAAGAGAGTGGACCGCGATCTGCTGGTCGAGTTCATCACCACCCACGCGAAGGTGATGTCGCGGGTGACCCTGAACTATGCGACGGAGCACTTCGAGAACTCGGAGCGGGTGTACTACCGCTCGCTCTGACCTCCTGATCGAGCCAGTCGAGTTCCGTGCGCGATACTTGACAGGTGTCGGGGGTGTTGATCGGGTTCGCCATCATCGGCGTCGTGATCCTGATCGGATACGTCGTCGGTCGGGTCGGCGTGCTCGGCGAACACGCCCCGAAGGTCATGAGCCGGCTGGTCTTCTTCGTGCTCTCCCCCGCGCTGCTGTTCACCGTGCTCGCCGACGCCGACGTGCACACCCTGTTCTCGTCGATGCTCGCCGTGTCGGCGATCGCCGCCGTACTGTCGTGCCTGCTCTTCGCCGGGATCGCCCTGCTGGTCTTCCGGCGCGGCGTCCCCGAGACGGTCATCGGGTCGATATCGGCGGGCTACGTGAATGCGAACAACATCGGCATCCCGGTCGCCGTCTACGTGCTCGGCAACACCGCGTACTCGGCCCCGGTCATCCTGCTGCAGCTGCTCGTCCTCGCGCCGATCTCGCTCACGATCCTCGACATCTCGACGAGCGGGTCCGTCTCGATCGGCCGGGTCCTCATGCAGCCGATCCGCAACCCGCTCATCATCGCCTCGGCGCTCGGCGTGGTCGTCTCGGTCACCGAGCTCGAGATCCCGATGGCGGTGATGGAGCCCTTCCGCATCGTCGGAGCCGCGGCGGTGCCGCTCGTGCTCATCGCGTTCGGGATGTCGCTGCACGGCGACCGTCTGCTCGCGCCGGGTTCCGACCGCCGCGGCATCGTGGCGGCGAGCGCGATCAAGCTCGCCGTCATGCCGGTGATCGCCTGGGTGTTCGGCCGATTCGTGTTCGGCCTCGACCAGGAGCACCTGTTCGCCGTCGTCGTGCTGGCGGGACTGCCCACCGCGCAGAACGTCTTCGTCTTCGCGCAGCGCTACGAGCGGGGTGTTTCGCTGGCCCGCGACACGGTGCTGATCACCACCGTGGGCTCCGTTCCCGTGCTCGTGGCGGTGGCGGCCCTGCTGGCCTGAGCGAAGCCGCGCCGGTGCCGGGGCCGCCCGGCCCACGGAAGTCGTGCCCTTTTCGCGCGACGCAGACTATGGCGGCAGCGAGGCATCCACCCTCTGACCGGCAGTTTCTCGGGTGACGACGCGTCTCATGGACGTTTTTCAAGGATTTTTCGCCATCTGTACCCCGGTATGCGCGAGAAACGGCCCGAGTCTTAGCTAAAGTTGCGATGTGTCTGAAAACTCTCGTCCCCCAGTAGTGCAGGCGACGCGTGGCGACTAGCGCGACGGAAGAGCTAGCGGCCTGGAAGGCCGCCGCCGTCGCCCGAGGCTACTCGTACCAGTCGCACATCCGCGGTCCCCTGCTGCGTGGACTTCTGTTCCGCACCGGTGACAGCGTCGTCGCGACGTCGCTCGTCAGCGCACTCCAGGCGCGCACCCCCTTCTTCGCGGGCAGCGTCAACGGCCGCTACCCGACCGACGGCGGCGACCCGCTGAGCGTCGCAGCGTCGTTCCTCGCGATCCCCCTCGCCCGCAAGGTGCCCAACGTGGCACTGCTCGGCGACGGGGTCAACGTTCTGCGCAACGCCGGCATCGTGCTGCAGCCGCGCCAGAAGCTGCACGCCGACGACCACTTCGACGGCCCCTTCACGCTACACAGCCACGGCGGCTCCGAGCGCGAGGCGCTCGAGATCTTCACGCCCGAGTTCCTCAGCCTGCTCACCGAGACGACCGACGGCGCCGACGTCGAGCTCATCGACTCGTGGATGTTCGTCTACAGTCGCGCGGGCCGCTACGGCTCCGAAGAGGCTCTCGACGGCATCGAGCGCATCACCAAGCACGTGAAGGCTAACGTGCTTGCCTACATCGAGCCGACCAGCCCCGTGAGCGCGCCCGTCGCGCCGTCGGAGCCGACCGCGGTCGAGCTCGACACCGCCGCACTGCTGGCAGCACGCGAGGAACGCGAGGCGAGGGCGGGAGCCATCGCCACCGGCCGCCGCAGCCTCGACGCCCGCAACCGCGAGATCGGCCGGCTCGTGTCGGTCGCCATCGGCGGGATCGTCGTAGGCGCAGCCGGCTGGTGGTTCATCACCGACCTGCTGCCGACCCTCTAGGCCCGCTCGCTGCTCCACCGCCTAGGCGCGGAAGGTCTTCCCTCGCGGGTCGATGCCCCCCATTCGGGTGACAAAGAGGATAGTGTTCAGAAATGACCACCTCCGAGATTCCCGCGGTCGGCCGACCGCCCGAGGCCCCGCCGATGACCGAGCGGCTCGCGGAGTGGCGGTCGGTCGCTCTCGGGCGCGGATACTCGTTCTGGAACGAATGCGCGCCGACGTTCTTCTCCGGGCTGATGTTCCGCGAGGGCGAGGGCGTCACCGTGAACGCGGTGATCGACGCCTCGAACTCCTCGAGTCCCTACCTCGCCGGCAGCGTCAGCGGCCGCTACGGCGCGGCGGGCGTCGAGGTGACGACGGCGTTCGTGGCGATCCCGCTCGCCCGGTCGATGCCGAGCATCGTGCTCGTCAACGCCCGACGGGGCGCGCTGCGCGAGGCGCAGATCGGCATGGGCAGCCGTCAGATGCTGTCGCTCGAGGGCGACTTCGACCGGGCGTTCACGCTCTACTGCCCACTCGGCCACGACGCCCAGGCGCTCGCCGTGTTCACCCCGGCCATGATGCAGCTCTTCCTCGACTCTGCCCCGGCGTCAGACGTCGAGATCGTGGACGAATGGATGTTCATCTACGTGCGTGCCGACGGCTTCCTGCCGGCCGAGGCGCTCGAGCGCGTGGAACGGGTGGTGGGGCACGTGCACGAGACGATCGTCACGAGGGAGGCCCCTCCGGTCGAGGTGCATCCCGACGCGTTCGCGTCTCGACGTGTCGCGCCGATATTCGTCGGCGTGCAGGTGCTCGCCGTCGGTGCCTTCGCGGTGCTCGTCGCGGTGGCGATCGCGATGACCGTGGGCGGCGCGTAGGCTACGCGACGCGTCAGCCGACGGCGTCGGGGTGGGATCCGGTTCGCTCGCCGGTCTCGAGACCGGCGATCTCGGAGAGGTCGGCCGCATCCAGCTCGAAGTCGAAGACCCGCGAGTTCTCGCGGATGCGCTCGAGCGAGTTCGACTTGGGGATGACCAGGAGGCCGCGCTGCACATGCCAGCGGAGCACGATCTGGGCGCTCGACCGCTCGTGCTTGGCGGCGATCCGAGCGATCGTGGGGTCGTCGAGCACCCGCCCGCGGCCGAGGGGCGACCACGCCTCGGTCTGGATGCCGTTGGCCGCGTTGAAAGCGATGAGGGCGTCCTGCTGCAACCAGGGCTGAACCTCCACCTGGTTGACGACGGGCGTCTCGGTCGCCGAGTCGAGGAGGCGCTCGAGGTGGGCCTCGGTGAAGTTGCTGACGCCGATGGAGCGCACCCTGCCGTCGCTGTGCAGCGCCTCCAGGGCCCGCCAGGTATCGCGGTACCGGTCTTGCGCGGGTGCCGGCCAGTGGATCAGATACAGGTCGACGTAGTCCATGCCCAGCAGTCCGAGGCTCGTGTCGAACGCACGCAGGGTCTCGTCGTAGCCCTGGTCGTCGTTCCAGACCTTCGTGGTCACGAAGATCTCTTCTCGCGGGATGCCGGACGCCCGAACACCCGCGCCGACGCCCGCCTCGTTGTAGTACAGCTTCGCCGTGTCGACGCGACGGTAGCCCGCCGCGATTGCGCCCTCGACGAGCCCGGCCGCCGTCACGTCGTCGACCTTGTACACGCCGAGGCCCAGCTGCTGGATCTCGTTGCCGTCGGAGAGCGTGATGAGCGGGGAGAACGGGGGAGTGGTCATCCTCCCAGTATCGCCGCTGCTCCGCCGGGCGAGAGAAGATGGGGCAGGTGAAGAGGGGCAAGCTTTCGACCTTGAGCGGCCGCTTGAGCAGCAGAAGTTCGCCCCTTGGGCCGACGGGCGTGCGCGCCAGCGGCCAAGGGGCAAAGAATCGACGTTGAACGCGCGGCTGAACGTCGAAAGCTTGCCCCTCGGCTCGGGCTCGGGCTGGGCTGGGGCTGGGGTTGGGGCTGGGGCGGGGCGGGGGCGAGGCGGGGGCGGGTCAGGCCGAGCGGAGACGCTCGGCCACGAGCCGGTCGGCGGCCTCGACGGTCGTGACGCCGCTGGCCTCCGCCTCGTCGAAGACGAGAGCGAGCGTCTGCTCGATAGCGTCGATACGGGCGAGCACCGCCTCGTCGCCCGACTCCTCGTCGCCGAGACGGATGACGCCGCCCGCGTTCACCAGATAGTCGGGGGCGTAGAGGATGCCTCGGGCGCGCAACCGCATCTCGGCGCCCTGCTCGGCGAGCTGGTTGTTGGCGGGTCCGCAGATGGCGACCGCCGCGAGCTCCGCGATCACGTCGTCGGAGAGCATGCCGCCGACGCCGGCTGGCATAAAGACGTCTGCCGCGACCCGGTGCGCCTCGTCGGGGGCGACCCACGTCGCGCCGAGCTCGGCCGCGAACTGCGCCTTGGCCGGGTTGAAGTCGGTGACGGTGAGAACCGCGCCCTCGTCGGCCAGCCGCGCGGCGAGGCGAGACCCGACCTGACCGAGCCCGGCGACTGTGATGCGGCGGCCGGAGACCTGCGCGCTGCCGGTCGAGCGCCGCAGGGTCTCGCGCAGCCCCGCGTAGACGCCGCGCGCCGTGTACTCGGCGGGGTCGCCCTGGCCGCCCGCCTCTGTCGGCAGGCCGACGACGTGCGCCGTGCGCTCGGCGATGACGGCCATGTCGAGGGAGTTCGTGGCGACGTCCTCGGCCGTGCGGTAGCTGCCGCCGAGCGACTCGACGATGTCACCGAGGTCGAGGAAGGCGTCGCGGCGGGCCTGCCCGTCGAGCACGGTGCCCTCCGGCAACATGATGACCGCCTTGCCGCCGCCCGCGTCGAGCCCGGCGAGAGCGTTCTTGCTCGTCATGCCGCGGGAGAGGCGCAGGGCGTCGGCGAGACCGTCGGCCCAGGTCGGGTACGACCAGAGGCGGCAGCCGCCGAGGGCCGGGCCGAGGATCGTGCTGTGCACGGCGACGATGATGGAGAGACCGGAGCGCTCTCCCGTGGCCGCGATCACCTTCTCGTGGTCGAACGCGAGCGCGCCTTCTGACAGGGTTCGGACGGGGAGTACTGCGGTCATCGTTGTACCGTTTCTGTGCAGGGCGAAAGGCCGTGATGGGAGCAATTGCACCACCCGACGCGCTCGATGACAACAACAGTGAGAAATACTGGTCAAATCGATCAACTCCGGGCGCGTTTACCGGCATACACTGACCAGCATGACCGCTCTCGACGCGACCGATCGACGCATACTCCTCGCCCTCGACGACGACCCGAGGGCGACCGTGCAGCTGCTCGCCCTGCGCCTCGGCTTGGCGCGCGGCACGGTGCACGCCCGACTGGAGCGGATGGCGCGCGACGAAGTGATGCGGAAGAACTCGATCCGCCTCTCGGCGCCGTCCCTCGGCTACCCGATGCGCGCCTTCGTGACCGCCGAGGTCGACCAGGACCAGTTCGAGGAGATGATGACCGACATGGCGGGGATCGCCGAGGTGGTGGAGTGTGTCGGGCTGGCGGGGGAGAACGACCTCATGATCCAGATCGTCGCGCGCGACGCCGACCATGTCTACGACATCACCAAGCGCATCAAGGGCTGCCGGGGGATCAACCGCACGGCGACGTCGATCGTGCTGCGGGAGCTGCTCGCCTACCGGTACGAGCACCTGCTGCTCGAGTAGGGGGGCGTCAGAAGATCATCGGGCGGTCGTCGTCCTCGCCGTCGACGTCGTCGAGCTCGACGAGCACCGGCACGTGGTCGCTCGGCGCCTCGCCCTTGCGCTCGTCGCGGTGGATGCTCGCCGCGGTCACAAGGTCTGCGAACGACTGCGACCCGAGGATGAAGTCGATGCGCAGGCCCTCGTTGCGCGGGAAGCGCAGCTGCTTGTAGTCCCAGTAGGTGTAGCCCGTCGGAACGAACGGACGCACGGTGTCGACGAGCCCGATGTCGCCGAACGCCGCGAAGGCCGCTCGCTCCTCGGGGGAGACGTGCGTCGACACCCCGACGACGATGGTCGGGTCGCCGTTGTCCTCGTCGGTCGGGATGATGTTGAAGTCTCCCATCAGCGCGATCGGAGCGCCGTCATTGGCCGCGATCCAGCGCTGCGTCTCGTCGCGCAGACGGGCCAGCCAGTCGAGCTTGTAGACGAGGTGGGGGTCGTCGAGCGAGCGTCCGTTCGGCACGTAGAGGCTCCACAGGCGCATACCCGCCACCGTCACGCCGATCGCCCGCGCCTCGATCGGCTGGTCCGGCCCCTCGGCGCCCTTGAGGAAGCCGGGCTGACCGTCGAAGTGGGTGGCTACGTCGGTCATCGGCAGCCGCGACGCGAAGGCCACTCCGTTCCACTGACTGAGTCCGGTGAGCTGCACGTCGTAGCCGGCCTCGGCGAACTTCTCGTACGGAAACTGCTCGGGCTTGCACTTGATCTCCTGCATCGCCAGCACGTCGACGTCTTCGCGGACGAGCCAGTCGACCGTCCGGTCGACGCGGGCACGGATCGAGTTCACATTCCAGGTGGCTACGCGCATGCTTCAACGCTACCGTTCGCCCGCGGCCGACAGGCTCAGTAGTCTTTACCGTGTGACTGACGCGCGTACCCAACTGATCGAGTTCATCAAGGCCGACGCCGTTTTCCACGGCGACTTCACGCTCACCAGCGGCAAGAAGGCGACGTACTACGTCGACATGCGGCGCGTGAGCCTCGACCACCGCGTCGCTCCGCTCATCGGCCAGGTGATGGTCGACTTGATTTCAGAGATTCCGGATGTCTCGGCCGTCGGGGGCCTCACCATGGGAGCCGACCCCATCGCATCCGCCGTCATGCACCAGGGAATCGCCATGGGGCACAGCTATGACTCCTTCGTGGTGCGCAAGGAGCCGAAGGACCACGGCCGCGGCCGCCAGGTCGAGGGTCCGGACCTCGAGGGCAAGCGCGTCGTCGTGCTCGAAGACACCTCCACTACGGGCGGCTCGCCGCTCAAGGCGATCGAGGCACTGCTGAAGGTCGGCGCGATCATCGCCGGCGTGGCAGTGGTCGTCGACCGCAACACCGGCGCGCGCGAGATCATCGAGGCCGCCGGATACCCGTACTTCTACGCCATCGGCCTCGGCGACCTCGGACTCGAATGAGCGACGACAAGACCCCTCCGGGTGGCGGTTTCACCTGGGGGCTGACCCCCGGCGGAGAGCCGGAGGAGCCGAAGACCCCCGCCGAGCCGGAACCGGCGGAGTCGCAGCCGGCCGAGGGCGACCAGCCGAAGCCGCCCCTCGACCTCGGGCACTTCCTCGCGCTCAACCAGGACGAGATGATCGCGGCGGCCACCGAGCAGACCGCTCCCGCCGAGCAGGCACCTCCCGCCGAGCCGACGCCTGCCGCCGAGGCATCCGCCTCCTCCTTCGACGACGAAGGGGAGCCGACGGCCGCCTTCGACTTCCGGGCGCCACCCCCGCCCCCGGTCGACCCCATCCAGGCGCCCGTCTACCACGAGGGCCGCGCGCTGCCGTGGGAGCAGCCGCCCGCGGTCGACGCCTCCCTCGACGGTGCGACGGAGGCGCTCGGAGCCGAGTTCGTCGGCCTCGAGAGCCCGGCCGACGAGTCGGCGCCGACCTCGGCCATCGACAGCCTGTTCGGCGACGAGAAGTTCCAGGAGTACCAGCCGGTCGCGGCGTCGGCGCTCGTGCCGTTCGTGTCGCGCGAGCTGTTTCCCGTGCCCGGCCCAGACGCGGCGAGCGGTGACACACCGCCCCGTGGTCCGCTGCCGAAGAGCCAGAAGGTCCTGATGTGGGTCGCCGGCGGCCTGGTCGCCGCCCTCGCCCTCGCCGGACTGTTCTTCGTCGGCACCCGCATCGGCGACTCCATGCCCGCCGCGGTCGTCACTCCGACGCCCACGACGACCCCGACGGCGACCCCGGAGGCGCCGGTCGCGCCGGTCGTCGCGATCGGCCCCGTCGCCCCCGGCGTCTACGAGTGGAAGGACCTGCTCGGCACCGAGTGCGTCGACCCCTACGTGTCTGCGTGGGAGAAGGAGTACACGGTCGTCGACTGTCTCTCGCCGCACGGCGGACAGCTGGCCTACCGCGGCCGGTTCGACGACTCCGCCCTCGACCCGTTTCCCGGCGTCGAGGCGCTGCAGGCCCGCATGAACCTGCTCTGCGCCAGCCAGGAGAACATCGACTATGCCGCCGCCAGCCAGTTCGCCGACATCCAGATCGCGGCGAGCTACGCCGGCACCGAAGACGACTGGAAGAGCGGGAACCGCAACTACTACTGCTTCGTCAGCCGGTCGTCCGGCGAACCCCTCACGGTGAGCGTCGCGATGCCCGCCAGGGCGCCCGTCGTGATCCCCGTCGTCCCAGCCCCCGAGCCGTAGAAGGCGGGCCGCAGTGTTCTCCATCGTCACCCAGACCCTGCGGCTCGTCGCCGCCCGCTGGCCGGTGCTTCTGGCGTGGTATCTGGCCGGCTGGCTCGGGCGTTACCTGCTGATCGAGGTGGCCGCGACCTTCGGCGCGACCAACGCCCTCGTCGGCCTTCTGATCATGCCGCTCGCCGTGCTGGCGCGGCTCGCGAGCTTCATCGGTATGTTCCTCGTGCTGCGCAGCGCGATGCCCTCGTTCAGCGACCTGAAGGAACGCGGTCTCGACGACGTCGACCGCACGACAGACCCGCGCGGCCGGGCGTCGCGCGTGTACGACATCTTCCTCGTCAGCATCCTCCCTTTCTTCGCCTTCTACGCCGCCTGGCAGTTTCTCGGGCAGGACACGATCGCCTACGCGACGTCGGCGCTCGGCAAGATCAACCCCTTCGCGGAGGACTACGAGCCGGGAGGGGCGGTCTTCGACCTACGATTCGACTGGGTCTCCGGCACCGTCATCGTGCTCGCCTTCACCGGCCGGTATCTGATCAAGAAATACCAGGCGCGACTGCCGAAGTGGGCGCCGATCGTCGCCGTGTACCTCGAGGCCGTGTGGGTCTACCTCACCGTGTTCCTCATCAGCAGCTCGCGCGCCGAGGTCGAGGGCTGGATCTCGTCGCGTGCCGCCGTCGAGTGGTACTCCGGCCTGCGGGCGGACATCGCCTCGGCGGTGGCCCCGATCGGCTGGGCCTGGAGCGGCATCGAGTGGATCGTCGCCGAGGCGGGCGGCCTGCTGCTGCTGCCGCTTGCCTGGCTCGCGCTCGCCGGCATCGTCTACGGTCGCGCGCTCGCCGCCGAACCGGTGGCGCTACGACCGCGCGGGCGCTACTACGACTCCGCGCGGTCGCGTTACGCCGCTCTGCCCACTGCGGTGACCCGGCGCTTCACCGACATCGGCAGCGACTTCCTGGGGCGGTTCCGGCCGCTCGGCAACGCCCTCGTGCTGATCTGGCGCGCCGGCGTCGTGCCGATGGGCGTCTTCGTGCTGGCCTACACGCTGCTCGAGGCAGCCACCGACTGGGGCTTCATCGCCGCCGTGCAGCTCATCGGCGCCCACGACCTGCAGTCCTGGTGGATGAACGTCGACAAGGTGCTCGGCTTCGGCATCGACGCGCTGATCGAGCCGCTGCGCATCTGCCTCATCGCCGCCGGGTACGACTTCTGCCTGCGCAAACTCGAGGAGCGGCGCGAGTCGGCTGCCGCGGTGGTCGCCGACGAGACCGCTACAGCCTGAGCCTCAGGTACTCGGGCAGCTCGCCGACGACCGTGACCGCGAGCGCCAGCTCGTCGCCGGCGTCGGCCGGCACGACGAAAATCGTCTCGAGCAGGTACGGCTCGGTGTTCGACGCCGTGCAGATGCTCTCGGCCCCGTCGGCGGTGTCGAACGAGATCGGCTCAGACAGGGCGTCGCCCCAGCCGCGGGTCACCGTGCCGCCGTCGAGCTCCTCGAGGTCGAGCAGGCAGCGGGGCGACTCGCCGTTCGAGTCGAGCTCGCCGGGGGTCACGCGCACGGACACGACGACGAGCTCGCTGCCCGCGGGCAGTCCGATCTCATCGCCCTCCGTGCTGGTCGCCGGGATGCGCTCGGTCTTCTCGACCGCCCAGCCCGTCGCAGCGAAAGCTCCCTCGTCTCCGGGCGCGACGTCGACGGGAATGCTCGGCCGCTGTCCGAAATAGGCCGTCCACTCGTTCGCGAAGGTGATCCCCACCGTGGCGGGCAGCAGGATCGCGACGGCGACGAGGCCGACCCGGTTGCTGCGCAGCCACGCCTTCATCGCGCACCCCAGACGGGACGGTCGGTCTCGACAACCTCGTCGACGTCGAGCGCCCTCAGGTCGACGGGGATCACGAGCAGCGAGTCGACGCGCGGGTCGGGGTCGAGGGCCAGCTGCAGTTCGGCGTTCGCGGCGGCCGGGCTCGAGACCACGTCGAGCGGCAGCTCGAACATGAGCGGCCCGGTCCAGGCGATGCCGACGGTCATGCCTCGCTCGGCGATCGAGCCGTCGCCGGGCCGGGTGGATGCGCTGAAGGTCGTCTCTCCCACACGCAACCGCGCGTACCCGAGTGTCGGGTCGAGCCCGTCGACCCGCGCCTCGACGCTCGCGTCGACCACGACCCACACTCCCGCGGTGCCGCCCGCCCAGCCGTTCGATGCCTCGACGGAGCGGGCCACGCGTACCGCGTCGACCGTGGCGAGGATGTTTCGGCCCGCGACGGGTTCGCCGAGCTCGCCGCGTACCGCGATCGGGGCCTGCTTATCGGCGATGCTCGGGGTGGAGTGCGCGACGAAGCCCGCGATCACGAGGATCACCACGAGACCCGCCCCGTTGGCGACGTGGCGCCAGTTCATCGTCGTCCGGGTCATCCGTCGCTCCCCGCTCCCAGGTCGTCGATCGTGAAGTCGAGGTATCCGGCGACGAAATCGTCGGAGAACCTGTCGCCGAAGTAGACGGTGGCCTCGCCCTGGTAGGTGCGGTCGAGCAGGTCGACCCGCAGCTCGTCGCCGCCGGAGAGCTCGTCCGCCGCCACCTCCCAGACGAATGCGACCTCGACTGGCACCCCGGGCTGCACGGTGGAGACGGTGCTGCCGTCGTCGAAGACGAGGACCGCGGTCGGTGCGCTCGACTCGGCCGCGAGGTCGACGTCGACGGGCAGCATCGTGTCGGCGTCCCCTGTCAGCGTCGCGAGGCGCAGCGGATCGTTCGACGTGTTCTCGACGGTCGCGACCACTACCAGCAGGCGGTTGCCGTCGGCCGGCATCACCCCCTGCTCGGGGAAGCCGTCGATGAGGGCCGCCCGCTCGGCGGTGACCGTGAGCCGCTCGCCCGCAAACGGCTGCCCCGCCTCGACCTGCGGAATCGGCGTCGGCGCAACGTCGTCGAGGCCGCCGAGCACGGCGGAGAGGCCGAGCAGCACGGCGCTGATGCCCGTGATGAGCCACTTGGTCGGCAGACGGTCGTAGAGCACGCGGGCACGCTCCCGCCAGGAGCTCAGCGGCTGCGGCGGGGTCGATGTCACCTCGTGGGGCTACAGCTCGTCGGACTCGACGGGCTCGGGGTTGACGAGGTCGGCCACGCTGCCGAGGATCTCGTCGGGACGGAACGGGTACTTCGCGATCTCCGCCTCGTCGCTGATGCCGGTGAGCACGAGGATGGTGTGCAGCCCCGCCTCGATGCCGGCGACGATGTCGGTGTCCATGCGGTCGCCGATCATGCCGGTGTTCTCGGAGTGCGCACCGATCTTGTTCATCGCCGAACGGAACATCATCGGGTTCGGCTTGCCGACGACGTAGGGCTCCTTGCCGGTGGCCTTGGTGATGAGGGCCGCGACCGCGCCCGTCGCCGGGAGGGGTCCGTCGGCACTCGGCCCCGTGGCATCCGGGTTCGTCACGATAAAGCGCGAACCGGCGCCGATGAGGCGGATCGCCTTGGTGATCGCCTCGAACGAGTAGTTGCGGGTCTCGCCGACGACGACATAGTCGGGGCTCGACTCGGAGATGATGAACCCCGCCTCGTGCATGGCGGTCGTGAGCCCGGCCTCGCCGATGATGAAGGCGCTGCCGCCCGGCATCTGGCCCTTGAGGAAGTCGGCGGTCGCGAGGGCGCTCGTCCAGATGCGCTCCTCGGGAACGTCGAGACCCGAGGCCTTGAGACGGGCGCTGAGGTCGCGCGGGGTGAAGATCGAGTTGTTCGTGAGCACGAGGTAGGGCTTGCCCTCGTCGCGCCACTGCTGAAGCAGCTCGGCCGCGCCCGGAACCGGGTGGTTCTCGTGCACCAGCACGCCGTCCATGTCGGTGAGCCAGCACTCGATTTCGCCGCGGTTCTTCATGGGGCCATAGTACCGAGCGGGCGCTACTCGATGTGCGTGGCCCCCGGCACTCGGGCGCGGATGATCTCGAGCGCCTGCGAGTTCTGCTCCATGAGGACAAAACGGCGGCCGAGCTTGTGGGCGACGGCTCCCGTCGTGCCGCTGCCTGCGAAGAAGTCGAGCACCCAGTCGCCGGGTGCGCTGGAGGCGTGGATGATGCGGCGCAGGATCCCCTCCGGCTTCTGCGTGGCGTACCCGGTCTTCTCCTTGCCGGTCGGCGAGACGATCGTGTGCCACCACACGTCGGTCGGCAGTTTTCCGAGCGCGACCTTCTCGGGAGTGACGAGGCCGGGCGCCATGTACGGCTCGCGGTCGACCTCGGCGTTGTCGAAGAAGTAGGTCTTCGGGTTCTTCACGTAGACGAGGATGGTGTCGTGCTTCGCCGGCCACTTGTTCTTCGCGCGGGCGCCGTAGTCGTAGGCCCAGATGATCTCGTTGAGGAAGTGCTCGCGGCCGAAGAGAGCGTCGAGCACGACCTTGGCGTAATGCACCTCGCGGAAGTCGAGGTGCAGGTACAGGGTGCCGGTGTCGTCGAGCAGCCGCCAGGCCTCCTCGAGCCGCGGCTCGAGAAACTCCCAGTAGTCGGCGAACGAGTCGTCGTAGCTGTAGAGCAGCCCCTTGACCGTCTCGTAGCTGCGGCCCTGGAATCCCTTCCGGGCGCCGCCCGCGGTGCGCACCGTGGTCATCGTCTGCCGCGCCTGCACCCGCCCGGTGTTGAACGGCGGGTCGATGTAGATCAGCTGGAACGAAGCGTCGGGCAGCCGGGAGAGGGCGGCCACGTTGTCGCCGTGGATGACGAGGTTCTCGCCGTCGGGGCTCCACAGCGGTTCGGTCACCCTCGAAGGTTAACAGGTGGGGGAGCGGCTAGCCTCGGGAGAGTGAGCGACCAGACCCCGAACCCCACTGTCGAGCTGACGACCCACGGAGTCGGGCCCTGGCGCGGCGAGCTGCCAGAGGGCGACCACTGGGACCGCGAGCTGCTCGAACGCGGCGACTCGCGCAACGTGATCGACCGCTACCGCTACTGGACGATGGCCGCCATCGTCGCCGACCTCGACCAGCACCGGCACGGCTTCCACGTCGCGATCGAGAACTGGCAGCACGACATGAACATCGGGTCGATCGTGCGCAGCGCCAACGCGTTCGCCGCCGACACCGTGCACATCATCGGCCGCCGCCGCTGGAACAAACGCGGCGCGATGGTCACCGACCGCTATCAGCACGTTATGAATCATCCGGATGTCGCGTCGTTCGTCGAGTGGACGCGCGACGCCGGCCTCCCGATCGTCGCCATCGACAACATGCCGGGCGCCGTGCTGATCGAGACCTTCGACTTCCCCGAGAGGTGCGTGCTGCTGTTCGGGCAGGAGGGCCCAGGGCTCACCGACGAGGCGCTCGCCGCATCGGACGTGCAGGTGGAGATCAGCCAGTTCGGCTCGACCCGCAGCCTCAACGCCTCGGCCGCGGCCGCCGTCGCGATGCACGCCTGGGTCACGCAGCACGTGTCCTTCTAGAACCGAGGGGCAAACTTTCGACGTTCCCGCCCGCCCTGGAGGTCGAAACCTTGCCCCTCGGCTCGGCCGCCCCCGAAACCCACCCCCCAACGGGAGGTGCGAGGGTGAAACCGAGGGTGAAAAACGGCGCTTTCGCGACGGTCGCCGCCGCCGGACACCCAGCATGGACGAAGTGATTCGCTCCTGCGGATCCCCGCGACCGCACCCGATCCGGTTCCGCTCGACGCCCGCCGCGGCGTAGAGGCGGCCCGCCCGCGAGGTGCTCTTCGTCGTGCCCGCAATCGGAAAGCACCGTCTCTTGAGCACTGTCACGCCCGCCCGCCGCTCCACCGCCTCGGCCCGTTGGTTCGCCCGCACAGCAGCCGTGCTGACGCTCGCTCTCGGCCTCGGAATGCTCTCGGCCCCCGCCGCCTACGCCGCCGACGCGGCGTTGACCGTGTCGAAGACCGTCGACGGCCTCGAGTCGGCCACCGTCGACCCGGGTGACGAGTTCACCTACGCCATCACGGTCGGCTGCGACGACGCCGACTGCGTGGGCGCGCAGCTCGTCGACGAGCTGCCGGCGGCGTTCGTCGGATTCCCGATCCTCTCCACGTCGGTCACCCCGCCGACCCAGCCGACCACCACGACGCTGCAGGGCTGCTCGACCGTCGTCACCGCCTCCTGCTCAGTCGTCGTCGACTTCGACACCGTGCTCGACACCGTCACGACGGGCATCCGCGCCGGCGACACCCACATCCTCACGGTGCGCCTGCGCGCACCGCTCACCCTCAGCCCCTCGTGGGAGTTCAACGGCGCGGCCGTGCCGAACACCGCCGTGGTCACCTCCTCCACCGCCCCCACCGTGAACGACGGCGCCACCGTAACGATCGCCATCCCGGTGACCGTCGACGTCGCCCCCGCCAAGACCTGGACGCCCGCGACCCAGCAGTTCTCTCCCGGCGTGCAGAGCACGGTCGCGCTGTCGCTGCGCAACACGTCGAACGTGCCCGCCGAGTCGCTCACCCTGCAGGACCCGAAGATCGCGGATGCCGCGGCCGCGGCCCTCGCGGCCTCCAACCCGTTCTCGATCGTCGACTTCGTCTCGTTCGGGTCCGTGACCGCGCCGCAGGGCGCAGACCGCGTCACCGTCGACGCGTACGTCTTCTCCGGCTCGGCATGGAACTGGGTGGCGGGAACCCCGTCGACCATCGCGGGGATCGGCCTGCCCGGCGGAGTCGCGGCCGCCGACGTGGCCGGCCTGCGCTTCTCGTTCACCGACTCGGCCGGCGACGCCACCATCACCGAGAACGGCACGGCGGGCGCGGTGCAGCTCACGGTCGCCCAGCGCTCGGCACACCGCGAGACCGGCGCCACCCTCGCCCTCGGCACCACCGCCACCAACCAGGTCGCGGCGACCGTCGTCGTGCCGGCGCAGGCGCCGGTGTCCCGCGACGCGAGCGCCCCGTACGCGATCGCCGGACTCACCGTCGACGTGACCGCGGGCAAGACCATCACCCCGGCACGCATCCCGGCCGGCACCGACGCCCGCGCGCTGATCACCGGCAAGAACGACTCCAACGGGCCGCTCTCCAGCCTCACCGTCGGCGACACCGGCTTCTTCACCGCAGACGTGGCGTTCGGCGGCTTCCTCGCCCCCGTGGCCTATCCCGCCGGTGCCACGGGCGCATCCGTCACCTGGTTCTTCAGCGGGTCCACCGCAGCGCCCGCGCCCGTCGCGAACGGATCCACCCCGACCGCGCCCGCAGCACCCTCCGGCCAGCACCTCACCGGGTTCGAGGTGACCTACGTCGGCGCCATCGCCGCCGCAAGCGTCACCGCACTCGAGTTCGCCATCAGCCCCTCGGTCGACTTCGTGCCCACTATCGGTGCGAGCCCCAAGCTCGTCGAGAACACGGCGACCGTGCGCGGCACGAACGCGGCGGGCTCGGACACGGCCAGTGCCGTGGCGCCGCTGCGGGTGTTCTTTCCCGCGATCGACCTCGAGATCGACAAGACCGTGAACCCGACGGGCGCCGTGAACCCCGGCGGCACCGTCGTCGTGCAGCTGCCGACCACGACCGGCACCGACTCCGCCTTCGTCAAGCCGACCCGCGTCGTCGTGCAGGACGTCTGGCGCACCGGCGACGCCGACGACTTCTGGAACGCGTTCTCGCCCGTCGCGATCGCGCCGACGCAGGTCATCGCCGGCTCCTCGCTGCTCGTCGAGTACACCGTCGACGGCACCACCTGGCTCACCCTCGACACCGTGCCGGCGACCGGGTCCACCGTGATCTACTCGAAGTCGATCGGGGCGCCCGTCGACCCCGCGGCCGTCACCGGACTGCGCTACACCTTCGAGAACCCCGCCGGCCTCGCGCAGGGCACGACCGTGAGCCCCAACACAGTGTTCGCCGCCCGGGCGACGCTGCGCACGGGCGGGGCGCCCACCTCGGTCGTCGACGCCCCCGCATCGGTGTACGAGAACCGCGGCTTCGCCGAGGCCACGGGAGTCGTCGCCGGCGGCGGCGTCATCACCAGCGACGAGGTCGAGGCCTTCGCCGACGGGCGCATCGTCACGACGAGCGGAGCCGGCACGGTGCTCGCCGACAAGAACTGGACCACCGCGAGCGTCGTATCGCAGTCGGGCGCGCAAGCCACGACGCGGCTCGGCTGGGCGGTCTCCGCCGCCGGCTCCACGCGTGTCACCGTGACCGATCCCGCGGCCGGACTCGAGACCACGCCCCAGGACACCGTCTTCCAGGCCTTCGACCTGACGCGCGTTCCGGCGATCACCTTCGCACAGGA
Source organism: Conyzicola nivalis (assembly GCF_040548875.1). Taxonomy (GTDB): domain Bacteria; phylum Actinomycetota; class Actinomycetes; order Actinomycetales; family Microbacteriaceae; genus Conyzicola; species Conyzicola nivalis_A. Next base: position 168,014 of record NZ_JBEPSJ010000005.1, read on the forward strand.
CCCGCTGCTGCGCTGGGACCGCGTCGTCGCCGTCGAGCTGTACACGGCGGGTGCCTGGGTGTCCGCCGGGCCGGTCGGAACGAACTGGATGAACGCGAACGGCTTCACCGGCTACACCCTCACGCCCCAGCAGTCGGCCGCCGCGACCGGCGTGCGCCTGATCGTCGAGCCGAACGACGCCGCCCGTGCGGCGAGCAGCAACCCGCTCGCGCCGCCCGTCGGCTCGGGGGTCGCCTCGAGCGCCGCCGGATCGGCCCGCCCCATCGACCTCGTATGGACGCTGCGCAACGTCGCCCGCGTCGGCGGCGCATGGATCGGCGAAGACAGCTACCCCTCCGTCACCAACACCGTGGGCGTGACCGTCGGCGGCACCGAGACCACCGACAGCGACGCCATCGCCCTGGTCGACTTCGCGCCCGCAGTCAGCGTCACGAAGACCTCGACCGTGCCCGGAGTCACCGTGCCGCACCTCGGCGACGTCGCCGCCGGCGACTACCCATCGATCGGCTACACCGTCACGGCGACCAACGACTCTGCGTCACGCGCGTCGTACCTGCGGGTCAGCGACCCGATGCCCTGCACCGAGTCCACCGTGTCATCGTGCGTCACCGCCCCGGGCGACTGGGCGGCCGACCCGTACGCCTCGGCCGACTACGACCCGGCGACGAACCCCTTCGAGCGCGTCGACCTGACCAAGCTCGCCTTCACAGTCCCCGCCGGGCAGGTCGACAAGAACGCGTCGCTCGTCACGCTGTGGAAGATGGATGCCGCGGGCGCACTCACCCGCCAGGTCGTCACCGTCACCTCGGCCGAGGCCCTCGGCGCGGCGGCGCTCGCCGACGTCGTCGGCGTGAGTGTCGTCTACCAGAACGCCAACGCCGCCACAGCCGGTGGCTCCATCGTCTCCGGCGCCGCGCTCACCATGGCCGTGAGCACGAAGCTGCGCGTCTACCAGCGCAGCGCGCCTACGACCCTCGTCGCACCGTCCACCGTCGAGAACCACGTCGACGCCCAGTCGTACGACCCGGTGCTCTTCCCCAGCGGCACCGGCAGCACCCCGCACGACTCGGCGCTCGCCGACGTCGACCTCGTCTCCGGCAGGCTCGACGCCGTCGCGACCAAGACGATCACACCCTCGTCGCTGCTGCAGCGCGACCGGGCCAGCACGGTCGACGTGGCCCTCGGCGCCACCGACGGAACCGCGACCGCACCCGCCAACAGCGTGACCATCACCGACGTCGACGCCGGGTTCTGGGACAGCTTCCGGCTCACCGGACTGGGCGCAACCGTGCTGCCGGCCGGCGCCGACCGCGTCGGCGTCGACGTCCAGCTGAACGGCGAGCCCGCCTGGGTCGCCGGCCCCCGCGGAGGCACCGCCGCCCTGCCCGCCGTCGCCCTCGACCAGGTCACCGGCATCCGCTTCACCTTCGATCGCGCCGACGGGGCCCTGCTCTCGCGGGCCGCCCCCGCCGCCGACTGGAGCGCCAGCGCCGTTCTCAAGGTCGTGCTGCTCGAGACGACCCGCGCCGACGGCACACCGGTCTCCTTCCCCAGCACCGTCGACAACCGCGTCGACGTCAGATCGGCCCGTGCCGACGGCGTGTTCGCCGCGGCGACCGACGACGCCTCAGACGACTTCGGTCTCGCGACCGGATCGTGGCAGCTCGACGTGGAGAAGACGCCCGCCGGCAACACCCACACCGTGTTCCCCGGCACGCTCGTGCCCTGGACGATGAACTTCACCAACACCGGGACCGGCTACCTCGCCGTCAGCGACGTCACCGACCAGCTGCCGTCGCACCTGACCTTCGACTTCGAGAACCCCGCGTACTCGACCTCGACCGGAGGCACCCTCTCGACCGACGTCGCCTACTCGTACGACGAGGCGACGAAGCGCCTGTCGTTCGCCTGGCCCGCCGGCGAGAACCTGATGGCCCCGGGTGAGAAGTTCAGCATCACCCTCGGTCTCACCCTCGAGCCCGGCCTGCAGGTCAGCGACCGCGCGACCAACCAGCTGGTCGTGCGCACCGTGCAGCCGCTCGCGGCGTGCACCAACCTGTCGGGCAACGGGCAGGGCACGCTCGCCGGCCTCGCCGTCACCGAGTGCGGCACCACGAACTTCGTGCAGGCGACGCCCGGCGCATCGCTCGCCACCTACAAGGGCGTCAAGGGCGACATCGACAGCGCGCTCGTGTCCGGCGCGGTCAACACCGCGAACCCCGGCGGCCCGTGCCTGGTCGACCCGGAGGGCTACTACCGCGCGCCGTGCGCCGCGAACACCGCCATCGGATCGACCGACGAGTGGAAGCTGCTCGCAGTGAACAGCGGAACCGAGAGCTACCGCTCGCTCACGATGGTCGACCCGCTGCCGCGCCTCGGCGACCGCATGCTCGCCACGGGCGGCAGCAGGGCCTCCACCTTCCAGCCCGTGTTCGACGGCGACTTCGGCGTGCAGCTCTCCGGGGCGCCGGCCGGATCCACCGCGGCCTGGCAGGTCACCACCGACAATGCCGCGTGCGTCGGCACCGGCACGTCGACCTGGAACGCCGACCCCGTCTGCGCCGCCAACACCTGGGTCGCGGGCACCGCCTACACGGGCGACTGGGCGGCGATCACCGCACTGCGCGTGACCGTCGACTTCTCGACCAGCGCTGCCGGCCTGCTCGCGCCCGCCGGGTCGTTCAAGGTCGTCTACCAGTCGACCAACCAGCCGGCGTCCTCCGCCCTGCCCGGCGGCGCGCCCGTCGACGCACCGCTCGCCGGCCAGTACGCGTGGAACCAGTTCGGCGCCCACGCCGTGCTCGAGAGCGGCGCCACCCTGCAGCGCGCACCCGTCAAGGTGGGCGTGCGGCTCGTCGAGTCCGCGCTCGCCGTGACGAAGACCGTCAGCGGGGCCGCAGCAGCGTTCGCGCCGCCCGCGTTCCGGGTCGACGTCGACTGCTCCGTCGCCGGTGTCGCGCTCGATCTCGGCGCCCGGTCGACACTCGCGCTCACCGCGGCCAACGGTCTCACCGCCCGCATCGACCACCTGCCGATCGGCGCCGTCTGCGCCGTCACCGAACAGGGCGCCGTCGGAGAGTTCGGCGAGTCGAGCCGCAGCGTCAGCCCCGCGACGATGACCCTGCTCGTGCCCACCGACACGGCGACCGCGGTCGACGCCGCGCAGACCGCGGCCGTGGCCAACGTCTACGACTTCGGCGGCCTGAGCGTCACGAAGGCGGTCGACACCCTCGCCACGGTCGGCGACTTCGGCAGCTTCGACTTCGCCCTCGACTGCACGACGCTGCTCGGCGACCCCGTCACGCTCGACCCCGCCGACGCCGCGTTCAGCCTCGCCCCCGGCGAGACGCACGCCGTGGCCGCGGGGTCGATCCCGGTCGGTTCCGAGTGCGGCATCACCGAGACCTCGGCGGGCGCCGCCGACGCGATCGCGATCACCGGCGCCGGGGTCGTCGACGGCGGAAACGGCTCGGCCGTGATCACCGTCGGCTCGACGGCGACGGTCGCGACCGTGACCAACAGCTTCGCGGCCGGCACACTGGCGGTCGTCAAGACCGTGACGGGCGCCGGAGGCGCTGCCTACGGCGACGGCCCGTTCGCGGCATCCGTCACCTGCGTCTACGGCAGCGACACCGTCTACGCCGACCCGGCGCTGCCGATCGTGGCCGGCGTCGCCACCGCCGTACCCGAGGTGTTCCCGGTCGGCACCGTGTGCGCCGTCGCCGAGACGACGACGGGCGGCGCGACCGAGGTCGAGAACCCGCCGGCGGTGACGATCGTCGGGCCGGCCGGTGGCGCAGCGCTCGGCGCCGTGACCGCGGACATCACGAACCACTTCGACCTCGGCAGGCTCGACATCGAGAAGGAGCGGGTCGGCGACGGGGTCGCGAAGTTCGGCGCCGGCCCCTTCGAGGTCACCGTGGTCTGCACCTGGGTCAAGGACGGCGCGACCCTCACCGTGCCGCTCGCCGCGGGCGGGGTGTTCTCGCTCGACGACGCCAACGGCTACGCGGTGACCGTGCCCGGCATCATCGTCGGCGCCGACTGCGTGGTCGAGGAGACGGATGCCGGACTCGCCACGGCGACCACCATGGTTCCCGCGGACGGAACCGTGACCATCGTCGACCCGGCCGTCACACCGACCGCCGCCCTCGTGCGCATCACCAACGTGTTCGACGTCGGGCAGCTCGCGATCGACAAGACGGCCGACACCTCGATCGTCGCGGCGGGCGGAACCGTGATCTACACGGTGACCGTGCGCAACACGGGGCAGATCGCCGCGACCGACGTCGCAGTGACCGACACGCTGCCCGCCTCGGCGCAGCTCGTGTCGACCTCGCCGGCTGCCACCGTCGACGGGCGCACGCTCGGCTGGACCCAGCCGAGACTGGCAGTGGGCGAGACCGCCAGCTTCACGGTGACCGTGCGGTACTCCGACGCGGGCACGCACGTGAACTCCGCGTCGTTCGTCAACCCGGCCGGGCCGTGGGAGCCGCCGGTCGTGGCGCATCGGTGCGCGACCGACCCGGCGTCGGCCTGCGCCGCGGTCGCGGTCATGACGCTCGCGATGACGGGCGGCGACCTCGCGCTCGGCCTGCTCTGGCTGGCGCTGGCGAGCCTCCTGATCGGGGTCGCGCTGCTCGCGCGTCGCCGCCGCATCGCGCGGTAGGCGGCGCCGGCCGGGCTGCTCTAGATACCCACGAGCAGCATCGATCCGGCAGACGCAGAGCCGAGGGGCAAACTTTCGACCTTCCCGCCGGGCGTGAAGGTCGAAAGCTTGCCCCTCGGCTCCTCGGGCCGGCTCAGGCGCCGATCGGGCTCGGCCGCAGCTCGCGCAGGGTGCGGAACCGTCCCTGCTTGCGCGCCCCGAGCACCGAGAGGCCCAGGCAGACCACGAGCCACACGGCCAGCGGCCAGAACGTGGCGGTGAACGCCGCGGTCGATCCGCCGTACATGAGCTGCCGCACCCCCTCGACCGCGTGGCTCATCGGCAACAGCTGGTGCACGAACGCGAGCGGCGCCGGCAGGGTCTGCCACGGGAACGTGCCGCCCGCCGTCACCAGCTGCACGACCATCAGCAGCAGTCCGATGAACTGTCCGACGCTGCCGAGCCAGATGTTGAGCGCGAGGATGATCGACGCGAACGTGATCGAGATGAACGCCAGGAACCCGAGCAGGGCCAGCGGGTTCGCCGAGTCCATTCCGAGCCCGACGGTGACGATCGCGAACAGGGCGACGACCTGCAGGACACCCAGCAGCGCCGGGGTGAGCCAGCCGGCGAGGGCGGTGCGCACGGGGCGCCGCACGGCGGTCAGCGCCCGGCGCGACAGCGGTCGCACGAGCAGGAACAGCGCGTACATCCCGATCCACGCGGCGAGGCTGATGAAGAACGGGGCGAGGCCCGCGCCGTAGTTCTGCGCCTCGGTGAGCGCGGTCTGCTTCACGAGCACGGGGTCGGCGATCGCAGCAGCGGCCTTCGTGCGCTCGGCCTCCGTCGACCCGGGGATCTTGCCCACCGCGTCGGCCAGCGAGGTGCTCAGCTCGGTCGCCCCGGTCGACAGCGAGGCGACGCCGGTCGAGAGGTCGGAGGCGCCCGTCGAGAGCTGGGCGGTGCCAGAGGCGAGGTCGGATGCGCCCGACGCCGCGCTCTTGGCGCCGCTCGCGAGGGTCGAGGACCCCGTGGCGGCCGAGTGTACGGCGGCCGCGAGTGCGGGTGCCTGCGAGTTGAGCGTCGCCGCCCCCGACGACACCTGGTTCGCGCCGGCGGCGAGGGTTCCGAGGCTGCTCGACAGCGCGGTGGCCCCGGTGCTCGTGGCACCAGCCGCCGCGGTCGTGCGGTCGAGCTGGGCGAGGATCGCGGCGGCGTCGATGTTCGAGAGCGTCAAGGCGGCAGCGACGGCGGGGTCGGCGAACGCGGTGGCGACGCTCGTGCGAGCGGCCTGGGAGAGCTGCCCGGTCTGGGTAGCGCCCGCGGCGACCTGGCTGGCTCCCGTGGCAGCCTGCGCGTCCCCTCCGGCGACGGATGCCGCACCCGAGGCGAGGCTCGCGGTTCCGGTCGGAAGCGCGGCGGCCTGCGTGTCGAGCTGGGCGAGCCCGGCGCTGAGCTTCGTCGCGCCGCTCGACAGCGACGCGGTGCCGGTGCTCAGGCTGGCGGCCCCGGTCGCGGCCGACGCCGCCCCGGTGGCCAGGGTCGCCGCGCCTGCGGCTGCCGTCGTCGCGCCGTCGGCGAGCTGTGCCGACCCGTCGGCCGCGTCGATGAGGCCGGCGCGAACCGCGTCGATCGAGTCGAGCAGCGTCGTCGCGGCCTCCTCGCCGAGCTGGGCCGCGACCTTCACGCGCACGGCCTCGGCCGCGCGCTGCGCGAGGGTCGTGCTCAGGTAGCTGTTGGTGTCGCTCGTCGTGAGCTCCAGGTCGGCGGCCGTGGGGTCGTCGCCGCCCGCGGAGGCGAGGTTCTCGGAGAAGTTCGAAGGAAATACGAGCCCGAAGTCGTACGTGCCCGCCGTGATCCCGGCCTTCGCCTCGGCCTCGGTGACCTCCACCCAGCCGAAGTCCTTCGTTCTCAGCAGCTCGGAGGCGGCGTCGCGGCCGTAGTTCACGGCCTCGCCGTCGTCGGTCGTGGCGCCGGTGTCGTTCACAACCAGCGCCGCGGGAATCTGGTCGAGGCGACTGTACGGGTCCTGGTTGCCCCAGAGGTACAGCCCGCCGTAGACGAGCGGCACGGTCATGAGGGCGACGAGGGAGAGCAGCCCCATGCGGCTCGAGGTGAGCCGGGCGAGTTCGGTGCGGACGAGGGCGAAGATCATGACTGGCTTTCGGGGGATTCGGTGGTCGGCGCTTCTGCGGCCGGTTCTTCGAGGGCGGGCAGCGGCTCGAGCGCGTCACGCGCGCCGTGGGAGAGCAGGATGCCGCGGGTGGCGGCATCCGTGACGACGACGATCGCGATGCCGCGGGCGGCGATCTCGGCGAGGGTGCCGTACCAGAGCGCGGGGTCTCCGCCGTGGCGCTCGGGCGAGGTGATGACGAGTGCGTCGACGTCGGAGCGCAGCAGCGCGAGCTCGCTGAACAGCCGGGTGCGGTGCAGCGGGGGGAGCGAGCGCACCGGCACCCGCGCGTAGTCGAACAGGTCGAGGCGCTTCAGGTAGTGACGCACCTCGCGCCGCGACGACGGCTGGCCGGCGAACGAGAACTCCTCGGCGACGATGCTCTCGAGGCTCAGGCCGGCGGTCGGCTCGGCTACGACGGGGGTGTCGACGAGCGCCGTACGCCGGCGCAGCTCGTCGAGGTCGTCGCGTCCGTCGACGGTCACGCGGCCCGAGTCGGGCCTGATCCGCCCGCCCAGCAGGAGCGATACGAGCATCGGCCGCTCGGCCGTCTCTACCGCGATGACCGCGGGTGCGCCATCCGTCACCGTCATGGAGAGCGGGGGCACGGATGCCGCGAGCCCCTGTCCGATGGCCGCGGATTCGAGAGCGATCAGCATCAGTGTTCCGCCTTCCAAGCGAGTTCGGGGTGGGAGTCGATGAACGCCTCGGCTTCGCGCCAGCCGAGCCCGATGGTGCCGAGCGTCGTCAGCATCACCAGCCGGTGGCCGTGCTCTTCGGGGAGGGGGTGCTCGGTCGACTCCTCGAGCACGGCGAACATGGCGTCCTCCATCAGCCGCGCGAGGCGCTCGGCCGAGATGTCGTCGCGGATCGTGCCGCGCGACCGTCCGGTGTGGATCGCCTCGAGCACACCGCGGCGCAGCGGGCGGAGCGCCTCGTCGATGTGGTGCTTGAGGGTGCCGCGCACCGTGAAGACCGTCATCACGCGGATGTTCTCGACCTCGAACCAGAGGCGGGAGGCGATGAGCGCCAGACGGGCCACCGGATCGTCGTGGGTGACCGCCTCGAGCGCCGCCGCTACCCGGTGCGAGCCGATCGACACCATCTCTCGCAGCAGGTCGTCGCGGCTGGCGAAGTGTCCGTAGACCGAGCGTCGGCTGAGACCGGCCTGTGCCGCGATGGCCTCGAGCGAGGCATCCGGATTCTGATTCAGCACGACCCGGGCGGCGGCGATGAGAGCCGCGCGATTCTCGGTGGCGTCGCGGCGGGGCGTGCGGGCAGGGGTATCGGTCACGAATGACCACTGTAATAACTTGCACAACGTTGTGCAAGTTAATTCGCAAACCGTGTCTCGATAGAATGGGGTGTAATCCCGTTCAAACGAGAGGGCATTCCATGCCAGCGATCGTCATCATTGGCGCCCAGTGGGGCGATGAGGGCAAGGGTAAGGCGACCGACCTTCTCGGCAGCCGCATCGACTACGTCGTCAAGTTCAACGGCGGCAACAACGCCGGCCACACCGTCGTCATCGACGGCGAGAAGTACGCGCTGCACCTGCTGCCCTCGGGCATCCTGAGCGGCGGGGTCATCCCGGTCATCTCCAACGGCGTCGTCATCGACATCGAGGTGCTGTTCGAAGAGCTCGACGCGCTCATCGCGCGCGGCGTCGACGTCTCCCGCCTGCTGGTGAGCTCGAACGCCCACGTGATCACCCAGTACCACCGCACGCTCGACAAGGTCACCGAGAGGTTCCTGGGCAAGCGGCAGATCGGCACCACCGGCCGCGGCATCGGCCCGGCCTACGCCGACAAGATCAACCGTGTCGGAATCCGCATCCAGGACATCTTCGACGAGAACATCCTGCGCCAGAAGGTGGAGGGTGCGCTGCACCAGAAGAACCACCTGCTGGTGAAGATCTACAACCGTCGCGCCATCGAGGTCGACGAGATCGTGAACAACCTGCTGTCGTACGCCGACCGTCTGCGCCCCATGGTCGCCGACACCGCGCTCGTGCTGAACCAGGCGCTCGACGCCGAGAAGATCGTGCTGTTCGAGGGCGGCCAGGCGACGATGCTGGATGTCGACCACGGCACCTACCCGTTCGTCACGTCGTCGAACTCCACGTCGGGCGGCGCGGCGACGGGCTCGGGCATCGGCCCGAACCGCATCGACCGTGTCATCGGCATCGTCAAGGCCTACACGACCCGCGTCGGCGCAGGACCCTTCCCGACCGAGCTGCACGACGAGTCGGGCGAGTGGCTCCGTGCGCGCGGCTTCGAGTTCGGCACCACCACGGGCCGCCCGCGCCGCACTGGCTGGTACGACGCCCCGATCGCGCGCTACTCGGCGCGCATCAACGGCGTCACCGACTACGTCATGACCAAGCTCGACGTGCTCACCGGCCTCGAGAAGATCCCGGTCTGCGTCGCCTACGAGGTCGACGGGGTGCGCGTCGACGAGGTCCCGGCGTCGCAGAGCGACTTCCACCACGCGAAGCCGATCTACGAGGAATTCGACGGCTGGCAGGAGGACATCACCGGCGTGCGCGAGTTCGCCGACCTGCCCGTCAAGGCGCAGGAGTACGTTCTCGCGATCGAGGCCATGAGCGGCGCACGCATCTCGGCGATCGGCGTCGGCCCCGGCCGCGAAGCCATCGTCGTGCGGCACGACCTGATCAACTGACCGGCCCTTCCGACAGGCTCAGGGACCGCTCGGTCGCTGAGCCTGCCGAAGCGTCCTATCACGCCGACCTGTGCACCGCCGGGGTCGAACGCACAGCTACGAGGAGTCGACTTCAGTAATGGAAATCGCATACACGGCCATCGCCCACGCAACCGGAGGCGGCCGCGACGGTCACGTCCGCTCCGAAGACGACCTGCTCGACCTCGACACCCGCCCGCCCAAGGAGATGGGCGGCACCGGCGAGGGAACCAACCCCGAGCAGCTGTTCGCCGCGGGCTACGCCGCGTGCTTCCTCAGCGCTATCCACGCCGTCGGTAGGAAGCTGAAGATCGACACGAAGGACGCCGCCGTGTCGTCGAGCGTCGGCATCGGCTCGAACGGCGAGGGCGGATTCGGCCTCGAAGTCGAGCTGCACGTCTACACGCCGGACGTTCCGGTCGAGCAGCGCCAGGAGCTCGTAGACGCCGCCCACCTGGTGTGCCCATACTCGAACGCCACCCGCGGCAACATCGAGGTCACGCTGACGCTGGTCGACTAGGCGGGGCGTCGACCTCCCTCGCAGGCTCGGTCGGCGCTGGGGTCGCGCAAACGCTGGCGCGTTCGCCCAAGCTCCACCGCGCTGAGCCTGTCGACCGGCCGCTTCGACAGGCTCAGCGTCCGTGCGTCAGCGACCGTACAGTTGTCCCATGACCGCTGTACGCCCCGCCCGCACGCCCCTCCTCGGCGAATACATCCGCCTCGACCCGCTGCTGAAGGCCGACCTGCCCGATCTCTTCGCGGCCATCGGGCATCCGGCGGTCTTCGCGGGCGGTTTCGGCGGCGGGCCGAGCGGCTACACCGACAGCCTCGCCGGCTTCTCCGCCTTCGCCGAGACCTACTTCGCGTGGGAGCGCAGCAACGTGCACGCCGTGCGCCTCGTCGGCGGCGAGCACGACGGCCTCCTCGTCGGAACCAGCACCCTCGGCGACTTCGACCTCGAGAACGAGCACGCCCACATCGGCTGGACCGCCTACGACCCGCGGGTCTGGGGCACGGCGGTGAACGCCGAGGCGAAGCTCCTGATGCTCGGCGCCGCCTTCGACAACGGCTTCGGCCGGGTCAAGCTGCAGGCCGACGTGCTCAACGACCGCTCGCGCGCCGCGATCGCCAAGCTCGGCGCCACCTTCGAGGGCATCGTGCGCCGCGACCGCCGCCGCGCCGACGGCACCTGGCGCGACTCGGCCGTGTTCTCGGTCGTCGTCGAGGAGTGGCCAGAGGTGCGCGCCGGGCTCGAAGCGAGATTGGCAGCTTTCGACGGACGACCGGTCGGTTTGCGGTAGGCGCGTGTCCGGGGCGCACGGTAGCGTCCATACGTGCCCTCGACTACCCCGCCCGCCCGCAGCCTCTCCATCGTGCTGCAGTTCGTGGGCATGGGCGTCGTCTGGGGCTCGAGCTTCCTGTTTATGAAGGTCGCCCTCGACGGCGTCTCCTTCACGCAGGTGGCCTGGTCGCGCCTCGTGTTCGGCGGCCTCACGCTCGGGGTCATCGTGCTGCTGTCGCGACAGCGGCTCCCGCGAGAGCCCGTGGTCTGGCTGCACTTCGGCGTCGTCGCGATCACCAACTGCGTCGTCCCGCACCTCGCCTTCGCGTGGGCCGAGCAGTACGTCTCGTCGGGCCTCGCCAGCATCTACAACGCCGTCACCCCCATCACCACGGCGCTGATGGTCACCCTCGCGTTCCGCATCGAACGGCTGAACCGCGGCCAGGTGCTCGGCATCGCGATCGGCATCCTCGGGGTGATCCTGATCATCGCGCCGTGGCAGCACGCCGGGTTCACCGGCGACCTCGCCGGGCAGCTCGCCTGCCTGCTGGCGGCCGTCTGCTACGGGTTCAGCTTCGGATACATCCGCACGTTCCTCAGCCACCGTCCCATCCCGGGAGCCACGTTCGCGTTCCTCAACATCGGCATCGCCGGCGCCATCATGCTGGTGCTCACGCCCGTGATCGCCTGGCAGCCCGTGCAGCTCACCCCGCAGATCGTCGCGAGCCTTCTCGCCCTCGGAATCCTCGGCACCGGCGTCGCGTACATCTGGAACATCAACGTGCTGCGCGCCTGGGGGCCCACCAACGCCTCCACGGTCACCTACATCACGCCGGTGGTCGGGGTGCTGCTGGGCGTGCTCGTGCTCGGCGAGACCTTCTCGATCAATCAGCCGTTCGGCGCCGCGCTCGTGCTCGTCGGAATCCTGTTCACCCAGCAGCGCATCCGTCTCGCGCGCCGCAGCCTCGTGCACGCGCAGTAGTCTCGAAGAATGGCACACGACGAGACAGGTTCAGCCGAGCTCATCGGGCTGCGCCAGAGCATCGACAACATTGACGCGGCACTTGTGCACCTGCTCGCGGAACGCTTCAAGTTCACCCAGCAGGTGGGCAGGCTGAAGGCCGCCACGGGAATGGCCGCCTCAGATCCCGACCGCGAGAAGGTACAGATCGCACGCCTCAGGGCGCTGGCCGAGGAGAGCCACCTCGACCCCGCCTTCGCCGAGAAGTTCCTGAACTTCATCGTCGCCGAGGTCATCCACCATCACCAGACCATCGCGTCGACCGGGTCGACCGGGCTGCCCGACGCGACGGTGCCCTCGGGCTCGTGACCTGGAGCCCCGCGCGCCTGCCGGCACAGCACGGCAGGGTCTTCGTCGTCACCGGAGGCAACGCCGGACTCGGGTACTTCGCCGCGGAACAGCTCGCCGGCGCGGGAGCTCACGTCGTGCTCGCCTCCCGCGATACGAAGAAGGCGGATGCCGCTATCCGGTCGATCCGCTCGCTGGTGCCCCGCGCATCCCTCGACCGCATCACCGTCGACCTGTCGTCGCTCGAATCGTCCGTCGCGGCCGGCACCGCGATCGCCGACTTCGACCGGCTCGACGGCCTCGTGCTCAACGCCGGCGCCACCACGGGGTCGCGCGAGCGCCTCGAGAGCGACGACGGCTTCGAGCTGACCATGGTGACCAACTATGTCGGGCATTTCGCTCTCACGGCCCGCGCCTGGCCCATCCTCGCCCGCACCCCGGAGAGCCGCGTCGTCGGGCTCGGAAGCCTGAGCACCGAGCTCGTGCGGCTCGACCCGCACGACCTGATGAGCGAGAGCCGCTACGGCTTCTTCCGCGCCTACGCCTTCTCGAAGCACGCGATCCACGGCTTCACCCTCGAGCTCGACCGGCGGTCGCGCGCCGCCTCCGCCGGAGTCTCCGGCGTCATCGCGCACCCCGGGTACGCGATCGACGGACTCAGCCCCGAGCGCCCCGGCGTCGTCGAGCGCGGCGCGGGCGACCGGTTCTACGGCGCGTCGATAGCGCTCGCCGCGCAGGGCAAGAACCGCGGTGCGGCCTCGGTGGTGCGCGCGCTGCTCGACCCGACGGTCGTCGGCGGCGAGTTCGTCGGCCCGGAGTTCCTCACCCGGGGACGCCCCGTGCTGCAGCGGCCGGTGCTCTCGAGCGCCTCGCCCGAGTTCGGCGCCTACCTGTGGGCGCAGAGCGAGCAGTGGACGGGCCAGAGCTTCGCCATCTGAGCGCCTCCGAAGGGCTACAGTCTGGGCGTCGGGCTACAGCGCGCGCTGCAGCCCTACGCCCGAACTGCAGCCCTACGGGTGATGGAGGGGGTCAGTACCCGACGATCGGCCCGAACGCGTCGGCGAGCGTTCCGCGGTGCGCCTTCTCGAGCTCGGCGATCGTCGCGGTGAACTCGCCCTGGACCTCGAGCTCCCCCGAGTCGTCGGTGACACCGATGCGCAGCACCGGGTAGCCGCGACCCTCGCACAGGCCCTGGAACCGCACGTCGTCCTCACGCGGCACCGAGACGATCACCCGGCCGGTCGATTCGCTGAAGAGCGCCGTGGCCGCATCCACACCGTCCCGGGACATGATCTCGGTGAGCCAGACGCGCGCGCCCACGCCGAAGCGCAGCACGGCCTCGGCCAGCGCCTGCGCGAGGCCGCCGTCGGCGAGGTCGTGCGCCGAGGCGATGAGGCTCTGCTCGCTGCCCGCGGCGATGAGCTGAGCGAGGCGCTTCTCGGCCGCGAGGTCGACCTTGGGCGGGAGTCCGCCGAGGTGGTCGTGGATCGTGCCTGCCCACGCCGAGCCGTCGAGCTCTAGCGCGGTGGTGCCGAGCAGGTAGATGTTGTTTCCCTCGTCCTGCCAGCCGCTCGGGATGCGCTTGGCGACGTCGTCCATCACGCCGAGCACGGCGATGACGGGGGTCGGGTGGATCGGCACGTCGCCGGTCTGGTTGTAGAACGAGACGTTGCCTCCCGTGACCGGGATGTCGAGCTCGAGGCAGGCGTCGCTGAGAGCCTCGACGGTCTGGGCAAACTGCCACATGACCTCGGGGTTCTCGGGGCTGCCGAAGTTGAGGCAGTCGCTCACGGCGACCGGGGTGGCGCCGGTGACGGCCACGTTGCGGAACGCCTCGGCGAGGGCCAGCCTGGCGCCCTGCGCGGGGTCGAGCTGGCAGTAGCGGCCGTTGGCGTCGGTCGCGACGGCGAAACCGAGGCCGCTCTCCTCGTCGATGCGCACCATGCCGCCGTCGTCGGGGAAGCTGAGCGCCGTGTTGCCCATGACGTATCGGTCGTACTGGTTGGTGATCCAGCTCTTGTCGGCGAGGTTCGGGCTGGCCAAGAGCGACAGCGTCTGCGCCTTGAGCTCAGCGCCGTCGGTGGGGCGCTCGAGAACGGCGGCGGTGTCGGCCTGCAGCGCGTCGATCCAGGTCGGGTAGGCGACGGGACGGTCGTACACGGGGCCGTCGACGGCGACCGTGCGGGGCAGAACGTTGACGATCTCCTCGCCGTTCCAGTTGATGATGAGGCGGCCGGTGTCGGTGACCTCTCCCAGAACGGACGTCTCGACGTCCCACTTCTCGACGACCTTGAGGAAGCCCTCGAGCTTGTCGGGCGTCACGATCGCCATCATGCGCTCCTGGCTCTCCGACATCAGAATCTCTTCCGCGGTCATCGACGGGTCGCGCAGCAGCACCTTCTCGAGCTCGATGAACATGCCGCCGTCGCCGTTGCTGGCCAGTTCGGAGGTCGCGCACGAGATGCCGGCCGCCCCGAGGTCTTGGATGCCCTCGACCAGCTTCTGCTGGAACAGCTCGAGGCAGCACTCGATGAGCACCTTCTCGGCGAACGGGTCGCCGACCTGCACGGCGGGGCGTTTGGTCGGGCCGCCCTCGTCGAACGTGTCGGAGGCGAGGATGGATGCTCCGCCGATGCCGTCTGCGCCGGTGCGGGCGCCGAACAGCACCACCTTGTTGCCCACGCCGCGCGCGTTGGCGAGGTGCAGGTCTTCGTGGCGCAGCACGCCCACGGCGAGGGCGTTGACCAGGGGGTTCGCCTGGTAGACGCTGTCGAAGTAGGTCTCGCCGCCGATGTTCGGCAGGCCGAGACAGTTGCCGTAGTGGCTGATTCCGGCCACGACGCCGTGCACGACGCGGGCGGTGTCGGGGTGGTCGATGGCGCCGAAGCGCAGCGCGTCCATCACGGCGACCGGGCGGGCGCCCATCGAGATGATGTCGCGCACGATGCCGCCGACGCCGGTGGCTGCGCCCTGGAACGGCTCGATGAAGCTGGGGTGGTTGTGGCTCTCGATCTTGAACGTGACCGCCCAGCCCTCGCCCACGTCGACGACGCCGGCGTTCTCGCCCATGCCCACCATGAGGTTCTTCTTCATGCTGGGGGAGACCTTCTGGCCGAACTGGCGCAGGTAGTTCTTGCTCGACTTGTACGAGCAGTGCTCGCTCCACATGACCGAGTACATCGCGAGCTCGCCGCTCGTGGGTCGGCGGCCGAGGATCTCGCGGATCGCGAGGTACTCGTCTTCCTTGAGGCCGAGCGCGCCGTATGGCTGCTCCTTCTCGGGGGTGGCGATTGCGTTCGAGACGGTATCGGCGACGCCGCGGGAGGGGGTGGTAACGGTCACGATTAGAAAACTCCCAGAGTTGACGGATGCCGGAAGCCCCCAGTCTACCGGCGGCCGCACCGGGGGCGCAGTGCGGGCGGGGGTGCCCCTCTGTCTGATCGCCCGCGGCGTACCCGGGCCCCGTCCGCCCGTGGCCAACGCCGAAACTTGCGGCAGATCGACCTATCCGATCAGGCAAAAGTCGTTCTGCCGCAATTCTTCGCTGCAGGTGCGCGAAAAGGATGGGTCGCGGCGGCCTACTATGTCCATCCCCGGGCCCTCAGCGCGCTGGAGACCCTTTCCACCGCGACCTCCGGGCGCTGGAACAACTGGTACTTCCTGACCTTCACCAACCCGTACCCCGCATTGAGGAGACTCTCGATGCGCGATTGGTCGCGGTCGTACTGCCGACTGCTCTCGCGGTGCTGCTCGCCGTCGTACTCCACGACGACTCTCCACTCGTCGAAATACAGATCGACACGTGCCAGCCAGCGGCCGTTGGCATCGTAGAGATCCCGCCCCAGCTCCGGTTCGGGAAGCCCTGCTCGCAGCAGGCACAGTCGCAACAAGGTCTCGGCCCGCGATTCGGCGCCCTGCCTGACATGGCTAATCGCCGCAGCTGCGGCCGTGGACCCGGTGCCGCGGGGCATCCTTACCCGGGCTTCAAGGTCGGCGAGGGAGCAGTGCGGCCTCACGTCGTAGGGGTCGAGCACCGCAGGGTCGAGCACGAGGTGGTCGCCGACCGCGACGAGGTCGTCCAGGCTGAGCATCGGCGCGATCGAGATCCACGTCGAAGCCGGATCACCGACGGGGAAGCCGAAGCGGTCCAAAACGCGTGCGCGACCCGCAGAAACCTGGTGCCCGACTGTACCTCGCCCCTCGGGGGCCCGGCGCGGAGCCTCAACGGACACGTGCAAGGGTTCGGCGCCATCGAACGACGTCGGCAGCGGAGCCTTCCAGAGCCGCGCAGCCGTCGTGTGGCTGAAGAACTGGCCGGGTTTCAGTATCAGCGAATAGGCGAGGCAACGACGGACAAGCGCGGCGAACTCTTCAGCGGCTCGCGCATTGGCGAAGCGGCCGTAGTTGCGCCCCGTGTCTGGTTGCGAGCCGGTGACCAGGCGCACTCCGTGAAACGGGCGTTCTAGATCCCGTCCACGCAGGCGACCCTCGCCCACGCCGGCCGACGATGCTGCGCTGACCCGGAATGGCTCGACGACGAACGCCGGGGGAAGCTTCTTACGACTGATCACGGTTCAGGGTGGCGCAGGTTAGGCGGCACCCGCCGATGTTCTCCACAGGCGGCCGCGCTCAGCCCAAATTTGCGGCATATCGACGTAGCTCAGGCCGTATAAGTCGTTCTCCCGCAAATTTACGGCGCGGCAGGCGGGCGCGGGAACGCCAAGGGTGCCAGCGCGCACGCGCACGCGCACGCAGCACGGCGACAGGCGGCCGCCGCTACCCTTGAACGGTAGTCGCTCGACGGTGCGCGGAATCCCCCCACCCCAGAGGAGACTCATGTTCGACTGGCATTCCTGGCTCGGCCTCGCCGTCGCCGTGGCCATCGCGCTCGTCGCGGCGCTCGCCGTGGCCGTCGTCACCAAGCTCATCGTGCTCGCGGCGACCAAGCGCCGCGAGTGGCCGCGCGCCCTCACCACGAAGGCGCGCCACCCCTACCGGCTGCTGCTGGTCGTCATCGCGGTCTGGGTCGCGATCTCGCTGACAATACCGGGCATGGCCTGGGTGAACCACCTCTTCCTCATCCTGCTGATCGCGGTCGGCGCCTGGTTCGTGGGCGCGATCGTCGGCTTCGCGATCGAGCTCGGCATGGGGCGGTATCGCATCGACGTTCCCGACAACCGCGTGGCACGCCGCATCCAGACCCAGCTGGCGATCGTGCGCCGCCTCGCCTACGCGGTCATCGTGATCGTGGCCGCCGGCTCGATCCTGCTGACGTTCCCCGGCGTTCAGGCCGTGGGCGCCAGCGTGCTCGCCAGCGCCGGAATCGTGTCGATCGTCGCCGGCCTCGCGGCGCAGTCGACCCTCGCTAACGTCTTCGCCGGCGTGCAGCTCGCGTTCAGCGACGCCATCCGGGTCGACGACGTCGTCATCGCCGAGGGGGAGTGGGGCCGCATCGAGGAGATCACCCTCACCTACGTGGTCGTGCACATCTGGGACGACCGCCGCATGGTGCTGCCCTCGACCTACTTCACGTCGACGCCGTTCGAGAACTGGACCCGGTCGAGCTCCGAGCTGCTCGGATCGATCGAGATCGACCTCGACTGGCGGGTGAGCCCGGCCGCAATGCGCGTCGAGCTCGAGAAGATCCTCGCCCGCACCACCATCTGGGACGGCCGGGCGAGCGTGCTGCAGGTCACCGACGCGACGGCCGGCTTCGTGCGGGTGCGCATCCTGGTGACGGCGGTGGATGCGCCCACACTGTTCGATCTCCGCTGCTTTGTGCGCGAGGAGATGGTCGAGTGGCTGCAGGCGCAGGACCCGGGGGCGATTCCCCGCACCCGCGTGCAGATGGTGGAGGAGCTGCCGCGCAAGAAGGGCGTGGTGGCCGAGAAGACCCACACCGACCAGGTCGGCCTGTTCACGGGCAGCCCCGAGGCGGAGGAGCGCGCCACCCAGCTGACCTCGGCGATCCCCGTCATCGACGACGCGAGCGCCGCGCGTGACCGGGAGCTGCGCCTGCGCTAGCGGTGTGGCCCTACGCCTCGCCGCCGCCGGGCGGGCCGAGCACCAGCAGCGCCGCGAACACCGCGACCACGGCGAGCACGGCGATCGCCGCGAACAGCACGGTGTTCGCGAGAGCCCAGCGGAGCATCCGGCTGGCGAGTGCGGAGTCCCTCGGATCGTCCGTCGCCTCGCGACGCCAGCCGCCCTTCAGGCTGCCGCGGCGTTCAAGCCAGCGCTCGACCGGGATCGTCGCGTAGGGCACCACGGCGCTCGCCAGTGCGATGAGCGTGGTGCGGGCGTCCCAGCGCTGGTTGACGGCGACGACGACGGCGCTCGCCGCGAAGGCGAGGAAGAAGAACCCGTGCAGCGCGCCGCCCAGGCTCACACCGACGTCGGTGACGACGAGAACGTACTTGAGCACCATGCCGAAGATGAGCGCGGTCCAGGTGATCGTCTCGGCGAGGGCGAGCGCACGGAACAGGGTGCGGGGGGTCATGAGAAGTCCTTGGCGTCGATGGCGTAGGTGAGCTCGTCGACGAGCTCGCCCTTGAACGGCTGGTCGCGGGCGACCGAGTCCAGAGTCATGCCCAGCTTCTCGAGCAGGCCCGCGGATGCCGCGTTCCGGGCGTCGAGCGTCGCGGTGATGCGGCCCAGACCGAACTCGGCGAACCCGAGCGAGAGCATGCGGTGGGCCGCCTCGAACGCGTAGCCGCGGCGGTGGAAAGCCGCGTTCAGCGCGTAGCCGAGCTCGCCCTCGCCTTTCTCCGCACTCGCGCACTTGAGCAGCACCTCGCCGATGACCTGCCCGGTCTCGGCCAGCTCGATCGCGAGCACCAGCCACTGACCGTCGGCGTCGACGCGGCCCTGCGCGACCCTGGCCTGCAGAGCGACCCGGGTCTCCTCTTCCGAACGCACCGGCCACGGGATGTAGCGCACGACGTCGGGGTCGGAGTGGAACTGTCGCAGGTCGCCCAGGTCGGCGGGCGTGTGCGGGCGCAGCACCAGGCGTTCGGTGACGATCGGGTAGACAGGGGTCCAGGGGAGCGACATCTAGACGGAGGCGAGTGCTCGGATCGCGCTCGTGAAGATGCTGAGCCCGTCGACGCCGGAGCGCATGGCGGCTGCGGTGTCGGGCCCGAAACCCTCTTCGACAGCGTGCTCGGGGTGCGGCATGAGCCCGACGACGTTGCCGCGCTCGTTCGTGACGCCCGCGATGTCGTTGATCGAGCCGTTCGGGTTGACGCCGAGGTAGCGGAAGACGACCTGTCCCTCGCCCTCGAGGCGGTTGATCGTGTCGGCGTCGGCGATGAACCCGCCCTCGCCGTTCTTCAGCGGGATGGTGATCTCGGCGTTCGCGGCGAAGTCGTTCGTCCACGCGGTCGAGGTGTTCTCCACGCGCAAGCCCTGGTCGCGGCAGATGAAGTTGCCGTGGTCGTTGCGGATGAGCCCGCCCGCGAGCAGGTGCGCCTCGGCGAGCATCTGGAAGCCGTTGCAGATTCCGAGCACGGGCATGCCCGAGTTCGCGGCGTCGATGACCTCGGCCATGATCGGCGAGTGCGCCGCGATCGCGCCGCAGCGCAGGTAGTCGCCGTAGCTGAAGCCGCCGGGCAGCACGAGCGCGTCGACGCCGTGCAGGTCGTGGTCGCCGTGCCAGAGCGCGACGGGTTCGGCGCCGGCGAGACGAACGGCGCGCTGGGCGTCGCGGTCGTCGAGCGAGCCCGGGAAGGTGATGACGCCGATGCGCATCAGGCCGCCTCGGTCGCTGAGCCTGTCGAAGGGTCGAGCACCGTGATGCTCACGACGTCTTCGATCACCGAGTTCGAGAACATGTCGTCGGCGTAGGCGCGCACCTCGGCGAGCAGCGTCTCGTCGACGGGGCCCTCGACCGTGAGCTCGAAGCGCTTGCCGATGCGCACCTCGGAGATGGTGGTGTTGCCCAGGCGGTGCAGGGCGCCGGTGACGGCTTTTCCCTGGGGATCGAGCAGAACGGCCTTGGGCATGACCTCGACGACGATTGTGGGCACCGGTAACTCCAAGGATCTCGCGCGTGGGTTGACGGGTACGAGTCTACCCGAGGGCGATGGTGTGGGTGGCGGCATGCGAACTGGCCTCGACGAGCACGGCGTTGCGTTCGTCGGGTCCGAGCGCCCAGGCGCGGGCATCCGCCGGACTCTTGCCGAATCGCTCGTGCCGGGCGATGAGGCGGGCGAGGCGGATGTCGCGGTCGACGCTCACGAAGAACGTCGCGTCGAGAAGCGGTGCGACCCGCTCCCAGCCGCCGTCACCGAGCAGCAGGTAGTTGCCCTCGACGACCACGATCGGAAATTCAGGAGTTATGACGACCGCGGCGGGCACGGGCTCCTCGATCTCGCGGTCGAAGCCCGGTGCGACAACCGTTACTCCTGAATTTCCGTTTAGGGCGGCGGCGGCGGCGGCAGCGGCGGCGGCGTCGGCAGCGGCGGTCGCGCCGGAGGGGCGGAGGGCGGCCAGCACGGCGGCGAACGCGTCGACGTCGAACGTGTCGGGCGCGCCCATGCGGTCGCGGCGTCCGAGCTCGACGAGCCGTGACTGCGGAAGGTGGAAGCCGTCCATCGGCAGCAGCGCGGCGCCGGGCAGCAGGGCGACGAGCCGTTCGGCGATGGTCGACTTGCCCGCGCCGGGCGCACCGACGATGCCGACGACGATGCGTCCGGGGTTCGGCAGCGCGGCGATGAGCGCGGCCGTCTCCTCGACCGAGCGCAGGGTGCTCACAGCCGCCCGGCCGCGATGGCGTCGGCGACGGCGAAGTCGCTCCAGTCGCGGTAGCCGATCGCGCTCGGGTGAAACAGGTCGGTCGCGAAGAACCCGTCGGTGTACGGCGGCGGGGGCGGCGACATGTGCGCACCCGGCGTGCGGGACACGATCGAGCGCGCCTCCGACTCGAGGCTCTGAGAGTGCAGGTAGAGGCTGAACCGAAGCGGGTTCGGCAGCAGCACGAAGCGGAAGAACGCGGGCAGCGACGACATCAGGATCGTCGCGTCGGGGCTGGCCTGCCGCAGACGGGCGAGCAGGGAGCGGATGTCACGCCCGAACGCCGCGCGCGACCGAAGCGTGAGCGCGTCGTTCGCCCCGACCGTGAGGAACACGATGTCGTAGCTCTCCACGGTCGCGGCGTCGACGAACCGCTCGAGCAGATGGCGGGCGGTGGCGCCGTTCTCGCCCATCGCCTTCCACCTCACGCCGCGGCCGGTGTGCGCGGAGATGGAGCGCGCGAGGTTGCCGGGCAGCCCGTCGACCTGGGAGTCGACGCCGACGCCCGCCGCGGTCGAATCGCCGAAGACCAGCAGCTTGAGCGGGTTCTCACCCGGGGTCTCGCCAGACCACGGGCTCGCGGCATCCGCCAGTCTGGGCGTATCGCGGCGCAGCCTGCGGCCCTGGACGAGCAGGATCGGCGCCACGGGCACCATGGCCAGTCGGCTGAGTCTCTCGAGTGCGGGCACCGCTCAATGCTAGGTGCCTCGGTAAACTCGGCGCATGGATACCGCAGGCCTCACCGACTTTCTCGAGCAGCACGACTTCTCCGGGGTCGTGCTCATCCGCAAGGGCCGCTCCACGGTGTTCGAGTCGGCGACCGGCCTCGCGAGCCGCCGGTGGAACGCTCCGATCACGATGGACACTCGCTTCGACACGGCCTCGATCACCAAGCTCTTCACGAGCGTGGCGGTGCTGCAGCAGGTCGCCGCCGGAAACCTCGACCTCGAGACATCCATCCACCACTACGTCGACCTCCGTGGCACGCGCATCCCGATCGAGGTGAACCTGCTGCATCTGCTCACACACACGAGCGGGCTCGCGGATGACGCGGACGAAGAAGACGGCGATGACTACGCCGCGTTCTGGGCGGCGCTGCCCGTGCAGACGTTCCTGGAGACGAAGGACTTCCTGCCCCTGTTCGTCGACAAGGAGCCGTTGGCCGACCCTGGCGACGAGGTCGCCTTCATCAACGTCGGCTACATCCTCGCCGGCATGGCGCTCGAGCAGGTCACCGGCGTGCCCTACCGGCAGTACGTGTTCGACGAGGTGTTCACCCCGGCGGGCATGACCGACTCCGGTTTCTACGACCGCCGCGAGGCCGCGCCGCGCGTCGCCGAGGGCTGGGACAAGAACGCCGCGGGGGAGTGGGTGAGCAACGAGCTGGCGTACCCGCCGATCGGATCGCCCGACGGCGGCGCGCACTCGACGGCCGCCGACCTGGTCAAGTTCTTCGAGGCGGTGCGCGGCGGCGTGCTGCTCAACAAGGAGTACACCGAGGAGTTCCTGCTGCCGCAGGTCGAGCTCGACGAGGAGACCGCCTACGGGTTCGGCCTCGAGTTCGACCTCGACGAAGACGGGTCTGTGCGGTCGTACTTCCAAGACGGGATCAACGCCGGCGCGAGCGGTATCCTGCGGCACTACGTGGCCGAGAACCTCGACGTCGTCGTGCTGTCGAACTCGGAGGACGGCGCGTGGGACGTCATCACGGAGATCGACGAGCGCGTCTAGCCGGTCCCTGAACTTGTCGAAGGCCGGTCCCTGAGCCTGTCGAAGGGAGCCTCGACAGGCTCGGCGACCGCACCTCAGATCGAGATCGAGAACCCGCCGTCGCTCGTGAGCAGCTGCCCGGTGACCCAACGGCCCCGCTCCGACACCAGGAACGCGACGAGGTTCGCGACGTCGGCCGGTGTGCCGAGCCGTCCGCTCGGCTGCATCGCGACGAGGGTCTGGCGCACGTCGTCCGTCATCCAGCCGGTGTCGATCGGGCCGGGGTTGAGCACGTTGGCCGATATCCCCTGCGCCGCGAGCTCCTTCGCCGCCGCGATGACGATGCGGTCGAGCGCCCCCTTGCTGGCGCCGTAGGGCAGGTTGCCCGCGGTGTGGTCGCTGGTGAGCGCCACTATCGCGCCGCCCGACGCGGCCTGCCTCGCGAACTCGACGATGAGCATCCAGCTCGCACGCGTGTTGATCGCGAAGTGCTTGTCGAACTGCTCCACCGAGGTGTCGAGCAGCCCGGAGTCGATGTCCCAGGCATGGCTGAGCACGAGGGCGTCGACGGGGCCGAGATGCTCGACGGCCTTCGAGACGACGGATGCCGCGGCATCCACCCGCTCCAGATCCGCGGGTATCGCTGCCACCCGGGCGCCGCTCGCCTCGAGTTCGACGATGAGCTCGTCGAGCCCGTGCGCCGCGGCGCTGCCGAAGATGGCCTCGTCGGCGGGGCTCCAGTAGCTCAGCGCGAGATCCCACCCGTCGCTCGCGAGGGTACGGGCGATTCCGGCGCCGATGCCGACGGTACGGCCGACGCCGGTGATGAGCGCTACGGGTCTGGTCATGCCGCCAAGGCTAGCGGCACGGTGGAGCCCGGTCCGGGCGCGAGGCGCGACCTGGACCGGCCTCGCGTCTGATTCAGGCCTCGCCGAGAACCCGGCGGTTGTGCGCCCGCGTGATCACGAGCGGCAGCGCGATGACGATCAGCACGAAGAGCACCGACCAGTAGCCGAACTGCGGCTGGGTGAACTGCACAGCGAAGATCGAGATGCCCACCCCTACCGCTCGCAGCACGATGGCGCCCATCGGATTGTGCGCGGGGCGGGCAGAGTACGGCAGGCGCTCGCCGGGGTTCGCCGCCGAGAACCAGGCCGCCGATGCCAGCCCGAACGCCAGGGAGACGGCGAGCACGGCGAATCCGATGAGCGTGGAGGTCATGCCTCGAGTCTGCCAGACGGGGTCCGGGCAGACGGGCTCAGGCGCCCGCGGTCACCGTGATCAGGTTGTTCCACGGGTCGTCGAAGCTGACGGCGCGTCCGTCGTCGCGGATCTGGTGCCCGAAGTGCGTGAGGCGCTCGCTCAGGCGACCCAGATCATCCGTCGACGGCACGCGGATATCCACCTGCGCCAACCCCAGGGCGAGCGTTCGGGGGCCGGCACCCCTCGAGTTCCAGGTGTTCATCGCCATGTGGTGGTGGTAGCCGCCGGCGCTCACGAAGAGCGCGCTGTCTCCGAACGAGGTGGTGGCCTCGAAGCCGAGCCGGTTCACGTAGAACTCCCGCGCGGTGGCGACGTCGCCCACCTGGAGGTGCACGTGTCCCACCTGGGCGCCGCCGATCACGGGCTGCAGCACCGCCTGCTCGGTGAGGTTCTGCTGCAAGAACTCGTTCGGGTCGAGCTGGAGCGTCGCCATCTCGATGCTGCCGTGCACCCAGCTCCATCCGCTGCGGTCGCGGTCCCAGTAGAGCTCGACGCCGTTGTTCTCCGGGTCGTTGAAGTAGAAGGCCTTGCTGACTAGGTGGTCGGCGCTGCCGGTGAACGAGCGCGGGTGCTTCTGAGCGACCGAATAGACGGATGCCGCCAACGCCTCCTCGGTCTCGAACAGAATCGCGGTATGGAACAGCCCGGCGTCACGAGGGCTCGCGTTCTTGAGCTCGGGGGCCGAGAGCAGGATCATCACCGGCGTCGTGCCCCGCCCGAGCACGGCGGTGTCGCCGTCGGCGCTCAGCACCTCGAGCGCGACCGCGTCGCGGTAGTACGTGGTCATGGCGTCGAGGTCGGCGACCCTCAGGGTCACCGCGCCCATCGACGTGTCGGCCGCGAGGAGGTTCTGGTTGCCGGTCATGAGTGCCGCCTTTCAGTCACCACTCTACAACTTAGTTGACGCTACAACTATTCCCGCAGAAAAATGGCGACGGTCCGCCGTTCTGGGCAACGGACCATCGCCACGAGAGTGATTCGGAGCCCTTTCGGAATCGGATTGGGCGCGCGTCGGTCGTTCGCGGCTACAGTCATGAGTAATCCCCGAGAGGTGGCACCATGGCCTGTCAGGCACTCATCCGCGCAGCAGCGGTCAGCGTGGAGCGCGTGAGGGCGCCCCGCATCGTCGTGCTGGGCGCCGCGATCGCGATGCTGGTGACCGGTTGCGCCGCCCCGGCAGACACGGGGCCCTTCGACAGCCCGCTCCAGTCGCAGGCGAAACTGCTCGCGATGCTCGACGAGGCGCAGGAGTTGGCAGGAGGCCAGTGGGAGTCGCGCGACTCGGCGAGTCCCGTGTCTTGTGCGCTTCCGGGTTCTGATGACGATGGCGTCACGTTCACCGGGAGACGTGAGCGTCCCGGACCGGGAATGGACGAGACGGAGATCGTCGCGATCGCAGACCGACTCGTTGAGCAGGGTTTCGAGGTCGGGCGAGCGGAGATCGGGCCGTTCCAGAACGTGCGGGGCGTGATGCCCGACAACGAGGCGCTCTACGTACTGCTCGAGGCCGGCTCCGACATCACCACGCTCAGCGGCCAGGCGGCGTGCGTGCCCGGGGATGTGAACGTCGAGTTGGACCGAGTGAAAGACGAGCTCGGATAGCGGAGCTGCCTACTCGCAGCCCTCGCACACGACATCCGCGGCGGGGTCGTGCGCGACCAGCACCCTCTCGAAGCAGACAGAGTCGTCGGAGTCGGCGTAGTAGCCGAAGTTCGGGATGCGCGTGTACCCCTCGCGCGTGTAGAACCTGATGGCGTCGGGCTGCAGCAGGCCCGTCTCCAGCACGAGCCGCGACCAGCCAGCCTCGTGCCCGAACTGCTCGAGCCGGCGCAGGATGGCGGTCGAGACACCGGATCCGCGGTGGTCGGGGTGGACGAACATCCGCTTGATCTCCGCGTGTGTGTCATCGAGCCGTCGCAGCCCGCCGCAGCCCAGCGGGGTGCCGTCGTCGTCGAAAGCGACGAAGAACGTGGTGACGTCGAGGCCCGTCGGCACGGGGCCGGGCTCACTCGGACCGCCGTAGCGGCCCTCGATCTCGGCGCGCTGGGCGGCTCGCAGCTCGACGCTGGCGGGATCGTCCCACTCGACGAGTCGGATCTGCACGGTCACTCGCCCGTCAGTCGCTCGATCAGCTCGCGGTAGCGGGCGGCCGTCTGCGCGACGATCTCCTGCGGGAGCGCGGGGGGAGGGGTGGCCGTCGACGGGTCCCAGTTGGCCTTCAGCCAGTTGCGCACGATCTGCTTGTCGAAGCTGGCGGTGCGGTCCCCGGTCTCGTAGAGCGCTGCGTCCCAGTACCGGCTGCTGTCGGAGGTGAGCACCTCGTCGCCGAGGGTGAGCTCGCCGGTCTCCGGGTGCGCGCCGAACTCGAACTTGGTGTCGGCGAGGATGATGCCTCGGGCTTCGGCGATCGCGGATGCGCGGGTGAAGATGTCGCGGCTCGCGTCGCGAAGGGCGGATGCGACCTCGGCTCCGACGAGCTCGACGGTTCGCTCGAAGGAGATGTTCTCGTCGTGCTCACCGAGCGGGGCCTTCCACGCGGGGGTGTAGATCGGCTCGGGCAGGCGGTCGCCGTCGTTGAGGCCGGCGGGCAGCGCTATGCCGCACACGCTCTGCGTGGCCTGGTACTCGAGCCAGCCGCTGCCGCTCAGGTAGCCGCGCACGACGCACTCCACCGGGTACATGTCGAGGGTGACGGCGAGCATGGCGCGCGTGGCGACGGCCTCGGGGATGGCGGCCCCTGAGACTGCTTCGGTCCCTGAGCCTGTCGAAGGGGCCAGGTGATTCGGCACGCCGTCGAGCTGCGCGAACCACCACTTGCTCAGCGTGGTCAGCAGCTCGCCCTTGCCCGGGATGCCCGGCTCGAGCACGTGGTCGAACGCGCTCACGCGGTCGCTCGCCACCATCAGGACTCGTCCCGGGTGGTCGGGCGACGTGTAGAGATCGCGCACCTTGCCCGAGTAGGCGAGGGTCCAACCGGTCAGAGCTGCGGCATCCGTCATGCCCTCATTATTCCGCACCCGGCCCAGCCCCCTCGCGCGCTCGTTCTGCCGAATGAAGGAGATCTCGCGCGCGACGCCGCGCGATCCGCGCCAATGTGTGACTCGAGGGAGGTATCTCCTTCATTTGGCAGCGCGGCCCCGGCTGGCGGGAGCCGGTTCGCGCTACTTCGCGACGCGCTCCGCGATGTCGGTGCGGTAGTGGCCGCCCTCGAGGTGGATCAGGTCGAGCGCCCGGTAGGCGCGGGCGCGGGCCTCGACGAAGTCCGCGCCCGTGGCGACGACGCTCAGCACACGGCCGCCGGTGGCGATGAACTTGCCGTCGAGCACGGCGGTCGCGGCGTGCGTGATGTGCACACCCTCGACTGCGGATGCCGCGTCGAGGCCGGTGATCTCGCGCCCGGTGATCGGGGCCTCGGGGTAGCCCTCGCTGGCGAGCACCACGGTGACCGCGACCTCGTCGGAGAATTTCGGATAGGGCAGCCGGCCGAGACCGCCGGTGGCCGCGGCGTAGAGCAGACCGCTCAGGGGGGTCACCAGGCGGGGCAGCACGACCTGAGTCTCCGGGTCGCCGAAGCGGGCGTTGAACTCGATGACCCTGGTGCCGCTCTTGGTGAGGATGAGGCCGCAGTAGAGCAGCCCGACGAACGGGGTCTGCTCGGCCGCGAGCTGGCGGATCGTGGGCAGCGCGACCGCCTGGATTACGTCGTCGACGAACTCCTCGGTGAGCCAGGGCAGCGGCGAGTAGGCGCCCATGCCGCCGGTGTTCGGGCCGTCGTCGTGGTCGTAGGCGCGCTTGTAGTCCTGCGCGGGCTCGAGCGGGACGACGCTCTCGCCGTCGCTCAGCAGGAACAGCGAGACCTCCTGCCCGGCGAGGAACTCCTCGACGAGCACGTCGCCGTGCTGCAGCCAGTAGTGGGCGTGCTCGATGGCGGCGGACCGGTCGGGCGTGACGAGCACACCCTTGCCTGCGGCGAGCCCGTCGGCCTTGATGACGTAGGGCGCGCCGTACTCGTCGATCGCGGCGACCGCCTGCTCCTCGGTCGACGCACGCGCAGCGCGACCCGTCGGCACGCCGGCGGCATCCATGATCCGCTTGGCGAAGGTCTTGCTGCCCTCGAGGGCGGCGGCGGCCTTGTTGGGGCCGAAGACGGGGATCCCGGCGGCGCGCAGCTTGTCGGCGACGCCGGAGACGAGTGGTGCCTCGGGGCCGATCACGACGAGCTCGATGCCGTTGTCGCGGGCGTAGTCGCGCACGATCGAGCCGTTGGTGGGGTCGAGTCCGACCACTTCGACCGCTGCCGCGATGCCCGCGTTGCCGGGCGCGGCGGTGATTTCGTGGCCGGCATCCTCCCTCAGGAGCGACGAGATGATGGCGTGCTCGCGCGCGCCGGAGCCGAGAACAAGGATTCGCACCCGCTCAGCGTACCCGTCGAACCCGCCAACGAAAATGAAGGAGAAGCGCCCGCTGACCGCCGCGAAAGAGGTTTCGCGCCCGATCGCGCGCCGAAGTCCTTCGTTTTGGGAGGGCGGGCGCGGGCCGGGCGGCTAGCGTTGGAGCATGGCCAAGGCACGCATCGATTCCGGAACGGGCACGACCGCCGTGCGCACGGCCATCGCCGGCGGCGATGTTTCACGTGACACATTGGCGACGGCGGTGCGGTATCTGCTGCAGGTCCTCGCGGAGCGGGCCGAGGGCAACACCGTCGAGGTGCGCGTTCCGCCGTTCGGCGCGGTGCAGTGCATCGAGGGGCCGCGGCACACACGCGGCACCCCGCCCAACGTCGTCGAGACGGATGCCGCGACGTGGCTCCAACTCGCTACCGGGTCGCTCGCCTGGGCCGACGCGCTCGCCGCTGGCCGCGTGCACGCGTCCGGGCAGCGCGCCGACCTCAGCGACTACCTCCCGGTTATGGCTGCGACAATAGGGTCATGAGCACAACCCCCAGCGACGATCAGGATGCCGCGAACGAGACCGAGGTGCAGATCCGGCGCGCCCCCAAGTACTCCGCGTTCATCATCGTCGGCGGCGGTATCGGCGCGGTCATCACCTTCATCCTCACGGCGATCTTCCCGGTCGACCCGCTCGTCGGCTTCGGTGCCCTGTTCGGATACTTCGCGCTGTACGGCGTCACCGCGGGAGTGCTCGTCGGGGCGCTGCTCGCCCTGCTCCTCGACCGCATCGGGCTGCGCCGCTCGCGCCCAGCGACCGTGGTGACCGCGCCCTCGGACGACAGCGAGCCCACCGTCTACGTCACCGACGAGCCCGCCGCGGAGTCGCCCGACGGCGAGCCCGCTCCCGGCGAGCCCGCTCCCGCCGAGCCCGCCGCCGAGCCCGTCGAAGCGCCCGCGCCCGAGACCCCGCCGGCGCCTACCGACGGCTCGGCCCCCGAACCCCGCCCGTAAACGTCCCGACCGAATTCGCCGGCCCGAGGCATACGCGAGCCCGAATCGACGACCTCCGCTGAAAACGAAGGAGATCTCGCGCGAAACGCTGCCCTTGCGCGTGAACGAGCGACTCCACGCGGCGATCTCCTTCGTTTTCGGAGAGAACCGAGAGAACGACGGCGCCGGGCGACCCGGTCAGACCAGGATCGACGCCAGCCCGGCGGCGCAGGCCAGCGTGCCGACCCCGGCGATGAGCGCGAAGCCGTGGCGCGGCGCCGGGCCGACGAACGAGCGACGGGCCGCGAACAGCACGATCGCCGCGGCGCCGACGAGCAGCGTCGCGCCGAGCGCCGAGAGCGCCGGCTGCTCGGCGACAAAGCCAGAGCGCACGAGCAGCAGCGCCACGACGATCACCGACAGGGCGGTGCGGTTCCACGAGAGCGACGTGCGCTCCCGCTGCAGACCGGGGTCGGCCGGGGCGCTCAACCCATCACCACCAGCACCACGACCAGAGCCGCGACGCCGATGAGCAGCACCGATCCGAGCACGGGCAGCACCGAGCCGTGCGGAAGCGGACGGTCGTGCCGCATCGCGATCTCGTTGGCCCGCCAGCGCAGGTACGCGATGACGCACACAGCCCCCGCGACCACGGTGAGCACGATCGCGATGGCCTTCACCAGCGGCGCTTCGACGAACTGGTCGAGCACGACGCCGCCCGCGAGCAGCGCGAGGGCCGTGCGCAGCCAGGCGAGAAACGTGCGCTCGTTGGCGAGCGAGAACCGGTAGTCGGGCTCGTGCCCCTCGTCACGCCATCTCGCAGCCATGGTCAGCTCAGCTGGTTCGCTTCCACCCACGCGAGGTACTCGGGGCTGACGGTGCCGGTCACGTAGTCGCCGGTGAAGCAGCTCATCTCGAGCTCGGTGAGATTCGACCCCTCCAGGATGGCGGCCTGCATGTCGGCGACCTCCTGGTAGATCAGATAGTCGGCGCCGAGCTCGGTCGCGATCTCGGGGATGCGGCGTCCGTGGGCGACGAGCTCCTCACGCGACGGCATGTTGATGCCGTACACGTGCGGGAAGCGCACGGGCGGCGCGGCCGAGGTGAACGTGACCTTGTTGGCGCCGGCGTCGCGGGCCATCTGCACGATCTCCTTCGAGGTCGTTCCGCGCACGATCGAGTCGTCGACGATGAGGATGTTTTTGCCGCGGAACTCGCTGCCCATCGCGTTCAGCTTCTGCTTCACGCTCTTCTTGCGCTCTTCCTGCCCGGGCATGATGAAGGTGCGGCCCACGTAGCGGTTCTTGTAGAAGCCCTCGCGGTACTCGATGCCGAGCTTCTGCGCGACCTGCATGGCGGCGGGCCGCGACGAGTCGGGGATGGGCATGACGACGTCGATGTCGCCCATCGGCGTGTACTGCGCGATGGTGTCGGCGAGGCGGTCGCCGAGTCGCAGGCGCGCGTCGTACACCGAGATGCCGTTCATGATCGAGTCGGGACGGGCGAGGTAGACGTACTCGAACGAGCACGGGACAAGCCGCGGGTTCGGCGCGCACTGCTTCGAGAACATCTCGCCGCCGCGCGTGATGAACACGGCCTCACCGGGGGCGACGTCGCGGACGACCTCGTAACCGCCGCTTTCGAGGACGAGAGATTCGGATGCCACGATCCATTCCTCACCCACGAGACCAGCAGGGCGCTTGCCCAGGATCAGCGGGCGGATGCCGAACGGGTCGCGGAACGCCAGCAGCCCGTGACCGGCGATGAGGGCGATCGCGGCGTAGGAGCCCTCGACCCGCTCGTGAACTCGCGACACGGCGTTGAACACCTGGTCGGGGTCGAGGTCGGCGCCCGAGACCTGCGCCTGCAGCTCGTGCGCGAGCACGTTGACGAGCAGCTCCGTGTCGGAGGTGGTGTTCAGGTGGCGACGGTCGACGTCGAACAGCTCGCGGGTGAGCTCGCGGGTGTTCGTGAGGTTTCCGTTGTGGATGAGCGTGATGCCGTAGGGCGCGTTCACGTAGAACGGCTGGGCCTCCTGCTCGTTCGCGGCGTTGCCCTTGGTGGCGTAGCGCACGTGGCCGATGCCCATGTTGCCGAGCAGGCCGCGCATGTCGCGGGTGCGGTACGCCTCGCGTACCTGGCCTTTGGCCTTGGTGCTGTAGAAGGTGCTGCCGTCGGCCGTGGAGATACCCGTCGAGTCCTGGCCGCGGTGCTGCAGTAGCAGCAGAGCGTCGTAGACCTGTTGGTTAGCCGGCTGGGAAGAAACGATGCCAACAATGCCGCACATGCGGAATTAGCTCCAGACCGTAGAGTTGGGGGGATATCTCTAGTCTTTCACGCCCAGGATGGGAACCTCACGCATGAGTAACAAGTACGCCGAGGCAGGGGTCGACACCGCTGCCGGTGATCTGGCCGTCGAGCTCATGAAGTCCGCGGTCTCCGCGACCCACGGCCCCTCCGTGGTCGGGGGTTTTGGCGGATTCGCCGGCCTCTTCGACGTCTCGTTCCTGAAGGACTACGACCGACCGCTGCTCGCGACATCGACCGACGGCGTCGGAACGAAAGTCGCCATCGCGCAGGCTCTCGACAAGCACGACACCATCGGGCAGGACCTCGTGGGCATGGTGGTCGACGACATCGTCGTGGTCGGAGCGCGCCCGCTGTTCATGACTGACTACATCGCCTGCGGCCGTGTGGTGCCCGCGCGCATCGCCGACATCGTGAAGGGGATCGCCCTCGCCTGCTCCGAGACCGGCACGGCGCTCGTCGGCGGCGAGACCGCGGAGCACCCCGGCCTCCTCGGCCCCGACGACTATGACGTGGCGGGTGCCGCTGTCGGCGTGGTCGAGGCCGACAAGGCGCTCGGCCCCGAGCGTGTGGTCGACGGCGACGTGGTCGTCGCCATCGCGTCATCCGGCCTGCACAGCAACGGTTTCTCGCTCGTGCGCCACATTCTCGGCAACGCGGGCGTCGGCTACACCGACAATTCGAACGACCTCGGCAACGTCGGCGAGGCGCTGCTCGTGCCGACCCGGCTCTACACGACCCCGCTGCTCGGCGTGATCGACGAGCTGCCCGGCGCGATCCACTCGCTCAGCCACGTCACCGGCGGCGGCATCGCCGCGAACCTCGCGCGGGTGCTGCCGATCGGCTCGTGGGTCGACCTCGAGCGTTCGACCTGGTCGCCCGACCCGGTGTTCCGCGTGCTCGCCGACCTCGGGTCGATGACGCTCGAGGAGACCGAGGGAACGTGGAACCTCGGCATCGGCATGTTCGCCGTCGTCGCAGCGGATGCCGCGGCCGCGGTCATCGCGTCGATCGAGTCAGCGGGCATCCCGGCCTGGGAGGCCGGCCGGGTCAGCATCGCCGAGCGTTCGCTCGCGGGATTCGAGCAGGGTGCCAAGGGCGTCAACGGCGGGGCCGTGCGGCTCTCGGGCGCGTACAAGGCGTAGAACCGACGCTGAGCCTGTCGAAGCGCCGCGCCGTAGGGCGTGCGAGCGCTTCGACAGGCTCAGCGAACGAGAGGTCTATGCGCTGTGGCGCGCGTCGTCGTCTTCGGCTTGGTAGCTGCCGGGAACGTATTCATCGTCCTCGTCGTCGTCGTCGTCATCGTCGACCTCTGCCGACGGAGCAGCGGAGCCGGCGACGTATTCCGGCCATGCCGCGAGGTCCTCGTCGAGTCGAGGATCTCCGGGCTCGCCGGAAGTGCCGAGCTCTTTTTGAAGAGCTCCGTAGTTGGTGTCAGGACTGAAGTACTTCAGGTCTCGTGCGACCTTGGTGTGCTTCGCCTTTTGACGGCCTCGCCCCATGCGTAGACCCCCTCATGAATCAGTCCGAAGGGAACCTTGAGGGTTCCGGGAATTTGCGAACAGCGATCTAACGAAAAGTAGTGTGCAGTTTAGCACGCAGGGTCAGCGGGTAACGTTGTCGCGTGACCTCTGACAGCACCGACACATCCGTGGTCGTTATCGGTGGTGGCCAGGCGGGACTATCCGTCTCCTACTACCTGAAGCGACTTGGTCTCGACCCCGGAAACGAGTTCGTGGTGCTCGATCGCGGCCCGGGCACGGGCGGTGCCTGGCAATTCCGCTGGGACGCGCTGCGGATCGGCTCCGCGCACCGCATCAACGACCTGCCGGGCCTCGACGCCCTCGGTCTCAGCTTCGACACCGCCGACCGCTCGCTGCCGGCGAAAGCGGTCGTCGCCGACTACTACGCGCAGTACGAGGAGTTCCACGGCTTCCAGATCGTGCGCCCCGCAGCCGTCACCCGCGTCGAGAACGCCGGCGACCGCATGATCGTCACGTTCGCCGACGACCAGGGCGAGCAGACGGTGTCGACCGACGTCGTCATCAACGCCACCGGCACCTGGGGCTCGCCCTTCATCCCCTGGTATCCGGGACGCGACAGCTTCGCCGGACGCCATGTACACACCGCCGAATACGCGGATGCCGCGGAGTTCGCAGGCAAGAAGGTGGTCGTCGTCGGCGGGGGAACGTCCGCGATCGGCTTCCTGCTCGAGCTCGAGACCGTGGCAGCGGAGACCACCTGGGTCAGCCGTCGGCCGATCGAGTTTCTCGAAGACGGGGAGCTCAACCTCGAGGCCCGCGCCTCCGCGGTCGCCATCCAGGACGAGGCCGCCCGCGCGGGCAAGGCGCTGCCCTCCATCGTGAGCGGCACCGGCGTTCCCCGCACGCGCCGCATCCAGGCCGGCATCGACCGCGGAGTGCTCACCGCGCGCCCCATGTTCTCCGCCATCGAGCCCGGAGGCGTGCGCTGGTCGAACGGCTCGTTCCAAGAGGCCGACGTCATCATCTGGTCGACGGGATTCCGTCCCGAGCTGCGCCATCTCGCACCGCTCAAGCTGCGCGAGAAGGAGGGCGGCATCATCGTCGCCAACGGCACCTCGTGGAAGGAGCCGCGCATCTTCTTCGCCGGCTACGGCCCGCAGGCGTCGACCATAGGCGCAAACCGAGCCGGGCGCACCGTCGCGCGTCAGGCGATCGCCACCCTGTCGCGCCTCAAGCGCCAGCAGCGCGAGGCCGAAGATGCCCGACTCGCGTTCGAGGCGGCGCAGAACGGTCAGCCGGCGCCCTTCGACTTCCTCTCGAACCTGCCCGCGCCCGCTGCTGAGCCGGAGGCAGCGCCCGCGGCCACCGGCTACCCGGTGCCCGTGGAGCCCGCGCCGGTCGCGGTCGACGCACAGGATGCGACCGCGGATGCGACCGTGCCCGCCGAGCCGATCCGCGACGAGATCGCGCACGACGAGCCGAGCCAGGACGACATCGACCTGAGCTGGATGCTGCCGAGCGCCGAGCCGGTCATGCCGCTCGAGTTTCTGCCCGACGCGCCCTCCGACGTGCCGGTAGAGCCGGACATCGACTTCGCGCCAGACCACAGCGACGCGGCTCCGGTCTACGTGGAGTTCGAACCCGCGCCGGAGGGGTACAGCGACACCGACACCGACACCGACACCGACACCGACACCGACACCGACACTGAGCCCGAGCCCGAGCCCGAGCCCGAGCCCGAGCCCGAGCCCGAGCCCGAGCCCGACGTCGAACCGCAGCCCGAACACGAGCAGCGTCCCGCCCGCAACGCGTTCGCGGAGTCGGCGGTGCTCATCGCGGCGGCGGCGGCACCCGAGCCGGACGACGAGCCGAAGACCTACGTCTTCCAGCTCGACACCGAGCCCGACGACGACGACTTCGACGACAGCACTACTCCGCGCGAATGGGTGCGCCCGCCCGCCCGGGAGCTGCCCGACTTCGACGACCTGCTGAACCCCCGCACCGACGACTGAGCGGCGCCGCGGGCGCGGCTACCGCTCGGCGAAGACCGTCGTCCAGTCGTCGCGCATGCTGACGACGATCCAGTCCCGCTCGGCGGCCTCGGCGAGCGCCCGCTCGGAACCGCGGTCGTAGGCGAACTCGCGCTGATCGTCGTCGTGGTGCACGAGCAGCCCGAGTCCCGATCCGTCGCCCCCCGCGAAACGCAGCATCGGGATGTCGCCGTTCGCGTTCCCGCCGGCGATGAGCGGCCGTTTGCCTACCCGGCTCCAGATGCGCACCGGCTTCTCGGGGCCGTCGTCGAGAAAACCGAAGCTGTCGCCGTAGACGATGTCTCCACCCGAATCGCTCTCCCGCCAGTGCAGGCCGAGGCTCGACCCGATGACGCGGTCGGCAGAGAGCCCGTAGATCTCGGGTGCGAAGGGCCGCATGAAGTCGCGGTCGCCGCCCGAGGCGATGTAGACGGTGAAGCCGTGGCGCTCGAGGTAGCGCACCAGCTCGAGCATCGGCACGTAGCTCAGTTCGCGGAACAGCCTGTGCACCACCGGGTTCTCGGTCCCGGCGAGGAAGGCGGTGACATCGGCCGCGTACTCGTCGACCGTGAGGCCGTTCATGTCGGCGACGATCGCCGCGAGCACGGTGCGCACGTCGGTGTCGTCGCCCGCGTAGTGCCGCTCGACCACTCCGCCCAGCCAGCGGAAGTCGCCGGCGAGCGCCGAGGCGTACGGCTCGTGGTCGGCGAGCGACGGGTCGCGTTGCGCCGCCTTCGCCCAGCGTTCGACGATGAAGTGCAGCTGAACAGGCATGGGGCGCTCGCACCAGAGCGTTCCGTCGTTGTCGAAGACCGCGACCCGGTCGGCCGGGGGCACGCCGGCGTCGTCGACGCCGGCGACGAACTCGAGGATGCGCGAGCGGGCGGCGCCGTCGCGCCAGGAGGGGAGATCGGTGTCGGTGGGCATGTGCTCGACCCTGCGGCACGCGAGCGGCTCGCTCTTCACTCGGGCCGGGTGAACCGCGTGCGGGTCAGCGCAGCGCGAGGTAGGCGAGTGCCGCGGCCCCGACGCCGAGCACCAGGTTCGCCGTCACGCTCGCGAACGCCGTGCGCGCGCGGCCCGACTGCACCAGCTGCACGGTCTCGACGCTGAAGGTGCTGAACGTGGTGAGGCCGCCGCAGAGACCGGTGAGCAGGACGACCCGCACGTCGGCACCGATCGCGGCCCGCTCGGCGAGCCCGAGCACCGCGCCCCCGATTGCAGACCCGGCTACGTTGACGACCAGTACCGCCCAGGCCAGGCGCGGCGCGAACAGCAGCGACACGGCGTAACGCGCGGCGGCGGCCGCTGCGCCGGTGACGACGATGACGAGGGCGAGCAGCGGTGTCATTCGCTGACCTCGTCGATCACGGTGGCGTCCGGCGTCCCGACCCTGAGCCCGGCCCACGCCGCACCGAGCCCGAGAACGACGGTCGCCGCCAGGTAGCCGACCCCGAGCATCCACTCGTCCGCAGAAGCGAGGGCGACCAGCGACACCGCGAACGCCGAGTAGGTCGTGAACGAGCCGAGCAGGCCGGGGCCGAGACCCGCCTTCACCCAGTCGCGGGCCGTCGGCCAGTAGCGGCCGACGAGCAGGCCGAGCGCGAACGCGCCCGCGACGTTGATCACGATCGTCGAGACCGGAAACGCGTCGTCCGCGTGCGGGATCGCCAGATCGAGCGCGAGGCGGAGGCCCGTGCCGATCATGCCGCCGACGACGACCGCGAGCAGCGACCGGGCAGACCCGGCGCTGGGCCGGGAAATCGGCCGGCCGGAATCCTTGGTCACGAGGGGCGAGCCTACTCTCGTGTGCCCCGGCCGGCGGGACCTAGACTGCAGCAATGGTCAGAGCGGGTTCGCGGCGCAGGATCCGCTGGTGGTGGATCGTCCTCGCGCTCGTCGTGGCGGTGCTGGTGCCCGTCGCGATCGTGGTGGTCCCGATACTGACCCACGTCGACCAGGGAGAGTCGGGCCAGATCGCACCGGCCGAGCAGTGGCCGACGAGCGTCACGGCCACGGGAGACGACTCCCGCACCCGCTCTTTCGACGTCCTCCCGCCCGAGCCCGGCGCATCCGTCGACACGTCCGCGCTGCGGGCGGGCGACCGCCTCGTCGTGAGCGGCACCGGGTACGACGCGAGCCGCGGCATCTACGTTGCGATCTGCAGGATTCCGGATGACCCGGGCACGAAGCCCGGCCCGTGCATCGGCGGCGTCCCCGAACAGGGCGAGGCGGCCGAGGGCACCGTCGGTGCCGTCGAGTATGCGCCCAGCAACTGGGTCAACGACGACTGGGCGTGGAAGCTGTTCGGAGCGCGCGGCTACGACGACGCCGCGACGGGCACCTTCACCGCCTACCTCGAGGTCGGGGACCCGGTGGCGGAGGGGCTCGACTGCACGGTCGACGCCTGCGGGATCTTCACGCGCAACGACCACACGGCGCTCGCCGACCGGTCGCAGGACCTCTACGTGCCGGTGGCCTTCGCCGAGTGAGCTCGGTGGCTGAGCCTGTCGAAATCCCTACGCGGCGATCGCCATCGCGTCGCACAGGCTGGCGAGCCCGTCGTGCAGACGCTCTTCGACGACGGCGACGGGCACTCCGAGGAGGTCGGCGACCTGGTCGTTGCTGAATCCGGCGTAGAAGCTCAGGTGGATCGACTGACGGTGCTCGGGCGACAGGGCGTCGAGCGCATCCGTGGCGTGGTCGAGGTTGATGGTGGGGTTGAACATGGTGAAACAGACTTTTCATTAAGACGTAAAGAAAATGCAGCGCAACGTTGCGCGCCAAACATTCAGCAGCGTGATTGATCGACCGACGTACTCGGTCGAATTGTGGTGTGGCTCCGGCCTTGGATATGGGCAGCGGAGCAGTTCGCGAACGAACCCGGCGGATCCTGGTAAAGATCAACGCCTGATAAACACTAGTACACGTGTACGACTTAAGCGAGGAGCGGTCGAGCGGACCGGTGATCGGCCGGTCCGCTCGACCCGCATCGCTATTGCTTGAGCGAGGCCGTCACGCGGGCGCGCAGCTCGTCGAGCCCGGTGGTGAGCACGGCGACGGTCTCGTCGGAGAGCTCGCCGCGCACGACCCGCTTGCGCAGCTCGGTGCGCAACTGGTGGCGGAAGTCGTTGATCGCCAGCTCGGCGTTCGCGAGCGCGCCGCGGCTGTCGACCTGCACGGGTTTCGCATCGGCCCGGATGGTGCGGCCGGCCTCCTTCGCATCGGCCTTGGCCTCGCGCGCGGCCGACGCGAGGTCGGCGCGCAGCGTCTTCATTGCCGAGTTGACCGACGACCGCACGTCGTCGGCGAGCCGGCGAACGGAGTCGGTGACGCCGCTCTCGATGCCGTCGAGCTCGCCCGCGCGGGCGTCGAGTTCGGCCCGCCCGGCGTCGGTGATCGCGTAGACGGTCTTGCGCCCGTCGACGGTCTTCGACACGAGGCCGTCTTCCTCGAGTTTCGCGAGTCGCGGGTAGATCGTGCCGGCGCTGGGAACATAGGTGCCGCCGAAACGCTCCTCGAGCGCCTGGATCAGCTCGTAGCCGTGCATCGGCTCGTCGGCGAGAAGGCTCAGCAGGTAGAGGCGCAGGTGGCCGTGGGCGAAGACGGGCGGGGTCATACCGACACCGCGTGAAGCACGTTGATGTTGCCGGAGACCGTGTTAGCCCTGAAGTCGAGCCACTTGGCGTCGAGGGTGCCGTACTTGCCGGTGTACTGGCCGTGCACGCCCTTGATCTCGGAGTCGTCGAGCTGCAGCTTGCCGCCGACGGTGTTGATCTTGTACTGCACGGGCACGCCCGCGGCGAGACGGGTGGTGACCGCGCCGCTCACCGTGCTGATGCGCACCTCGTCGGGAATCCCCGTGATGTCGGTGAAGACGTCGCCGCTCACGGTCTCGGCGGTGAACACACTCACGTCGCCTGATGCCGTGATGTCTCCGCTCACCGTGCGGGCCGAGACGCGTCCGGTGTGACCGCTGACCGCGATCTCGCCGCTGACGCTGTTGATCTGCAGCGCGCCCGTGAGGCCGTCGACCACCAGGTCTCCGTTGACGGTCGAGATCGAGGCATCCGTCGTCAGTCCGCTGATGAGGGCGCTCGCGCTCACCACGCCGAAGCTCAGCGCGATGTCGCGCGGGACCATGATGCTCACGTCGGCCTTGGCGCTGCCGCGGAAGCTGGAGAACACCTCGATGAAGTTGTCCCAGCTGAGCTGCGGGTGGTCGATCTCGAGCGTCTCGCCGTCGATCGACACCTTGAGCTCCTTGCCGCTCACCGAGTGCACCTCGATGCGCGCGCCCGGCTCGTCGTGGCCGACGATGTCGACCTTGCCGGCGATGAGGCTGACCTTGAGCTTGCGTACGAGTTCGACGTCGATGACCTTCGCTCCGTCGATGAGCCATTTCTCCGATGCCATCGGAATCTCCTTCTGTCGGGATGTCGGCCGTCCGCCGACTCGCGTTATATCGCGTCTATCGGAGAACACGATATATCGCGTGTGCAGAGAAGCGCAAGGGGTGCAGTCGGCCCCATAGCCTTCGCGTGCGCGAGACGCCCGCCGGCACCGCGTCACTGCACCGGAAACGGCTCGCGAGAAACCGTGTCGACGCGATTGACATTGACGCAACGTCAACCTCTACCGTGGTTGACGACCGGAAAGGAGGCCCGAGTGGACTGGTCGATACAGGACATCGCCCGGCTGGCGGGCACGACGAGCCGCACCCTGCGGCACTACGGCGAGATCGGCTTGCTCGAGCCGAGCCGCATCGGCGGCAACGGCTACCGGTACTACGACGCCGACGCCCTGGTGCGGCTGCAGCGCATCCTCATGCTGCGCGAGCTGGGCCTCGGCCTGCCCGCGATCGCCGAGGTGCTGCGCGGCCAGCGCGACGACGCGACGGCGCTGCTGCGCCACCTGCACTGGCTGCGGTCGGAGCAGCAGCGCATCGCCGAGCAGGCGGCGAGCGTCGAGACGACTATTCGAAAACTGGAAGGAGGTGAACAACTCATGGCAGAAGAGATGCTGAACGGATTCGACCACACGCAGTACAAGCGCGAGGTCGAGGAACGGTGGGGCGCGGAGGCGTACGCCGAGAGCGACACGTGGTGGCGCTCGCAGTCGGCCGAGCAGAAGGCGCGGTGGCAGGCGGAGTCCGCCGAGCTCGGAAAGGACTGGGCGGATGCCGCGGCCGCGGCCGTCGACCCCGCGAGCGACGCGGCCCAAGACCTGGCACGCCGCCAGTTCGACTGGCTGGCGGCGATCCCGGGCACGCCCGGCTTCCCGAAGGGGCCGACGAAGGAGTACTTCGTGGGCCTCGGCGAGATGTACGTGGCCGACGACCGTTTCGCTGCGAACTACGGCGGCGGGGCGGGGGCAGCCTTCGTGCGCGACGCGATGGCGGTCTACGCCGACCGCAACCTGTAGCGCGGCTCGGCCGTTCGGCCGGGAACCAGTCATACTTGTGGCTGATTTTCGGCCGAACAACCCGATCTGCTCAGGATCGGTCGATACGCTGCCGTGTGACCAATCCCCCGAACTCCTATGACGCCTTCCCGGTGCCCGAGGATCCGCACCTCCGGGGCGAGCGCCTCCCCGAGGTGCCGACCGGCGGAAAGACCCGCGGAGGACGCGGCCCTCGCCGCCCCCGCACGAGAGCTCGCCGAATCATCCGCTGGCTCGTCGTCGTTCTCGTCGTGGCGCTCGTCGCGACCGGCGGCTACGCCTTCTACAACTACCAGCGCTTCGTCTCCGGTGTCTCGACGGTCGACGCGATCGACCCGAACTCGGGCGACGACTTCGACGGAACCGACCAGAACATCCTGCTCGTGGGAGACGACCACCGCCCCGACGGCGCGACCGCGGCCCAGCTCGCGCAGCTCGGAACCGAGGCCGACGGCGGCGGAACCAGCACCGACTCGATGATGCTGCTGCACATCCCCGCCGACGGCAGCACGGCCACGCTGATCTCGTTCCCCCGCGACTCGTGGGTCGACGTTCCCGGCCACGGCAAGAACAAGCTCAACGCGGCGTTCGCGCTCGGCGGGGGCAACGACGACCCGGCCGGCGGCGCGAGGCTGCTCATCTCGGTGATCCAGAACATGACCGGGCTCACGATCGACCACTACGTGCGGGTCTCGCTGCTCGGCTTCTACAACATCGTCGACGCGCTCGGTCCCATCGACGTCTGCCTCAACCAGGCGGTGAAAGACCCGTATTCGACGGTCGACCTGCCCGCCGGCGTCTCGACGTTGAACGCGCAGCAGGCGCTCGCCTTCGTGCGCCAGCGCCACGGTCTGCCCGGGGGCGACCTCGACCGGCAGGTGCGCCAGCAGTACTTCCTGTCGGTGGAGGCGCGCAAGATCCTCTCCGCCGGGACGCTGCTCAACCCGTTCAAGCTCGGCGCGGTGCTCGACGCCGTGAGCTCGTCGATCGAGACCGACTCCGGGCTCAACTTCATCGACCTCGCGACCCAGATGAAGGGCCTCAACGCCGACAACATCACGACGGCCACGATCCCGATCCTGGGCACGCCCACGATCTACGTTAACGGCAGGGAGCTCTCGATCGTCGAGGTCGACACGGCGGCCATGCCCGCGTTCATCGACTCGATGCTCGGAACACCCTCGGCCTACGAGGCCGCAGTGCCCGCGGCCGTCGGCGACGTCACGGTGACCGTGCTCAACGGCGGCGCGGCGAACGGCTCGGCCGCGGCCGCGACGGCGACCTTCACGAGCCTCGGTTATCTGACGGGAACCCCCGACTCCACGTCGGCGCGGGCGGCCACGACGATCGAGTACCCCGCCGGACTGGAGGCCGCCGCGAAGACGGTCGCCGTGAACCTGCCGGGTGCGGCCGTCGTAGAGTCGGCGGATGTCGCGGGAGTCACCGTCGTTCTCGGCGGAGACGGCCAGATGCCGGCCGCCGCGCCGACCGAAGCACCCGTCGCGCCAGCGCCCCCGGTCGAGGAGGCACCGGCGGGCACGAGCTACGCCGCCGGCGCCTGCATCAACTAGCGGGCGACTGGCGAGCATCGGCTAGCGGGCATTGGCCGGACGGGCATCATCCGACGGAGGGCCGACCCCCACGCGACGAGCCGGCTGGCCAGTTCGGGCGGTTGTGCGTCCGTTCTGAGGGCCACAACTGGCCACCCAACTCGAGCCGTGCTGCGTTCCGGTCGGGGTCTACCGGTGCGCGAAGCCAGCTGGCCAGTTCGGGCGGTTGTGCGTCCGTCCTGCGGGCCACAACTGGCCACCCAGGCCGCGGATGCCCGCCCGCGGTGGCCGGGAACGACTCAGTCACCACCCCTAAGCCGAGAACGAGCGGAGCGTTCGCGACCGAGGCGCCGGGCGACGACTAGCGGGCGAGGGTCGGCAGCTGCCGGTAACCGTCGCGGGCGGTCACGTTGATCGTGGCGACGACAGCCCAGACGGTGAGGGCCGCGTAGGCCACCAGGTAAGCGATCATGACTGCTCCTTCGCGGGTGTGAGGGTCGGGGTCAGCGGCGCTTCGACAGGCTCAGCGACCGCGGTCAGCGCGCCGGGCGCTTCGACAGGCTCGGCGACCGGGGCGGGTTCGGCGACCGGGGCCGGTTCGGGTACCGGGGCCGGATGATCGGGGACCGGGACGGGATCAGCGACCGGGGCAGGCACGCGCAGCCAGGGCAGGGTCACCCCGACCATGGGGCCGACGAGAAGCGCGAAGGCCAGGGTGCCGAGGCCCACGTTTCCGCCGAGCACCCAGCCGATCGACAGCACGGTCACCTCGATCGCCGTGCGCACCCACCAGATCTTGAAGCCCCAGCGGTGGTGGATGCCGGTCATGAGCCCGTCGCGCGGACCAGGGCCGAAGCGAGCGCCGATGTAGAGGCCGCTCGCGATCGCCAACATGGCGAGGCCGCCCGCGAAGAGCAGCACCTGCTCGCCGAGGTTCGTAGCCGCCGGCACAATCGCGAGCCCGACCTCGATCGACGGCCCGACGAGCAGCACGTTCGCGATGGTGCCGATCCCCGGCTTCTGTCGGATGGGGATCCACAGCAGCAGCACGAGCGCCCCGATGATGTTGGTCAGCACGCCGAACGGCAGCCCGGTCTGCTTCATGAGGCCCTGGGTGAGCACGTCCCACGGCGGCACGCCGATGGCCCCGCGCACCATCATCGAGATGGCGAACCCGTAGAGGAAGAGTCCGGCCAGAAGCTGCAGGATGCGGCGGGCCAATAGCGCTCGTGTGTTCATGAATGCAATCCAATTGGTAAATTGGACTTATGACAAGATGCCAATCGCGGTAAAGTGGCCCCATGAATCTGGTTTCCGCACGCGCACTGGACCTCATGCTCGACAGCTGGCGGGCTTCGAGCGCGGCCCCCGCTTACGAGGCTCTCGCCGACCGCATCCGTCTTCTCATCCTCGACGGACGCATCGGCCTCGGCACCCGGCTCCCGGCGGAACGCGATCTCGCGGCCCAGCTCGGCGTCAGCCGCACGACCGTTACCGCCGCCTATGCCGAGTTGCGCGAGCGCGAGTTTCTCAGCAGCGTGCGCGGCTCGGGGAGCGTGGCGCGCCAGCCGCACGGAATCGCCGCGCCGACCGAGGTCGCCGGCCCCGGATTCCTGGACTTCAGCAAGGCGAGCATGCCGGCGCTGCCCGCCCTCGCCGCCGCTGCCGCGACCGCCGCCGAACAGCTGCCCAGCTATTTCGGCACGAGCGGCTTCGACCCCGTCGGCATCCCCGTTCTGCGCCAGGCGATCGCCGACCGCTACACGGCACGCGGCCTGCCCACGGCGCCCGACCAGATCATGGTCACGATCGGCGCGCAGCATGCCATCGCGCTGCTCTCGCGCACCCTGCTGGCCCGCGGCGACCGTGCGCTGGTCGAGACGCCGAGCTATCCGCACGCGATCGAGGCGCTCAAGGCGGCGGGCGCCCGGCTGGTGCCGGTCGCGGTCACCAACGACGACGGCTGGGACGAGGAGGCGCTCGAGCAGGCGATCCAGCGCACGAGCCCGTCGGTCGGCTACATCATGCCCGACTTCCACAACCCGACTGGGCGTTCCATGTCGCCCGAGCTGCGCGAACGCACGCTCGCGCTCGCCGACCGCCACGGCACGACGCTCATCGCCGACGAGACCCTGGCAGAACTCGGCATCGACGCGCCGCAGCGGATGCTGCCCTTCGCCGCCTACGGGCAGTCGGGCACCCAGGCGATCATGGTCGGGTCTGTGGGCAAGTCGGTGTGGGGCGGGGTGCGCGTCGGCTGGATCCGCGCCGACCGCTCGGTGATCCAGCGGCTGATCCGGGCCAGGTCGAGCGGTGACCTCGGCACGCCCACCCTCGAGCAGCTCGTCGTCGCCAATCTGCTCGCCGACTACGACGCCGTGCTCGAGAGCCGCAGGGAGTACCTGCGCGCCGGCCGCGACCGCCTCGCCGCGCTCCTCGCCGAGCGGATTCCCGAATGGGACATGCCGCACGTCGCCGGCGGCCTGACGGCATGGGTGGGGCTCGGCGCTCCGGTGAGCTCGCAGCTCACGCTCGCCGCGCGCAACGAGGGCCTGCAGATCGCGGCGGGACCGAGGTTCGGCCTCGACGGAGCGTTCGAGCGCTTCCTGCGCATCCCGTTCTCCTATCCGGAGGCCGAGACAGTGCGGGCCGTCGACGCGCTCGCCGCAGCGTGGAAGAACGTCGGAAGGCTCGCGCCGACCGACGCGGGCTGGCTCGCCGAGGTCGTCTAGAGCGGCCCCGGCCGGATGATTCATCCCCAGGGAGTA
This sequence comes from Conyzicola nivalis, assembly GCF_040548875.1. Taxonomy (GTDB): domain Bacteria; phylum Actinomycetota; class Actinomycetes; order Actinomycetales; family Microbacteriaceae; genus Conyzicola; species Conyzicola nivalis_A. The sequence goes on from NZ_JBEPSJ010000005.1 coordinate 212,854, forward strand.
TGGGGGAATCACCATGGCGCTGGGATAATCAGACAGCACGCCGGCGTGCACTGCATCACAGCCGCGACCACAGCATGGCCGCCCAGCGCACCCACCAGGAGTCTCCGTGCACCTTTTGTCTGTCTTCAGCCTGCGCAACCGCGCGCTCATCGCGCTCGTCACCGTCGTGGTCGCGATCTTCGGCGGGGTGGCCCTCACGTCGCTCAAGCAGGAGCTCATCCCGTCGCTCTCGCTGCCGCAGGTGTTCATCGTCACCACGTACCCGGGCGCAAGCCCGGAGGTGGTCAACGACGACGTGAGCACGCCGATCGAGACGGCGATCCAGACCGTGCCGGGGCTCGACGGGACGACCGCGACCTCCAACGCCAACTTCTCCTCCATCTCGGCCGCGTTCGTCTACGGCACCGACATCACCACCGCCGAGCAGAAGGTCCAGCTCGCGATCAACCGCATCTCGTCGACGCTGCCCGACAGCGCCGAGACCCAGGTGCTCACTTTCAGCCTGAGCGACCTGCCCGTAATCCAGATCGCCGCAACCAGCGACCTCGACCCGCGCGACCTCTCGGCCTCGCTCGAGAGCTCGCTCACCGACATCAAGCAGCTCGAGGGCGTCAGCGACGCAACCCTTCTCGGCGCCACGACCCAGCGCGTCACCATCACCCCCGACGAGACGAAGCTCTTCGCCGCGGGGCTCAGCACCCAGTCGATCCGCGACGCCCTCGACGACAACGGCGTGCTGCTGCCCGCGGGCCAGATCACCGAGGAGGGCAAGACCCTCACGGTGCAGGCCGGATCCCGCATCCAGTCGACCGACGACATCGCCTCGCTCCCGCTGCTCGGCGGCGACGCCTTCACCACCGTGGGCTCGGTGGCCGAGGTCACCATCGCGGACGACCCGGTCACGGGAATCTCCCGCGTCGACGGCGAGCCGTCGCTCACCATCGCCGTAACCAAGTCGCCGGCGGGCAACACCGTCGAGGTCTCCAAACTGGTGCAGGATCTCATCCCCGAGATCGAGGAGTCGCTGGGCAGCAACACCCAGCTGACCGTCGTCTTCGATCAGGCCCCGTTCATCGAGGAGTCGATCAACAGCCTCGCCGTCGAGGGTGTGCTCGGCCTCATCTTCGCTGTCATCGTTATTCTCGTCTTCCTCCTCTCTGTGCGGTCGACACTGGTGACCGCCATCTCCATCCCGGTTTCTGTGCTCATCACCTTCGTGGGCATGCAGGCCTCGGGCTACACGCTCAACATCATCACTCTCGGTGCATTGACGATAGCCATCGGCCGGGTGGTCGACGACTCGATCGTCGTGATCGAGAACATCAAGCGCCATCTGAGCTTCGGGGAGGACAAGAGGACCGCCATCCTCAGCGCCGTCAAGGAGGTCGCAGGGGCGGTCACCGCCTCGACGGTCACCACCGTCGCGGTCTTCCTTCCGCTGGCCCTCGTCGGCGACGTCACGGGCGAGCTGTTCCGCCCGTTCGCGCTCACCGTCACCATCGCGCTCGCCGCGAGCCTCTTCGTCTCGCTCACCATCGTGCCAGTGCTCGCCTACTGGTTCCTCGGCGCCAAGGCCGTGCACAAGCACGCAGGGGCGGTTCGCGGCGGCAGCCACGACGAGAGCGACTTCGACGAGCTCGACACCCCGACCCGGCTGCAGCGCAGCTACCTCCCGATCATCGACTTCACGCTCAAGCGGCCGGTGCTCACCATCGTCTCCGCCGTGCTCGTGCTGGTTCTCACCGGGCTTCTCACGCCGCTGCTCAAGACCAACTTCATCGGCGACAGCGGGCAGAACACCCTCACGGTCACGCAGACACTCCCGCTCGGAACGAGCCTCGAGGTGCGCGACGAGGCGGCCATGAAGGTCGAAGACGTGCTCGCCGAGGTCGACGGCGTCGACACCGTGCAGCTCTCCCTCGGATCGAGCGGCAGCTCGCTGCAGGCAGCGTTCTCGGGCGGCGGGGCGACCACGTTCTCGCTCACGACCGACGCGGACGCCGACCAGGAGGCACTGCAGGCCGACGTGCGCGAGGCCGTGGCCGGGATCGACGACGCGGGCGAGATCTCGCTCGCTGCCGCCGGGTCGGGCTTCGCTTCATCCGATATCGAGATCAACATCACGGCCAACAACGCGGCCGACCTCACCGAGTCGTCGGAGGAGATCCTCGCCGCGGTCGAGGACCTCGACATCGTGGCAGAGGCCTCGAGCAACCTCTCGGTCACGCAGCCCTTCATCGCCATCACGGTCGACCGGGAGAAGGCCGCACGCGCGGGCCTCAGCGAGATCGCCGTCGGCGGCATCGTCACTGCGGCGATGAACCCGAGTGCGAGCGGATCGGTCGTCATCGACGAGAAGACCCTGTCGATCTACATCGACAACCAGAACGCTCCGACGACCCTCGCCGAGATCCAGGCGTTCCTCATCCCCTCTGCGACCGGACTCGTGCCGCTCTCCGATCTCGCCACCGTCGAGCAGGCGGACGGCCCGTCGAGCATCACCACGATCAAGGGAGTGCGCAGCGCCACCGTGAGCGTCACCCCCGGCAGCGACGACGTCGGCACGGCGTCGAGCGTCATCGCCGCGGCGGTGGCCGACACCGATCTGCCCGCGGGCGCATCCGCTGAGCTCGGCGGCGTCACCTCGCAGCAGGGAGACGCATTCCAGCAGCTGGGTCTCGCGCTGCTCGTCGCGATCCTCATCGTCTACGTCGTGATGGTCGCGACGTTCAAGAGCCTGCGCCAGCCGTTGCTGCTGCTCGTGTCGATCCCGTTTGCGGCGACCGGCGCGATCCTGCTGCAGGTCGCCACGGGCATCCCGCTCGGAGTGCCCTCGCTCATCGGCGTGCTGATGCTGATCGGAATCGTCGTCACGAACGCCATCGTGCTCGTCGACCTGATCAACAAGTACAGGGAGCGCGGCATGAAGGTGCGCGAGGCGATCGTGCACGGTGCATCCCGTCGACTGCGCCCGATCCTGATGACTGCGCTCGCGACGATCTTCGCGCTGCTGCCGCTCGGCATCGGACTCACCGGCCACGGAGGGTTCATCTCGCAGCCTCTCGCGATCATCGTGATCGGCGGGCTCGTGTCGTCGACCGTGCTGACGCTCGTGGTGCTGCCCGTGCTGTACTACCTGGTCGAGGGCGCCAAGGAGCGTCGCGCCGACAAGCGCGCGGCGGCCGCGGCGGAGCCGACCCCGGCTGCGGAGGTCTAACCGCGCGGCTTGCGCTACACCTTGGGACGAGCGCTACACGGCGCCGTGTAGCCCTCGTCCCAAACTGGCGCGCAAACCCACCGAGCCCGCCGGCCCGCCCGCCGCGCCCGGGCACCGACCGAAAGCTAGGCTCTACGGATGGCTACCCCGGATTTCGTCCTCGCCCTCCGCGAGAAGATCGGCCACCACCCGCTCTGGCTCTCCGGGGTGACCGCGGTCGTCGTGCGCGACAGCGAGGTGCTGCTGGTGCGCCGCTCCGACACCGGCGAGTGGACGCCCGTGACCGGCATCGTCGACCCGGGCGAGCAGCCCGCAGTCGCCGCCGAGCGCGAGACTCTCGAGGAGGCGAACATCGTCGCGGTCGCCGAGGCGATCAGCTGGGTGCAGGTCACCGAGCCGATCCGCTACGCCAACGGCGACGAATCGCAGTACATCGACCTGGTGTTCCGCTGCCGCTATGTCTCGGGCGACCCGTACCCGGCCGACGGCGAGAACACGGATGCAGCGTGGTTCCCCCTCGACGCGCTGCCGACCATGACCGCGAATATGGAGGAGCGCATCCGCAGCGCCCTCGAGTTCACCGGGGCCACCCGCTTCGAACGCTAGACCCGCACGCTGTGCTCTGAAAACGAAGGAGATCGCGCCCGTAACCGCGTCGGCCGCCGCCCACGGGTGCCGCAACCGCGAGAAGTCCTTCGTTTTCAGTGCACGCGGGACGCTAGGGCAGGCGCTTCTCCATGCACAGGCTGGTCGGGTCGTCGACGTAGGGGCCGAAGGCCGGGATGCGCGCGTAGCCGTGTTTCTCGTAGAGGGCGATCGCGTCGACCTGCGGGTGCCCGGTCTCGAGGCGGATCAGAGCTACGGATGCCTCGGCCGCCACCTCCTCGAGCCGTGCCAGCAGCGCGCCGGCCACGCCGCGTCCGCGGTGGGTGTCTGCGACGAACATCCGTTTGATCTCCGCCGTCGTGTCGCCGTTGTCGACCAGCGCGACGATGCCCGCGAGAGCACCGTCGAAGCGCGCCGCGAGCAGGGTGACGCCGGCGCGCTCGAGGCCCGAGACGTCGAGCGAGTGGTAGTTCTCGGCGGGGTACAGGCTGAGCGCGTAGTCGTCGCCGCGCTGCATGAGGGCGAGCACGTCGGGCTGGCGAACGGGCTCGACGGAGATGGTGATCACACGCAACGGTATCGCCCCCTTGACGCCTCGCACGGCGCGCGAGAAGGATGGGCGCGAGATCGCGCGAAGAGCAGCGCGAACCCGCGCCGGCAGCTTTCGCCGTAGCGACGAATGCCACCGGTTCTGGACAACCAACCGGAGGAAGAAATGACCATCAAGCGAACAACGGCGTTCGCCGCGATAGTGGCGGCACTGATAGTGCCGACGCTGTTGGCGACGTCACCGGCGAGCGGGACACCCGCTCACGACGAGCCCACGACGACACTCATAGCAGACGGGCTGCAGGGCGCATCGGGAAGCGCGATCGGACCGGACGGCGCCCTCTACGTGCCCGAGGGCACGATCGGCGCCATCACCAGGATCGACCTGCGCACGGGCGCGAAATCCACCTTCGCCTCAGGGCTTCCGGCGTCGGTGATCGGCATCGCGGGGGCGGTCGACGTGGAGTTCGTCGGTCGCACCGCCTACGTGCTCGTCACGGTGGTCGGCGACGACGCGCCGGGACCGAACGGTCCGGGCAGCTCGGTCGACGGCATCTACCGCGTCGACGGTCCGAACACCTTCACCGTGGTCGCCGACCTCGGTGCGTTTTCGCTTGCGAACCCGCCCGAGACCGATTTCTTCCTCACCCGCGGCGTGCAGTGGGCGTTCGAGGCGACCAGGTCGGGGTTCATCGTGACCGACGCGCACCACAACCGGGTGCTGCAGGTGTCGAGGTCGGGCGAGGTCAGCGAGCTGATCGCGTTCGGCAACATCGTGCCGACGGGCCTCGCGCTCGACGGGCGCACCGCCTACATGGCCGAGGCCGGGCCGGTGCCGCACCTGCCCGAGACCGGGCGCATCGTGGCATTCGACATCCGGCGCCCCGAGCCGCGGGTGGTGGCGAGCGGCTACAGCCTCATGATCGACGTGCAGATCGGGCGGTGCGGCGTGCTGTACGGACTGTCGCAGGGCGACTCCCCCGGCGTGGTTCCGGATGGCTCGCCGGCTCTGGGCGACAGCGGCGAGCTGCTGAGAGTCAACCGTGACGGCACCATGACGCCCGTCGTCGACGGGCTCGACCTGCCCACCTCGTTCCAGCTGAAGCGCGACACCGCCTACGTCGTCACCCTGAACGGCGAGGTGTGGCGCGTCGACAACGTCGGCTCGAACGGCCACCACGACCGCGGCCATGGCTGCCGCGACGGTTGGCGCCACGGCGACGACTGATCGCCGGGTCATCCGCCCCGCTCTGCCAAATGAAGGAGATTTCTCGCGCGAACCCCGCCGATCGGCGGAAAGGTGTTACTCGCCCCCGGCATCTCCTTCATTTGGCAGGCTGAGCGCAGCCGGCCGCGGCCGAGAGGTGGCGGTTTCAGGGGCGATGTACTAACGTAGACAGGTCGGCTCAAGACAGCACGCATAGACGTGTATGGGTTTGTAAGTCTTAGAGGCCGGTTTCCCAGCGCATCCGCTGCGGAAAAATCACACGAATGTATGTGATGGCCTCGGTCAAAGACTGCCCGGGTTCAGAAGTGCAATTCACGCGTACTCCACAAACGCGATGAGCATCTGCACGTGTACTTTCACGTAACTGATACAACCCAGGAAAGAACTATGTCCCCGTACTCCAAGCCTGACTACAACAAGGCCGACCGCGACAACAAGAAGCCGTACACCCCTCGTGGTGGCGACGCTCGCAACTCCCGCCCCGACCAGGGCGCAGCCAAGAAGCGCTGGACCGGCGACGACCGTGCAGCACGCACCGGCGACCGCCCGTCCTCGAACGACCGCCGCCCCGACTGGAACCCGCGCGAGAAGCCCGCCTACGGCGACCGCCCGAACCGCAGCACCGGCGCGCCACGCTCCGAGCGTCCCGCATACGGCGACCGCAACGCGCGCCCCGCGAACGGCGACCGCAACGACCGCCCCACCTACAACGACCGCCCGGCCCGCCCGAGCTACGGCGACCGCCCCGCGCGTCCGTCGTACGGCGACCGCACCGACCGCCCGGCGTACAACTCCGAGCGTCCCGCCTACAACAAGGAGCGCACCGAGCGTCCCTCGTACGGCGACCGCCCGGCGACGAACGACCGCCAGCCGCGCACTCCCTACAACGAGCGCCCCGCCCGCACCGAGCGTCCCAGCTACAACAGCGACCGCCCGGCGCGCCCGAGCTACAACTCCGAGCGCCCCGCCCGTACCGAGCGTCCCTCGTACAACTCCGACCGCCCGAGCTACAACGACCGCCCGGCTCGCACCGAGCGTCCGTCGTACAACTCGGACCGCCCTGCCCGTACCGAGCGCCCCAGCTACAACAGCGACCGCCCGGCGTACAACAAGGACCGCACTGAGCGCCCCAGCTACGACCGCGCAGAGCGCCCGGCCCGTACCGAGCGTCCCAGCTACAACAGCGACCGCCCGGCCCGTCCGAGCTACGGCGACCGCGCCGAGCGTCCGTCGTACGGCGACCGCAACGAGCGTCCGGCCCGCGACAGCAGCTACTACCCGTCGAAGGACGCGAACAAGTCGCACTCCGGCGGCGGCATGCAGGAGGACGTCGTCCTCGAGCGTCTCGAAGCAGCGGTCATCACCGCCAAGGACGTCGAAGGCGTGACCTTCGGCGACCTCGGCCTCGGCGCCAACATCGTGCGCCAGCTCGAGTCGATGGGCGCCGCGGCTCCCTTCGCCATCCAGGCAGCGACCATCCCCGACGTTCTCGCCGGCAAGGACGTCCTCGGCCGTGGCAAGACCGGATCGGGCAAGACCATCGCCTTCGGCGCCCCGCTCGTCGAGCGCCTCATGGAGAACAACGGTGGCAAGGACCGTCAGGCCGGCCGCAAGCCGCGCGCCCTGATCCTCGCCCCCACCCGCGAGCTCGCCATGCAGATCGACCGCACCGTGCAGCCGATCGCCCGCAGCGTCGGCCTGTTCACCACCACGGTCGTCGGTGGCGTTCCGCAGTACAAGCAGGTCTCCGCCCTGCAGCGCGGCGTCGACATCATCATCGCGACCCCGGGCCGCGTCGAAGACCTCGTCGAGCAGGGTCGTCTCGACCTCTCCAACGTCATCGTCTCGGTTCTCGACGAGGCCGACCACATGTGCGACCTGGGCTTCCTCGAGCCGGTTCAGCGCATCCTCAAGGAGACCAAGGAGGGCGGCCAGAAGCTGCTCTTCTCGGCAACCCTCGACAAGGGTGTCGCCACACTCGTGAAGCAGTTCCTCAAGAACCCGTCGGTTCACGAGGTCGCCGGTGAAGACCAGGCCTCCTCCACGATCGACCACAAGGTCCTGCTCATCGAGCAGCGCGACAAGCGCGACATCATCCGCGAGCTCGCGGCCGGCGAGGGCAAGACCCTGGTCTTCACCCGCACCCGCGCTTTCGCCGAGGAGATGAGCGACTTCCTCGAAGACGCAGGCATCCCCGCGACGAGCCTCCACGGCGACCTGAACCAGAGCCGTCGTACCCGCAACCTGCAGATGCTCACGAGCGGTCGCGTCAACGTTCTCGTTGCGACCGACGTGGCGGCACGTGGCATCCACGTCGACGACATCAGCCTGGTCATCCAGGCCGACGCGCCGGAGGAGTACAAGACGTACCTGCACCGTTCGGGCCGTACGGGCCGCGCCGGCAAGGTCGGAACCGTCGTCACCCTCATCCCGCGTGCCCGCCGTCGCAAGATGGACGAGCTGCTCGGACGCGCCGACATCAAGGCCGAGATGATCAACGCAGCCCCCGGCGACAAGGTGCTCGACGACCTCGCAGCCCTGTAATGACAGCGGTCGCTGAGCCAGTCGAAGCGACAAAGGCGCTCACCCCCAGGGGTGGGCGCCTTTCGCCGTTAAGTGAGCGGATGCGCCGCAACCCACTGGCGCCGCAGGCCCGGCGCGGATAGAACTGAGCGCATGACGACTATCGACGAAGCATCCGCCTGGGCCGAGTCCTACAAGAATGCCTGGATCAGCAACGACGCCGATGATGTCGCGGCGCTGTTCACCGACGACGCGCTCTACGAGTTCCGGCCAGGCGACGACACCCCGTGGCGCGGACGGGAGGAGATCGTCGCCGGCTGGCTCGAGGAGCAGGACAGCCCCGAGGTCTGGAAATTCGACTACGAGGTGCGCGGTGTGCTCGACGACGGCACGGCGGTGATCCAGGGGGTGACCGAGTACCTCGACGACCGCCCCACCTTCGAGAACCTCTGGCTGGTTCGCCTCGTCGACGGCAAGGCCGCGGCGTTCACAGAGTGGTTCATGGTGCGCAAGGGAACGGAGAAGTGACCACGCGCGCCGACGTGGAGCGCTGGATGGACCTCTACCGCGCCGCCTGGACGAGCAACGCCCCCGACGACGTGACCGCCCTGTTCACCGAAGACGCCGTCTATCACGCGCGTCCCTTCGACCCCGAGCCGTGGCAGGGCCACCAGGGCATCGTCGTCGGCTGGCTCGAGCACAGCGACGAGCCGGGAACCTGGAGCTTCGACTGGAACCTCGTCGGTCTCGACGGCGACACCGCCTTCGTCCAAGGCGAGACGAACTACGAAGACGAGCCCGACTACGACAACCTCTGGGTCATCCGCTTCGCCGACGACGGCCGCGCCCGCGAGTTCACCGAGTGGTTCATGGCACGCGACTAGGCTCACGCCTGCCGCAGAGTGTCATAAAAGCAGAGGGATGCTCCGGCGAACTCTAAACTTGACCGTCGGCAACCTGTTCACAAGAGAAGAGCTTCCATGCCCATCCACAATGACATCACCGAGATCTTCGGCAACACCCCGCTCGTCCGGCTCAACAAGGTGGCCGAGGGCCTCGGGGCGACGGTGCTCGCGAAGCTCGAGTTCTACAACCCCAGCGCCAGCGTGAAGGACCGCCTGGGCGTCGCCATCGTCGACGCCGCGGAGAAGAGCGGCGAGCTGAAGCCCGGCGGCACGATCGTCGAGGGCACCAGCGGCAACACCGGGATCGCCCTCGCCATGGTCGGCGCGGCCCGTGGCTACAAGGTCATCCTGACGATGCCGGAGACAATGAGCAAGGAGCGCCGCGTACTGCTGCGTGCCTACGGCGCCGAACTGGTTCTGACCCCCGGCGGCGAGGGCATGAAGGGCGCCGTCAGCAAGGCGGCCGAGATCGTCGCGAACACCCCGGGAGCGATCCTCGCCAAGCAGTTCGAAAACGCCGCCAACCCGGCGATCCACCGCGCCACGACCGGCCCCGAGATCTGGGCAGACACCGAAGGCGCCGTCGACATCTTCGTCTCGGGCATCGGCACCGGCGGAACCATCACCGGTGCGGGCCAGTTTCTCAAGGAGCAGAAGCCCGGCCTCACCGTCGTCGCCGTCGAGCCGGCCGAGAGCCCCATCCTCAACGGCGGGGCGCCCGGCCCGCACAAGATCCAGGGGATCGGCGCCAACTTCGTGCCCGACGTTCTCGACCGCGAGGTCTACGACGAGGTCATCGACGTCAACATCACGCAGAGCGTGCAGATGGCCCGCCGGCTCGCCGCCGAGGAGGGCATCCTCGCCGGCATCTCGAGCGGAGCGACCGTCACCGCCGCCCTCGAGCTCGCCGCACGCCCCGAGAACGCCGGCAAGACCATCGTCGTGATCGTGGCCAGCTACGGTGAGCGCTACCTCTCCACCGTGCTGTACGAAGACCTGGTCGACTAGACGTCTCGGTCGCTGAGCTTGTCGAAGCGCCCCAGCTTGTCGAAGCGCTCCCGCCTGCGGGAGGACATCGCCACCGCCCGCCACCGCGACCCCGCCGCGCGCAGCGGCGCGGAGGTGTTCCTCACCTATTCTGGGCTCCACGCAGTGTGGGGCTACCGGCTCGCGCACCGGCTCTGGTCGTGGCGTCGGCGACTTTTGGCGCGCATCGTCTCGCAGTTCGTGCGCTTCCTTACCGGTGTGGAGATCCATCCCGGCGCGGTCATCGGCCGGCGCTTCTTCATCGACCACGGCATGGGTGTCGTGATCGGTGAGACCGCCGTCATCGGCGACGACGTGATGCTGTACCACGGCGTCACTCTCGGTGGCACGTCGTCGAACCCGGAGAAGCGGCATCCCACGCTCGGCGACGGAGTGGTGGTCGGCACGGGTGCTAGCGTGCTCGGGCCCGTCGTGATCGGCGCCGGATCGGTGATCGGCGCGCACGCGGTGGTGCTGACGGATGCGCCCGACGGTTCGCTGCTGACGGGCGTTCCCGCGAAAGTGCGGTCGCGCACGCCGCACACCCCCGACTTCTACATCTAGGCGGTCGCTGAGCCGGTCGAAGCGCCCTCCCACCGGTCGCTGAGCCTGTCGAAGCGCCCCTTCGACAAGCTCAGGGACCGCCGCCTGACACAATTGAGCGATGCGCCTCCGCCCGTTCACTTCAGCCGACGAGGCATCCGTCATTCAGCTCTGGAACGACTGCGGCTTGACCCGCCCGTGGAACGACCGGGCGAAAGACATCGCCCGCAAGCTCACGGTGCAGCCGGAGATGTTCCTGGTCGGCGAGATCGACGGCCGGATCGTGGCATCCGCGATGTTCGGCTTCGACGGAACTCGCGGCTGGGTGCACTACCTCGCCGTAGCCCCCGCGCACCAAGGCGAGTCGCTCGGGCGCGCGATCATGGCCGAGGGCGAGCGGATGCTCACCGCGATCGGCTGCCCGAAGGTCAACCTGCAGGTGCGCTCAGGCAACGAACGAGTGATCGGCTTCTACCGGGCGCTCGGCTACCTGCCCGATGACACTGTGTCGCTGGGGAAGCGGCTGATTACCGACGCCGTGTGACGTTCCGCGTATGGTGCGAAAGTCCTTCGCGAACGCGCAGAATGGTGTGTCAGGACTATACAGCGGGCGCTGTTCCGTAGCGCAACGCGCAATCGAACCTGAGATGGAATCAATGTGTGAGAATAGGAGCGTTTGTTTCTCGCACGTTTCGTAGCGAAATCAGACTTTCTGAAGTGAACTAAAAGGAACACATGTCGAAGATGCTCTTGAGCGGTCGTGCAGGAGAGACGTCCGAGATAGACCTCCACGGCGACGATTATTCGGCGAATGGGACGATCTGATGTCCGTTACAGATCTGGCGTTCAAGCAAATTCAGAAGATGCGAGCTCGCGGGCCGATGAGCCGGTTCGGAACCCAGTACGCCATCGACGCGATCACATGGGTTATTGCACTCGTTTTCGCTGAGTTTCTCCGCTACGACTTCGATTCGGCGCTGGTGGGCTGGCGATGGCTGGCCGTTGTCTGTGTCGCTACGGTGCTTGTCCAGCTGTTCACCGGCTGGCTCGTCTTTCTCTACCGCGGACGGCACCCTTACGGCAGCTTCGCCGAAGTGAGATCGCTGCTTTACGCGGTGCTCCTGACCGGGGCGATTGTCGGCATTCCTGTCGCACTGTTCGGCACAGTGATCCAGGTGCCGCGGAGCGTTTTCATCATCGCCATACCGATTGCCTTTGTGCTCATGGGCGGCGTTCGGTACACCAAGCGACTCATCGTCGAACGCACCATCAAGCACGACGTCGACGGCGAGATCGCACTGGTGCTGGGCGCCGGCTATCTAGGGTCGACCATAGTGCGGCGCATGCTGACCGATCGCAACTCTTTGTATGTGCCTGCCGGCCTCATCGATGACAGCCCGGCCCGGCGAAACAGCTGGTTCGACGGAGTTCGTGTTCTTGGCACGCGGAGAGATCTACTTGAGATAGCGCACAAGACCAATGCAACGACGCTCGTCGTGGCGATCGCGAAGGCTGATGCGGCGCTTTTGCGCGAGATCACCGACGAGGCCACCGCGGCAGGACTCCAAGTGAAAGTGCTTCCGCCGCTGGAGGAAATTCTAGAGGGCAAATCACGACTCAGAGACCTCAGAAACATCTCGATTGAAGACCTTATCGGTCGTCATCCTGTCGACACCGAAGTGGAGTCGATAGCGGGATACCTCAAGGGCAAGCGCGTTCTCGTGACAGGCGCCGGCGGGTCGATTGGATCTGAACTGTGTCGTCAGATTCACAAGTTCGCTCCATCAGAGCTGATCATGCTCGACCACGACGAAACTGGACTGCAGAGTACGCAGATCTCGATTTTCGGCCACGGGCTTCTCGACACGCCTGACGTTGTGCTCGCGAGCATCCGCGATGAAGCGTCAGTGCTTCGTATTTTCGAGGACCGCCGCCCGGAGGTTGTTTTTCACGCCGCTGCCCTCAAGCACCTCCCCATGCTCGAGCAGTTTCCCGACGAAGCCTGGAAGACCAACGTTCTGGGTACGCTCAGCGTGCTGAAGGCCGCTCAAGCCGTCGGCGTCACCACGTTCGTCAACATCTCGACGGACAAAGCTGCAAACCCCACAAGCATTTTGGGGCACTCCAAGCGAGTCGCGGAGAAACTCACGGCATGGGCTGCACAGAAGTCGGGCCAGCGATACCTATCCGTCCGATTCGGAAATGTCATCGGCAGTCGCGGTTCGATGTTGCCCACTTTCACATCGCTCATTGAGGCTGGTGGGCCCCTCACCATCACTCACCCCGACGTCACTCGATTCTTCATGACCATTCCGGAGGCCTGCCAGCTGGTTGTGCAAGCAGGCGGCATCGGCCGTCCGGCCGAAGTGCTCATTCTCGATATGGGCGAGCCCGTTCGGATTCTCGACGTGGCGCAGCGGATGATCGACATGTCGGGACAAGACATTGCCATTGTCTATACCGGCCTACGTCCGGGCGAGAAGCTGCACGAAGAACTCGTCGGAGTCAATGAGACCGACGAACGACCTGTCCACCCCAAAATCTCGCACACCGCGGTTTCGCCGATCGCTCCCGAAAACCTCGACAAGGCCCGCTGGGACGAACGCTGTCGCAAGTTCACCTCGACGCCGACCCCGGTCGACGCCACCGCCGCCACAGCAACAGTGGCGACTCCTCCAACAGGAAGCACCACTCGATGAACGACCGAATCTACATGTCGTCCCCAGACGTCGGCGACCTCGAAGAGCAGTACGTCGTCGCGGCGATGCGGTCGGGATGGATCGCACCTCTGGGCCCAGACGTTGATGCCTTCGAACGGGAGATGGCCGACCGTATTGGCGTAGCTCAAGCCGTTGCGTTGAGTTCGGGAACTGCCGCACTGCACCTCGGGCTACTCGGCTTGGGCGTCAAGCCGGGTGACACGGTCATCACGTCGAGCATGACGTTTGCTGCCACCGCGAACGCGATCGTGTACACCGGGGCTCGGCCGTTCTTCGTCGACTCCGAATTCGAATCGGGCAACATCAACCCCAACCTTCTGCGTCAAGCCATCGTGGAGGCCCGGGCAACTGGTGCCCGCGTCGCCGCGATCGTTCCGGTAGACCTGCTCGGCAAGGCGGTCAACTACACAGAGATTCTGGCCATCGCGGCCGAGGACGGTATCCCCGTTCTCTCCGACGCCGCAGAATCGCTCGGCGCCACACACCGCGGCAGAGCAGCGGGCTCTTTCGGAGCGGCATCAGTCTTCTCATTCAATGGAAACAAGATCATGACGACGTCGGGCGGTGGAATGCTCATGACCGACGACGTCGAGCTCGCAGCTCGCACCCGTTATCTCGCGACTCAGGCCAGGCAGCCGGCGCTTCACTACGAGCACACCGAGATCGGCTACAACTATCGGATGAGCAACCTGCTGGCAGCTCTCGGCCGCGCGCAGCTCACCCGCCTCGATTCGATGATCGCCAAGCGCCGCGCGATGCGCGAGCTCTACCACGAGCTGTTCGCCGGAGTCGAGGGAGTATCCATCTTCGGCGCGACTGACGACGACGAGGACAACTTTTGGCTTACGTCGATCGTCATCGACACCGGCGTTACCGGATGGACCTCCGACCAGCTCAGTGCAGCGCTGCTCGAGCAGAACATCGAGAGCCGTCCGCTCTGGAAGCCCATGCATCTCCAGCCCGTGTTCGCCGACGCTCCCGCAGTCGTCGACGGAACTTCGGAGCGCCTGTTCGCGACGGGACTCACCCTGCCCAGCGGCTCGGCGCTCGATGAAGCGGAAATCGACCGGGTTCGCGGTGCGTTGCACTCGTTTCTTGACCAACGCGCCGTCACGGGCTAACGGCATGGAGACCGAATTCGTCGTCTGGAATGCCAGCGACCCCCGTGACCGCGACGACTGGATCGCGGCATGGTCTGCGACCGAAAAACGCGAGGTGTACAACCACCCTGACTACGTGGCGCTGTTCGCGGCCGACGGTGCATCCGCGATGGGGGCGCACTTGACCTCGGCCGAGGGTTCGGTGCTCTACACGTTTGTTCGACGGCCGATCGACCTGCCGGGCGAAGGCGCAGAAGCTCCCGCGAGCGACCTCATCACACCCTACGGCTATGGCGGTCCGCAAGCGTGGATCACCGGGTCGGCGACGGCGCTCGCAAAGGAATTCTGGGATGGCTTCGATAACTGGGTCATAAGCCACAACATCGTGACTGAGTTCATCCGATTCGGACTTTTCGCCGACAGCTACCTTCCCTACCCGGGGGAGGTGGTCATCAGGTCGACCAACATCGTGATCTCGCTCGAGGGCACCGACGAGTCCATATGGATGGGCTTCGAGCAGAAAGTGCGTAAGAACGTCAAGAAGGCTTTGCGCAACGAGATTTCTGTGACGACCGACGAGAGTGGCGAGTATCTCGACGACTTCCTTCGGATTTACGAGCGCACGCTCGATCGACGCGACGCCAGCTCCGGATACTTTTTTCCCCGCTCCTTCTTTCAAGCCATCATCGACCGTCTACCCGGACAGTTTGCCTTCTTCCACGCGCGGCAAAACGGCGTGATCATCTCGACCGAGTTGGTGCTGGTCTCAGACGAATCGGTGTACTCCTTCTTAGGTGGCACCGATAGCGAGGCCTTCGAGTTCCGACCGAACGACTTGCTCAAGTTCGAGGTGGTCACTTGGGCGCGAACCAAGGGCAAGAAGCACTTCGTTCTCGGCGGAGGCCCAACCCCCGGCGACGGCATCGAGCGGTACAAGCGCTCCTTCGCCCCTAATGGTGCAGTAGATTTCAAGTCAGGGCAGCGCGTGCTGCAGCCCGTTGTGAACGAAAAATTGGTCGCGGCGAAACGCGCGGAATTCGCGGCGGCAGAGCGCGAGTGGCCTGAGGGCTCGCACTATTTTCCCGAATACCGCATCGTCCTTTGATGGCGTCTTCTCGGCCGGAAACTACTACGGAAGGTCTCGTGCGTCCCTTGCGCATCCTCTTGATCACTCAGTGGTTCGACCCCGAACCGACCTTTAAGGGACTCCTTTTCGCTAAGGAACTCATCCAGCAGGGTCACGAGGTGCAGGTGCTCACTGGTTTCCCCAACTATCCCGGCGGCAAGGTCTACGACGGCTACAAGATCCGGTCATTCCAGCGCGAGGTGGTCGAGGGCGTGAACGTCTTGCGGCTGCCGCTCTACCCAAGCCACGACGGATCGAGCGTCAAGCGCGTTCTCAACTACGCGAGCTTCGCAGCATCCGCCAGCGTCGGCGTGCTCGCGGGAAAACGCCCCGATGTCGCGTATGTCTATCACCCGCCGGCGACTGTCGGGTTGCCAGCTTTAGTTGCCAAGTGGTTGCGTGGCGTGCCCTTTGTCTACGACGTTCAAGACCTGTGGCCCGACACTCTCGGTGTGACGGGGATGCTCAATCGTCCGAAAATTCTGCGGGCGGTCGGAAAGGCGATGGCGGGCATCTACGGCTCCGCTGCGCGTGTCGCGGTGCTCTCGCCCGGATTCAAGAAATTGCTCGTCGAGCGCGGGGTTCCTGAGCGCCGCATCGACGTCATCCCGAACTGGGCCGACGAGAAGCAGATCGACGTCAGCGCGCCCACGGCGAGCAGGGCCAGCGAGCTGGGGTTCGACGACAGGTTCACTGTGACGTTCGCCGGCAACATGGGCACGGTGCAGGCGCTCGACACGGTTCTCGATGCCGCCGCGTTGTTACGCGACCGACAGGAGATCCGGATAGTGCTAGTCGGTGGCGGGCTGGATCTCGAGCGCCTGCGAGGACGATCGACCGCCATGAAACTCGACAACGTGACCTTCCTCGCGCGCCGCCCGATTGCAGAGATCGGCGAGATCCTGACACTTTCGGATGCGCTGCTTGTGCACCTGCGCCGCGATCCACTTTTCGCGATAACGATTCCGTCAAAAACCCAGGCCTACCTGATGGCCGGTCGACCAATCCTGATGGGCGTAGAAGGCGATGCTGCGGACATGGTGGAGAAGGCTGCTGCGGGAATCGCGTTCGAGCCAGAAAACGCAGAAGCCCTAGCCGCGGCCATCCGCCGGTTGCAGTCGCTCGCTCCTGAACAGCGTCGAGCGATGGGCGAATCAGGCAGCCGCTTCTATCGCGAAAAACTGGCGCTGAAGGTGGGTACAGCCCAATTCATCGAATCCCTCGAGCAGGCGAGTCTGCTCAGGCCGCGGTTTCTGGCGGTAAAGCGGGCGACCGACGTGGCGGCCTCCCTCGCGGGTCTTGTAGCTCTTTGCGTGCCAATGGGCGTCGTCGCCCTTGCCGTGCGGGCGAAGCTCGGAGGGCCGGTCATCTTCAAGCAGGCGCGACCGGGCAAAGACGGCAAACTCTTCTCCATGTACAAATTCCGCACGATGACGGACGAGCGGCATGCTTCGGGAGGGCTGCTGCCCGACGGGCTTCGGCTTACCCGGTTTGGCTCCATGCTTCGGCGGTCGAGCCTCGATGAGCTGCCCGGACTCGTCAACGTGTTGCGCGGGGATATGTCTCTGATCGGCCCTCGCCCGTTGCTCGTCCGTTACACCGAGCACTTCACCGAAGCGGAGATGTTGCGCCTCGCCGTCAAGCCCGGAATCACGGGATGGGCGCAGGTGAACGGTCGCAATACTGCATCCTGGGACGCGCGGTTGGCGATGGACGTCTGGTACGTGCGCAACCTGTCCTTTCGCTTGGATCTTCGCATCCTCGCGCTCACGGTTCTGCGAGTGGTGAAGAGCAGCGGCATCGAAGTGGACCCCGAGTCAAAGATGCTAAATTTCGACGACGAGCGACGAGCGGCTCGGAAAAATGGCTGATTTCGTTTTAGCACCGGTGCGCGTCGATGACACTGCTGCAATCGTCGAGCTCGTGCGAGACTCGTTCGACCCATCGCGAGCGCCCTTCCTCGCCTACGCACAGCCCGGCATGGCGGCGCATCTCGCGGTCGCAGTCAGATATCCGAGAGCCACTCCCGACCGAGTGCTTGCCTCCGCACGTGCTACCGACGACGACCGGCTGCTCGGGTTCGCCGACTTCAGAATTCTCGAAGACGGTGTCGGCTTCCTCTCCTACGTCGCGGTTACCGAGTCTGCCCGCGGCAGAGGCATTGCCACTGCCCTCATCGACGATTTCCTCGAGGCACGACCGCACATCAGCACGATGAAGCTCGACGTCTTCCGTGACAACCAGCGCGCCCGCAGACTGTATGCCCGCATGGGCTACCTGCCCGAGTCCACCAGCGCGTGGACCACCCGTCCGATCCCGCAGGGCCACGCCGATCTGCGCGTGGTCGGGTTGCCGAGCTCGCTCGCGACGTACGACGCCTACGGATTCTGCGAACTTGTTGTCGACGCTGGAGGCGGTCCGACAACCGTGGGGCTGCTCGGTCCGGCGATCCTAAATTCACGATCGCTCCCCAGCTTCCTCGACGACGACCTTTTGGCCGGGTTGGGCGAGATGTTCCCTGGCTTGAAGACGGCGTTCGTGTCTGTCCCCGAATCTGCCCTCCACGAAATCACCGTTCACTACCGCCTCGAGGGGCTGAGCGACCGTATGTCGCTGGCCATACCGGGGCGAACTCCGCGAGGATCCGCTTCATGACGACAATTACCAAGACCGCTGTCGACCCGCAGACACAACTGCAGCCCGCCTTTTTCTACGCGTCAGCGCGGGAAGGCATGGAGGACTTCTTGACCGCGGTCCTCGACGACCCCCAGGAGGGAGTGCTGCTGCCGGCCTATATCGGCTGGTCGGCGAACGAGGGCAGCGGAGTTTTCGACCCGGTTTTGAATGTCGGTGCCCGAGCCGGTTTCTATGCACTGCATGACGATCTGTCCGTCGACGTCGAGGCGCTCAGCGCAATGCTCAAAACGGAGTCTTTCCGAGTGCTCGTCGTGATCCACTACTTCGGACGCACCGATCCGCGAACTGCCGAGCTTCGCCAGCTCGCGGACCGCCACGGCATGCTGCTGGTCTCTGACCTCGCCCACGGCTTCTACTCGTCGCGTGGCACCGGCGGCGCCGGTTCGTTCGGCGACATGAATCTCTTCTCGCTCCATAAAATGTTTCCCGTCGGCGAGGGCGGGATGATCACTTACCCGCGGACCGACCTCGTGACCAGCCAGAAGTCGACTCGTCCTGCCCTGGCCAGCACGATCCTCTCGTATAACTGGGCGTCGATCGCGAGTGCCCGACGCCGCAACTTCGAGACCATCGTAGAGTTACTGCGCGCCCTCCCCGAGCACGGCACCGCGTTCACCCTGATATGGCCACGGCTCGACGCCGACGACGTTCCCCAGACGCTCCCGGTACGCATTGCGGGAGACAACCGCGATGCCATCTATCGTGTTATGAACGAGGCAGGCTTCGGAATGGTCAGCCTCTATCACACGCTTATCGAGCCAGTGCGAATCGGCTTTGAACTCGAGAACGATCTGTCCAAACACATCATCAACTTCCCTGTGCACCAGGATGTCGCGGTCGACGATTTAAGCGCTCTCGTCGCGTCATTCCAGATGTGCCTCAAAGCCAATTGAAGGAGAACACAATGCGCGACGAATATGCAGGCAAGCGGATCTTGGTCACAGGCGGGACCGGATCGTTCGGTCACACCGTCACCAAAAAGCTCCTCGAACGCGACGTTGCAGAAATCCGCGTGCTCAGCCGCGACGAGGCAAAGCAGGACCAAATGCGCCACGACATCGACGACCCTCGGGTGCGTTTTTACGTCGGTGACGTGCGCGACTACCTGAGCGTCGAGCGTGCCACGCGCGACGTCGACTACGTCTTTCACGCCGCCGCGCTAAAACAGGTGCCTTCCTGCGAGTTCTTTCCGATGGAAGCCGTGAAGACCAACGTCATTGGCAGCGAGAACGTCGTGCGTGCCGCCGAAGCGTCGGGTGTGTCCTCCCTCGTCTGCCTCAGCACGGACAAGGCCGTCTATCCCGTCAACGCCATGGGTATGAGCAAAGCGATGATGGAAAAAGTCGCGCAATCGCACGGCCTGAACAACCCGAACGCCGAGACCACGGTCTCGTGCGTGCGTTACGGCAATGTGATGTATTCGCGCGGGTCGGTCATCCCCCTCTTCATCCGTCAGCTCAAAGCCGGTAAAAACCTCACCGTAACCAACCCCGACATGACGCGATTCATGATGTCACTTGATAACTCGGTGAGCCTCGTGGAGTTCGCTTTTCAGAACGCATTGCAGGGCGACCTGTTCATACGCAAGGCGGAGTCATGCACGATCGGCGACCTCGCCCAAGCCGTCATTAACCTGTTCCAGCCCTCCGCCTCTGTCGAGGTCATCGGCACGCGCCACGCCGAGAAACTCTCCGAGGCGCTTGCGAGCCGAGAGGAGCTCTCTCGCGCCCAGGACATGGGCGAGTACTTCCGCATTTCTGCCGACAACCGTGACCTCAACTACAGCGTCTATGTGGAAGAGGGAGACGTCACTCAGACGCAGTACTCGGACTACGACTCGCACACCG
Organism: Conyzicola nivalis; assembly: GCF_040548875.1. GTDB lineage: Bacteria > Actinomycetota > Actinomycetes > Actinomycetales > Microbacteriaceae > Conyzicola > Conyzicola nivalis_A. The sequence goes on from NZ_JBEPSJ010000005.1 coordinate 232,941, forward strand.
TCGATCGAATGAGCGTCTCTGACATTGAGGGGCTGCTCCTGACCCTTCCGGAGATTCGTGCCGAGCTTGCTCTCGCCGGCCGTGCGGCGGAGCGGTCGCGCTGAGCATGACGCGTATCGCAATCACCGGATCCAACGGGTTTCTCGGCTGGCATTTGCGCTCGGCGCTGGTCGAGCAGGGCGCCGATGTCAGTCGGGTTGACATGGGCGCCGCGTTCAATCTCACGGCGGCCACGGCTGCCGTCGATGGCGCAGACCGAGTCATTCACGTCGCCGGTATCAACAGGGGCAGTGATGACGAAGTGGCTGACGGAAACGTTCTATTCGCGACGCAGCTCGCGGAGGCAATTCGCTCTGCGGCATCTGCCCCGCGCTCCATCGCGTTCGCCAACTCGACTCAGGCTACGAACGGGTCGATATACGGCGAATCCAAGTCTCGGGCGAGTCAGGTGCTTGCCGATGCCGCCGCTGCGGTCGGAGCGAAGTTCGACGACGTGCTATTGCCCAATCTCTTCGGCGAGCATGGCCGTCCCTTTTATAATGCGGTCACCTCGACGTTCAGTCATCTCATCGCGAACGGCGAAACCCCTTCTGTCGAGAACGACAAGACACTTACGCTGCTGCACGTGCAGAACGCGGCGGACTTGTTGAGCGGTGTGACGCCTATTGCGGATCAGGCGGGTCTCGAGATGGACATCGCTGTTTCGGAACTTCTTCAGAAGCTCGTCGCAATTTCGGCAGTCTATTCTCGGGGTGAGATTCCCGACGTCGCGAACAACTTCGACCGGGACCTCTTCAACACCTACCGCTCGTTCACCTTTCCGACACAAGCGCCGGTGAAGCTGACCCGGCACGCGGATTCACGCGGATCCTTCTTCGAGATAATCCGTACACACGGTGGAACCGGTCAGTCGTCTTTCTCGACTACGGAACCGGGAATTAGTCGCGGGGATCATTTCCATCGACGAAAAGTCGAGCGTTTCACCGTGCTTTCGGGGACCGCGACGATCGCGTTAAGAAGAATGTTCACCGACGATGTGATCGAGTTCGAAGTTACCGGCGATGCGCCGGCTGCCGTAGACATGCCTACGATGTGGTCGCACAACATCACGAACACCGGGCCAGAAACGCTGTACACCTCGTTCTGGACCAACGACATTTTCAACCCGGCGTTTCCGGACACGATCGCAGAGGCAGTACGACATGACTGAGAGACTGAAAGTCCTGACGGTCGTTGGGACCCGCCCCGAGATCATCCGTCTCGCCGCGACCATCAAGCGACTCGACAAGTACACCGACCACGTTCTCGTGCACACCGGCCAGAACTACGACTATCAACTAAACGAGGTGTTCTTCGACGACCTCGGGCTGCGCAAACCGGACCATTTCCTAGAAGCCGACACCAGCTCTCTCGGAGCCGTTCTCGGGTCGATCCTTCAAAAGGTCGAGCAGGTACTGCTGACCGAGAAGCCGGACGCGATGGTCGTCCTAGGGGATACGAACAGCTGCATCTCTGCCGTGATGGCTAAGCGCATGAAGATCCCCGTCTACCACATGGAAGCGGGCAACCGTTCGTTCGATGAGAACGTACCGGAAGAGACCAACCGGCGCCTGGTGGATCATGTGTCGGACTACAACTTGGTGTACACGGAGCATGCGCGTCGCAATCTCTTGGGTGAGGGAATTCATCCGGCCCGAATACTGCTCACCGGCTCTCCGATGCGTGAAGTTCTCGCGGGCAACGCGGGAGGAATCGACGGAAGCGAGATTCTTGAAGCACAGAGCCTGACTGAGCGGGGATACTTCTTGGTCAGCCTCCATCGCGAGGAGAATGTCGACAACCCCGAACGTTTGGCGGCGGTGCTCGACGCCCTCGGCAGGCTGGCCGAGGCATATGATTTGCCGGTCCTGGTTTCGACGCATCCGAGAACACGCAAGCGGCTTGAGGGCCAGTCCGAAGAGCTGAAAAGCAAGCTCGTTTTCCACGCGCCATTCGGATTCAACGACTACATAAAGCTTCAGCAGTCTGCTCGTCTGGTTCTCTCCGACAGTGGCACCATAAGCGAGGAATCGCTAGTTCTCGGTTTCCCCGCTGTGTCGTTGCGCGACGCCATCGAGCGTCCTGAGGCCATCGACGTGGGCGGGACAATCACGTGTGGTGTCGAGGCGGACAGCGTTCTGGACGCCGTGCGAATCACTCTTCAGCAGTTCGACGAGGACGGTCTTAGCGCCGTGCCTGCAGAATACGAGATCGCCGATACTTCGCGGCGGGTGGTGAACTTCATCCGATCGACCGCTAAAACTCACCACACTCGTACCGGAGTTCGAGTGCCGGTAACAACAGCTCGATAGGACGAGAGGTCTAGGGCGTTTTCAGATTCAGCCACGCGTGCCAGAGGTTAGCCTCCGGGACGTGTGGCTTTTCTTTGTCGCATCACGTCGATCTAGGGCCCGCGCGGCTGCTAGACGGCGACCTCGGGAGCAACTCGCCGAAGGGTAAGCGGGCGGATTGGAGGTTCCGCGGAAAATTGGCCCAGCTTGGCATAGGCGAGTAGCACAATCCAAGAGAACAGAGCGGTGGGTGCGCCCCACCCGAAGAGGGACGATTCGGTCAACTCCATGACGACTACTGTGACTGCCGCTCCGGCCAGAGGGTTTGCACGCCCGACGTAGAAGATCGATCCGAGAAGGAATAGGAATCCGATTAGGCCCAGCGCCCCGGTTTCGAGCAGGACCGAGAGGAATATGTTGTGTGCTTCCAAACCCGAAGTTCCATCGATCGTCTGTGTCGTCCTAAACCCGATTCCGGCGACCGGATGTTCGAGCCAATGGTTGAGGACGGTCGCGTACAGGCCCACGCGACCTGACGTGAGGTCGCCTTCGCTGACCCGATTGAGCACGCCCGGAACAAGGATGAACAAGCCAGCAGCGCCCACTACCAGCCCTATCGAGACCGAGAGCAGCGTTCGCCAATAGCGCTGGGTCGTCAAGAAAAGGAGAACTCCGACTCCGACGGCAACCATGGACCCGCGAGATCCGCTGAGGAGGAGCGAGAGCAGCAGGACTGCCCCCGCAACCCCAATCACAATCCGCGCACGCAGGTCGGCCCTCACGAATAGCGGCACACCGATCGCTAAACCGATGGCGGACAGCATTCCGGCAAAGTTGGCGTTGTTTGTCGTGCCAGTGAAGCGGTAGAAGTCGCCAATCGCCCAATGAGCGCCGAATGCGGCCCCGGCTACGCCAATCAGTTGGTTGACGCTAATCAACGCAAAGACTGAAAGAAGATCGCGCTCGATCCGTAGCCGGCCGTTCCACCTCCTGGCGAACGTGAGCAGCACGAATCCCAGCATCAGGATGAGAATGAGAAACTGAGCCGCTGATGTCGGTAGGTGAATCGAGCCGACGAGACTGATCGAGACGCTGACCACGAAACCCGCGGCGGCCCACACGATCAGTTTCTGACGCCGTGTGGTCGACCGCCAACCCAGCGGAAAGAGAAGCATCGCCGACGTGACCAATATGGGGCCGAACTGAAGAACGTTCCAGAGTGTGTCGTGCGCTAGAAAGCCCAGTGGGCTGGACTTCAGAATGGTGATGGCGAAATAGAGAACAAGGCTTGGCAGCCAGACCGCGCTTGAGAATCGCTCCGTAGCGGATTCCGCGACTTCTGGGTCGAGGCCATGTGCCTTCAAGAAACTTGCCCCCAGTACAGAGAAAAATGAGCAAATATGCTCGTGCTTCACCAGCCAACATCGTAGCACCGCTCATTCCGAGTTCGATGAGGGCGGAGAGCCCCGAGTATCCGCCGACTCTGGCGGCTGGTTCGGGCCGTGAACGCGGATACCAGACTCAAGCCGTGCGCCGGGCGCATTTCTCGGTCGCAGAGCTTAGGTAGGGTTTAGCCGTGTTCAACAACGCCGCGCGTGCAGGTCTGGCTCGACTCAAGTCGAGCTCACTCGACGTGATAGTAGTCAGAGTCGCGGCCGTTGCGGTCTCCTTCTTGATGGCGCTCGTTCTCTCTCGCTCACTCGGAGTGGCCGACACCGGACTGTTCTTCTTGGCCTATTCAGTGCTCAACGTTGCGGCCGCATTCGGCCGGTTCGGGACCGACAATCTCGTGCTCAGAATTTCGGCGAATGGACCAACGGGGCTCCTGCGAGACATTTGGTCTATGGTGCTGATCGTCTTGGTCGCGAGCAGTGTTGCCTTCGTAGTCGTTGGGTTCGTTCTCACGGCGGTGCTCGGCGGAAGCGTCAACCTCAAGGAGTTCTCTGGTTTGGGTTGGATCGTCGCTTCGGCGGTCTTCCCCTTGAGTCTCTCTGTGCTCAGCGGGTCGGCGCTGCGAGGAAACGGGAAAATTGCTGCAGGGACGTTTGCCGAGCTCGGCACAGTTCCCGCCGTTATCACCCTCGCCCAAGCGGGACTGTGGGCAGCGGGGTTGGCGAACTTGTCGTCGGCGCTCTGGCTCTTGACCGCGGCCTCGTGGGCGGCCGCGGCGTGGTCGCTTCCGTTGATGATCTCGACGATTCGCAAGCGGGGCGGTTCGGCTGGACTGCCAACTGCGCCGCGAACCTCGTTCTGGCGCGTCAACTTCGTCCGCTTGGGCTCGATGATGGGCAGTGCGCTCCTGATCTACGCGATCACGTGGGCTCCGATTCTTGTTCTCGGCGTGGTCAGCTCCGAGAGCGAGGTTGCGTTCTTCACGGTCGCGCAGCGCGTCGCCGTGATGATCACCTTCGTCACGACCGTTCAGGTGTCGTTTATGACACCGCAGATTGCCGTCTTGTTCACCCGCGGTGACATTGCGGGCCTGAACAGATACCTGAGAAGAGCGGTTCTGATTTCGAGCGCCTTAGTGGCCGTGCCAGCGCTTTTTCTTATCGTCTTCCCCGCGTGGACAATTCAGGTTCTGTTCGGCGCGCCGTTCGCGCCCGCGTCTGGCGTTCTCGTGCTTCTTGTGATTGCATCCATGCTCACAGTCCTGGGCGGGCAGATCGGGTCGCTCATGATACTTTGCGACCTCGAGCGACCCTTATTGGTGCTGAACGTGGTCGCTGGTCTCCTTTGGATTTCCGTGGGTGGCTGGCTTTCCAGCACATCAGGTGCAGTCGGAGCCGGCATCGCGACGTTGGTCGTGACAGCGCTCACCGTCTTGACTGGCGCCATAATCCTCCAACGGCGCCAGTCGATTACTAGCTATCTAACGGTGAAGGGCTCGACTCCGTGAATCATCAGGAATCCGCACGAATGAACGTTCTAGTTGTCACTGCTGATTATTCAGGACCAAGGAACTCGCCTTGGCTGATGGACGACCTTGTAGACGAGTTTGCACGCGCGGGCCATCACGTGTCGGTTCTTGCGATCGATACGAAGAATCCTTGGGCTAAGGGGTTTCAGGGCGAGATTTCGCCCGGAGTGAACCTCTTCAGCGCGGGTCCGCAGCGCAAGCGGTCAGGAGCTGTCGGGAGGTTGGTTAACCATGCGACGACGCTGTGGCGCCTTCATACCGCTGGTTTCAGTTGGGCTTCGAAGCAGGAATTCGACCTCGTCGTCTACACGTCGGTTGGGATGTTCACCTGGTACTTCCCCCGTCGACTGCGCGCGAGCGGGGGGACGAAACGATCGGCCATGGTGCTCTGGGACTTTTTTCCTATTCAGCACATCGAGATCGGGCGAATTGCGCGATGGGTGCCGGCGGGGCTCTTAAAGTACTTGGAACGCAATGCGCTGATTGGCGCCGACGCCATTGTCGTCATGACCCCCAGGAACGTCGACTTTTTGCGAAGGTACCACCCAGGGATCAACGCGCGAATATCCATAGCCGCTCCTTGGTCGAACCTCGATCAAGCGGGGTTCGACCAGCTCGAGGTCCAGCGCTACCGACGGACCAGCGCGGAGTTCAACCTGCTCTGGGCGGGACAGATGATCGAGGGCCGAGGACTCGAGGTCCTTTTCGCCGCACTGGTCCAGCTAGAGAGGGAGCATCCCGATCTCGTAACGACGGTCGTGGGCGACGGTCCGAAGCGAGAAGCATTCGAACGATCCGCGGCGGAGTTGGGGCTCAAGTCGGTGCGCTTTTTAGGCAGACTGCCTCGTAGCGACTACCGCGCGTTGCTCACTGATGCCGATGCCGGCATCGCGATCACGATCCCGAACGTCACCATCCCCACATTCTCAGCCAAAATTTCCGAATTCTGTGCCTACGGTGTTCCCGTTGTCGTGAGCATCGAGGACTCATCCGATGCCGGCCAAATTGTGGAAGACGCTGGGGCAGGTTTTTCCAGTTCCGCCGGTGACGTCGGCGCCCTTCAGGACTCCATCTCCCGCTTGGTGAATGCGAAGCGCGATGGGACCCTCCAGGACATATCTCGTTCCGCGCGGGCCCTGTACACCGAGAAGCTCTCCGTAGAGCACGCAACGAAGGTCATCATCGAAACTGCCTTCGACGGCCGACAGGCTGTCTGAGGCCTCGCCCCCGGACCTGCGGTTGGTGCCAAACGCTGCTGACTACGCCCGACCGGAAAGAAAGGGGCGCGGGGACGTCGGCTTCGTCTCAGGGATTGAGCAGGACTCGTGTGGTTGAATGGCCGAATGTCTGACCACACTCCGTCCCGACGTCGCAAAACATTTCGGGGACCCCGGAAGCGGTTCTACACCCGCTGGTGGTTCTGGCTCATCGTAGGCGTCATTCTGGTTCTCGCGGCGCTGGCCGCCTACGCGGCCTGGGTCGGCACCCGCGCGCTGGAAGCCAAAGACGAGTTGGAGTCCGCTCAAAGTGAGATCACCGAGCTCAAAGCGCAAGCTCTGGCCTTCGACATGGACGGAGCGATGAAGACCTACGATTCGGTTGCTGGTCACACCGCGAAGGCGGCCGAACTCGCAAACGACCCTTTTTGGAAGGCAATCGAGTGGGTTCCCGTAGCGGGTCCGAACTTGCGCGCCGTGCGGGAGCTCGCTGAGGTGACGGACTCGGTGATCACCGAGGTCGTCGATCCCCTGATGAGTGTCGCTGGACAGCTCGACCCCGCGTCGCTGACTCCGAAAGACGGCGCCCTCGATCTCGCACCACTGATCGCGGCCGTTCCGGCAATCGCCGAGGCGAACGAAGGGCTCGCGAGCGTATCTGCCGCGGCGGCAGCCATCGAGACAGAAGGCACGGTCGACCAGATTGCTGCGGCTCAGACGCAGATCACAGGTCTTCTTGCACAGCTCGAAGAGCCCCTAGCCTTGCTCAACCAAGTGGTCCCGCTCCTTGCCCCGGCTCTCGGTTCTGAGGCGCCCCGCACCTACGTGATTATGTTCCAGAACCCGGCGGAGGCTCGAGCCCTCGGCGGCACCGCCCTGTCGTTCGCGGTCATGAAGATGGATCAGGGACGTATCGAGCTTCAGGAGACCATCCCCGCTGGGCTCCAGAACTTCACAGCATGGGGCGAGTCCGTCGTCGCCCCGCCCGACGGCGTCGAAGAACTCTACGGTTCGGACTACGGGATTTTCATTGCCAACGTCACGGTGCGCCCCAGTTTTCCTGACACCGCTCGGATCACGCAAGAGATGTGGTTGCGCGAGTTCGGATATAACGTCGACGGCATCGTGTCGATCGATCCTGTGGCGCTGAGCTATGTGCTCCGAGCCACAGATCCCATCACCCTGTCGACTGGCGACGTTCTTGGCCCGGACACCCTTGTGCCGCTTCTGCTTAACACTGTGTACCAGCGGTACAACTCAGGGAAGGTTCTCAAAGACAACGCCGCGCAGGACCTGGTCTATGGGGAGGCGGTCGCAGCGACGTTCTCGCGGCTCACGTCGGGTCCGCTGGATCCGCAGGCTCTCATCGCCGCGATCATGCAGGGCACCAGCGAACGCCGCATCCTCATCTACAGCGCGCGCGAAAACGAGACGGCGCAGCTGGCCGCGGCCGGGTTGACCGGAGAGCTGCCGGTCAGCGACGCCACGACCGACCGAATCGGTGTCTATTTCCAAGACAACGTCGGGGCGAAGATGAACTTCTATCTTCAGCAGAAAGTCCACCTGCAGCAGGCGACGTGCCGACCAGACGGGCGACCGAACTACCGCGTCACCGTGGAACTGACCAACGCGATCGATCCCGCAGCCGTCTCCACTCTCTCGCCATCGATCCTCGGCCAGTACAAGGTTCAGAAGGTGAAAAAGGGCGACCAGCGAATGGTCGTGATGATCTACGCCCCGCCCGGTTCCGAGGTCATCGGCGCCGGACTGAATGGCAAGCCGCAGGGGGTCGAAGTCAAGCACGACGGCGCGTATCCGGTGCGCTACATGAAGGTCACGATCCCCGCTGGCGGAACGTCCACGGTCTCCTACGATGTCGTGGCGGCCGCACCGGGCGCGAAGGCCCTGGAAGCCGCGATTACCCCGATGGTGAACCCCACCGTTGTCGATTCGCTGCCCCTTGACTGCGCCACCGTGCCCGTCGGCTAATGAGAGCTTCCCGTTTTCGTCGCAGACTCGTTTCGGCGGCGCTTGCGATCTACGTCGTCTTCGTACTCCTCATCACGCTCACACCGCAGATGCCGGGCACGGGCCTGGTCGGCCGCATCGTCGACCGATTCCTGTACGAGCTCGAACTGCGCGGCATAACGAGCATCCAGTTTCTCGATATCGAGTTCTTCGGCAACATCCTGATGTTCGTTCCCCTCGGCGTCTTTTCGGCATTGCTTATTCCTCGCAAAGCCTGGTGGACCCTGCTGCTTCTGGGCACGGCCTTCTCCGGCCTGATCGAACTCTCGCAGGCGGCCTTCCTTCCCAGCCGCTACCCCGAAGTGCGCGATCTCGTGTCGAACACCACCGGGTTCCTCATCGGGGCCGCCGCGTCGGTGACGCTGCGGCTGATCGTGTCACACCGCGACTCTCTGGTCGAGCTCGACCGGCGCGCGGCCGAGCAGCGGCGCTAGAACTCCGCGCCGTGAGCGGCGCGCGTCGAAGTCGCAGGCTCGTGGCATCCGCGATTTCCTAACAAAACAAGACCCAAATCGGGTCCGGTCTGCTGTGCTTGGATGACGAAATGTCCGACAATGACCGGTCGACGGAGTTGAAGCGTGCGAGCACGCGCGCGAGAAACCGGTGGGTGGTCTGGGGAATCGTCGGGGTGGTGCTCGTCGTCGCGGCGTTCGGTGCATGGATCGCGGTTCGCGCGCTGCAGGCGAAGGCCGAACTGGAAGCGGCTCAGGCGCTGATGAGCGAGCTCGAGGCGCAGGGGCTGGCGTTCGACGTATACGGCGCCGAGGCGACGCTGGAGGAGATCGCCGACCACACGGACAAGGCGATCGAACTGACGAGCGATCCGGTCTGGCGGGTCGGCGAGATCATCCCGGTCGCCGGTGTGAATCTCGCCGCCTTTCGCGAGCTCGCCGCGCTGACCGGCAGCGTCATCGACCGGGTCGTCTCGCCGCTGCTCGAAGCCGCAGAGGGCATCAACCCGGAGACCCTCGCCCCCACCGCGGGGGTGATCGACCTCGGACCGCTCATCGCAGCCGGACCGGCGGTCGCGGAGGCGAGCGAGGGCGCAGCCGACGCGCTCAAGGCAGTCGAGGCGATCGACACGTCGGGCACCATCGAACAGCTGGCGGCAGCACGCGCCCGAATCGCAGAACTGCTGACCGACATCACGCCGCTGCTGTTGCGGCTCGACTCCACGGTTCCGTTGTTGCCGGCCATGCTCGGGTCTGATGCTCCGCGCACATACGTGGTCATGTTTCAGAACCCGGCAGAGTCGCGGGCACTGGGCGGCGCCGCGCTCTCATTCGCCGTGTTGAAGGTCGACGGCGGAAAGATCGACCTCGAGTCGACGGCCGCCGCGGCAGTGGACTTCGGAAAGTACGACGAGCCGGTGGTGGCGATGCCAGACGGCGCACGAGAGGTGCACGGGGGCAGCTACGGCACCTCGATCGCCGACACGACGCTTCGGCCAAGCTTCGCGGCCGCGAGCGAGATCACCCGGGAGATCTGGTTTCGCCACTTCGGCTACTGGATCGACGGCGTGGTCTCCATCGACCCGGTGGCGCTGTCGTACGTCGTGGGGGCTACCGAGCCGATCACCCTGTCGACCGGTGACGTGCTCACCCGCGAGAGTCTCGTGCCGCTCCTGCTCAACGAGGTCTACCAGCGCTACAGCTCGGCCGACCTGGTGGCGAACAACGTCGCGCAGGACGCGGTCTACGGAGAGGCCGTCAGCGCGATGTTCACCCGGCTCACGTCGGATCTGATCGACCCGGGAGCGCTCCTCGAGGCGCTGAAACTGGGCTGGCAGGAGCACCGCCTGCTCTACTGGAGCGCTCACCCCGACGAGCAGGCGCAACTAGCCGAGTTCGGCCTGCACGGCGAGTTTCCGGTCAGCGACGCCTCGACCGACCGTGTGGGCGTCTACTTCCAGGACCACGTCGGCGCGAAGCTCAACTTCTATCTGAAGCAGACAGTCCACCTGGCGAAGAACAACTGTCGGGCCGACGGACGCGAGAGCTACCGCGTCACCGTCGACCTCCAGAACGGCATCGACCCGGTGGCCGCGAGCACGCTGGCGCCCGCGATCGTCGGCAACTCCGTCATGGAGGGCGTCCGCATCGGCTTCCAGCGGATGATCGTCATGCTGTACGCTCCCCCGGGTTCGACGATCGTCGCGCGCGCGGTCGACGGGACGGCCATAGGGATGGATGCTCTGCACGACACGACCTACCCGGTCAGCAGAATCGTCGTCACCATCCCGCCGGGCGGTGTCACCACGGCCAGTTTCGACATCGTGGCCGCTTCGCCCGGATCCCGGGCTCTCGAAGCGCTCGTCACTCCGATGGTGAACCCGACGACCGTGCTCGACGAGGCGCTCGAGTGTGGCGGCTAACGGCACACCTATGCTTGACCGCGTGAGTATCCGTGCGCTTCTCGCCCGCGAGCAGGTGCGGTTTCTGCTCGTCGGCGGCGTCAACACCCTGGTGGGCTACGGGTTCTACGCCCTCTTCCTGCTCTTCGCCGGCTACCTGGTCAGCCTCTACCTGTCGTATGCCGTCGCCATCAGCATCGCGTTTGTGCTGCACCGCCGTTTCACCTTCCGTGTGACCGGAAACGTCGTCGTCGACTTCGCGCGATTCGTGGGTGTCTACGTGATCTCGCTCGCGGTCAACACCGCGGTGCTCCCCCTGCTGGTGGAGGTCGCCGGTCTGCATCCCCTCGCCGCGCAGGCGATCGCGCTGGTGATCACCACGCTGATCAGCTACGTCGGACACAAGTGGTTCTCGTTCCGGCGATCGGCCTCTCCTCCCCAGCCGTCGTCGTCGGCGAGTCATCCTCAAGTCGAGTCGCAGAGACCATAAATACGTTCTAACTTGGCACGATGGATGCATGACATTCATCGCAGACTCGTTCGACCCGGTGCTGGGTTCGGTCTGTGCAGGCGCCTTGCCGACGGATGCCTCGGCCTTTGCGTCACTCGAAGACGACGAGTTGCTCGCGGCCCAGAGAACACTCGCGTCCGCACGCCGGGCGATCGACGCCAGCGCCGCCGCGGTCGCCGCAGAGATCGCGCACCGGTCGCGGCCAGAGCTGGGGTATTCGGGGCTGGCGCAGCGCTCGGGGTTCCGCACTCCGGCGAAGCTCGTGCAGCACGAGACCGGGTCGACGGCCCGCGAGGCCACAGGGCTCGTGAATGTGGGAGGCATGATGCGCGCCGTGGCCGCGCCGGGTCCCGACGACGGCGAGGCATGGATGGCGCCGGTCGGTGCGGCCGTCGCTTCCGGTGCACTGTCGATCGAGGCGGCGCGAGCGATCCGATCGGGGATGGGTGCGCCGGCAGAAGGGGTGACCTCGGCGCAGCTCGCTGCGGCGGTCGCCGAGTTGCTGTCTTTCGGCCTCGACGCCGACGCGCTGTTCAAGCGCGCCCGCGAGCTACGCGACGACCTCGACGAGGCGGGCATCGTCGACCGGGAGCGGGCGATCTACGAGGCGCGATCCGTGCGGCGGTCGAAGCGGCCGAACGGGCTCAACCGTTGCATCATCGACGCCGACCTCGAATCCACCGCCTTTCTCGACAGCCTCTACGACACGATGACCTCGCCGCGCCGGGGAGGTCCCCGCTTCGTCTCGGAGCCGGACAGGGCATGGGCGGCCGGGGTCGAGGCCGACGAGCGCAGCACCGAGCAGTATGTGCACGACGGGCTGATCCACCTGCTGCGTTCGGCGACGCTCATCGACGACTCTGACACCCGGGCGATCATCGGGTCAGGGGTGCCGGCGGTGAAGGTTCTCGTGGACGCGGAGGCGCTCGAGTCCGGCGGCGGCCACGGACGCATCGAGGGCGTCGACATCCCGGTCTCGCTGAGCACGGTGCAGCGCGCCGTCTGCTCGACCTCGACGGTCGCCATCGACTTTCTCACAGACCAGCCTCTCAACGTGGGGCGCGAGCAGCGCCTGTTCACGAAGCGACAGCGCATCGCCCTGGCCGCCCGAGACGGCGGCTGCAGGTGGCCTGCCTGTGACCGTCCGCCTTCCTGGACGCGCATCACACCCGACAGTGGAAGCGTGACCACGGCAAGACCGACATCGCCGACGGAATCCTCCTCTGCCGACATCACCACATGCTGCTGCACACAACAACGGCTGGGAGATCGTGCGCGAGGGCGCAGTGTTCTCGCTCATCCCGCCGCGCAGTGCCGACCCCGAGCAGGCGCCCCTCCTGGAGTCGAAGAGCGCGGCGCTGCGCGACCTGCAGCGTACGGGAGGTGGATGATGTGTCAAGCGAGCGCGAGCATCGCCCCCGCGGCGACGGCCAGAACGAGTCCGGCGATCTGCACGGGCGCGATGCGCTCCTTGAGCACCACGGCGGCGAGGATGATCGTGCCCGCCGGGTACAGCGCCGTCAGCACCGCCATGATCGAGAGCTCGCCGATGCGCACGCCGAGCAGCAGGCCCGCGTTGGCCACCGCGTCGACGATGCCGCAGGCGATGGCGAGACGCAGGCCGGGGAGCCAGGTGTGGGCCGGCGCTTCGGCGGGCGCTTCGACGGGCTCAGCGACCGTGCTGGGTGCCGCGCGCCGGCGTGAGATCGTCAGCAGCGCGAGCAGCGCGAGGAGCCCGACGGCCGAGAACATGATCGCGGCCGTGACCGCCCGGTTCACGACGAGGGGCACCAGCCCCGAGTCATCCGGCGTCTGATCGATGATCACGAGGAAGACGCCGATCGAGACGCCCGAGCCGATCGCCATGAGGAGGCCGCGCAGGCTCGGGCGCACGGCGCCCTCCTCGGGCACGAAGCCCACGAGCACGACGGCGACGAGCGCGAGTCCGAGCGCGACGTACCCGATCGTCTGCAGCCGTTCGCCGGCGAACAGCCCGATCGACAGCGGCACGACCGCGGAGACGACGGCCGTAAGCGGGGAGAGGATGCTCATCGGCCCGATCGCGAGACACGCGTAGAGCAGACCGATGGCGACCGCGCCGGTGACGCCGCTGAGGGCGCCCAGCACGATCACGTCGCCCGACCAGTAGCCGGAGAAGGCTGGCACGGTCGCGACGGCGAGCAGCATGACGGCGAGCCCGGCGAGCGCTGCGACGGCGGTCACGCGCACCGGGCTGATGCGCCGCGACGCCGTGCCGCCGAGAAAGTCGGCGGCCCCGTACACGAGCGCGCTGGTGAGACCGATGAGCACCGTGAGCATCCGAACACGCTAGCGGGTGAATCGATGGTTACCGGTGAGTTACAACCGCGGCGAATCCTCGACAGATGTCTGTGCCTGTGAATAGGCTACGAATTGACCCCCGTTCGGGGCGCAACAGTGAAGTTCTGCCATTCAAGGAGCAACTCCCGCTATGACGACGCCGACGCCCCACGCCCCGAACCGCCTCCGCGCCGCAGCGCGAAACGCGGTGGCCATCACCACCGCGGCAGCCCTCGCCCTCGGCCTCTCGGCCCTCACCCCGTCGGCCGCGCTCGCCGCCGTCCCGACCACGACCATCGCCGACGTGCAGGGCGACGGCGCGGCCACGCCCGTCGCCGGCGCCGTCGTCACCGTCGAGGGAGTCGTCACCGGCGACTACCGCGCCGCCACCGCTAGCGGCTACCGCGGCTTCTACCTGCAGACCGCCGGATCGGGAGGGGCGACGGATGCCACGCCCGGACGCTCCGACGCCGTCTTCGTCTTCGCCGCCAACGCCAACCCCGCCGTCGCGATCGGCGACCTCGTCACGGTCACCGGCACGGTGAGCGAGTTCAACGGCCAGACCCAGATCTCGGCGACCACCGACGCCGCCTACGAGCTCGTGACCGCGGTCGGCGTGCCCGCCCCCACGGTTTTGCCCAACTCCGTCACCGGCGCCGCGCGCGAGGCGTTCGAGGGCATGCTCGTGAGCCCTGAGTCCGCGCGTCTCAGCTCGAGCCACCAGCTGTTCAACTTCGGCAGCCTCTGGCTCAACGTCGGAGACCTCGCCGTGAAGGCGACCGAGACCACCGACGCCGGCCCCGACGCCCAGGCCATCGCCGCCGCGAACCGCGCCAACCGCCTGCTCGTCGACGACGGCTACAGCGTTCAGACCTCCAACGCCGCCCACCCGGGCGGGCAGCCGTACTTCGACGCCGCCACGGTCGTGCGCAACGGCGACCGCTTCGTCGCACCCGCGGCCGGAATGATCCTCGGCTGGGGCTTCGACGACTGGCGCCTGCAGCCGCAGCGCCCGCTCAGCGACGCCTCGCCTGCCGAGTACGCCGCCTACGAGCCGACCTGGGAGTCGCTCAACCCCCGCACCGCGGCCCCCGCCGCGGTCGGCGGCGACGTCACCGCCGCCTCGTTCAACGTCTTCAATTACTTCACCACCTTCGGCGGCGACGCCCGCGGCGCCGACAACGCGGCGGCGTTCGCCGTGCAGCAGTCGAAGATCGTCGCGGCCATCAACGCCCTCGACGCCGACATGGTCGGACTGATGGAGATCGAGAACTCCGTCAAGCTGGGCGAGGCGCCCGACGAGGCGCTCGACAACCTGGTCGCCGCGCTCAACGCGGCCAGCGCACCCGGCACCTGGGCGTTCGTGCCCACGCCGCCGGCCCTGCTCGACGCGGCCACGACCGACTTCATCACCAACGCGATCATCTACAAGCCCGCCGCCGTGACGCCCGTCGGCGACAGCTTCGCCGACACCGACGAGACCGTGTGGGACATCGCCCGCGAGCCGATCGCCCAGACCTTCGAGACGGTCGGCACCGGCAAGGTCGTGACTCTCGTCGCCAACCATTTCAAGTCGAAGAGTCCGCCGAGCGGCAACACCGCCCCCGAGCCCGCCGACCTCCAGGGGTTCTTCAACGCCGAACGCGTCGAGCAGGCGACCAAACTCGTCACCTTCGTGAACGGCGTGAAGGCCGATCCCGCCAAGGGCGAGAACGTGCTGCTCGTCGGCGACTTCAACGCCTACGCCCAGGAAGACCCCGCCCAGGTGCTCACCGCGGCCGGCCTCGTCGACCTCGTGCCGGCGAAAGACCCGACCGAGTACACCTACACCTTCGACGGCGAGCTGGGATCGCTCGACCACGCCTTCGCGACACCCGAGCTCGCGGCATCCGTCACCGGTGTCGACGTCTGGAACATCAACTCGCCCGAGTGGGGCGACCGCGGCTACGAGTTCGGCGCCGCAGAGCCGGGAACCCCCTACCGCTCGAGCGACCACGACCCCATAGTGGTCGGCCTCGACTCGGCGCCCGCCCCCGTCGACATCGACATCCTCTCGATCAACGACTTCCACGGCCGGCTCGAGGCCGCCCCGCCCATCGCGGGCGCCGCGGTGCTCGCAGGCATGGTCGACTCCTACCGCGCCGCCAACCCGAACACCGTGTTCGTGGGCGCCGGCGACCTGATCGGCGCATCCACCTTCACCTCGTTCATCCAGAACGACGAACCGACGATCGACGCCCTGAACGCGATGGGGCTCGACGCGAGCGCCTTCGGGAACCACGAGTTCGACCAGGGGCGTGACGATGTCGACGACCGCATCCTGCCGCTCGCCGACTGGGACTACCTCTCGGCCAACATCTACGACCGAGCCACGGGCGAGCCCGCCTACGACGAGTACTACCTGCAGGAGTTCGGCGACGTCACCGTCGGCTTCGTCGGCGCCATGACCGAGGAGCTGCCCAGCCTGGTCAGCCCGGCCGGCATCGCCAGCCTCGAGGTGCGCGAGGTCGTGCCCGAGGTCAACCGGGTCGCCGACGAGCTCAGCGACGGCGACGCGGCCAACGGCGAGGCCGACGTGATCGTGCTCCTCGTGCACGAGGGCGCGGCGACGACGAACATCGCCAGCGCGACCGACGACTCCGCCTTCGGGCGCATCGTCACCGGCTCCAACGCCAACATCGACGCGATCGTCTCCGGTCACACGCACCTCGCCTACGACCACGAGATTCCGATCCCCGGCACCAACACGTTGCGGCCGGTGCTCTCCTCGGGCCAGTACGGCGAGAAGTTCAGCCACATGGACCTCTCGGTCGACCCCGTCACCGGCGCGATCATCAGCCTCACCGCCGAGATCCTGCCGCTCGCCGGCGCGTACACGCCCGACCCGGAGGTGGCGCAGATCGTCGCCGACGCGGTCGCCGTGGCGAACGTGAAGGGCGCGGTCTCGGTCGGCGAGATCACGGCCGACTTCAACCGGGCGAAGCAGTCCGCGGCGACGTTCTCAGAGAACCGCGGCGGTGAGTCGCCGCTCGGAAACTTCGTCGCCGACGTGCAGCTGTGGGCGACGGCGGATGCCGGAGCAGACATCGCGCTGATGAACCCCGGCGGACTCCGCGCCGACCTCGACTACTCGTCCACGGGCGCGAGCGACCCCGACGGCAACGTCACCTACAAGGAGGCGGCGGGCGTGCAGCCCTTCGCCAACACGCTCGTGACGCTCGACCTCACCGCAGCACAGCTCAAGGCGGTGCTGGAGGAGCAGTGGCAGCCGGCGGGAGCCGGACGCCCCTTCCTGAAGCTCGGGGTGTCGGAGTCGCTCGAGTACACCTACGACCCGGCGGCGCCCGCCGGCGACCACATCGACGCGATCTACGTGAACGGCGAACTCGTCGAGGCCGGTGACAGCTTCACCGTCACGGTGAACTCGTTCCTCGCGTCGGGCGGCGACAACTTCGCCACCTTCGCGCTGGGCACCAACCGGGCCGACTCGGGCAAGATCGACCTGCAGAGCATGGTCGATTACTTCGAGGCCAACCCCGTCGCCAGCCCCGACTACGCACAGCGCGCGGTGGGCGCGACGGTGACACCCGCCGGGCCGCACGCGCCGGGCGACCAGGTCACCCTCGCACTGTCGTCGCTGCTGTTCAGCAACGGCGAGCCGAACGCGGGCGACGTCGTCGTCTCGAGCGGCGGAGTCGAGCTCGCGACGGCACCCATCGACCCGACCATCGTCGACACCACCGACGAGGTCGGACGAGCGACGGTCACCGTCACCATCCCCGCTGACGCGAGCTCCGGCATGCTGCCGCTCACCGTGACGGTTCCGCAGACGGGCACCTCGATCGAGGTGCCGATCGAGATCGAGGTCGTCGAGACGCCGATCGAGAACGTCACCGCGCCGACCATCGCGGGCAACGCGCGCGTCGGGTCGACGCTCACGGCCAGCGGCGGAACGTGGAGCGTCGACGACGTCGACCTGGCCTACCAGTGGAACCGTGCGGGAGCGCCGATCGAGGGCGCCACCGCGTCGACCTACAAGCTCACCGCGGCCGACGCCGGGGCGGCGATCACCGTCACGGTGACCGCGACCGCCGACGGCTCGCTGCCGGGCAGCGCCACGTCAGACCCGGTCACCGTGGCGAAGCTCGCCTCGTCGACATCGGGCCAGGCCGACCGGCTCATCGTCTTCGGCAACACGCCGGTGAACTACACGGTTACCGTCAAGGCGACCGGCGTGGCACCCACGGGCGACGTCGCCATCTACGACGGACTCAAGCAGATCGCCACGGTCACGCTCGACGCCGACGACGCCGGCAAGGCCACGGTGCAGCTGCCCCGCCTCGGACGCGGACTCCACCTGATCACAGCGAGCTACGCGGGCAACGAGCAGATTCGCGGATCGCTCAGCTGGCCGTCGCTCGTGCTCGTGTTCTAGGCGCCGCGGGGGCTCCGCGGGCCGAGCGGGCTCGGCGGACGAAAGCGATCAACGAGTGCGCGGCCGTGACGAACTGGCGGGTGAACAGTTCGACACGGCCGCGTGACGGCTCTCATTGGGAGCGACTGATGGCGCTTCGGGTGCCGCTCCGACACGATTTTATCGCCCCGCCTTTAATCGCTACAACCCGTAGCACACCCCAGTTGTGGGGGTTGTGCGGGCACAAGGCGGCCGACGTCTCGCGTTGTGCACTCGCGCCACCGGAGTCGGCGGCTCTGGGTAAACTCGGCGGGTGAGTTGGAACGCTGAGATCCCCTGGGACCCCGAAGAAGAACCCCCCTTCGACCCCTTCGCGGAACCCCCGTTCGACGACGAGGCGCCGTTCCCCGACCGGGGCGGCTTCGACCCGGGCAGCTCCGCCGGCTCAGGCCCTTCGACGGGCTCAGGCCCTTCGACAGGCTCAGGCCCTTCGACGGGCTCAGGGGCCGGGCGTTCGACGACCGCCGTCCGACCGCCCCGCGCCACCCCGTCTGTGGTGCCCACCGCGCTCGAGGCGCTCGAGAAGGTGTTCGGCTACGACTCGTTCCGCGGAGAGCAGGCCGCGATCATCGACACCGTCATCGGCGGCGGCGACGCGCTCGTGCTCATGCCCACCGGCGGCGGCAAGTCGCTGTGCTACCAGATCCCCGCTCTCGTACGCGAGGGCACCGGCGTCGTCATCTCGCCGCTCATCGCGCTGATGCAAGACCAGGTCGACGCCCTGACGGCCGTCGGTGTTCGCGCCGGCTTCCTCAACTCGACGCAGGACGCGGGCGAACGCAGCCGCGTCGAGCGTGCCTACCTCGACGGCGAGCTCGACCTGCTCTACCTCGCGCCCGAACGTCTCCGTGTCTCGTCCACGGCCGAGCTGCTCGACCGCGGAACCATCGCCCTCTTCGCCATCGACGAGGCGCACTGTGTGTCGCAGTGGGGCCACGACTTCCGCCCCGACTACCTGCAGCTGTCGATGCTGCACGAGCGCTGGCCCTCGGTGCCGCGCATCGCCCTCACCGCCACCGCGACCGAGGTGACGCACAAGGAGATCGCCAGCAAGCTCCAGCTCGGTGAGGCGCGGCATTTCGTATCGAGCTTCGACCGTCCGAACATCCAGTACCGCATCGAAGCCAAGAACCAGCCGATGCAGCAGCTGCTGTCGCTCATCCGCAGCGAGCACGCGGGCGACGCGGGCATCGTCTACTGCCTGTCGCGGGCGTCGGTCGAGAAGACCGCAGACTTCCTCGTCGAGAACGGCGTCACCGCGCTCCCGTACCACGCGGGTCTCGACTCGCGCATCCGTGCCGCCAACCAGTCGCGCTTCCTGCGCGAAGACGGCGTCGTCATGGTCGCGACGATCGCCTTCGGCATGGGAATCGACAAGCCCGACGTGCGCTTCGTCGCCCACCTCGACCTGCCGAAGAGCGTCGAGGGCTACTACCAGGAGACCGGTCGCGCCGGCCGCGACGGTCTGCCGTCGACGGCCTGGCTCGCCTACGGCCTACAAGACGTCGTGCAGCAGCGGCGCATGATCCAGCAGTCAGAGGGCGACGACGCCTTCCGCCGCCGCCTCGGCGCCAACCTCGACGCGATGCTCGCCCTGTGCGAGACGATCGAATGCCGGCGGATGCAGCTGCTCGCCTATTTCGGAGAGACCTCCGCCCCCTGCATGAACTGCGACACGTGCCTGACACCGCCCGAGGGCGTCGACGGCACCATCCCCGCGCAGAAGCTGCTTTCCACCGTGGTGCGGCTGTGGCGCGAGAAGCAGCAGCGTTTCGGCGCCGGCCACATCATCGACATCCTCGTCGGCAAGACCACGCCGCGCATGACGCAGTACGGCCACAACCAGCTGAGGACCTTCGGTATCGGATCCGACCTGAGCGAGCAGGAGTGGCGCGGCGTCGTACGCCAGATGCTCGCGCAGGGACTGCTCGCGGTTCAGGGCGAATACGGCACGTTCGCCGTCACCGAGGCGAGCGCCTCCGTGCTCGACGGGTCGCGCCCGGTGAAGTTGCGCAAAGAACCGGAACGCGGCGCGGGCCGGGCGGCGAAGAAGTCGAAGGTCGCCGCCGACCTGCCCGTGGCGGCGGTCGACCTGTTCGAGGCGCTGCGGGCCTGGCGGTCGGCCGAGGCGAAGGAGCAGGAGGTTCCCGCCTACATCATCTTCGGCGACGCGACCCTGCGCGGCATCGCCATCTCCCGCCCCGACTCGCTCGCCGAGCTCGGCGGCATCAGCGGCGTGGGAGAGAACAAGCTCGCCAAGTACGGCGAGGCGCTGCTCGCGGTGGTGGCCGCGAACTGACGGTCGCCGAGCCTGTCGAATGGTCCGTCGTGCGGCGCCCTTCGACAGGCTCAGGGCCGAGCGTGCTACTCGGCGGGTGTCGCCTCGCGCTGAGCCGCGATCTGCGCATGCACGTCGTCCATGTCGAGTCCGCGCACGGCGTCGATCACCTGGGTGAGTGCCGGAGCCGGCAGCGCGCCGGGCTGCGAGAAGACGAGCACGCCGTCGCGGAACGCCATCAGCGTGGGGATCGACGTGATGCCCGCGGCACCGGCGAGGGCCTGCTGGTCTTCGGTGTCGACCTTGGCGAAGGTGATGTCGGGGTTCGCCCCACTGGCCTCCTCGAAGATCGGGCCGAACTGCTTGCAGGGCCCGCACCACTCGGCCCAGAAGTCGACGAGCACGATGCCGGGCTCGAGGACAGTGGTTTCGAAGTCGTCTGATGTCAGGTTTACGGTAGCCATCTCTCCAGCCTAGAAGCCAACCCTGAACGGCGCACGAGCGTGCACGCCGGGCCTCGAGGGAACCTCGATGTCTGGCCCGCGTTCGGGGGTGGATCTCGAATCATATTGGCTGTTCTGTGTGCCCCATTTGGGGGTCTATTCGCCCCCTCGCCCTGTGCCACTATGTCGTCGTTACCCGGAGGCACCATGACGCATTTTTTGAGTAAGCGCCGTGACGAAAAAACCCGAATAGTCACTGCGGTCCTAGCAACCCTCGCCCTCATAGGCACACTTCTCGTACCCGGCGCGGTCGCGAACGCGGCCGGCGAGTGCGGTGCGACTTCGAACCCGATCGTCTGTGAGAACAGCAAACAGGGCACCGACCCCGCCATCTGGGACATCGAGGGCGCCGGTGACCCCGGGCTGCAGGGCTTCTCCACAGACATCAGCGTCAACGTCGGCTCGCGCGTCGACTTCAAGATCGACACCGAGGCAGCCTCGTACACGATCGATATCTACCGCACCGGCTACTACGGAGAAGACGGCGCACGCTGGATCGACGACGTCACGCCGTTGCCCATCCCGGTCAACGGTCAGCCCCAGTGCGTGCCCGACTCGCAGACCGCGAACTACGACTGCGGCACCTGGTCGGTCTCCGCCTCGTGGGACGTGCCGGCCACCGCCGTCTCTGGCGTCTACGTGGCTCTGCTCACCCGCGGCGACACCGGCGGCAAGAGCCACATCACCTTCATCGTGCGCGACCAGTCGAGCCACTCCGACATCGTCTTCCAGACCTCCGACCCGACCTGGCAGGCGTACAACACCTACGGAGGCTCCGACTTCTATCAGGGGCCGGCGTTCGGTCGCGCCTACAAGATCAGCTACAACCGTCCGGTGGCCACCCGCGGCGATTTCGACGGCCGCGACTTCTACTTCGGCTCCGAGTATCCGATGGTGCGCTTCCTCGAGAAGAACGGCTACGACGTGACCTACCAGAGCGGTGTCGACACCGACCGCTACGGCTCGTTGCTCACCAATCACAAGGTCTTCCTCTCGGTCGGCCACGACGAGTACTGGTCGGCGGGTCAGCGCGCGAACGTCGAGGCGGCCCGCGACGCCGGGGTCAACCTGCAGTTCCTCTCGGGCAACGAGGCGTACTGGCGCACCCGCTACGAGCCATCCATCGACCAGAACAACACGCCGTACCGCACGCTCGTCTCGTACAAGGAGACGTGGGCCGCCAAGAAGCTCGACACCAGCAGCCCTCAGTGGACCGGCACCTGGCGTGACCCTCGGTTCGCCTCGCCGAGCAACGGCGGAGGCAAGCCCGAGAACGCCCTCACCGGCACCGCGTTCATGGCCAATCACGACGACCTTCCGGTGACCGTCACGAAGGCGCAGGGCAAGCTGCGGCTGTGGCGCAACACCGGCCTGTCGAGCATGACCGCAGCCAACCAGGCTCTGGCCCCGCACACCGTGGGCTACGAGTCGAACGAAGACCTCGACAACGGCTTCCGACCCTCGGGGCTCGTGCGGTTGTCGACCACGGTTGGGCCCACGCCGCAACGGCTGCAGGACTACGGGAAAGAAGTCCTGCCCGGAACGACCACGCACAATCTGACCCTCTACCGCGCCGCGAGCGGGGCGCTCGTCTTCAGCGCGGGCAGCATCCAGTGGTCGTGGGGCCTCGATCAGACCCACGACGGAAACGGTGCGCCGGCCGACGTGCGGATGCAGCAGGCTCAGGTGAACCTGCTGGCCGACATGGGCGCACAGCCCCTGACCCGGGCGTCGAACCTCGTCGCGGCGGTGAAGAGCTCCGACATCACCGGGCCGGCCGTCACGGTGACCTCACCGGCGGCCGGGGCCACGGTGCCCAACGGCACTGTCGTCACCCTCACCGGCACGGCGTCCGACGCGGGCGTCGTCGCCGGGGTCAACGTCTCCACCGACAACGGCGCCACCTGGCACCCCGCGACCGGCACCACCTCCTGGCAGTACAGCTACGTGCAGCACGGACGCGGCTCGACCCCCGTGCTCGTGCGGGCCGTCGACGACAGCGGCAACTACACGGCCTCGCCGAAATCCGTCTCCTTCACCGTCGCCGGCCCGTTCAGCATCTTCGGTCTGGAGACCCCGGCGCGGGCCGACTCCGGCGACGGGTCGGCGGTCGAGCTGGGGCTCGAGTTCACGCCGACCATCGACGGCTACATCTCGGGAGTGCGGTTCTTCAAGAGCGCGGCCAACACCGGAGCGCACGCCGGGTCGCTGTGGACGGCCGACGGTGTGCGCATCGCGACGGCGAACTTCGGGGCGGAGTCGGCCTCCGGCTGGCAGTCCGTCAACTTCGCGTCGGCGGTAGCCGTGACGGCCGGTACGAAGTACGTGGTCTCGTACAGCGCGCCCAACGGGCACTACGCCGCATCGCAGTACCACTGGATCAGCCGGCCCGACAACGCCGGACCGCTCACGGTCGCCGGCGGTTTCGCCGCCCAGCCCGCGGGCCGGTTCGCCGCGGTCGGCACCTTCCCGTCGGAGGCCTTCGCGCGCACCAACTACTACGTCGACGCCATCTTCGAGACCGCAGACAACACACCCCTCACGGCCAGCGATGCGCGGCCGCTCGCCGGCTCGACCAGCGTGCCGACCACGACGAGCATCTCGGCGGTTATGTCGAAGCCCATCGTGTCGTCGACCGCCGTCGTCTCTGTCGCGACGGCCGGGGGCACCGCCGTGGCGGGCAGCACCTCCTACAACTCGACGACGAGAACGCTCGTGTTCCAGCCGACGAGCCCGCTGCAACCCGCCACGACGTACACCGTCACGCTCACCGCGACCCCGGCGAGCGGCGGCGGGGCGCTGACCGCGGGCGGCACCTGGAGCTTCACGACCGCGATCCCGCCGACACCCGAAGGCGTCTGCCCGTGCAGCGTGTACAACGACGGCACGGTCCCCGGCGAACTGCAGGTGGGCGACTCGAAGGCCGTCACGCTGGGCATGCGATTCACGCCGACGGCCAATGGCACCATCACCGCGGTGAAGTTCTACAAGGGCGCCGCGAACACCGGCCCTCACGTCGGCACGCTGTGGTCGTCGACCGGGCAGTCCCTGGCGACCGCCTCGTTCGGAGCCGAGTCGTCGGCGGGCTGGCAGACGGCAAACCTGTCGACTCCGCTGGCCGTGACCGCCGGCACGACCTACGTGGTCACCTACCGGGCACCGGTCGGAAACTACTCGGCGACCGTCGGCGGATTCAACAGCGCCGTGGTGCGCGGGCCGCTCAGCATGCCGCAGGCCGCCGGCGTCTACAACTACGGCACGACCTTCCCGACGACGACCACCACGACGAGCTACCTCGTCGACGTGGTGTTCCAGCGCTCGCCCGATCCGATGACGCTCACCGCGACCACGCCGGGCAACGGGGCGACCGGGGTCTCCCGCTCGACCCCGGTCATCGCGCAGCTCTCGTCGGCCGTCGCGCCGGGGTACACGTTCACCGCTGCGAGCGGCGGAACCCCGATCGCGGGCTCCGCTACAACCGGAAGCGACGGCAAGTCCATCGTCTTCACCCCGACAGCGGCCCTCCCCAACGGCGCAGTGGTCACCATGTCGCTCTCCGGCGTCGTCTCCACCCAGGGGGTCGCGCTGGCGTCGACCACCTGGTCGTTCACCACCGTGAACGAGTCGACCACGACCATCACCCTGTCGAGCCTGTTCGGCTCGGAGACGCCGGCGGTCGCGGCGATCCCCGGCGAGTCGGCCCCGG
The DNA here is from genome assembly GCF_040548875.1 of Conyzicola nivalis. Taxonomy (GTDB): domain Bacteria; phylum Actinomycetota; class Actinomycetes; order Actinomycetales; family Microbacteriaceae; genus Conyzicola; species Conyzicola nivalis_A. The sequence goes on from NZ_JBEPSJ010000005.1 coordinate 257,580, forward strand.
TCGAGCTCGGCGTCAGATTCACCCCGTCGGTCGCGGGGTCGGTCACCGCGATCAAGTTCTACAAGGGAGCGGGCAACGGCGGCACCCACGTCGGACACCTGTGGTCACCGACCAATCAGCTGCTCGCGACCGTGACGTTCATCAACGAGACGGCCACGGGATGGCAGACGGCGCAACTGTCGAACGCCGTGCCGCTCACCGCCGGCCAGACCTACACGGTGTCGTACTTAGCGCCGCAGGGGCACTACGCCTACACGTCGGGCTACTTCTCGTCGCCGAAGACGAGCGGTCCGCTCACGGCGCCGGCGTCGGGCAACGGACGATTCGTCTACTCCGCCACCGGAGGGCTCCCCACCGACAGCTGGGGCGCGACGAACTACTTCGTCGACGTCGTCTTCGCGGTCACAACGACGACCGGCGGCACGGGCACCACCGGCACCACGGAGCCGCCGGCCCCGACACCGAGCCCCACGCCGACGCCGAGCCCCACGCCGACGCCGACCCCCACACCGACTCCGACGCCCCCGCCGGCCGGCCCAACCGCCGCGACCCACGCCGGCATGTTCGCCGCCGACACCCCCGCCACCCCGTCGGTGGGAGAGTCGCTCCCGGTAGAGCTCGGCGTATCGTTCACCCCTTCCGTCGCGGGCAGCGTGACGGCGATCACCTTCTACAAGGGGCCGGGCAACGGCGGCGCCCACGTCGGCCACCTGTGGACGGCGGCGGGCGAGCCGCTGGCGGCCGTGAACTTCACGAGCGAGACGGATGCCGGCTGGCAGACCGCACCCCTGGCGGCTCCGGTCGCACTGGTCGCCGGCCAGACCTACGTGGTGTCGTACTTCGCACCGCAGGGCAACTACTCCTTCACGCCGAACTACTTCTCGACGGCGAAGACGACGGGTCCGCTGACCGCGGCCGCATCCGTCAACGGTCTCTACTACTACTCGGCGAGCGGAGGTTTTCCGACGGACACGTTCGGCAGTTCGAACTACTTCGTCGACGTCAATTTCGTACCGAATCCCTAGTCACTTCTCGCAACACTTCTGACTCTCACCCGAAATGAGAAAGAGGATCCAATGACGACACCACTCACCGTCGCTGTAGTGGGGGCGGGCTACTGGGGCCCGAACCTCGCCCGTAACTTCAGCTCGAGCCCCGACTGGAAGCTCCAGGCCATCTGCGACCTCGACGGGTCGCGCGCCGCCTCGCTCGCCGAGAAAGTGGGGCACGTCGACGTGCACACCGACCTCGACGAGCTGCTCGAGCGCGACGACGTCGACGCCATCGCCGTGGCCACACCGGCCCGCACCCACCACAAGGTGGTGCTCGCCGCCCTGCGCGCGGGCAAGCACGTCGTGGTCGAGAAGCCGCTCGCCGACAGCCGCGAGCACGCCTTCGAGATGGTGCGCGAGGCCGAGGAGCGCGGGCTCGTGCTGATGGCCGACCACACATACTGCTACACGCCGGCGGTACTGAAGATCCGCGAACTCGTGGCGGAGGGCGCGCTCGGCGAGGTGCTGTTCATCGACTCGGTGCGCATCAACCTCGGGCTCGTGCAGCCCGACGTCGACGTCTTCTGGGACCTCGCCCCGCACGACCTTTCGATCATCGACTTCATCCTGCCCGGCGGCCTGCGCCCCACCGCTGTCGCCGCCCAGGGCGCCGACCCGCTGCGCGCGGGCAAGTCGTGCATCGGCTACCTCACCGTGCCGCTCCAGAACGGCGCGATCGCCCACGTGCACGTGAACTGGCTCAGCCCCACGAAGATCCGCAGCATGGTCATCGGCGGCACCAAGCGCACGCTCGTCTGGGACGACCTCAACCCGCAGCAGCGGCTCAGCGTGTACGACCGCGGCGTCGACCTCGACCAGCAGTCGATCGACGGCGGCGACCGCGCGGCCTCCACCATCTCCTACCGGCTCGGCGACACCTGGTCGCCGGCGCTGCCCGAGCACGAGGCCCTCGGGGCGATGGCCACCGAATTCGCCGCGAGCATCCGCGACGGGAGGGCCGCCCGCACCGACGGCCTCGCCGGGCTCAGGGTGCTCTCGGTGCTCGAGGCGGCGAGCCGCAGCCTCGGGAGCGGCGGCGCCATGGAGTCGGTGGAGAGCGACGCCGGCGCGGAGTCGGAGCTCGCGGATGCCGCGGCAGAGGCCTTCGCCGGGGCCGCACTGTGACCGCCCTGAACGGAGCCCGAGTGCTCGTGACCGGCGGCGCCGGAACCATCGGCTCGACCCTCGTCGACCAACTGCTCGACGCGGGCGCCGCCCACGTCGACGTGCTCGACAACCTGGTGCGCGGCCGTGTCGACAACCTGTCGGGCGCCCTGGCCACCGGTCGGGCGACCCTCGTCGACGGCGACATTCGCGACCGGTCGCTCGTGCACGAGCTCACCCGAGGCAAGGACCTGGTGTTCCACCAGGCGGCGATCCGCATCACCCAGTGCGCCGAAGACCCGCGCCTCGCGCTCGAGGTGCTCGTCGACGGCACGTTCAATGTATTCGAGGCGGCCGCCGAGCACGGTGTCGACAAGATCGTGACCGCGTCGAGCGCGTCGGTCTACGGACTCGCCGAGCAGTTCCCCACCGGGGAGCGCCACCACCATCACAACAACGACACGTTCTACGGCGCCGCGAAGTCGTTCAACGAGGGCATGATCCGCAGCTTCAAGGCCATGAACGATCTCGACTACGTGGTGCTGCGCTACTTCAACGTCTACGGGCCCCGCATGGACGTGCACGGCCTGTACACCGAGGTGCTCGTGCGCTGGATGGAGCGCATCGCCGACGGCAAGCCGCCGCTCATCTTCGGCGACGGGCAGCAGACGATGGACTTCGTCTTCACCTCCGACATCGCCCGCGCCAACCTGCTCGCCGCCGAGAGCGACGTGCGAGAGGGCGTCTACAACGTCGCCAGCGGCACCGAGACGAGCCTGCTGCAGCTCGCCGAGGCGCTGTTGCGCGCCATGGACTCCGACCTCTCGGTCGAGCACGGTCCGGAACGGGCGGTCAACGGCGTCGCCCGTCGCCTCGCCGACACGACGGCGGCGACGCGCGACCTCGGCTTCACCGCGACGACCGAGCTGGAGGCCGGGCTGCGCGAACTGGTCGAGTGGTGGCGGCCGCTGCGCGAACAGATCTCGGGCGGGCGCGCGGCGGGGGTGCTCGCATGAACCGCATCAACGTCATGAAGCCCTGGTTCGGCCAGGAGGAGGCTGATGCTCTGGCGGGCGTCATCGAGTCGGGCTGGGTCGCGCAGGGTCCCCGGGTTGCCGAGTTCGAACAACGGTTCGCCGAGGCAATGCAGGCGAAGCACGCGGTCGCCACCTCGAACTGCACCACCGCCCTGCACCTCGCCCTCGTCGTCGCCGGCATCGGGCCGGGCCACGACGTCGTCGTGCCGTCGTTCTCGTTCGTGGCGACCGCCAACGCCCCCACCTACGTGGGCGCGCGGCCCGTCTTCGCCGACGTCGACCCGCTCACCGGCAACGTGACGGCGACGACCCTTCTCGCCGCGCTCACGCCGGAGACGCGGGCCGTGATCGTCGTGGATCAGGGCGGGGTGCCCGTCGACCTCGCCCCGATCCGCGAGGCGCTCGACCCGTGGGGCATCATCGTGATCGAGGATGCGGCGTGCGGCGCGGGCTCCACGTACCGCGGTCGCCCCGTCGGCGCCGGCGCCCAGCTCACGGCGTGGTCGTTCCATCCCCGCAAACTCCTCACCACCGGGGAGGGCGGAATGCTCACGACCTCCGACCCCGACTGGGCCGACCGCGCCAGGAGGCTGCGGGAGCATTCGATGAGCGTGTCTGCGAACCTGCGTCACGCATCCGTGCTCGCCCCTCCCGAGGAGTACACCGAGGTCGGCTTCAACTACCGCATGACCGACATGCAGGCGGCCGTCGGCCTCGTGCAGCTCGGCCGGCTGCCCGAGATCGTCGAGCGCAGGCGCGAGATCGTCGCGGCGTACACGGCGGCGCTCAGCGGCATCACGGGCCTCAGGCTGCTCGGCGACCCCGCGTGGGGAACCAGCAACTTCCAGTCGTTCTGGATCGAGGTGCTGCCCGACTTCCCGCTCGGCAGGGAGGGGCTTCTCGCGCACCTGGCGAAAGACGAGATCTCGGCCAGGCGCGGCATCATGGCGTCGCACCGCCAGCCCGCCTACGCGAACCGCGACACCGGGCTCGCGCCGCTGCCGGTGACCGAGCAGCTCACCGACCACACGATCATCCTGCCGGTGTTCCACCAGCTGACCGACGCCGAGCTCGACCGGGTCGTCGACTCCATCCGCGGGGCGGCCGGCCTTCCCGCGCGTGGAGCCGCGATGCCCGTGACGGGGGCGTCGGAATGACCGACCTCATCGTGATCGGGGCGAGCGGACTCGCAAGGGAGGCGCTCGCCGTGGTGCGCGAGACCGGCTCGCACCGCCCCGTCGGGGTGCTCGACGACGACGCCGCGCGAATGCCGCCCAGCTTCGACGGCGTGCCGGTGCGCGGTCGCATCGCCGACCTCAACCAGTTTCCCGGCGCCGAGGTGCTCGTCTGCGTCGGCTCGGGCACCGCTCGCGAACGCATCGTCTACTGGCTCGCCGAGACGGGGGTCCGCGGCATCCGCTTCGCCACCGTCGTCGACCCCAGTGTGCGCAATCCCGGCGCATGCCGCATCGGCGCGGGCAGCATCCTGCTCGCCAACGTGAGCATCACCGCCGCGGCCGAGCTGGGCGAGCACGTCGTCATGATGCCCGGAGTCACCGTCACCCACGACGACATCGTCGAGGACTACGTGACGTTGACCGCCGGGGTGTCCCTCGGCGGGGGCGTGCACGTCGCGCGCGGCGCCTACCTCGGCATGAACGCCGCGGTGCTGCCCGGAGTGCGGGTGGGCAGGAAGGCGGTCGTCGGCATGTGCGCCGCGGTGATCGCCGACGTCCCCGACAACGAGACGTGGGCCGGAGTGCCCGCTCGAGCGATTCGCACCCGTCCGCTGGTGGTCTCGTGAACCGGCCCCGGGGCCAACGGTGAGGCTCTCGCTGCCGCGGGAGGCGCCGCCCGCGAGCATCACCGTCGTCGTTCCCTGCTATCGCTACGGGCACTACCTGCGTCGCATCGTCGACAGCGTTCTCGAGCAGCACGACGTGCACGCCAGGGTGATCATCGTCGACGACGCGTCGCCCGACGACTCCGCCGACGTGGCCCGTGCGATCGCCGCCGAAGACGACCGGGTGACCCTGCTGGCGCACGAGAAGAACAAGGGGCACATCGCCACCTACAACGACGGGTTCGGCCTCGTCGAGACCGAGTTCGTGACCCTGGTCTCCGCCGACGACCTCGTCGCGCCCGGCGCGCTCGGCCGGGCGACCCGGCTGATGACCGCGCACCCCGGGGTCGGCGTCGTCTACGGACCGGTCATCGACTTCGTCGGCGACGACACACCCACCGGCGAATACCGCTGGGGCCGCGAGACCTGGAGCGTGTGGGGCGGGCACGAGTGGTTCGCCACGCTCACGCGCCGGGGGCGAAACCGCATCCTCTCGCCGGAGGCCGTCATGCGCACGGCGGCGATGCGGGAGGTCGGCCCGTATAACGCCGCCCTCCCGCACTCCGGCGACCTCGAGTACTGGCTGCGCACCGCCGCCCGCTGGGACGTCGGCCGGGTCAACGGCCGCGCGCAGGCCTACTACCGCGTGCACGGCGCGAACATGCACCTCGAGCATTTCGACGCCACGGCCGAAGACCTGCGCCAGCGCGAGCTGGCCTTCGCGGCCATCGCGGGCCGTGACCTGCCCGCGCCCCTCGACGGCCCGCGCGAGCACCGCCGCGCGCGGATGGCACTCGCGCGCGAGGCTCTGCTCGACGCGCGACGACGGCTCGACCGCGGCGCCGACTCGGAGTCGGTGCGGCCCCTGGTCGAGTTCGCCGTTGAGATCGTCCCCGGCATCCGCGCCACCGGCGCCGCACGCGCCGTAGACCGGCGGGTCCGCCGGGCCGACGCCGGGCTCAGCCCCTCACGCGCACAGCGAGCGCTCGAGTTCGCGTACAGCCAGGTCGACCGGGTGCGGTGGAAGGGCCGGAACGTCCTCGGCATCGGCAACGTGGCGAAGCACCTCGCACCCACCCCCGCACACCGATCCGCAACCACGATCATCGCGGCCTCCGCCGCGCAGGAGGAACGACGATGACCACCACGGCCCGCTCCGACGCGACGCTGACCACCGGCGTTCCCATGCTCGACCTCGGATACCAGAACCGGCAGGTGGCCGACGAGGTAGCCGAGGGGTTCGCCCGGGTCATCGACGCCAACGAGTTCATCCTCGGCAGCGACGTCGCCGCATTCGAGCGGCAGTACGCCGCCTACCTGCACGTCGACCACGTCGTCGGCGTCGGCAACGGCACCGACGCGCTCGTGCTCGCGCTGCGCGCCGCCGGCATCGGCCGGGGCGACGAGGTCGTGCTTCCCACGAACACCTTCGTCGCCACGGCGGAGGCGGTCGCCCTGGTCGGCGGCGTGATCCGGTTCGTCGACTGCGGCCCCGACTACCTGCTCGACGTCGACGCGCTGGGCGCCGCGGTCTCGAACGCGACGAGGGCCGTCATCGCCGTGCACCTCTACGGCCAGGTCGCCCCGGTGGAGCGCATCCGCGGCATCGTCGGCGACGACGTAGTGATCGTCGAAGACGCGGCGCAGAGCCAGGGCGCACGCTCGGGCGACCGTTGGGCCGGCGCGCTCGGCGACGTCGCGGCGACGAGTTTCTACCCGGGTAAGAACCTCGGCGCGTTCGGCGACGCCGGCGCGGTCATGACCGGCTCGGCGGCCATCGCCGACCGGGTGCGCGCCCTGCGCAACCACGGCGGACTGCGCAAGTACGAGCACACAGAGATCGGCACCAACTCGCGGCTCGACTCCCTGCAGGCCGTCGTGTTGAACGCGAAGCTGGCCCGACTCGACGGCTGGAACGACGAGCGTCGCGCCATCGCCGCGCGCTACACCGAGGCGCTCGCCGACGTCGACAGGGTGACGGCACCCACCACGACGCCGGGAGTCGACCACGTCTTCCACCAGTACGTCGTCGAGCTCGACGACCGCGACCGGGTGCTCGACGGACTGAACGCCGCAGGAATCGGAGCAGGCATCCACTACCCCGCCCCCGTGCACCTCCTCCCAGCCTTCGCCGAGGACTCCCCGGGCGCCGGGGCCTTCCCGGTGGCCGAACGGCAGGCGGGCAGGATCATGTCCCTGCCGATCTACCCCGGCCTCGACGAGGGCGCGCAGGCCCGGGTCGTCGAGCAGCTGGTGGCGCGCTTGTGAACGGGGCGGGCGCTCGTGACTGAGCCGACGGTGACGGCCGCGGGGCGCGGGCCGCAGGGGCTCGGCGATCGCGCGGCAGCCGGCGTGGTCTGGACCGTGCTGCAGAAGTGGGTGGTGCGCATCGGCGGCCTCGTCACCGTGGCGATTCTCGCCCGCCTGCTCGGCCCGGACGACTTCGGCGTGGTCGCCATCGCGATGACGGTGATCCCCCTCATCTACCTGCTCTCCGACCTCGGCTTCTCGACGTACGTCGTGCAGGTGGCCGATGCCTCGCAGCGGGTGCTGAGCACGGCGTTCTGGTACTCGATGTCGGCGGGCGTGCTGCTGGCCGGAGGACTCGTCGTGCTCGCGCCGACCCTCGGGTCGGCCTTCTCGCTGCCCGAGGTCGCCCCCGTTCTCATGGGCCTGTCGCCCGCCGTGCTCCTCGTCTCGCTCGCCTCGATTCCCGTGGCGCTGCTTCGCCGCAGGCTCGCCTTCCGCGCGCTCGCCCTGCAGTCCTTCGCGGCCGGGGCGATCGGCCAGGTCACGGCGATCGCCGTCGCGCTGACGGGCTGGGGCGTCTGGGCGCTCGTGCTGCAACTGCTGGTCAATCAGGCCGTCGTGCTGGTCTTCGCGTGGGTGTCGGCCCGGTGGCATCCGTCGTTCGTCTTCGACCGTGTGCAGTTCGCGACGATGTTCCGGTTCGGCACGAACGTCGTCGGCGTCGAGCTCGTCGCCCTCGCCCGCCTCTGGGCCGAGACGGCGATCGTGGTCTCGACGCTCGGCGTCACCGCTCTCGGTTTTCTCAACATCGCGCAGCGTCTCATCCAGGCGACGCACGACCTCTCCGCCGCCGCGATCCTGCCGGTCTCGACCGTCGTTTTCTCGCAGATCAGGGAGACGGTCGACCGGCTGCGCGCCGGCTACCTCCGCGCGCTCGCGCTGTCGTATGTCGTGGTGATGCCGGTGATGGTGTTCGTCGCGGTCGGCGCGCCGCTCATCGTCCCGCTGCTGTTCGGCGACCAGTGGGGGGCGAGCATCGTGCCCGCCCAGGCGCTCGCCGTCGCCGGCATCATGACCCTCGGCGCCATGCTCGACAACGGGCTCTTCTACGGCGCCGGCAAGCCGGGGCGCTGGCTCGTCTACGCGATCGGCATCGACGTGATCACCGTCGCGACGACGGCCTTCGCCTCCCGCTACGGCCTCGTCGGCATCTCCGTCGGGTTCGTCGTCGTCGCGTTCGTCGCCACGGTCGTGCGCTGGGTGATCGTCTCGCGACTCGTCGACTCCACGCCGTGGACGGTCGCGAGACCGTTCGCGCTGGTCTCGATCGCCGGCGTGGTCTCCGCAGCCGCGGGGATCGCCGCGATGGCGCTGCTCGCCGAGCTGCCGGCTCTCGTCGTGCTGCTCGTCGTCGGACTCGTGATCGTGGCGCTGCACCTCGGTGTCGTGCGGCTGGTGCAGCCGGCGCCGTTCCGCGAACTCGTCGGACTCGTCGGCCGCAGGCTCCGCCGACGCGCTCCCGCCGTGGCGGTGACACCGTGAGCGGCGCAGCGCGGCAGCGCATCCTGCTCTCGTTGCAGCGCCGTCTCGCGTGGATCCCCGCCCCGCTCCGGCAGCGCGCGCGGGTGCTGCTCGGCCGCGACCTCGAGAGCGAGGCGGTCGTCGACGGCTGGACGGCACCGCTGATCTCCTCGGCCGCCGCACCCGCACTCGAGTGGCCCGCCGTGAAAGCCGCGGCCCCCGTCGTGGCGCCCACGGCGACCGGCTCGGCCGGGGGCGCGTCCCGGTTGCGCTGCCTCCTGGTCACCGAGTCGGTCGACGCCTCCGGCATGGACGAGTTCGTGGCGTTTCTCGCGCGGCGGCTGCGCCGGCACGGGATACTCACCGCGGTCATGGTGGCGTCGGATGACCCGGCGAAGGGCATCGGCGGCATCGGTCGCGCGCTCGCCGACGAGGGCATCGAGGTGGTCGACCCGAAGCGCGCGGCCGGATCCGACTGGATGAGAGCCTGGCGGCCCGACGTGCTCAGCATCCACGGTTCTGCCGACTGGCCACTCGAGGCGGCGGCCGAACTCGGCATCCCGGCGGTCGAGACGCTGCACGGCATGCACAACCTCTTCGGGGCGGCGCCCGCCGACGTGGTGCGCAGGAGAAGCCTCGTCTCCGGTCTGATCAGCGTGAGCGAGATGGTGCGGCTGCAGTACCTCGCCCTCGACCGCGAGCTCGACCCGGCGCGCATCCTGACGATCCCGAACGGGGTCGACTCGCACCGGGTGCAGTCGGTCGACCGCGCCCGGGCGCGGGCCGCACTCGGCCTCACCGACGAGTTCCTCTTCGTGTCGCTGGCCAGGCACTCGCTGCAGAAGAACGGCTACGCGCTGGCGAGCGCGTTCGACGAGGTCGCTGCGGCGGCACCCGACGCGCACCTGCTCATCTGCGGCCGCTCCGACGACAGGTCGTACACGGGCCAGGTGGTGGCACTGAAGCAGCGGCTGCCGCACGGCGACCGCCTGCACCTGCGCCAGAACACCCCGCAGGTCGCGGCGCTGCTCGCGGCCGCCGACGCCTTCGCGCTCGACTCGTTCTTCGAGGGCTGGTCGCTCTCGTCGATGGAGGCGCTCGCCTCGGGGGTGCCCGTCGTGGTGAGCGACGTCGGCGGAGCCAGGGAGCAGCTCACCGGCGGCCCCGCGAAGGGCGCCCTGATCGCCAACCCGCTCGGCGACCCGCTGGCCGTCGACTGGGCGGCCATCAGTGCTGCCCGGTTCCGCGAGCAGGCCAACCGCGCCGAGCTGGTCGACGCGATGACCGCCCTCGCCCGCGGCACGATGCCGCTCGACTCCCGTGCGGCCATCGCGGCCGACTCCCTCGCCCGCTTCGACGACGAGCTGTGCATCAGGCGGCACGCGCAGGCGATCCGGGCGACGGCAGAGGGCCGGCCGCTCGTGCTCTCGGGGGACCTCGCAGTGGCGGCGACGACGATCGGAGACAACCATGCTCGATAACGCGCGCTCGCGAGCGCGGCAGATCATCCGGGTGCTCAGGGCGGAGGGGCTGGAGGGGGCTCGACGGCGCGCGCGCAGGGTCGGTCACCGCGTGCTCGGTGCGGAAGCCGAGGAACTGCCGCTGCTCGCCTCGGACGTCGCCGACTCGACCCAGCTCGCGCCGTTCGCCGAACCCGTGCGGGTCTCGGGCCGGCCGTTGAGGATCGGCTGGATCACCACCCCGCCCGGTGCCGGCTCGGGCGGGCACACCACGATGTTCCGCATGATCGAGGGGCTCGAGCGCGCGGGACACGACAACCGTCTCTACCTCTACGACACCTCGCACGGCGACCTCGCGAGGCACGAGCGGGTGGTCCGCGAGAACTGGCCCGCCGTCGCCGCGTCAGTGCACGACGTGGCGGCGATCTCCGGCAGCGGCGGGGCGACGGACGCCGACGTGTGGGTGGCGACCTCGTGGCAGAGCGCGCACGTGCTCGCATCCCGTCCGCACCTGTCCGGTCGCCGGATGTACTTCGTGCAGGACTACGAGCCGTACTTCTACGCCCACGGGTCGCTGTACGCGCTCGCCGAAGACACCTACCGCTTCGGATTCACCGGCATCACAGCGGGAGCGTGGCTCGCCGAGGAGCTCGCCGACCGGTTCGGCATGCACAGCAGCCATTTCGAGTTCGGAGCCGACCTCGACGTCTACTCCGTCGCATCCGGTGACGGCGCGCCCGCCCGCGACGGCGTCGTCTTCTACACCAAGCCGGGCGTGGCCCGACGGGGCCACGCGACGGGCATGCTCGCCCTCGAACGGTTCGCGCGCGTCCGCCCCGACGTGCCGATCCACCTCTTCGGTGACCCGGTGCCGCAGGTCCCGTTCGCCGCGGTGAATCACGGACGGCTGCGCCCCGACCAGCTCGACGACCTGTATAACCGCTGCCGGGTGGGCCTCAGCCTCTCGTTCACCAATGTGTCGCTGATCCCGTGGGAGCTGCTGGCCAGCGGAACGGTCCCGGTCGTCAACGACGCGCGCCACAACCGCGTCGTGCTGGACAACCCCGAAGTGGTGTGGGCGGATGCCACGCCGGGAGCACTCTCCGCGGCGATGCAGGCGGCCTACGACTCGTACGACCTGTCCACGGCTCCCGCCAGGCTCTCGCGCTCGGTCGTCGGCGCCAGCTGGGCCGACGCCGCGCAGAGTGTGGCCGCGTTCATCGAGTCGCAGACGCTCGACCGCGCCTGAGATCGGCGGAGTCGTCGTCGGCGGAGTCGGCGGCGGCGCCGGCGGCGCCGGCGTCGTTGCCGCGCGCGGCCGCGGGCTTCGTCTCGGCCGTCGCGCCGGCGTCGGGCTTCGTCTCGGCCGTCGCGCCGGCGTCGGGTTTCGCCTCGGCCTCTGACGCGGCCTTCGCGTCGACGTCGGCCTTCGCGTCGGCGTCGGCCTTCGCGTCGGCGTCGGCCTTCACCTCGGCCTTGCGGGCGCGGTGCGCCTTTCTCGACGATTCGACCCAGGTGCCCAGCGAGATCGCGCCGAAGATCAGGATCACCCCGCCGAGAGACACCATGATCACCGTGCGCACACGGCTCGAGAGCTTCTCGGTGGCGCGGTCGGGCTCGGCCACGACGATCGGGGTGAACAGGAAGCGCTCGTCGGCCCCGTTGATCGTCTGCACACTGTGCAGGCTCTCCTCGAACAGCGTGCCCAGCTCGCGGATGGTCGCGAGCGACTGGGCCTCGGTCTCTCCCGAGGCGGTGATCGATACGATGAGCCCCCCGCCGCCCGCGCCGGGGGTGGCCAGGAACTCGGTGCCCAGTCCCTGTCGCTCCAACTCCTCCTGCGTTCCGGGAGCGTTGAGGCGCGTGATCACGACGTTGGCGACCAGATTGGGATCGGACGACCGGAGGTAGGGGTTGTCGGCGTTGAGGTCGACGAGTGTGGGATCGAGCTCGAGCTCGGCCTCCGTGGGGACCTTCGGGTTCACGAGTGCGTAAGAGATGCTCGACTCGTAGGTTCTCGGCCCGTAGAAGTACACGGCCACCGCGGCGGCGACGGTCAGGATGATCGCGGGAAAGGCGAACCACTTCATCCGCCAGATCGTTCGAATCACTGCGAGGGGGTCCATGCCGTCAATCCATTCGGGTAGTTTGCGGTGTTGTCGTGGCCGGAGCCGGGGAGCTGCCCTCGTTCTTCACCATGATCCAGATGGCCCCGGAGAGCCCGACGAGCAGCGGGTAGCTGAGGGCGAAGGTGGGGAACGACAGGGAGTCGAAGGTCACCGAGCAGACGGCCGCGACGGCGAGTCCGGCGGCGGATGCCCCCGCGAGGCAGCGAAGCGCCGGGAACGCGGCGTGACGGGCCGAGTGCAGCGCCGCGACACCGGGAAGCACGAGGTAGATGAAGACGCAGATCAGTCCGACGATCCCCATGCTCACGATGGTGTTGAGGTACTGGTTGTCGAGGATCTCCTGCGCGTTCTGCACCGTGTAGTTGCCCGGTCCGACGCCGAACCACGGTTTCGCGTCGATCATGCGCGCCACCCGCGGATAGTTGTTCACCCGCGTGGCGATCGACGGGTCGGACGTGTCGGCGCCGAGGGCGTCGGTGATGGTGCCGACGAACCCCGGCACGGCGACGAAGAGCGCGATGATCACGAACGGCAGCGCCGCGATGGTGCGCTGCCGGGCGATCCGGGGCAGGAACGGGAGCAGCACCGCGATGGCGACGACGGATGCGAGGGTGCCCGACCGCGACACCGTCGCGGCGACCGCGAAGACGAGCAGCGCCGTCTGCAGCCAGTGAAACCAGCGCTGACCGCGCTGGTCGTACAGGGCCCGCCAGATAGACAGCGGCAGCAGCATCGCGCTGACGACACCGAACTCGATGGAATGGAAGGTGCTGCCCGCCACCCGCACCAGATTGCCTCTGGCCTGGAACGGGGTGTCTCCGCCGTTGTAGGTGAAGCCGGGCATGGCGAGCTGCACCCACTCCATCGGGTTCACGCGCAGGGTGAACTGGATCAGGCCGACGACGCCGCAGAAGAACGCGCCCGCGAGCAGCCATCGCAGCAGCTGCATGGCGTCGGCCATCGTCTTCACCGACTCGGCGGCGACGAGGATGAGCCCGAGGCTGGCGAACGCGAGGATGAGCCAGCGGTCGGCGGCGGCCAGGCCGGTGACCGTGGCGTCACCCGTCCAACCGCCGTAGAGGGCCGTGTAGGAGACGATGATCCCGAGCACGAAGAACACGCCAGCCATGCGGCCGGGATGCCTGACGCGCACGGGGTCGTGGAGACGCCAGATCCACGACGCAAGCCAGAAGACGAACAGCAGGCACGACAGGATCATGGGCACCGTGCCTGCGGCGCCGATGTCCTTGATCACCATGCTCGAGGGGAAGACGAACATCGAGAACGCGGTCACCCGCAGCAACAGAGGAGTGCGGCCCAGCGCGGCCAGCGCGGCGCCGTCCGAGGTGACGTCGACCTGCGCCCGGTGTCCGGTGGCACGCGCGACGGTCGTCGCCGCGTGCGCCGCCGTTTCGGGTACGAGGGAGCCGCGAGCCATCAGCAGATCCTCCGATCGGGTGCAGATTCCTCCAAATGGTTTCTACAGGGTACAGCTCTGGGAGTTTTGCCACGCCCCTCGAACTGGGGGCAGAACGAGGGTGCTATGCGCCCCCCGAAAACACGAAAGCGGTCGCGCACGGTTTCCCGTGCGCGACCGCTTGGAACGCGATCGTGCTATTCGATCAGCCGAGCGCGATCCGGTAGACGTGGTGCGTCGACTCGCTCGCGAACGAGTCGCTGAACGATCCGTTCGACACCGCGATGGTGCGGCCCTCGCCGACCACCTCGACGTTTCCGGTCACCCCTGCGGGAAGGGTGAACGAGCGGGTTCCGGTGCCGCCGTCGGTCATGGCGAAGATGTACGCCGAACCGCCCTGGGTCTTGAGCATGGTCTCCAGCTGCGGTCCGAAGTTCCAGACGTACGACTGGGTGTTGATGACCGGTGCGAGCGAGGCGACCTTCGCGTCGACGGCCTTGACCTTGTTCTGCAGAGCGGCCCCGCAGTCGATCAGCGAGTAGTTGCCACAGCCGCTGTTGTTGTGCTGGAAGTAGGCGATTCCGGCGGCACCGTGGATGATGCCGTTCCAGACCGCGCCCTCGAGCTGGTCGCCGGTGATCGCCTTGGCGCCGCCCTCTGTGAGGTACGGCATGGCCGTCTCGACGAACACCCAGTTCGGCTTCGACGCTGCCGGCGCCGCGAACGACTCCATCCGGTCCTGCAGCCAGCCGTAGCTGCTCGCACCCGCGGTCTTCTTGCCCTTCGGCCATGCGGGCGAGCCGGGCAGGATGGACTGCACGTGCGGGCTCGAGTAGGCGTACTTGTCGACGCTGGTCACGTCGAGCAGTCCGACGTGGTCGTCCATGGTGTTGGGCGCCCAGTAGTTGCCGAGCACTCCGTTGCCGAAGTTCGCCTGCACGAAGCGGCCGTCGTTGTGCGAGCGGGCCTCGTCGACGAACTGCTTCTGGGTGGCGAGTCGTCCGTACTCGTCGTCACCGTCGTTGCATCCGCCCAGTCCCATCTCGCACTCGTCGGAGACGTGCCATCCGACGACGAGCGGGTCGTTGCCGACTTCGCTCGGGCTCCACTCGGGCTGCGCGAGCAGCGAGATGCCCTGGCCGGTGATGGTGCTTACCTTCGAGCCGTCGTGCTCGGCGCCCATGTAGGTGTTCACTCCGAGGCCGGCGAGGGTCTTGGCGTGCTCGGGCTTGCCGAAGAAGACGGAGATCGGGAAGAACCCGGGCTCGTCCCAGCCTGCCGCGTTGGCCTTCGAGAACTTCGCGTAGTAGGCCGGGCCTCCCCACCAGGGATCACGGGGAAGGTCGAGTGTGCCGTCGCCGCCGGCCGGGGGGACCACCGGCGGAAGCGGTGTGTCGACCGGAGGGACCACCGGGGGGACCGGGGGAGTCGTCGGGTCTACCGGCGGTGTCGTGGGCTCGACCGGGGGCGTGGTCGGCTCGGCCGGTGGCTGGGTGGGCTCGGCCGGCGGAACGGCCGCCGCCGTGTAGAGGATGTCGACGTAGTAGTTCGAGTTCTCGAAGTTCTTCGACGGGAATCCGCCGGGGCGGTAGGTGTAGACGCCGGCGCCCTCGGGGAACGTCACTGTTCCGTCGGAGACGGCGCGGTCGAATCCGCTCGAGTCGGCAGAGTACCGTCCGTTGGGCGCGAGGTACGAGGCCACCAGGGTCTCGCCCGCAGCGACGGCGACCGGCTCCGCGAACGTGGCGGTCTGCCATCCGGATCGCGTCTCGTTCGAGAACGTCACCTTGGACAGCGCCGTTCGCGACGAGTTCCACAGAGTGCCGACGTGCTCGCCCGTGTTGTCGGGGCCCTTGAAGAACTTCATGCCGGTGACGGTGATGTCGGCGTCGGTCGTGAACCGCACGCCCAGCTCGACCGCCTGGGTGTCGGGGTCGGTCACCATTTCCGGCGTGCGCGACGCGTCGAAGACGCTCTCGTCGGCGATCGCGGCCTGCGGGGCGTGCATAAAGCTGACCAGCGAGAGCGTCACGACGGCGCTCGCGGAGATCACGCCCATCGCCCATTTCGCAAGGGGTCTGCGCGGCGGGTTTTTGCGGTGGAGACTATGTTCGGGGACGTGTGGCATCGGAATCCGCTCCGTTCGAAATCGGCGCACCTGAGTGCAATCGCCGACCACGCTAACACCGCGTCGATACGAATGAATGGGATATGAGAACACCCTCATTCGGGGGGTAGTGGCGGGCCGGTTCACTGCACCGCAGATCGGATGAATCGGAGGACCTCCGGCGGGGTGTGCGAGTTCGACTGGACGTGCACGGCGATGTCGTCGGGGTGGATCGACTCGACGAATTCTGCGGCCCTCTCGAGGTCGAGGGGGCGCGGGTCCCAGTGGCTGTGGCACAGTGTGCGATCCGCGACGAACGAGAGCTGGCGCTCGGTGCCGAACTCGGCGAGGTACTCGCCGTAGAGCACGTACTCCGAGAACTCCCACTCGCGGGAGACCGCTGTCTCCCACGCCCGGCCCGAGACGCCCGCCAGTCGCGCGGTGCACAGCCGCACGACGTCCGGGTCCCAGGAGATCAGGCTGCCGATCGGGTCGGCGTAGGGCGGCGGGCCGTCGGGTGCGACGCCCAGCATGCGCCGCGCGGCCGCGTGCCACTCCACATGCCCGGTCATCTCCGCGGTGATCGCGGCCGGCTTGCGGTAGAACCGCACCGCTGCTCCCGACGAGAATGTCGCTTCGGCGACCGGGCGGATGAGCTGCGCGTCGGAGTCGATGACGAGAACGGTGTCGCACTCGGCCCGCATCGCCATGCTGAGTTTCACGATCTGCTGCAGCAGCCAGCCGCGCAGCGGCGGCCACGGACGACGGGTGTTGACGGCGATGAAGCGGGCACCGCGGGGCACCCGGGGGATGCGGGCGACAGCGTGAGCGAACCACGCGGTCGACACGAACGTCCTGGGCAGCAGCGCGCGGTAGCCCACCAGCACCATCCGGCTCGACCGGAGGGTAGCGAAGAGCGGGACGTCTTCGTCGGGCACGACTACGTAGTGGAGCACAGCGGGATCGGTGAACTCGAGCACCGACCGATGCAGCGCGGAGAAGCTGTCGAAGTCGGGGGCGTACGACGGCGTCAGGATCGCGAGGGTCACGGGCGCCGCCCGTTCGCGCGCACTCAGGACTCCTCGTCGAAGAGCGGGACCCGGTGGCTGGTCGTGCGCGTTCGAGCGACGACGGGACCCGGCGCGCGCGGAGAGCGCGAGTCGCCGGCACGGCTCGACTCGTCGCGCTCCCAGACCGAGGTCGCTGCCGCCCGACGTGCGCGTCGTCGGCCCACCGCGGTGAGAAGGGCGTAGACGGTGGCGTCGGAGAGCGTGAACGGACCGCGCACGCTCGAGACAAGCTCGACGACGGTGGTCGAGGTCGTCGGCTGAGCCGGGGCCGCCAGGTTGCCGCGGTGCTGGCGGGTGAGTATCGCGAGCAGCCCGGCGAGGCTGCGCGGGGTGCGGACACGCACCGGCTCGGTGGGGACGACGACCTTCTCGCCCGGTACGAACAGCGAGTCCACCACGAGATCGTCGGCGGTCACGTCGGGAAAGCGGCCGAGCCTGGCGTGGCCGGCTTCGCTCAGTGCGTACGCCCCAGCGCCCCAGAGCGACTCGTCGCTCGATGGCACCCGTGCGCGCGCCCGGTAGTATGCGCGGACGAGCCCGGTCGCCCCGCTCGTGTCGTAGCGGAAGGCGGGACGCGCGGCGAGCACCCGGCCGGTCTTCAGTTCGGCGAAGACCGCGGCGACGGCCCCGGGGTGGATCTCGACGTCGGCGTCCAGATAGAGGCGTGGCCACGACGTCGCCGCGGCGTCTCCCGCGTTCAGCGCGGATGCCTTGGACGGTCGGTCGATCTCGACGACCCGCACCCCGGCGAATCCCCTGGCGATCTGCGCTGTGTCGTCGGTGCACCCGTTGCACACGACGATCACCTCGGCGGTCCCGCCGTCGGCGAGCGGAGCCAGTGCGCGTAGCGAGCGCGCGATCACCGCCGCCTCGTTGTGTGCCGGCACGATGACGGCGCCGATCGGCGTGGAACGGGGATGCGCGGCCCACCGCGTGGCGTGGGGCAGGCGTCTCCACGACGGCTGGTCGAGCAGCACGCGGAGGGTGTCGCGATGCTCCCTCGTGTAGCTGCGCATCGCCTCGTGCAGGATCACGGCGGCGTGGAACCCGGCGGCGTAGCCCGGTGTGTGGTGTTTGCGCACGTACCGCACGCGGTTGACCGCCATCAGCGCCGCCAGTTCCGGCGAGGTGCCCGATCCGCCGCGATCGTGGCTGACCCGTGCGTGGGGTTCGAACCAGATCTCGTACCCGAGGTCGCGGAGCCTGCGGAAGTAGTCGGTCTCCTCCGAGTAGAGGAAGAACCGGGCGTCCCACTGGCCGGCCACCCGGGCGACCTCGCGGCGAACCAGCAGAGCCGCACCCGTCGCCCATTCGACGCGGTGCGCGTGCTGGTAGCTCTCCGGGTTGGTATCGGTCTCGCTCGAGAAGGCCGGCCGGTCGCCGCCACGGCTGCCGAGCAGCGCGTCGCCGATCGCGCGCCAAATCGTCGGCTCGCGGCGCAGCGAGTGGTACACGGCGCCGTCGGGGGCGAGGACTTTCGGCACCACCGCGCCGACGCCCGGCTGGCGGAGCCTCCGCAGCATCTCGGAGATCGACCCGGCCTCGACCTCGAGGTCGGGATTCAGCACGAGGAGCGCCTCCGCGTCGCCGGCCCGGCGCAGCGCGAGGTTGATGCCCATGGCGTAGCCGCGGTTGCCGGCGGGGTCGACCGTGATGATGTCGGGGTGCGCCGCGACGAGAGCACGGGTCGAATCGGTCGACCCGTTGTCGGCCACGACCACGCGCAGCCGCAGGTGTTCCGCCTCGGACCGCAGGCTCTCGATCAACGCACCGACGTGCCGCGCGCTGTTGTAGGTGACGATCGCCACCGCGACGTCGGCGTGCTCGCTCTCCGGAAGGAAGCGTCCGGTCGCGCTGCGCGGTCTGGTAGCGGGACCCTGCTGTCGATGCACGGAACGGTAGGCGGGCGGACCGTCGACGAGATAGCGCGTCGCGAGTCTGCGCGGTTCGTGGGCGAGTCGCCAGGCCCATTCGACGCCGGCGGCGGCGACCCACCGGGGGGCGCGGTCGACCCGGCCGGCGAGAAAGTCGACGACGGCACCGAAGGCGAGGAGCACCCGGGCGCCGGTCGCTTCGCCATGCTGGGCCATCCACAGCTCCTGACGCGGTTTTCCGAGGCAGACCACGAGGATCCCGGTGTGGGCCTCGGCGATCTGCCTCGCGATCTCGCCGGAGCGGTCCCGGTCGCCGAGGTCGTCGCGTGACGGCGACCACATCCCGGCGAGTTCGAGCGACGGATAGTCGTCGGCGAGCCGGTCGCGCAGGGCGGTGTGCGTCTCGTTGTCGCCGCCGAGAAAACCGACCCGCACCCCGTCGCTCTCGGCCGCCCGCAGGACGTCGTCGATCAGGTCGCTGCCGGCGAGCCGCGGCCAGGCCCGCCCGGTGAGACGGCTGGCCTGTGTCGCGATCGGTGCACCGTCGATGAGGTGCAGCCATTCGAGCGGTGCGCGGTCGATCACGCCCTGCCAGCGCGACCCGCTGCCGAAGTGGTGCACGTGGTCGAGGTTGACCGACACCACTCCGAGCGGCGGCGCCTCGCCGTCGAGGGAGCGCTGCCGGATCTCCTCGACGGCACCGGAGCGGTCGCGCAGGTCGATCGGGCAGCCGCCGAGAGTGATGCGTTCGGCGCTCACGGCCGGACCGCCGACGGCGACGTCGCGTGTTCGATGAAGAGAGCGGATGCGCCGCGACCGTCGGCCTGGATCGACCAGACGTCGCTGTCGCCCGGCTGGTCGTCTCGGGCCAGGCCGTAGAGAAGTGTCGAGTCGTCGAGCCATTCGACCTGGTCGTCGATGTTGCGCGGATCGGGCATCACTGTCTCCTTGTTCGTGGTCAGGTCGAGCACGGCGATCGACCAGTGCGCGGTCGCAGTCGTCGAGATGTTCTTCTTGAACGCGATGCGGGTCTCGTCGGGTGAGAGCGACGGGCACTCGACCGATTCCCGCACCGAGGTGAGGGTGCGCGCGGCGAGGTCTCCGCGCACGAGCCAGGTCTTCGAGCCCGTGGCGGCGGTGGCGTAGAACACGTCGGGGTCGCTCGTGAACGTGACCCCCCAGAAGTTGCGGTCGGCCGCGGTGTTGGGCGTGCCGTCGATGGTGAGCGCGAAGTCCTCGAGGTTGCCGTAGTCGTCGCCGTGGATCGTGGAGATCTGCGTCGCGGTGGCGAAACCGACGGTGGCGTAGGCCTCTCCCGTCACGAACGAGGTGAAGGCGACGCGCTCGCCGTCGGACGAGACACGCGTCCTGCTCGGGATGCCGGGCAGCGACCAGCTGCGCTGCACGGTTCCGGCGGTGTCGAGGAGGTTCGCCGAGAACGTCGTCAGCACTCCACGGTCGATGCGCAGGCACATGGTCGACCGGGCTTCGGAGTAGACGCGGTCGCACGCGATGTCGGTGACCGAGCGATCGCCGGAGGGGTCGTCGGCAGAAACGCTCGCCACGAGCCCGTAGGCCGCATCCGCCGTCGTGTTCCGGAAGACGATGCGGCCGGCCGCCACCTGCCTGTCGAAGGCCGCGGTCTGGGCCTCGGCGGGGATCGCCTGCCGGGCCTGATGGCCGACGATGGCGCTGACCGCGTACGCGGCGGTCGATCCGAGCAGCACGACCGTCAGCACGACGGCGGTGACGAGGCGCGCGCGGGGGGTCATCAGACGGCCGAGGTCCGTGCGAGCGGGCGCACCATCACCAGCAGCGCGGGGATGGCGGCGGCGAGGGCGGCCGCGACGATGATGACCGCGAGCTCACGGCCGACGGCGAACCAGAGGATGCCGAAGGCGGTCGAGCCGACGAGGCGCCCGATGGCGACGACGGTCTGAGCCGCCGCGATCCCGGTGGCGCGGTTCTCGGGCGGGGTGGCCTCGCTCGCGAGCGCGGCGAGCACCCCGTCGGTCGCCGCGTAGAACGCGCCGAGCAGCACGAGGCAGGCGACGGTGACGGCGGCGCCGCCCACCGGCAGGGCGGCGCAGGCGTAGGCGCCGAGGAGCGCGACGTGTCCGAGCACGAACACGCGCGCGCGGCCGAAACGGTCGGCGAGCCGGCCGAGGGGCACGGCGAAGATGAAGAACGCCACGTTGGTGCCCACGTAGAGCAGCGGGAACCACTGCGCCGCGAAGGGACTGCGGTCCTGCAGGACGAGGTAGATGAAGCCGTCGCCCACGGTGAGGACGGCGAGGATGCCGGCGGTGAACATGAGGCGGCGCAGGCGCGGCTCGGCGAGGGTGCGCCAGCGGAACGGCTGGCGCGGCTCGCCCGCCGCAGCGCTCTGCCGCCGCGGACGGATCGCCGGAACGACGAGCCCCAGGATCACCACGCCCACCACCGCGAAGCCGAGCGACACGATGAAGACGAGGTGGTAGCCGGTAGGCACGAAGAAGAGGATCAGGAAGGCGAGCAACGGCCCGCCGGCCGCCCCGATCGTGTCGAGCATGCGGTGCACGCCGAACGACCTGCCGAGATTGGATGGCACGGACGACGCGGTGATGAGCGCGTCGCGGGGCGCTGTGCGCACGCCCTTGCCGAGGCGGTCGAGTGCGATCACCGAGGCGATCCCGGCGAAGCCGCTGACGAAGAGCAGGCCGACCTTCGTGGCGGCGGAGGCCGCGTAGCCGAAGAACGCCACCCACTTCGGGTTGTCGGTGCGGTCGGACGCCCAGCCGCCGCCGATGCGCACGATGGCGCTCACTCCCTGGTAGATGCCGTCGATGAACCCGTACGCGATCGTCGACAGCCCGAGCGCGCCCGTTATATAGAGGGGAAGGATCGAAGCGACCGATTCCGACGAGATGTCGGTGAGCATGCTGACCACACCGAGGGTCACGACGACGGATGACACGCGCGCGGCGGGGGCGCCGGTCTTCTGGCGCGGGCCGCGTTGGGGGAGGGAGATGTACACGGGCGGCGCCGATCAGCGGGTCACATCGATGGCGCCGAAGAGGGAGTAATGGGCGCCGTCGCCGTCGGGCTTCACCGTCAGGGTGACGCTGTCGCCGCCGCGCGAGAACACCGTGCCGCTCGAACCGCCGGTCGCCGGAGTGGACGTGCCGGGCAGCGACAGGGCCGCGAACACGGTGCGGTAGTACTCGGTGACGCTCGCCGGCGACTGTGTCGTCGTGGCCTCGAGGGTGGCCTGCACCCGGTTGCCGCTCGAGCTGACCGACGACGCGACGACGGTCGACTGCTCGGCGATCGGGATCACCCTCGGAAATCCGGCCACGATCTTCTGCAGTGCCGAGGCGTCGGCGGGCAGGTCGCCGGTCATCAGCGGCGGCAGCGCGAGCGGCGGCGGTTGCCCCGGGTCTGGTTGCGCCCCGGCCTCCACCTCTGTCGAGGTTCGGGGACCGAGGGGAACGGGGGCGGCAGAGAACGGGGGCCGCGCCGACTCGGCGTCGGTCGCCGGAGGCGAAGCGGTGGGAGGGGCGGATGACGCGTCGCCGGTGCGGCCCGTGGGTGCGGCGACCCCGGGGATCGAGGTGCTCGCCGGGGCGGGGACGACGGAGTACGTAACGGCGACGGCGGCAATGACGCCGGTCAGCACGAGGCCGCCCACGACGAGCCGCCGTAGTGTCGCCTGCGAAGTCTGCTGCGTCATTGCGGCGAAAGCACCCCCTCGTGCTCGACGAAGCGCTCGCCGGTGCTCGGACAGACGAACTCTCCGTCGCCGGTAGCGACCAGCGGCACTCCGGCGCGGCCGACCCAGCCGACCCGGTGCGCCGGAACGCCGACGACCATCGCGTAGTCGGCGACGTTGCGGGTGACCACGGCGCCGGCCGCGACGAGCGCGTACCGCCCGATGGTGATGGGCGCGACGCAGACCGCGCGAGCCCCGATCGACGCTCCCGTCCGCACGGTGACGCCGACTGCCTGCCAGTCGTCGTTCGTCTGCCTGCTGCCGTCGATATTGATCGCGCGCGGGTACGAGTCGTTGGTGAAGACCACGGCGGGGCCCACGAAGACGCCGTCCTCGAGCAGTGCCGGCTCGTAGACGAGGGCATAGTTCTGCAGTTTGCAGTTGCGGCCGATGATCACGCCGGGCCCGACGTAGGCGCCCCGGCCGACGATGCACCCGCCGCCGATCTGCGCGTACTCACGGATCTGGGCCAGGTGCCAGACGAGGCTGTCCGGCCCGATCTTCGCGCGCGGGTCGATGTCGGCGGTCGACGCGATGCGGGGTGGGAGGTCTTCGTCGTGCATGAGCGACCGCTCGTCGAGGCCGGTCATCAGTACGCCCCCACCGGCTGGGCGACGACCTTGACGGTGCGCCACAGGATGATGAGGTCGCCCATGATCGACCAGTTCTCCACGTAGTAGAGGTCGAGCCGCACGCTGTCCTCCCAGCTGAGGTTCGAGCGTCCGTTCACCTGCCACATGCCGGTGAGCCCCGGCTTGATGTAGAGGCGGCGGTGAACGTGGTCTTCGTAGGCGCTCACCTCCTGGGCGAGCGGGGGGCGCGGCCCGACGAGGCTCATGTCGCCGACGAGCACGTTCCACAGCTGCGGCAGTTCGTCGAGCGAGTACTTGCGCAGCGTGCGGCCGAGGCGGGTGACCCGCGGGTCGTTCTTCATCTTGAACAGCACGCCGTTGCCCTCGCTGCTCGCGGTGAGTGTCTCGAGCTGCTGCGGTGCCGCCGCGTTCATCGACCGGAACTTGAAGATGCGGAACGGCACCCCGCCGCGCCCCACACGCTCCTGGGCGAAGAACGAGCTGCCCTCGCTGTCGAGCCGCACCATGATCGCGATCACGGCGAAGACCGGCGCGAGCAGGAGCAGGGCCGTCGCCGCGATGGTGACGTCCATGGCGCGTTTCGCGACGTGCTTGCCGCCGTCGAACTGCGGGATCTCGACGTGGATGAGGGGGAGTCCCTCGACGGGGCGGAAGTGGATGCGCGGCCCGGCCACGTTGGCGAGGCTCGTCGCGAGGATCAGGTCGGCGGTAGTGCCCTCCAGCTGCCAGGCGAGGTCGTGGATGTAGTCGCTGCCGCCGTTGGGCTGACCGGCCACGACGACCCCCTCCACGCCGAGCGTGCGAGCGAACTCCGCCGCCCGCGCCAGCCCGGAGAGAACCACGAGGTCGTCGAGCTGGCCCATCGCGGGCGCTGCGTCGTTCTCCTCGACGACGGCTCCGACGACCGAGTAGGCGGCGCCCGAACTGCTGCGGATCTGCGAGACGACCTTCTCGACGTCGGGCTGTTTGCCGATGACGATGACACGGGAGAGGAAGTGCCCGGTCTTCCGCTGGCTCATGAGCCACTGCCGCCAGAGCCAGCGGCCCAGGAGGAGGGAGAAGAGACCGAGCGGAAACGCGAGGGTGAGAAACCAACGGGCCGTGTCGGCCTGGAAGACGAGGAACACGACGGCCAGCAGGCCGAACGTGGTGGTGCTGGCGTGCGCGACGCGTTTGTACTCGCTCGCGCCGATTCCGACGACCCGGGGGTCGCGGCTACGGAACGCAGACAGGCTGAAGGCCCACGCCAGCACCACGAGCGCCGACATCAGGGCGAAGCGCGCCGCCGCCGGAGAGTCGAACGTCTCGGCCGTGTCGAATCCGAAGCGTGCCAGGAACGTCGCGCCGACCGCGGCGACGATGGTGGCCGCGTCGGTGACCCGCAGTTTCGTGCGGTAGCTGCTGGCCCAGCGCGCCCCGCTCGCGGGTGAATCCGCGAGCGGGGAGCTGGCCGGTGTCTCTTTCACCCCCGATCGCGCGGAATGCGGCTGGGTGCCGTGGGCTCCGATGGTGCTGTGTAGAGGGTGCTGAAGCGCGACACGCCGCGAGCGGCTTCGGGAAAGCGCGAATTCGACCACTAGTTTTTTCCTGCATTCCAGTACTTCGGGGACGACTAAGAGCACCGTGGGTGCGGCGCTCCTATTACTGGGTTCCGAAGCAGGCTCGACCGGGTATGTGTCGAGTTCGGGTGCTGCTCCGGGTGTGGGGTAAAGCTGACCCCCCAAGGGGGGCGACGACCCGACGCTATTCCCCCGGCTCTGCCCCTCCATATCCCCCCTTCGGGGGGCAGCTATGGGAGCGCGCTATGTGCTTTAGTGTTCGTCACCGAACCCCGATTTAGCGCTCCGACGCTCTCCAGCAGTAGCGTGTGGGGATGACGTTCAACGACAACGCCAAGTCCAGCTCGAGCAAGACCCGACGCCGCGGTCGTACCGGGGGCATCGTCGCGGGCGGCGGCGGAGTCGCCGTCATCGCGCTCTTCCTTCTCTCGCAGTTCCTCGGCGTCGATCTCACCGGACTCGCGGGCGGAGGCACCCCCCAGAACGGTGCAGACGAGGAGATCGCCGCCTGCGATACCGGCGCCGACGCGAACGCGAACCTCGACTGCCGGCTTGACCTCGCCGGCGAGTCCATCGACGCCTACTGGGCAACGCAGCTATCCGACTACCGTGTGCCACCCGTCATCTTCTTCGAGGATCAGACGAATACCGGATGCGGCGGCGCCACGAGTGCGGTCGGTCCCTTCTACTGCCCTGCAGACGAGACCATCTACATGGACACGTCGTTCTTCACCGATCTGCGCGACCGGTTCGGGGCGAACAGCGGTCCGCTCGCCGAGCTGTACGTGCTCGCGCACGAGTCGGGACACCACATCCAGAACATCACGGGCACCATGGACGGTCTCGACCTCGCCGCGACCGGTCCCGACTCAGACAGCGTGCGCCTCGAGGTGCAGGCCGACTGCTACGCCGGGGCGTGGGTCGGCGAGGCGTCGACGGTGCCCGACGCGAGCGGCACCCCGTTCCTCGAGCCGATAACCAGCCAGCAGGTCGCCGACGCGCTCAGCGCCGCGGCGGCGGTGGGCGACGATCGCATACAGGAGTCGGCCACCGGGCAGGTGAACCCGGAATCGTGGACGCACGGATCGAGCGAACAGCGGCAGAAGTGGTTCACGGCGGGCTACGAGGGCGGCCCGGAGGCCTGCGACACGTTCGCCGGCGCGCTCTAGCGGAGCCTCCGAATCATCCCCCCCCACGCGAAAAGGCCGGACCGTCTCCGGTCCGGCCTGTTCGCGTGAGAGTGATCCGCTAGTTCGTCAGCGTCTCCTCGAGCGCCCTCTGCGCTTCTTCGACGGTGCCGAAGGTTCCGAGTGGCTTGGCCAGCCGCGTCGTTGCGGCGAATCCACTGCCCCATCGGGCCTCGACCATTCCCACGAAGTCGCCGTTACGCCGGGCGACCCATAGGCCGGCCTGCTCTGCGACCCAGGTGAGCGTGGGTTCGGCCGTAGTTGTGCGGCTGTTGTGATGTTCGGCGATACTCATCGCTACTCCCTCCTTTGGGCGTGTTACTGACACGACCATAACTCGGGGTTCCCAGCGGGAGTACCCCCTGTCGCGCGGCGTGACAATGTGCCATCGCCGCCCGATCGAGGTGGGAGAAGTTGCGGTCAGGCCGCGCGGACGCTGCTCAACTGGGCGCGCAGCGGGAAGTCCTGGCCGTCGAGGATGATCTGCGCGCTCGCGCCGCTCGTGGCGTTGACCACGATCGGGGCGAGCAGGTTCATCGTCGTACCGCCCGCGGCAGGGTTCGCGACGACGAGCACGAGAGCGTCGTCGGCGGTGTGCACGTCGAGCTTCACGCAGTCTTCGTCGGAGATCACGGGGGAGTAGTCGGGCAGGTAGACCGAGGCGTCGAGCACGAACAGGCGGATGCCGGCGTCGGCCACCGCCTGGAGCGCGAAGAGGCCGTCGGCACCGTCGACCTCGCGCAGCTCGAAGTCGGTGTGCGGAGCGAGTCCGTGCGGCGGTGTCGCGAAGCTCAGAGCGGCGCTCATCGGAGGAAGTCCATCAGGTTCTGCTGAAGCGCTTTCGCGGTGACCGAGAGGGCCGCCTGGTAGCTCAGCTCCTGAGCCTTGAGCTCGATGATGGCCTGGCCGAGGTCGACGTCTTCGATGTCGGCTCGTTGGGCCTCGAGGGAGACCGATTCGCTCACGTTCGCCCCCTGGGCCTTGATCAACTGTGCCTGGCGCGCGCCGACCGTGCCCCACTGCCCGAGGATAGCGGAGCTTCGGGTGTCGATCTCGTCGAGACGCACCCCGATGTTCACGCCCGAGCGCAGGTCGGCGATGATGTTGTCGACGAGCTTGAAGACCGACGCGTCGCCCTCGCCGAAGACGGCGGCCCCGTCGGCATCGACGCGGATGCTCGTGTTGGTGCCGATGCGGCGTTCGACCGCGCTGCCCGTGCCCGTCGACGTGTAGGGCAGAGCCGGGGGAACGGCGTCGAGATCGGTGAACGCCTTTCCCGCGGTGGAGTTGCCGGCGAAGACGTTGCGGCCGAGGTACTCGGTGTTCGCGGTGGTCATCAGGTCGGCACGGAGCGTCTCGAGCTCGACCGCGATGGCCTCCTTCTGCACGGGAGACAGCGCGCCGTCGTTCGCGCCCTGCACCGTGAGCTCGCGCACCTTCTGCAGCAGCGAGTTGGTCTTGCTCAGGGCGGTGTCGGCGACGCTCAACCACGCGTTGCCGTCGTTCAGGTTGCGGCCGTACTGCGCGACGGCGGCCTGCTCGGCGCGGATGCGGAGGGAGTCGGCGGTGCCCGACGGGTCGTCGGACGGCTGGTCGATGCGCTTCAGCGTGCCCGCCGTGTTCTGCTTCTGTGCCAGCTGGCTCAGGCTCTGCTGGAGGTTGCGCTGGGCGGTCATCATCAGGCCCTGGTTGGTGACGCGATTGATCACGAGCTATCTCCCGACGATTCCGGTGCGATTGATGAGGGTGTCGAGCATCTCGTCGACGCTGGTCATGAGCCGGGCGGCCGCGTTGTACGCGGTCTGGAAGGCCACCAACTGGATGTTCTCCTCGTCGACGTCGACGGAGGCGTTGGAGAGCTGGTTGCCCACCGCCGACTTGGTGGAGAGGTCGGCGAGGTTCGACTGCTGCAGGCCCGTCCTGGCGGCCACGGCGATTCCGGTCACAATCGCAGACCAGCTCTTGTCGGGCGAGTCGACCGCCTTGCCGAGCGCTGCGATGGCCGCCGCGATCGATCCGTCGGCTCCGCCGGCGCCCGGCTTCGCTGTCGCGATCCCGTCTTTGTCGGTGGGGATGACGGTCAGGCCGAGGGCGGCTGGGCCGACCGCGTCGACGGCGAAGAAGTCGAGCCCTGTGGTGACCCCGTCGGCCAGCGTTCCGGTGCGGTGCACGGCGTTGACCTTGTCGGCGATCTCCCGCGCGAACACGTTGTACTGGTTGGCAGCCTCGGCGAGCGCGCCGCCGGTGCCGGTGCCGTTCGCGGCGGCGAGGGTGGACAGCGCACCGGCGATCTCGCCCCCGTCGAGGGTGACGGGCACGCCGGGCCGCGTGACCCAGGTGAGCCTGACCGGGTCTCCGGCTGCCCCGACCATGGCCGGGGTGCCGGAGACAGCGACGGCGTACGACTTGTCACCCGAGACGAGGGTGTTGCCTCCGACGAGTACCTCGGCCGTGCCATCCGGCATGTTCCGTACCGTGGCGCCCGTGAGAGTGGAGATCGTCGTGGTGAGCAGATTGCGCTGGTCGATGAGCTCGTTGGCAGAGGATCCGGCCGCGAGAGTCGATCGGATGAGGCCGTTGAGCCCCGCGACCTGTTCGGCGGCGGAGTTGAGCTCTGCCGCCATGCCGACCGTCTGGGTGCGCAGCTGGGTCCACTGGTTGTCGACGGCGGTGTAGCCGACGGCGATCTGGCCGGCGAGCGCCTTCGACTCCTGGATCAGTACCGCGGCGCCCGCGGCATCGCCCGTCTTCATCGAGACAGCGGTCCAGGCGTTCCAGACGTTGGACAACTGCGCGGAGATGCCGTTCTTGCTGGGTTCGTTGAGCGACGCCTGAAGTGTGGTGAGCTCGTTGGCGCGCACCCCCCAGTACCCGCTAGCCGCGGCGGTCGTGCGCACCTTCGCGTCTAGGAAGGTGTCGCCGAGCCGCTGGACTCCGGTGACCGAGACGCCCTGGCCGACCTGGATCTGGCCCATGAGCGGGCCGACCTGGGCCAGCGACCCCGAGGCGCCCTGCACGGAACGCTGCCTGGTGTACCCCTCGGTGTTCATGTTGAGCATGTTCTGGCCGACGACGTCGATGCCGTGTCTGGCCGCGACCAGTCCGGTGTAGGCGGCGTTCAGCCCGCTGAATGTGCTCATCGTTGGTCCTCTTACAGCTTCAGGTCGAACATTCGGGCAGACGCCGACGACGTTTCAGCGACGCCATTGGCGTCGTAGGTTCCGCTGGCGGTTGCGCCGTTCGCCATCGACTCCTGGGCGGAGCGGATGGCGGTGCGGAGGTATTGCAGGTTCAGGTCGCGCAGCTCTTGGATCTCACGCGTCAGGGCGGTCATCGCGACGAGATGGGCGGTGAGGATGTCGCGCCAGCTGTCATCCGTCGAATGCACCGTGAGCTCGCGCAGCGTGGAGTTCTCGTCGACGCCCCAGTCTTCGGCGAGGCTCGACACCTCGAGGGAGCGTGCGAGGCCGGCGGTGCGCAGCTTCTGCATCACCTGCTCGACCTCCTGCGTCGCGTACTGCAACCAGCGGGCCTTGCCCGACGTCAGCAGCAGCTGCTCTTCGGTGAGTTTGAAAACGAGCAGTTCGAGCAGTTCGCGCTCTCGCCACAGGGACGCCGACAGTTCATGTGTGCCCATGACGGTGTGCCCTCTCTGCGTATCGGCGGTGCACCTCCAGAAGGATCTTCGAGTGATCCAGGGTCCGCGTCGAGATTAACTTTCGGCAACGGCTACACCGCCGTTAGGGAGAACTACAAGAAAGTTTCCCGGAATCATGCGGAAGTGCCCGAATTCGGTGAAACCCGTACGGGGGAACCCCGTTCGAGGGGTCCTCGCTTTGGGGGCAGACCAACACTGAGGGATCGTCCACGACCGCGGATACAGTTCCAATTACCCGAACAACCGCGTGTTTACCCTGGCCCGCACCGCAACACATTTACGTCCAGAAAACTGCGTAAGACCGCGCTCACCGCGATCCTGCGCGCAGCCAGAAATACCGCTGACGGGGGTCACGCTGTGGAACGACACGAACGCAACGCGCTGGTGGTGGAGAACCTGCCGCTCGTCGGATACCTCGTATCCGAGACGTGGGCCAAGGCCCGCCACCTCTCTCGAGACGACCTCGCCTCCGCCGGGGCGCTCGCCCTCATCTCGTCGGCCGACAGCTTCAACGCCGAGCTCGGCATCCCGTTCGGCGCATTCGCCCGCCGCCGCATCATCGGCGCCTTCGCCGACGAGATGCGCTCCAGCGACTGGGCCACCCGGGGCGCCCGCCGCCGCATCAAGGACACCCTCGCGGTCCAGGACTCCCTGTCGTCCGCCCTCGGCCGCAAGCCGCGGGTCGAGGAGGTCGCCGCAGCGCTCGGCGTCGACGTCGAGTCGGCCGCGGCCGGCATCGCGGACGCCTCCCGAGTCGTGGTCGCGATCGACGAGACGGTGGCCGAGGTCCTGGTCGCCGAGTCGGCCTTGCCCGAAGAGACCCTGCTCTCGGCCGAGCGCCTCTCCTACCTGCACGCGGCGGTCGACGCACTGCCCGAGAAGATGCGCGCCGTCATCTCCGCCGTCTACTTCGACGACAAGAGCGTCAAGGAGATCGCCGAGGAGTCGGGCATCACCCACTCCGCCGTCTCCCAGCTGCGCTCAGAGGCGGTGCGCCTGCTGCGCGACGGCCTCGAGACGCACTACTCGGACAGCGTGGCCGAGTACACGCCGACCTCGCGCATCGCAGTCTCCAGCCGCAGCGCCTACCTCGCCCGCATGGCCGAGCACGCGATGGCGACCTCGGTGCGCGACCGCGGCGTCGTGCACACCGAGGCCGCGGCATCCTGAGCCTTAAAAAAATCTTCTCTCGCGCCTAACGCCGTCCGGCGGGCGGCCGATAGCTAGAAGTGTCAGCCCATGGATGGGCCGATGCAGCCAAACCCAATCACGGAGGAAAACATCATGGGTATGCAGATCAACACCAACATTTCGGCACTCAACTCGTACCGGAACCTGTCCAACACGCAGAACGACCTGTCGAAGTCGCTGGAGAAGCTTTCCAGCGGCCTCCGCATCAACCGCGCAGCGGACGATGCAGCCGGTCTTGCTATCTCCGAGGGCCTGCGCTCGCAGGTCGGTGGCCTCAAGGTCGCGGCTCGCAACGCTCAGGATGGCATCTCCGTCATCCAGACCGCTGAAGGTGCGCTCACCGAGGTCCACTCCATCCTCCAGCGCGTTCGTGACCTCGCCGTCCAGGCCGGTAACGACTCGAACAACGCCGACTCGCGTGCACACATCAAGACGGAGTCCGACGCACTGGGCGCCGAACTGACGCGTATCGCCACGTCGACGAAGTTCAACGGCATCAGCCTCCTCACCGGTGCGACCTCCGGTTCGGGTGCCGGCTCGCTGAGCTTCCAGGTCGGCGCCGAGGGTGGAGCAGACAACCAGATCGTCGTCAGCCTCACCGGTGCAGACACCACCGCGGTCGGAACCGCTGTCGCGGCACTCACCTACGACACCGCGGCCAACGCCGCGTCGTCGATCACGGCGATCGACGCGCAGATCAAGAACATCTCGACCGCGCGTGCCGGTCTCGGTGCGGTTCAGAACCGTTTCGAGTCGACGATCAACTCGCTCAACGTCTCGGCGGAGAACCTCACCGCTGCGGAGTCGCGCATCCGCGACACCGACATGGCGTCGGAGATGGTCAGCTACACCCGCTCGAACATCCTGTCGCAGGCCGGCACCGCGATGCTCGCGCAGGCGAACCAGTCCAACCAGGGCGTACTCCAGCTTCTCCAGTAACCTCGGTTAGCTAGTCAACGCCCGGCGGTTCGATAAGGGAACTGGACGTCTCTATTCGACGCCGCCGGGCGTTTTTTCATCCCCGCACTTCCATCAGTCCAGCAGCAGAGGAGAGAACACGTCATGGCTGGACTGCCCGGACTCGGAAGCGGTTATCCGACCACAGAGCTCATCGAGAAGCTCATGGCACTCGACACCAGGTCGCAGACGCTCATCAAGAACAAGGTCACGAGCAACACGACCACGTCGACGGCCCTGCAGGAGCTCAACACCAAGATCGCGGCATTCGGCGCCCTCGCCGGCAAGCTGAGCAAGCCCACCGACCTCGACAACCTCACCGCCACCGTCTCGGGACCCGGCGCTACCGCGACCGTGGGAATCGGCGCCGTCGCCGGACAGATCGACGTCGTCGTCGGAGCGCTGGCCGCATCGCAGTCCACCGTCACCGGTCTCAAGACCGCCTGGTCGGGATCGGTCATCACCATCGTCGGCGCCACGGGCACCCCCGTCGAACTCACCGCCGCGTCGAACTCTCTCGACGACATCGCGAAGGCGGTCAACGCGTCTGCCACGGGCGTCACCGCGACCAAGGTCGCCGCGGGCGTCGACGGGGCCGGCGTACCCCAGTTCCGCCTGCAGTTCACCGGCAGAGAGACCGGCGCCGCGAACGCGTTCACCGTTCGCGAAGGTACGGCTGCCG
The DNA here is from genome assembly GCF_040548875.1 of Conyzicola nivalis. Taxonomy (GTDB): domain Bacteria; phylum Actinomycetota; class Actinomycetes; order Actinomycetales; family Microbacteriaceae; genus Conyzicola; species Conyzicola nivalis_A. The sequence continues at coordinate 290,022 of NZ_JBEPSJ010000005.1, forward strand.
CGGGCACCGACGTGATGACGCAGCCGGGCGCGGCAACGGTGCGCCAGGCATCCGACGCCCGAGTCACCCTCTGGGCCGGTACGCCCGCCGAGCAGGTGCTCACCTCGAAGAGCAACACCTTCGCCGAGCTTCTCCCCGGAGTCGCAGTTACGGTCACCGCCGTCGCGGCGACTCCCGTCACGATCACGGTCGGACGCAACGCAGAGAAGACCACCGAGTCGGTCAAGAACCTCATCGCCGGACTCACCGACGCACTGGCTTTCATCTCGACCCGAACCGTCGCCGTGTCGAGCGTCGACGCCGAGGGCAAGCCGTACACCTCGGGCGGCGCCTTCACCGGCGACCGCACCGTGCGCGACGCCAGCCAGAAACTGCTGGCCGCCGCATCGGCGCCGATCAACGGGGTCTCCCCGTCGGAGTACGGCATCACGATCACGAAGACCGGCACGATGGAGTTCGACGCCGACAAGTTCGCGGCCGCGCTAGCGAAAGACCCCGTGGCGACCCAGGCCGCCGTCGCCGAGATCGCGACCAGGATCGGCGCCGCGACGGAGAGCATCTCGAACAAGACCACCGGAACCCTCACCTCGAGGATCACCGGCCAGGAGACCACCATCAAATCCCTCAAAGAAGAGGTCACGAAGTGGGACGACCGTCTGGCCACCCGCCGGGCGAACCTCGAGCGCTACTACACCGCCTTCGAGGTCAGCATGGGCAAGCTCAACGCACAGATGACGTGGCTGACCGACCAGGTCAACGCGCTGAACGCATCGAAGGACTGACGATGACGATGTACGCCAACACCAAGCAGCAGCGCGACCGCTACGCGGCCGACGCGATCATGTCGGCCTCGCCGATGCGGCTGCTCACGATGCTCTACGACCGCCTGCTGCTCGACCTCGACCGCGCCGAGAAGGCGCACGAGACGAAGTCGTGGGCCGTGGCATCCACCAACCTGCTGCACGCGCAGGACATCGTCACCGAGCTCACCTCGTCGCTCAAGGTCGACGCGTGGGACGGCGGCGACCGCCTGCTCGCCCTCTACAACTACGTCGCCGGCGCACTCATCGACGCCAACGTGAAGCGCGACACCGAGCGCATCCGCGAGAGCATCGAACTGCTCGAGCCGCTGCGCCAGGCCTGGCACGAGGCCTCAATGCAGCTCACGGCGACCCAGCCGGCCGCTCCCCGTCCCGCCAGCGGCGGGATGCTCGGCGTTGCCTGAGTCGATGCGGCAGTACGACAGCTGGGCCGAGGTCATGGCCGAGCTGGAGCTCTCGGTCGAGACGGCCTCGAACACCGACGGGGCGACGGATGCCGCGGCGCACGTCGCCTGGACGCCGCCGACCCACCTCGGGCCGCTGCCGCTCCACCTGCGCGACCAGGCAGAACGGCTGCTCCTCGACCAGCGCGAGTCGATCCGCAATCTCGAGGAGATGCACCGCGAGACGGGCCGCCACCTCGCGGCCGTGCGCTCCGTGCCACGCCAGGCCGACGGCCAGTCGGTCTACCTCGACGTCTCGGGCTGACAGAAATCTTCGCCGAGTCTCCTAACGGGAAATCGGTTGCAGCCGATAGCTAGTCAGTGAGAGCACGGATTGCTCACCATCAGGCCACGGATCGGCCGCTTCGTTTCTTGTCATGAGAAGACGGACTCTGTGCTCGAATCTGTTACTTCCGCTGCGCTCAGCAGCGCGCTCGACGGCCTGGCCCTGCGGCAGCGCACGATCGCGACGAACATCGCGAACGTGAACACCCCCGGCTACACCTCGCGCCGAGTGCTCTTCGAAGACGCCCTCGCGAAGTCGGTCGACGCCGGCAGCGGCGACATCGAGGCGGTCACCGCCCGATCGCTCGAGCCCACCCGCCTCGACGGCAACAACGTGAACCTCGACACCGAGACGCTCTCGAACGTCGACACCGTGCTCCGCTTCCAGTTCGCCAGCCAAGCGATCGGCGGCCAGTTCTCGTCCCTCCGCACCGCGATGAAGACCAACTGATGACGTTCGACGCGATCGGCATCGCCGGCACCGGGCTCACCCTGCACCGCAAGTGGCTCGACGCGGTCTCCGACAACCTCGCCAACATCAACACCGTCAAGCCCACCGACGGAGAGGCCTTCCGCGCCCGTTACGTCGTCGCCCAGGAGGGCGAGGGCACCACCGGTGTCTACGTCGCCGGCGCGGCATACGGATCGGCCGAGGGCCGCATGGTCTACGAACCGGCCCACCCCCTCGCCGACGAGGAGGGCTACGTGCGCTACCCCGACATCGACCTCGCCTCGCAGATGGGCCAGCTCATCATGGCCCAGCGGGGCTACCAGGCGAACGCGGCGGTCGTCGACCGCGCTAAAGAGACGTATCAGGCAGCACTCCAGATCGGACGCAACTAATGGACCCGCTCGCAATAACCTCGGTGCAGGGAACGACCGGCACCGGCTATGTCCCGAACGTCGGTGGAGTCCAGTCCACCGACGGTTCGAGCTTCGCGGCCTCCCTAACGGGAGCCGTCGACAACGTGCAGCAGCTGCAGAACACGTCGAACGAGCTCGCCATCAAGGCCGTGACCGGCGACCTCGAAGACATCCACAACGCGACCCTCGCCTCGACGCGGGCCGCCGTCACCCTCGAACTCGTCGCCGCCGTGCGTAACAAGGGCATCGACGCGTTCAGCGAGATCATGCGGATGCAGGCCTGATGCCCCGCCAGGTCACGTCGGCGTTCCGCAACCTCGGCAACGCAATCCGCGAATTCACGATCGCGCAGCGCACGGTCGCCATCATCGGCATCGCCGTTCTCGTGCTCGGCGCGGTCGCGCTCGGCATGTGGGTCACCAAGCCGTCGTACACCCCGCTCTTCTCCGGCCTCAGCGGTGCGGATGCCAACACCCTCGTCGAGCAGCTGCGGGCCGACGGCATCCCGTACGAGCTCAGCAACGGCGGCGCGACGATCATGGTGCCCGAGGAGAACGTCTACGACGAGCGCCTGAAGGCCGCGGCCGTCGGCCTGCCGTCGTCGAGCACGGGCGGCTACTCGCTTCTCGACACGATGGGCGTCACCGCCTCCGAGTTCCAGCAGAGCGTGACCTACAAGCGCGCGCTCGAGGGCGAGCTCGCCAAGACCATCTCGGCGCTCAAGGGCATCCAGACCGCCTCGGTGCGCCTCGCGATCCCCGAGGAGACCGTCTTCGTCTCCGAGAAGAACGCGCCGACCGCCTCCGTGTTCGTCGAGACGCAGAGCGGCGTGACCCTCACCTCCGACCAGGTGCAGTCGATCGTGCACCTCACGAGCGCGTCGATCGACGGCATGACGCCGACCGACGTCGCCGTCATCGACTCCAAGGGCACCGTGCTCTCCGCCGTCGGCGAGGGTGCGCTCGGCGGCGCAGACCAGCAGACCTCCGACTACGAGACCGCGATCCGCGCCTCCGTGCAGACCATGCTCGACAAGGTCGTCGGGGCCGGCAACGCCACCGTCGTGGTCGCCGCCGACATGAGCAAGGAGTCGGCGCAGCGCGTCGAGGAGACCTTCGAGGCTCCCGACGGCGTGCTCTCGCTCAACGAGTCGGCCACCGTCGAGGGCACCGGCGCCGCCGGCCAGACCGCGGCCGGTGTGCTCGGCCCCGACAACATCGCCGTCCCCGGCGGCGCCGGCCTCGGCAACGGCGAGAGCAGCTCGTCGAGCGTCACCCGCAACAACGCCGTGAACAAGGTCACGGAGTCGACCACGATCCCCGCCGGATCGCTCACCCGCAAGACCATCTCGGTCGCACTCAACGAGGGCGCGGCGAAGGGACTGAACGTGGCGGATGTCACGGCTCTCGTCTCCTCGGCGGCCGGCATCGACACCGACCGCGGCGACGTCGTCACGGTCGAGGTCGTGCCGTTCAACGGTGCCGGCGCGGCGCAGGCCACCGAGGCGCTCGCCGCAGCGGAGGAGGCGGCGAACGCCGACCGGCTCGCCGACCTGATCCGCACCGCGGTGATCGCCCTCGCCATCGCTCTGCCCATCATCATCGCCCTCGCGGTCTTCGCCGCCCGGTCGAAGCGTCGCAAGCAGGAGATCGACGAGGCGGCCGACCTTGCCGACCTGCGCTCGATCCTCAACGACACGCAGCCCGCCATGGAGTCGACGCCGCTGCGGCCCGCCATCCCGAGCGTGCCCGCGTCGCCCCTGCTCATCGAGCCGAACTCGACCGACCGCACCCGCGCCGAGATCGACGCCCTCGCGGCGCAGGACCCGCACCGCGCAGCCGAGTTCCTCCGCGGCCTGATGGACGGCCAACGCGCATGAGCGATACCGCCGTCGTCCGTGCCGCGTTGAGCGGCACGCAGAAGGTCGCCGTCGTGCTGATGAGCATGGACCAGACCGCGGCCGCCGAGGTCATGAAGCAGTTCAGCGAGGTCGAGGCCGAAGAGATCATCGGCGAGATCGTGAAGCTGCGCCGCGTCGAGTCCGAGGTCGCAGACCAGGTCATGACCGAGTACCTCGATCTCACGATCAAGGGCGGCTGGAGCTCGCGCGGCGGCAAGGACTTCGCCACGACACTGCTCGAGGCGTCGTTCGGCGCCGAGCGCGCAGGCGACCTCATGACCCGCGTCGCCTCGAACATGGCCGGCAAGGCGTTCGAGTTCCTCGACAGCGTCGACTCCGGCCAGGTCGTGACCCTGCTCGACGGCGAACTGCCGCAGACCATCGCCCTGGTGCTCGCCCACATGCGCCCCGACCATGCGGCGCCGGTCCTGGCCGCCCTCGACGACCGGGAGCGCAGCGAGGTCGCCCAGTGCATCGGCATGATGGGAACCGCCATCCCTGAGTCGGTGCGTGTGGTCGCCGACACGCTCAAGGTGCGTGCGGGTGCGGTCGTGTCATCGGGTGAATCGATGGAGGTCGTCGGAGGGGTCCAGCCCCTCGTCGAGATCATCAACCGCGCCGACATCGCCACCGAGAAGGCTCTTCTCGAGCGCCTCGACGAGATCGATCCGGAGCTCGCCGACGACATCCGTTCCCGCATGCTGACCTTCGCCGACATCGTCAAGCTCGAGCGCCGCGACGTGCAGCAGGTTCTGCGCGGCATCGACACCGCCGTGCTGGCCATCGCGATGAAGGGCACGACCGAGGCTGTCATCGAGATCATCAAGACCAACCTCTCCGAGCGCAACCGCGAACTCCTCGACGACGAGACCAAGAACCTCGGCCCCGTGCGCGCGTCGCAGGTCGAGGAGGCCCGCGCCGAGGTGGTGCGTGCGATCCGCGACCTCGAGGCCCAGGGCAGCATCACCGTGCAGCGCGGCGACGAGGACGAATATGTCCAGTGACCCCGGTTTCGCGACGCTGAGCTTCCCGTCGTTGCGCACCACGGTGCGCGACGACTCGGAAGACCGCGCGCGCGTCGCGGGGCACGCCGCCGGATACGCCGCCGGGCTGCGCGCTGCGGAGGTGGATGTCGCGGCTCGCGTCGTCGAAATGCGGGCCGAGCACGAGGCGACGCTGCGCCACCTCCAGGCGCGATCCGATCTCTCGACCTCCGTGCTCAACGCCGCGGTCGTGGCCCTGCACGAACGTACGGTGCCCGTGCTCGAGAGCGCGCACGCCGCGATCGCCGAGGCGGCGATCCAGCTCGCCGAGGCCATCGTGGGTCGCGAGCTCGGCGAAGCCGGCACCGCCGCGAAGTCGGCGCTGTTCCGTGCGCTCGACTCCGTCGACACCGCCAGCGTGCAGGTCGTGCGCCTCAACCCGTCCGACCTCGCCGCCCTCGACCCGTCGACGATCGAGGCCGCGGGAGTCGCCTTCGCCCCCGACCCGTCCCTCGCCCGCGGCGACGCGGTGACCGAGTTCTCGAACGGCTTCCTCGACGCGCGCATCTCCACGGCGCTGGCGCGAGCGCGCGCCGCCATCGAGGAGGCTCGTCCGTGACATCCGCCCTGCTCCCCCCTCGCTCCCGCGCCTTCCGTACCGCCATCGACGCGGCCCGCCCCCAGCGGGTCGGCGTCGTATCGTCGGTGCTCGGGCTCAGCGTCGAGGTGAGCGGCGTCGACTGCGCCATCGGCGACCTCGTGACGATCGGCGACGACTCGCCCGTCGTCGCCGAGGTCATCGCGACCAGCCGCACGGGGCTCCGCTGCATGCCGCTGGGCCGACTCGCCGGCATCAGCGCCGGCGACCCGGTGCGCGCCCAGGGCGCGCCGATGCTCGTGCCCACCGGATCCGGCCTGTTCGGCCGCGTCATCGACGGACTCGGCCGACCCATCGACGGCAAGGGCCCGCTCGTCGTCGACGAGTACGTCGGCGTCGACAACGAGAGCCCGTCGGCGATGGACCGCGCCCGCATCGACACCCCGCTGCAGCTCGGCGTGCGGGTGCTGGACACCCTCACCACCGTCGGCCGCGGCCAGCGCATGGGCCTGTTCGCCGGCTCCGGCGTCGGAAAGTCCTCCCTTCTCTCGATGATCGCCCGCGGCACGGACGCCGAGGTGTCGGTCATCGCCCTCGTCGGCGAGCGAGGCCGCGAGGTGCGCGAGTTCCTCGAAGACGACCTCGGCGAAGAGGGCCTTGCCCGCTCGATCGTCGTCGTCTCCACGTCCGACGAACCCGCCATGATGCGCCTGCGCGCCGCCTTCGTCGCCACGCGGATCGCCGAGTCGTTCCGCGACCGCGGCGCCCACGTCATGCTCATGATGGATTCCCTCACCCGCGTCGCGATGGCGCAGCGCGAGATCGGCCTCTCCGTCGGCGAACCGCCCGCCACCCGCGGCTACCCGCCGTCGACCTTCTCCCTGCTCGCCCAGCTGCTCGAGCGCGCGGGCACGGGAGCCGTCGGATCGGTCACCGGCATCTACACCGTGCTCGTCGACGGCGACGACCACAACGAGCCCATCGCCGACTCCGCGCGGTCGATCCTCGACGGGCACGTCGTGCTCGACCGCAAGCTCGCGATCTCCGGACACTTCCCCTCCGTCGACACGCTCGGCTCGATCTCCCGCGTCGCCTCGCGCGTCAACACCCCCGAGCACACCGAGGTGGCCTCGCAGCTGCGGCGGGTGCTCGCCGCCCGCAAGTCGGCACAGGACCTGCTCGACATCGGCGCCTACCAGCCGGGTGCGAACCGGCTCGTCGACGCGGCCGTCGAGTTCGAGTCCGACATCAACGCGTTCCTGCAGCAGCGGATGACCGACCAGTCGAGCGTCGTCGACGCCTGGGCCCAGCTCACGCGCCTCACCCGAGCGTTCGGAGCCGGCTGATGGCCCGCGACTTCCGCCTCGCCGGCCTGCTGCGCCTGCGACAGGTGCAACAGGACCAGGCGGCGAGCGACCTCGCCGCGGCCAACGACCGCGCCCGCGAGAGCGCAGCGCGTCAGAACCGCGTGCGCGCCACACTCGGCGGCGTCGGAGTCGACGCCACGAGCAGCAACGTGCTCTACGCCATCGCCGCGGCCCGATCGTCGTCGCGCAGCATGCTGGCCGAACTCACCGCCGTGGAGAGCCGCGACCGTGCAGCCGTCGACGACGCCGCGGCCGCCTACGCCCGGGCCCGCGCCCGCTCGCTCGGACTCGAGAAGCTCGAGACCCGCCACAACGAGACCCGCGCCACCGAAGATCTGGCCGCCGACCAGTCGGCCATCGACGAGATCGCCTCCACGACAACCTCAGGCAGCCCAACGAACGGGGACACCCAGTGAGCATGATCGCACTCTTCAGCGGCACGGCGACCCCGCCGGCGACCGCGTCGTCGACCGCCGTGCAGGGCTCGGCCGAGGGCTTCGGCGCTGCGATGCTCGAGCAGCTCGGCGCGACGCCTCCGGCGGCGTCGGCCCCGGCCGCGGCTGCCTCAACGCCCACGCCCGAGGAGCTGCTTGCGGCCATCACGGCCGGACTCGCGACTCCCAGCGACGCCGCCCCCGCGGCGGAGACGGCCGAGACGCCCGCGACGGATGATCCGGCCGCCGGCACGACGGACGCCTCCGTCGTCGCTACCGAAACCATCACCACGCCCACGGCGGCGCCGGCTCCCCAGCCCCTCGTGGGTGCTGCGGCTCCGGCGGCCCTCCCCGTCACAGCAGCCGCCGCGCAGCCGATCACGCCGGGCGTCGACGCGGCCGTCGCCCCGAGCACAGCCGGCACCGCGCCGGCTGTAGCGGTCGCCGCCGCCTCGTCGGCACCCGCCGCGGCCGTGCTCGCGCCGACCGTGCCGCGGGCCGCGTCCGCCGCTCCCGTCGCTCCCGTCGATCCCGCCGCCTCGACGGCCGGCTCCGCGTCCGCGGCGACGCCCGCAGGAGCTGCCCCCGCGACGCCGGCGGGCGCGCTCGACGGCGTCGCGGCCGTGCAGCTCCCCGCCGCGCGCCCCGCCGCACCCTCGGCCGCGCCGGCCGTGGCGAACGGCCAGCCACAGGCATCCGCCTCTCCCGTCGTCTCGACACCCGCCGCCGGCGCCGAGCCCGCACAGCCCGCCCCCGCGGTCGCCGGCCAGCCCGTCGGCGACACTGCCGTGACAGCCCCGAAGGACGCGGCGGCGCCGATCGCCTTCGTGCCGGCTGCGACGCCCACCGCCGCGGCGCCCGCCGCAGCGCCGTCATCCGCCACCCCGGCAGCGCCCGTTCCGCTCCAGGCGCAGGTCGCCACGCCCATCTTCACCCTCGCCGCGGCGGGCCCCGGCGAGCACGTCATGACGATCGACATCTCGCCGGAGAACCTCGGCCCGATCACCGTGCGCGCGCACGTCGGTGCAGAAGGGGTGCGCGTCGAGCTCTTCGCGCCCACCGATCTCTCGCGCGAGGCGCTGCGGGCCATCCTCCCCGACATCCGCAAGGACATGGCGGGGGCCGGCCTCGGCGGCACCCTCGACCTGTCGTCGCAGAACCAGCCAGCAGACCGCGGCGACGAGCGCGGCCAGGGCCGCCGCGAAGCCGGCGGCGAGACGGGTGTCGAGCCCGACGCCGCCGCGAGCTCGGCCCGGCCGTGGATGCTCGCCGACCCGACCGCGACCATCGACGTGATGGCCTAGCCCATGACCCGCACCACACCGACCACAGCACTAGGGAGCGCCAACGCATGAGCATCGACTCCGTGACGGGAACCGTCGCAGACCAGGCGGCCGCGGCATCCGCCGCAGCCGCAGCCGCCGCAGCGGCGAAGGCCCGCGAGCCCAAGCAGGTGATGGACTCCGAGGTGTTCATGTCGCTCCTCGTCTCGCAGCTGCGCAACCAGGACCCCAGCTCGCCGATGGACACCAACCAGATGATCTCGCAGACGACGCAGCTGGCGATGATGGAGAAGATGACGGAGCTCACCGCGACGAGCACCGAGAACTTCTCGCTGCAGATGCGCATCGCCGCCGCCGCGATCGTGGGCAAAGAGGTCAGCTACCTCGACCCCAAGACCGGGCTGCCGGTCACCGGAACCGCCGACAGCGTCTCGTTTGCCGGCGCCGTACCGACGGTGTCGGTCGGCGGCAAGGACGTGCCGCTCGACCTCGTCGCCGGGATCGCCGCCAAGCCGGCCGCGGCCCCCACGACCCCACCCACCTCCTAAGCACTCACAACTTCTCTCCACCAAACGAAAGGCTCAATCATGCTTCGCTCTCTCTACGCAGGTATCTCCGGTCTTCGCTCGCACCAGACCATGCTCGACGTCACCGGCAACAACATCGCCAACGTCAACACGACCGCATTCAAGGGCTCGTCGGTGCAGTTCCAGGACACCCTCTCGCAGCTCACCCAGGGCGCCAGCGGCCCGCAGCAGGGCATCGGCGGAACGAACCCCGCTCAGGTCGGTCTCGGGGTGCTCGTCGCGGGCATCTCGACGAACTTCGCCCAGGGGTCGACGCAGGCGACCGGAAAGGCGAGCGACCTGATGATCTCGGGCGACGGCTTCTTCGTCACCCGCCAGGGCAACCAGACGCTGTACACGCGCGCCGGCAACTTCGACTTCGGACCCGACGGCCGACTCACCACGCCCGACGGCTCGCTCGTGCAGGGCTGGGGCGCCGTCGACGGCGTCGTCGCCGATGGTGGTCTCGTCGGAGACATCCAGCTCCCCCTCAACGCGATCTCCCCCGGCGTCGCGACGACGGAGGCGACCCTGGGCGGCAACCTGCCCTCTGACGCCGTCGTCGGCGGCCAGCCGCTCATCCGCGACATCGAGGTCTTCGACGCAAACGGCGCCGCCCGTAGCATCACCCTCACCTTCACCAAGACGGCTGCGGGCTGGGATGTGACGGGCGTCGACTCGGCGACCCCCGGAACCCCCGTCACCGCACAGCTCGCCTTCACCGACGGCGTCCAGACGACGACCGGCCTGATGACCGTCAACGGCATCGACCTCGACCTCAGCGAGGTCAGCGGATTCGCGAAACTGACGAGCATCTCGACCACCGAGAAGGACGGCCGCGCGGCCGGCAAGCTCGACTCGTACACGCTCGCCAAGGACGGCACGATCATCGGCTCGTTCAGCAACGGCGCGTCGCAAGCACTGGGGCGCATCGTGCTCGCCAGCTTCGCGAACCCCGCCGGTCTCGAGAAGGCCGGCGGATCGTCGTACCGCGCGACCTTCAACTCGGGCGACGTGCAGGTCGGCGCTCCCGGGGCCGACGGGCTCGGCTCGCTCTCGAGCGGTGCGCTCGAGATGTCGAACGTCGACCTCTCGCAGGAGTTCACCAACCTGATCGTCGCGCAGCGCGGATTCCAGGCCAACGCCCGCATCATCACCACGTCAGACGAGGTGCTGCAGGAGCTCACGAACCTCAAGCGCTAGTAGGCCGCCTCGACCAGAGGGGCAAGCTTTCGACCTTTACCCGGTGGGTGGAGGTCGATTGCTTGCCCCTCTGCTCTTTAACAGAACGGGGCGGATGCTGCGGGGCAAAGAATCGACGTCGGGGACCACCGCGAGCGTCGAAAGTTTGCCCCGCTGGTCGCGGCCTGGCGTCGTCGGGGCTTCGGTCGGCGATTTGCCTAACACCGGGCGGACGGCGGCCGATAGTGCTGTTTAAGCGACCCAGGAAGGGTCGCCTCTACCGGGGATGGATTCCATGATTGTTGTGACGCGGCTTAATAACAGCCAGTTTGCGATCAATCCGGATCTCATCGAGCGCATCCATGCGAACCCCGACACGACGCTGGTCATGGTCGACGGCGCGAAGTACATCATCACCGAGTCGATGACGGAGGTCATCGACAAGATCGCGCACTACCGCGCGAGAGTGATCGCGCTGACCCACGAGATCTCGCAGTCGGTGCCGTCGGTCGGCGGCCGTCCGCTCGGGCTCGTCAGCCCGATCGACACCCACTCAACCCAAGACACTGTCAACGACGAGGACAACGGTGTGACCTCGATAGGCCCGAGGAAGCTGTAATGGATCCCGCAACCATAATCGGGCTCGTCGTAGCCTTCGGCTCGCTCCTGGCGATGATCACCCTCGAGGGGGCGAACGTCTCGTCGGTGCTGCTGCCCGCACCGATGGTGCTCGTCTTCGGAGCGACGATCGCGGTCGGCATCGCCGGCGGCACCATAAAGGACGCGATCTCGGCGTTCAAGGCCCTTCCGAGCGCGTTCATCGGCAAGACCTCCAAGCCGCAGGTCACCATCGACCAGCTCGTGACGCTCGCCGAGAAGGCCAGAAGCGACGGGCTGTTGTCGCTCGAGCAGGAGGCGGAAGGCGTCGACGACCCGTTCCTCAAGGGCGCGCTGCAGAACGTGGCCGACGGCACCGACGGCGAGGAGCTGCGCATCCTGCTCGAAGACGAGCTCGCCACAAAGGCGAAGTCACAGCGCAACGCCTCCAAGTTCTTCACGACCATGGGCGGCTACGCGCCGACGGTCGGCATCATCGGCACCGTCGTGTCGCTCACCCACGTGCTCGAGAACCTCTCTGTTCCCGAGGAGCTCGGGCACATGATCGCCGCCGCCTTCGTCGCCACGCTGTGGGGGCTGCTCTCGGCCAACTTCATCTGGCTGCCGATCGGCGCCCGCCTCCGTCGCCTCTCCGACCTCGACGTCGAGCGCATGACACTGACCATGGAGGGCGTGCTCGCCATCCAGGCCGGCAGCCAGCCGCGACTGCTCGGCGAGCGACTGCGCGCCATGGTGCCCGCCGACCAGCTCGCCAAAGCAGCATGAGCACGCCGCGCAAGCGCGGCGGACTCCAGGAGGAGCACGTCGAGCACGTCGACGAGCGATGGATGGCCTCCTACATGGACATGGTCACCGTGCTCATGTGCATGTTCATCGTGCTGTTCGCCATGTCGAGCGTCGACGCCGACAAGTTCGAGAAGCTCAAGAACTCGCTCGCCACCGGTTTCGGTGCATCGGAGGTCGGGTCGATCGATACCGCTGAAGGCATCGTCGTGCCGGCCGACCGCGTCGGCGAGGAGGGCGAGCCCGTCGAGATCCCGCTCACCCCGATGGAGCTGGCGAAGGCCGAGGTCGACAAGCTCGAGGCCCTCAAAGAGCAGATGCGCGTGAACCTCGCGAACAACGGCCTCGAGCACACGGTCGAGTTCAAGATCGACGAGCGCGGGCTGACGATCCGTCTCGTCGGCTCCGAGACGTTCTTCGGCTCCAACAGCGTCGCCCTCGCGGGCGTCGCCCCGGCGGTGCTGGATGCCGTCTCGCCCGTGCTCGCCGTCACCAGCTACGAGATCGCGGTCGAGGGCCACGCCGACAGCCGCGCGCCCGGCGCGCCGTTCGCGACGAACTGGGAGCTGTCGTCGGGCCGGGCGACGCAGGTGCTGCGCCGACTGGTCGAGTCCGGCGGCGTCGGCCAGGAGAGGATCGGAGCCGTCGGCTTCGGTTCGGCGCGGCCGATGCAGACCGGCGACACCGAGGCGGCGATGGCCGCGAACCGGCGCGTCGACATCGTCGTCATCTCGGATCAGCCCGAGTCGGTGCGCGCCCTGATCCCGAGCGTGCTGGAGCAATACGTGAACGCCTCGCCCGCCTCCTTACCGAAGGGCTAGACCGGCCGATAGTTGCTTTCGTGACTGTCCAGGAACACATAGCCGTCGGCGTGCCCGCGAAGCCCGCCCCGCTCGTAGAGCTCTACGACTTCAGGCGACCGACCACCCTCGCCCGCGAACACTCACGCGTGCTCGAGCTCGCGTTCGAGACCTTCGCCCGCCAGTGGGGCACCCAGCTCACCGCCAGTGTGCGCGTCGTCTCGCAGGTCACGTGCGAGCAGGTGATCATGCAGACTTACGACGAGTACGCGTCGGCGCTTCCCCCCATGACCGCGATGGTGCTCTGCACCCTGGGTTCGAGCGACGCGAAGGCAGTGCTGCAGCTGCCCGCCGCCGCCGCGCTCGGCTGGGTCACCTACATGCTCGGCGGCACGCGCCCGCGACTGGTCGACGAACGCAAGTTCACCCAGATCGAGCTCGCCCTGCTGCGCAAGCTCTTCGACGACGCGCTCGAAGACCTGCTCTACTCGTTCGGGCCGCTGATCGTCACCCCGATCGCGGTCGACGGCATCCAGTACAACTCGCAGTTCGCCCAGGCTGCGGCTACCGCCGACCTGATGATCGTCGCCACCTTCACCGTGCGCGTCGGAGACACCACGACGACGGCGACGCTCGCGATCCCCGCCGAGGTCCTCCTCCCCCAGCTCGGCGAGGCGAACCCGACGAGCCCGGCCGCCGACGCGAAAGACCTCATCGCCGCCCAGCTCGGCAGCGTCCCGGTCGACCTGGCCCTGCGCCTGACGCCGGCGCAGATCACCCCGGGGAGGATCCTCGGTCTCGCTGTCGGCGACCTGCTGTCGATCCCGCATCCCGAACACCGTCCCTTTGAAATAGCCGTCGACGGCCAGGTCCTGGCCCGCGGAGCAGTCGGCGCCAACGGCGCGCGCCTGGCCTGCGTCATCGTCAGTACCACCAGCGCCGAGGAGAACAAGTGAACCCCACAGCTTTGACCACCACGATCAACGAGGCGACGGCGGCGGCCGAGGCGCTCACCCGCCTGCTGCCGACGACCGTCGCACTCAGCGCGACGCTCGCCGACGCCGCCGACGCTCCGCACGGGCTCAAGTCGTCTGCCGTCGTCGCGGCCTACGTCGGGGAGGTCTCCGCCGACATCGCCCTCGTGCTGCTCGACGCCGAGGCGCTCGTCTCCGCGGCGTCGCCCGACGGAGCGGCGGTATCGATCGCCGACATCCTGCGCCCCTCCTTCGAAGCGGCCACCGGCCAGCTCGGCACCGGCGTCCTCGGCGAAGCGCGCGTCGACGACGCGAGCGCCCTGTTCGCCGACCCCGAGACCACGGTGTTCGCGCTGACGGGCGGCGGCGTCGCATCCGGCTGGTTCGCCGTGCGCATCCGCACGAGCGGCATCCTCACCGGCGGGCGCCGCCTCGAGAACGAGGAGATCGTCGGCAAGCTCGGCCGGATCAACAACGTGGAGATGTCGCTCACCGTCGAGATCGGCCGCACCCGCATCTCGGTGCGCGACGTTCTCGGCCTCGAGCCGGGCGCCGTGCTCGAGCTCGACCGCTCGGCCGGAGCCCCCGCCGACGTGCTTCTCAACGGACGACTCATCGCCCACGGCGAGATCGTCGTCATCGATCAGGACTACGCGGTGCGCATCACCAAGATCCTCGACGTGATCGAGAGCCTCGCCTAAATGGAGTCCCTGGTCGTAGCGCTGCGCGTTGCGCTGTCGCTCGCCGTCGTCTTCGGACTGATCTGGTACATCCACCGCCGCCTCACCCGTGGAGGCAAGGCCCGCCTCGCCGCCACCCCGATCACCGTGCTCGGCAAGCAGGCCGTCGGCCAGAAGGCCTCCGTCGTCGTCGTCGACGCCGACGGCAAGCGCTTCATCCTCGGTGTCACCGAGCACTCGATCACCGTCATCCACGGCGGGGTCGCGCCCGCCGCGGCGTTCGCCGACGTGCTCGCCGAGACGACGCCCGCCGAGACCGAGACCGACACCGAGACCGACGCGGACACCAGCGAGACGCCCGCGCCCCGCCCCGTCGCGGTGGCAGCCCGCACGGCCGCCGCACCGACCGAGACCGGCCTCGTCGCGCCCGGCTCGCGCCTGCCCGGAGCCCTCGGCGGCTCGATCCTCTCGCCGTCCACCTGGCGGCAGGCGGCGGCCGTGCTCGGTAGAAACCGGTGAACGCCTCCTACCGCCCCGGCCGCGGACTGCGGCTCGCCGTCGCCACCCTGATCGTGCTCGTCATCGCCGCCGCCGTCGTGCTGCTCGGCCCGCTCGAGGCGCACGCCGTCGTCGACCCGACCCCGCCGGTCGACCCGCTCGCTCCGGGAGGCGACGGCCTCAACATCGAGATCAACGGCCCGAACGGCGCGCCGTCGTCGGCGATAGTCACCCTCGTCGGCATCACGCTGCTGTCAGTCGCGCCCGCGCTGCTGCTCATGATGACGTCGTTCACCAAGATCTTCGTTGTGCTCGCGATGGTGCGCAACGCGCTCGGCCTCCCGTCGATCCCCCCGAACCAGGTGCTCGCCGGCCTCGCGCTCTTCCTCTCGCTCTTCATCATGGCTCCGGTCATCGGCGACATCAACGAGCTCGCCGTGCAGCCGTATCTCGACGGCACGATGACCGTCACCCAGGCCATCGACGCCGCATCCGCCCCTCTTCGCGTGTTCATGCTCGCCAACACGCGTGAAGAAGACCTCGCCCTTCTCACCCGCGTCTCCGGCGCCGAGAACCCCGACAGCCCAGACGACGTGCCGATGCTGACACTCATCCCGTCGTTCATGATCTCCGAGCTGCGCGCCGCGTTCATCATCGGATTCGTCATCTTCGTGCCGTTCCTCGTGATCGACCTCGTCGTCTCCTCGGCGCTGATGTCGATGGGCATGATGATGCTGCCGCCCGTCATGATCTCCCTGCCGTTCAAGATCCTGCTGTTCGTGCTCGTCGACGGGTGGGCGCTCGTGATCACATCGCTCGTCTCCAGCTACCAGGGCGGTGGCTGATGGACCCGAACGCGGTACTCGACATCGGCCTGCAGGCCTGCGTCATCGGCGCGAAGCTCTGTGCGCCGATCCTCATCGTCGCCCTCGTCGTCGGCTTCGCGGTCTCACTGCTGCAGTCGATCACGCAGATCCAGGAGGTCACGCTCTCCTTCGTGCCCAAGCTGGTCGCCGTCGCCATAGCGCTGCTCGTCTCCGGTCACTGGATGATCTCCGAGATGGTCACCTTCACCACCGAGCTGTTCTCCCGCATCCCCGGACTGCTGAGCGGGGGCTGACGTGGAGCTCACCCTCGACTTCGAGTGGATCGAAGCGGTCATGCTGGCGGGAGTGCGGATGATCGCATTCATCGTCATCGCACCGCCGTTCTCGACCAACGCGTTCCCGCTGCGGATCAAGGGCATGCTCGCGCTCGGACTCGCGCTGGCCGTGGCCCCCCGGGTCACCACCGGCTACGTCTCGCCCGACACCGGCGGTTTCATCGTCTCCCTCGTGCTCGAGTTCGTCGTCGGCGCGGTGCTCGGCTTCCTCGTGATGCTGGTCTTCTCCGCCATCCAGTCGGCCGGCGCCCTGATCGACCTGTTCGGCGGCTTCACGCTCGCCCAGGGCTTCGACCCGCAGCTGCAGATCAACGGCGCCCAGTTCACGCGGCTCTTCCAGATGACCGCCCTGGCCCTGCTCTTCGCCTCGGGCGGCTACCAGCTCATCATCACGGGGCTCGCGAACACCTTCGGCGCGATCCCGATCGGCGGCGGGGTCGACCTCGCGGTGCCGCTCGAGGCCATCACCGCCGCGACCGGCCAGATGCTGCTGTCGGCCCTGCAGATCGCCGGGCCGCTGATCGTGGTCCTCTTTCTCGCGGATGCCGGCCTCGGTCTGATCACCCGAGTAGCCCCGGCGCTGAACGCGTTCGCGCTCGGCTTCCCGGTGAAGATCCTGCTCACCCTGCTGCTCGTGCCGCTGCTCTTCGTGGCCCTGCCCGAGATCGTCAACTCGATCACCCGCACCGCCGTCGGCGACATGGCGGGGGTGGGCTAGATGGCCGACGACTCCGGAGAGAAGACAGAGCAAGCCACCGACAAACGCATGAAGGAGGTGCGCGAGAAGGGGCAGCTCTCCCGCTCGCAAGACCTCACCGCGTGGGTGGGAGTGGGCGCCGTCGCCGTCATGATGCCGGTCACGATCGCGTCGGCCACCGATCTCGGCGTCGACCAGCTCTTCACCGTGCGCAGCATCGTGCTCAACCCGACATCCGAGGGGACCGTCGCCGCGCTCGACGCCGGCATGGGGTCGATCCTCGGCCTGCTCACCCCGATGCTCGTCGTCGTCACCATCGCGATCCTCGCCGCCGCGGCCCTGCAGGGCGGCATCCACTTCAAGAAGTTCACCGGCAAGTACGAGCAGTTCGACCTGGTCAAGGGCGTCGGGCGCACCTTCGGCGGACAGGCGATCTGGAACGGCGTGAAGGCCCTGCTCAAGACCTTCGTCGTCGGCGTCGTGCTCTACTTCGTGATCCAGGGCCTGCTGCCGGTGCTGATGACGGCGGGCGGGCTGCCCATCTCCGAGCTGATCGGCGCCGCGACCGGCGGGGCCGCGGCTCTCGTCCAGTTCGCCGTCGTCGCCGGCCTCATCCTCGCGTTCGCCGACGTGTTCGTGGTGATGCGCCGCAACCGCAAGAAGACCCGGATGTCCAAAAAAGAGGTCAAAGACGAGAACAAGAGCTCGGAGGGCGACCCGCTGATCAAGCAGCAGCGTCGCTCACGCCAGCTCGCCATGAGCCGCAACCGCATGATGACCGCGATCGTCGACGCCGACGTCGTGATGGTCAACCCCACGCACTTCGCCGTCGCACTGAAGTACGAGCCCGGAAAGTCTGCTCCCCGCGTCGTCGCGAAGGGCGCGGGCGAAGTGGCCGCGCGCATCCGCGAGCAGGCCGAGAAAGACAACGTCCCCCTCGTGCGTGACATCCCGCTCACCCGCGCGCTGCACAAGGCCTGCGAGCTGGGCGAGGAGATCCCCGTCGAGCTGTACACCGCCGTCGCCCGCGTCCTCGCGTTCGTGATGGCCCTCAAGGCGCGTGGGGCCGCTCAAGGAGTCCACACCATGAGCGAGCCGTCGCCCATCGAAGCCCCGCAACTGACAACAGGAGGTCACTGACGTGAACCGCAACCTCTCGAAGCTCGCCGTTCCCGTCGGCGTCGTCGGCATCGTGCTGCTGCTCGTCGTGCCCGTGCCCGCCGGCCTGCTCGACTTCCTGCTCATCATCAGCATCATGCTGTCGCTCGTGACCCTGCTCACCGCGATGTTCGTGAAGAAGCCCCTCGACTTCTCCGTCTTCCCGTCGCTGCTGCTCGTGGCGACGCTGTTCCGACTGGGCCTCAATGTGGCATCCACCCGGCTCGTGCTCGGCGAGGGCTATGCCGGCCAGGTGATCGAGGCCTTCGGGCACGTCGCCGTCGGCGGATCGATCATCATCGGCGCCGTCATCTTCCTCATCCTCGTCGTCATCCAGTTCGTCGTGGTCACCAAGGGCGCCGAGCGTGTCGCGGAGGTCGGGGCGCGGTTCACCCTCGACGCCATGCCCGGCAAGCAGATGGCCATCGACGCCGACCTCAACGCGGGGCTCATCACCGACGACCAGGCACGTGCGCGTCGCGCCGAAGTATCCGCCGAGGCCGACTTCTACGGCGCCATGGACGGCGCGTCGAAGTTCGTCAAGGGCGACGCGATCGCCGGCATCATCATCATCATCATCAACCTCGTCGGCGGCATCGCCATCGGCATGCTCCAGCGCGGTATGGAGATCGGCGACGCGCTCAACACCTACGCGCTTCTCACGATCGGCGACGGACTCGTCACCCAGATCCCCGCGCTGCTGATGGCCGTCGCGACCGGCATCATCGTGACCCGCTCGAATGCCGAGGCCGACCTCGGAACCTCGGCGTCGACGCAGCTCACCCAGTCGCGCAACGCGCTGATGATCGCCGGAACCGCCGCGGTCGGCATGGCCTTCATCCCGGGCATGCCGCTCATCCCCTTCGTGCTCGTCGGCGCCGCGCTCTTCTTCATCGCCTACCGGGTGAAGGTCAACAACGCCGCCGACCTCAAAGAGCTCGAGGATGCCGAGGTCGACACGTCCAACGTCACCGCGCCGATCACCACCGAGGGCCTCATCGAGCAGATGCGCGTGCACGCCCTCGAGATCCTGCTCGCCTCCGACCTCGTCGACATCGTCTCAGACGCTTCCGACGACCTGCTCGCCAGGGTGCGTGCGCTGCGCCGCAAGATCGCCATGGACCTCGGCGTCGTGGTCCCACCGGTGCGCACGCGCGACAGCGTCGAACTGCCGAGCTCCACCTACGTCATCCGCATCGCCGGCGTGGAGGCCGGCCGGGGCGTGGCCCCGCAGGGCAAGGTGCTCGCCCTCGGCGACAACCTCGACAGCCTGCCCGGGCAGAGCACCGTCGATCCCGTGTTCGGCCTCGGCGGCAAGTGGGTGCCGAGCGAGATGCGGCACAGCGCCGAGATGCTGGGCGCGACCGTCATCGACCGCGTATCGGTCGTGGTCACCCACCTCTCGTCGATCATCAGCGCGAACGCCGCCCGACTGCTCACCCGCGAAGACGTGCGCGTGCTCACCGAGGGCGTCAAGCAAGTCAACCCGGCCGCGGTCGACGAGCTCGTTCCCGCGATGCTGAGCCTCGCCGAGGTGCAGCGGGTGCTGCAGGGCCTGCTGATCGAGCAGATCCCCATCAACGACCTGCCGCGCATCTACGAGTCGCTCTCCCTGCGCGCGAAGGTGTCGACCGACCCCGAGGGTCTCATCGAGGCCGCGCGCCTCGCCCTCGGCCCCGCGCTGCTCACCAGCTACATCGAGGGCCAGTCGCTGCGGGTCATCATGATCGACCCGTTGCTCGAGCAGTCGATGCTCGAGGGGCTGCGTCCCTCCGACCAGGGCACGCAGATCCTGCTCGCTCAGCAGACCCTCGAGTCGGTGCTCGACTCGCTGCGTGAATCCGTCGCGAGGCTCGAGGCCGCCGGCCAGTCGGCCGTGCTGGTGTGCGCTCCAGCGCTGCGCCCCGCGATCCGGCGTCTGGTCTCCGCGCAGTCGGGCGGGCTCCCCGTGCTGTCGTACCAGGAGGTCACGTCGGCCAACGTCAACATCGAGACAGTAGGAGTCGTGCGTGTCACCGAGTCGATATCACGTTGAGGCCGACTCGGTCGACGAGCTCAACGCGCGCATCCTCGACCAGTACGGGGCGGATGCCGCCGTCGTAGCGACGACCGTCGTCACCACCGGGGGAGTCCAGGGCTTCTTCGCCAGACGCAAATTCCAGGCGACGGTCGAGGTCACCGACGGCACCCCGAACGACGCCCACTCCTTCGACCTCCCCGCCCGCGCGGGCATCGCCGCGCTGCTCGACAGCGCCGACTACGGCGACGCCGTCGACGAGCTGCCCGCCGCGCGGCAGGCAGGCGCGGTCGGCCGGCCCGTACCCGTCGGAGACCTCACGGCCGCGCGTATGGTGCCGACGCTCAGCCAGCCCGTGCCCGTCGGCGACCTCCCGCCCGCGCGGATGACGCCGACGGGCGTCCAGCCCGCTTCCGCCGGGGACCTCTCGGCCCTGCGGACGCCGCCGACGCCTGGAGCCCCTGCGGGAGCGCGCACCGGCACGACCGTCGACGAGCTCGCCGACGCGCACTGGGCGCCGTCGACCGCGACCGTCGACTTCGCCGCGATCCTCGCCGACCTGACCCTCAACACCGCGGTCGCCACGCCGGCGATCCGTCCACCGGTTCCGGCCGGCCCGGCGCCGTTGCGCGGCGCGGGAGACCTCGTCGTGGTCATCGGGCTGGGCGACGATCCCCTCGCGGTGGCGACGGCGATCGCGAACGGCTCCGGCGCATCCATTCTCCGCATCGCGGGAACCGTCGACCGGGCGGGGCTCGTGCGCGTCGACGATCGGCGCGAGGCCATCGCATCGCGCGCCGAGGGAGTGCGGCGAGAGCGAGCCGTCGTCGTCGCCTTCGGACTGCCGCGCGGCGGCCCGACCTCCGAGTCGGCGATCCAGCTCGAGAACCTGCACGCCGACCAGTTCTGGGTGGCGGTCGACGCCGGCCGCAAACCCGACGACACGGCGCGCTGGGTGACGGCCGTGTCGGCCGTCGTGCCGGTCGCCGCGGTCATGAGCTGGTCTCCCGACGAGACCGGGTCGCCACATTCCGTGTCGCAATTGGGGCTGCCCGTCGGCTGGCTCGAAAGCGGTTGGTAGGCTCAAGAAATGCTCGTTCTAACTCGCAAGCCGGGAGAACGCATTCTCATCGGTGACAACATCGTCGTCACCATCCTCGACTCACGGGGCGATGGAGTGCGGATCGGAATCGACGCGCCCCGGGGCATCACCATCCAGCGCGAGGAAGTGCTGCGTGCTGTGACCGACGCCAACCTCGCGGCGGCGGGGGCCCAGCCCGAGGGTGCCGACCTCATCAAGGCCGCGCTCGGCCTGCTGCCGGCCGCGCCCGCCGCGCCTGCGACCGCGCCTCCCGTGGTGTTGCCCGCCGCGGTCAGCGGTTTCCTCGCCGACCAGGTCGGAACCGACCACGCCGCGACGCTCGCCCACTTCGCCGACGACGCGACCGTCGTCGACGACGGCAAGTCGTTCGCCGGGCGTGACGCGATCCTCGGCTGGCTGTCGCGCGAGGCGAGCGAGTTCACCTTCACGTCGACGACCGTGAAGACCGAGAAGCACGACGACGCGCGCTACACCGTGACGAACCACCTCGAGGGCAACTTCCCCGGCGGGACCGCCGACCTGCGCTTCCAGTTCTTCGTCTCCGGCGGGCGCATCGCCTCGCTGACCATCCAGCCGTAGCGGGCTCGGCGCAGCCGCACCACGCGGCTTCTGCGCCATCCCGGAACGTCCGCTCCACCTCGAGCTGTAGCGCGCGTCCCGGACTGGCGCCCACGCCCGCGTCCACGACCGCACGCGTCGCCTCTGCGGGCGTCTGCGCAGCCCTGGGACATCGGCGCATGGGCGCCGCCGCGCAGTCGTCCCGGAAGGGCGCAGAAGGCGCCGCGCGACAGGCGCCGCCGTGGCGGCCGCCGCTCCAGCCGCCGCCGCGCCAGCAACGCAAAAACCCCCGCCGGAAGCGGGGGATGAGCGTGACGCGAAGTGGTGGCCCCGACCGGCGTCGATCCGGTGACCTCACGATTTTCAGTCGTGCGCTCTACCAACTGAGCTACAGGGCCATGAGGGGCGAACCCCCCATAAGAAGAAAAGCCCCTCCTTTCGAAGAGGCTGTTCTCACTTGCGACCCTGACCGGACTTGAACCGGCGACCTCCGCCGTGACAGGGCGGCGCGCTAACCAACTGCGCTACAGGGCCATGCTATTTAATTTTGTGTTTGTGACCCCAACGGGATTCGAACCCGTGTTAACGCCGTGAAAGGGCGCCGTCCTAGGCCACTAAACGATGGGGCCATGCGTCAAACAAAACGTCATAGCTACCGAGGGAAAAGCATACGTGTCTCGCGCCCAAATGCCAAACCGAGTCATTCGGCACGCCTCGGCGGGGCACACATACGAGCAAACACCTGCCCTGTAGGTTCAAGTGGTCGTTGAACGTTCCGGAGTAATTCACGAATATTGCGACTGGGCACGAGCGCCCTCGCTTGTTACTGTTGTTGGAGTTGACAGTGTGACTGGCGTTATAAACGCGAACAACACGATTCGGGGACACATGACCACCTGGCTGCATCGCGCCGCTTCACGCACCACGCCGTCGCGCTCTCGCCGCTCGACCCGTCTGGTCGCGCTCTTCCTGGCACTCAGCGTCGCCACCGTCGGCACGATCGTCGCGAGCGACACGCGTTCCGCCTACGCCGTCGACTACCCGTCGTGGGACGACGTGCAGCGTGCCCGTTCCAGCGAGGCGGCCACGGTCTCCCAGATCTCCGCCATCAAGGCGCTGATCGAGGGCCTCCGTGCCGAAGTGGAGCGCACGCAGGCCGAGGCCATCGCGAAGGGCGAGGCGTACCAGGAGGCAGACCAGCGTTTCCAGGAGGCGGCGCTGAAGGCCGAGAAGCTGACGACGCAGACGGATGCCGCAGCGCTGCTGGCGACCCAGTCGAAGCAGCGGGCGGGCGAGATCGTCGCCCAGCAGTACCGCTCGGGCAACGGCGACGTGTCGACCAACCTCCTCGTCAACGCGGCGAAGGCCGACGACATGCTCTACACGTACGGCATGGCCGACAAGTTCACCGAGCAGACGGCTGGCATCTACGAGAAGGCCGTGCAGGACCAGAACACAGCCAAGGCGCTCGCCGACCAGGCCCAGGTCGCCCAGGAGCTGCTCGAGGCACTCAAGGCCGAGGCCGAGCAGGCCCTCATCGTCGCCCAGGAGGCCGCTGAGGCCGCCGCGGCGGCCGTCGCGGAGCAGGAGGCCAACGAGGCCGTGCTCAACGCCCAGCTCACCGTCCTGAGCGAACGTCGTGCCGCGACCGAGGCCGACTACGCGACCGGCGTGCGGGTCCGCGAAGAGCAGGAGCGCCAGCGTCGTGCTGCGGCCGCTGCCGCAGCTGCCGCGGCCGCCGCAGCAGCCGCCGCGGCAGGAGCATCCGCCGGAGCCGGCATCGTCGGCCAGAGCGGGTGGGCCAAGCCCGCGTACGGCGGCATCACGAGCGGCTACGGAAACCGCTTCAACCCCTACAGCCACGTCTGGCGCCTGCACGCCGGCACCGACATCGGCGCCGCGTGCGGTCGCCCGATCTACGCCGCCAAGGCCGGCACGGTCACCTACTCCGGCCCGAACGGCACTTACGGCAACTTCATCCTCGTCGACCACGGCGGCGGAATCCAGACCGGCTACGCGCACATCGTCAACGGCGGCCTTCTGGTCGGCCGCGGCGCCAGCGTCTCCGGCGGCCAGCTGATCGCCTACGTCGGCACCACCGGCGGCTCCACTGGCTGCCACCTGCACTACGAGGTTCGAGTCAACGGCGTCGCCACCGACGCAGTGCCGTTCATGCGCAACCAGGGGGTCACCCTTGGCTAGCCGGCGGATCCGCCTGCGCTGATGGCCGTGCGCCCTCGCCCCGTGCGGGCGCTCGTGGTCGTCGTCGCAGGCGTGCTGCTGGCCAGCCTCACCACGGTCTCGGCGGCGCACGCCGACCCGGTCTATCCCAGTTGGGACGACGTGAAGGCAGCCCGCGTGAGCGAGGCCGCGACGAAGGCGCAGATCGGGCGCATCCAGGGGTTCCTCGACGACCTCGAGTCGAAGGCGATCGCGCTCTCCGTCGACGCGTTGCTGAAGGGTGAGCGGTACAACATCGCCCGCGACGCCCTCGACTCGGCGGCGCGACACTCGGCCACGCTGGAGACGCAGGCGGATGCCGCGAAACAGACCGCCGCGGAGTCCGCGGCCCGTGCGGGGCACCTCGTCGCCCAGCTCGCGCGCACGGGAGGTGGCAGCATCACCGTGCAGCTGCTCGTCGACGGAGCGGGAGCGGACGACCTGCTGTCGAAGCTCGGAACCATGACCAAGCTCACCGAGCAGTCGGCCGAAGTGCTCACGCGGGCCCAGACCGACGAGAACTCCGCGCGCTCGCTCGGCGCGCAGGCGAAGCTCGCCGAGAACGAGCGCGCGAAACTCGCCGCCGACGCTGAGACGGTTCTCGCGGAGGCCAACGCGGCCGCCCGCGTGGCGGAGGCCAAGATCGCGAAGCAGGCCGCGACATCCGACCGTCTGAATGCCCAGCTCATCGCCCTCTCCGGCGACGCCGCAGCTGCCGAGCAGTCCTACCGCGACGGCCTCGCGTGGGAAGCCGCACAGAACGCCGCCCGGCCGCCGGTGGCGACGGACCCGCCGACCACCGCGCCGCCCGCGACCACGCCGCCGGTCGTCGCTCCGCCTGTCGTTGCACCCCCGGTCGTCGCACCCCCGATCGTCGCGCCGCCGGTGGTCGCTCCCCCGGTCGTCGCACCGCCCGTGGTCGCACCGCCGGTCGTTGCACCGCCCGTGGTGGCCCCGCCGGCACCCGGCAGCGGGCCGGCCGCCGCCGCGATCGCCTACGCGCGCGCCCAGCTCGGCGAGGCCTACGGCTTCGGCGGGGCTGGCCCCAGCCTGTGGGACTGCTCGGGGCTCACCAAGACGAGCTACGCCTCGGTCGGGGTCTACATCGGAACCCACTCGGCGACCAACCAGTACACGACCATGTCGAACGCGGGACGGCTGGTCCCCGTCGGACAGCGCGTGGCGGGCGACCTGCTGTTCTACTCGACCGGGGGCAAGACCGTCGGCGAGAAATACCACGTCGCGATCTACATCGGCGCAGGACAGATGATCGAGGCGCCGCGCGACGGAGTGCCGGTGCGCATCACGGGCGTGCGCGGCGGCGACCTCGTGCCCTTCGCCGGTCGCCCCACCGGCTGACCGAGCCCGCCGTCTTCCGGAGGGCTGCAGTCCGGGCGTAGGGCGCCAGCGCGCGCAGTAGCCCGACGCCCGAACAGGAGCCCTGCCGGCCCGGCACGGCGGCAGTCTGCCCGTTAACGCGAAACGCCGGTCGAGCGGGTGCCACCCGGCGACATCCAGACCAGAAGGTCCGATGCGCCGCGGGCGCCCCGCTCGACCGGCGCGAGTCCGGCTTGCTCCGTGGTGCCTAGTGGCCCTCGGCGGCGAGCTTCACGATGCCCGCCTTGACGATCTCGTCGGCCTCGGCGGCGTCGCCCCAGCCCTCGGTGCGAACCCACTTGCCGGGCTCGAGGTCTTTGTAGTGCTCGAAGAAGTGCTCGATCTCCTTGCGGGTGTACTCCGGGATGTCGTTCAGGTCCTGGATGTGCGACCAGCGCGGGTCGGTCGCCGGCACGGCGATGACCTTGGCGTCCGAGCCGCCGTCGTCGGTCATGTTGAACACCGCGACGGGACGCACGGAGACGCCGACGCCGGGGAACAGCGGGTAGTCGAGGAGCACGAGAACGTCGACCGGGTCGCCGTCGAGCCCGAGCGTGTTCTCGAAGAATCCGTAGTCGGTGGGGTAGACGAAACCGGTGAAGAGCACACGGTCCAGGTACACGCGACCCGTCTTGTGGTCGACCTCGTACTTGTTGCGGCTTCCCTTGGGAATTTCGATGATCGCATCGTAGGCGGCCATGATTCAGCGCTCCTTGGTTTGTTGATTGCTGCAATAACGTTACTGGATGCAACCAACGCGCCCGAGACTCACCCCCGCCATCGCCGACATCAGGCGCGCGGTGCGGGCCGTCTTGCCGGTCGCCGCCCCCGCCGACGCCGCCCCCGCGCCAGCTGAAAACGAAGGACTCTTGCCGTCCGAAGGCACCGGCGACGGCCTACCGGGCGTCGAAACGGTCGCGTCTCCTTCGTTTTCGGCTGGGGGGCTCGGCCGAGGGCTCGTGCTCGTGGCGCTGAGCGGCGGGGCAGACTCGCTCGCCCTGGCCGCGGCGACCGTGTTCGAGGCGCCGCGCGCCGGGCTGCGGGCGGGCGCGGTGATCGTCGACCACGGGCTGCAAGAGGGGTCGGCGGATGTCGCGGCCCACGCCGCACGCCAGGCCACGGCCCTCGGCCTCGACCCGGTCATCGTGCGCCGCGTCGTCGTCGGCACCGACGGCGGCCCGGAAGCCGCCGCACGCGCCGCGCGCTACGCCGCGCTCGACGACGCCGCGGCCGAGACCGGCGCCGTCGCGGTGCTGCTCGGGCACACCCTCGACGACCAGGCCGAGACGGTGCTGCTCGGCCTCGCACGGGGCAGCGGGGCGGCGAGCCTGCAGGGCATGGCGGCGCGGGCCGGCCTGTACGCGCGGCCGATGCTGGGCATCCGCCGGTCGCAGACCGAGCAGGCCTGCGCCGACGCGGGTATCGAGCCGTGGAACGACCCGCAGAACGTCGACGAGGCCTTCACCCGCGTGCGGGTGCGCACCACCGTGCTGCCCATGCTCGAGCGCGAGCTCGGCCCGGGCATCGCCGAGGCGCTCGCCCGCACCGCCGAGCAGCTGCGGGAGGACGGCGACGCGCTCGACCATTTCGCCGAGGAAATCGCCGAGGAGCTCGCCGACATCGCCGAGGCAGGCATCTCACTGCCGGTTCGAGCGCTCGAGGCCAATCCGCCGGCGTTGCGGCAACGGCTCATCCGTCTCGCCGTCGCCAGCGAGTTCCACGTCTCGCTCAGCCGCGCGCACACGCTCGAGGTCGCGCGGCTCGTCACCGACTGGCACGGGCAAGGAGCCATCGATCTGCCGGGCGTTAGGGTTGAACGGCGCGCTGGACTGCTCGTCTTCAGCGCGAACCCTCGATAACGAAACGGATCACCATGGAATTCAGCGACATCGAGAACGATCTTGCCGAGGTGCTCTACACCGAGAAGGAGATCCACGAGAAGATCGCGGAGCTCTCCCGCCGCATCGAGGCCGACTACGCGGGCGAGAAGGTGCTGCTCGTCGGCGTGCTGCGCGGAGCCGTCATGGTCATGGCCGACCTGGCGCGCGAGCTCACCATCCCGATCGAGATGGACTGGATGGCCGTCTCGTCGTACGGCTCAGGCACCCAGTCGTCCGGCGTCGTGCGCATCCTCAAGGACCTCGACACCGACCTGCACGGCCGCCACGTGCTCATCGTCGAGGACATCATCGACTCCGGCCTCACCCTCTCCTGGCTGCGCGCCAACCTCGAATCCCGCGGCACCGCGTCGGTCGAGATCTGCGCTCTGCTGCGCAAGCCGGGCGCCGCGAAGGTGGTCGTCGACGTCAAGTACGAGGGCTTCCAGATCCCCAACGCGTTCGTGGTCGGCTACGGTCTCGACTACGCCGAGCAGTACCGCAACCTCCGCGGGATCGGCGTGCTGGCCCCCCACGTCTACGCCTAGATCGGCGAAGGGTGCGCCCACGGCGAACATCCAGCGGTCGTCCAGTGCTGAGGCAGTAACCTAGGCCTACATTTCTTCAGCAGGAAGGTGCTGGGCGTCTCGGCCCGGAACATCATGGATTTCAAGCGCATTTTTCGCGGCCCGATCGTCTACATCGTCGTCGCCATCATCGCCGTCATCGTGGGCTCCAGCCTGCTGACCGGGTCGGGCTTCAAAGAGATCTCCGTGAAAGACGGTCTGGAGCTGCTCGAGGGCGGCACCGTCGAGTCGGCGAAGATCGTCGACGGCGAGCAGCGCGTCGACCTCACGCTCACCAAGGCCGACGGCGACCAGGGCAAGCTCGTGCAGTTCTACTACGTCGCGCCGCGTGGCACCGAGGTCGTCGAGGCGGTCACCGCAGCGAATATCAAGGACTACAAAGACGAGGTCCCGCAGACGAACTTCTTCGCCTCGCTCCTCAGCATCCTGCTCCCGTTCCTGATCATCGGCGTCATCTTCTACTTCCTCATCGGTCGCATGCAGGGCGGCGGCTCCAAGGTCATGCAGTTCGGCAAGTCGAAGGCCAAGCTGGTGGGCAAGGAGAGCCCGAAGGTCACATTCGCGGATGTCGCGGGTGCAGACGAGGCGATCGAAGAACTCGAAGAGATCAAAGACTTCCTGAAGGAGCCCGCCAAGTTCCTCGCCGTCGGCGCACGCATCCCGAAGGGTGTGCTGCTGTACGGCCCTCCCGGAACCGGTAAGACCCTCCTCGCCCGCGCCACCGCGGGAGAGGCCGGAGTGCCGTTCTACACGATCTCGGGTTCCGACTTCGTCGAGATGTTCGTCGGTGTCGGCGCGAGCCGCGTGCGCGACCTGTTCCAGCAGGCGAAGGAGAACTCGCCCGCCATCATCTTCATCGACGAGATCGACGCCGTCGGCCGTCATCGCGGCGCCGGCGTCGGCGGCGGCAACGACGAGCGTGAGCAGACGCTCAACCAGCTGCTCGTCGAGATGGACGGCTTCGACGTGAAGTCGAACGTGATCCTCATCGCCGCGACGAACCGACCCGACGTGCTCGACCCCGCGCTCCTCCGCCCCGGCCGTTTCGACCGCCAGATCGGCGTCGACGCTCCCGACCTCCAGGGCCGCAAGCAGATCCTCGAGGTGCACGGAAAGGGCAAGCCGCTCGCCAAGGGCGTCGACCTCGAGGTGCTCGCCCGCAAGACGCCGGGCTTCACCGGAGCCGACCTCGCGAACGTGCTCAACGAGGCGGCGCTGCTCACCGCCCGCAGCAACGCCCAGCTCATCGACAACCGCGCCCTCGACGAGGCCGTCGACCGCGTCATGGCCGGCCCCCAGCGCCGCACCCGCCTGATGAACGACAAAGAGAAGCTCATCACCGCGTACCACGAGGCCGGCCACGCCCTCGCCGCCGCGAGCATGCGCAACACCGACCCGGTCACCAAGGTGACCATCCTGCCCCGCGGCCGTGCGCTCGGCTACACGATGGTGCTGCCGCTCGAAGACAAGTACTCGGTCACCCGCAACGAGCTGCTCGACCAGCTCGCCTACGCCATGGGCGGCCGCGTCGCGGAGGAGATCGTCTTCCACGACCCGACCACCGGCGCGTCCAACGACATCGAGAAGGCCACGTCGATCGCCCGCCGGATGGTCACCGAGTACGGCATGAGCTCGCTCGTCGGCTCGGTCAAGCTCGGCCTCACCGCCGGCGAGCCGTTCCTCGGCCGTGACATGGGTGCGAGCCGCGACTACTCCGACGAGGTCGCCAAGACCATCGACGCCGAGGTGCGCGTGCTCATCGAGCAGGCGCACGACGAGGCCTGGCAGGTGCTCAACACCAACCGCGACGTTCTCGACAACCTCGCGAGCGAGCTGCTCGAGAAGGAGACGCTCGACCACAACCAGCTGGCCGAGATCTTCGAGGGGCTCGAGAAGCTGCCCGAGCGCCCGCAGTGGCTCTCGAGCACCAACCGCCCGCTCTCCGACCGTCCTCCCGTGAAGGTGCCGTCCAAGCTCCCGATCGACCCCGAGGTCGTCGACGGCGGCGTGGACTCCGAGCCCCCTGTGCCCCCGAAGCGCACGCCGCGCCCGCGCAAGACTCCCGGCATCGCGACCGCCTGATCCGCCGTGTCTATCGACACCGGACGCATTGAGGCGGCGGTCGCCGAGATCCTCGCCGCCATCGGCGAAGACGTGAACCGTCCCGGCATCGAGGCGACGCCGCGGCGGGTGGCCGCGGCGTACGCCGAGTTCTTCTCCGGCCTTGCCGTCGACCCCCTCGACCACCTGGCCGAGGCCGTCGATCTCGAGCCCGGCGAGCTCGGCGAGGTCGTGATCGTGCGCGACATCGAGTTCCGCTCGGTCTGCGAACACCACCTCCTGCCGTTCATCGGTACGGCCCATATCGCCTACGTGCCCGGCGAGAAGGTCGTCGGCCTCGGCAGCCTGCCGCGCGTCGTCGACACCCTCGCGTCCCGTCCACAACTGCAGGAGCGTCTCACCGAGGAGATAGCCGACGCACTGCAGCAGGGTCTCAACCCGCGGGGGGTGCTCGTGGTGCTCGACGCCGCCCACCAGTGCGTGACTACCCGCGGCCCCCGGCAGAGCGCAAGTTCCACCGTGACTCTGGCGAGCCGCGGGACCCTGAGCGAAACTAGTGCGCGAGCGGAGATCGTTTCGCTGATCGGAGGCGGCGGACATGAATAGCGACATGGTTCTGGTGCGCAAGGCGGCCAGGCCGCGCCCGCGCATCATGGGGATCCTCAACGTGACCCCCGACTCGTTCAGCGACGGCGGGCGGTGGAACTCGGTCAACGACGCGATCGCCCACGGCGCGCTGCTGCACTCGCAGGGCGCAGACCTCATCGACGTCGGCGGCGAGTCCACCCGCCCGGGAGCGGTGCGCATCTCCCCCGAGGAGGAGCAGGACAGAGTGCTCCCGGTCGTCCGCGAACTCAGCGAACGAGGCATCCGCGTGAGCATCGACACGCTCAACTCGTCGACCGCGCGCGCCGCCGTCGACGCTGGAGCATCCATCGTCAACGACGTCTCCGGCGGCCTCGCCGACGACGAGATGTACCGCACCATCGCCGCGCTCGAGGGCGACTACATCGTGTCGCACTGGCGCGGGCACAGCGAGAACATGGACGACCTCGCCACCTATAACGAGGTGGTCGGCGACGTGCGCACCGAGATCCAGCGCCGGGTCGCCGAGCTCATCGTCTGGGGCGTCGACGAGCGACGCATCGTCATCGATCCCGGTCTCGGATTCGCCAAGACCGGCAACGACAACTGGAAGCTGCTCGGCAACCTCGACCGTCTCGCCAGCCTCGGCTACCCGATCCTGATCGGCGCATCGCGCAAGCGTTTCCTCGGCGAGCTGCTTCCCCCCGAGGCATCCGCCGCCGACCGCGACCCGGCGACAGCCGTGATCAGCGCACTCGCCGCCCAGGCCGGCGTGTGGGGCGTGCGGGTGCACGACGTGGAGTCGACCCGCGCGGCCCTCGACGTGTGGACCGAGTGGGAGAGGGGCCGGGCCGAGTGAACCCCCTCGATCAGATCGTGCTGACCGGGCTGCGGGCATCCGCCTTCCACGGCGTCTTCGAGAACGAGCGCCGCGACGGTCAGGTGTTCGTGCTCGACGTCACCGTGCACCTCGACTTCGCCGCGGCCGCCGCCGCCGACGACCTCGAGAGCACCATCCACTACGGCGTGCTCGCCGAAGAGATCGTGACCGCCGTCGAGCGTGACCCCGTCGACCTGATCGAGACCGTCGCCGAGCGCATCGCCCAGGTCGTGCTCACGCACCGGGCCGCCCAGCTCGTCACCGTCACCGTGCACAAGCCGAGCGCGCCCATCACCGTGCCGTTCGATGACGTCGCCGTCACCATCACCCGGGGGCGTGTCTGATGGTGATGCGCGAGCAACGCCTGCGCGTCGAGCTGCCCGCCGTGCTGTCGCTCGGCAGCAACCTCGGCGACCGGGAGGCGACTCTGCGTGCGGCGGTGGCCGAGATCGCCGCTCTGCCGCAGGTCACCGTGGTCGCGGCGTCCGGGCTCGTCGAGACGGACGCCGTCAAACTCGACGGCGTCGATACGGATGCACCGGCCTACCTGAACGCGGTCGTGACGGTTCGAACGAGCCTCGACCCCGACGAGCTGCTCTCCGCCCTCGGCGCGATCGAGCAGGAGCACGGACGTGTGCGCGACGAACGCTGGGGGGACCGCACCCTCGACATCGACATCGTCGACTTCGGCGGACTCCGTGTCGACACCGACAGGCTCACCCTCCCGCACCCCCGTGCCGCCGAACGCGGATTCGTGCTCGTGCCCTGGCTCGAGATCGAACCGCACGCGGCGCTGCTCGCGCGCGGCAGGGTCGACCAACTGCCCGCCGCCACCCTCGACGACGTGCGCCCCTACCCTGCGAGGCCTCTCCTGTGACACGCACCCGCCCCTCCGTGCTGCTGCTGCTCGCGCTGATCGGAGCCGTCGTCGGCTGGTTCCTGGAGATCGGGCTGGTCGCGAGCGGTCGCCCGTCGTTCGTGCCGCCGGTGACGCTCGCGGCCGCGCTCGCCCTCATCGGCGTCGTCGTCGTCGTGCTGGCGCTTCCGGTGTACCGGGTGGTGCGCGGAACTGCGAAGACACGGGTCGACCCGTTCTACGCCACGCGCGCGGTCGTCCTGGCGAAGGCGTCGAGCATGACCGGCGCGCTCCTCGGCGGAACGGCGGCGGCGATCCTGGTGTTCCTGCTCACGCGCTCGGTCATCCCGCCCACGTCGGCGCTCGCCCCGGCGATCGCGACGGTCGTTGCCGCTATCCTGCTCTTGGCGGGCGGGCTCATTGCTGAGAAAATGTGCACGTTGCCGCCGAGCGACGACGATCCCACCAACCTCCCCGCCAGTCAGGACCACGCGTGACGAACCGCCTCGACCTTCCCGAGATCACCTGGCACCGCGTCTCACCGCGCTACATCGTGGTCGACGTCGTCGGAGGGCTGGTCTTCGCGCTCATCGTCGTGGGCGCCGGCGCGGCCGTCGCCTACTTCACCGGGCTGACCTGGCTCTGGATCGTCGTCGCCGCGGTCGCCCTCGTCTTCGTGATCGCCCTCGCGCTGACCCCTCGCCGGGTGCGCTCCATCGGGTACCAGCTGCGTGACGACGACGTGCTCTTCCGCCGCGGCATCCTGTACCAGCGTTTCGTCGCCGTCCCCTACGGTCGTATGCAACTCGTCGACATCAACCGCGGCCCGCTCGACCGCGCGCTCGGCCTGAGCGAGCTGAAGTTCGTCACCGCGGCTGCGGCGACCGGCGTGGTGATCCCCGGGCTCGCCGAGGCAGACGCCGAGGAGTTGAGAGACCGACTCGTCGCCCTGGCCGAGAGCCGCAGGGCCGGCCTGTGACCTCCTTCACCGACGGTGAGTGGCACCGGCTGCATCCGCTCACCCCGCTGTTGCGCGGCGGTATCGCGTTCGTGGCGATTCTCGGCTTCTTCCTCTACAACCTGCGCGACATCCTGATCGAGGAGTTCTTCGGCGCCCGCAGCGGCGAGAGCGAGCCGCTCGTCTGGCTGTACGAGAGCGAGTACTTCGTGCTCGCCCTGATCGCGATCGCCGTGGGGCTCGCCGTCGTGATCGTCGGCTACTACCTCGCCTGGAAGATGAACACCTTCCGCATCACCGACGAGGTCGTCGAGGTGCGCAGCGGCATCGTGTTCCGGCGCAACCGCAAGGGGCGACTCGACCGCATCCAGGGCATCAACATCGGTCGGCCGCTCCTCGCGCGCCTGCTCGGCGCAGCGCGCCTCGAGGTCAATGTCGCCGGTCAAGACGCCAACATCAAGCTCGACTACCTGTCGTCGGCGGCGGCCGACGAGTTGCGCGGCGAGATCCTCATCCTCGCGTCGGGCAGCCGCATCGCCGCTGCCGCCGCGCAGGCACCCGCCCCGGGCGGCCCGGTCAGTCTCCTCGACCAGCGGGTGGCCGAACTGCTGGCGCCCGAGCTCGACCCTAATCTCGCGCCGCCCGAGTCCGTCGTGCAGATGCACACCGGCCGGCTCATCGGATCGCTGCTGCTGAGCGGTTTCAGCGTCTTCGTGCTCGCGCTCATCGGCGGCATCATCTGGGGCGTCGCGGCCACCGGCTCGTACCTCTTCCTGATCGGCGTGCTGCCCGCGCTCATCGGAACGGGCAGCTTCTACATCACCCGCTTCACCCGGTCGCTGCGCTACAGCATCGCGGGAACCCCCGACGGCGTGCGCATCGGCTTCGGCCTGCTGTCGACCAGCAACGAGACCCTGCCGCCCGGCCGCGTACACTCGGTGCAGGTGACCCAGCCACTGCTCTGGCGCCCGTCGGGCTGGTGGGAGATCAAGGTCAACCGCGCCTCGACGTCCTCCGCCAAGGGCGCGGCCGGGCAGGCGAACACGACCATCCTCCCGGTCGGCAACGTCGACGATGTGCGCAAGGTGCTCGCCCTCGTGCTGCCCGGGCTCACCGACGACGCCTCGGTCGAGCTGCTCACCCGCGGCATGCTCTCCAAGGGCGGAGACGACGGCTTCGTCAACTCCCCGCGCCGGTCGCGCGTCTGGCTGTGGTTCTCGTGGCGCCGCAACGGATTCGCGCTGCTGCCCGGCGCCGTGGTGCTGCGCCAGGGCGCGATCTGGCGCCAGCTCACGATCGTGCCGCAGGCGCGTATGCAGAGTGTGGCGTTGCAGCAGGGTCCGCTGTTCCGGGCGCTGCGGCTCGCGTCGGTCAAGGTGCACACCGTCGCAGGCCCGATCGTGCCGTCGCTGGGCGGGATCGACGCCGACGAGGCCACCCGGTTCTTCCGTGAGGTGGCGGATGCCGCGATCGCGTCGTCGACCGCCGACACCAGTCACCGCTGGCGCTCGAGCGAGAACGCGCCGCCGCTTCCCGTGATGCCCGACGCCGCCCCTCCCGTTTCCGCCCCTCCTGTCGGCGCCCCGCCCGCACCGTCGCAGAACCCCGACGGGGTCGGCGCGTGAGCGGGCCCTCCGGCCGCCTCGGCGTCGGCATCATCGGCGCCGGACGTGTCGGCCCCGTGCTCGGCGCCGCCCTCGCCGGCGCCGGCCACGCCATCGTCGGCATCACCGCGACCTCGCAAGACAGCAGGGACCGCGCCGAGGCGATGCTGCCCGGTGTGCCGGTGCTCGAGATCCCCGACCTGATCGAGCGCAGCGAACTCGTGATCCTCGCGGTGCCGTCCGACCAGCTCGAGCAGCTCGTCGCCGGCCTCGCTGCCGTCGGCGCCTGGCAGCCCGGACAGCTCGTGCTGCACACGGCGCCCGGGTTCGGCACCGGCGTCCTCGCCCCCGCCACAGCAGCCGGGGTGATTCCGCTCGCGGTGCACCCGGCCATGGTCTTCACCGGAACGAGCCTCGACCTCGTCCGTCTCGCCGAGAGCTACTGCGCGGTGACGTCGCCGACACCGGTGCAGCCCATCGGCCAGGCCCTCGTCGTCGAGATGGGCGCCGAGCCGATCGTCGTCGCGGAGTCCGACCGCGCTGCCTACGCCGAGGCCATCGAGACGGCCACGAGCTTCTCGGCCGCGATCGTCGGCCAGGCAGTCGGAATCCTCAGCGAGCTCGGCATCGAGGCGCCGGGCAGGTTTCTCGGACCGCTCGTGCGCTCCTCGGTCGAGACCGCGCTGCAGTGCGTGTCCTCGTCGGAGCATCCGTTCCTCGAGTAGGCGCGCGCAGCATCCGCCCGCACTCGCCGCCCGCGCTTCTGCCCGCGGGTAGCATCGATAGTCGGCCTTTCGCACGAAGGGCACCCAGCATCGAGGAGTCGCCCGTGTCCGTCACCGTTGTCGAGACGATCGCCGAGCTGCGCGCCGCGCTGGAGGGCCGCACCGTCGCACTCGTGCCGACCATGGGCGCCCTGCACGACGGACACCTCGCGCTCGTGAACCGGGCCGCCGAACTCGCCGACACCGTCGTCGTCTCCATCTTCGTGAACCCGCTGCAGTTCGGGCCGAACGAAGACCTCGACAAGTACCCGCGAACCCTCGCCGACGACCTCGTCAAGCTCGACGCTGCCGGGGTCGAGTTCGTCTTCGCGCCGTCCGTCGACGAGATGTATCCGACCGGCCCGAGCCAGACCCGCGTCACCGCCGGCCAGGTCGGCACGCTGTTCGAGGGCCGCTCCCGCCCCGGGCACTTCGACGGGATGCTCACCGTGGTCGCGAAACTGCTCGGCATCGTGCGTCCGGCGTCCGTGCTGTTCGGGCAGAAGGACGCCCAGCAGGTGTTCCTCGTGCAGCGCATGGTCGCGGATCTCGACGTCGCCACCTCCGTCGAGGTCGTGCCGACGGTGCGCGAGCAGAACGGGCTCGCCCTGTCGAGCCGCAACCGGTACCTCGACGAGCGCGAGAAGCGCGCCGCCCTCGCGCTGTCGACCGCGCTCGAGGCGGCGCAGTCGTCGGGTGATCGCGGCATCGACGCCGTGCTCGCCGCAGCCCAGTCGGTGCTCATGGGCGAGAACCTCGTGCGTCTCGACTACCTGAGCGTCGTGAATCCCGCAACCTTCCTCCCCGTCGACGACGACTACCGCGGCCGGGCCCGCGTGCTCATCGCCGCCCGTGTCGGCGAGACCCGCCTGATCGACAACGAGCTCATCCATCTGGGCGGCTGAGCCCCCCGGTTACCATTGACCGTTGACCACCGCAGCGCCAGGAGACCCATTGACCGAGCACGACGCCGAACTTACCGCCACTGAGCTCGCCGAACAGAGCGAGCAGAGCGAACAGAAGCTGATCCGCCTGGCCAAGCGCGACCGGCTGCTGGCAGAGGGCGAGGCCTACCCGGTCGCCGTTCCGATCACGACGAGCATCGCCGCGGTGCGCACCGAGTACGAGAACCTCGAGACCGACGCGACCACCGGCGACATCGTCGGTCTCGCCGGCCGCATCGTGCACGCCCGCAACACCGGCAAGCTCTGCTTCGCCAGCCTGCAGGCCGGCGACGGCCAGCGCATCCAGGCCATGGTGAGCCTCGGCGAGGTGGGCGAGGAGTCGCTGCAGCGCTGGAAGGACCTCGTCGACCTCGGCGACCACGTCTTCGTATCCGGCGAGGTCATCTCCAGCCGCCGGGGCGAGCTGTCGATCATGGTGAAAGACTGGCAGATCGCGGCGAAGGCGATCCTGCCGCTGCCGAACCTGCACTCCGAGCTCAGCGACGAGGCACGCGTGCGCAGCCGCTACCTCGACCTCATCGTGCGCGAGCAGGCCCGCTTCGTGGTCAAGGCCCGCGCCAAGGTGAACGCGAGCCTGCGCGACACGTTCGCCAAGTACGACTACCTCGAGGTCGAGACGCCGATGCTGCAGACCATGCACGGCGGAGCATCCGCCCGTCCCTTCGTCACCCACTCGAACGCCTTCGACACCGAGCTGTTCCTGCGCATCGCGCCCGAGCTCTTCCTCAAGCGCGCCGTCGTCGGCGGTCTCGACCGCGTGTTCGAGATCAACCGCAACTTCCGCAACGAGGGGGCCGACTCCACGCACTCGCCCGAGTTCGCCATGCTCGAGGCCTACCAGGCCTACGGCGACTACAACCAGATCGCCGACCTGACGCAGGAGATGATCCAGAACGCGGCCATCGCCGTGAGCGGGTCGACCACGGTGCAGTGGGCGGATGGCACGGCCTTCGACCTCGGCGGTGACTGGGACCGCATCTCGATGTACGAGTCGCTGTCCGAGGCATCCGGAGTCTCGATCACCCCCGCGACGAGCGTCGACGAGCTGAAGGCGCTCGCCGACAAGGAGGGAGTCGAGGTGCACCTGGCGAACCACGGCAAGTACGTGGAGGAGCTGTGGGAGCACTTCGTCAAGACCGACCTGATCCGCCCCACGTTCGTCATGGACTTCCCCATCGAGACGAGCCCGCTCGTGCGCGCGCACCGCAGCAAGGCCGGCGTGGTCGAGAAGTGGGACCTCTACATCCGCGGATTCGAGCTGGCGACAGGCTACTCCGAGCTCGTCGACCCCGTCCTCCAGCGCGAGCGCTTCGTCGAGCAGGCGCAGCTGGCCAGCAAGGGCGACCTCGAGGCCATGCGTCTCGACGAGGAGTTCCTGCGCGCGCTCGAGCACGGGATGCCGCCGTCGGGCGGAATGGGCATGGGCATCGACCGCCTGCTCATGGCGATCACCGGGCTGGGCATCCGCGAGACGATCCTCTTCCCGCTGGTCAAGTAGCCCGCTGGTTGAGTAGGTCGCTCGCGGCCGTATCGAAACCTAACCCCGCGGCTTGAGCCGGACGCCCGGCAGCTCGGGCGCCGGCAGCGGTCGTCCGTCGTACCCGGCCACCCGCCCGAAGCGACCGTCGTCGTCGGCGCCACCGACGACATCCGTCTGCCACTCGGTTCTGAAGCCCACGATCTCCTCGTGGGTTCGGCCGATGAAGTTCCACCACATGATGATGCTCTCGCCGAACGGGGTGCCGCCGATGAGCAGCAGACGCGCCCCCTCGGGGCCGGCCTCGAGGCGCAGAACGCTCGCCCCCGGCTCGCGGTAGGCGAGGTGGGCGATTGGAACGTCGTCGCCGTCGACGCCGAGCGACCCCGCGTCGAGCAGCACGCCGTGTTCGAATCCGGCGTCGACCGGCAGCTCGACGGTGGCGAACGGCTCCAGGTCGATCTGGGCGCCGACGATCGGGCTGAACGCGGTCGCCGGGGAGACGCTTCCCAGCAGCGACCCGAGGAATACGCGAACCGTCGCGGCATCGAACGCCACCGCGGGCGGCGCGTAGTGCTCGAACGCGGGGGAGCCGTGTCGGGCGGCATCGGGCAGGGCGAGCCAGAGCTGCGCGCCGTGGAGCACGGTGGTCGCGGGTGTGGACACCTCCGAGTGCGCGATCCCGCCGCCGGCCGTCATGAGGTTCAACTCGCCGGGACGCACCGGCGCGTGGCTCCCGATGCTGTCGCGGTGGTCGATCTCTCCGGCGAAGAGCCAGCTCACCGTCTGCAAGCCGGTGTGCGGATGCGGCGGAACGACCATGCCACCGCGCTCGGTCACCACGTCAGGGCCGTAGTGGTCGACGAAGCACCACGCGCCGATCAACGAGCGGTGACGCTGCGGAAGCGTGCGCCGCACGCCCATCGCCCGCGGGCCTCCAAGCGGCACATCGCGCGGTTCGAGGATCTCGACGGCGCCGACCACGGGTGGCTCGGTGTCGATCACGAGCTCCGGAGGCTCTTTCTCGAGGTTGCTCATGCGATAAGCGTAAACTCTTGGGTCATGAGCGATCTCAAGCTTCCCGGTGAAGAAAAGAAGAAGAAGGAAACGTCGCTCGCCCGCGTCGCGATCTGGATCGCCGTCGGCGGCGTCGGCGCGTACACGCTCATCACCGGCATCGCCGGAATCATCGCCAAGGGTTGATCAGCGATGACCCGCCGCACCTCTCGCTGGATCATGACGGCCGCCCTGCTGGGAATCCTCATTGTGATCGCCGTTATCACCGTGATGCAGTAGTCGAAGCCCGTACTCTGTAACCGTGCTCGAAAACTTCTGGGCGAATGCCGCCTACTCCCTCGCACCGACCGTTCTGGTCGGACTCATCTTCTGGTTCATCATGCGAGCGATCATCCGAGCCGACCGCACCGAACGCAAGGTGTACTCCGAGATCGAGGTCGAGGAACGCGCCAAGTTCGAGGCAGAACGCGCAGCCGAGCGGTAACGGCCCTTCTCAGGAGAACCGATCTGGGGCTACCGTGAATCACGGCCTCAGCGAAAGGACGAATCATGGGTTTCTTCGACCGCCTGTTCGGATCGAGTTCCGACGACAACCAGCAGCCGCGCGCACAGGCTCCCCGCGCCGACTCGCGCACCGACGACGAGATCGCCGTCGAGCGATACCGCTACCTTCTGCGCACCGCACCGCCCGAGACTATCGAGAGCGTGCACCGCGAGGCCTTCTCGAAGCTGACGCCCGAACAGCGCGAGCTGCTCTTCACCGAGCTGAGCAAGAACGCACCCCAGGGTGACGCGCCGCGCTCGAGCGACGCGGCGGCACTCGCGACGTCGGCGACGCGGTCAGAGCTGCGCCAGCCGGGGACCATGGAACGCTCCATGGCAGGCGGCCCGGGAATGGGCTTCGGCGGCATGGTCGCCAGCTCACTGCTCGGCACGGTCGCCGGTTACGTCATCGGCTCGGCCCTTGTGAGCGCCTTCCTCCCGATGGACTCCGGAGCGACGGATGCCTCGGCCGACGGCTCGGGCTCTGACACCGGTGCCGACTCCGGCGCCGATGCCGGCAGCAGCGCTGACGGTGGCGGCGACTTCGGCGGCGGCGACTTCGGTGGAGGAGACTTCGGCGGAGGCTTCGACTTCTAACCCCGCCCTCGGGCGGCAAGCCCGGTCGTTGACCGACCATCTCGCCCCGGCGCCCCTGCTCCCGCACCCGCACCGGCAGCGTCTCGCCATCGCACTATCTCGCGGCGCACCGGTCGCCGACGCGCTATCCCCACCGGCTCTCTCCCCATCGGCTTTACTGCCAAATGAAGGAGATCCTGCGCGGAACACCCGTGCATCGCCGCAACCGTGTGACCTGACCCCGGGTTCTCCTTCATTTGGCAGCGCAGGGCGCACGCGGGGCGCGAACAGGGGTGGAGGCGGCAGGCGGATGCCCCGGATGAACGGGGTGCGGACGCCCGATGGATGCACGGTTAAAAGAGGGCGACACGCCCGGGATGTGGGTTGCTTTGCGGGGTGGGTGTGGCGCACGTAGAGTAATCACTCGTCACCCCAAAGGTGCGGAAAGCCGCAGAGCTTCCCGGCCTCAAGCAGGGGACTGAATCCCCATCGAAACCGACTGTGTTCATGTGACCGGTCTGGTGAGATGATTGGATGAGATTTCCGCCTCTGGCGTGGGGTCTATTGAGATGTTGTCCGGCTGTTCATTCGGCCGGCGGGTCGATTTGACACCGGGCTGGGACGTGGTAAGTTATACAGGTTGCCCTGAGCGAGACCGTGAGGTTGAATCAGGAGCGTCCGATCCTTGAGAACTCAACAGCGTGCACAATGTCAAATGCCAAAAACCCGGGCATTCGGATCCGTTTCTAGCGGTGATGGATGTCACGGATTCCTTTGGAAATTGAATTAAACATACAAAGCAAGTCAGTAATGATTTGTTCTGTCAGTTTCAAACTTGTCGCATCGACATCCTATTCCGGGTGCGTGCGGCGCTAGATGTGCC
>NZ_JBEPSJ010000006.1:0-92039 GCF_040548875.1 Conyzicola nivalis
CCGCGCCGCCGAGACCGCCAGCTGCCGGTCCGCGACCTCGGCGTCGTCGAGGAACCTCCCCAACAGCAGCTGCCGCCGCACGTGCGGGGACAGGGTGCGCGGGTCGGGCATCGACTCCCACTCCGGCGGCGGCTCGAACGACGAACCAGACGACGAACCAGACGACGGATCGACGGTCGCAGCGCCGAAAAACGATGGGTGGAAGGACGACGGGTCGAAGGACGACGGGTCGAAGGACCACTCGTCGGGCGGAGGTTCAAAGTGCGGCTCGAACGCAGGATAGTCCGGCGGCACCGGCACCGGCCTCGGGTCATCCGCAATATCGGTGATTGTCATACCCACATTTTCCCACATTCGAACACGTGTTCGACGAAAAGGAGCGGAAACTGGGGAAAACAACCCCGCCTGTGGACAACCGTGGGAGAGGTGTCTTTGGAAACGCCGTCGGGGTCTCCGGTCACGCCGGATGCGTATCGGGCGTTCTTAGAGCCCGACCCATTCGGTCACGCCGTCGGTGAGGTGCTGCCGCTTCCAGATGGGTACGGTCTGCTTGATGATCTCGACCACGCGTTCGCAAGCGGCGAAGGCCTCGGCGCGGTGCGGTGCGGCGGAGGCGGCGACCAGTGCCGTGTCGCCGATGGCCAGAGCGCCGACCCGGTGCGCGGCCGCGATCCGGAGTCCGGTCTCGGCGGCCACGGTCGCGCACGCCTCCTCGAGGAAACGGGCGGCTTCCGGATGCGCCTGGTAGTCGAGTGCAGAGACGCTTTCGCCATGGTCGTGGTCGCGTACGATTCCGCGGAAGGTCACCAGCGCGCCGTTCTGAGGAGTGAGGACGAAGTCCTCGAGCGGGCCAGCCTCGATAGTCGACTCGGCGACGTAGGAGTAGGTGGCGGGCTCGGTGCTCGCGGCGGGCGCTTCGGCG
The DNA here is from genome assembly GCF_040548875.1 of Conyzicola nivalis. Lineage (GTDB taxonomy): Bacteria > Actinomycetota > Actinomycetes > Actinomycetales > Microbacteriaceae > Conyzicola > Conyzicola nivalis_A. The sequence goes on from NZ_JBEPSJ010000006.1 coordinate 923, forward strand.
GGCGCTTCGACAGGCTCAGCGACCGTACCAGGCTCAGCGACCGAGACCGGCTCAGCGACAGAGACCGGCTCAGCGACCGCCGCGGGGTCGACCTCAGGCATGCGGGCCTCCGCCGGAGACCTGTGCGACGAGGTGCGGCAGCAGGTCGTCGAGCACTGCGAGCCCGTCGTTCACTCCGCCGGGCGAGCCGGGAAGGTTGATGATCACGGTGTCGCGCGCGGTGCCGGCGACGGCGCGGCTGAGCGCGGCCATGGGGGTCGCAGCGAGTCCGTGCGAGCGGATCGCCTCGGCGACGCCGGGCAGCTCGCGGTCGAGCACCGCGAGCGTCGCCTCGGGAGTGCGGTCGGTGGGGCTCACGCCGGTGCCTCCCGTGGTGAGGATCACGGCGGGCGCCGTCTTGAGCACCCGCGCCATCTCGCGAGCGATCTCGGCGTCGGAGACCACGGTGAGCTCTGCGGCGTAGCCGGCGGCGGTCAGCCACTCGGCGATCACGGGCCCCGTGGTGTCTTCGCGCGTTCCGGCGGCGCCGGCGGTCGAGGCGACGATGACCGCCGCCGTGTTCGCGCGCGGCTTCGAGCGACGAGGTCGCTTCGACGGGGTCGGACGCCCTTCGACGGGCTCGGCGCCCGCAGGCCGCGTCCAGTGACCGTGTTTGCCCCCCGTCTTGTCACGCAACTGGATGTCGGTCATCGTGGCCGCGGCATCCACCGCCTTGATCATGTCGTGCAGGGTGAGTGCGGCGATCGTGACGGCCGTGAGCGCCTCCATCTCGACGCCGGTCTGGCCGGTGGTCTTCGCCGTGGCGGAGATCAGGATGGAGTCGGAGGTGAAATCGAAGTCGACCTTGACCGACGACAGTGGGATCTGGTGGCAGAGCGGGATGAGCTCGCTCGTCTTCTTCGCTCCCGAGATTCCGGCGATCCGCGCGGTCGCGAGAACGTCGGCCTTCGGCAGGTCGTCGGCGCGAACGAGCGCGATCACGTCGGGGCGGGTGACGAGCCGACCGGTCGCGGTGGCCGTGCGCTTGGTGACGATCTTGTCGCCGACGTCGACCATGCGGGCACGCCCGTCGGAATCGAGATGGGTGAGACTGCGCTCGCTCATAGCTGCAGGGTTTCCACGGCGTCGCCCGCTTTCAGATCGGTGGTGGATTCTGGGATGTCGATGAGGACATCGGATGCGGCCAGCCCGGCTACGAGATGCGAGCCCGGCCCGGCTACGACCTCCACTCTGCCACCCTCGACTGTGCGGCCGCGGAGAAACTGACGTTTGCCCGGGATGGATGCCACGTCGGCGACGAGCGTGCGCGACGTGCGGATCGCGGCCGGCAGCCCGGCCACGCGGCGAAGCAGCGGTGCGACGAATATCTCGAACGAGATCTGGGTGCTCACCGGATTGCCGGGGAAGCTGATCACGGGAACGCCCTCGAACGACCCGGTCGCCTGCGGTCCACCGGGCTGCATCGCGATGTGACCGATGCGCCCGCCGAGCGGGGTGAGCAGGTCGCGCACGACCTCGTGCTGCCCCATCGAGATTCCGCCCGAGGTGAGGATGATGTCCGCCCCCGCCGCGACCGCGACCAGGGAGTCGTGCAGCTGGTCTGCGTCGTCGGTGTCGTTGCGGATCGCGGCGACCACCTCGGCCCCGCAGGCACGCACTGCGGCGTCGAGGGCGACGCCGTTCGCGTCGTAGACCTGTCCGGCATCGGCGGTCTGGCCAGGCTCGATCAGCTCGGCGCCCGTCGTGACGATCACGACGCGCACGCGCGAGCGCACCTCCACGTCGGAGATCCCCGCGGCGGCGAGCACGGCGAGGTGACGGGACGCGAGGTGCAGCGACGCGGGAAGCAGTTCGGTTCCGGCGGTGACGTCGCTGCCACGTTCGCGCACGTATTCGCCCACGGAGCGTGGCCGGTGGATGGTGACCACGTCGTCGACGACGGTGGCGTCTTCGACCGGCACGACGGCATCCGCCCCCTCCGGCACGACGGCCCCGGTCATGATGCGCACCGTCGTGTGCGGGGCGAGCATGGCGGGCGTGCCGCGTTGCGCGGGGATCTCGCCCACGACGGGCAGCGTCGTCTCGCCCGTTTCGAGATCGGCGGCGCGCACGGCGAAGCCGTCCATCTGCGAGTTGCGGAACAGCGGCAGGTCGACGGGGGAGAGCACGGCGGATGCCGTCACGCGACCGAGCGCATCGCCGAGCGTCACGCGCTCGGTGCCGGTGGCCATCGCGCGCGCGAGGATCGACCGCACCCGCGCCGCGTGCGCGTCGACGGAGGTGTGGGCCATCAGTAGCGCGCCACGGCGGGGTCGACCTCGCGCGACCAGGCCTCGATGCCGCCGGTCAGATGCTTCGCGTGCTCGAAGCCGTGCTGCTGCAGGATGCGCAGCCCCGACTCGGAGCGCACGCCGTGGTGGCAGTAGACGACGAAGTCCTCGGCGGGGTCGAGCTTGTCGATCACGCTCTCGAGCGAGCCGAGCGGCACGAGCAGAGCGCCGGGGAGGCTCGCGATCTCGGCCTCCCAGGGCTCGCGCACGTCGAGCAGAACCACGTCGTCGCCGGCGGCGAGCGAGGCGGCCAGCTCGGTGGCCGTGACGGAGGTGGGGGTGCCTGAATCGGGAGTGGCAGAGTCGGTCATGGGTGTCTCGCTTCCGACCACGCCGCAGAAGGCGTCGTAGTCAATCAGTTCGGTAAGGGGGGCTGCAGACGGGTCGCGGTCGTAGCCGAGCTCCCGGAATCCGCCGGTGAGGGCGTCGAAGGTGGTGACCCGGCCGAGAAGGGGCTGGCCGACGCCGGTGAGCACCTTGAGCGCCTCGCCGGCCATGATCGAGCCGATGACGGCGACGACCGTCGGGAAGACGCCGCCCTGCTCGCACGACAGCACCGAGCCCGGCGGCGGCGGGCTGGGAAAGAGGTCGCGGTACTGGGGGCCGCGGGCGGCCCAGGCCAGGCCGACCTGCCCCGCGTACTGGGAGACGGCGCCCCAGACGAGCGGGATGCCGGTGATCGCCGCGGCGTCGTTGGCGAGGTAGCGGGTGGGGAAGTTGTCGCTGCCGTCGAGCACGAGGTCGTAGCCGGCGAACAGCTCGAGCGCGGTCGCCGAGGTCAGCCGCTCCGCGATCGCGGTGACGGTTGTCGCGGGGTTGATGGTGGCGACGGATGCCGCGGCGGAATCCACCTTGGCCGTGCCCACGTCGGCCTGTCCGTGCACGTACTGGCGGTGCAGGTTGCTGAGCTCGACGGAGTCGTCGTCGACGATCCCGATCGTTCCGACGCCCGCCGCAGCGAGGGCGGGGATGACGGAGCTGCCGAGTCCGCCCGCTCCGATCACGAGCACGCGGGCCTCGGCGAGCGACCTCTGGGCGCGGAGCCCGAACCCGGGCAGCGACAGCTGGCGCGAGTATCTGCCGGTGTCTGTGGTGCCGATGTCCGTCGTGCCGGAGCCTGCCGGGGTGAGCTGCATGCTCTCGATTGTGTCAGGTGCTCGGCCTTCGCGCCGACCCGCGCTCGCTCGTCGATCACGCACCCGCAATCGTGCGCAGATGCGGGTATTCTGGGGACAATTACACGAATTCACGGAGATCGGCGGGAAATTGGCGACGAGCAGCTTCCGGGTGAGCGAGACGGCGGCCCTGCTGGGCGTCAGCGACGACACGGTTCGTCGATGGGCGGATGCCGGCCGGCTCACGCTCCGGCGCGCAGACAGCGGGCCGGCGGTCATCGACGGGGTCGAGATCGCGGCGCTCGCACAGGAGCTCGCGGCGGAGTCCGCGCTCGCCACCGCCTTCCCGACGAGCAAGGCCTCGGCGCGCAACCGGCTCACCGGCATCGTGACGAAGGTGACGCGAGACGGAGTGATGGCGCAGGTCGAGCTTCAGGCCGGACCGTTTCGCATCGTGTCGCTGATGAGCCGTGAGGCGGCGGACGAACTCGGCCTGGAGCCCGGCACCCTCGCGGTAGCGAGCGCCAAGGCGACCACCGTCGTCGTCGAGCTTCAGGGGGAGTAGTGCGGGTGTCGAAGGCTCTCGCCGTGCTCGCGGGCCTCGCCGTGCTCGCCCTCGTCGGCTGCGCGGCCGGACCCGCGTCCGGGCCGGACTCGGCCGCGCCATCCGCCCCCGGTCCCGGCTCGGGCGCCGCCTCCGGCCCGATCTCCGGCACGGTCGCCGTGTTCGCGGCCGCCTCGCTCGGCGACGTGTTCGCGGCGATCGAGGAGGAGTTCACGGCGGCGCACCCCGGCGTCACCGTCGTCGTCAACTACGGAGGCAGCTCGGGCCTCGCCGAGCAGATCGTGCAGGGGGCGCCCGCCGACGTCTTCGCCGCGGCGAGCCCGGCGACGATGACCACTGTGGCCGACGCCGGCCTCGCCGCCGACCCGACCGTATTCGCCAGCAACACGCTCGAGCTGGTGGTGCCCGCCGGAAATCCGGGAACGGTCGACGGGCTCGCCGACCTGGAACGGCCCGAGCTCGCCGTGGCGCTGTGCGCGGTGGAGGTGCCGTGCGGCGCGGCCTCGGCGAAGGCGCTCGCCGCCGCGGGACTCGGCGCGAGCGTCGACACCTACGAGCAAGACGTCAAGGCGGTGCTGACCAAGGTCGAGCTGGGCGAGGTCGATGCCGGTCTGGTCTACCGCACCGATGTGCTCGCGGCGGGCGACGCCGTCGAGGGCATCCGCTTCGCCGGGGCGGATGCCGCGGTGACCGAGTATCCCATCGCGGCGATCACGGACTCGCCGAACCCGCGAGCGGCGGCTGCTTTCGTGGCGTTCGTGGTGTCCGCCAGAGGCCAGGCGCTGCTGGACGAGGCCGGTTTTGGCGCCCCGTAGGCCGCGCCGGGCGGGCTTTCTCGCCCCGGCGCTCTGGATCCCGGCCGGCATCGCCCTCGCGCTGCTCGCCCTGCCTCTCGTGGCGCTCGTCGTGCGGGCGCCGTGGGCGGACCTGCCGCAACTGCTCGCCCGCGGCGAGGTGCTGCAGGCGCTCGCCCTGTCGCTCGGCACGGCCGCGATCGCCACCGCCGTCTCGCTCGCGCTCGGCGTGCCGCTGGCCCTCGTGCTCGCCCGCTCCGCGGAGTGGAGCGCCGTACCGCGGCGACTGCTGCGCGCCCTCGTGACCGTGCCGCTCGTGCTGCCGCCCGTCGTGGGCGGCGTCGCGCTGCTGCTTCTGCTCGGACGCCGGGGCCTCGTCGGCGAGTGGCTCGACGCCTGGTTCGGGCTCACGATCCCGTTCTCCACCACAGCCGTGGTCATCGCGCAGGTCTTCGTGGCGATGCCCTTCCTGGTGCTCGCGGTAGAGGGCGCGGTGCGGGCATCCGACCGCCGTTTCGAGATCGCGGCAGCCACCCTCGGCGCCTCCCGATGGACGGTCTTCCGCCGCGTCACCCTCCCGCTCGTCGCGCCCGGAGTGAGCGCGGGGGCACTGCTCTGCTTCACCCGCGCCCTCGGCGAGTTCGGCGCCACGATCACCTTCGCGGGCAGCTTTCCCGGGGTCACGCAGACGCTGCCCATCGCCACCTACCTCGAGCTGCAGCGAGACCCGGATGCCGCGATCGCGCTGTCGCTCGTTCTGATGATCGTCTCCGTGGCCGTGCTGGTGAGCCTGCGCGACCGCTGGGTTCCGGGGCTGACGTCGTGACGGGGCCGGGCGACGCGACGGGGCAAGGCGCCGCGACGGGCCTGAGCGACGCGACGGGCCTGAGTGCCGCCTTTACCGTGCGCCGCGGCGCGTTCACGCTCGACCTCGCGCTCGACGTGGGGCCGGGCCGAACCCTGGCACTGCTCGGACCGAACGGGTCGGGCAAGTCGACGACCATCGGATGCCTCGCCGGCACCATTGCCATCGACGCGGGAGCCATCTCGGTGGCCGGTCGTGTGCTCGACGACGACGCGTCCCACGTCGAGGTCGCCGACCGGCGCATCGGCGTGGTGTTCCAGGACTACCTGCTGTTTCCGCACCTGACGGTGCGCGACAACGTGGCTTTCGGGCCGCGGGCCATGGGTCTCGGGCGGGCAGGCTCACGCGACGTCGCCGACGACCTGCTGCGACGGTTCGGTGTGCACGACCTGGCCGACCGGCGGCCAGCGCAGCTCTCCGGCGGGCAGGCGCAGCGCGTGGCCCTCGCGCGGGCCCTCGCCGTGGCGCCCGAGGTGCTGCTGCTCGACGAGCCGCTCTCGGCGCTCGACGTGGAGGTGCGCGACGATGTGCGCGAGGAGCTCGCGTCGCACCTCGAGCAGTTCGACGGAATCACGATCGTGGTGACGCACAGCCTCGAAGACGTCGTCGCCCTGGCTCGTGACGTCGTGGTGCTCGAACGCGGGGCGGTGACGCAGAGCGCTCCAGTGCGCGAGCTGGTGCGGAGCCCGGCGACGCCGTATGTGGACCGTCTGGTCGCGAGCTGGTCGGACGACTAAGCGGGTCCCGCGACGGGAGAGCGGGTCTCGACAGGCTCGACCACGGGGGCGCGACTACGGGGTGTGCGGACGACCGATGTGGCCGAGCACCGCCACGACGAGCGTGATCACGGCGGCGACCGCCATGCCGAGCCCGATGTGCACGTTGAGCAGCAGGGCGCCGACGAGCGCGCCGAGACCGATGAGCACCACGGCGCCGAGACGCCGCTTCCACTGCTGTCCGGACGCGCCGCCGAACTTCGAGTCGAAGGCGAGCCCGACGATCGTCGACGTGACGACGACGGTGGTGACGTCTTTCACACCGATGTGACGCGCGGCTCCCGCCTGCAGGCCCATCGCGAGGCCGAGCGCGCCGGTCACGGCGAGCTTGATCGGCTCGGCTGGGTCGTCGAGCACCAGCATGGGAACCGCGGCGAGCAGGATCACGACCCCGACCAGTGCGAAGAGCACGGTGCTGCGGCCCGACCAGCCGGCCGCGACGGGGCGCAGCGTGCGGCCCGCGACGAGCGCACCGAGCATAAACAGCAGGAGCGCGATGACCGGCCCGACGATGGGCAGGTCGTCGGCGCCGGCGAGGGCCATGCCGAGGATGACGACGTTGCCCGTCATGTTGCCGGTGAAGACGCGGTCGAGGCCGAGGTAGCCGACCGCGTCGATCACGCCGGTCGAGAACGTGAGGGCGAGCATCAGCCCGAGGTGCAGTCCGGCCGGGTTCGCCTGCAGTCGCTTCTTCATACATCTCCCTGAATCGTGCGCACTCAGAGAGTCGCTAGGGTTTTGAGAATACTGGAGCCAGATATCCAACAGATGACAGATATCCGACAGACGACAGGGGCCACATGGCACGCACCGCTGCACTGCAACCGGGCGAGGGGGCCATCCGCGCGGGCACGTACCTCCCGGCCGATCCCGCCTCCGTCTTCTGGGGCCGTCTACCCTGCTCGACCGACACCCCGGTGCTGACGATCGCGCCTGGCACCGAGGTGACCATCGACACGCTGAGCCACGAGGGCCTGCTCGAAGACCAGGGGAGCGACCCCGTCGCGTTCTTCGGTGGCTTCGGCGTGGCATCCGACGCCGTTCTCGACGACGCGATCCTGCTGACCGCCACGCGTTCCCGCAACCCGACCACCGACGGCCCGCACGTCGTCACCGGGCCGATCTTCGTCGAGGGCGCCGAGCCGGGCGACCTGCTCAAGGTGACTGTGCTCGAGGCGGTGCCGCGTGTGCCGTACGGCGTGATCTCGAACCGGCACGGCCGGGGCGCGCTCCCCGGCGAGTATCCCGAGGGCCTGCACAGCGTCAGCGTCTTCGCCGCCGTCGACGGCGAGCACGGGTCGCCCCAGCACGGCACCATGCCCCGGGTGCTCGGCGGCGAGCACACCGTGCGCTTCCCGCTCGCGCCGTTCCTCGGCATCATGGGCGTCGCCGTGGCGGGCGACGAACGCCCGCACTCCGTGCCGCCGGGTGCGCACGGCGGCAACATCGACATCAACCTGCTCACCGTCGGCTCGACGCTCTACCTGCCGGTGCAGGTCGCCGGCGCGCTCGCCTACGTGGGGGACCCGCACTTCGCACAGGGCGACGGCGAGGTGGCGCTCACCGCCATGGAGGCGTCGCTCCGGGTGACTCTGCGTTTCGAGATCGTCGCCGAGGCACACGCGGTCGCTGCGTTCGGCGCCATCGTCGGACCGCTAGCCGAGACGCACGAGTACCTGATCCCCACAGGGATGAGCCCCGACCTCGACGAGGCCGTGCAGAACTGCGTGCGGGCGGCGATCGGACTGCTGCAGGCGCGGTTCGGCATGGATGCGGCCCACGCCTACGCATACCTGAGCGCCGCGACCGACTTCGACATCTCCCAGGTCGTCGACCTCGTGAAGGGCGTGCACGCCCGCATCCGAGTGGCGGACTTCGAATGAGCGACGACCTGCTCGCCGCCTTCTGGCGCTACGAGGGCGCGCTGATGGCCAACGACCTCGAGACCCTCGACCGGCTGTTCGCCCCCGGCCCCGACACGCTGCGTGGCGACGCCGCCGGCATCCTGCGCGGGCACGACGCGATCAGCGCGTTCCGCAAGGGGCGCGGGGGAGCCCCGAAGCGGGAGATCGTGTCGGTCGACGTGCGGGAGATCGACGCGGATGCCGCCATGGTCGTCGCGGTCACGGCACCCATCACCGGCGGACGCGGCCAGCAGACCCAGCTATGGCGTCGCATCGACGGTGAGTGGGTCGTGTCTGTCGCCCACGTGAGCCTGCCCGCCCCGGCGGTCAACTCCACGGTCTGGCGCATCGTCGGCACCCCTCTCGTCGCCGGTGCGGACACCCCGGAGCTCGCGAGCCAGACCGTCGCCGTGAAAGACCTCTTCGACGTCGCAGGCTTCGCCGTCGGCGGCGGCGTGCCCGCCTACCTCGCCGAGTCGACCCCTGCGGCGAGGAACGCCGTGGCCGTGCAGAACCTGCTCGACACGGGCGCCAGCGTCACCGGCATCGCCCGCACCGACGAGTTCGCTTACAGCGTCGCGGGCAAGAACCCGCACTACGGCACCCCGCCTAACGGCGCCGTGCCCGGTGCCATCCCGGGCGGCTCGTCGAGCGGTCCGGCCTCGGCGGTCTCCCTCGGGCAGGCGTCGATCGGACTCGGCACCGACACCGGCGGGTCGCTGCGGGTTCCCGCCTCGTACCAGGGGCTGTGGGGACTGCGCACGACCCACGGCGCGGTCAGCTCCGAGGGGCTGCTGCCCCTCTCGCCGAGCTTCGACACGGTCGGCTGGCTCACCCGCGAGGCGTGGACGATGCGCGCGGCGGCCACCGCGTCACTCGATCTTGCGAAGCAGGTGCTGCCGCCGACGCGGCGGTACGCGGTCGCGCCCGGATTGAACGCGCAGGCCGCACCGGGCGTGCGAGCCGCGTTCGACGCGGCGATCGGAACGCTCGACAGGGCAGAGCTGCTGCCCGACCTCGCCGAGGTCGAGCTCGGCGACGCGGACGAGCTGTTCGAGATCTTCCGCTCTGTTCAGGCCGCCGAGGCCTGGGCGACACACGGCGACTGGATCGAGGCGCACCCCGGCGCGCTCGGCGACGACATCGCCGCCCGCTTCGCCGTCGCCTCGAGGATCACCGAGCACGAGGAGGCCGAGGCGCGCGTGGCGCTCGCCGCGGCGCGCATCGCGATCGAGCGCGCACTCGACGGGCGCATCCTGCTGCTGCCGTCTGCGTCGTCGATCGCTCCGTCGACGACGGCGGATGCCGCGACCATCGAGCAGACGCGGGGGAGCACTCTGCGGCTCACCTGTGTCGCCGGCATCACCGGACGCCCCGCGCTCTCGGTGCCAGCGCTCACCGTCGACGGCGCGCCCGTGGGGCTCTGCGTCGTCGGACCGAGGTTCGGCGACATCGGGGTGATCACGACGGGCGCGAAGTTCCACGCGGCGCTCGCTGGTTGAGAAATTAACCCCCGTGAAACACCTGTTCCAGTAGCCTGAACTTCTGGAACAGCTGATTCACCGGGAGCGCGCATGACCTTCGAACCGATCAACCCGCCGCAGCGACTGCTCATGGGCCCCGGTCCGATCAATGCCGACCCCCGCGTGCTGCGGGCCATGAGCGCACAGCTCGTCGGACAGTACGATCCGGCGATGACCGCCTACATGAACGAGACGATGGAGCTGTATCGCGAGGTGTTCCGCACCCGCAACCACGCCACGCTGCTCGTCGACGGCACCAGCCGCGCCGGCATCGAGTCCGCCCTCGTCTCGCTCATCGAGCCAGGCGACCGCGTGCTGGTGCCGGTCTTCGGCCGCTTCGGGCACCTCCTGCGCGAGATCGCCGAGCGCTGCGGCGCCGAGGTGCACGTGATCGAGACAGAGTGGGGCACCGTCTTCACCCCCGAGCAGATCGCCGCCGCGATCGCCGAGGTGCGGCCCAAGATCCTCGCCATCGTGCACGGCGACACGTCGACGACCCTCGCGCAGCCGCTCGAGGAGATCGGCGCCCTGTGCGCCGCGAACGACGTGATCTTCTACACGGACGCCACGGCCTCCCTCGGCGGAAACCGGTTCGAGGCCGACGCGTGGGGCGTCGACGTGGCGACCGCCGGTCTGCAGAAATGCCTCGGCGGCCCCTCCGGCAGCGCCCCGATCACCCTGTCGGCGAAGGCCGTCGAGCTGGTCGAGAAGCGCAAGAGCATCGAGGCGGGCATCCGCGTCGAGTCAGACGCGGTGTCGGCGAGCCCGATCCGCAGCAACTACTTCGACCTGAGCCAGATCCTCGACTACTGGGGCCCGAAGAGGCTCAACCACCACACCGAGGCGACCACCGCGCTCTACGGGGCGCGGGAGTGCGCACGGCTGCTCGTGAACGAGGGCCTCCCCGAGGCGGTCGAGCGGCACCGCGTGCACGGGGCGGCGATGGCCACCGGGCTCTCGGCCATGGGGCTGACCCTGTTCGGCGACCAGAAGCACAAGATGAACAACGTCGTCGGTGTGGAGATCCCCGACGGCATCGACGGCGACGGCGCGCGCGCGGCGATGCTGGGCGACTACGGCATCGAGATCGGCACATCGTTCGGGCCGCTGCACGGCAGGGTGTGGCGCATCGGCACGATGGGCTACAACGCGCGCCGCGACACGGTGCTGCTCACCCTCGCCGCGCTCGAACAGGTGCTGCGCCGCGGCGGCGTCTCGGTCACCGCGGGCAGCGGTACCGGGGCAGCACTCGACATGTACGCGTCGGAGTAGAGGAGGCACCATGAGCGAGACCGCCGCCCAACTGCTGCTCGACCGCTGCGACGAGCTCGCCGCGATCTCGAGCAACCCCGAGTTCCTCGAGCGCGTGCACCTCTCGCCCGAGCACCGGGCCGCGAACGACCTCGTCGCCGGATGGATGCGCGAGGCCGGCCTCTCCACCTGGCAGGACGCGGCCGGCAACCAGTGCGGCCGCCTCGAGGGGCGGGAGCCGGGACTCCCCGCGCTGCTGCTCGGGAGCCACATCGACACGGTGCCCGATGCCGGGCGCTACGACGGCATGCTCGGGGTGTTGCTCGCGATCGCGGTCGTCGGCCGCATCCGCGATTCTCGTCTCGACCTGCCCTTCGCGATAGAGGTCGTCGCGTTCAGCGACGAGGAGGGCACCCGCTTCGGCACCGCCCTGCTCGGCAGTCGCGCGCTCGCGGGGACCTGGGACGACGAGTGGTGGAACCTCACCGACACTGACGGCATCACCCTCTTCGAGGCCTTCCAGGACTTCGGCCTCGACCCCGCACGCCTGCCGAGCGCGTTCCGCCGCCCGGAGAACCTCGTCGGCTACCTCGAGGCGCACATCGAGCAGGGACCCTTTCTCGAGGATGCCGACCGCCGTCTCGCCGTGGTGACATCCATCGCCGGTGCGCGGCGATTCGCGCTCAGCATGGTCGGCAAGGCCGGGCACGCGGGTGGCACTCCGTTCGACCGGCGACGTGACGCGCTCGTGGCTGCGAGCGAGCTCGTGATCGAGGTGGAGCGCATCTCGAAGGAGCGCGGCGTCATCGGCACCGTCGGCCGGCTGCAGGCCTTCCCGGGCGGGGTGAACGTGATCCCGGGGCGCGTCGAGTTCAGCCTCGACCTGCGCGCCGAGTTCGACGACGACCGCGACGACTGCCTCCGCCTGCTCTTCGAGGCCGCACACGAGATCGCGGAACGCCGCGGTCTGGCCTTCCACTCGACCGAGATCTACCGCGCCGACGCCGTGCGCTGCGACTTGGGCCTGCGCGACGCGGTGACCGCCGGCATCAGGGCCACGGGCGATGAGAATCCGATGGCGTTCTGGAGCCGTGCCGGGCACGACGGTGTCGCGGTCGTGGCGGTCACGCCCATCGCGATGCTCTTCCTGCGCTGCCGGGGCGGGGTCAGCCATCATCCCGACGAGGCCGTGAAGAAGGCGGATGTCGCGGCCGCCCTCGATGCGTACGAGGCGACGGTGCGCGACCTGGTCGCGTCGCGGTCGCTGAGCCTGTCGACGTGACGCGCCCTTCGACAGGCTCAGGGACCGGCCCTTCGACAGGCTCAGGGCCCACGGTCGCTGAGCCTGTCGAAGCGCTCGCCGCCCGCATCGAGAACGCCTACCGCGAGCTCTCGCCGCAGGAGCAGCGCGCCGCCGATTTCATGCGCGACCATCTCGGCGACCTCGCCCTCTACAACGCGACCGAGGTCGCCCGCCTCAGCGGGGTCTCGAAGGCGACCGTCAGCAGGCTCTATCGCAGGCTCGGTTTCGAGAACGCCGACGCCCTGCGCGACCACGTGCGCGCTCTGCGCGCGAGCGGCACCCCGGTAGCGAGCGAGACCCCCGCGAACTTCGCCGAGCATCTCGACCGTGAGCTCGCGAACCTGCGCGCGGCTCTCTCGGGCCTCGACCTCGCGCCCGCCGCACAGCTCATCGCGGGCGCGCGCCGGGTGACCGTGGTCGGCTTCCGCAGCAGCTACCCGATCGCGCTGCACCTGCGCCAGCAGCTCGCGCAGGCGCGCGACGGTGTCGTGCTGGCGCCGCTCCCCGGCCAGTCGATCGGCGAGGAGCTGGCCGTGCTCACGCCCGACGACGTGGTCGTGCTGGTGGGATTCCGGCGTCGTCCCGAGGGCTTCGCACGGGTGCTGGCGCTGGTCGAGGCATCCGCCGCTCGCAGCATCCTGCTCACGGACCAGGCGCGGCTTCGCGGCGACATCGTCATCGCCTGCCCGGTCGAGAGCGTGACCGCCTTCGACAGTTACGCGGCCGCGGCGAGCGTGATCAGCCTGCTGGCCGGTGCCGTTCTCGGCGTGGACCTTGCCGCGGGCAGGTCGCGCATCGCGGCCATCGGCGACGCGTACCGCGGGCTTCACGAACTGGAGTGAGCGACAGCGCGTTTAGACTGCCGAGATGAGTTCCAGTCGGATTAGCCATCGGTCCGCAAGTGACATCAGCGGGTGGAACACGAGCGGTGTCGTCGTGTGGGTGCTCGTCTGGGCGGCGCTCGCGGTGATCGTGCACCTCGTCTACCTGTTCGTCGTCTTCCCGACGATCGACCGCGACATCGTCTTCTTCCTCGCGGGCAAGAACGGTGTGGGGGGTGTCAGCGTCGTGATCGACGCGTATCCCGCGGCGGTCGTCTCGACGATCGTGCTCGTCGTCGGGGTCATCGGGGCAGTCGTAGCCTTCGCGATGAACCGGGCGCTCCGCCCCGGCGCGCACACCGTCGCCGTGCGCCAGGCACGGCGCAAGGCTGCCCACACCGTCGCGGTGCTGGCGCTCGCGCTGATCGCGGGCTCGCTCGCGCTGACCGCCGGCGGGATCGTCGCGGCCGTCATCGGCGAACCGATCACCGAGCCGGGGCTCGCGGGCGGGCTGCCCGGGCTGGTGGCGGGCGCGGTGTTCATCTCCCAGCTGGTGCCACTCCTCGCGGGTAAGAAGGGGCGGCGCGCGGCGTCGTAGCCCCACGAGCCGGACGATCTGCGAGTTCCGCCCCTTCCGCGCCCGTGGAGAGACGCGGAACTCGCAAGTCACCACAGGGCGGCCGCCCGTGTTGTCGCGATGTCGGTGATCTGCGAGGGTGAAGGCATGACCGAAGACGCCCAGAAGACCGTGCTGCTGCGCTACCTGCAGGAGGGCCGCGACGCTCTGCTCTGGAAACTCGACGGGCTGTCGGAGTACGACCTGCGCCGCCCGCTCGTGCCGACGGGCACCAACCTGCTCGGCCTGGTGAAGCACGTGGCCAGCACGGAGGCCGGGTACCTCGGCGACGTGTTCGGGCGGCCCTTTCCCGAGCCGTTGCCCTGGCTCGATGACGCCGCCGAGCCCAACGCCGACATGTGGGCGACCGCCGGCGAGTCGCGGCAGGACATCGTCGAGCTGTACCGCCGTGTGTGGGCGAGCTCGGACGCGACGGTCGCGGCCCTCGGCCTCGACGCGCCGGGAGTCGTGCCGTGGTGGCGCGCGGAGACGCGGGACGTGACCCTGCAGCAGATCCTCGTGCACATGATCGCCGAGACGCACCGTCACGCCGGGCACGCAGACATCGTGCGCGAGCTCGTCGACGGCGCCGCGGGCCTGCGGGCCGACAACAGCAACCTCCCTGAGGCAGAGCAGGAGTGGTGGGACGGCTACCGCGACCGGCTCGAGGCTGTCGCGCGCGAGGCGCGCTAGGGCACGCTCTGACGGCGGCGGCGTGCAGTGGTCTGCACGCCGCGTGCGCCTAGCCGAGGATCTCGGACATCTGCTTGTAGAAGACCGCCGGGTCGCTCGCCAGCGATGCCTTCACCATGGCGCTCCAGTCGTCGACGACGACCTCGATTGCACCCGAGGCCAGGCCGTCGAGAGTTGCGCGCGCCACGTCCCGGGGGTCGATCTTCGGCCCGTCGTACTCAGCCATGATGTCGGTGTCGGCGGCTCCGAGGTGGACCCCTTGGACGAGCGTGCCCTGGGGCGCGAGCTCGAGGCGCACGCCGTTGGTCATGTTCCACTCGGCGGCCTTCGCCGCGGCGTATGCCCCGGCGCCGGGGGCGGTGAACCAGGACAGCGCCGACAGCACGTTGACGATCGCGCCGCCGCCGTTCGCCTTGAGCACCGGTGCGAACGCACGGATGGTGCCCAGCGTGCCCCAGAAATGGGTGTCCATCTCGCGGCGCACGTCGGCGAGGTCGCCCGTGACGAGGAGGGCGCCGGTGGAGATTCCGGCATTGTTGACGAGCAGCGTCACGTCGCTCGCGGTCGCCGCGGCGGCCAGGACGGACTCGTCGTCCAGCAGGTCGAGATGCAGCGGTACCACACGGCTGTCATCGAAGTTCAGCAGCTCGGGGCGGCGAGCGGTGGCGTACACCTTGGCGGCTCCGCGGTCGAGCAGTTCGAGAACGTACTTCTCGCCGATGCCGCGGTTGGCTCCGGTGACGAGGGCGATCTGGTTGGCGATGTTCATGGGGCGGTACTTTCTCTCGGCGTGAATCGGGCCGGTGGCGACCCGACGTCGGCTACGCTAATCCTTGACATTGACGTCAAGGGCAAGGAATCGGGCGAAATTGGTCGGGAGGCGGCGCACAATGAGAATCGGCGACATCGCACAGCGGGCGGGCGTGAGCACCAGGTCTCTGCGTTACTACGAGGAGCAGGGTCTGCTCTCCTCGGAACGCACCTCCACCGGTCAGCGCACGTACGCCGAGTCGGCTGTCGAACGCGTGCGGCTCATCCAGCAGTTCTTCACCGCGGGACTTCCCAGTCGCACGATCCAGCGAGTGCTCCCGTGCGTCGACTCGGGAGAGGCGTCAGCCGAGGCGCTCGCGTTGCTGGAGGCCGAGCGCGCCCGCATCACCGCCGCCATGGACGACTTGGCCGCGGCGCGCGATGCCCTCGACCGCATGATCCACATCGCCCAGAACCCGAGCGCCGAACACTGCCCGGCACTGCGCGAGCCGGCCTGGGCGCCGTTCGAGGGCGCGGGATCCTCGGCCGGTGCGCAGACCGGTGCGCAGACCGGAGTGTTGACCGGCGCGCAGACCTGATACTCGGGACCCGCGACTACCGGTCGATGTCGTGACCGTCGTAGAGGTCGCCGCACTCCACGTCGAGAACGCCGTGGGCGTCGAGATACGTGCGCGCCCCGTAGTCGCCCGACACCGAGGCGGCGATCGGCGCCCAGTGCTCCGCAGCGATCAGCACGGGATGCCCCGGCCGCCCGTCGAACACCGCGCGCGCCAGCGGCGCTCCCGACGCGATCACGCGCCGCACGACGGCGACCGGCAGCTCGGGCATGTCCACAACGGTGACCAGCGCCGACTGGCCCGTCGCCGCTGCAAGGCCCACGCGCAGCGACGAGGCCATGCCGCTCGCCCAGTCGGCGTTCACGACCGACGTGATCGAGGCATCCGTCGGCATGATGACCGACGAGGCGGATGCGCCCAGCACGACCACGACCCGTTCGCACCCCGCGTCGAGAAGAAGCTCGCTCGCGACCCTGACCCACGATGCGCCGTCTGGCGTGGAGAGCAGCGCCTTCGGTCTGCCCATGCGGGCGCCGGCACCCGCCGCCAATACGACCCCCGTGATGCTCATGAGTAATGTTAGGCAGACAATGATGAACGTCAGCAAAGACGCCCTCCGCGAGGGCCTCGCCGCCAGCCTGTCCGTGAACCGCTGGATCGACGAGGTGGCCGCGCGCTATCCGTACGAGTCGGTGGCGCAGCTGCTCGCCGTAGCCGAAGACGCCGCGACGCCGCTCAGCCCCTACGAGATCGACGAGGCTATCGCGCATCATCCGCGCATCGGCGAGAAGCCGGTCGGCGACGGCACGTCGCAGAGCCTCAGCCGCAGCGAGCAGGCGGGACTCGGCGACGCCGACGCAGACATCGCGGCGCAGATCGCGGCAGGCAACGAGGCCTACGAGGAACGGTTCGGACGCGTGTTCATCATCCGCGCCGCGGGGCGCACGCGTGCCGAGATCCTCGACGAGCTGACCCGTCGCCTCGAGCTGCCGAACGCCACCGAGCTCGCGATCGTCGGCGAGCAGCTGCGCGAGATCGCCCTGCTGCGCCTCGAGAAGCTGTTCGGAGAAGAACTGTGAGCCACGTCACCACTCACGTGCTCGACGCCGCGCTCGGCCGCCCCGCAGTCGGCGTCGCCGTCGCCCTGTACGACACCGACGGCGCGCTCGTCGCCGACGGCGCGACCGACGACGACGGGCGCGTGTCCGACCTCGGACCCGACGCCCTGCCGGCCGGCGAGTACCGCATCGTGTTCGAGACGGGCGTGTACTTCGCCGCGTCGGGCGTCGACGGCTTCTACCCGCGGGTCACTATCGATTTCGAGCTGACGGATGCCACGGCGCACTACCACGTGCCTCTGCTCCTCAGCCCGTTCGCCTACTCCACCTACCGCGGAAGCTGAGCCTCAGTGACACAGACCACCACCGGCCGCACGCGGTCGCAACGCCTCGACGCGCTCCCGTGGACGCGCAAGCACACCCGCCTGCTCGGCGGCAGCGGAATCGGCTGGGCGCTCGACGCGATGGACGTCGGGCTCATCTCCTTCGTCATCGCCCAGCTCGTCGTCGTCTGGAAGGTCGAACCCTCCGAGCTGTCCTGGGTCGCCTCGGCCGGATTCCTCGGGATGGCGATCGGCGCGAGCCTCGGCGGGCTGCTCGCCGACCGCCTCGGCCGCCGCCAGGTGTTCGCGCTCACCCTCCTCGTCTACGGCGTCTTCACCGGGCTGTCGGCACTGTCGTGGTCGATCGGCGCGCTCATCGCGCTGCGCTTCCTCGTGGGGCTCGGTCTCGGCGCGGAGCTTCCCGTCGCGTCGACGCTCGTGAGCGAGTTCGCGCCGGCGCGCATCCGCGGACGCATCATCGTGATCCTCGAGTCGTTCTGGGCCGTCGGCTGGACCGCGGCCGCCCTCATCGGCTATTTCATCGTTCCGACGAGTGACGACGGCTGGCGGTGGGCGCTTGCGCTCGGCGCCGTGCCCGCCGTGTGGGCGATCTTCGTGCGCTTGAGGCTGCCGGAGTCGGTGCGCTTCCTCGAGGCGAAGGGCCGTCACGGCGAGGCCGAGAAGATAGTGGCCGAGTTCGAGGATGCCGCGGGCGTGAGCTCCCCGCCCGTGGCTGTCGAGCCGCCCCCGCCGGCGGTCACCGCAGAACGTCCCGTCGCCACGCTGTTCGGTGCCCGTCTGCGTCGTCGCACCATCTCGCTGTGGATCGTGTGGTTCTGCGTCAACTTCGCGTACTACGGCGCGTTCATCTGGCTGCCGACGGTGCTCGTCGCGCAGGGCTTCTCGCTCGTGCGGTCGTTCGAGTACACACTGCTCATCACCCTCGCTCAGCTGCCCGGCTACGCGGTCTCGGCGTGGCTCGTCGAGAAGTGGGGCCGCCGGGTCACTCTCGCGGTGTTCCTCGCCGGATCGGCCGTCTCCGCCGGGCTGTTCGGCACTGCGGGCGACGTGACCGCGATCCTCGTCTTCGGCTCCATGATGTCGTTCTTCAACCTCGGAGCGTGGGGCGCGCTCTACGCCGTGACGCCCGAGCTGTACCCGACCCGGGTGCGCGGAACCGGCGCGGGCTGGGCTGCCGGATTCGGCCGCCTCGCCTCGATCATCGCGCCGCTGTGCGTGCCGCTGCTGCTCCTCGCCGGCGGCGTCGCGCTGCCGTTCGGGGTGTTCGCGGCGGTGTTCGCCATCGCTGCGATCACCGCGTTGACCCTGCCCGACCTGCGCGGGAAGGCGCTCGAGGACTGACCCCGCACTAGCACTAGTGCTGACCGCGTTCCGCGTGGGTTACCGTTGACAAATGGACTCCTCTCGCGCGCCCGGCCTCGCCGCGGGCACCGTCATCGGCGGTCGCTACACGGTCGAGTCGCTGCTCGGCCGCGGCGGGATGGCCTCGGTCTACCGCGCGATCGACGTTCCGCTCGGACGTAGCGTCGCCGTCAAGGTGTTCACGATCGACACCGAGGGCGCCGCGGGACTCGGGCGCGAGTCATCCGAGATCCAGCTGCTCGCCTCTCTCAACCACCACGCCCTCGTCACGCTCTTCGACGCGAACGTCGACACCGGCGACGGCGTCGACCACTCGTTCCTGGTGATGGAACTCGTCGAGGGGCCCACGCTCAAGGAGCGCATCGAGAGCGGCCCGATCGCCGAGCTCGACGTCGCCCAGATGGTCGTCGACCTCGCCGAGGCCCTGCACGTGGTGCACGGCAACGGAGTCGTGCATCGCGACGTGAAGCCGGCGAATATCCTGCTCAACCCCTCGGTGCAGAGCTCGATCGAGTTTCGCGCCAAGCTGAGCGACTTCGGGATCGCCTACCTCATCGACAGCACCCGGCTCACGATGCCGGGCACGATCATCGGCACCGCCGCGTACCTCAGCCCCGAGCAGGCGCGAGGCGTCGCTCCCGGCTCGCCGTCGGACATATACTCGCTCGGCCTTGTCACGCTCGAGGCGCTCACCGGCGTGCGCGCCTTCGAGGGCTCGATGATCGAATCGCTCTCGGCCCGGCTGGTGGGCGACCCGGTGATCCCGGGAACCCTCGGCGCGGAGTGGCGGGCGCTGCTCGGCCGGATGACCGACCGCGACGCCGGGGCCCGGCCGACCGCGCTCGAGGTCGCCGAGATCGCACGCCGCATCGAACGCGAGATATACGCGGCGACCGACGGACTCGGCACGCAGGAGACGCAGCCCTTCGGCGCGGCCGACCTGCTCGAGGCCACCCGGCCGCTCGGGGCGAAGGAGCAGCCCGGTGCGACCGAGGCCCTCGGCGCGACTGCGGCGCTCGGGGCGACGGCGGCGCTCGGTTCCACGGCACCCCTCGGCGCGACTGCGGCGCTCGGGGTGACCGAAGCGCTCGGTTCGACCGCGGCGCTCGAGCCGACCGGACCTCTCGAACCCACGCGCGCCCTCGACCAGCCCACGCGTGTGCTGCCGGCGCCATCCGAGGGCGAGACGGTCGTGTTGACCGCGCCCGCCGCCTCTGGGACCGCCGCCGCGGCCCCGGAACCCTCGAAGCGCCGCATCGCCCACCCGCGCCGGGTGATCCTCGCGGTGGCTGCCGTCCTCGTCGCGTTGACGGTCGGCGGATTCGCGTGGAACGCCGTGGCCTCGGGCGGATCCAGTGAGGTCGCACCGCCGGCGCTGCCGGACAACGGGGGAGCCCTCGGCGTGCACCTCGACGAACTGATGGAGAGCGTGACACCGTGAGCCGACGACTGACAACCGCAATGCTGATCGTGCTGGTCTCGGGCGCGGCGCTCACGGCCTGCGCGCCCCAGCCCGCAGTGAGCGACGAGGCCGCGGAGGGCCTGCAGGCCTCTGTGCTGGTGGTCGCGGAGAGCGCGGCCGCGAACGATCTGGCACGCGCCGTTTCAGAGCTCGACGCACTCCAGGCGCGTCTCGACGGCGCGAAGGGGAGCGGCGACGTCAGCGACGAGCGCTCGGAGAAGATCCAGGCGGCGATAGACCTCGTGCGCGCCGACCTGGCCGAGCGGGTAGCGGCGGCGGAGGCCGCGGCGGCGAAGCTCGCCGAGGAGAAGCGGTTGGCCGACGAGCAGGCCGCTGCGGACAAGCTGGCCGAGGAAAAGGCCGCCGCCGAGCAGGCGGAGAGGGACAAGGGCAAGGGCGGGCCCGGCAAGGGCAACGACAGGGACGACGAGGACTAGCGGTCGCGCCCGTTGGTCGAGTAACGCCGTCTACGGCGCGTCGCTGGCGGACGACGATGCTCACCGTCGCAATAGTGCACTTGTGTGCCGGATCGCGTGATGAAACGGCGCACAAGTGCACTCTCGAGGCGGCGAGGCCCGGACGCGGACGCCAAAGCCGCACTGACTGGCCACTTGTGGCGGGATGCCGGCGGGCCAAACGTGCGCAAGTGGCCACCCAGCCACCCTCACGCGCTGCACTCGGTGCCCGGGCGCCGCGAACGCGGCACGAGGCCGAGAACGCGGCCGGAAGCCAGCGTGGCTCAGTAGTCGGTGCGGGCGTCCTGCTCCAGCCACGCGTCGAACGGTTCCGGCGCGTTCTCCGTGCGCACGCTGTCGACCGCCATGCCCCACGTCGCGCGGTCGCGGGCGAAGAGCTCGTAGAACTCCCGGTCGTCGAAGCCTCCGCGCGCCGCGTCGTCGCGGTCGGCGGCGAACACCACGCGGTCGAGCCGCGCCCAGAGCGACGCCGCGAGACACAGCGGGCACGGTTCGCACGACGTGTACAGCGTCATTCCTGCGAGCCAGAACTGCCCGACCGCCTGGCAGGCGGCGCGGATCGCGGTGACCTCGGCGTGGGCCGTCGGGTCGAGGTTCGCGGTGACGCGGTTCTGCCCCTCGGCGATGAGCTCGCCGTCACGCACGACGACGGCGCCGAAGGGCCCCCCGCCGTTCGCCACGTTCAGGGTCGCCAGCTCGATGGCCCTGGCGAGCCACTTCGCATCGGTCTCGGCCTGAGCCGCGGCATCCGCCGATTCGATCGTGTCGCTCATGCGAGTCCCGCCGAGATCCGCCAGGCATCGCCGGCGTCGGGGGCGTCGTCACGCAGCACCGTCGCCTCGATGAGCCCGTACGGGCGGTCGGCGGCGATGAACACCTCGCCGGGGTTCTCGAGTTCGAACGGCGACAGGTCGACGGCGAAGTGGTGCTTGTTCGGCGCCTTCAGCCGCACCTCGGCGACGAACGGGTAGGCCTCGAGCACCGATCGTCCCATGTGCCAGAGGGTCTGCTGCAGGGCGAGCGACTGCAGGGTGGCGAACTCCCTCACCATGATCTGCTTGATGCCGGCATAGATCTTCTCCCAGTCGACCTCGACCGAGGTGAACCGCCACTGCGCCACGAGCGAGGTGGCCATGACGCGGTCGTGGGTCTCCTGCAGGGTCGTGTACTCGTCGCTCAGGAAGCCGGCGAACTCGCTGCCGGTCGACTTGAGCAGCACGAGGTTCTTGAACCCGCCGATGACGTGCTCACCGGTGGCGTCCACCGTGACGGCTGCCGTGCGGATCTCCTGACCCTTGCGCAGCCAGGTGTGGTCGTGTTCCACGCCGTCGACGACGGCGCGCTCCCAGGCATACTCCTCGACCTCGATGCGGGCGCCCTCGACGGGGGCGACGTCGTGCACGAAGTGGCGTGCCAGGTCGAGGCCGAAGTCCTCGATCGACTCGACGCCCTTCGACTTCGCGAACGCGAAGGCCGTGTTCTTCTGGGTGTCGGTGGGAAGCACGTTCGTCTGGTCGCCGGAGAGGTAGGCCGGGTCGAACGGTCCGCGCAGGGCGGTGCTCACGTTGAGGTCGCGGATCTCGTGCCGCTTCGCGTCGCGGTAGATGCGCACCACGCGGTTCTCGGCTTTGCCGTATTGGTGGTCGCCCAGGATGATTGCCATCCCGCGATTCTGCCACTGCCATGTGACCGGGGTGTTACAGGGGCGGGCGGATGCTTCGGCCCGGGAGCCGAGGGGCAAAGAATCGACTTTCAGCGGCCGGTTCAGCAGCGGAAGTTTGCCCCGCGGGTCTTGGGGAGGCCGGCCCCGGTGCTGAGGGGCAAGGAATCGACTTTCAGTGGCCGGTTGGGCAGCGGAAGTTTGCCCCTCGGGTCTGGGTGGCGGATGCCTCGGCGAGCGTCAGCGGTCGAGCAGCAGGCCGCGCGGCTCGGCGTCGGGCGCGACATCCACCGGCTGGCCGGCGAGCAGGGTCTGGCGCACGACGCCGCGCAGCTCCCGCCCGTCGAAGGCGCTCACCGGGTTCTTGTGCAGCAGCCGGTCGGCGTGCACGGTGAACGCCTCGTCGGGGGCGAAGACGACGAGATCGGCGTCGGCGCCGACCGCGATGCGGCCCTTCGACTCGAGTCCGGCGAAGCGGGCCGTGGCGCTCGACATCCAGCCGAGCACGCGCTCGAGCGGGATGTCGCGGCGCGCGGCCTCGGTCCAGACGGCGGCGAGGCCGAGCTGCAGGCCGGCGATGCCGCCCCAGGCGAGTCCGAAGTCGCCGCCGTGCGCGAACTTGAGCTCGGGGGTGGAGGGGGAGTGGTCGGTGACGACGATGTCGATGTCGCCGTCGAGCAGCGCCTGCCAGAGCGCGTCGCGGTTGGCCTCGTCGCGGATCGGCGGGCAGCACTTGAACTGCGTCGCGCCGTCGGCGATCTGCTCCTCGCTGATGGTCAGGTAGTGCGGGCAGGTCTCGACCGTGATCTTCAGCCCCTCGGCGCGGGCGGCGCGCAGGGCGGGCAGGGCGGCGGCCGATGAGAGGTGCAGGATGTGCGCGCGGGCGCCCGTGCGCCGCACCCCGGCGATGACGCGGTCGATCGCGGTGGTCTCCGCCGCATCCGGACGCGACTCGACGAACCGGTGGTAGTCGACGCCGCCCTCGTTCGCGCTCGCGTCGAGCACGCCGGGGTCTTCGGCGTGCACGATCAGCAGCCCGTCGAAGGTCGCGATCTCCTCGAGCGCGAGGTCGAGCTGTTCGGCGTCGAGGTGGCCGAACTCGTCGACGCCGCTCGGGGCGAGAAACGCCTTGAAGCCGAAGACGCCCGCCTCGTGCAGCTCGCGCAGGGTGCCGAGGTTCTCGGGAACGGCGCCGCCCCAGAAGCCCACATTCACCATGGCCTTCTCGGCGGCGACGGCCCGCTTGGCGTCGAGGGCGGCGACGGTCGTGGTCGCGGGGATGCTGTTCAACGGCATGTCGATGAGGGTGGTGACCCCGCCGGCGGCCGCGGCCCGGGTGGCGCTGGCGAATCCCTCCCACTCGGTGCGCCCGGGCTCGTTGACGTGCACGTGTGTGTCGACGATGCCCGGTACGAGCACCTCGTCATCGGCGAGGGTGATGACCCTGTCGCCCTCAAGCGGTGTGGCGCTGACCGCCCGGATGACGCCGCCCGTCACCCCGACCTCGGCCGCCCGCCAGTTGCCGCCGATGAGAACGAAGGCGCCGCGCACGACGAGGTCGAAGGTTGTCATGCGCTCAACGTTAGGCCTTCGGGTCGAGGGCGTCGTAATCGCGGAACGACGGGTTGAGCCGCACGAGAACACCCACGAGCGACACGATGAGCAGCCCGCCGAGCACCGACGGCAGCCAGAGCAGCGTCGTCGCGACGACCAGTCCGACGAAGGCGTCGCCCAGACGCGGCCCGCCGGTCACGACCACGATGTAGATGCCCTGGGTGCGGCCGCGCATGGAGTCGGGCACCGCCGACTGCAGCATCGTGGTGCGGAACACCGAGCTCACGTTGTCGGCGGCTCCCGCACCGGCGAGGGCGAGCGCCGCGAGGGCCAGCGCGGGGATGTTGGCGGTCGAGAGCGAGTCGGTGATCGAACCGCTCCGATCTGTGCCGAGCGGCAGCAGCACCAGCCCGAAGGCGAGCATAAAACCGCCGTAGGCCATGACCGAGTTGCGGATGGCGAGACCCTGACGGCGCACCTGGCCGAGGCGGCCCGAGAGGAGCGAGCTGAGCAGCGTGCCGGTAGCCCCTGCGGCGAAAAGGATGCCCACCGTGATGGCGCCTCCGCCGATGACGAGCGCGCCGACGGCCGGGTAGAGCACGCGCGCCATGCCGAAGGTCATGGCGACGATGTCGATCAGGAAGCCGAGGCGGATGTTCGGCGCCCGCCGCAGGAAGCCGAGCCCCTCGCGCAACGCTCTCACGCCGCGGGTGCTGGAGCCGCCCTCCGGGACGATCGCGGGCAGAGTCAGCACGCCGGTGAACGCGGCGAGGAAGAGCACGGCGTCGATCGTGTAGGTCCACTGGATTCCGATGGTGGCCACGAGAACGCCGGCGAGGGCGGGACCGACCGTGATGGCGATTCCCATGCTGATTCCACCGAGAGCGGATGCCGCTGGCAGCAGTTCCTTGTCGACCAGACGCGGCACGATCGCCATGCGGGTGGCGCTCACGATGGTGGTCGCGACGGCGGTGAGCGTCGTGAGCACGTAGTAGAACCAGAGCACGTCGATGTGGAACCAGGCCAGTCCGGCGAGGCACAGCACCGAGACCCAGGCGACCGACTCGGCGGCGATCGCGACGATGCGGCGGTCGAAGCGGTCGGCGAGCACGCCGCCGTAGAGCCCGGCAATGATCATCGGCAGAAGCCCGACGACGCCGACGAGCGCGACCGCCCCGGTCGAGCCGGTGAGGTCGTAGATGTGCAGGCTGACCGCGACGACGGTCATCTGGCCGCCGACTCCGGCGATGCCGGTGCCGAGCCAGAGGCGGAAGAACGCGGGGCTGCTGCGGAACGGGGTGAGGTCGACGAGGTGGCTGCGGCGGGCGACCGGAGCGCTCACGCGCGAGCCACGGCTGCGTCGAGGAGGGTCGCGGCGGCGGCGCGGGCGTCGGCCGCGGCATCCGGTGTGCCTGAAATGGCCGCGGTGGTCTGGGCGCCCTCGGCCAGCAGCGCGAGCTGAGGTGCGAGCGTTGCGGGCCAGCCGGCGTCGCGCACGAGGTCGGCGACATAGTCCTGGAAACCGAGCTTGTGGGCCCGCGCCGCGTCGGCGACGAGGGGAGCGGTGGCACCGAGCTCGCCGAAGGAGTTGATGAATGCGCAGCCACGGAAGTCGTCTTCGGCGAACCAGTCGGCGAGGAAGTCGTAGAGCGACAGCACCTTCTCGCGGGGATCGGCGGCGTTCTCGGCGGCGAGCAGCACGCCGGCCGTCCACGCCTCGTTGCGTCGTCGCAGCACCTCGGCGAGGATCGTCTCCTTCGAGGGGAACAGCTGGTACATGCGCTTGAGCGAGATTCCCGCCTCTGAGCGGATCTCGTCCATGCCGACCGCCTGGATGCCCTTGCCGTAGAACAGCCGGTCTGCGGCGTTCACGACCAGTTCACGCGCTGTTGCATCATCCATTCGAATACCCACCTTGCATTGAGAACCAACGTTCTCTAGTATAGGCATCACGACCTGAGAACGACCGTTCTCAGCCGTTTCGAGGAAGGACTCACCATGTCAGTGATTACCGTCGGCCAGGAAAACTCCACCAGCATCGAACTCCACTACGAGGACCACGGATCGGGCCAGCCCGTCGTGCTGATCCACGGCTACCCGCTCGACGGCACGTCGTGGGAGCGCCAGCAGCGCGAGCTTCTCGCCGCCGGCTACCGGGTCATCACCTACGACCGTCGCGGCTTCGGCAAGTCGAGCCAGCCCACCGTCGGCTACGACTACGACACCTTCGCCGCCGACCTCGACACCGTGCTCACCACCCTCGACCTAACCGACGTCGTTCTCGTCGGCTTCTCGATGGGAACCGGCGAGGTCGGCCGTTACGTCTCCACCTACGGCACCGACCGCGTCGCCAAGGTCGCCTTCCTCGCCCCGCTCGAGCCCTTCCTCGTGCACACCGACGACAACCCGACCGGCGTTCCGCAGAGCGTCTTCGACGGCATCGAGGCCACGGCCAAGGCCGACCGCTTCGCCTGGTTCACCGGCTTCTACCAGGACTTCTACAACCTCGACCAGAACCTCGGCAGCCGCATCAGCCAGGAGGCCGTCACCGCGAGCTGGAACACGGCGACCTCGAGCGCGCCGATCGCCTCGTACGCGGTGGTGTCCAGCTGGATCGAGGACTTCCGGGGCGACGTCGCCAAGGTGCGCGCCTCCGGCGTCACGAGCATCATCGTGCAGGGCACCGAAGACCGCATCCTGCCGATCGACTCGACCGGCCGCGTCTTCCACGAGGCCTTCCCCGAGAGCGAGTACGTCGAGATCGAGGGCGCCCCGCACGGGTTCCTCTGGACCCACGCCGACGAGGTAAACGAGGTGCTGCTCGCCTTCCTCGCCAAGTAGGGCCTCTCGCCACGCACACGCCGTCCCCCTGCGCCGCATACGCTGGTAGCGACGCAGGGGGAAGGCACCATGTCCGGCAGGACC
Organism: Conyzicola nivalis; assembly: GCF_040548875.1. Lineage (GTDB taxonomy): Bacteria > Actinomycetota > Actinomycetes > Actinomycetales > Microbacteriaceae > Conyzicola > Conyzicola nivalis_A. The sequence continues at coordinate 27,648 of NZ_JBEPSJ010000006.1, forward strand.
ATCATCATCACCGGAGCGAGCGACGGGATCGGGGCCGCCGCTGCCCGCGCACTCTCGGCCCGCGGAGACACCGTCGTCGTGGTCGGGCGCTCGCCGCAGAAGACGGCCGCGGTCGCCGACGAGCTCGGCGTCGACCACCTGATCGCCGACTTCTCCAGGCTCGACGACGTGCGCGCGCTGGCCGCCGCACTGCTCGAGCGCTACCCGCGCATCGACGTGCTGGCCAACAACGCCGGCGGCATCATGGGCGACCGCGAGCTGACCGTCGACGGCTTCGAGAAGACCTTCCAGGTCAACCACCTCGCCCCGTTCCTGCTCACGTCGCTGCTGAGCGAACGGCTGGTGAGCAGCAGAGCGACGGTCATCGCCACCGCGAGCGTGGCGAACCGGCTCTACGGCAACCTCGACCTCGACGACCTCGGAAACGAACGCGCCTACTCGCCCAACAAGGCATACGGTGATGCCAAGCTCGCGAACATCCTCTTCGCCCGCGAACTCGACCGCCGCTTCGGCGACTCGGGCATAGCGTCGGTCTCGTTCCACCCCGGTGTGGTGCGTACCGGCTTCGCCACCGAGTCGACCAGCCCGATGCGATTCTTCTACAACGCCTTCGGCTTCTTCCTGCTGCGGCCCGCCAAAGGGGCGGACACGCTCGTCTGGCTCGCGACGACGACTCCCGGAACAGACTGGAAGGCCGGCGGCTTCTACACGAAGCGAAAGCTGGACTTCACCACCAACCCCCAGGCAGATGACGCGGCTCTGGCCAGCGCGCTCTGGGAGCGCAGCGCGGCCCTCGTGGGTGTGCCCGCCTAGTCTTAGCCCATGGAATCCCGGGCTTACTCAGTCGACGGGCCGCTCACCGGCGGCAACATGAACGACGTCGAACGTGAGGGCGACACGGTGCTGCGCACGAGCGGGCCGTGGACGCCGACGGTGCACCGATACCTCCGATATCTGGGGCTGGCGGGGGTGACCTGGGCACCGCGTCCGATCGCGATCGAGGGCGCTCGCGAGCGGCTGTCGTTCGTGCACGGCGAGGTGCCGCTCTACCCGCTGCCGCAATGGGTGTGGAGCGATTCTGTCTTGGAGGACGGGGCCGCGCGGCTGCGTCAGCTGCACGACGCCAGTATCGGATTCGCCCTCGACGACGCGATCTGGCAGTCGCGCGCGAAGGTGCCCGCCGAGGTGATCTGCCACAACGACTTCGCCCCGCACAACCTCGCGTTCGTCGACGGTGAGATCGTCGGCGCCATCGACTTCGACATGTGCTCGCCGGGGCCGCGGCTCTGGGACATCGCCTACTTCGCGACTCGCGCCGTGCCGCTCACCGCGACGACGCCCGACGGTGCGCCCGGCATGGACGTCGCCCGCGAGCGCGTCGAGACGATCCTGAGGGCGTACGGTTCGGATGCTTCGTACTCCGACGTGTTGCGCCTGGCGATCATCCGCCTGCACGACCTCGCCGAAATGTCGCGCGAAAAGGCGGTCGAGCTTGACAAACCGCACCTGCTTGACGAGGCCGCCGACTACGAGCGGGACGCAGAGTTCCTCTCTGGTCTTCGCTGACCTCCAGGGCCGATCCGGCAAGTGGTGACCCCCGCGAAACACGGGTGTGCGAGGCTGGAAGCATGTTCGAGATAGCCGACCGCCTCGTGGCCGCGATCGATGCGGGCCGCACGCTCGCTATCGCCACCGCGGTGTCGATCGAGGGCAGTGCCCCACGCACAGTCGGCACGTCGATGGCCTTCGACGGCGAGTCGGTGATCGGTTCGATCGCGGGCGGTTGCGTCGAGGGCGCCGTGGTGGATGTGTGCGAACTCGTGCTCGCCGACGGTGTCGCCCGCACGGTCGAATACGGGGTCAGCGACGAGACAGCGTTCTCGGTCGGGCTGACGTGCGGCGGCGAGCTGCGCATCCGCGTGACGCCCGTCACCGCGCGTGTCGAGGCCGCCCTGCGCGCCGCGGCAGCCGGAGAGCCGACCGGTCTCGCCACGGTGCTCGGCGACACCGACGGCCGGTTCGCGTCCCGCATCGCGGCGGAGCTCGACGCCCGCATCGCCCTCGGCGAGACCGCGCTCGGCACGATCGACTGCGACGGCGAGCTCGTCGACGTGTTCTTCGAAGTCGCCACCCCGCCCGCGCGCCTCATCATCTTCGGCGCGATGGAGTTCTCCGTCGCGCTCGCCGCGGCCGGCAGCGCGCTCGGGTACCGGGTGAGCGTGTGCGACCCGCGCGGACTGTTCGCGACCGCCGCCCGTTTTCCCACGGCCGAGGTCGTCGTGCAGTGGCCGACGACCTGGCTCGCGGGCACGGCCGTCGACGAGCGCACGGTGATCTGCGTGCTCGCGCACGACGACAGGTTCGACGCCGAGATCATCGCGCAGTCGCTCGCCCTGCCGGTCGCGTTCGTCGGCGCGATGGGCTCGCGGCGCACCCACGAGCGTCGCGTGGCCTCGCTGCGCGACCGCGGAGTGGCCGAGGAGGCCATCGCCCGCCTGCACTCGCCGATCGGGCTCGACCTCGGGGCGAGCACACCCGAGGAGACGGCGGTGTCGATTCTCGCCGAGGTGATCTCGGCACGCACCGGCGCGACGGCCACGGCACTGCGGGAGACGAGCGGGAGGATTCACGAGCTCGGTGTGCCCGTCGCACCCCTACACTGACCTTTATGTCAGACATCGAGACCCCGCGCACGTTCAAGATCGACCTCCCGCCGACCGCCGTCGCCGGCCTGTTCGCCGATTTCGCCAGTGTCTGGCACACCCCGAACGTGTTCGTGATGGACTTCGTCGCGCTCACCCAGCCTCCACAGCCGACCACCGACAGCGAGACCGGCGCGGAGTCGATCCTCGTGCCCGGGCAGGTCGTGAGCCGCATCCGCATCCCCCCGGAGCAGGTGTTCGAGCTCGCGAAGGCGCTCGCCCAGCAGCTCGAGGCGTGGGAGCGCGAGACCGGCAAGAAGGCGCCGGAGAAGCCGCTGTTCGGCGACATTCGCTAGTTCAGCATGCGCCAGAGGCGGTCACGCGACATCGGCAGTTCGAACGGCCGCACCCCGATCGCGTCACGGATCGCGTTCGCCAGCGCCGGCGCCACGGGGTTGTAGGGCGCCTCACTCATCGACTTCGCGCCGAGCGGCCCCATGCCGTCGTGCGTCGCGGCGAAGTACACCTCGGTCTCGGGGATGTCGGCGAACTGCGGCACGTGGTAGTTGCGGAACGCCGTCGTGGTGACGCGGCCCTCGCCGTCGAGCAGCATCTCCTCGTAGAGCGCCGTGCCGATCGCCTGCGCCGTTCCGCCCTCGATCTGCCCGCGGAGTTGCTCCGGATTCAGCACCGTTCCGGCATCCGCCGTCTGGATCGACTGCAGAATCCGCACCTCGCCCGTCGCCGTGTCGACCGCCACCCTGAAGGCGTGCACGTTGAACGCCACCGAGCGCGGGGTGCCGTCGTGGCTGCCGTCGGCGATGAGCGGGCCCGTTTCGAGAATGGCGGATGCCTCGACGAGGGTATCTCCGACGAGAACCCCGCCCGCCACCACCGTGCGGGCGCCCTCGGCACCGGTCACCTGCGCGGCACGCTCGATCATCATCGCCGACAGCTTCAGCGACGCCGCGAGCAGTGCCTTGCCGGCTACGACGACGCCTGCCGAGCCGAAGGCTCCGGTGTCGTAGCGCGCCACGTCGGTGTCGGACTGGCGGATGCGCACCCGGTCGACCGTGGTGTTCAGCGCCGTCGCGACGAGCTGGGTGTGCACGGTCGTCGTGCCGTTGCCGAACTCCGCGGTGCCGACACCGAGCTCGTAGCTGCCGTCGGCGAGCAGCGCGATCGAGGTGTCTGCGAAGTGGCCGCGCGGAGGCACGGTGGCGATCATCGCGACGCCGAGGCCCGTGCCGACCGACCAGGTGGGTCCGGTGGGAGCCGCGACGCCGTTGCCGCGCAGAAGCGCCGCCTCGGCGAGGTCGATGCACTGGTCGAGTCCGTAGCTGCCGACGACGAGGTCGGACTCCTCGTGCGGATTCGTGACGACCATGGCGTCGCCGGGCACGATCACGTTGCGGCGGCGCAGCTCGAACGGGTCGATGCCCAGGGTGCGGGCCAGCTCGTCCATGGCCGACTCGATCGCGAAGATGACCTGGCCCAGGCCGTAGCCGCGGAAGGCCCCGGAGGGCAGATTGTTCGTGTACACCGACTCGGCATCCACCCGCTTGTTCGCACAGCGGTAGATCGCCACCGACTCGTGCACGCTGTGGAACATCACGCCGACGCCGTGGTTGCCGTAGGCGCCGGTGTCCATGAGCTCGTCGACCGACATCGCGGTGAGCTGCCCGTCGGCGGTCGCGCCGAGTTTCACCTCGATGCGCATCGGGTGCCGTGGCGAGGCGACGGTGAACTCGTCGCCGCGGGTGAACTCGTACTGCACGGGGCGCTGGGTGGTGAGCACGGCGAGGGTGACGAGGTCTTCGGTGATGAGCTCCTGCTTGCCGCCGAAGCCGCCGCCGACCCTCGCGGTGAACACGCGCACCCGTTCGGGATCGAGGCCGAAGATGTGGCACAGCTCGTCGCGCACGAGGAACGGCACCTGCGAGCTGGTGCGCAGCACGAGCCGGCCGTCGCCGGAGATCCACCCGCGGGTGGCGTGGGTCTCGAGGGCGGCATGGCTCACCCGCTGGGTCTGCCAGGTTCCGCTCACGACGGCGTGCGCGTTCGCCAGGGCGGTGTCGACGTCGCCCATCTCGCTGTGCATCTGCGCGAGCACGTTTCGTGCGGGATCGTCGATGCGCGACTCCGGGCCCTTCTCCGGGTGCAACAGGGGTGCGCCGGGGGAGCGGGCCGCATCCGGGTCGAACACCGCCGGAAGCAGCTCGTACTCGACGTCGATCAGCTCTAGCGCGCGCTGGGCGATCGCGACCGTGTCGGCGACGACCGCCGCGACGCGCTGGCCGCGGAACCGCAGCACCGTGTCGAATACGAGCGTGTCGTCGGGGTCGTCGGTGCGCATCTCGTGGCGTCCGGTGGAGAACAGGGTGGAGGGGGAGTCTCGGTGGGTGAGCACGGCGTGCACGCCGCCTGCGGCCTCGGCGCGGGAGGTGTCGATCGACAGGATGCGCGCGTGGGCGTGCGGGCTCTTCAGCACTGCCAGGTGCAGCACCGCGGTCGGGGTTCCGTCGGGGGCCGGGACGTCATGAGTCGGCGCGTCGAGGGTGTACTCCTCGCGGCCGGTCGCGACGCGCATGCCAGCCGGTGCCCGGACCGAACGTCCAGCGGCGTCGCCCGCCGGGGCGTGCTCGGTGTTGCTCGTGCCGCAGATCGCGTCCTTGATCGAGCGGTAGCCGGTGCAGCGGCATAGGTTGCCCTTGAGCAGCCGGGGCAGGTCGTCCTTGTCGTCCTCGGTGAAGGTCGACGCGGTGACGACCATGCCGGCGGTGCAGAACCCGCACTGGAAACCCGCGGCGTCGACGAAGCTCTGCTGCATCGGGTGCGGATGCTCGGGTGTGCCGAGCCCCGCGACGGTGGTGACGTGGGCGCCCTCCAGCCGGTGTGCGGGGTAGATGCAGGAGTGGATCGGCTCGCCCTCGAGCAGCACCGAGCACGCGCCGCAGTCGCCCGCGTCACAGCCCTTCTTGACCTCGAAGTGGTCGAGGTCGCGCAGCAGGGTGCGCAGCACCTGGCCGGGCTGCGGCTGGGCCTCGACGCTCTCACCGTTGATCTCGAACCTCATGCGCTCGTCTCCTCGCCCAGTTCGGTGCGCAGCTCCTCGGCGAACAGCACGCTCATCGCACGGCGCCAGTCTGCGGCGCCGTGCGCGTCGGTGAACCACTCGGTGATGCCCTCGACGCGCTGGCGCAGTGCGGCCTCCGACGGCAGCTCGTCGAAGCGGAGCGCGACCGGGCGGGTGGTGCCGCCGCTCACGGTGAAAACGCACTCGCCGCTGGGGTCGACGCGGGCGATGAGCAGGGTGCCGGTGCGGCCGAGCGGCGAGAGCGCGATGCGGCGGAAGGCCGTGCGCGACTGGAGGCTCCTCAGCGGGATGTCGATGGCGCGCAGCACCTCGCCGTGCGACAGCAGGTTCTGCTGCGACCCGGTGACGAGGTCGGCGACGTCGAGCCGGCGATCGGTGCCGTCGGGCGACCAGATCAGGGCCGAGGCATCCGTCGCCGCAGCGAGGGAGATCATCGGACCGGCGGGCAGCGACGTGCAGATGTTGCCGCCGACGGTCGCGATGTTCCAGATCTTGAAGCTGGCGAGCAGCGAATTGGCCGCCTGCGAGAACAGCGGATGCGCCCACCAGCCCTCGTGCTCGGGGATACGCGCGAGCTCTGCGATCGTGCACGTGGCCGCGATGCTCAGGCCGGCGTCCGACTCGACCAGCGGCTGCCAGCCGAGCGCCGTGAGGTCGACGAGACCGGTCAGCCCCGGCTGCTCCTCGGAGAAGAGCCAGGTGCCGCCGCCGAGCGGCTGCTCTCCGGGCGCGAGCACGATGTCGTCGCGGGATCGCGCGACCCGGGTGTCGCGCACGGTGATGAGGTCCATTGTCCTATCGAGTCAACATCATTCGTGTGACGCGCGTGTAACGCCGCGCGGCCCTTGACGCGTGGCCCGTGACTGAAGAACGCGCGCCGCCCCTGCTGAAAACGAAGGACTTCGGCGCGGATCGGCGTGCGAAACTGTGTTTCGCACCCGTAGCCGGGCGATTCTCCTTCGTTTTCGGAGAGAGCGACGGCGCGAGCTCTACTCGGCGTCAAGCTCTTGGAAGAGGGTGATCTGGAGGCCGCCCGGCGCGTCGAGCCGGGAGTTGAGCGAACGCCACGGCGTCTCCCGCGGCGACGCGATGAGCGTGGCGCCGGCGTCGACGAGGCCGTCGGTCGCCGTCTGGGCGTCGGCCACCTCGAAGGCGACGCGCATCCGGGCGCTCGGTAGTCCTTCGGCTTCGATGCCGTCGATCATCTTCACCTGCGCCGGGTTGGCGATCTCAAGGGTGGCGCGGCCCGCGTCGAGGATCATGACGCGCGCGTCGCCCTCTCCCTCGAACGCGGCCTCCTCGGTGAGGCCGAGCGCATCGCGGTAGAAGGCGACGGCGGCCTCGAAGTCGTCGGCCTGGATGACGAGGCGCAGCTGGCGCACGGGCGCGGGGTCGGTGTCTTCGCTCATGCTCCACACCCTACGACGGCGACCCAAACGAAGGACTTCGGTGTCGATTACGCGGCGAAACGCCGTTTCGCACTCGCGACTGGCCGGTACTCCTTCGTTTTGGGAGAGGGGACCGGATGCGCAGAGCGGTAGGGGAGCGTTCACCGCGGGCACACCTGCGCGCCACGGACGGTACACGGCGCACGCCCACGCTGTAGGCGTGCGCCAGCAAATGATCGCCGCCCTGCTCGTCACCTCGTTCACGACCGCCGGCGTGGTGATCGCCCCGCCGGCAGCGGCGGTCGCACAGACGCCGGTCACCGGCACGACCAACACCTCAGTCGCGACCAACACCGCAGTCGCGACGAGCACCGCAGTCGCGAACAAGCCCGCCGCCTCGAGCACCGGAACCGTGCTGTTCAACGAGGTGGCCAACGGCGGACCCCGCTCCGACGCCGACGGCTTCTTCGAGCTCCGCAATTGGGGAGACACGGCCGTCGACCTCTCCGGCTGGAACGTCTACCGGTGCAGCATCCAGGGCCTGCGCGCCAACGTCGGACGCCCCGAGGCCGACCTGAGCGGCGTCGTGCTGCAGCCGGGAGACATCTTCACCGTCAGCAAGATCGGCATGCCGGGCGACGCGCACGTCGGCCAGCCGTACTCGATCCTCGGGTTCGGGCTCTATCTCGAGTCGCCCGATTCGCGGCGGGCGGACGCCGTAGGCGTCTACCCGAACGAACCATGGCCCACCGAGAGCGAGTGCACCGACGACGCCAACCTGCCCAACACGCTGAACTTCGCGCTCGGCGAGAGCTGGCAGCGCATCGCGAACACCGGCGACACGACCAACGACTTCCTCGCGGCGCCCGCCACGATCGGCGCCGCCAACTCCGTCAAGGCCACGGCCCGCGCCGACACCGGCGTTGTCATCTCCGAGTACGCGCCGTCGGGCGCCGCAGCCGTCGACGACGAGTTCGTCGAGCTGCTCAACACCTCGAGCCAGAGCGTCGACCTCGGCGGCTGGCAGCTCTACCGCTGCACCGCGAGCGGGCGGCTCCGCCCCGACACGCTGCAGCTCACGCTCGAGGAATCGAGCGTGCTGGCACCCGGCGACCGCTGGGTGCTCGGCGGCCCGGGCTTCACCGGCACCGCCGACGCCCGCTACTCCAGAGAGCTGGCGGACGTGACATCCGGAGTCCTGCTGCAGACCTCCGACGGCCGGCTCGTCGACCGCATCGCCACGTCGAACTACGCCGACAGCGCCTGCCAGAACGACAAACTGCCGGCCGTGCTCGACTTCGTCGCCGACGAGTCGTACCAGCTGACCGAATCCGGGTTCATCGTCGCGCCGCGCACACCGGGGCGCGCCAACGCGAGGCGCGAGTCGAGCGTGTTCGCCGAGCCGTTCGCGTATGGGACGGCCGGGTCGGGCGCGCAGCCCGCCGTCGCCATCAGCGAATTCGCCAACGACCCCGCGCGCGACCAGATGCCGAACGGGATCGAGCCGAGCAACTTCGTCGAGCTCGCCAACTTCGGCACCACGCGGGTGGACATCGGCGGCTACACGATCCGCCGCTGCGAGGAGAGCGGCATCCGCAGCCGCGCCGTGCAGGCCACCGTGCCCGCGGGCACCGTGCTGCGGCCGGGCGCCACCTTCGTCGCCGCCCGTGTCGGAACCGCGACCGACGCCGACATCGGCTACGACACGTCGATCAACTTCCTGGGCGGCGGCGTCTGGATAGCGGATGCCTCGGGCCGACGTGTCGACAGCGCCGGCGTCTACGCGCTGAACGAGATGGACGAGAGCCTCGTCACCCCCAGCCCGTGCACCAAAGGCGTCGCACTCGCGACCTTCGCGCTCGACCGGATGCGCGGCGAGACGTTTCAACGCACCCGCTTCACCGGCGTCGACGACGACGACTTCGTGACGGCGCCGGCGACGCCCGGACGCATCGACCGGCACGAGTGGGTCGACCCGACGTTGCGGGTGGCGGCCGGCGCCGCGCCGCAGGAGCCGGCCGTCGCGCCCGCGGCCGCACCGCGAGTGGCCGCCGCAGGCACCCCCGTCACCGTGCTCGAGGCCTACGCCGGCGTCAGCCCGGCCCCGCTCGCCGAAAAGGTCGGCGACGCCGAACGGAAGCTCGACCCGCTCGCACCCGCCGCCGCCCTCGACGACGCGTGGGGCTACCCGTACCAGCGGTTCGTGGTCGACGCAGACGGCCTGGCCGCGGGGTCGACCGTCGCCTGGGCGGGCGAGTCGACCGGCCGGAACGAGATCCAGTTCAGTGTGTGGGATGCAGCGGCCTCTGCCTGGCGGATGCTGGCTGCCGGAACGTCCCGGCTCGAGGGCGTGCTCGCCGAGGGCGACCTCGACGACGGCACCGTCACCTTGCTCGCCCAGAACGGGCCGCGCACCGCGGCGACGCTGGCGGAGACGGCCGACGGCGCTCTCGAAGACCCGGACGACTACGACCTCGCGATCTCGCACATCACCGACACGCAGTACCTCACCGAGACCTACCCCGCCGTCTACGCCGAGCTCGTCAGCTGGATCGCCGACAGCGCCGACGAGCGCAAGATCGCGTTCGCCACGCACACCGGCGACCTCGTGCAGAACTGGGTCGACCCGAACCAAGACGATACCCGGGCGCGCCGCGAATTCGAACGGGCGAGCGCGGTGCAGGGGATCCTCGACTCGGCCGGCGTTCCGAACAGCGTGCTGCCCGGCAACCACGACAACAAGCGCGGCATCGACAACGACCTGTACAACGAGTACTTCCCTCCGTCGCGCTACGCGGACGCTCCGAGCTACGGCGGCTCGATCGCCGAGGGTGACAACAGCGCCAGCTACTCGACGTTCGAACAGGCGGGAGCCCGCTTCCTGATGCTGTCGTTGCCGTACGCCTACGGGGAGCGCGAGATCGCCTGGGCCGAGGGCATCGTCACGAGTCATCCGCAATTCAATGTCGTCGTCTCGACGCACGAGCACGTGACCCCGAAGTCCGAGCTCGAGGGGGCTCACCGCTCGGCCAACTCGCGCTGGGTGTCGAACGGCCAGAAGCTGTGGGAGCGGGTCATCGCCCCGAACCGCAACGTCGTCGTCGTGCTCTCGGGGCACTTCCACGGGATCGGGCAGATCGTCACCGAGAACGCGGGCGGCATCGAGGGGCACGACGTGGTCGAGCTGCTCGCCGACTACCAGGAGTTCCGCACGCACACGGGGGAGCGGGCGACAGGCTTCCAGCGGCTGCTGCAGGTCGACCTGGCCAGCTCGACGATCGCCGTCGACACGTTCTCGGTGCGGCTCGACGCGAGCGCGAGCTTCGACTACGACTACCGGCAGTTCCGGCCCGAGAACGGGCAGTCGAATACCCTGGCGAACGGACGCCCGTGGCGCATCGTCGAGGCGGGTGTGCAGAACAGGTACACCGCGGCAGACGACGAGTTCGCGGCATCCGCGGGTTTCCAGTACGCGAAGCGGGTGGCGACGACCGCGATCACCGTCGCGCCGCGGGTCGACGCGCCCGTCGCACACTCGAGCGCCGACTGGGGCTGGACCCGCACCGACGGCGCCTGACGCGCGCACGGCGGCTCGAGCCGGGCAGGGTCGGCACAGGCGGCGGCGGTAGGGTTTTCGCATGACCGTTGACCCGCCGAGAGACGACGCCGACCTCGAATCAGAGGAGGCCCTCAGCTGGGATGGGGAGCGCGACGCGAGCCACGTGGCCGGGCCTGAGCCCGTCGGTGCGAAGCCGGTGCGGCAGAGGAAGTCGCGGGCCGGCGCTTCGACAGGCTCAGCGACCGGCGGGCGCGCTTCGACAGGCTCAGCGACCGACGGCTCAGCGACCGACTCACCCACAAGCTCGTTCCTGCTCGTGACCTACGGCATCGTCGCCGGGGTCTACGGCCTCTACACGGTCGGCTGGATCACCACGGTGCTCCGCGGCGGCGGCACCATGTCGACGATCCTCGGCGAGGTCATGTTCCAGTTCGGCGAGTTCCTCGCCATCTCATCGGCACCGCTCTGGTTCGCCTCGGCCTTCTACCTCACCCGCGGCAGCAGGCCGGTCGTGCGCCTGGCCTGGCTCATCGCCGGTCTCGTGCTGCTGATTCCGATTCCATTCGTACTGGGGATGTAGGCATGACCGACGAAGACATTCTCGAAGACGACAGCCGAGCACCGGCCCGCACCCGCCTCGGCTGGCAGGCCGTGACCGTCTCGATCGCGTTCGGCCTGCTCTACGCCTACGACCTGTGGGAGGCGGTCAACAACGCCATCGAGCTGCCGAGGCAGTACGCCGCCCTCGAGGTGCTCGGCGTCGCGGTCGGCGAGGTGCCGTGGACCCTGATCATCGCGAACATGCTCGTCCCGGTGGGCGTCTACCTGCTCGCGTTCGTCATGGGCCTTCGCCGAGCGCTCTTCGGCAAGGTCGTGCTATTCACGCTCGGCCTGGCCCTCGTCGCGGTGCTGACCCTCGACATCATCGCCATAGCCTGAGTCGCGGCATCCGCCCCGCCTGACGAACAGAGGGGCAATGAATCGACTCTCCGCATGGCTGCGAAGGTCGATTCATTGCCCCTCTGGTCTGGCGGCTGGTGACTAGCTCGTGAGCGAGTCGACGTACTCCTGGTTCTCGGTGATCCACTTGGCGACGATGGGCGCGTAGTCCGAGCCGTCGTAGTCGACGAACATGGCCTGCTCGAGCGAGTAGAGCGTGTCGAGGTCCATCTCGAAGTTGTCCATCCACTCGGTGACCTGCGGGTACTCGTCCTCGAAGTCGGCCTTGCCGAACGCGTGCAGGCTCTCGAGGTCGGCGAGGGTGCCCTCGGGGTCTTCGAGCGTCTTGATCGGGAAGGCGGAGTTCGCCCAGTGCGGCTCCCAGAGGGTCACGACGATGTTCTCGCCGGAGTCGGTCGCGGCGGTCAGCGCCGTCAGCATGGCGGCGGTCGAGGAGGTGGTGAACTCCATGTCCTCGAGGCCGTAACCCGGGATGACCCGCTCTTCCATCGCGGCGGTGAGGCCGGCGCCCGGCTCGATGCCGACGATCTCGTTGCCGAACAGGTCGGCGTTCTCCGCGAGCTCGGCGAGCGAGTCGATCGGGGCGTCGGCGTTCACGGCGACCGTGAGCTTCGACTCCTCGTTCCACGCGCCGAGGTCTGTGATGTCGTCGCCGTACTTGTCGAAGTAGGCGGCGTGGGTGTCGGGCAGCCAGACGTCGAGCGTCAGGTCGTAGTCGCCCTTCGAGAGGCCGAGGAAGACGGGGGCCGCGTCGGCGTACGAGAGGGTGACGTCGTAGCCCTTCTCGTCGAGGATGGCCTTCCACAGCTCGGACGCGGCGATGCCCTCGTCCCAGCCGTTGAACACGGCGAGGTCGAGCGCCTTGGTGTCCTTGTTGCCGTCGCCGACGGTCTCTGCGGGGCCGGCGGCTGCGCAACCCGCGAGGGCGAGCATGCTCACGGCGCCCAGGGCGATGAATGAGGTGTAACGGTTCTTCACGGTGTTCTGCCTTTCGTTGGTCGACTGCTGTGGCCGGCCGTGATTGGAGATTGCAGGAGCAGGAAGCTCCGGTTCGCCGACGCGTAGGCGCCGGCAAGAGGGTGGGTCAGGCGTCGACGAGCTCGCGCTCGGCGGGGGCCTGGCCGGGGTTCGCCGCCTTCGCGGCGGACTCGCGTTCGAGACGGGCGGCGCCGCGGCGGCCCAGCACGCGACCGAGAGGCGTGTCTCCTCCGCCGAGCGCGGCGGTGAGCCGGTCGAGGAAGATGGCCAGGATGACGACCGAGAGGCCTGCCTCGAAGCCGAGGGCGACATCGATACGGTTCAGGCTCGCGACGACGGGCTGGCCGAGGCCGCCCGCGCCGACCATGCCCGCGATGACGACCATGGAGAGCGAGAGCATGATGACCTGGTTGACGCCGGCCATGATGCTCGGCATCGCGAGCGGCAGCTGGATCTGGCGGAGGATCCGCCACGGCGAGGCGCCGAAGGCCTGGCCGGCCTCGACGACCTCGGTGTCGACGCCGCGGATGCCGAGCTCGGTCAGCCGCACTCCGGGAGCCACGGCGAAGATGATCGTCGCGACGACGCCGGGCACGACGCCGATGCCGAACAGGATGAGGGCAGGGATCAGGTAGACGAAGGCGGGCATCGTCTGCGTGAGGTCGAGCACGGGGCGCAGGAGGTTCGACGTCGCGCGGCTCTTCGCCGCTGCGATCCCGAGCGGTATGGCGATGAGGATCGCGATCACGCTGGCGACGAGCACGAGAGCGAGCGTGTCCATCGCGTTGTCCCACTGGTCGACGCCGAGGATGAGCGTCAGCCCGAGCACGGTTCCGATCGCGAACTTCCAGCCGCGAGCGGCGAAGCCGAGGGCGGCCAGCACGATGATGACGGCCCAGAACGGCGGCGTGGAGAACACGGCGTCGACGATCTCGTAGGCGCCGGAGACGACCGTGGCCACGAAGTCGAAGAGGAAGCCGAACGTGTCGGTGATGAAGTCGATGATGTCCTCGACCCAGCGGCCAAGGGGAATGCGGAAGTCGTTCAACGTCCTGCTCCTTCGAGAGTGGGATCGAGCAGAGTGTCGGTCATCTCGCTCACCGTGATGGTGGCGATGGTCTCGGTGACGGGGATCTCACCGGTGGTCGTGCTCACGTTGCCCAGGGCGGCGAGCAGGGTGACCCGGGGGATCACGCCGATCAGCCGCTTCTTGTCGTCGAGCACGGCGATCGGCAGGTCGCTGCCGACCGAGAGCTCGACGAGCTCGCTGATCACGACGTCGGAGGTGACGGTCGTGGCGTCGTCGAGCAGGATGCTGCGCAGGTCGGTCTCGCCGCGCTTGACCTGGCGCAGAACGTCGCGGTCGCGCACGATGCCGGCGAAGGTGCGGTCGCGGCCGAGCACGAAGGTGGCCTGCGACTGCAGGTCGCGCATCGTTCGCAGCGCGGCACGGGGGCCGGCGGTGACGGTGACGACCGAGCGGGCCGGCTCCATGACGCTGGCGGCGGTGAGCACGCGTGCCCGGTCGACGTCCTGCACGAACTGGGCGACGTAGTCGTTGGCGGGATCCGTGAGGATCTCCTCCGGGGTGCCGATCTGCACGATCTTGCCGTCGCGCATGACGGCGATGCGGTCGCCGAGGAACATGGCCTCGTTCAGGTCGTGCGTGATGAAGATGATGGTCTTGCCGAGCTCGCTCTGCAGCTCGATGAGCTGCTCCTGCATCTCGCGGCGGATGAGCGGGTCGAGCGCCGAGAAGGCCTCGTCCATCAGCAGGATGTCGGTGTCGCTGGCGAGCGCCCGGCCGAGGCCGACGCGCTGCTGCATTCCGCCCGAGAGCTGCGACGGGAGGCTGTTCTGGCGCCCGTCGAGCCCGACGAGGCGGATGATCGTGTTGGCTCGCTCGAGCCGCTCGGCCTTGGCGACGCCCTGGATCTCGAGGCCGTAGGCCACGTTGTCGATCACGGTGCGGTGCGGCAGCAGCGCGAAGTGCTGGAACACCATCGACACGCTGCGCTTGCGCACCTCGCGCAGTTTTGCGGCCGGCAGGCCGGAGATCTTGGTGCCTGCGACGCTCACGCTGCCCGAGCTGGGCTCGAGCAGTCCGTTGAGCATGCGGATCAGCGTCGACTTGCCGGAGCCCGAGAGCCCCATGACGACGAAGATCTCGCCGCGGTTCACCTCGAAACTGGCGTCGACGACCGCGTGGGTCTTTCCGAAGGTCTTGCCGAGTCCGTCGGCCGTAAGAATCGTCTGCGGTGGTGAGATGTCACTCACATGTACTCCCGAGCGCACCCCGAATAAGGCCGCAATGCGGCCCCGACTGTGGGTGCTTGTGCTTGTGGACGGGTAGCTCTGATCGCTTCACCGCCGAAGGGCGTGTGCCGGCGCGATCACGGGATCGCAGCCTTCAGAGTCTCACCGTACGCACAGGCGGTCCCACCCCGAGGGTGGCCGCAGGTAACGCGTCCAAGATGACCGGAAAAACAATATTTCCTGCCTCGACCGTAGCACGCGGTCGCGCCGAGCGCCGGGCGGGCACCGCTGGGGCGCATCCATTCGGCTACACCGCGACGAACACCAGCAGGGCGATAAGTGCGGCCTGACCGGCAAGTCTCGGCCAGAACGGGATGGCCGCCCTGCCGAATCGCTCGGGATGCTTCGATGCGTACGCATTGGCCGGAAACACGGCCACGAGAAAGACGATGAGGGCGACGGATGCCACGATCCGGGTCGCAGGGACGGCGAGACCGACCCCGCCCGCGACCTCGCACACGCCCGTGAGGTAGACGAGGTTCATGGGGCGGAGCACGCCGCTGCGCCGCATCGACGGAGGGATCATCGCCGCCATCGTGCGCGCGGGCCGCTCGCGGAAGTGACCTACCCCCATGCCGACGAAGAGAACGACCAGCAGCACGAGCACGATCGTCCGTGTTACGTCCAGCGCGGCTTCCATCATGGAGTCATTCTGCCGCGCAGTAGACTCATCGGGTTGCGCGGCCAGCGCCAATCTCCCCCTCACCCCCGAAGGAATCGTTCGTGGCTAAGCCGATCGTGCTGATTGCAGAAGAACTTTCACCCGCGACTGTCGAGGCCCTCGGCCCCGACTTCGACGTGCGCACCGTAGACGGCACCGACCGTCCGGCGCTGCTGTCGGCGCTCTCCGACGCGAGCGCGATCCTCATCCGCTCCGCGACCAAGGTCGACGAGGAGGCCATCGCGGCCGCGCCGCACCTCAAGGTCATCGCGCGGGCCGGTGTCGGGCTCGACAACGTCGACATCAAGGCGGCGACGACCGCCGGCGTCATGGTCGTCAACGCGCCGACCTCCAACATCATCTCGGCGGCCGAGCTCACCGTCGGCCACATCATCAGCCTCTCCCGGTTCATCCCCGCGGCCCACGCCAGCCTCGCCGCCGGCACCTGGAAGCGCTCTAAGTACACCGGCACCGAGCTGTACGAGAAGACCGTCGGCATCATCGGACTCGGCCGCATCGGCGCGCTCATCACCGCGCGCCTGCAGGCCTTCGGCATGAACGTCGTCGCCTACGACCCCTACGTCACCTCGGCCCGCGCCCAGCAGCTCGGCGTCACGCTGCTCACCCTCGACGAGCTGCTCGCGCAGAGCGACTTCATCACGATCCACATGCCGAAGACGCCCGAGACCACGGGCATGATCTCGACCGAGCAGTTCGCGACCATGAAGCCCACCGCGTTCATCGTCAACGTCGCGCGCGGCGGTCTCATCGACGAGGACGCGCTCTACGCGGCCCTCAAGTCGCAGCGCATCGCCGGCGCCGGCCTCGACGTCTTCGTCAGCGAGCCGCCGCTCGAGTCGCCGTTGCTGACGCTCGACAACATCATCCTCACGCCGCACCTCGGTGCGTCGACCGACGAGGCCCAGGAGAAGGCCGGCGTCTCGGTCGCGAAGTCGGTGCGCCTCGCGCTCGGCGGCGAACTGGTTCCCGACGCGGTCAACGTCGCGGGCGGCGTCATCGATCCGAGCGTGCGCCCCGGCATCCCGCTGATGGAGAAGCTCGGCCAGGTCTTCTCCGGACTCGCCAGCAGCCCGGTCACGAGCATCGACGTCGAGGTGCGCGGCGAGATCGCCGACTTCGACGTGAGCGTGCTCAAGCTCGCCGCGCTCAAGGGCATCTTCTCGAACATCGTCAGCGAGTCGGTCAGCTACGTCAACGCGCCGCTCCTCGCCGAGCAGCGCGGTGTCACCGTGCGTCTCATCACCGAGACCGAGAGCGAGGAGTACCGCAACCTGCTCACGATCCGCGGCGCGCTGAGCGACGGCTCGCAGGTGTCGGTCTCCGGCACGCTCACCGGAACCAAGCAGACCGAGAAGATCGTCGAGATCAACGGCTACGACGTCGAGGTGCCGTTCGCCAAGCACCTCATCGTGATGATCTACACCGACCGGCCCGGCATCGTCGCCGTCTACGGCAAGGAGTTCGGCGACGCATCCATCAATATCGCGGGCATGCAGATCGCCCGTCACGAGGCCGGCGGCCAGGCGCTCAGCGTGCTGACCGTCGACTCGCCCGCTCCCGACGAGCTGCTCGAGACCGTGCGCGTGGCGATCGACGCCGACGTGCTGCGCGAGATCGACATCACGGAGTAGACCAGCTCCCTCCTCAGGGCGCCAATTCGGGCGGACGGCTACAGCGCGCGCTGCAGCCCGACGCCCGAAGTGGCGCCCTTCGGTGTCCGGTCTATGGGGTCAGCCCCGTCGCGCGCGCACCAGGTCGGCGACCACGGCGATGACCTCGTCGAGCGAACCGGCGTCGGTGCGGGTCGTCGCATCGGGGAAGAGCGCCGAGCTGTAGTAGAGGCCGTCGCTGACGAGCAGCACCAGCCGCGCGACCCCGGGATCGCCGACCTCGGACTCGACGAGGTCGAACCACTCCGTCTCGATGCGGGCGAGCGCCGCCCGCGCCTCGGGGTAGATGCCCGACTGGGCGAGCCGGGTGAGGGCGATGTACGAGTTGTCGAAGTCGGTCCCCGCCGTCACCGAGGTGCGGATGAACGTGCTCACCACCCCCTCGGGCGAGGCCCGCAGCAGATCGGAGTAGTCGGTCGCGCTGGCGGAGATGCGCTCGATCACGCCGTCGACCAGGTCTTTCTTCGATCCGAAGTGGTAGAGCAGCCCGCCCTTGGAGACGCCGGCCTCGACCGCGACCGCCTCGAGCGTCGCGGCCCGTTCGCCGCGCTCGATGACCACCCGCTCGAACGCGTCGAGCACGGGTTCCTTCGCCGACTGTTTCTGCGTCATCTGGCAACTGTACCGTCCAGACGGTACAGTTGCCAGAATGAGCACCACAGACACCACCACCCGGGTCCGGGCCACACCTCGGCAGTGGGCCGGCCTCGCCGTGCTCATGCTGCCGGTGCTGCTCGTCTCGATCGACAACACCGTGCTGAGCTTCGCCCTGCCGCACATCGCCCGCGACCTGCTGCCGAGCGCGGCCGCCCAGCTCTGGATCGTCGACGCCTACCCGCTCGCCCTCGCCGGACTGCTCGTCGCCATGGGCAACCTCGGCGACCGCTACGGCCGCCGCCGCCTGCTCATGATCGGCGCGAGCGGCTTCGGGGTCGTCTCCCTGTTCGCCGCGTTCGCCCCGGATGCGACCTCGCTCATCGCGGCCAGGGTACTCCTCGGCGTGTTCGGTGCCATGATCATGCCTGCCACCCTGTCGCTCCTGCGCAGCCTCTTCCTCGACCGCCGGCAGCGCCGCCTCGCCATCGCGATCTGGGCCACGGGCTTCTCGGCCGGCTCCGCGATCGGTCCGATCGTGGGCGGGGTGCTGCTCGAGCACTACTGGTGGGGCTCGACGTTCCTCATCGCCATTCCCGTACTCCTCCCGCTGCTCGTGCTCGCGCCCATCCTCATCAAGGACTCGAAAGACCCCTCGCCCGGCCCGTTCGACCTTCCGAGCATCCTGCTGTCGATGGCGACGCTCGCCCCCATCGTCTACGCGATCAAGGAGGTCGCCACCGAGGGGTTCGGCGTGCTGCCTATCGCGCTCACCCTGGTCGGCTTGACCGCGGGAACCCTGTTCGTGCGCCGGCTGTCGCGACAGGCGAACCCCATGCTCGACATGCAGCTCTTCCGGGCGCCCGCGTTCAGCGGAGCGGTCATCGTCAACCTGGTGAGCGTGATCTCGCTCGTCGGTCTGCTGTTCTTCCTCACCCAGCACCTCCAGCTGGTGCTCGGGCTCGATCCGCTCGAGGCTGCGCTGCAGCTACTGCCGGGAACAGTGGTGATCATCGCCGCCGGCCTGCTCGTCGTGCCGGTGGTGCGCTTCGTGCGCCCCGGGTTCATCATGGCGTTCGGACTCACGCTGTCGCTCGTCGCCTACGCGTCGATCGCGATCATCGGGTCGGACTCGACCGTGCTCAGCCTGGTGATCGCGTTCTGCGTGCTCGGCGCGGGGATCGGTGCCGCGGAGACGCTCTCGAACGACCTCATCATCTCGAGCGTTCCGCCCGCGAAAGCGGGAGCAGCATCCGCCGTCTCCGAGACCGCCTACGAGGTCGGCGCCGTTCTCGGAACCGCGGTTCTCGGCAGCATCCTCGCCGCCTCCTACCGCACGTCGATCGTGATCCCCGACGGGGTCGGCTCGTCAGACGCGGCGGCCGCACGCGAGACGCTCGGCGGCGCCGTCGAGGTGTCGGAGGGGCTTCCTGCCGCCCTCGGCGACCGGCTGCTCGAGTCGGCGCGCGCCGCATTCGACTCGGGTGTGGTTGCGACATCGTGGGTCGCCGTCGCGCTCATGGCCGTCGCGATCGCCGTGACGTTGATCACGCTGCGCAAGGTGCGAGGCTAGCGAGACAGGTGGGACACGTCGAAACGCACGGTCCGTCGACGTTGACGGGCCGTGCGTCTCGACGAGCTAGGGGGTCTGGCTCAGACGAGGTCGTTGGGGGACTTGGTAGAGCGCTGCTGCACGCTCTCGCCGCTCGCCGGGTCTACGTTCGAGCGAACGGTGGTGACCGACTCGCGCTTGCGTACGGCCAGCACGATTCCGATGATGAAGATGATGACTCCTGCGCCCATCAGCAGGTAGCCGATGGTGCTCAGTTCGATCCAGTCCAGCTGCACGTTGACGGCGAAGGCCAAGATAGCACCGATGACGAACAGGGCGATTCCGCTTCCAATACTCATGGGCATCACATTAGCGACTGGTCGTACCGCGGTGGTGGCATTGACTTGAGTCCGCAATCCTGCATACGGGCCGCCGCCGGGTGGCCGGGCATGCCGGGCAGTACGCTAAAGACATGCCCACAGCCCTCAATCTCGCCGTCATTCCCGGAGACGGAATCGGACCCGAAGTCATCGCCGAAGCGCTCAAGGTGCTGCGCGCGGCGCTCGGCGACGACGTCGAGCTCGCGACGACGCAGTTCCCCTTCGGTGCGGGTCACTTTCTCGAGACCGGCAAGATCCTCGACGACTCCGACCTCGACGAGCTGAAGAAGCACGACGCGATCCTGCTCGGCGCCGTCGGGGGAGACCCGCGCGACGCACGGCTCAAGGGCGGGATCATCGAGCGCGGCCTGCTGCTCAAACTGCGTTTCGCCCTCGACCACTACGTGAACCTGCGGCCGACGACGCTCTTCCCCGGCATCGACTCGCCGCTCGCCGCCCCCGGCGTCGTCGACTTCGTCGTGGTGCGCGAGGGTACAGAGGGCCCGTACGTGGGCAACGGCGGCGCGATCCGCGTCGGCACCCCGGGCGAGGTCGCGAACGAGGTCTCGGTCAACACGGCCTTCGGCGTCGAACGCCTCGTGCGCCACGGATTCGCCGTCGCTGCATCCCGACCGGCCAAGAAGCTCACCCTCGTGCACAAGACCAACGTGCTCGTCTTCGCCGGCTCGCTCTGGCAGCGCACCGTCGACCGCGTCGCCCTCGAATTTCCCGATATCGCGGTCGACTACCTGCACATCGACGCGGTGACTATATTCATGGTCACGAATCCGGGTAGGTTTGACACCATCGTCACGGACAACCTCTTCGGCGACATCATCACCGATCTTGCTGCCGCTATCAGCGGCGGAATCGGACTGGCAGCCTCCGGCAACATCAACCCGACCGGAGAGTTCCCCAGCATGTTCGAGCCGGTGCACGGATCCGCGCCCGACATCGCCGGCCAGCAGAAAGCCGATCCCACCGCCGCGATCCTCTCCGTGGCGCTGCTGCTCGATCACCTCGGACAGACGGATGCCTCGGCTCGCGTCTCGGCAGCGGTCTCCGCCGACCTCGCGGCCAGGGGCACCGAGTTCCGCAGCACCGCGCACATCGGGGATGCCATCGCGGCCTCGCTCGACAAGAATTAGCTCACCGAACCGACCTTAGGAACAGCATGATCAAGAACCTCCTCGCACCCACGACACTGCAGTTCCTCCGCTCCAAGAACCCCGAGGCCAAGGCGGAGATGGAGCGGATGGAGATCCTCGCCGACCCCGGTTTCGGCAAGCACTTCACCGACCACATGGTCGACATCTGCTGGTCGGCCAAGGGCAGCTGGCACCGTCCGCGCGTGCAGCCCTACGGCCCGATAGCGCTCGACCCCGCCGCGGCCGTGCTGCACTACGGGCAGGAGATCTTCGAGGGCCTCAAGGCCTACCGTCACGCCGACGGCTCGATCTGGAGCTTCCGTCCCGAGGCCAACGCGGCCCGCATGCAGCGCTCGGCCCGTCGCATGGCGATGCCCGAGCTGCCGACCGAGTACTTCATCGACTCGCTCAAGGAGATCATCGCCGTCGACGGCGACTGGGTTCCGTCGGCGCCCGAGACGAGCCTCTACCTGCGCCCGTTCATGTTCGCGAAGGAGGCGTTTCTCGGCGTGCGGCCGGCCGAGAAGGTCAACTACTACGTGATCGCCAGTCCCGCCGGCCCGTACTTCGCGGGCGGCGGCGTCGTGCCGATCTCGATCTGGCTGTCGACCAAGTACTCCCGTGCAGGCAAGGGCGGAACGGGCGCCGCCAAGACCGGCGGCAATTACGCCTCGTCGCTCGTCGCCCAGGCCGAGGCCTACGACAACGGCTGCGACCAGGTGCTCTTCCTCGACAGCGAAGAGGGCAAGTACCTCGAAGAGCTCGGCGGCATGAACATCGTGCTGGTCTACAAGGACGGCACGCTCGTCACCCCGCAGTCCGACTCGATCCTCGAGGGGATCACGCGCGACTCGATCCTCGAGCTGGCCGAAGACCGCGG
Organism: Conyzicola nivalis; assembly: GCF_040548875.1. Taxonomy (GTDB): domain Bacteria; phylum Actinomycetota; class Actinomycetes; order Actinomycetales; family Microbacteriaceae; genus Conyzicola; species Conyzicola nivalis_A. The sequence continues at coordinate 49,494 of NZ_JBEPSJ010000006.1, forward strand.
GCTGAAGGTCGAACGCCGCCGCGTCACGCTCGACGAGTGGCGCGAGGGTGCTGCCTCCGGCGAGATCGTCGAGGCCTTCGCCTGCGGCACCGCCGCCGTCGTCACGCCGATCGCGCTGGTCAAGAGCGACGAGTTCGAGATCGGCTCCGCGGATGCGCCCGCCGGCCCCCTGACGCTGTCACTGCGCGAGGAACTGACCGACATCCAGTACGGCCGCCGCGAGGACGTGCACGGCTGGATGATGCGGCTCGACGCGTAGCGCGAGCTCTCGGGCAGACCCGCGGTCTACCGGGTTACGACAGACGGCGCTTCGGCGCGCGACCCACGGTGAGCGACGGGTCGCTCTCCGCGACTCCGCCGATGGCCGCGTCGATGGCCGCGAGCGTCTCCGACGACAGCGTCACGCCCGACGCCTTCACGTTGTCGACGACCTGCTCGGGGCGTGAAGCGCCGATGATCGCCGAGGCGACGTTGTCGTTCTGCAGCACCCAGGCCAGCGCGAGCTGCGCCATGGTGAGACCGTTCTCGGCAGCGATCGGCTCGAGCTTCTGCACGCCGGTCAGCACCTCGTCGCGCAGCCAGGATCCGATCATGTCGGCCCCGCCCGAGGCATCCGTCGCCCTCGATCCGGCGGGCAGCTCGGCGCCGGGCTTGTACTTTCCGGTGAGCACTCCCTGTGCGACGGGCGACCAGACGATCTGGCTGATGCCGAGCTCGCGCGATGCCGGAACGACCTCGGGCTCGATGACGCGCCAGAGCGCGGAGTACTGCGGCTGGTTCGAGATGAGCTGGATGCCGAGCTCGGTGGCGAGCTTGTGGCCCGCGCGCAGCTGGTCGGCCGACCACTCGGAGACGCCGATGTACAGCGCCTTGCCCTGGTTCACAACCTGCGCGAACGCCTGCATCGTCTCCTCGAGCGGGGTCTCGTAGTCGAACCGGTGCGCCTGGTAGAGGTCGACGTAGTCGATGCCGAGGCGCACGAGCGAGGCGTCGATCGACTCGCGGATGTGCTTGCGGCTGAGCCCGGTGTCGTTCGGACCCTTCGGTCCGGTCGGGAAGTAGACCTTGGTGAAGATCTCCAGCGACTCGCGCCGCTGGCCCTTGAGCGCGTCGCCGAGAACCTTCTCGGCGGCGGTGTTGGCGTAGGTGTCCGCCGTGTCGAACGTGCTGATGCCGACGTCGAGGGCTGCGTGCACGCAGCTCGTCGCCACCTCGTTCTCGACTTGCGAGGCGTGGGTGAGCCAGTTTCCGTAGGTGATTTCCGAGACCTTGAGGCCGCTGTTTCCGAGATAACGATGTTCCATGTGGTCAACGCTAGACCCGCGCGGTGGGGAGTACCCGAGCCGTGCCATCCGGCCTAGGGTTAGAACGTGAAAATAGCGCGCTTCAGCAACGGTGGAGACCCCAGGTTCGGCATCGTCGACGGCGACGAGATCGTCGTCCTGACCGGCGACCCGATGTTCTCGGGCTTCGACACGACCGAGGAGCGCATCCCGCTCGCCGAGGTGCGCCTGCTCGCACCGGTGATCCCGCGCTCGAAGGTCGTCTGCATCGGGCTCAACTACGCCGAGCACAAGGCCGACATGGGCGACGTCGGACCGTCGACGCCCCTGATGTTCCTCAAGCCGAACACCGCCGTCGTCGGCCCCGGCGACGCGATCCAGCTGCCGCCGAACGTCGGCAAGATCGTGCACGAGGGCGAGCTGGTCATCGTGATCGGCAAGATCGCCAAGCAGGTGAAGGCCGAGAACGCGGCCGACTACATCTTCGGATACACCGTGGGAAACGACGTCTCGGCGCGCGACCTCATGGTGAGCGACGGCCAGTGGGCGAGGGCCAAGGGCTATGACACCTTCGCCCCGATCGGCCCGGTCATCGAGACCGAGCTCGATCCCGGCAACGTCGAGATCACGACCTTCGTCGACGGCGAGCAGCGCCGCCACGGCAACACCTCGCAGATGCTGCACTCGGTCGCCGAGATCGTGGCCTTCGCCTCAGACGTGTGGACCCTGCTGCCCGGCGACATCATCATGACCGGAACCCCGGGCGGCCTCGGCGGCTTCGTCGCCGGCCAGACCGTCGACATCACGATCGAGGGAGTCGGCACGCTCAGCAACCCGGCACGCGCCCGGTCGTGAGCCTCGACGAGCCCGAGTTCCGCGCCATCCAGCGGCGCTCGGTCGCTCTGCTCAGCACCGGCCAGGTGCTCGGCGGCCTCGGGCTCGGCGCCGGCCTCTCGCTCGGAGCGATAATCGCCGCATCGCTCTCCGGGTCGCCGGCGTGGAGCGGCATGGCCGCCACGATGAGCACCCTCGGCGCCGCAGCGGCGGCGATCCCGCTCGCGCGGCTGGCACGCGGCCGCGGCCGCCGCGTCGCCCTCACGGTGGGGGCGCTCGTCGCCGCCCTCGGCGCGGTGCTCACCATCGTCAGCGTCGTCGTCGCCTCCTTCGTGCTCCTGCTCGTCGGGCTCGCCATGCTCGGCAGCGGCGCCGCGGTCGGACTCCAGTCGCGGTTCGCCGCCACCGACCTCGCCGGCGACAGGCACCGGGCCCGCGACCTGTCCATCGTCGTGTGGGCCACATCGATCGGCGCGGTCGTCGGACCGAACCTCGTCGGACCGGGAGAGCTGCTGGGAAGCTCCATAGGTCTTCCGCCGCTCGCCGGCTCGTTCGTCTTCACCGTCGTCGCCCAGATCGCGGCCGCCGTCGTCTACGTCGTCGGCCTGCGTCCCGACCCGCTGCTGACGCGACAGACTCTGGATGCCGCGCCCGCCGGCCCCTCGTCGCAGGCACCGGTGCTCGGCCGACCCCGGTACGCCACCTACGGGATCGCCGCTACGGCCATCAGCCACGCGGTGATGGTGTCGGTGATGTCGATGACTCCCGTGCACCTGAGCAGCCACGGGGCATCCATCACCATCATCGGCCTCGTTATCAGCCTGCACATCGCGGGCATGTTCGCGCTGTCGCCGGTCTTCGGTTCCCTCGCCGACCGCATCGGCCGCATCCAGGTCATCCTTATCGGACAGGGCATCTTCGTCGCAGCGCTCGCCACCGTCGCGCTCGGCGCGGAGAGCGAGCAGGGCGCCGTCGTCGGCCTGATCCTGCTCGGGCTCGGCTGGAGCGCGTCGACCGTCGCCGGCTCGGCCCTCGTCGCGGAGTCGGTCGGGGCCGACCGCCGGGCGGTGATCCAGGGCCGCAGCGACCTCGCCATGAACAGCGCGGGCGCGCTCGGCGGAGCGCTCGCCGGACCCGTGCTCGTGCTCTTCGGCTACTCCGGGCTCGCGGTGGTCGCCAGCGTGCTGGTGGCCGTCGTGCTCGGACTGACCGCGCGGCTGTACAACGGCGCGCGGCCGCTGCCCGCGTGAGGCAGACCCCCGCCCGCCGGCGCATCCGCTGCCGATAGGATTACAGGCAATGTCTGCTCCCTTCTCCACCGCTGCCGGTGCCGATGTTCGCGTGCGGTTCTGCCCGTCGCCAACCGGCACCCCCCATGTCGGTCTCATCCGCACCGCCCTCTTCAACTGGGCCTACGCCCGCCACACCGGCGGCAAGCTCGTGTTCCGCATCGAGGACACCGACGCGGCCCGCGACAGCGAGGAGAGCTATCTCCAGCTGCTCGACGCGCTGCGCTGGCTGAACCTCGACTGGGACGAGGGCGTGGAGACCGGCGGCCCGCACGAGCCGTACCGGCAGTCGCTGCGCACCGACATCTACCTCGGTGTGATCGAGAAGCTCAAGGCCAGCGGACACCTCTACGAGAGCTTCGCCACCGGCGAGGAGATCGAGGCACGCAACGTCGCCGCCGGTCGCGACCCCAAGCAGGGCTACGACAACTTCGAGCGCGACCTCGGCGCAGAGCAGATCGCCGCATGCAGGGCCGAGGGACGCAGCCCGGCGCTGCGCCTCAGGGTTCCCGACACCGACCTGAGCTTCGACGACCTGGTGCGCGGCGAGATCACCTTCCCCGCCGGGTCGTTCACCGACTTCGTCGTCGTGCGCCCCAACGGCGCCCCGCTGTACACGTTCGTGAACCCCGTGGATGACGCGTTGATGGGCATCACGCACGTGCTGCGCGGCGAGGACCTCCTGTCGAGCACCCCGCGCCAGATCGCCCTCTACACCGCACTCATCGAGGTCGGGGTGACCGAGTTCATCCCGCGCTTCGGCCACCTGCCCTACGTGATGGGCGAGAACAACAAGAAGCTCTCGAAGCGCGACCCCGAGTCGAACCTGTTCCACCACCGCGAGCGGGGCTTCATCCCCGAGGGGCTGCTGAACTACCTGTCGCTGCTCGGCTGGTCGCTGTCGCACGACCGCGACGTGTTCTCGAGCGACGAGATGGTCGCGGCGTTCGACGTCGTCGACGTGAATCCGAACCCCGCGCGCTTCGACCTCAAGAAGGCCGAGTCGCTCAACGGCGACCACATCCGTCTGCTTACGGTCGACGACCTCGCCGACCGCCTCGTGCCCTACCTCGACGGTCTCGTCTCGACGCCCGAGCAGCACGAGCTGCTGCGTCTCGCGACGCCGCTCGTGCAGGAACGCATGCAACTTCTCGGCGAGGCCCATGGCCTCCTCGGCTTCCTGTTCACCGACGACGACGCCATCGAGGTCGAGGCCGACGCGATGCCGAAGGACGGCGCCGACGTCGTGCTGGACGCCTCGATCGAGGCGCTCGGCCACGTGCTGAAATGGGACCACGACCACATCGAGGCCGCGCTGCGCGTCGCCCTGATCGAGCGACTCGAGCTCAAGCCGCGCGTCGCCTTCGGGCCGCTGCGCTCCGCGATCTCCGGGCGTCGCATCAGCCCGCCGCTGTTCGAGTCGATGGAGCTGCTGGGCAAGGACTCCAGCCTGTTCCGTCTCGCGAAGCTGCGGGCCCGGCTGTGACCCTCGAGGGCGGCCTCGAGAGCTCTGCGAGCCTCGAGGGTGCTGCGGCCCTCGAGCGCGAGGTCGTCGTCGTCGGCGCCGGCCCCGCCGGCCTGAGCGCCGCCCTCAACCTGGTGCGCGCCCGTCGTTCGACCCTCGTGCTCGACAGCAACCGTCCGCGCAACGCCGCGACGTTCGCCTCGCACGGGTACGTCAGCCGCGACGGCATCTCGCCGCTCGAGCTACGCCGTCTCGGACGCGAAGAGCTCGAGGCCTACCCCGAGGCGTCGTTCGCGAAGGCGGTCGTGAGCAATGTGACGCGCATCGACGGCGGTTTCGCGGTGGCCTATGGCGCATCCGTCGTCACCACCAGCACCATCGTCATCAGCACGGGGCTCACCGAGAAGTTCCCGGCGCTGCCCAGCCTGCGCCAGTTCTACGGCACGAGCGCCCACAGCTGCGTCGAATGCGACGCCTACGAGTACGCCGACCAGCCGATCGCCCTCATCGGCGAGACCGACGACCTCGCCGCGCGGGCACTCGTGCTCTCGCAGTGGAGCCGCGACCTGATCGTCTTCACCAACGGCGTGGGTGTCGTGACGCCCGAAGACGAGGCGATGCTGGGGGAGCGGGGCATCCGCGTCGAACGGCGCGAGCTGGCGGATGTCGCGGGGGACCGTTCCGGCATCACCGGGGTCGCGCTCGCCGACGGCGAGACCGTGCCGCGGGCGGCCGTGTTCGTGCGACCCGTCTACGCCCCGAACCTCGCCTACGTGTCTGAACTCGGCCTCGAGTTCGACGCAGACGGCTACCTCGTGGTCGACGGCGGCGGACGCACCAGTGTCCCCGGTGTCTACGCCGCGGGCGACTCGACGGCGCCCGGCCCGCAGCAGCTCATCGTGGCGGCCGGGGCAGGCGCGAAGGTGGCTGCGGCGCTCAATCGAGACATGCTGATCTGACTCGGTTTTTACTCTGGCCGGGTATGGGCTAAAGTAGACCGTCGGCCCGAGCTTCGGTTTGGGACTGTGGGGTATGGTGTAATTGGCAACACGGAAGATTCTGATTCTTTTGTTCTTGGTTCGAGTCCAGGTACCCCAGCTGTAGCCCCCGCTCAGGCGGGGATTTTCTGTTAGCTTCATGCATTTTGATGCTTGTGTTTGGCACTTTTGGCCATATTCGCAACAAGATGTCGTGATTAGCGCGTAGGTAGTGCGGTGTCTCTCCGCGACTCAGTGCTGAAGCGCCGAGCTGAGCGCGGTTCTTGGTTCGAGTTGAGCTGGGGACACCCTCGCTGTCACCCAGGTGTCGCCGAGGGCCCGAAGCGCTCTGGACGGACCTGTCACGGCCTATGGGCCGCGCCTCGCCAGCTTCCGCAGTGACGAGGCGGCCAGCGGCCTCGGGTCTAGATGCCTACTTGGCGAGTGAAGCGGACGCCGTCGCCGTGTCGACGTTCGCCGCGATGTTCGTCAGAGCGAAGCTGACGGCGGCGTGCTGCCACTCCGCGCTTAGGCTCGAGGTGGCGTCTTCGACGATCTTGACGGTGTAGCCGTGGTCGGCGGCGTCGCGGATGGTGTGCTCGACGGCCATGTTCGTCCAGGCGCCGACGACGATCAGATCGGTGACGCCGAGGTTGCGCAGCAGCGTGTTGATCTCGGTGCCGTTGAAGACGCTCATGCGGGTGCGGTCGAGAACGACGTCGCCTGCCTTCGGGGCGAGTTCGTCGACGATGGCCGCGCCCCAGCTGTCGAACTTGAAGGTGTCGGGGGCGAGCATCTGGAAGATCGGGGCGTTGTCGCCGCCGAGTCCGGGCACCGGGTAGACGACGATGCGGCTGTAGAACACGGGCGTCGCGCTCGCGCGTGCCGCGTCGAGCAGAGTGCCGACGTTGTCGATCACGTTCTGCGCCTTAGCGTGCTCGGCCGCGCCGAAGCTGGCGTAGGCGCCTTCGGGATGAACGGTGTCGTTCTGCATGTCGATCACGATGACCGCAGATGTGGGGGTGGTGGTCATGTTCAGATCTCTCTTCGTTGTTCCGATTCTCCGATTGCGGGATTCCTTGATGGCAACTATCTTTGCGGGAAGTATATTCCCGGGAATAGGAATTCGACGGTGTGGGTTGAGCCCTACATAGCTCGGACACGACTGAATAGAAAGCAGAGGAACTGATGGCGCGTTTCACCGACATGTTCACCGAATTGGTGCGGGTAGAGATCGAACTCTGGAACGGGCTCGACGCCCACCTGGTGGCGACTGCGGGCATCACGTTGCCGCAGTTCCAGGCGCTCGACGCCATCCGGGCGAACTCTGGCCAGGCCCGGGTGCAGGACATCTCGCAGCGCATGGCGATCACGGTCGGCGCGACGAGCAAGGTCGTCGACCGGCTCGAGCGCGACGGTCTCGCCCTGCGCAGCGCGCATCCGACCGACCGCCGCTCGTCGATCGTCTCACTGACCTCCAAGGGCGCATCCGCCTTGAATATCGCGGATGACGCGGCTGAGAGTCATCTCCGCGAGGAGTTGGGCGGTGTGCTGTCCGATGACGATGCGGGGCGTCTCCTTGGCGATCTGGTCTCGCTCAGGGCGCAGTCGCGCGTGGAGGTGGCGAAGTGACCGCGACGATGCGGGCGGTCGTAATCGAGCAGCCCGGCGGCCCCGAGGTGCTGCAGGTGAATGATGTGCCGATTCCCGTTCCCGCGCCGGGATGGGTGCTCATCCGCGTCGAGGCATTCGGGTTGAACCGTTCCGAGTTGCACTTCCGTTCCGGCGTCGCCTCGACCGGCAGCTTCCCGAGGATCCCCGGCATCGAAGCCGTCGGCACCGTGGGCGAGGCGCCCGGCGGCGAGTTTCCCGTGGGCACGAAGGTCGCGGCGATGATGGGCGGCATGGGACGTGAGTTCGACGGCGGCTACGCCGAATACGTCTCCGTGCCCGCCGGCATCGTGCTGCCGTTCACCAGTTCGCTCGACTGGGACGTGCTCGGGGGAGTCCCTGAGATGCTGCAGACCGCCGCAGGCTCGCTCCGAGTCGGGCTCGAAGCCGTCGACGGTCAGAGCCTCCTCATCCGGGGCGGCACATCCTCGATCGGTCTCGCCCTGGCGACGCTGGGCTCGATGAGGGGAATGACGGTCATATCGACGACCCGCAACCCGGCGAGTGCCGGGTTGCTCGAATCCGCGGGCGCCACCCACGTCGTCATAGACTCGGGCGAGGTCGCAGCCCGAGTGCGCGAACTCGTGCCCGGTGGCGTCGACGGCGCCGTCGAACTCGTCGGCGTCAACGTCATGCGCGACACTTTGCGCGCCGTGCGCACCGGCGGCACCGTGTGCTTCACCGGCATGCTCTCCGATCAGTGGACGATCTCCGAGTTCTACCCGATGGACTGGCTGCCCAACGGAGTGCGCCTCACCGCATACTCGGGCGAGGCCAGCGACTTGACGCAGGCGGAGCTGCAGGGGTTCGTCGACGCCGTCGCCGCCGGCCATGCGCGTGTGCCGATCGGCCGCACGTTCACGCTCGACGAGATCGTGCAGGCGCACGCCCTCATGGAGAGCGGCACAGCGGGCGGCAAGATCGTCGTGCTCGCCCGATGATCGAGTTCGACAACATCTCGAATAAATACACTCAGCACTGGCGTCACCGTACCTCCGGTCATGATGGACTCAGTCATCGTTGTCACCTGCTGAGCGCAGCAAAGTCACCGCATCTTGCGTGTATATGAGGCGCTTCACGATCGTGTAGCGGTGACGTTGGTAAACACCGTGGAGCACGGACATCACCGCCGCGGTGACAACGCCGGTGAGGATCGCCTGCTGGCCTGTGAATGCCAATACGTCTAAGGCGAGCGCGATTCCGGCGCCGGCGACGATCGAATTCACGACGGCGACTGCGGTCGACGTCGTGAAGAAGATGTTGCGCCACGAATCGTTCCGTCCTATCTCGAGCAGTTCGTTCGGCGCCCTCCCCTCGACGGGTCGTGGGAAGTACTCGTCGGCTCCCGGCAGCAGCGTCGAATAGAACCGTCGGATGCGCTGGATAGACGCGAGGGCGACAACGTCTTCGAGAGACGTCTCAACCAGCCGCTCGTAGGTGAAGATCCCGAGGAGGAAGACGACCGGGATGATGACTCCGAGGAAGCCGAACGCGATCGGTGTCTGCGCGAGGAACCCGAAGGCGACCAGCGAGCTCGAGAGGGTCATAAGGTACAGGGAGGCCCTGCTCGAGGACTCGCTGACGGTGATGCCGCGCGCGGATTCGAGGACGAAGTGCTCGGTGAGAAGGGCATTGTAGAAGGCGGTCGGCCTGTCCGCCAGCTCGTCAGCTGCCTGCCACGCGTGTGGAAGGCGCGGCAGCGGGTTCCCATTCGCCACGGTTTCTCCTTCCGACTCTGGCCGCTGAGGGTACTTGCCGGAGCAAGCCCATCTTGATTCCTCTATTCGACTTGGAAGCGGGCGGCGAAGTGCTGGACATTTGTCGAGTCAACGCTCGACGGCCGTCTACCGCCTCCCGGCTGGCGCGCTCATACGCTGATCCCACCGATCGGACGGGACCTGAAAGCTGCCGGAAGATCACGCCGCTCTGCCTCGTTCCGCGGCACCAGGTTCCCCCGTCGGGTGCCGCGGTCCTGGGTTCTGTCGCGGTCCACCGCCCGAAAGTAATGGAGTATCGAAATGACCTCGCTTGACCTCCCCACCCCCAACACGGACTTCGACCCGCTCGACTTCGCCATCGTCCAACACAAGACCTTCGAGGACCTCGTCGTCGGCGACACCTTCCGGGCGCCCAGCCGCACCCTCACCGACGCGCACAGCTCGGCGTTCCAGACGGTGTCGGCCGACAACCATCCCGTGCACTACGACGCCGTCTGGGCAAAGGCCCACGGACACAGCGCCCCAGTCGTCCACGGGCTGCAGGTGCTCGCGTTCACCGCACCCGGCGCGACACTCTTCCCGCACATCATCGGCGAAGTCTTCATCGCCTTCACCGGCCTGTCGGTCGAGTTCACCGGCGAAGTGCACAGCGGAGACACCTTGTACTCGCAGCTGGTCATCGTCGAACTCGAGTCGAAAGACGGCAAAGGCATCGTCACCACCTCGGTAACCGTCCATAACCAGCGCGGCGAGGTGGTGCTCCGTGGCGAGCACCAGTACACGCTGAAGCTGACCGCCTAGCCGTCGACCGACCGGACCAGGCCATGACGGTTATCGGCGTACCCGCGGCAGGGACTACCAGCGATCACGTGACCCTCGTGCGCACGATCACCGTGGAACACACCTTGGACTTCATCCTCCACGAGGAACGAACCGTGGTCCGGGTCGGGGCCGACGATGTCCTCGACCTCACAACGACAAACATCGCCCACAAGATCGCCAGTTAGGCAATGATGACTGAAACGACCGTTTCTCCCGCAACCCCGGCGGCACCGTCCACCCCGAATGTCGGAGCTTTCGCTCCCCTGAAGGTGAAGCTCTTCCGGGCGCTATGGACCGCCTCGCTGATCAGCAGTATCGGCGGATGGATGCAGACGGTAGGCGCCCAATGGTTCCTCGTCGAAAGCCACAGCGACGCTGCTCTCGTCGCGCTGATCCAGACAGCCTCCGCCGCTCCGTTCCTCATCCTGGGCATCCCCTCGGGCGTTCTGGGGGAATTCGTCAACCGGCGCAAACTGCTCATCGTCGTGCAGTCCTCCTTAGTCACGATCGGCGTGATCCTCAGTTTCGTGACGTGGATCGGCGGGATGACGCCGTGGCTGCTGCTCGCGTTCACCTTCCTGCTCGGCGCGGGCTCTGCCATTCAAGGCCCCGCCTATCAGGCGCTCGTTCCGGAAATCGTGTCCCGACCTCTCATCCCCAGTGCCGCGGCCCTGAGCTCCATCGGCGTCAACATCGCCCGTTCCATCGGGCCGGCGATCGCCGGCCTCGTCGTGGCCTCCCTCGGCATCCCGTTCGTCTTCGCCCTCAACGCCCTTTCGTTCGCCGTGTTCCTCGTGGTGCTGATCGCCTGGCGCGGGTACAAGCCGCCTGTACGCCGTCCCGAACCGTTCCTCGAAGCGACCCGGGCGGGACTGCGCTACGTCTGGAACGCCGGGGTCGTGCGCCGGACGATGGTGCGCTTGGCGCTCTTCATCGTTCCCGCCTCCGCACTCTGGGCGCTCCTGCCGCTGATCGCCTCGCAACAGCTCGGACTGGACTCGAACGGATACGGCTTGCTGCTCGCCGCAGTCGGCATTGGATCGGTCGGCGGGGCGTTCGTCATTCCCAGGGCCCGCGAGAAACTCGGCTCCAACGTGACCGTCATGCTCGCATCGGCCATGTTCGGCATCGTCATCGTCGTGTCGGCCGTCTCGCAGTCGCTCTGGCTCACGCTGGCCGCGCTGGTGTTCGGCGGCGTTGGCTGGATCGCGGTCATCGCGTCGCTGAACGGCTCGGTGCAGGCGTTCCTGCCTGCCTGGGTGCGGTCCCGCGGCTTGTCTGTCTACCAGCTCGTCCTCTTCGGCAGCACAGCAGGCGGTTCGGCGATCGTCGGAGTATTCGCTCAGGCCACGGGCGTGGTGCAGACCAGTGTCGGGGCGGGAGTGCTCGTCATCGTCGTCGCGGCGAGCCAAATCTTCTGGCCGCTGCTGTCCACCGCGGACAAGGAACGTTCTCTCGTGACCATCCCATTGACCGACGTGCCGCCTGTCGACGACGTCCCGCCGTTGCCGATCAGCGACACCGCCGAGACACTCGTACTGATCCGATACACGGTGGAGCCTGCGAATCGCGCCGCGTTCGTCGCGCAGATGCAGGTCGTGCGCCAGACCCGTAGGCGCACCGGCGCGCGACGATGGGAACTCTATGACGACCGCGAAGACACGCACACAGTCATCGAGGCGTTCTCGGTGGGGTCGTGGCGCGAGCATCTCAGCCAGCACGACGATCGGACGACAGGGTTCGACCAAGTCGAGCTCGAGAAAGCCAGGGCACTCGCCAGTGCCCGGCCGGAAGTGCGTCACCTCACTCAGATCGATCCAGCAGCGCCCGCGGAGCCCGGGACATGACCCTCCTACTCAGGCGACCGCATACAGGTCACGCGCCCGAAGCCGAACCGGCCGCCGAATCGGGCACGCAGCGCGGCGGTCACCCGGTTCCGGCCGGAACAGCGGTTGGCGTTCCGCCGGCCTCAGTCCATGTCGCAGCTGATCCCGCAGCTCGACCGCAGACTCGGCAGTTCTCGGACATCATGGGCACCATCGTCGGATTCCCGAACGTCGACGTAGAGGGCGACGGATCGAATGCCCTGCGTCTGCATTTCGTGGACGAGCGGCGTCAGAGCGGCGGTCGGGTCTTGGATTTCGAAGTACTCCACGGGCGTGCCGAACTCGCCGGAATCACCCAGGTTCAGGCTCGGGATTAGCCTCTGCGCGGTGCTCCCCGAGGCTGGGGAGATGGAGCATCCCGGCGATGATGAAAGAGCGACTGCGCTGAGCCAGAACTGTTACCGTCACTCCCGACCGCTACCGCAAGACCTCGCGCGATGCGTCTCCAACCCGCGAAACCCTGCCGGAGCGATCTGCCCGAATAGACGCGCGCTTACGGCACCGAGGTCGTCGTGGCCGTAATCAGCGGGCTACTCGGCGCCAGCGGAGCTCGGAGTGGAACGCCCGGCCGTCGGACGCGATTCGCGGCGACGCGATGATGTTCACGGTGTCTCCGTCTAGTTGTAGTACCCGTAGTTGGCTCTGTCCTTGCCAGTTCGGGTAGAGCGAGAGTTCGATGTTGTGCAACACCTCGCCGGATTCCTCATCGAGCAGATAGGTGCCGGCGTAGGCGACGAAGGTGCGGGCCGAACTGGCGTACTCGTCGGGGGTAGCGTCCTGAGGATCCAACGCTGAGACCACAGGGCGGTCGGACGCGCCGAGCACTGCACTTACCGTTCCATCCGCCGTGTAGAAGAGGTACCCGCAGGCGTTGGGTCCGAACTCTGCGACCTTCGTTCCGTCGTCGAAATGCTGCACGGCGCTGAGGAGCCGCCATGACCCGATGATGGCGCCTCGGCTGATCTTTCGGCTCATGGTCGTTCCTCTTTCGCTAAGCATGGGAGGTCTGGTAGTTCTTGACGGCGATACCGACGAATACGGCGACGGCTAACGTGGCCGGGACAACAGCTGCATGATCTCCGAACAACGTCGACGCCAGCGCTCCGACCAGACACCCTCCGATGAAGCCCGCGAGGAGCGGCCACGTGTCTCTCCAATGCGTCAGAGCCGTCGCTGACTTCCCGCGCGAGGCGATCAGGTCGAAGACCGCGATGGTCGCGACGGCCAGGTTTCCGGTCATGACCGAAGTCGTCGGCGCGTGCGGGAAGGCGAGATGTAGGTAGGCGTTCTGGGTCGCCATCGCGCAGACCGCGCACAATCCGATCGCGAGAGCCAAGCCGCCCTCCGGGCTTGCCGACGCCGTGCCGGTGAACGACAGAACTGCCGCAGCCGCGAGCAGCAACGCTTGGGCGCCCAGCAGCAGCCGTTGCATCCGGCCGTCCCTGCCCGCAAGTCTTCTCGCGACGGCAGTGGCGGCGACGACCGTCACGACGAAGACCGGCAGGGCGAGGACAACGGCGAGGTGGGGTCGGGTGCCGGTGACGACGTCTGCTGCGACGAGCACGAGGTTGCCGGTGATGTGCGCGGTGAACAGGCCGCCGAGGAGGATCCAGCTGGTGACGTCGGTGATGCCGGCGAGCAGGGCGAGCACCCCCGGGAGCTTCACGTCGGCTCTCGACTCAGTTCCGATGAGGCTGGCGTTAGTCATGCTGTCTTCTCCCGGTGTGAGACGATCTGTGTGAGACGATCTGTTGGTAGAGGTACTTGGGGAGCGCCAAGCCGACGGCCATCCCAGCCACGATCAGCGCGGCGGTCGTCCCGTCGGAGATGGCTCCGAGCAGGCTCGACTCGGTGCCGCCGAACTGCAGCTCGCCCAGGGTGTCGATTGCCCGGAACAGGTAGACGCCGGGGATCAGGGCGACTACAGCTGCGAAGGAGACGGCGGCGAACGGTATGTGAAGACGGTGGGATACCGGCGCCAGCACGATTCCGACAACCAGGCAGGCGACCGTGGCGCCGACCGCGACGTTCCAGCCGAGGTCGTTCATCACCCAAGTGCGGAGACCGTGTGCGATTGCACCGACCGCGATCGGCCAGACAATCAGCCGGTAAGGTATCGCGAAGTAGATCGGATAGGACGCGGCCGCTACCGCGGCAGCGACCACGTCGAGCCACAGCGGGATGGTCCTTCCGGCAGGCTCGACGGGCAGGTCCGTGCCGAAGACCGCGAGCGCGAGGGCGAGTCCTGCTCCGATGGAGAGCACGAGCACCGCGGCGTAGCCGAGACGGGCGAACCCGAGGGAGATCCGTAGGGCGAACAGGTCGAGCAGGCCGTTGAGGATGTGGGGTCCCGGTACCAAGATCATCGCCGGACACACGGCGATCAACCGCAGCGAGGTGCTGAGGTCGGCGTTCACGGCGATGCCCCCGATGATTCCGGCCAGGAACGCGGCGGCGAAGACCTGCCCGATCGATCCGATGTGGGCTTTGCCGAGCAGCCGACGGATGAGGCCGCCAAGCGCGCCGCTGAACGCGATAAGCAGGACTGCGGTTGCGTCGTCCGCGCCGAAGATGGTCGAAAGGGCTGCGGTGCCGGTGGCGCAGGCGAGTACGAACAACCAGAGTGGGGACTGGCCGGCTTTGGACGCCCGGTCCAGCTCGGCCGCCAATTCCGACCGGTTGGAGTTCTTCTCGCCGATCTTGTCGATGGCCCGCATCGCTATCGCGACGGCCCGCATGGCCACGCCTTCGGGCGGTGCGACGACTGTGAGCGGGTCGCGGCCCTGGTCGAGCACACTGATCGATGTCCAGGTGGGGACGAGTTGAAAGTCGGTGGCGAGGGCGCGGTTGAGGCGGTCGACGGCGTCGAGGGTGACTCCCGTCGATTCGCCGTTGGCGTGCAGGAGCGCCGCCGCGCGGGCGACGAGGGCTTGGTCAGAGCCTTCGGTCACCCGCGCGTCGACGATGGGGTCGGTGGTCGTCATCAGGCGCCGCCGACCCCGGTGCCGACCATGTCGAGCGGGTTGACGATCTTGTCGAACTGCTCTGCGGTGACCTTGCCCAAGGCCAGCGCAGCCTCTCGCAGCGTGGTTCCCTTGGCGATGGCGTCTTCGGCGATGTGCGCGGAGTTCTGGTAGCCGATCACGGGGCTGAGGGCGGTGACGAGCATGACGCTGTCGCCGACGTACTGGGCGATCTTGTCCTTGTTGAGCTCGGTTCCCTTGACTGAGAACTCGAGGAACTTCGCGACGCCGTCGCCGAGGATGCGCGCCGAGTGCAGGTAGTTGTTGATGATGATCGGGCGCATCGCGTTGAGTTCGAAGTTGCCTTGCGATCCGGCGAACGCGACGGCCGTGTCATCCCCGATGACCTGGATGGCAATCATCACGATCGCCTCGCACTGGGTGGGGTTGACCTTGCCGGGCATGATCGACGAACCCGGCTCGTTGGCGGGGAGCAGAAGTTCGGCGAATCCAGTGCGCGGACCGGAGGCAAGCCACCGCATGTCGTTGGCGATCTTCATCAGCGACACGGCGGCTCCGCGGAGAGCGGCGTGGGCGCGCACCATGGCGTCGAGCGACCCCTGCGCCTCAAACTTGTTCGGCGCCGTGATGAAGTCCTTTCCGGTGAGCGCGGCGATCTCCTCGGCGACCTTGATCGAGAATCCCTCGGGCGCGTTGAGGCCGGTGCCGACTGCGGTTCCTCCGAGAGCGAGCTTCAACAGGCCCATACGGCTGTGCTCGATCTCGCGGATGACCCCTTCGATCATGGCGGCGTAGCCCGACCATTCTTGGCCCACGGTCAGTGGGACGGCGTCCTCGAGGTGGGTGCGGCCGATCTTCACTACGTCCATCCACAGTTTCGACTTCTTGGCGATCTCGGCGTGAAGTGCCTTCAGGCTGGGCAGCAGGCGCTCGTCAATCTCGGTGATCGCAGCGATGTGCATCGCGGTCGGAAAGGAGTCGTTGCTCGACTGGCCCATGTTCACATCGTCGTTCGGGCCGACGGGCTCTTGCGAACCGAGCTCGCCGCCGAGCAGCTGGATGGCACGGTTGGAGAGCACCTCGTTGATGTTCATGTTGCTCTGCGTGCCCGATCCCGTCTGCCAGACGAACAGGGGGAACTCGGTATCCAGCTTGCCGGCGATGGTCTCGTCGGCGGCCTGCACGATCGCCTTTGCCTTCCAGTCCGCGAGGCGGCCCGCTTTCTGGTTCACGATCGCGGCAGCCTTCTTTACGATGCCGTAGGCGCGGTAGACCTCGATGGGCATGTGGTCGTTGCCGATCGAGAAGTGGATGAGCGAGCGCTGGGTCTGCGCTCCCCAATAACGACCGGCCGGTACATCCACATTGCCCATGCTGTCGAATTCGGTGCGCTCGCCTGTGGCGTCGATGCCGATGGGAACGTCGATGATGGTCGGTGTAGTCGTGGTCATTGCAACCTCCATGGCTGGTTCTGAACTTCGAACGACCGGATGATCGTTCGTGCTCATGAACCTAGGAAGTCGAAGGAGTGACGGCACTGAGCCGATGTTCAGTCCTGCCTAGACATTCGTCGTGCGATCCCGGATTCGCAGGTGCCGGACCACCCTCCAGCGTTGGCGGGGCTTGGACGCGACGTGGCTAACTCGCGAGCACCAGCTGCTTGAGAGCATGCTCCGATTCGGGATCTGCGCCCCGCCAGACGATGAGAATCGCGTTCGATCCGCCGGCAAGTTCGAGGAGCTGGTATCTGATCGTGAGCTCGCCTGCTGACTGGTGTGTGGCCTGCAAAACTCCGTGCGGACGGAGTTGTTGCCGGTCTGCCGCCCATGCCGTCGAGAATGCGCGGCTCATCGCCGAGAGTTCGCCGACGATCTTCTCGAACTCCGCGTCGTCCTCGTGCCACGCCAGGGACGCGTGAAGCGCTGCCACGACCTGGTAGCTGAGGTCCTCCGCGCTGGCGTAAGCGCGTCTGGGGATCACTTCCAGAAACATCTCTCGCGCGAGGTTCGTGCCCATCCGCAAACTGGGGAAGAGAGCCTCTGCCAGCCGACTCGATCCGGAAACGTTCAAATGCCGGTCGATCAGGGTGGCCGCGACGCCATCCCAAGAATGCAAGAACTCAACGACGCCCTCGCCCGACACCATCCCCGACTCCATGTATGTCGGGGTCCGGTCATCGCGACCACTGAAGTTCATCATTCGCCGTCTCTCCTTCGGTAATCGCAGAGGAACGAACTTCTGGGCGTCTGCTGATTCCGACAGTAGACACCTTCGACACTGCTTTCCTCCTATCGTCGTTCAATGCTGGTTAGACAAATGTCTAATTCTCGCCCTCTCCGCCACGAAAATGAAGTGAAGGTATCACTGGCGTTGTTACCCAGCTGGTTCACGTTCGATCTACCGTCGACCACGATGATAAATTTCCAAGAGGTAGTCGACGAGCTCGCCAGAACGCTGGGGCGTTCTGTGCTCATCGGCGACCCCAGTCATCGTCTGATCGCCGCGAGCAGCCAAGGCAAAGACATCGACCACATGCGGGCGATGAACGTCATCCAACGAGAAGCCCCGGCCGAGCAGAAACAGTACTTCGAGAGCATCAAACTCAACGACGCCCACCAACCAGTGACCGTCGCGCTCAACCATCTCGGAGGTTTAGACAGGCTCGCGGTCCCTGTGCGTGACGGCCGCGAACACCTCGCCACGTTCTGGCTGATCGTCGAAAACCTTCCGCCGCTGCGAGGTGACGACTATGCCGCTATCGATGCGGCCGTCTCGGTGACTCGCAAGCTGCTCGGGCCCAAAGACAGCGAACGCGAACCCGGCACCAGCGACGACATCATGGGCGCGCTTCTGTCATCTGACACGGCCGAACGTCGGCACGCCTTCGACGAGGCGATTGCGCGTCGAAGGCTCGAGCGCGGAGAACAAACGGTGGTCTACGCAGTGGACATACCGATCGAAGTCGGAGCTCTCGATCGGCTCTCCTTCGCCCGGCAGCTGTCGGCGTCGCGGAAGAGCTCGATCGCCTACATCGGAGAGCGTAAAGACCTCCTGCTTTTCGTCGGACGCAGCAGTGACACGGTTGATACCCAAGCGTTTATCAGAGCAGAAGCGGAAACTAGGTCGATCGCGGTGAACGCGATCGGGACCGCCCGCCACAACAGGATCGCGCCCGATCTGCACGAGACGGCAGACCAGGCCGAAATGGCCGCTGGCATCGTCGCTGCCGTTCCCCAACTCGGCGGCGTCGGCGACATCAGCTCCCTCGGCGTCTGGGCGCTTCTCGCCTCCGTCATCGGCGATCGCTCCTATCTGCAGGTCTTCTCTCCCGCAGCCTTCGTCCTCTGCGCCGAAGGGGACGATGTCCAACGGCAGACCATCGAGGCGTATCTCGACGGCGCATGCCACGTCACGGCAGTCTGCGAACAGCTGCACATCCATCGGGCAACGCTCTACTACCGTCTGGACCGCATGCCTGAGGCCGTGAAAGAAGCTCTCGACGACGGCGCGCAGCGCAGCGCACTCCACATGTGTTTGAAGCTCGTCCGACTCTGGGAATCCACCGGGCGCATCTGATCGCGCGAGCGCTCGGCCGTGAGGCATCCCTCTCATCGTGTGCCGTAGAAGGCCGGGATGGCGCTCAGCGCTGTCACTTCAGGCGCTGATTTCAGGGCGCGCGGGTGCGGGATCGACGTTTCGACATTTGTCTAGTCGTCCGACTAAACGAACGTCGTGTGAGGACTTGACGAGCGTCTTACAACGGCAGACACGCGTCGCGGCACTCTATTCATCAACCGCTTCACCCTTCGAACAGAAAAGAAGAGACCATGTCTAAAGAACCCACCATCGTCCTCGTCCACGGTGCATTCGCCGATGCCAGCAGCTGGGCGCCCGTCACGCTGCGCCTGCTCGAAACCGGCCACACCGTCTTCGTCCCGCCCGTGTTCAACCGCAGCCTCGTCGCTGACGCCGCCTACATCAAGTCGTTCGTCGAGCAGATCGACGGACCGGTCATCCTCGCCGGCCACTCCTACGGTGGCGCCGTCATCACCGTCGCCGGTGTCGCCGAGAACGTCGTCGGACTCGTCTACGTATCGGCCTACGCACTCGACGAAGGCGAAAGCCTCGGCCAGCTGCAGGGCGGCTTCCCCGACTCCGACCTCGCCGCAAACCTCGTCTACGCTCCCTACCCCGTCGAAGGTGCCGACCCCGGAACTGACGTCTCGGTGAAGATCGACGCGTTCCCCGCCGTATTCGCCGCGGGAGTGGCCGAAGAAGACGCGCGAGTGTTCGCCGTGTCGCAGCGCCCGCTCTCGGCCATCGCCTTCGGCGAGCCGGCCTCCGTCGCCGCTTGGAAGACGAAGCCCGGCTGGGGCATCGTCTCCAGCGCCGACCACACCATCAACCCCGAGGTCGAGCGTTTCGGCTACAAGCGCGCCGGACTCAAGACGGTCATCGAGATCGACGCCCCGCACCTGGTCATGCAGACCAACCCCACCGAGGTCGCCAAGTTCATCACCGACGCCATCGCGGACCTCGGCTAAGCGCCGATCGCCCACTGATCTAGAAAGGACAACGACCATGACAGGCAACCCGCTCAACGTCTCGCTCGAAAAGGCGGCGCAGGAGTTCGTCGACGCCACCTCCGTTCCCCCGTTCCTCTGGACCCTGACTCCCGAGGAGGGCCGCAAGGCCGTCGACGGCGTGCAGGACTCGCCAATCGACAAGCCCGACGTCGACGACGAGTGGATCACGATTGACGGCGGCCCCACCGGCAAGGTGAAGCTGCGTATCGTCAAGCCCAAGGGCACCACCGAAACCCTCCCGGTGATCCTGTACGTGCACGGCGCAGGATGGGTGTTCGGTGACGCTCACACACATGACCGTCTCGTTCGCGACCTAGCGATCGGCGCAAACGCGGCGGTCGTCTTCCCGGAGTACGACAGGTCGCCTGATGTGCGCTACCCGGTCGCGATCGAGCAGTCGTACGCGGCAGCCCAGTGGATCACCAAGTCAGGCAGCGAGAAGGGCCTCGACAGCTCGACGATCGCGATCTCGGGCGACTCCGTCGGCGGCAACATGGCGATCGCGCTGACCCTCCTCGCTAAAGAGCGCAAGGACGTGTCCTTCGTCGCCCAGTTGCTCTTCTACCCGGTGACCAACGCCTCGTTCGACACCCAGTCGTACAAGGACTACGCCGTCGGCTACTACCTGACCCTCGAAGGCATGAAGTGGTTCTGGGACCAGTACACGACGAATGAAGAAGAACGCGCGCTCATCACGGTTTCCCCGCTTCGCGCAGAGATCGAACAGCTCACCGGTCTTCCTCGTGCCTTGGTCATCAACGGCGAGGACGACGTTCTCCGAGACGAAGGCGAAGCATTCGCAGGCAAGCTGCGCGCTGCCGGCGTCGACGTCACCCAGGTGCGGTATGCAGCGACCATCCACGACTTCGTGATGCTCAACGCGCTGCACGACACGAACGCCTCGAAGGCTGCCATCGCCCAAGCGATCGCATTCCTGACCGCCGCCCTGCACGGCTAACAGGCCGACCCGTCGGACGGTCCTCCACCTCGAGGACCGTCCGGCCTCCCGAACGGAAGAGCACAATGAGCGCCGATATAGACCCGACCGTACCGCCGACCGGAACTGGTTGCCTCGAGTGCGAGGCGACCGGCAGCTGGTGGCTGCATCTCCGACGCTGTGCGGCATGCGGACATATCGGATGCTGCGACGATTCGCTCAACCGGCACGCTCGAGCACACTTCGAACTCAGCGGCCACGCGGTGATTCAGAGCTTTGAGCCCGGGGAAGACTGGTTCTACAACTGGCGAACCGGCTCGGCGATTCTCGGTACCCGGCTCCTGCCGCCGACCAGTCACCCGGAAGAACAGACGGTCCCGGGCCCGTCCGAGCGTGTGCCCGCTGACTGGCAACAGCAACTCGAACGTGCTGCGATCGGCAGATAAACGCGACCTCGCAGCGGGACGGATGACGTCGCAGTCGACGGACTTGACCATTGCGAGGCAGGGAGATTTGACATGATGGAACCCGAACGCGCACGCCGCTCGCCCGGCATACGAAACACAATGCAGAGGAGCGTCGTGATCATCAACTACCGCCCCGCTGCTTCGAACGACCGGAGCCGCACCCGATGAACAACATCTCCGCTACAGCCGGCCGAGTCCAGGGCCTTGACCGGAAAACGCTCGTCGGCAGCGACCGCTTCCGTTTCCCGCTTCGGGGTCGTTCCGCTGAGGCGGAAGTCATCGCCGCCGCGATCTCCGACGTGGACTCCGGCGAGTCCCGGATCGTCTTGCTGCGGGGAGTCGCAGGGTCTGGAAAGACCCGCCTCCTCGGCGAGATTCTCACCTCGACTTCGCGCTCCGGATGGCGCGCGGTGGTTGCGGTTCCCGACCCCGAATCGCACCTCGTACCGACCGCGGTTCTTATCGACGCAGCGCTTGCGGCCGAGCCTCCTCTGCTGACTGCCGCAGATGTCGCAGCGCTTGCGACGAGCCCCGATTCGCGATACTGGTTCATCCAGATGTATCGAAACGCTGTCGAGGCAGCGGCGCAAGAAAACAGCTTCGTCTTCATCGTCGACGACCTACAGTGGGCGGACGCCGCGTCCATCGCGATTCTCCGTTCCTTGGTGAGCAGCATGGGCGACCTCCCGATTCTGTGGGCTTTCGCCGCCCGCACCGGCGAGCACGACGAGAACGTCAGAGCGGCATTGTCGGAATGGGCGACCGAAGGGTCAGTCATCGAGATCGAGTCGCTGTCGGACGACGCCACAGTCGACATGGCCACCGATCTACTCGGAGGGGTGCCCGATGCGGGGCTCGAGGCGACGCTGCGCCGTGCTGAGAATCTGCCGCTGCTGGTCAGCGAACTCGTCCAAGGGCTCGTCGAAGAGAACCTCGTCACCGTTGACGACGATGTAGCGGCCGTGCGGGATGCGCAGATTCCGGAACGATTCGGTGCCTCTATTCGAGAGCGGATCGTCCGGCTGCCGCGTCGTGCAGGTCATCTGGTGCAGGTGGCGTCGATCCTCGGCCGAAACTTCTCCGTCTCCAACCTCGCCGAACTGCTGGGCGAGTCCACGAGCGAACTCATAGACGGCATCGACCTTGCCATCCAAGCCGACATCCTGGTCAACGGATCGCCACTGAAGTTCCGACACGACGCCATCAGGGAAACAGCGGAATTGATGCTCCGACCCGCGATCAGGACACACCTTCGTCGCCGTGCCGCCGACATCCGTTTGCGCTCCGGCGAACCCCTGCTCGCAGTCGCGGCCTCGGTCGCCGACTCCGCAGAACGCGGTGACACCGCAGCTGTCGACTTGCTCCACGACGCCGCCCTGCAACTCGCCCCAGTCGACGCGACCGGGGCGGCAGGCCTCGCCAACAGGGCTGTCGAACTCGCCTCCTCGCCGGATCAATACGGACTTATCGCCGACCTGATCCCGGTGCTCTGGGTGGGAGGCCGTGTAGACGCTGCCAAGACTCTTGCTCACGGACTGAAAACTGTGCTCTCACCGGCGGATCGAGCCCGAACCCAACTGGCCATCGCACGCCTCGAAACCGAATCGTCATTCGCCGCGGCGATCGCAACGGCCGACGAGGCTTTGGCTATGGATGGCGTCCCTCTCGGCGTCCGAGCGCAGCTGCTTGCGGTGAAGACCCTCAATCTGGCCAATATCGGAGACTACACGCGGCTGGGCGAATCGGTCGTCGAAGCGCGTGTCGCAGCACAGATCGCCGGCGATGTCGCCGCGTTGGCCACGGTCGATGCCACTGAATCCGTACTTCGCTTCTATGAGCACCGTTGGGCCGATGCGTCTCGCCTGATCGGAACCGCGGTAGCCAGCATGAGCAGGCTTCCCGGGTTCGAAGCAGCGCAGTGGCTACCTGAGGGACTGTGGCCGGCATTCCTGGCGAACGCCGCCGGAGAGGGCCGGGAAGCGCTCCGCATCACCGAAGGTCGGATTGAAGAGACGCAGCGCACCCGCAGCGCGATCGCCTTGGCCTTCTGGACCATGGTCAAGTGCCGGACACTGTTCGACCTGGGCGATCTCGAAGAGGCAAGAGCTCAGGCCGAAACCGTCATGACCATGGCCGCGGATCTCGACCTCGGCGACTTCGCCCAGGCGACCGCCGGCGTCGTCCTCTACCGGGTGGCGTTGCTCGAAGGCGACTATGCGGCGTGTCAGGCGCAGTCGGGAAAGGTCCGCGCAATGGCTGACAGCGCCGCGCTCCGCCTGACAGGGTCTTGGCTGTTGGCTCTCACCGCCGACGCCGACGGAGACACCGAGTCCGTGATGACGTGGACCGCAGGCGCCTACGAGACGCTGGAGGTCCCCACACCGTCGCTCATGACTCCTGCGGACACCGCCGATGACGCACTATTGGCGCGGATGTGGCACAAAGCCGGAGCCACCGAGCGTCTAGAGAGACTGGCTGCAGTGTCGCGCTTCCGCGCGGAGACCAATCCGGAGAACGCTCTCGTGAAGGGAATCGACGCTCACATCAGGGCGCTGCTCAGCGACAGTGTCGACGAGATGCGGGTGGCCGTGGAACTGCTGCGCACGACGGAAAGGCCGTTGGCGCTCGCCTTGGCCCTCGAGGACCTCGGGCTCGCGGAAATGAAAGCCGAAACCGGTGGCCAAGAGCAGTCGTGGAACGAAGCCGCCGACATCCTGGAGAAGCATGGCGCCGTGCGGGATGCCAATCGTGTCCTGCGCCATCTGCGCGGGCTGGGTGTCCGGCGACGGGCGAAAGCATCAGAGCAGCATTCCGGCATGCTGAGCGCCCGGGAACTGCAAGTCGCCGAGCGTCTCGCTAGCGGCTCGACGACAAAGCAGATCGCCTCAGACCTCTCGCTATCGCAGCACACCGTGCTGTCGCATGTCCGGCACATCTACGAGAAGTGGGGCATCTCGACGCGTCGGGCGTTGGTCGAGCGTGTGGCCAGACGGGCGGGATAGACGGAAACTCCCAAACAGGGGATAAAGGGTCGACGGGCGAGGGATTACTTCGGACGCCCGTTGGCACATTCTGAGACACGGAGGGTTATCTGACTCTCTTCCAACTCCTATTGGAGTGTCGCCGTGTCTCCGCATCCGAACCGTCTCGCGCGTTACCTCAAGGCGCGGCGCGCCCAGGTGGAACCCGAGCAGGTCGGGTTCCCAGCCGACCCGGGAAGGCGGCTGCGCGGCCTCAAACGCACCGAAGTCGCGGAACTCGCCGGAATCAGCCCCGAGTACTACACGCGGCTGGAACAGGGTCTGGGCCATCGGCCGTCGGAACAAGTCCTTGCAGGCCTGACGAGAGCGTTGAAACTCGACGCGGACGCGGCGGCCTATTTCTACCGACTGGCCCTGCCGGAACCGTCGGTCTACAGGCAGCCCGCCGCGCCGACGGTAACCGAACCCGTTCTGCAAATCATCGAACAATGGTCGGACGTCCCGGTCTACGTTTATGACCGCAACCAAGACGTCATCATGGCCAACGATTTGGCTTTAGCGCTGTTTCCGAAGATAGTCCCGGGATCAAATGCAGTGCAGATCGCGTTCAGCATGGCATTGGAATTGCGTGAGACACCGCAGTGGAAGGCGTTGGCACGCACTGTCGTGGCTGCCCTGCGATTCCATGGCGATCCGGCCGATCCGCGATTGCAGGAGATCGTCGGCGAGCTCTCCGTGCACGAGCCGATATTCCGCACGATCTGGGCAGACTACGAAGCCGTTCCACTCACTTCGGGAACCGTCCCGGCCTACGTCGAAGGGTTCGGCGTCGTCGACTTCCCATGGCAGAACCTCCGTTCTTCGGGCGGACTCTTCATCGGGGTATGGCCAGCGCCTCCTGGCACGATCGCTTTCACCGTCCTCGAGCATCTCCGGGTGAAACTGCGAGCCCCTATCGATGGGCCCCAGAGGACTTTCGACGAGGACAATCTCGCAAGCACCGGAAGTGTCCACAACGGTGGGTTGTCTCTCCAGCATCGCGAGTCGATCCGGCTGGTGACAAACCCAGATCAATCCGTAGATCCGGCTCTGTAGTCCTTGGCCCGTCGTGTCTTTCTAATCGACGTCGAGTCCCGGGGCGGGCTTGGTAATGTCCTCGCGCGCCGCCGCCTCGGGAGTCGGGGCACTTGCGCGACGCTGACGCAGATAGTCGATCACGGCGCCCGAGAAGGTCCCGGGAGTCGGCAGATAGGCGATCAGGAAATATCCGCCAGGAATCTCTAACGTCTGCCATTCCACATCGCCGGATCCGAATCCCACTACCAGTACCGGGGCAAGTCCGGATTCCAACGGCCGGGCTTGCTGGTCAGCCCACAATGCCCGGAAATCCGAATCCCGGACGGACAGCCCGCCCACGATCTGTTGCAGACGGGGATCGGAAGGATCGGCGTTGAAACGCAGCGCTGCCACGGCTTGCCGAGCCGCTGCTCTCCAGCTCGCAGATTCCCGCCGCTTGCCCGGGGTGGCGAAAACCATGTCGACCACGTTGATGCCAGGCCGGAGCGCAGGGAGAAGCGCGGACCCTAGTTCGTTGATCAGGAGTACGTCCTGGTTACGGTCGGTCACTACAACCGGGAGATCGGAACGACGTGCGACGAGCTGCACGATCAGATCACCGGGCGGTGTAATCGGAGCCGCTTCGGTTGTCGGCGGGGTCGGCAGGGCCAGCTTGTAAAAGTAGGCCGCCTCGTATTCGTCGAGAGCAAAGGCGGTGACGAGCCCCGACAGCACCGAATAGGACGGCTGAAGGGTTCTACCTTGCTCCAAGCGGGTGTAATACTGCTCACTGATGTGGGCTAGTCGTGAGACCTCTGACCGACGCAGACCGCGGACTCGTCGCCCGGGCTCGGCGGGCAGGCCTACGTCCTCGGGGCGCAGCTGAGCGCGTCGTGCGCGAAGGAACTCAGCTAGAGCTTCCGGTTTCGACGACACGTAGCCTCCTTCGCTTCTCACTCGATAATCGATCCTTGGTGCGGAGTGCAGACGTTGAATGCCTCGTCGTGAACCGCTCGCTAACCGCAGCTGTCGACGTTTCGACTGAAATCGCGGGGATGTAGATCCCTCATTATCCGCTTTTCGGGGACAGGCGGTGAGGTGCGGGAGGTCGGGCGCGGGTCGAATCAGAACAAAAGGAACTACGAGGCGGGTCGCGGCGCTGTGGTCGTGAAGGAGCTGCCCGATTCCCGATTGAGTCGTTCCGCGATTCGACGCGAGTCATCGCCGACCTCGCCCTTCGACATTTGCCGATTGACCCAGCGGCAGTTGGTTAGAGCTGTCACCGCGGTGGAGCTGCAGACTCAGTTGCATGGTTCGGGGCGGGCCGGAGATTCGAGGAAGACGGACACTGATGACTGCTGCGACTACCGTCGGATTCGCCTCCGATATAAAGCCGCTCTTCCGCGAAAGCAATCGCGAGAGCATGCGGAAGGCTTTCGACCTGTGGAACTACGACGACGTCGTGAAGTTCCAGAATGCGATTTTGGACCGGCTCGCGGATGGCTCCATGCCGTGTGACGCCATGGAAGTCGGGCGACATCGAACGTCTTCGCACGTGGATAGCCCAAGGCTCGCGACCATGACACAACCCGAAGCGCGTCCGATGAAACTTGGACCTGTCCGAGACATTTTCTACACGCGCTCGCTGTCTTCGACATCTCCGGGACCCGTCTCACAATTCATAGGACCGTGACTCGACGCGACCCCGCAGCGGCACCGACTGCTCTCCGTGCGCGCGACGAGGGCAGCCTGCGAATAAGCGTTAGTTCGCGTTCGTGCCTGAGGCGGAAGGTTTGCTGACATGGCGTTGCTGGGCCGCCTGCTTGGTTACGCCCAGGCTGAGTCCAATCTGGCTCCAGGACGCACCAGACTTCCTGGCCTGATCAACGTAGTAGCCGATCAGGGCATCACCTTGCTCGTTGAGGTCGGCGCCGATGAGCGCAGCATCGCTCAGCCTTCCGAGCGCATCACCATCGGGGTGACGGTGCTCGACGTACGAGATGACCTTATCCAAAGAGAACGGGTTCGTTTCCATGCGTCAATACTCGGTTGACGAAACGTGAGTGTCAATCCCCGATTGACGGTCCCATTCAACGGTTCGCACCGGGGATTTGTGCGCTCATACGGCGATCCGACGCCGACGCCACATCGTGCAGGCGCGGATCGGCGCAGTCGGGAGTGGCGCGGCGCTGACGGCAGACAGGGCCTGCAGCGCTGATATCATCGCGACTGACTCATCCGTGCGGCGACCTCGATGAGCTCGCCGGACTCGGTTGACGCGAAGTAGACGCGGCTTTCATCCGTCGACACAACCTGCTCCCAATTCTCGAGAAGCATTTCAGGTGTCAGATTACGGCTGTAGAAACCCGGGGCTGAGACCATGTAACTCGTCCCGACCCGTCCGGCCCCGGCGTCGAAGAACTGGCCCGTGACGTTGCACTCCTTCGACGCGAGAACAGCGACGATGGGCGAAACGAGCGACGCCGGCATCTTCTCCTCCATCACCTTGGCGAATTCGGGTGTCACGTACTCGACCGCCATCGGAGTGAACGCGGCGGGGGCAAGCGCATTGACCATGATGCCCAGCTCTTTCCCGTCGATCGCCGCCGCTCGCATCATCCCGTAGAGCCCGCCCTTGCTCGTTGCGTAGCTGATGGATGATGCGCCACCCAGCGCTCCGTGACCAGAGCTGGTGATGACGATCCGCCCGTAGCCCTTGGCCCTCATGATCGGCCACGCTTCACGCGTGACGAAATACGTTCCATCGAGCTGGCTCTCGCGCACCAGCGCATACTCCTCCGGCGTCGTCTCGGAAAAAGTCGTCCATCGTGCGCGGCCGGCATTGTTGATCAGGATGTCGAGTGTGCCCCATTCATCGATGGCGCACTGGACCAGGTTCGCCGCGCCGTCTGGCGTGGAGATGTCGTCCGCGCTCGCGATCGCCTCACCGCCCGCGGCATTGATCTCGGCCACGACTTCGGCCGCGTTCGCGATGTCGTTCACAACGACGCGAGCATGCCGAGACGCAAGCAGTTCGGCATGGGATCGCCCGAGGCCTCCTCCCGCGCCAGTGACGATGGCGACCTGCCCTGTGAAGTCGATTTTGGTCATTGACCACTCCTTTGTGATATTCGCGCCATGCGAGGGATCGCCTCGATCGGAACGGTGGCGACTGATTTATCCGCTCGGTGGAGTATATCGGAACAGTGTTCGGTAATGCGTTTTCGCGTCGGGATGCTGACAAGCTCTACATGTGAATGCAGATGCAAGAAGCGCGGGGCGACCCCCGCACACAAGTCGTGCCGCGATCAGGAGGATCGCGGAGCAGCTGTTCGACGAGCGCGGCTACCGAAATGTCTCGCTGGAGGCGATTGCGCGAGAAGTGGGAATCGGCAGAAGCACCCTCTTCTCGTACTTCGGTTCGAAGCGGGCGATACTCGAGTACGACATGGAGGCGGCTCTCCGGCGACTCGAGCAGACTCTGTCGCACGGAGAGGGCCCGGCGATGGACGTCATGGTCCGTGCAGTTGCAGACGCGGCACGGTATGGGGTCGTCGGGCATTCGACAGTGGTCGCGCGGTGGCGAATCGTGGAGTCGGAACCGGACCTTCTCGCTGCCGAGGCGTCTCTGCACAAGAACATGATCGACCGACTCCAGCGTTACGCGGCCGCCCGCGCACCCGCTTCGGTGGATCGCGATGCGCTGGGCATGACGGCAGCGGCGCTATACGGAGCAGCCAACTGGAGTGCGCACGAATGGGCGCGTTCGGAGAATCCGACGATGCCCATGGACGAGTATGTCTTGTCGCGCCTGACTTCCGTCGGGGCGGCACTGCGCCCCATGATCGGAGACGAGAACGACCGCGCCTAGCCGACGCAGGCGACGTTGCGCGGGGGTGGATCGCACCGTCTTGCCACTCTCCGGGCCTACCTCCCCAGGAGCTCGTCTTCGGAAACCGGCGAACCCTCCGATTCGGCGTTGAGGCTGTAGACCCGGCCGTTTTTCAGATAGCTCAGAGCGTGGTCGAAACCCGCACCGTAGTAGACGTCGTCGTCGGTCACGAGGTAGAACACCCAGGAGTCGGGACGGATCTCGGCGATCGTCGACTCGCTGGCCGGATTCACACCCCAGTTCTCGGTCACGAGTGTCGAGGGGTCCATGGACCGCGGATCCTGGTCCGGTACCGCTTCCATGCCGGCTGTGGGCAGAAGCTCGGGATCCTTGCTGCCGAATTTCATCTCGTACAAGCCCAGTGTGTCCAAGGCGGCGATGTACTCACCCAGGGCAACGGATCCGCCGGGGAGGGTCACGGAGATGACGTCGGGGATATCCTCACCCTTGTAGACCTTCTCCACCCGCACGGAGTACGCGGTGACGACGAGCCCGTTGTCGTCGACGTAGGAACGTTCGACCGCGACGACCTTGCCGGAGACGACCGCCGACGAGAACTCGGCCAATGCCGCCTGGTCGTCGGTGTTGAAGCTCCAGTCCGCCTCAGAGTGCAACCGGGGTGCGGTCTCCACCCCCGTGTCAGCCACGAAGAGGTCGGGCCCCGCTGACGAAGATCCCGCCAAGACGCCGGCTACTGGCGCGATCGCGCCGTCGCTATGCGCGCACCCGGCGACCGCGCCGAGAGCCAGCACGACCGCGATGCCGCAGACGACCCGAGAATTGTTCGCCATCATGGTCGGAGGCTAGCGTCTGCCGCAGCGAGCCGCAGCGAGCCGCAACCGACGGGGGAGTGTGCCCAGACCGCTAGCTCTCGGGGAGGAACCATCCGGAGCGCCGCTTCGCGACCTCCGGTACCCGACGGTCGCTCCGGTTGTGCGCCCAGCCGGCGGCATTGGCGAGCACCCGGCAAATCTGGGGGTGGTGGTAGATCGGGTAGTTCTGGTCGCCGGGGCTGAAGTAGAAGATCCGTCCGCGGCCGCGTGTGAAGGTCATCCCGGAACGGAATGCCTCCCCGCCCTCGAACGCGCTCACGAACACCACCTCGTCGGGTGTCGGCACGTCGAAGAACTCCCCGTAGGTCTCGTGGTGGTCGATCACGAGGGGCATGGCTATTCCAGCGGCGATCGGATGCGACGGGGCGACCGTCCAGATCACCTCGCGGTCGCCGTCGTTGCGCCACTCGAGCGAGCAGGTGGTTCCCATCAGCCGGATGAACGGCTTCGAGAAGTGACCGGAGTGCAGCACGACGAGGCCCATGCCGGCGAGCACGTGCCGGTGCACCCGGTCGACCACCTCGTCGGCGACCCGGTCGTGGGCGGTGTGCCCCCACCAGATGAGCACGTCCGTCTCGGCGAGCACCTCCTCCGTGAGGCCGTGCTCCGGGTCGGCGAGGGTGGCCGTGCGCACGATCACGTCGTCGCCGAGCAGTTCGAGGAGCCCCTCCGCGACGGCACCGTGAATGCCGCGAGGGTAGATCTCCGCGATCTCCGGCTGTGTGGTCTCGTGCACGTTCTCGTTCCACACGGTCACGCGGGTGGGGGCTGTCATCGTGCTCCTAGTCGTATGGAGAGGTCGAGGCTCAGTGCGGCGGTCCAGCTGAAGTCCAGCGTGCCACGCGGCGCACCGGTGTGAGGGTCGACATACTCGGGAAAATCGTGGGTCAGAGCCAGGGAGGACATCTGCTCGGCGAGCGCCCGGGCCTCGCTGCCGTGACCGCGTTCGTCGAGCGCCTCCGCGACGAGCCAGGCGGTGTTGAACCACGACGGCCCCCGCCAGTAGCGGGCTGTGTCGAAAGTGGGTGCGGTCAGGTCGTGGCTCGGCACGAGTGCGACCTGCCCGAGGGCGAAATGCTCACCGCGCAGGGTCTGCAGAAGCGCGTCGGTGTGGGCCAGATCGGGCAGCAGCAGCGGCACGAGTCCGGAGACGGTGCGGAAACGCTGCAGCCGCCCCGAGAGGAGGTCGCGGGCCACGAAGCATCCGAGTCCCTCATCCCACAGCGACTCGAGAGCGTGAGCGATCTGCTCGGCGTTCTCGCGGTGCTCGGCGGCGGAGGCGTCGTCGCCGAGCACCGCGGCGATGTCGGCCAGGGCCAGTTCCGACCGCGCCCAGAGCGCATTGAAGGCCGGGTCCTCGAGCTGGTACGGAGACAGGGCGTCGAGGTCGTCGCAGTCGTGATCGCGGTATCTGCCGGCCAGATAGAGGTACTTGCCGTATTCCGCGTTCGACGGCCGGTGGCTCGCGTCGGCGTGCTGCAGGTCGGGCCGGGGCACATCGTCGACGATGGTCTCGGTCATGGCCGCGAGCGGGGCGTCCCAGTAGGGCGAGTTGTCCATCCCGCTCTCCCACGGGTGCACGATGCGGGCGAGACCCGACGGCCCGGTCCGCCTGGATCGCAGGTAGTGGTGCCAGGCGACGAGGCGCGGGTAGGCACGCTGGAGAAAACGCCTCCGTCGCGACTCTGCCGGGTCTGCCTCGTGCACGAGCAGCACGGCCAGCGCGTGGTTCGGCGGCTGCACGAGGCCCGCCGTCGAGACCGCGGATGACTCGGGGATGGTCTCGCTGCGCCAGAAATCGCCCCCGGGCGAATAGTCGTCGTCGCGCTCGCGGTTGAACACGATCTGCGGAAGCCGCCCGTCGTGCCATTGCGCGCTCAGCAGCGAGTCGAGCTCGATCTGCGCGCGCCGCGGCGAGATGTGCCGCAGCCCCACCGCGATGAACGCGGAGTCCCAGCTCCACTGGTGCGGGTAGAGCCCGCCGGCGGGCACCGTGTACGTGCCGCGCCAGTTGCGTTCGAGCACCCGCGTCGCGGCGGCCCGCATGGTCGCGGTCACAGGTATCTGCGCAGGAGTGGCGGCACCGAGCGCAGTACCTCGTCGGCGGGCCCCGACAGACGGCTCTCGATCGCGATCGGACCGTCGTAGCCGATGGCCGCGAGAGTGGCCCCGAACAGCGGCCAGTCGACGTGGCCGGCGCCGGGCTCGAGCCGGTTCGAGTCGCTCGCCTGAACGTGGCCGATGTAGGGGCCCGCGGCGAGCAGGGCCGCCGCGGGATCGGCTTCCTCGATGTTCATGTGGTAGGTGTCGGCGCCGATCCGCATCGAGTCGAGGCCGATCCGCTCGATCAGCGCGACCGCGTCGCCGAGCCGGTTGATCATGTGGTCCTCGTAGCGGTTGAGGGGCTCGAGAAACACCGTCACGCCGAGCTCGGCGGCGTACTCGCCGAGCTCGCCGAGGGTGTCGACGAGCACGGCCGTGTCGTCCTCCTCGGAGCGCGGGGGTTCGAACGGCGGGAGGCGACGCGAGAACATGCCGTACGACGCGGGGGTCATCGCGCCCCGTCCGCCCAGCTCAGCGATCACCAGCAGCTGGTCGCGCATCTGCGTGACCGCGTCCAGACGCAGGTCCTCGTCGAAGGCCCCGATGAAGTGCAGCATCTCCACGCAGACCGTCGGCATCACGACGCCCGCGGCGGCCGCGCGGCGCAGCTCCGGCAGCCGCTCGAGGAAGACGCCGTCTCCCTTGCCGCGCAGCTCGATGCCATCGAAGCCCCACGACTGGGCGACGTCCCACTTCTCGCTCATCGTGTCGCCGGGCAGGTACTGCTCCTGCACGCAGATCGGGTTGACGGCAGCCATCACGCGTCGCCCCGCATGTCGAGGACGACCTGGAGTGCTTCTCGCGGGCGCTCGTCGAGCATCTGATAGGCCCCGGCCGCATCCGCCAGTTCGACGGTGTGGGTGATCAGGGGGATGACCTGCAGCCGTCCGGAGGTGGCCAGTGCGATCGCCGTGCTGGTGAGCCGGTAGCGGTCCCAGCGGTGCTGAAGGGAGGCCCCGACGCCCGAGATCTGCGAACTGACGATCTGCACCCGGTTGTGATGGAACTCCTCGCCGAGGCTGAGGCCGGCTCCCTCGCCTTGGAAGAAACCGGCGACACAGACCCGCGAGTTGTACGCGACAGACCGGATCGCCTCCTGCAGCGCACGGTAGTTGCCGGTGATCTCGATGGCGACGTCCGCGCCGCGACCCCCGGTCAGCTCCTTCACGCGCTCGGCGACGTTGTCGCTGCCGGGGTCGAGCACGACGTCGGCACCGAGCTGCAGGGCGAGGTCGCGCCGCGCCTCGATGCCGTCGACGGCGACGACCCTGGCGCCGTTGAGCCGGGCGAGCTGGGCGACGAGCTGACCTGGCACCCCGAGGCCGAAGACGACGACTGTCTCGCCGATGTGGATGTCGGCGTCGAGCACCACGTTGAGAGCGATGGCGCCGATGTGGGAGAACATGCCGACGCGCGGGTCAGCGTCGGCGTCGAGGACGCGGGCCGCGGCGAACTCGGCGTCGAGGACCGCGGTGGTGCGGTGCCCCCACGTGCCCCAGATGGTGTCGCCGACGACCGGCGCGGTGACGCCGTCGGCGACCTCGATCACCTCACCGACCTCCTCGTAGCCGAAGCCGGCCATCGGGAACGACACGGCGGAGTCGCCCTCAACGAACAGGCGGCTCGTCGCGTCCCAGGTCTTCGTGAGGTTGGGGTTGCTGCCCCGGTAGCTGGTGAGCTCCGTGCCGGCGGAGATGCCCGAGAAGAGAGTGCGCACGCGCACCTCGCCGGCCGAGAGCGGCGCTTCGGCTTCATGCACGATCTCCGCCACCCTGGGCGCTGAAAAACTGACTAGTGAACCCATCGGGCGAGACTCCTTCGTGTGCGTCGTTCGCCACACACTACGCATGCCGGTCGCCGCTGTGCAAGCCATTAATCCATCGACCGGTCAAAACGACAGTGCCATTTTGCACGCGAGTCATTTGAAGAAATACGAGTTAGGTCTTGTCGCCGGACATAAATACATGTTCAATGGGCGAAGTGCTCCGCGGCTCGTGGATCCCCTGTCAACGACGACCCGGAAGAGTGCGCCACCACACGGTGGAACGAAATCCATCGAGACGAAATGAGAACCCATGCGTAAGCAAGCAGTGACATTGACGGCGGTCGCCGTCGCGTGCGCTATCGCGCTGAGCGGATGCTCCGCCGGCGACACCGACGACTCGGACGACTCGGACGAGACTCTCACGGTGTGGACCGTCGAGGACGTGGCCGACCGCGTCGCGGCCCAGGAGGCGATCTTCGCCGAGTACACCAAGGCCACGGGCGTGAAGGTCGAGCTCGTCGCCGTCGCGGAAGACCAGCTGACGACGGTGCTGACCTCGTCGGCCGCCGCGGGAGAACTGCCCGACATGATCGGGGCGCTGTCGCTCAACGGCGTGAACCAGCTCGCCACAGACGACCTGCTCGATGTCGAGGCCGCGTCGTCCATCATCGACGAGCTCGGAGCCGACACCTTCTCCGAGCGGGCCCTCGAACTCACCAGTGACGGGGACACCCAGCTCGCCGTTCCCAGCGACGGCTGGGCGCAGTTGCTGTACTACCGCACCGACCTGTTCGAGGCGGCCGGCCTCGATGCACCCACCAGCTACGACGACATCGCCGCGGCGGCTGCTGCCCTCGACAGCGACTCCCTCGCCGGCATCGTCGCGTCCACGGCACCCGCCGACTCGTTCACCCAGCAGACCTTCGAGCACTTCGCGCTGGCCAACGACTGCCAGCTCGTCGACTCCGACGACGCGATCACCCTCGACAGCCCCGAGTGCTTGGAAGCCTTCCAGTTCTACGCCGACCTCATCCAGGACAGCTCGGTGCAGGGCAACCAGGACGCCGACACCACGCGGGCGACCTACTTCGCCGGTGGCGCGTCGATGGTGGTCTGGTCGTCGTTCCTCCTCGACGAGCTCGCCGGCCTCCGCAACGATGCGCTTCCGACCTGCGCCGAGTGCGCCGCCGACCCGACGTTCCTCGCGAAGAACACCGGCGTCGTGAGCGCGATCGAAGGCCCCAGCGGCAGTGAGCCCGCCTCCTTCGGCGAGATCGTCTCCTGGGCGGTGCTGCAGGATGCGGCTCCCGAAGCGCAGGACCTCGTGGAGTACATGATGGGCGACGGCTACAACGACTGGCTCGCAGTCGCACCCGAGGGGAAGGTGCCGACGCGCGCCGGAACCGCCGAGAACCCCACCGAGTTCTCCGACGGCTGGCAGCAGCTCGAGGCCGGGGTCGACACGAAGGCCCTGCTCTCCTCGGTCTACAGCGCCGACATCCTCGACGCCGTCGTCGCCGCGCCCGACGGCTTCAACCGCTGGGGCATCCCCGAGGGACAGGGCGCACTCGCCGCTGCCGTCGGCGGACAGTTCGTCGTGCCGCAGTCGATCGCGTCGATGCTCGACTCCGGTGTCTCTGCCCAGGATGCGGCGGCGGAAGCGCAGGCCCAGGCAACAACGATCCAGGAAGACCTCGACTTCTAACCTCGCACCGCCGAACAACGCGGGTCCCGGGCAGCGGCAACGCAGCCCGGGACCCGCGGAAAGTAGTGACCGTGTCAACACCCCGCCTGCCGAAGCGTAGGACCCTTACCCAGAGGGACGCCCGAACGGGCTTCCTCCTGATGTCCCCGACCCTCGTCATCGTTCTCGCGGTCGTCGTGGTGCCGCTGATCTGGTCGATCCTGATCTCGTTCCAGCGACTGAAGCTCATCAACATCGGTACCGCGAACGTGTTCGGCAATTTCACTCTGAGCAACTTCGAGCGCGTGCTCACCTCGAAGTCGCTGTGGACGAGCCTCGGCACCACTTTCGTCTACACCTTCGGGTCTGTCGTGCTCGCCATCTCGCTAGGGCTGATCGCAGCGCTCGTGGTGCGCAAGCCGTTCCGCGGACGCACGTTCGTGCGCGCGGCCATGCTGCTGCCCTACATCGCCCCCGTCGTGGCCGTGACCTTCATCTGGCGCATCATGCTCAACCCCGAGTTCGGCATCGTCAACGAATTCGGCCAGAACGTGCTCGGCTGGGCCGATCCCATCCCGTTCCTCTCCGAGGCGCGCGGCACCTGGGAGTTCCTCGGCGCAGAGATCCCCGTGCCCACCGCGCTGCTCACCGTGATCGCCTTCGAGGGCTGGCGGTACTTCCCCTTCGCGTTCCTGTTCATCATGGCCAGGCTCGAAGCGCTCTCCACCGAGCCGGAGGAAGCCGCCATGGTCGACGGCGCGACCCCGTCGCAGTCGTTCCGCTACATCGTCCTCCCGCAACTGCTCCCCGTCATCGGACTGCTCGCGATCCTCCGCACCATCTGGACGTTCAACGAGTTCGACGACATCTTCCTGCTCACCGGAGGCGCCGCGGGAACGGGCGTCGCCAGTGTGCGCATCTACGAGCTGCTCACGATCCAGCGCAACGTCGGAGGAGCCGCCGCCCAGTCGGTGATCCTCGCCGTCGTGCTCGTGATCATGCTCTCGATCTACCTGCTCGTCCTGCGTCGCAGAGGAGAAAAAGTATGACCGCCACCGGAGTACGCACATCGACCCGCCCCCGTCGGGGCTGGAGTCGCGACCGCGTCGAACGCAAGGTCTTCGGCATCCTGCGCTGGGTGGTCATGGCCGGATTCCTGGGAGCCGTGCTGCTGCCGTTCTACTACATGCTGGTGCTGTCGGTTAAGCCGATCGAGAGCCTCCTGCGCGACCCCGGCTCGCTGTTCGTCGCCTTCGACGAGCTCACCCTCGACACCTACGCCCGGGTGCTCGCGCCGGTCGCCGACGGCGGGCAGGGCTTCGGCACCCTCCTCGCCAACAGCGCGATCGTCGCCGTGTCCTCGGTCGTGCTCGCGCTCGCGATCGCCATCCCCGGCGCCTACGCGATCTCCCGCCTGCCGTTCTTCGGGCACCGTCAGGTCAGCGCGCTGTTCCTCGCGTCGTACCTCTTTCCGGCGATCGTGATCGCGATCCCGCTCTTCGTGCTGTTCACGCGGCTCGGGCTGCGCGGCTCGCTCGGCGGCCTGATCCTCGTCTACACGGCCCAGACGGTGCCTGTGGCGATCTACATGCTGCGCAACTACTTCGAGACGGTGCCCGTCGCCGTCGAGGAGGCCGGGCTGATGGACGGTCTCACCCGCATCGGGATCCTGCGTCGCATCACCCTGCCGCTCGCCATGCCCTCCGTCGTCGCCACGGGCCTGTTCGTGTTCATGATCGCGTGGAACGAGTTTCTCTTCGCGCTGCTGTTCCTGGTCGACAAGCGGCCGCAGTGGACCGTGTCGCTGGGGCTCTCGCAGTTGTCCGGCAGCATCGAAGTTCCCACTACGATTCTGATGGCGGGCTCGGTCGTGCTGACGCTGCCGATCCTCGTCCTGTTCTTCCTCACCGAACGACTGCTCACGGGCGGCCTCACCGCCGGCGCCGAGAAGGGATAGTCGTACACATGGCACTCACCCAGGGAACGTCGGCGGGCGCGATCCTCGAGCTGGTCCGGTCGGGCCAGGTGCGCACCCGGCGCGAACTCCAAGACCTGACGGGCATCTCCCGCTCGACCCTGTCGCTGCGCATGTCGCAGCTGGTGGGCGCCGGCTATCTGCGCGAGGCGGGGCAGGTCGCGGGTGCCACCGGCCGCCCTGCACGCATCCTGTCGTTCGACGAGGCGGGCCAGCTCGTGCTCGCCGTCGACCTCGGGGCGACGCACGCGCACCTCGCGGTGATCGACGCGGGCGGCCAGATCATCGCCGAGGCCTCGTCGGAGATCAAGATCGACGCCGGCCCCGACGAGGTGCTGCGCAACGTCACCAAGCGCCTGTTCGAGCTGCTCTCCCGGTCGAACCGCCACCTCTCCGAGGTCGCGGGCGTCGGCGTCGGAATCCCCGGACCGGTGCGGTTCTCCACCCAGCGCCCCAACCAGCCCCCGCTCATGCCCGGCTGGCACGACCACCCGGTGGCCGAGAGGCTGAGCGACTCCCTCGGCGTGCCGGTCTTCGTCGACAACGACGCGAACCTCATGGGGCTCGGCGAGATGCGCGAGCGGCACCCCTCGTCGCCGAGCGTGCTGTTCGTGAAGGTCGGCACCGGAATCGGCGCCGGCGTCATCCTCCGTGGCGAGCCCGAGCGGGGCATCTCCGGCGGCGCGGGTGACATCGGGCACATCCGCATGGTGGGCGACGAATACACCAGACAGTGCACGTGCGGAGCGATCGGATGCCTCGCGACCGAGGCCAGCGGCGGCGCCATCGCGCGCACGCTCAAAGAATCGGGCACGAGCGTCGAGTCGACCAGCGACGTGGCACGATTGCTCGCCGCCGGCGACGCCCACGCTATCGAGACCGTGACGCGGGCGGGCCGGTTGCTCGGCGATGTGCTCGCCACCTCCGTCGCGCTGCTCAACCCCGAGGTGCTCGTGCTCGGCGGTGCTATCACCGCGACCGGCGACTACTTTTTGAACGCGGTTCGCGACAGCATCTTCGCGCGCACGGTTCCGCTGGCCACGAGGGAGCTCGTCATCACGACGAGCGGCCTCGGTTCCGACGCCGCAGTGCACGGGGCCCGGCACATGGTGATCGAGCAGACGTTCTCTGCCGAAGCCGTCGACGGGCGCCTGGCCGCGGTCGGATGACGCCCGGACGCGGCCGCTGAACCCCGACACATCCCGCTTCGGAGGAAGGCCCCGTCCGGTGTGCGCCAGCACCACCGGACGGGACGCCACCGACTAGCGCCGGACGGCGCTGCGGCCCGCGAAGCGCGTGTAGAGGAACAGCACGATGATCGCGCCGATCACCGATCCGATGATTCCGGCGGGCTGGAAGAAGCCGTCCATCGGGTCGCGCTGGAAGATCAGGAAGCCGAGGAAGCCCCCGACGAACGAGCCGACGATGCCGAGCAGGATGGTCATCGGGATGCTGATGTTCTGCCTCCCCGGAACGACGAGTCGGGCGAGTGCCCCGGCGATGAGGCCGATGACGATGAGGCTGATGATGAGACCGATCATGATGGGTCATCCTTTCTTCTGCACGTCTGACCGTGCCTGACGGCCCAGCGGATGCCGAGCCGAGAGCAATTCAGCCAGAGCGGTCGAATGGCCGGTACACCCCAAAGGGTGTAGTCCTCTCGTGCTATCGGGCGTATCGTCGAGGCATGGCCGAACCCCTCACCGTCGCGCTGGTCGACGACTACGACGTCGTGCTCGCGGGTCTGGCCCACATGTTCGACCACTACCGTCACCGCGTCGTGGTCGCCGAGATCGACGCGAATTTCGACCTCAAGGACACGGTCGACATCGTGCTGTACGACTCCTTCGCGCAGCCCGAGTCCGATCACGACGAGATCGCCTCCCTCGTCCGCAGTCCGCGTGCGTCCCATGTCGTCGTTTACACCTGGAACTTCCACCCGGACCTGGTCGCCCAGGCCCTCGAGCAGGGCGTTCGCGGCTACCTGGCGAAATCGCTCACCGCCCGCGAACTGGTCGCAGCGCTGGAAGCCGTCCGCGACGGCGAGGTCGTGGTGAGCGACCCTCCCCGGCGGGCCGGCAATGCGCCCGGAATCGAATGGCCGGGGCGGCACGAGGGCATCACCGACCGGGAGGCTGAGGTTCTCGCGCTGATCACGCAGGGCAAGAGCAACGCCGAGGTCGCGTCGCTCACCTACCTGAGCCCGAACACGGTGAAGCTCTACATCCGCAATGTCTACGCCAAGATCGGCGCCACCTCACGCACCCAGGCAGTGCTGTGGGGCGTCAGTCACGGCTTCACGCCCGACCACCATCGCATCGACCACTGGCTCGGAGGCCCCTGACCCTCCGCCACGACGGCCAGCGGCACCACGTCTTGGCGGATGAACCCGGCTCCCGATCCGCCGGCGCTCAGCTTCTGCCGGGCCAGTCTGGATACACTGCTCGGATATGGACGACCCTCCCCATCACAGATCCCAGCCCCTTAACCCGTTGACCCTCGTGGCTCGAGTTCAGGAAGGGGCGAGAGATGAATGAGTGGATCATGGTCGGTATCGGCCTGCTCCTGACCGTCGGCACCGGTCTCTTCGTGGCCTCCGAGTTCGCGTTGGTCAACCTCGACCGCAACGACCTGGAGAACCGGCAGGCTCGCGGCGAGAAACGTCTCGGCCCGACCATCCGGGCGTTGAAGATCACGTCGACGCACCTCTCCGGCGCGCAGCTCGGCATCACGATCACCACGCTTCTCACCGGGTACACGTTCGAGCCGGCCGTCAGCTCGATGCTCGAAGGCCCGCTGACCGGCGTCGGCGTCCCCGAGGCTATCGTCCCAGCGGTCGGTACTATCGTCGGCATCCTGCTGGCGACACTGTTCTCCATGGTGATTGGCGAACTGGTGCCGAAGAACTTCGCGCTCGCCCTTCCGCTGGCGACGGCGAAGGTCGTCATCCCGTTCATGACGCTGTTCACGATGGTCTTCAAGCCGATCATCGTGGGGTTCAACAACACCGCGAACGCGATCATCCGCGGCTTCGGCATCGAACCGAAAGAGGAGCTCTCCGGTGCCCGCTCGGCCGAGGAGCTCGGATCACTCGTGCGCCGCTCGGCGTTGGAGGGCTTGCTCGACCAGGATCATGCGACCCTGCTCGACCGGACGCTGAGGTTCTCCACCCATTCGGCAGGGGAGGTCATGACCCCGCGTGTGCAGGTGGCCTGGATCGCCGCCGACCACACCGCTGAGCACATCGTCGAACTGTCGCACCAGACCGGCTACTCGCGCTTCCCCGTGACGGGCGAGAACACGGACGACATCCTCGGCGTCGTCCACGTCAAACAGGCATTCGCCGTTGAGCTCGTCGACCGCGCCACGGTGACGGCACGAGACCTGATGGTGGAGCCGACACGGGTCCCCGAGTCGATGGAGGTCGAGACACTGCTCGTGCTGCTGCGCCGCAGCGGCTTCCAGATCGCCATCGTCACCGACGAATATGGGGGAACGGCCGGAATCGCCACCCTCGAGGATCTGGTCGAGGAGATCGTCGGCGAACTGGAAGACGAACACGACCGGCACAAAACCGGCATCATCCGCGCGGGCAAGACCATCACCTTCGACGCCGGATGGCGCCCGGACGAACTGCTGGAACGCGCCGCGATCGCGGTGCCGGAGTCCGAGCACGAGACCATCGCCGGGTTCGTCACCGACGAACTCGACAGGATTCCCGAAGTCGGCGACGAGGTCGCACTGGACACGGGGATGCTGCGGGTCGAACGGGTAGACAGAGCGCGCGTGCTGCGGCTGAGCTTCACACCCTCGGACACCGCGACTGACCACGACCCCGTGAGCACACACGACCAGATCGTCGACGAGCTGAAGAAGGACCTCACATGAGCGAGTATCTCCCCGGAATCATCTGGCTGGTCGTGCTGCTGGTCGTCAACGCCTTCTTCGTCGGCGCCGAGTTCGCCGTCATCTCCGCCCGTCGGTCGCAGATCGAACCGAAAGCCGAAGCCGGCAACAAGGCGGCCAAGACCACCCTGTGGGCGATGGAGAACGCCACGCTCATGCTCGCGACGAGCCAGCTCGGCATCACCGTGTGCTCGCTCGTGATCCTCAACGTGTCCGAGCCCGCCATCCACCACCTCATCGAAATCCCCCTCGGCCTCACGGCCCTGTCGGGTGAGGCGATCGGCGTGATCGGCTTCATCGTCGCCCTGCTGCTGGTCACCTTCCTGCACGTCGTCATCGGCGAGATGGTGCCGAAGAACCTCGCGTTCTCCGTCCCCGACCGTGCGGCCCTGCTGCTGGCCCCGCCGCTGGTGTTCGTGTCGAAGGTGTTCCGACCGGTGATCGGCACGCTGAACTGGCTCGCGAATCTCATCCTGCTCGCCTTCCGTGTGCAGCCCAAAGACGAGGCGACGAGCACCTACACGCTGGACGAGGTGGCGGACATCGTCGAGCAGTCCACCCGCGAGGGCGTGCTCAACGATGCATCCGGTGCACTGACCAACGCGTTCGAGTTCACCACCAAGAAGGTCGCCGACGTGCAGGTGCCGATTGCGGACATGGTGCTTCTGCCCCCGACGTCGACCCCTGCCGACATCCAGAAGGCGGTCGCCGTTCACGGCTACTCGCGGTACATCCTCACCGACGGCGCTTCCGAACCCACCGGATACCTGCACCTGAAGGACGTGATGGACCTCACCGACCAGGTCGCGTTCAGAATTCCCGTGCCTGCTAAGCGGATCCGCCGGCTGACGTCGGTGCTGGCGAGCTCCGACCTCGAAGACGCCCTCGCGGCGATGCGTCGAGCCGGGTCGCACGTCGCCCGCACCCTCGACGCGGACGGCTCCACCACCGGTGTGCTGTTCCTCGAGGACATCATCGAGGAGCTCGTCGGGAAGATCGAAGACGCCACCAGCGCCTGACCGGTGCGACGGGCGGTGCACCAAGTTCACGGTGGCTCGTAGTTGTCCACAGGCACCCGGTTTTCTCCACAATTTCGGCCTCATTCACTCGAACACGTGTTCTAATGTGGGAAAATGTGGGTATGACAATCACCGATATCGCGGATGACACGGGGCCGGTGCCGGCGCCGGTGCTGCAGGACGATCCGACGTTCGGGCCGCCGCCCGACGACCTGGCTCCCGGGTCCTTCTCCGCACCGTCGTCCTTCGCATCGTCGTCCTTCGGGTCGCCATTGTTTGAGCCGCCGCCGGAGTGGGAGTCGATGCCCGACCCGCGCACCCTGTCTCCGCATGTGCAGAGGCAGCTGCTGCTGGGGAGGTTCCTCGACGACGCCGAGGTCGCGGACCGGCAGCTGGCGGTGTCGGCGGCGCGT
>NZ_JBEPSJ010000007.1:0-5510 GCF_040548875.1 Conyzicola nivalis
AAACATACAAAGCAAGTCAGTAATGATTTGTTCTGTCAGTTTCAAACTTGTCGCATCGACATCCTATTCCGGGTGCGTGCGGCGCTAGATGTGCCTGGTCGTCTTCGGACGGCTTGTGCAGTCAAACATTTATGGAGAGTTTGATCCTGGCTCAGGACGAACGCTGGCGGCGTGCTTAACACATGCAAGTCGAACGATGATGGAGAGCTTGCTCTCCGGATTAGTGGCGAACGGGTGAGTAACACGTGAGTAACCTGCCCTTGACTCTGGGATAAGCACTGGAAACGGTGTCTAATACCGGATACGAGCCTCCTCCGCATGGTGAGGGGCTGGAAAGAACTTCGGTCAAGGATGGACTCGCGGCCTATCAGCTAGTTGGTGAGGTAACGGCCCACCAAGGCGACGACGGGTAGCCGGCCTGAGAGGGTGACCGGCCACACTGGGACTGAGACACGGCCCAGACTCCTACGGGAGGCAGCAGTGGGGAATATTGCACAATGGGCGCAAGCCTGATGCAGCAACGCCGCGTGAGGGACGACGGCCTTCGGGTTGTAAACCTCTTTTAGTAGGGAAGAAGCGAAAGTGACGGTACCTGCAGAAAAAGCACCGGCTAACTACGTGCCAGCAGCCGCGGTAATACGTAGGGTGCAAGCGTTGTCCGGAATTATTGGGCGTAAAGAGCTCGTAGGCGGTTTGTCGCGTCTGCTGTGAAAACCCGAGGCTCAACCTCGGGCCTGCAGTGGGTACGGGCAGACTAGAGTGCGGTAGGGGAGATTGGAATTCCTGGTGTAGCGGTGGAATGCGCAGATATCAGGAGGAACACCGATGGCGAAGGCAGATCTCTGGGCCGTAACTGACGCTGAGGAGCGAAAGCATGGGGAGCGAACAGGATTAGATACCCTGGTAGTCCATGCCGTAAACGTTGGGAACTAGATGTAGGGGCCATTCCACGGTTTCTGTGTCGCAGCTAACGCATTAAGTTCCCCGCCTGGGGAGTACGGCCGCAAGGCTAAAACTCAAAGGAATTGACGGGGGCCCGCACAAGCGGCGGAGCATGCGGATTAATTCGATGCAACGCGAAGAACCTTACCAAGACTTGACATATACGAGAACGGGCCAGAAATGGTCAACTCTTTGGACACTCGTAAACAGGTGGTGCATGGTTGTCGTCAGCTCGTGTCGTGAGATGTTGGGTTAAGTCCCGCAACGAGCGCAACCCTCGTTCTATGTTGCCAGCACGTAATGGTGGGAACTCATAGGAGACTGCCGGGGTCAACTCGGAGGAAGGTGGGGATGACGTCAAA
Source organism: Conyzicola nivalis (assembly GCF_040548875.1). GTDB lineage: Bacteria > Actinomycetota > Actinomycetes > Actinomycetales > Microbacteriaceae > Conyzicola > Conyzicola nivalis_A. The sequence continues at coordinate 1,305 of NZ_JBEPSJ010000007.1, forward strand.
TCATCATGCCCCTTATGTCTTGGGCTTCACGCATGCTACAATGGCCGATACAAAGGGCTGCAATACCGTGAGGTGGAGCGAATCCCAAAAAGTCGGTCTCAGTTCGGATTGAGGTCTGCAACTCGACCTCATGAAGTCGGAGTCGCTAGTAATCGCAGATCAGCAACGCTGCGGTGAATACGTTCCCGGGCCTTGTACACACCGCCCGTCAAGTCATGAAAGTCGGTAACACCCGAAGCCAGTGGCCTAACCGCAAGGGAGGAGCTGTCGAAGGTGGGATCGGTGATTAGGACTAAGTCGTAACAAGGTAGCCGTACCGGAAGGTGCGGCTGGATCACCTCCTTTCTAAGGAGCACTCGAGGACAGCGTCTGTATACAGCGCTTATCCGCCTCGTAAGCCATTTCGGAGGCATACGTCCTCCGGTGGCGCTCATGGGTGGAACATTGACATTGACCAGGACGGAGAGTCCTGACCCAGTACAACCCTCCGGGGTTCGGAACGGTCGTTGTCTCCTGAACGGTCTTGTGCACGCTGTTGGGTCCTGAGGGACCGGGCCGGCGTCGTCTTCGGACGGTGCCGATCGGACCTCTGGACTTCTGCCGCCATGGTTTCCTTGTGATTCCTGGCGGGGGAGTACCGCCCGTATTTTGAGAACTACACAGTGGACGCGAGCATCTTGAAAGATGCGGACGAGATGGGATGGACGCCTCCGGGTGTCCGGAATCGGATCGATCCGCGTCATATAAATTATCCAGACACCCTCCGGGGTGTTCTGGGTTACTCATGTGATATCAATTTTTTAAGAGCAGACGGTGGATGCCTTGGCATCTGGAGCCGAAGAAGGACGTATAAATCTGCGATAAGCCTCGGGGAGCTGATAATAGAGCTGTGATCCGAGGATTTCCGAATGGGGAAACCCCGCCAGGCGTACTTGTGCGACCTGGTGACTCCCGCCTGAATATATAGGGCGGGTAGAGGGAACGGGGGGAAGTGAAACATCTCAGTACCCCCAGGAAGAGAAAACAACCGTGATTCCGTTAGTAGTGGCGAGCGAAACCGGAAGAGGCCAAACCGATCATGTGTGATAGCCGGCAGGCGTTGCATGGTCGGGGTAGTGGGACTTTTCAGCTGTTACTGCCGTACAGCAAGAGTTACAACGCGATATAGACGAATGGTCTTGAAAGGCCAGCCATAGACGGTGCCAGCCCGGTAGTCGAAATGTCGCAATGGCTCGAGAAGGATCCCAAGTAGCACGGGGCCCGAGAAATCCCGTGTGAATCAGCCAGGACCACCTGGTAAGCCTAAATACTCCCAGATGACCGATAGCGGACAAGTACCGTGAGGGAAAGGTGAAAAGTACCCCGGGAGGGGAGTGAAATAGTACCTGAAACCGTCTGCTTACAAACCGTTCGAGCCTCCTTAGTAGGGGTGAGAGCGTGCCTTTTGAAGAATGAGCCTGCGAGTTAGTGATCAGTGGCGAGGTTAACCCGAGTGGGGCAGCCGTAGCGAAAGCGAGTCTTAATAGGGCGTTTTAGTCGCTGGTTCTAGACCCGAAGCGAAGTGATCTATCCATGGGCAGGTTGAAGCGACGGTAAGACGTCGTGGAGGACCGAACCCACTTCAGTTGAAAATGGAGGGGATGACCTGTGGTTAGGGGTGAAAGGCCAATCAAACTTCGTGATAGCTGGTTCTCTCCGAAATGCATTTAGGTGCAGCGTTGCGTGTTTCTTGCCGGAGGTAGAGCTACTGGATGGCCGATGGGGCCCAAAAGCTTACTGACGTCAGCCAAACTCCGAATGCCGGTAAGTGAGAGCGCAGCAGTGAGACGGTGGGGGATAAGCTTCATCGTCGAGAGGGAAACAACCCAGACTACCAACTAAGGTCCCAAAGCGTGTGCTAAGTGGGAAAGGATGTGGAGCTGCATAGACAACCAGGAGGTTGGCTTAGAAGCAGCCACCCTTGAAAGAGTGCGTAATAGCTCACTGGTCAAGTGGTTCCGCGCCGACAATGTAACGGGGCTCAAGCACACCACCGAAGTTGTAGATTTCGTATAGTAGCCCGGCCCGCAAGGGTCCAGGCGTACGGAGTGGTAGGAGAGCGTCGTGTGGCCAGCGAAGCGGCGGTGTAAACCAGCCGTGGAGGCCACACGAGTGAGAATGCAGGCATGAGTAGCGAAAGACGGGTGAGAAACCCGTCCTCCGAAAGACCAAGGGTTCCAGGGCCAGGCTAATCCGCCCTGGGTAAGTCGGGACCTAAGGCGAGGCCGACAGGCGTAGTCGATGGACAACGGGTTGATATTCCCGTACTGACGAAGAACCGCCCAAATCAATCCAGTAATGCTAAGTGTCTGAATCCCCTAGACGGATCCCTTCGGGGTGAAGCGTGGGGCCTAGCACACGACCCTATGCTGGTGCGGTTAGCGTATTAACAGGTGTGACGCAGGAAGGTAGCTGAGCCGGGCGATGGTTGTCCCGGTCTAAGGATGTAGGGCGAACGGTAGGCAAATCCGCCGTTCACATAGCCTGAGACCCGACGGGTAGTCCTCACGGACGAAATCAGTGATCCTATGCTGCCGAGAAAAGCATCGACGCGAGGTTCAAGTCACCCGTACCCCAAACCGACTCAGGTGGTCAGGTAGAGAATACCAAGGAGATCGAGAGAACCATGGTTAAGGAACTCGGCAAAATGCCCCCGTAACTTCGGGAGAAGGGGGGCCTGATGCGTGAAGGGATTTACTCCTGGAGCGTTTGAAGGCCGCAGAGACCAGTGGGAAGCGACTGTTTACTAAAAACACAGGTCCGTGCTAAGTCGCAAGACGATGTATACGGACTGACGCCTGCCCGGTGCTGGAAGGTTAAGAGGAACGGTTAGCCGCAAGGCGAAGCTGAGAATTTAAGCCCCAGTAAACGGCGGTGGTAACTATAACCATCCTAAGGTAGCGAAATTCCTTGTCGGGTAAGTTCCGACCTGCACGAATGGCGTAACGACTTCCCAGCTGTCTCAACCGTGGACTCGGCGAAATTGCACTACGAGTAAAGATGCTCGTTACGCGCAGAAGGACGGAAAGACCCCGTGACCTTTACTATAGCTTTGTATTGGTGTTCGGTGTGGCTTGTGTAGGATAGGTGGGAGACTGTGAAGCTCGGACGCTAGTTCGGGTGGAGTCATTGTTGAAATACCACTCTGGTCACTCTGGATATCTAACTTCGAACCGTGATCCGGTTCAGGGACAGTGCATGGTGGGTAGTTTAACTGGGGCGGTTGCCTCCCAAAAAGTAACGGAGGCGCCCAAAGGTTCCCTCAACCTGGTTGGTAATCAGGTGTCGAGTGTAAGTGCACAAGGGAGCTTGACTGTGAGAGTGACAACTCGAGCAGGGACGAAAGTCGGGACTAGTGATCCGGCAGTGGCTTGTGGAAGCGCTGTCGCTCAACGGATAAAAGGTACCTCGGGGATAACAGGCTGATCTTGCCCAAGAGTCCATATCGACGGCATGGTTTGGCACCTCGATGTCGGCTCGTCGCATCCTGGGGCTGGAGTAGGTCCCAAGGGTTGGGCTGTTCGCCCATTAAAGCGGTACGCGAGCTGGGTTTAGAACGTCGTGAGACAGTTCGGTCCCTATCCTCTGCGCGCGCAGGAAATTTGAGAAGAGCTATCCCTAGTACGAGAGGACCGGGATGGACGAACCTCTGGTGTGTCAGTTGTTCCGCCAGGAGCACCGCTGATTAGCTACGTTCGGAACGGATAACCGCTGAAAGCATCTAAGCGGGAAGCCGGCTTCAAGATGAGATTTCCAAGACTTTTAGTCGAGAGGCTCGCAGCTAGACTACTGCGTTGATAGGCGGGATGTGGAAGCGAGGACTAAAGACTCGTGGAGCTGACCCGTACTAATAAGCCGATAAATTGATAACACCTTCTGCCCCCTCATACGGGGTGATGAGTATGCTTGCGTCCACTATGTGGTTCCTGATCTACGGTCGGGAACCGCGAACAGAAACCAACCTGTTCGACCCCCACCAGCACAGCTGGCAGGATCGACACAGACGTTACTGATCGCGAAACCTTTTTGATACAGATCAAAAGAGTTTCGGCGGCCATAGCGAGAGGGAAACGCCCGGTCACATTCCGAACCCGGAAGCTAAGACTCTCTGCGCCGATGGTACTGCAAGGGGGACCTTGTGGGAGAGTAGGACACCGCCGGACATAA